>NZ_JASGBT010000019.1:0-155092 GCF_030053255.1 Serratia sp. PF-27
TTGTTAAAGAGCAGTGAGTTAGGCGCTTTCGCTTGCTAACTCGAGGTGGCGTATATTACGCTTTTCACCCGGAGAGTCAAGCGTTTATTTCGCTTTTCTCTCGCTGACCCGGCGGCTTGTCAGTCGTTGTTCCCGGTCAGTGGAGGCGCATTATAGGGAGTTCTCGGCAGGCCGCAACCCCTAAATGCAAAAAACTTTTCAAGCGCGGTTTTTTTCGGCAAAAGGGCGAAAAAGCGACGAATTTATGTCACTTTTTCAGGCAAACAGCCATAAAAGCTGGCGATCGCTGGAGTAAAATAGAAATAACGATGTCAGTAAGGACCCGCAGCCATGCCGTTAAATGCACAACAACAGGCCGCCCAACGCAATCTTTCTTATCTGCTTGCAGAGAAACTCGGCCAACAAATTCTGGCGGGCGATTATCAGGCCGGCAGCATCCTGCCCGGTGAAATGGAACTGGGCGAGCAATTCGGCGTCAGCCGCACCGCAGTACGCGAAGCGGTAAAGATGTTAGCCGCCAAAGGCATGTTGCTACCACGCCCGCGCATCGGCACCCGCGTGATGCCGCAGAGCCAATGGAATTTCCTCGATCAGGATTTACTGACCTGGTGGATGACGCGGGAAAACTTCGATCAGGTGATGCAACACTTCCTTATCTTGCGCACCTCGCTGGAGCCACAGGCCTGCGCGTTGGCGGCAGACCACGCCAGCCCGCAGCAAACCAAGCTGCTGGCGGAACTGATGGCGGAAATGCGCGCGCTGCATACCCAGTTTGACCGCGAGCGCTGGATCCAGGTCGATACCCAATTCCACCAGCTCATCTATGAGGCCAGCGGCAACCCGTTCCTGACCTCGTTCGCCAACCTGTTCAGTTCGGTGTACCAAAGCTACTTCCGCGCCATCACCGGCAATGAAGTCATTAAGCTGCGCCATCATCAGGCTATCGTCGATGCGATACTCGCCGGGGACAGCGCCGGCGCGCTCGTCGCCTGCCAGGTGCTGCTGAAAGAGAAAGACTAGACACGCTCCCCGCTTATATATAGAAGAAAGAGACGAGGGACAGACGACCATTTAACCAGGACCGACCATGACCCAATCCGCGCGCAGTATGGCAGGGCTACCGTGGATCGCCGCAATGGCGTTCTTTATGCAGGCGCTGGACGCCACCATCCTCAACACGGCGCTACCGGCGATCGCCCAAAGCCTGGGGCGATCGCCGCTGGCGATGCAATCGGCCGTCATCAGCTACACGCTGACGGTGGCAATGCTGATCCCGGTCAGCGGCTGGCTGGCGGACCGCTTCGGCACCCGGCGCGTGTTCATCTTCGCCGTCACGCTATTCACCCTCGGCTCGCTGCTGTGCGCCCTCTCCCCCACGTTGAGCGCGCTGGTCGCCTCTCGCGTGCTGCAGGGCATCGGCGGCGCGATGATGATGCCGGTCGCGCGGTTGGCGCTGCTGCGCGCCTACCCGCGCAGCGAACTGCTGCCGGTGCTGAACTTCGTCACCATGCCCGGCCTGGTCGGGCCGATTCTGGGGCCGCTGCTGGGCGGGTGGCTGGTCACCTACGCCACCTGGCACTGGATTTTCCTGATCAATATCCCTATCGGCCTGCTCGGCATCTTCTATGCGCGCAAATACATGCCGGACTTCACTACGCCCAAACGCCGCTTCGATTTTCTTGGCTTCATGCTGTTCGGCCTGAGCCTGGTGCTGATCTCCACCGGGCTGGAGCTGTTTGGCGAGCGGGTACTGGCAAGCTACGTTTCGCTGGGTATTCTGCTCAGCGGCTTTGTGATGCTGTTCGGCTACATCGCGCACGCCCGCCGTCACCCTCAGCCGCTGATCGGTCTCGACCTGTTCAAAACCCGTACCTTCTCGGTCGGTATCGCTGGCAACGTCGCCTCCAGGCTGGGCACCGGCTGCGTGCCATTTTTAATGCCGCTCATGCTGCAGGTGGGATTCGGCTATACGGCGATCGTCGCCGGTTGCATGATGGCGCCAACCGCCATCGGCTCGCTGATGGCGAAATCCACCGTCACTCAGGTGCTGCGCTGGTTCGGCTACCGTAAAACGCTGGTCGGCATTACCGTTATCATCGGAGTGCTGATCGCCCAGTTCGCCCTGCAAAGCCCGGGCATGCCGCTGTGGCTAATGATCCTGCCGCTGTTCGTGCTGGGCATGGCGATGTCCACCCAGTTTACCGCCATGAACACCATCAGCCTGGCGGATTTGAACGACGCCAACGCCAGCGCCGGCAACAGCGTCCTGGCGGTCACCCAGCAGCTGTCCATCAGCTTCGGCGTGGCGATCAGCGCAGCGGTGCTGCGTTTTTACGAATCCCTGTCGTTAGGCACCATGATCGACCACTTCCATTACACCTTTATCACCATGGGGATCGTCACCGTGGCGTCGGCGCTGGTGTTTATGTTGCTGAGAAGGAAAGATGGCCGCAATTTGATCAGCGGCCAGGAAAGCAAGAAAGAAGCGAAGGTGGCGAGCTAACGGCGGCCCACCGAGGCGCGTTCCACCAGCTCGGGCGTCAGCACCAGCACCTGGGGCGCGCGCTCCGGGTTTTGCAGGCGGTTGATCAGCGCATCGATCGCCAGTTCGCCCAGCGAATCCTTCGGCTGATGAATGGTGCTCAGCGGCGGCGCCAGATAACGGGCCAACTCAATGTCATCGTAGCCCATCACCGCCATATCCTGCGGCACGGAAAGCCCGGCCTGATACAGCGCCTGATAAACGCCTACCGCCACCGCGTCGTTGCCAGCGAACACCGCATGCGGCGGCTCGTCCAGCGCCAGCAGTTGGCGCATGGCGTTTACCCCGCCCTCAAACTCAAAATCGCAATGCACTTCATACCCTGGCGAAACCGGCAATCCGGCGCGACGCATTGCGTTGCGATAGCCTTCCAGTCGGTGACGAGCGGTGGTTTTATCCTCCGGGCCAGCAATGCAGGCAATCTTGCGGTAGCCGCGGGCGATCAAATGATCGGTCGCCATCTCGCCGCCCAGCAGCGAGTTATCCTGAATAATGTCGTTGGCGCCCTCGAACGGCGCCCAGTCCATCATCACGATCGGCAATGACGGGTAGCGGCTCAGGGCATCTTGCGATGGCCGGTGGTTTTCGGTGCACATCAACAGCAAACCGTCGACGCGCTTTTGCAGCAGCGTCTCCATGCTGCGGTTCATGCGCGCGGCGTCTTCTTCGGTGTTGCACAGGATCAGGCTGTAGCCGCGTTCATAGCAGCTGCGCTCTACGCCGCGCACTACTTCGGCATAAAACGGGTTGTTGCTGGCGGTCACCAGCATGCCGATAGTGCGCGTCTGATTGAGCTTCAGGCTGCGCGCCAGCGCAGAAGGCGCATAGTTCAGCTGTTCCACGGCCGCCATGACCTTGTCGCGCACGCTGTCGCTGACAAAGCGATTGTTGTTGACCACATGCGAAACGGTAGAGGTTGAAACGCCCGCCAGGCGGGCGACATCTTTCATGGTGGCCAAAGGATCACCCCTGCTGCTGCAAGAAGGCGTCGATCTCTTCACGCCACGGCACCGAAGGCTGCGCGCCGGGGCGGGTCACGGCGATCGCCGCCGCCGCATGGGCGAAACGCACCGCGTCGGCCATGACCTTGCCTTCCAGCAGGGCGGTCACCAGCGCGCCGTTAAAGGTATCGCCGGCGGCGATGGTATCCACCGCTTGCACCTTGAAACCGGGCACCAATTTGCCGTTGCCGTTTTCGCTCAGCCACACGCCGCGGCTACCGAGGGTGATGATCACCGTCGCGATGCCCTTGTCGTGCAGCGCCTGCGCCGCACGCGCCGCATCCGTTTCGTTGTCCACGGCGATGCCGGTCAGGCGCTGGGCTTCGGTTTCATTCGGGGTGATCATATCGATCATGCCCAGCAGCTCGTCAGGTAGCTCGCGCGCCGGAGCCGGGTTGAGGATCACCTGCGTGTGATGTTGTTTCGCCAGGCGGGCGGCGGCGATCACCGTCTCCAGCGGCGACTCGAGCTGCATCAGCAGGGCATCGGCGTCGATCACTTTTTGTTGGTAGCGCGCCAGGTAATCCGGCGTTACCGCGGCGTTGGCGCCGGCATCAATGCCGATCACGTTCTCGCCTTCGGCGTTGACGAAGATCAGCGCCACGCCGGTGGTGGTGTCGGCGATGGCTTCAATCGGCTGGGTATCAATGCAATCGCTCGCCAGCTGCCGGCGGACACGTTCGCCGATATCGTCGGCGCCCACGCAGGCGATAAAGGCGATCTTCGCCCCGCTGCGCCCGGCCGCCACCGCCTGATTCGCGCCCTTGCCGCCAAACGCCACCTTATACTGTTTCCCGATCACCGTTTCGCCCGGGTGGGGGAACTGTTCAATATTGAGGATATGGTCGGCATTGATGCTGCCAAGAACCACCAGCTTACCTGTTTCCATCGCATTGATTCCTGAATTGCGCGCCATCGTAAACGCCCCGTTCCGATGGCGCTGGTATGACTTACTGAGTGACCAGTTTCAAATCGACCGGGATGGTCGCCGACACTTTTTCGCCTTTCAGCACTTTATCGGCGGTTTCCACGCCGATCACGCCGATCTGATCGGGGCGCTGCGCCACCGTCGCCGCCAGCTTGCCGCCTTCGACCGCTTTCACGCCGTCAGCGGTGCCGTCGAAGCCTACCACGATCACGTCGGTTTTACCGGCGGTTTGCAGCGCGCGCAGCGCACCCAGCGCCATTTCATCGTTCTGGGCGAACACCGCCTGCACATCCGGGTGCGCGGTCAGCAGGTTCTGCATCACGTTCAGGCCCTTGGTGCGATCGAAATCGGCCGGCTGACTGGCCAACAGTTTGAATTTATTCTGATCCAGCGACTGCTTGAAGCCTTCACCGCGTTCACGCGCGGCAGAGGTGCCAGCGATGCCTTCCAGCTGAATCACCTTGGCATCGGCGCCCGCTTTCTTGGCGATGAAATCACCGGCCATTTTGCCGCCCACGCGGTTGTCCGAAGCGATGTGGCTCACCACGTCACCCTTGCTCGCCACGCGGTCCAGCGTGATGACCGGGATCTTAGCCTGGTTGGCCATCTTGATGGCGTTACCCACCGCATCGGAGTCGGTCGGGTTGATCAACAGCAGCTTGGGCGCCCGCACCATCAGATCCTGCACGTTGGCCAGCTCTTTCGCCGGGTTGTTCTGGGAATCCAGCACCACCAGGTTGTAGCCCAGCTTGTTGGCCTCTTGCTGCGCCCCATCCTTCATCGAGACGAAGAACGGGTTGTTGAGGGTGGACACCACCAGCGCGATGGTGTCTTTGGCCATGGCATTGGCGCTCAGGGTGGCGCTCAGCGCGATGGCGGAAGCTAAGGTTGCCAGTTTTTTCATTTTCATCATCGTGATTCCTGTAGGGGGAGGTTACTTGTTGCTTTTGTTATCTACCAGAACCGCCAGCAGTATCACCACTGCCTTCACGATCATTTGGTAGTAGGAAGAAACACCCAATAAATTCAGGCCGTTGTTCAGGAAGCCGAGGATCAGCGCCCCGATCAGCGTGCCGACGATGCGCCCCTTGCCGCCGGCCAGGCTGGTGCCGCCCAGCACCACGGCGGCGATGGCGTCCAGCTCATAGCCAGTGCCGGCGGTCGGCTGCGCCGACGACAGGCGCGCCACTTCGATCACCCCGGCCAGCGCCGCCAGCAGGCCGCACAGCGAGTAGACGATAATCTTCACTTTATCGACGCTGATGCCGGACAGGCGGGTCGCCGCTTCGTTGCCGCCCAGGGCATAAATATAGCGGCCCAGGCGCGTATGGTGCAGCATATACCAGGCGGCGATGAACACGATCGCCATGATCCAGATCGGCGTAGGCACGCCCAGCGGACGGCCGATGCCGAACCAGCCGAAGGTGTCGGCCACGTCGGTGAAACCGGTATTGACCGGGCTGCCGTTGGTGTACACCATGGTGACGCCGCGCAGCAGCAGCATCATCACCAGCGTGGCGATAAAGGCCTGCACCTTGCCTTTGGCGACGATCACCCCGGTACAGGCGCCAATCGCGGCGCCGAGCGCCAGTGCCGCCGCCACCGCCACCAGCGCGTTGACCTCAAAGCCGACGATCGACGCCGCCACCGCGCCGGTCAGGGCCAACAGCGATCCTACCGACAGATCGATGCCGGACGTGAGGATCACCAGCGTCATCCCCACCGCCATGATGGCGTTCACCGAAGTCTGCTGCAGAATATTGAACAGGTTGTTCAGGGTGAAGAAGTTCGGGCTCATGGAAGAGACCACGGCGATCAGCACCAGCAGCGCAATCAACGACTTCTGCTCTAACAGCCACTCTTTACTGAACCAGCGCTTGGCTGCGATAGTCTGGGAACTCATATCTGATTACTCCTGCTTTACGCCGTATTGCTTGCCGACGGCTGCCGCCATCAACGCTTCCTGGGTGGCCTGTTCAATCGGGAACTCGCCGCTGAGATGCCCTTCGTGCATCACCAGAATGCGATCGCTCATGCCCATCACCTCCGGCATTTCCGAAGACACCAGAATGATGCTCAGCCCTTCCTGCTTGAACTGGTTGATTAACTGATAGATCTCTTTTTTGGCGCCGACGTCGACGCCGCGCGTCGGCTCATCGAGGATCAGCACCTTCGGCCGGGTCATCAGGCCGCGGGCGATCGCCACTTTTTGCTGGTTGCCGCCGGAAAGCAGGCCGATCGGCTGCTCCATCGACGGCGTTTTGATATTGAACAGGCGGATGAAATCCCCCACCGCCTGCCGCTCATCGGCCTGTTTCAGGCTGCCGTCGGCGCGGCTGAAGTAGCGCAGCGCGGTCAGAGACATGTTTTCCTTTACCGACATGCCCAGCACCAGGCCGTCGCGCTTACGGTCTTCCGAGATATAGACGATGCCGTTCGCCAACCCGTCCTGCGGCGAGTGGGTGACCACGTCGCGGCCGTCCAGGCTGACGGTGCCGGCCTTACGCGGCGCGGCGCCGTACAGGATCTTCATCAATTCAGTGCGCCCGGCGCCCATCAGCCCGGCCACGCCGAGGATCTCGCCGCGGTACAGCGTAAAGCTGACGTCTTCAACGCCGGGTCCGGAAAGGTGGCTGACGTCCAGCCGCTTTTCCCCGCGCGGCAAATCAAGGCGCGGGTATTGTTCTTCCAGCTTGCGGCCGACCATCATCTCAATCAGCGAATCTTCCTGCAGCTCGCTCACCGGCCGCTCAGCGATGAACTGCCCGTCGCGGAACACGGTCACGTCGTCGCAGATTTCAAAAATCTCTTTCAGGCGGTGCGAGATATAAACGATGCCGCGCCCTTCGGCCTTCAGCTCGTTGATCACCTTGAACAGCGAGGCGGTTTCGGTGTCGGTCAGCGCATCGGTCGGTTCGTCCATGATGATCACTTTCGATTCGAAGCTCAGTACCTTGGCGATCTCCACCATCTGCTGATCGCCGATCGACAGCTCCCCCACCAGCCGGTGGCTGCTGTAGCGCAGGTTGAGGCGCGCCAACAAGCGATCGGCCTCGGCGTACATGCGCTTCCAGTCAATGCGGCCGAAACGGTTGACGAACTCGCGGCCGAGGAAGATGTTTTCCGCAATCGTCAGCTGCGGGATCAGGTTCAGCTCCTGATGGATAATGCCGATGCCCGCTTCCTGCGAATCCTTAGGCCCGTTGAATACCACCTCTTTACCGAGAAAATACTGACTGCCGGCGTCTTTCTGGTAGATGCCAGTCAGCACTTTCATCATGGTGGACTTCCCGGCGCCGTTTTCCCCCACCAGCGCCATCACCTTGCCGGGATAGACGCTGAGGGCGGCGCCGGAAAGCGCCTTCACGCCGGGAAAGGCTTTATCAATCCCTTTCAGTTGCAGTAAAGGTTGCATACGCGCCTCAGAAAGTTACGCCGGCGCACAGGATCACGTTCGCGTAAGGCGAACACTCTCCGCTGCGGATCACCGCCCGGCTGTGCTCGGTTTGCGCTTTAAACGCCTGATGGCTGATATAGCGCACGCTGATGGTATTGCCCTGGCGTTGGCCCAGTGCGGTCAGTTCAGCCAACAATGCCTCGTGGAGCGACGGATTTTGTTTCACGATCTCTTCCGCCAGGATGGCGTTTTCTACCTGCATCTCTTGCGTGACCGCCGCGAACACCTGCATGAAGGTCGGCACGCCTTGCGTCAGCGCCAGATCGATGCGCTGCGTCGCCGCCGGTATCGGCAGGCCCGCATCGCACAAGGTGAGCTGATCGGTGTGCCCCAGCCGGGCAATCACGGCAGACACGTCGGAATTCAGTAATACGCCTTTTTTCATCTTCTCACTCCGCTAGCGAAACGTTTCGCTCTCTGGAGGAGTTTAAAAAAACGGCAGGGGAAGGCAACCGGGACAATGCAGAAGTGTGATCGCTATCGAAACGTTTCGTTCGCGCGCGGAAAAAGCGCAAACAAAAGGGGCTCAGCCATGCTGAACCCCTGTCAGGTGGGTTAGATCTCGACCTGCGTGCCGAGTTCGATGACCCGGTTAGGTGGGATCTCAAACTGATCCGGCGCGCGCAGCGCGTTGCGGCTAAGGGCGACGAACAGCTTGCCGCGCAGGTAGAGATACCACGGCCGCTTGGTGAGGATCAGCGACTCATGCGACATGAAGAATGACGTCTCCGACATGCGGCACGGCAACCCTTCCAGCCCGCAGCGGTGGAACACCTCCTCGACGTTCGGCGTTTCCCGCCAGCCGTAGCTGGCCACCACCCGCCAGAAGGTCGGCGACAGCTGTTCGATGGTCACCCGGCGCACGTTGTGCACGTAAGGCGCATCCTCGGTGCGCAGCGTCAGCAGCACCACGCGTTCATGCAGCACCTTGTTGTGCTTCAGGTTGTGCAGCAGCGCAAAAGGAATGACGTTGGTGGCGCGCGACAGGAACACCGCGGTCCCCGGCACCCGCACCGGCGGCGATTTCTCCAGCGAGGCGATCATCGCCTCCAGCGAGTTGCCGTGTTCATGCAGGCGGCGCAGCAAGCGGAAGCGCTCGCTCTTCCAGGTGGTCATAATGACGAACATCACCAGCGCCAAGGTCAGTGGCAACCAGCCGCCGGAGAACAGCTTCAGGGCGTTGGCGGAGAACATCGGCACGTCGATGATCAGCAAGATGGTCACAATGCCGATCGCCAGGAAGCGATTCCAGTGCCAGTTGTTGATCGCCACCGAGGTGACCAGAATGCTGGTCAGCACCATGGTACCGGTGACGGCGATGCCGTACGCCGCCGCCAGGTTGCTGGAGTGTTCGAACCCGATGATCACCAGCACTACCGAGATGTACAGCGTCCAGTTGATCACCGGAATATAGATCTGGCCGGATTCCATTTCCGAGGTGTGAATGATGCGCATCGGCGACAGGTAACCCAGACGCACCGCCTGGCGGGTCAGCGAGAAGACGCCGGAAATCACCGCCTGCGAGGCGATGACCGTTGCCAGGGTTGCCAGAATCAGCAGCGGGATCAGCGCCCAGTCGGGTGCCAGCAGGAAGAATGGGTTTTTGATCGCTTCAGGGTTTTTCAGCAGCAACGCCCCCTGCCCGAAGTAGTTGAGCACCAGCGAAGGCAGCACCACGGTGAACCAGGCCAGGCGGATCGGGAACTTGCCGAAGTGCCCCATATCGGCATACAGCGCCTCAACGCCGGTGATAGACAGCACCACCGCCCCCAGCGCGAAGAACGACACCTTCTTATATTCCATAAAGAAGTTGAGCGCCCATTTGGGATTCAGCGCCTGCAGCACTTCCGGGTTCGAAATGATGCTGCGCGCGCCCAGCACCGCCAACACGATGAACCACAGCAGCATTACCGGGGCGAACAGCTTGCCGACGCTGCCAGTGCCGTGTTTTTGGATAACGAACAGCAGGGTCAGCACCAGAATCGAGAGCGGGACGATATAGGCGTCGAGCGCAGGCGCGGCGATTTCCAACCCCTCTATCGCCGACATCACCGAGATCGCCGGGGTGATCACCACCTCGCCATAGAAGAAGCTGCCGCCGATCAGGCCCAGTATCACCAGCACTGCGGTGGTGCGCGCCGAGGTATTTCGCCCGGCCAGCGACATCAGCGTCAAAATGCCGCCTTCGCCGGCGTTGTCCGCCCGCATCACGTAGGTAAGATATTTGAGGGAAACGATCACGATCAGCATCCAGAAAATCAGCGACAGGAAGCCGAAAACCACGTCTGGACGAACATCGAAGCCGTAATGGCCGGAGAAACACTCTCTCAGCGTATAGAGAGGGCTGGTGCCGATATCACCGTAGACCACGCCGATGGCAGCCAGGGTTACCGCCGATAGGGACTGCTTATGCTCTGCGCTCATAATTCGTTTCTTTATCAGAACATCCGTTAGCGATGCATCCGCATCAGGCAAAATACGGGCTCAAAGATCCGTCACGCCCACCAGAAAGCCGCACAGTATGCACCATTTATACGGCTTGCCTACCCTTATATCAGAGCCGAAAAATAAACAAAATGTGAACCGGATATCCGACTCAACTGAGAAAAATTTTACTAATCAATAAGCTATACCATTAAAAATAATGGTGGTTTATCATCGAATTATCGACCAAGATTGGCTAACTCTCGGACAATACGACGATTATATGACGCCATCATCCCTTCTGGCAGAACGAATTTCCCGCCTCAGCAGCGCGCTGGAGAGCGGCCTCTATGAGCGGCAAGAGGCAATCCGCCTGTGCCTGCTGGCGGCGCTGAGCGGCGAAAGCGTATTCTTGCTCGGCCCGCCCGGCATCGCCAAGAGCCTGATCGCGCGCCGGCTGAAGTTTGCCTTCCGCAACGCCCGCTCCTTTGAATACCTGATGACGCGCTTTTCTACGCCGGAAGAGGTCTTCGGCCCGCTCTCGATTCAGGCGCTGAAAGACGAAGGGCGCTATCAGCGCCTGACCGCCGGCTACCTGCCGGAAGCGGAGATCGTGTTTCTGGACGAGATCTGGAAGGCCGGCCCGGCGATCCTCAACACCCTGCTGACGGCGATTAACGAACGGCGCTTTCGCAACGGCAACAGCGAAGAACCGATCCCGCTGCGCCTGCTGGTCACCGCCTCCAACGAACTGCCCGAAGCGGACAACAGCCTCGAAGCCTTATATGACCGCATGCTTATCCGCCTGTGGCTGGACAAGGTGCAGGATAAACAGAATTTCCGCTCGCTGCTGGTCAACCGCCAGAGCGAAAGCCAAAACCCGGTGCCGGCGGCGCTGAGCATCAGCGACGAAGAGTTTCTGCAGTGGCAGCCGCAGATCGACAAGGTGGCGCTGCCGGAAGCCTGCTTTGAGCTGATTTTCCAGCTGCGTCAGCGGCTGGACGCGCTGGAGCAGGCGCCATACGTCTCCGATCGGCGCTGGAAAAAAGCCCTGCGTCTGCTGCAGGCCTGCGCCTTCTTCAGCGGGCGCGATGCCATCGCCCCGCTCGACCTGATGCTATTGAAAGACTGCCTGTGGCACGATCTCACCTCGCTGAAGCTGCTGCAACAGCAGATCGATCAGCTGCTGACCGAGTCGGCCTATCAGCAGCAGTCGATGCTGATCCAGTTGCAACAGATCCATACCCGCTGGCTGCAGGACCAGCAGCAGCAAAGCGACCGACAGGCCATCAGCCTGGTGAAAAAGGGCGGCATGTTCAGCCGCAAACCGCAATATGCGCCGGCCACGCCGTTCGCCGGCGGCACCCTCACCCTGCTGCTGCAAAAACCGCTGCAGCTGCATGACATTCAGGTCAACCATCTGAGCATTGAGAGCAGCGTGCTGGATAACTGGCTGCAAAAAGGCGGCGACGTGCGCGCCAAGCTGAACGGCATTGGCTTCGCGCAGCCGATCGATTTGGACGTCGATGACCAACTGCACCTGACGGTGCTGGACGTCAGCCGCCAACCTTCGCTGCTGGCGCTGCCGGGCAAACAGGCCACCGCCACGCCGCAGGCGCTGCTGGATGAAATGGACGCGTTGGCCCAGCGCCTGGCGGAGCAGCGCCGCGCCTTCAGCCAACATCAGCCCTGTCTGTTCACGCCTGCCGCTGGCCTGGCCAAGATCGAAGCCAGTCTGCTGCAAGTGGCGGAACAGGTTAAACAGCAACAGCAGCAAATGCGCGGCCAGTAACCATGCTCAGTCTGGAGACGCTCGATCTGCTTCTGGCGATCACCGAAGGCGAGATGATCGAGGAGATGATCGTCGGCATGCTGGCGGCGCCGCAGCTGTCGGTGTTCTTTAAAAAGTTTCCGGCCCTTCGCCGGGCGCTGGATCGCGATCTGCCACGCTGGAAACTGCAGCTCAAGGAGCGTCTGCAGGAGGCTATGGTGCCGCCGGCGCTGGCGCAGGAGTTTTACCGCTACCAGCAGTGCCAGCTGGAGAACAACACCCAGTTCTATCACAACCTCAATGACACGATGGAGCTGCTGCGTCAGCTGGTCTCGCCGTTTTATGAACAGGCACGCGCGCTGGTGGACGCCGCCGATCTGCCCAATCACCCGCTTGACGACAGCTTCCAAACCCTGTTCTTGCAGCGCTGGCGCATCAGCCTGACGCTGCAGGCCACTATGCTGCACCACCAGTTGCTGGAACAAGAGCGCGAGCAGCTGATGGCGGAACTGCAGGAGCGCCTGGCGCTGAGCGGCGCGCTGGAGCCGCTGCTGTCGGAAAACGACACCGCCGCCGGCAGGCTGTGGGACATGAGCAAAGGCCAGCTGCAGCGCGGCGATTACCAGCGGCTGGTGGAGTATGGCAACTTTTTGCAGCAACAGCCGGAGCTGAAAAAGCTGGCGCAGCAGCTGGGCCGCAGCTATCAGGCCAAGGCGGTGCAGCAACAGGACGCGCAGCCGGAGCCGTTCAGGGTCATGGTGCAGGTGCCGGCCACGCTGCCGGAAGAAGTGAGCGGCATTCATCAGAGCGACGACATCCTGCGTCTGCTGCCGCCGGAGCTGGCGACGCTGGGGATTGAAGAGCTGGAATTCGAGTTTTATCGCCGTCTGTTGGAAAAGCGACTGCTGAGCTACCGTCTGCAGGGCGACGTCTGGCAGGAACAGATCCTGATCCGTCAGGTCACCCACCAGCAGCAGGATCAGCAGCCGCGCGGGCCGTTTATCGTCTGCGTGGACACCTCAGGATCGATGGGCGGCTTCAACGAACAGTGCGCCAAGGCGTTCTGTCTGGCGCTGTTGCGCATTGCGCTGGCGGACAACCGCCGCTGCTACATCATGCTGTTCGCCAACCAGATCGTGCATTACGAACTCACCGCCGCCAGCGGCATCGAACAGGCGGTGCGCTTTCTCGGCCAGCAGTTTCGCGGCGGCACCGATCTGGCGGCCTGCCTGAACGCCACCGTCACCAAAATGGCGGAGAGCGGCTGGTTCGACGCCGATGCGGTGATTATTTCCGATTTTATCGCCCAGCGGTTGCCGGAGGAGGTAATAAAGAAGGTGAAACAGCAGCAGCAAAGCCACCAGCAGCGTTTCCATGCGGTGGCGATGTCCGCCTACGGCAAACCCGGCATCATGCGCATCTTCGATCATATCTGGCGCTTCGATACCGGGCTGAAAAGCCGTTTGATGCGCCGCTGGCGGCGCTAGGCGGTTAGAGCAGGCCTTCGACCGCCCCGCGCACTTCCGGCGACCACACGCCGCACTGCACCTGGCCGATATGCGACAGCTGCAACAGCAGCATCACCAAACGCGACTGACCGATGCCGCCGCCGATGGTCTGCGGCATATCGCCGCGCAACAGCGACTGGTGCCATTCCAGCTTCATGCGTTCTTCATCGCCGGTCAGCGCCAGCTGATGTTTCAGCGCCGTGGCGTCGACGCGGATGCCCATGGAAGACAGCTCGAAAGCGTCCTGCAGCACCGGGTTCCACACCACGATATCGCCGTTCAGGCCCGCCAGGCCATCCGCCGTCGGCGTGGTCCAGTCATCATAATCCGGCGCCCGCACATCGTGCGATTTGCCGTGCGACAGCTTGCCACCGATGCCGATCAGGAACACCGAGCCCAATTCTTTGGCGATCGCCCGCTCACGCCCTTTGGCGTCCAGATCCGGATAGCGCTGCAGCAGGGTTTCGCTGTGTACGAAGTGGATCTGTTCCGGCAGGAACGGGGTCAGGCCATGCTCACGGCTGACTTCCGCTTCCGTCGCCTTGATCGCGGCGTAAATGCTGCGCACGGTGCTTTTCAGGTAGTCCAGGCTGCGCTCACCGTCGCCCATCACCCGCTCCCAGTCCCACTGATCGACGTACACCGAGTGGATTGGCGTCAGGCGGTCCTCATCCGGGCGCAGCGCCTTCATATGGGTATACAGGCCCTCGCCGGCGCCGAAATCGTAGCTGCCCAGGGTTTTGCGTTTCCATTTCGCCAGCGAATGCACCACTTCGAAAGTGGCGTCCGGCAAGGTTTTGACTTTGACCTGCACCGCTTTCTCGCTGCCGGAGAGGTTATCCTGCGTGCCGTCGCCCAAACGGCTGAGGATCGGCGCTTGCACTTCGATCAGGCCGAGCTGTTGCTCCAGCTGGCGGGAGAAGAAGGATTTGACCTGGCTGATTTGTTGTTGTTTTTGGATAAACTGTTTTTTCATTGCCGTATCTCTTGTAAACCTGTCTCTGTTGCCATCGATTAAGCAACAAAATGACACATCAATTCAATATCCATTAATCAATATTGCCTTTTCACTTTTAATCGTTCATTTTTACCCGGACAGAATTCAACAATCGTTAATTAATGGGGGATTAAATGGCGGAAATTTATCAGATCGATAATCTCGATCGTGGCATCCTCAACGCCCTGATGGACAATGCGCGCACACCGTACGCCGAACTGGCGAAAAACTTCGCCGTCAGCCCCGGCACCATTCATGTGCGGGTGGAGAAGATGAAACAGGCCGGGATCATCACCGGCGCGCGCATCGACGTCAGCCCCAAACAACTGGGCTACGACGTGTGCTGCTTTATCGGCATCATATTAAAGAGCGCCAAGGACTACCCTTCGGCGCTGAAGAAGCTGGAAAGCCTGGAAGAAGTGGTAGAAGCCTATTACACCACCGGCCACTACAGCGTCTTTATTAAGGTAATGTGCCGATCGATCGACGCGTTGCAACAGGTACTTATCAACAAGATCCAGACTATCGACGAGATCCAGTCTACCGAAACGCTGATCTCGCTGCAGAACCCCATTATGCGCACCATCGTGCCGTAACCCGCCAAATTGCATACCCACATTATCCACAGGTAGATCCCAGCCGATTCACAGCGTACAATGCAGCCACTTTGAGTGAGAAGGTTGGGATCGTTGGTTCATGGCAGACATTACTCTGATCAGTGGCAGTACGCTTGGCAGCGCCGAATACGTGGCTGAACATTTAGCTGAAAAGCTGGAAGACGCGGGTTTCTCTACCGAGATGCTGCACGGCCCTGAACTGGATGAACTGCCGTTGACCGGCCGCTGGCTGGTGGTCTCTTCCACGCACGGCGCCGGCGAACTGCCGGATAACCTTCAGCCGCTGTTGGAACAGATCGCAGATCAGCAGCCGGATCTTTCCGAAGTGCAGTTCGGCGCCGTCGGTTTGGGCAGTTCGGAATACGACACCTTCTGCGGCGCGATCAAACAGATCGACGATCTGTTGATCGCCAGAGGCGCTAAAAGGATCGGCGATCGTCTCGAGATCGACGTGACCGAGCATGAAATTCCCGAGGATCCGGCCGAGGAATGGGTAAAAACCTGGATTAATTTACTCTAATTCGTCTAAAGATCGCGCGAACGATTGTGGATAACTAAGCTTAAAAGCAGGGTAAAAGCCGTAGTTATCCCAATAACAACCGTAGTGCGCTTTTTGTCCTGTGCATAACAAGCCTTTTAGATCCCAGCTTATCTGCGTCGGGATCACCGATCATTCACAGCAAACGATCCTCCTTAATCTGCTGATCTTCATCGTGAATAGTCACTTATCCACAGAGGATCGCGATCCTAATAAGAGATCTAATAAAGAGATCTTTAAATAAAAAATATCTTCTTTTAATTACCGACGATCCTGACCACTTGGTCGATCGTCTAAACTTGAGTAGAATCCCCGACCCCAGGGCAAATACGATCGTTCGCAATACGGCGAGGTGCAGTTCCATGTTTTATCCAGATCAATTTGACGTCATCATCATCGGTGGTGGCCATGCAGGTACCGAGGCCGCCATGGCCGCGGCACGCATGGGACGTCAGACTTTATTATTGACACACAATATCGATACGCTGGGACAGATGTCCTGTAACCCGGCGATTGGCGGTATTGGTAAAGGGCATCTGGTTAAGGAAATTGATGCACTCGGTGGCCTGATGGCAACAGCGATCGACCACGCTGGCATCCAGTTTAGGATACTAAACGCCAGCAAAGGCCCAGCCGTTCGTGCCACACGCGCTCAGGCGGATCGCGTACTGTATCGCCAGGCGATCCGTACCGCGTTGGAGAACCAGCCCAACCTGATGATCTTCCAACAGCCGGTTGAGGATCTGATCGTCGAAAACGATCGCGTAGTCGGCGCCGTCACCCAAATGGGCCTGAAATTCCGCGCCAAGGCGGTGGTATTGACCGTAGGCACCTTCCTGGACGGCAAGATCCATATCGGTCTGGAAAACTACAGCGGTGGTCGCGCCGGGGATCCACCTTCGATCTCGCTGTCGCAACGTTTGCGAGAACTGCCGCTGCGCGTTAACCGCTTGAAAACCGGTACGCCACCGCGCATCGACGCCCGCACTATCGATTTCAGCGTACTGGCGCCACAACACGGCGATACGCCGGTGCCGGTATTCTCGTTCCTGGGCGATGCCAGCCAACACCCGGAACAAATGGCGTGCTACATCACCCACACCAATGAAAAAACCCATGACGTGATCCGCAATAACCTCGATCGCAGCCCGATGTATGCCGGGATCATCGAAGGGATCGGCCCACGTTATTGCCCGTCGATCGAAGACAAGGTCATGCGCTTTGCCGATCGCAACGCGCACCAGATCTTCCTCGAGCCGGAAGGCCTAACCAGCAACGAGATTTATCCTAACGGGATTTCCACCAGCCTGCCGTTCGACGTGCAGATGCAGATCGTCCGTTCGATGGAGGGAATGCAAAACGCGCGTATTATTCGCCCTGGTTATGCTATCGAGTACGATTTCTTCGATCCGCGCGACCTGAAGCCGACGCTGGAAAGCAAATTCATCCAGGGGCTGTTCTTCGCCGGTCAGATCAACGGCACCACTGGGTATGAAGAAGCGGCTGCGCAGGGCCTGCTGGCCGGTCTGAACGCTGGGCGTTTCGCCGACGAACAAGAAGGCTGGGCGCCACGCCGCGATCAGGCCTACCTGGGCGTGCTGGTGGACGATCTCAGCACCCTCGGCACCAAAGAGCCGTACCGCATGTTTACCTCACGCGCCGAGTATCGTCTGATGCTGCGCGAAGACAACGCCGATCTCCGCCTGACGGAAAAAGGCCGTGAACTCGGCCTGGTGGACGACGTGCGTTGGGCACGTTACAGCGAGAAGTTGGAGCGAATCGAACGCGAACGCCAGCGCCTGCGCGACATCTGGATGCACCCGCACGCCGAGAACGTCGAACAGGTCAATGCGCTGCTGAAAGCGCCGCTGTCGCGTGAAGCGAACGGCGAAGAGCTGCTGCGCCGTCCGGAGATGGATTACGCGCAGTTGACCGGCACCGACGCCTTCGCGCCGCCGCTGGGCGACGTACAAGCGGCTGAACAGGTCGAGATCCAGGTCAAATACGAGGGCTACATCGCTCGTCAGCAGGAAGAGATCGAAAAACAGCAGCGCAACGAGAATACCTTGCTGCCGTTGGATCTCGACTACCGTCAGGTTTCGGGACTGTCGAACGAGGTGATCGCCAAGTTGAACGATCACAAACCGAACTCCATCGGCCAGGCTTCGCGCATCTCCGGCATTACGCCGGCGGCGATCTCGATTTTGCTGATCTGGCTGAAAAAGCAGGGACTGCTGCGCCGCAGCGCATAAATATTGCATCCAGGCGGCCGTTTGTTCATCCCGTAGCCAAACGGCCGCTGACATCACTTGCGCCCTGAATTATCATAGTCGCCTCATTGCGCCAGCTAACCATCCGCTGGTCGTTCAGCGCCTGCCAGAGGATCCGTTGTGCAAAAAAAATTAGACTCGCTGCTTGCGGCGGCAGGCATTGAGCTGCCCGATCAGCAAAAACAGCAGCTGCTGGGTTATGTCGGCATGCTGGATAAGTGGAACAAGGCTTATAACCTCACGTCGGTGCGCGATCCGCAGCAAATGCTGGTGCGCCACATCCTCGACAGCATCGTGGTCAACCCGCATTTACAGGGCTCACGTTTCATCGATGTCGGCACCGGCCCCGGCTTGCCGGGCATTCCGCTGGCGATCGTGCGCCCAGACGCGCATTTCACGCTGCTCGACAGCCTGGGCAAGCGCGTGCGCTTCCTGCGCCAGGTGCAGCATGAGCTGGGCCTGAACAATATCGAGCCGGTGCAGAGCCGCGTCGAAGCGTTTCCGGCTGAGCCACCGTTTGATGGCGTGATCAGCCGCGCGTTCGCTTCGCTGCAGGATATGCTGTCCTGGTGTCATCATCTGCCGGCGAAAGGGCAGGGGCGTTTTTACGCGTTGAAAGGCGTGCGCCCGGATGAAGAGCTGACGCAGCTGCCGGCTGGCGTAAGCCTGGAGTCCATCGTGCGGTTGCAGGTGCCTGAACTGGAAGGCGAACGCCATCTGGTGATTCTTAAGGCAAACTGAGTTTGCTTTTGATCAAACAAGCGTGAATTAAAAGGCAGTACTCAGCAGAAAGGTAAGCAGGCTAATTAGTTGGTCGCTTTTTTTAGTTAATTTACTTTCTATTAACACAAAAAACGCGGCTAATTAGCGACAATAGAGTAATTGCATTTAGAAATAGTCACGTTAGCAATCATGTGCGAAAGATTGGCGTTTGCTGCTAATGTTAATTGGCTGTTGGAATATTGCCCCGCTGCTTGTCAATAAAAGGTTTTCATCGG
Organism: Serratia sp. PF-27; assembly: GCF_030053255.1. Classification (NCBI taxonomy): domain Bacteria; kingdom Pseudomonadati; phylum Pseudomonadota; class Gammaproteobacteria; order Enterobacterales; family Yersiniaceae; genus Serratia; species Serratia sp. PF-27. The sequence goes on from NZ_JASGBT010000019.1 coordinate 19,052, forward strand.
GTATACGGATTGTTTTTGAACAGTTAACTGATAATGTTTTGATTTATATAATCTTTTGATCGCTCAAATTGCTAAAGACGGTTTGGTTGACCATCGGCTATAAATCAGGAAGGGACATTACTGTGATCGGCCTCGCGTTTCTAAACGCAACGCTGGAATAATCAGACAATTAAATGCGCCCTATTATTCCGACCGTTTTCTTGTGAAAATAGGCTGGAATAGGGAAATTTAAATAATTGTTCACCTTTTCGCTACTTATCGATTGAATTCGTTGGTATGCCCCGTATAATTTGCTCGTTTTTTGCTGCTTGACTCAGGACAGCAAAAACAGTTGTATACGTCACTCAGCATACCCCCTCTGGGGTACGGAGAGAACAAACGTCATGTCTGTGTCCCTTTACAGCGGGAAAGTCGCACGCAAACTGCTGTTTTTGCAGTTAATGACTTTTGTTCTGATCAGCGTTGCTTTCTGGCTGAAAAGCCCGGAATGGAGCGCTTCGGCGCTGGCAGGCGGTCTCGCCGCCTGGTTGCCGAGTGCAATGTTTATGCTGTTTGCCTTGCGCCATCAGGCGCAAACGCCGGCGCCCGGTAGGGTTGCCTGGTCGTTCGCCATCGGCGAGGGGCTAAAGGTCGTGATCACCATCGTTTTGCTGATCGTGGCGCTGGGGGTGTTCAAGGCGGAGTTTATACCGCTTGGCCTGACCTATTTAGCGGTGTTAGTGGTGCAGATAGTGGCACCGGCCGTGATTAACAGTTACCGAAATTAACTAAATAAAGGGTAGAGGCATCATGTCTGCAGAGGGATACAACAGTCCACAGGAGTATATCGGTCACCACCTGACGCAGCTTCAGGTCGGGACTGGGTTTTGGTCGATTAACCTCGACTCGATGTTTTTCTCCGTCGTCCTCGGGGTTTTGTTCCTGGTGATTTTCCGCAAAGTGGCTAAAAACGCCACCAGCGGCGTGCCGGGTAAACTGCAAACCGCCGTGGAGCTGGTGGTTGGTTTCGTCGACAGCAGCGTGCGCGACATGTACCACGGCAAGAGCAAGGTGATTGCGCCGTTGGCGCTGACCGTGTTCGTCTGGGTGTTCCTGATGAACCTGATGGACCTGATTCCGGTAGACTTCCTGCCGTTCATCGGGGCGCATCTCGGTCTGCCTGCGCTGCGCGTGGTGCCTACCGCTGACGTGAACGTCACGCTGTCTATGGCGCTGGGCGTGTTTATCCTGATTCTGTTCTATAGCATCAAAATGAAAGGCGTTGGCGGGTTCGTTAAAGAGTTGACCATGCAGCCGTTCAACCACCCTGTATTCATTCCTATCAACCTGATTCTTGAAGGTGTCAGCCTGCTGTCCAAACCTGTTTCACTGGGTCTGCGACTGTTCGGCAACATGTATGCGGGTGAGTTGATCTTCATCCTGATTGCCGGCCTGTTGCCGTGGTGGTCACAGTGGGTCCTGAGCTTGCCTTGGGCTATCTTCCACATCCTGATCATTACGCTTCAAGCCTTTATTTTCATGGTTCTGACGATCGTCTATCTGTCGATGGCGTCTGAAGAGCACTGATTTTCTTAAAACACTTGCACTTTTAAACTGAAACAAACTGGAGACTGTCATGGAAAACCTGAGTATGGATCTGCTGTACATGGCTGCCGCTGTGATGATGGGTTTAGCGGCAATCGGTGCTGCGATCGGTATCGGCATCCTGGGTGGTAAATTCTTGGAAGGCGCTGCTCGTCAGCCTGACCTGATTCCTCTGCTGCGTACACAGTTCTTTATCGTTATGGGTCTGGTCGACGCCATCCCGATGATCGCTGTAGGTCTGGGTCTGTACGTGATGTTCGCCGTCGCGTAAGTAGAGTAACCCTCTACGACGTAACCAAACTATTAACTTTTAAAGAGGCATTGTGCTGTGAATCTTAACGCAACAATCCTCGGCCAGGCCATCGCGTTCGTTCTGTTTGTCTGGTTCTGCATGAAGTACGTATGGCCGCCGATCATGGCTGCCATCGAGAAACGTCAGAAAGAAATCGCTGACGGCCTCGCTTCTGCAGAGCGTGCCAAAAAAGATCTGGACTTAGCGCAAGCCAATGCGACCGACCAGCTGAAAACTGCTAAAGCAGAAGCTCAGGTGATCATCGAGCAAGCGAACAAACGCAAAGCTCAGATCATGGATGAAGCGAAAGCCGAAGCCGAGCAGGAACGTAACAAAATCGTGGCGCAGGCTCAGGCTGAGATCGAAGCCGAACGTAAGCGCGCTCGTGAAGAGTTGCGTAAGCAAGTCGCGATGCTGGCAATTGCCGGCGCCGAGAAGATCATCGAACGTTCCGTGGATGAAGCTGCTAACAGCGACATCGTTGATAAACTGGTCGCTGAACTGTAAGGAGGGAGGGGCTGATGTCTGAATTTGTAACTGTAGCTCGCCCCTACGCCAAAGCAGCTTTTGACTTTGCCGTTGAGCACCAAAGCGTAGAGCGCTGGCAGGAGATGCTGGCGTTTACGGCTGAAGTCACTCGCAATGAACAGATTTCTGAACTGCTGTCTGGCGCGGTTGCGCCAGAAACGCTGTCCAAGACGTTCATCGCGGTTTGTGGCGATCGGCTCGACGAACATGGCCAGAACTTTATCCGTGTAATGGCCGAAAATGGACGTTTACTGGTTCTTCCTGCCGTGCTGCAGCAGTTCATCGAACTGCGCGCCTCGCTGGAATCCACCGTCGAAGTCGAAGTGCTCTCTGCGAGCGCGCTGAGCGACGAACAGCAGGCGAAAATCGCCGCTGCGATGGAAAAACGTCTGTCACGCAAAGTTAAGCTGAATTGCAAAATTGACAAGTCTGTACTGGCCGGCATCGTTGTTCGCGCCGGCGATATGGTGATTGATGGCAGCGTTCGCGGTCGTCTTGAACGCCTGACAGACGTCTTGCAGTCTTAAGGGGACTGGAGCATGCAACTGAATTCCACCGAAATCAGCGAACTGATCAAGCAGCGCATTGCTCAGTTCAATGTAGTGAGCGAAGCTCACAATGAAGGTACTATCGTTTCCGTCAGCGACGGGATCATCCGCGTACACGGCCTGGCCGAAGTTATGCAGGGCGAAATGATCGCGCTGCCTGGCAACCGTTACGCAATCGCATTGAACCTGGAGCGCGACTCCGTCGGTGCCGTGGTCATGGGTCCGTACTCGGATCTGGCCGAAGGCATGAAGGTTAAATGTACTGGCCGTATCCTGGAAGTTCCAGTCGGTCGTGGTCTGCTGGGCCGCGTAGTTAACACCCTGGGCGCACCTATCGACGGCAAAGGCCCGATTGAAAACGACGGCTTCTCTCCGGTAGAAGCTATCGCGCCAGGCGTTATCGAGCGTCAGTCCGTTGATCAGCCGGTTCAAACTGGCTACAAATCCGTTGACGCCATGATTCCAATCGGCCGTGGCCAGCGTGAGCTGGTGATCGGTGACCGTCATACCGGTAAAACCGCGCTGGCGATCGATGCGATCATCAACCAACGCGACTCCGGCATCAAATGCGTTTACGTGGCTATCGGCCAGAAAGCGTCCACCATCGCTAACGTGGTGCGCAAACTGGAAGAGCACGGCGCACTGGCCAACACCATTGTGGTTGTGGCGACCGCTTCCGAATCCGCTGCACTGCAATACCTGGCGCCATACGCCGGTTGCGCAATGGGCGAATACTTCCGTGACCGCGGTGAAGATGCGCTGATCGTGTACGATGACCTGTCCAAACAGGCCGTTGCTTACCGCCAGATTTCCCTGCTGCTTCGTCGTCCGCCAGGTCGTGAAGCTTACCCAGGCGACGTATTCTACCTGCACTCCCGCTTGCTGGAGCGTGCAGCGCGCGTTAACGCCGAATACGTTGAAGCCTTCACCAAAGGTGAAGTTAAAGGCCAAACCGGTTCACTGACCGCTCTGCCGATCATTGAAACCCAGGCGGGTGACGTTTCCGCGTTCGTTCCGACCAACGTAATCTCGATTACCGATGGTCAGATCTTCCTGGAATCCAACCTGTTCAACTCCGGTATTCGTCCGGCAGTTAACCCGGGTATCTCCGTATCCCGTGTTGGTGGCGCCGCGCAGACCAAGATCATGAAGAAACTGTCCGGTGGTATCCGTACCGCGCTGGCACAGTATCGTGAGCTGGCTGCGTTCTCCCAGTTCGCCTCCGATCTGGACGACGCTACCCGCAAACAGCTGAGCCACGGTCAGAAAGTGACCGAGCTGCTGAAACAGAAACAGTATGCGCCGATGTCGGTTGCACAACAGTCTCTGGTGCTGTTTGCCGCAGAACGCGGTTACCTGAACGACGTCGAAGTCGCCAAAGTGGTGAGCTTCGAAGCCGCGCTGGTCGCCTATGCGGACCGCGAGCACGCCGAACTGCTGAACCACATCAACCAAACTGGCAACTTCAATGATGAGATCGAGGGCAAGTTGAAAGACGTCCTCGAGACCTTCAAGAAAACCCAGTCCTGGTAACGCCGAACGGTCCTGCTGTTGAAAGACAGCAGGCCGTCTGGCACTGAGGAGAAGCAGAGATGGCCGGCGCAAAAGAGATACGTAGTAAGATCGCTAGCGTGCAAAACACGCAAAAGATCACTAAAGCGATGGAAATGGTCGCCGCCTCCAAAATGCGTAAATCGCAGGATCGCATGGCGGCCAGCCGTCCTTATGCAGAGACCATGCGCAAAGTGATTGGTCACCTTGCGTTAGGGAATCTGGAGTACAAGCACCCGTACCTGGATGAGCGTGACGTTAAGCGCGTCGGGTATCTGGTGGTGTCTACTGACCGTGGTCTCTGCGGCGGCTTGAACATCAACCTGTTCAAAAAGCTGCTGGCGGAGATGAAAGCCTGGTCCGAAAAAGGCGTCGAAACCGATTTGGCGCTGATTGGCTCTAAAGCGGCCTCTTTCTTTGGTTCCGTGGGCGGCAACGTGGTTGCCCAGGTGACCGGCATGGGGGACAAACCTTCCCTGTCGGATCTGATCGGGCCGGTGAAAGTGATGCTGCAGGCCTACGACGAAGGTCGTTTGGACAAGCTGTACATTGTCAGCAACAAATTTGTTAATACGATGTCCCAAGAGCCACAGGTGCTTCAGCTGCTGCCGTTACCGCCAGCCGATGACGAAGAGCTGAAGAAAACGCCTTGGGATTACCTGTATGAACCCGATCCAAAAGTGCTGCTTGATACCTTGCTGCGCCGCTATGTGGAGTCGCAGGTTTATCAGGGCGTCGTGGAAAACCTGGCCAGCGAGCAGGCCGCACGAATGGTCGCGATGAAAGCCGCAACCGATAACGGCGGTAGCCTGATCAAAGAGCTGCAGTTGGTATACAACAAGGCGCGTCAGGCCAGCATCACTCAGGAACTCACCGAGATCGTTTCGGGAGCCTCCGCGGTTTAAGCTAGGTTTACGAATTACGTAGAGGATTCAAGATGGCTACTGGAAAGATTATCCAGGTAATCGGCGCCGTGGTGGACGTCGAGTTCCCTCAGGATGCCGTACCAAAAGTGTACGATGCCCTTGAGGTAGAAAACGGCACCGAAAAACTGGTGTTGGAAGTTCAGCAACAGCTGGGCGGTGGCGTGGTTCGCTGTATCGCAATGGGGACCTCCGACGGTCTGCGTCGCGGTCTGAAAGTGAACAACCTGGACCACCCGATTGAAGTGCCGGTGGGTAAAGCTACCCTGGGCCGTATCATGAACGTATTGGGCCAACCGATCGACATGAAAGGCGACATCGGCGAAGAAGAGCGTTGGGCGATTCACCGCGCGGCGCCAAGCTACGAAGAGCTGTCCAGCTCCCAGGAACTGCTGGAAACCGGTATCAAGGTAATGGACCTGATTTGTCCGTTCGCCAAGGGCGGTAAAGTTGGTCTGTTCGGCGGTGCGGGCGTAGGTAAAACCGTAAACATGATGGAGCTGATCCGTAACATCGCGATCGAGCACTCCGGTTATTCCGTGTTTGCGGGCGTGGGCGAGCGTACTCGTGAGGGTAACGACTTCTACCACGAAATGACCGACTCCAACGTTCTGGACAAAGTATCCCTGGTTTACGGCCAGATGAACGAGCCACCAGGTAACCGTCTGCGCGTTGCGCTGACCGGTCTGACCATGGCGGAGAAATTCCGTGACGAAGGCCGTGACGTTCTGCTGTTCGTTGACAACATCTACCGTTACACCCTGGCCGGTACCGAAGTGTCCGCACTTCTGGGCCGTATGCCATCCGCGGTAGGTTATCAGCCAACGCTGGCGGAAGAGATGGGCGTTCTGCAAGAACGTATCACCTCGACCAAGACCGGTTCCATCACTTCCGTACAGGCCGTTTACGTTCCTGCGGATGACTTGACTGACCCGTCTCCAGCCACCACCTTTGCGCACTTGGACGCAACCGTGGTACTGAGCCGTAACATTGCTTCTCTGGGTATCTACCCGGCCGTTGACCCGCTGGATTCTACCAGCCGTCAGCTGGATCCGCTGGTTGTTGGCCAGGAGCACTACGACGTAGCGCGTGGCGTGCAGTCCATTCTGCAACGCTACCAGGAACTGAAAGATATCATCGCGATCCTGGGTATGGACGAGCTGTCTGAAGAAGACAAACTGGTCGTATCCCGTGCGCGTAAGATCCAACGCTTCCTGTCTCAGCCGTTCTTCGTGGCAGAAGTCTTCACCGGTTCTCCGGGCAAGTTCGTATCGCTGAAAGACACCATCCGTGGTTTCAAAGGCATTATGGACGGCGACTATGACCACCTGCCGGAGCAGGCGTTCTACATGGTTGGCACCATTGAAGAAGCAGTGGAAAAAGCCAAGAAACTGTAACGCCTTGAGAGGAGGGTGATATGGCTATGACTTACCATCTGGATGTAGTCAGCGCGGAAAAACAGATGTTTTCCGGCCTGGTGCAGAAGATCCAGGTGACAGGCAGCGAAGGTGAACTGGGGATCTTCCCTGGCCATGCGCCGCTGCTGACTGCCATCAAGCCTGGCATGGTGCGTATTGTTAAGCAGCACGGTGAAGAAGAGTTCATCTACCTGTCCGGCGGCATCCTCGAGGTGCAGCCGAGCGTGGTTACCGTGCTGGCGGACACTGCTATCCGTGGTACTGACCTCGACGAAGCGAGAGCGTTGGAAGCTAAGCGTAAAGCTGAAGAACACATTCGCAGCTCTCATGGCGATGTCGACTATGCTCAGGCATCCGCTGAACTGGCGAAAGCGATCGCAAAACTGCGCGTTATCGAGCTCACCAGAAAAGCGATGTAATGTTTGGGTGCTCTGCACCCAACTTTAAGAAAGCGGCCTATAGGGTCGCTTTTTTTTTACTTTAAAATAAGCATTTCAGCCCGGCGGGCGGTGTGGTGTATAACCCCTGATATCGGGAAAGAAACGTCGCCGAACGCCGACAGTTTTTTCGTCCTGAAGCCGAATCGGCCATGATGGCGGCAGGCCAAGAGGCGCGCGGCCTGCGCCGGGTTCGTGATGAGAAATATGTAGTAATATCGTCGCTAAACGGTTTTACTTTCGTCTATCAAAATGGAGTTATCAGGTTGCTTATGTCGAACAGCGCAATGAGCGTGGTCATCCTCGCCGCGGGCAAGGGTACGCGCATGTATTCCGATCTTCCCAAAGTGTTGCATCCGTTGGCCGGTAAGCCGATGGTGCAGCACGTCATTGATGCCGCGATGAAACTGGGCGCGCAACATGTTCACCTGGTATACGGCCACGGCGGCGATTTATTGAAAAGCACGCTGACGGACGGCGCGCTGAACTGGGTGCTGCAGGCGGAGCAATTGGGCACCGGTCATGCAATGCAGCAGGCGGCGCCGCATTTTGCCGACGATGAAGACGTGCTGATGCTGTACGGTGACGTGCCTTTGATTTCCGTGGATACGCTGCAACGCCTGATTGCGGCCAAGCCGCAGGGCGGCATCGGTCTGCTGACGGTGAAACTGGACGATCCGAGCGGTTACGGCCGCATCGTGCGCGAGCAGGGCAACGTGGTGGGCATCGTTGAACACAAGGACGCCAGCGAGGCACAGCGTCAGATTAATGAGATCAATACCGGCATCCTGGTGGCGAACGGGCGCGATCTGAAGCGCTGGCTGGGGATGCTGAACAACGACAACGCACAGGGCGAGTTTTACATCACCGATATCATTGCGTTGGCCCATGCCGACGGCAAGAAAATCGAGGCTGTACACCCGTCGCGCCTGAGTGAAGTGGAAGGTGTGAACAACCGCCTGCAACTGGCGACCCTGGAACGTGTATTCCAGTCGGAACAGTCTGAAAAGCTGCTGTTGGCTGGCGTGATGCTGCTGGATCCGGCGCGTTTCGATTTGCGCGGGGAACTTGTTCACGGCCGCGACATCACTATTGATGCGAATGTGATTATCGAAGGTCACGTCAAGTTGGGCGATCGGGTGAAAATCGGCGCCGGCTGCGTGCTGAAAAACTGCGTGATCGGTGATGATTGCGAGATCAGTCCTTACAGCGTGCTGGAAGACAGCGTGCTGGAAGTCGGCTGCACCGTGGGGCCATTTGCCCGCCTGCGCCCAGGCGCGGAGCTGGCGGCAGGGGCCCACGTCGGCAACTTCGTGGAAATGAAAAAGGCGCGTCTGGGCAAAGGCTCCAAGGCCGGCCACCTCAGCTACCTGGGCGATGCCGAAATCGGCGATGACGTGAATATCGGCGCCGGCACCATCACCTGTAACTACGATGGCGCCAACAAGCACAAGACGCTGATCGGCGATGGGGTGTTCGTCGGTTCCGATACTCAGCTGGTGGCGCCGGTATCGGTCGGCAAAGGCTCCACCATCGCCGCAGGCACCACGGTGACGCGCGATATTGCCGAGAACGAATTGGTGCTGAGCCGCGTCAAGCAGGTGCACATTCAGGGCTGGCAACGTCCGGTGAAGAAGAAGTCATAGTGTGTTTTGCGTTGGGCTCTATTCACGAGCCCAATACAAAACATAATAACCCCCACCATCTACAGGCTCGGGGGACGCACGGTAAAAACCGGCAAAAATCAGGTCAAGGCATCGAAAGCGCCCATGAAGGGCGTTCATTAGGAATATAACTGATGTGTGGAATTGTAGGCGCAGTAGCGCAACGTGATATCGCAGAAATCCTGTTGGAAGGTTTACGTCGTCTTGAGTACCGCGGTTATGACTCCGCCGGTCTGGCGGTGGTCGATGAAAAAGGCAACGTCAGTCGCCTGCGTCGCGTAGGCAAGGTACAAAAACTGGCCGAAGCGGCGGAGCAAACCGATCTGCACGGCGGTACCGGCATCGCTCACACCCGCTGGGCAACGCACGGTGAACCGACCGAAGCGAACGCGCACCCGCATGTTTCCGACTACATTACCGTGGTGCATAACGGCATCATCGAAAACCACGAACCGCTGCGCGAGCTGCTGATCGAACGTGGTTACCGTTTCAGCTCCGAAACCGACACCGAAGTGATCGCGCACCTGGTGCACTGGGAACAGTTGCAGGGCGGTACGCTGCTGGAAGTGGTTCAGCGCGTGATCCCACAGCTGCGCGGCGCTTACGGCACCGTGGTGATGGACAGCCGCGATCCGAGCGTATTGGTCGCGGCGCGCTCCGGCAGCCCGCTGGTTATCGGCCGCGGCGTTGGGGAAAACTTCATCGCCTCCGATCAGCTGGCGCTGCTGCCGGTCACCCGCCGCTTCATCTTCCTGGAAGAAGGCGACGTGGTGGAAGTGACTCGCCGCACCGTCAACATCTTCGACAAGCAGGGCAACGCCATCGAGCGTCCTGAGATCGAATCCCAGGTGCAGTATGACGCCGGCGACAAGGGCGCTTACCGTCACTACATGCAAAAAGAGATCTACGAACAGCCGCTGGCGCTGAAAAACACCCTGGAAGGGCGTTTCAGCCATGGCCAAATCAACCTGAGCGAGCTGGGCCCGCACGCCGACGAGCTGCTGGCCAAGGTGCAACACGTGCAGATCATCGCCTGTGGGACTTCTTACCACTCCGGGATGGTGGCGCGCTACTGGTTTGAAGCGTTGGCCGGCGTGCCGTGCGACGTCGAGATCGCGTCCGAATTCCGTTACCGCAAATCGGCGGTGCGTCCGGGTAGCCTGATCATCACCCTGTCGCAGTCCGGCGAAACCGCCGACACGTTAGCGGCGCTGCGCCTGTCCAAAGAGCTGGGTTATCTTGGTTCGCTGGCCGTTTGTAACGTTGCGGGCTCTTCGCTGGTGCGTGAATCCGATCTGGCGTTGATGACCAAAGCGGGCACGGAAATCGGCGTAGCCTCGACCAAAGCCTTCACCACGCAGCTCACCGTGCTGTTGATGCTGGTGGCGCGCCTGGGCCGCCTGAAAGGCATGGCGGAAAGCGTGGAGCAGGAGATCGTGCACGGCCTGCAGGCGCTGCCGGCGCGTATCGAGCAGATGCTGTCGATGGATAAAGAGATCGAAGCGCTGGCGGAAGGCTTCTCCGACAAGCACCATGCGCTGTTCCTCGGCCGCGGCGATCAGTATCCGATCGCCATGGAAGGGGCGCTGAAGCTGAAAGAGATCTCCTATATTCACGCCGAAGCTTATGCGGCGGGCGAGTTGAAACACGGCCCGCTGGCGCTGATCGACGCCGATATGCCGGTGATCGTGGTGGCGCCAAACAACGAACTGCTGGAAAAGCTGAAGTCCAACATTGAAGAAGTGCGCGCGCGCGGCGGCCAGCTGTACGTGTTCGCCGATCAGGACGCCGGCTTTGTCAGCAGCGAAGGCATGACCATCATTCCTCTGCCGCACGTCGAGGAAATCGTCGCGCCGATCTTCTACACCGTGCCGTTGCAGCTGCTGTCTTACCACGTGGCGCTGATCAAAGGCACCGACGTTGACCAGCCACGCAACCTGGCGAAGTCTGTCACCGTAGAGTAATTTGCCGCAGGTAAACTGCAAAAGCCGGCCTTCGCGCCGGCTTTTTTCATGAGCGGCCTTAAAGATGACAGCGCGACCGATTCGGCGATAAACGTTGTCATATTCAAGCGGATAGGCCGCGCCAAAACGGTTTTTTTATTGCTTGGCAAATGTGCTGTTTCACAACTAACTTTTTGATTTATAGATAAAACAATACCCATCAAACGCACTGTAATATAACTGTCATATTGCGTACATTTTTCTGTCACCAAACTGTCCTATTTTCCCTCCTGCAGCAATACTTACTCTGATTAAAACGACTCGAAGTCGATTTTAAGTATCCCATTAGGAGGGATTATGAAACTGATGCGTACCACCGTCGCCAGTATTGTGGCAGCGACCTTCTCCCTGACCGCCGTGTCCGCGTTCGCTGCTGCCAGCCTGACCGGTGCAGGTGCGACATTCCCCGCTCCGGTTTACGCCAAGTGGGCAGATTCTTATCAGAAAGAAACCGGCAACAAAGTTAACTATCAGGGCATCGGCTCCTCTGGCGGCGTGAAGCAAATCGTGGCCAACACCGTTGACTTTGGCGCTTCCGATGCTCCGCTGTCTGACGACAAACTGGCGGCCGATGGCCTGTTCCAGTTCCCGACCGTGATCGGCGGCGTGGTACTGGCGGTGAATATCCCGGGCATTAAATCCGGCGAACTGACGCTGGACGGTAAAACCCTGGGCGATATCTACCTGGGCAACGTCAAAAAGTGGAACGATCCGGCTATCACCAAGCTGAACCCAGGCGTGAAACTGCCTGACCAGAACATCGCCGTGGTACGCCGCGCCGATGGTTCCGGCACCTCGTTCGTGTTTACCAGCTACCTGTCCAAGGCCAACGCGCAGTGGAAAGAGAAGATTGGCGCCGGTTCTACCGTTAACTGGCCGACCGGTCTGGGCGGCAAAGGCAACGACGGCATCGCCGCCTTCGTTCAGCGTCTGCCTGGCTCTATCGGCTACGTAGAATACGCTTACGCCAAACAGAATAACCTGGCTTACACCAAGCTGGTATCCGCCGACGGCAAACCGGTTAGCCCGACCGAAGAGAGCTTCAGCAACGCGGCCAAAGGCGTGGATTGGAGCAAGACCTTCGCTCAGGATCTGACTGACCAGAAAGGCGACAACGTGTGGCCAATCACCTCCACCACCTTCATTTTGGTGCACAAAGAGCAGAAAAACCCTGCTCAGGGTGCCGAAGTGCTGAAGTTCTTCGACTGGGCTTATAAAACCGGCGCCAAGCAGGCGAACGAGCTGGATTACGCCACCCTGCCGACAGAAGTGGTTGAGCAGGTGCGCGCGGCCTGGAAAACCAACGTAAAAGACAGTTCAGGTAAAGCGCTGTACTAACAACGCAGGGGCGCGGGTTCGCCGCGCCCCACACAGTTCTTCAGGCTCCGATCCCGGTTGGGGCTGCCAGGGTTCAAACAGAGAGTAATCTATGGCTGAGTACAAGCCGACCATCAAAGCACCGGGCAAAAACGGTGACATCATTTTCAGCGCGCTGGTGAGACTGGCTGCGCTGATTACCCTATTGTTGCTGGGCGGCATCATCGTTTCGCTGATCTTCGCCTCCTGGCCAAGCATGCAGAAATTCGGCTTCGCCTTCCTGTGGACCAAAGAGTGGGACGCACCGGCGGAGCAGTTCGGCGCGCTGGTGCCGATCTACGGTACCGTGGTCACCTCGCTCATCGCGCTGATCATCGCCGTGCCGGTGAGTTTCGGCATCGCGCTGTTCCTGACCGAACTGGCGCCGAACTGGTTGAAGCGGCCGCTGGGCATCGCCATTGAGCTGCTGGCGGCCATCCCAAGCATCGTCTACGGCATGTGGGGCCTGTTTGTGTTCGCCCCGCTGTTCGCCGAATACTTCCAGACGCCGGTGGGCGACGTGCTGTCAGGCATTCCTATCGTCGGCGAGCTGTTCTCCGGCCCGGCCTTCGGCATCGGTATCCTGGCCGCCGGGGTGATCCTGGCGATCATGATCATTCCTTACATCGCTGCGGTGATGCGCGACGTGTTCGAACAGACGCCGGTAATGATGAAAGAGTCGGCCTACGGCATCGGCTGCACCACTTGGGAAGTCATCTGGCGCATCGTGCTGCCGTTCACCAAAAACGGCGTCATCGGCGGCGTGATGCTGGGCCTGGGCCGTGCGCTGGGGGAAACCATGGCGGTGACCTTTATCATCGGCAACACCTACCAGCTCGACAGCGCTTCGCTGTATATGCCGGGCAACAGCATCACCTCGGCGCTGGCCAACGAATTCGCCGAAGCTGAGTCCGGCGTGCACACCGCGGCGTTGATGGAGCTGGGCCTGATTCTGTTTGTTATCACCTTTATCGTGCTGGCGCTGTCGAAACTGATGATCATGCGTCTGGCCAAGAATGAGGGGCGTTAACATGGCGACGATGGATATGCAAAACGCAGTCGTTCTGGCGGAAAGCCGCCGCAAAATGCAGGCCTGGCGCCGGCAGAAAAACCGCCTCGCGCTGTTCCTGTCGATGGCGACCATGGCGTTCGGGTTGTTCTGGCTGATCTGGATCCTGATCGCCACCGTCACCAAAGGCTTCGACGGCATGTCGCTGGCGCTGTTCACCGAGATGACCCCGCCGCCGAATACCGCAGGCGGCGGCTTGGCCAACGCTATCGCCGGCAGCGGCCTGTTGATCCTGTGGGCGACCCTTTTCGGTACGCCGCTGGGCATCATGGCCGGCATCTACCTGGCGGAATACGGCCGTAAATCCTGGCTGGCGGAAGTGATCCGCTTTATCAACGACATTCTTTTGTCCGCACCGTCGATCGTGGTGGGCCTGTTCGTTTACACCATCGTGGTGGCGAAGATGGAACACTTCTCCGGCTGGGCCGGCATCGTGGCGCTGGCGCTGCTGCAGGTGCCGATCGTCATTCGTACCACCGAGAACATGCTGAAACTGGTACCGGATACGCTGCGCGAGGCCGCTTATGCCCTGGGTACGCCGAAATGGCGCATGATTTCCGCCATCACGCTGAAGGCGTCGGTGTCCGGCATCATCACCGGCGTGCTGCTGGCGATTGCGCGCATCGCGGGGGAAACCGCACCGCTGCTGTTCACCTCGCTGTCGAACCAGTTCTGGAGCACCGACCTGATGCAGCCGATCGCCAACCTGCCGGTGACCATCTTCAAATTCGCCATGAGCCCGTTCGCCGAATGGCAACAGCTGGCCTGGGCCGGGGTGCTGTTGATCACCCTGTGCGTACTGTTACTGAATATCCTGGCGCGCGTGGTTTTCGCCAAGAAAAAGCATTCATAAAATTTTGAGCGCCGCTTTGGCGGCGCTGATGAAAAGAGAGAAGTCTTGATGAGTATGGTTACTGACGCTTCCAGCAGCAAAATTCAGGTACGCGATCTGAACTTCTACTATGGCAAATTCCATGCGCTGAAGAACATCACGCTGGATATCGCCAAGAACAAGGTCACCGCGTTTATCGGCCCGTCCGGCTGCGGCAAATCTACCCTGCTGCGCACCTTCAACAAGATGTACCAGCTGTACCCGGAACAGCGTGCGGAAGGCGGCATCCTGCTGGACGGCCAGAACATCCTGACCGACAACTCGGATATCGCACTGCTGCGCGCCAAGGTCGGCATGGTGTTCCAGAAGCCGACGCCGTTCCCGATGTCGATTTATGACAACATCGCCTTCGGCGTTCGCCTGTTTGAAAAGCTGTCGCGTGCCGATATGGACGAGCGCGTACAGTGGGCGCTGACCAAAGCGGCGCTGTGGAATGAAACCAAGGACAAGCTGCACCAGAGCGGCTACAGCCTCTCCGGCGGCCAGCAGCAGCGTCTGTGCATCGCCCGCGGCATCGCCATTCGTCCGGAAGTGCTGTTGCTGGATGAGCCTTGCTCGGCGCTGGATCCGATCTCCACCGGCAAGATTGAAGAGCTGATCAGCGAGCTGAAGGCTGATTACACCGTGGTGATCGTGACGCACAACATGCAGCAGGCGGCGCGCTGCTCCGACTCTACCGCATTTATGTATCTGGGCGAGCTGATCGAGTTCAGTGATACTGATAACCTGTTCACTGCGCCGCAGAAAAAGCAGACTGAAGACTACATCACTGGCCGTTATGGTTGATAGGAAGCATCATGGATAACCTGAATTTAAACAAACACATTTCCGGCCAGTTCAACGCAGAGCTCGAGCATATCCGCACCCAGGTGCTGACCATGGGCGGGCTGGTGGAGCAGCAGCTGACCGACGCCATCACCGCGATGCACAATCAGGATGGCGAGCTGGCCAAGCGCGTGATCGAAGGCGACGCCAAGGTCAACATGATGGAAGTGGCGATCGATGAAGCCTGCGTGCGCATTATCGCCAAGCGCCAGCCGACCGCCAGCGATCTGCGTCTGGTGATGGCGATCATCAAAACCATTTCCGAGCTGGAGCGCATCGGCGACGTGGCGGACAAGATCTGCCGCACCGCGCTGGAGAAGTTCTCGCACCAGCACCAGCCGCTGCTGGTCAGCCTGGAGTCGCTGGGGCGCCACACGGTGCAGATGCTGCACGACGTGCTGGACGCGTTCGCGCGCATGGATCTGGACGAGGCGATCCGTATTTACCGGGAAGATAAAAAGGTCGACCAGGAATACGAAGGCATCGTGCGTCAGCTGATGACCTACATGATGGAAGATTCGCGCACCATTCCGAGCGTGCTGACCGCGCTGTTCTGCGCCCGTTCTATCGAGCGTATCGGCGATCGCTGCCAGAACATCTGCGAATTTATCTTCTATTTCGTCAAAGGGCAGGATTTCCGTCATTTGGGCGGCGACGCCCTGGAAAAGCTGCTGTCTCCGGGCGGTAAAGACGAAAAAGATGACTAACCCTTTCCGGGTAATATCCTCCCAAGGCGCGGTTTCCCGCGCCTTTATTCCATCTTAAACGCGTAAAGATAAAAAGGTTATAAATATAGCTTTTTATATTATTTCCTGACCTATGTGGCGCTTGCTAGCTTATCCGCCAGCAGGACATCAACCACTTAGGAGCTTTCTATGAAACATCGCGCTTTGGCCTTAACGTTGTTAGCCAGTCTGACCGGTTTCGCCGCCGGCGCCGCGCACGCGGACAAACTTGACGATATCAAGCAAGCCGGCGTGGTGCGCATCGCGGTGTTCGACAGTAACCCGCCGTTCGGCTACATCGATCCGCAGAGCAAGAAGCTGGTGGGCTACGATGTGGACGTCGCCGACGCGATCGGCAAAGCGCTGGGGGTGAAAGTGGAGCTGCGCGCCACCAACCCGGCCAACCGCATTCCGCTGCTGGTGTCGAAGAAGGTTGACCTGATTGCCGCCAACTTCACCATTACCGACGAGCGCGCCAAGGAAGTGAACTTCAGCGTGCCGTACTTCGCCACTGGGCAGAAATTCATCGCCCGTAAAGGCGTGCTGAAAACGCCGGAAGACATCAAGAAACTGCGCATCGGCGCGGACAAGGGCACGGTGCAGGAAATCACCCTGCGCGAGCGTTTCCCGACGGCGAAAGTGATCTCCTACGATGATACCCCGCTGGCGTTCGTGGCGCTGCGTAACGGCAACGTGCAGGCGATCACTCAGGACGACGCCAAGCTGGTCGGCCTGCTCGGCAACCTGCCGGCGGCGCAAAAGGCGGAGTTTGAAATTTCGCCGTTCAGCCTGACCAAAGAGTATCAGGGGGTCGGCATTCCCAAGGGCGAAGATCGCCTGACCGCTGCGGTGAACGAGACGCTGATCAAGCTGGAAAACGACGGCGAAGCGGTTAAGATTTACGATCGCTGGTTCGGGCCGGAAACCCAATCCGCTCAACCGCGCGGCGATTTCAAAATCGCGCCTTTGGATCAGCAACCAAAAGCCTGACTTAACCGCTTGCGGTGAGATAGGCACGGAGGGGCGCAGCTTGCTGCGCCCCTGATGCATTCTGCAAGACAAGGATTGAACATGAACCTGGACTGGCTGCTGGCGCCGCAATACCTGAGCTGGCTGTGGCATGGCTTTCTGCTGACGCTGTGGCTTTCCGCCTGCGCGGGCCTGGCGGCCACGTTGCTGGGCTTTGTGCTGGCGGCGATGCGCGACAGCAGCCTGCGGCCGTTGCGTTGGCTGGCGATGGGGTACAGCTCGCTGTTTCGCAATACGCCGCTGCTGGTGCAGCTGTTCTTCTGGTACTTCGCCGCCGGGCAGATCCTGCCGTCCGCCGCCATGCAGTGGCTGAACAGCTCACATCAGGTCGGCCCGCTTGAGTGGCCGTCGTTCGAGTTTCTCGCCGGTTTCTTTGGCCTGACGCTCTACTCCACCGCCTTTATCGCCGAAGAGATCCGCTCCGGCATTCGCGGCGTCGCCGGCGGGCAGAAATATGCCGCTCAGGCGCTGGGACTGACCGGCTGGCAGGCGATGCGCTACGTGGTGTTGCCGCAGGCGCTGAAAATCGCGCTGCCGCCGCTGCTGGGGCAATACATGAACGTGATCAAGAACTCGTCGCTGACCATGGCGATCGGCGTTGCCGAACTCTCTTACGCCTCGCGTCAGGTCGAAACCGAAACCCTGCGCACTTTCCAGGCGTTCGGCGTGGCGACAGTGCTGTATATCGCCATCATCGCGCTGCTGGAAGGTTGGGGCATGTGGCGACAACAGCGTAAACCGCTGGGAGGACATTGAGATGGATTTCAGCGTGATTCACGACAACCTGGGTTACCTGCTGTGGGGCACCTGGCCGGACGGGCCGCTGGGCGGCGCGGCGCTGACGTTGGCGATCAGCCTGATGGCCGGCGTGGCCTCGGCGGTGCTCGGCACCTTACTCGGCGTGGCGCTGGCGATGTCACGCGGCGTCGCCGCCGGGCTGCTGGCGGCGGTGTTGGGCTTTTTCCGCGCCATTCCGGTCATCATGCTGATCTTCTGGACCTATTTCCTGCTGCCGATGGTCTTTGGCGTCGAGATCCCGGAAATCACTACCGTGGTGTGCGCGCTGGCGCTGATCGCCTCGGCCTATCTGGCCCATGCAGTGAAGGCCGGCATCGCCGCGATCGGCCCCGGCCAGTGGCAGGCTGGGCTTTCTCTGGGGCTGACGCGCTGGCAGACGCTGCGCATGATCGTGCTGCCGCAGGCGCTGCGCATGATGGTGCCGTCGTTCATCAACCAGTGGATCTCCCTGATCAAGGACACCTCGCTGGCTTATATCGTCGGCGTTGGCGAACTGACCTTCCTGGCGACCCAGGTCAACAACCGCAGCATGGTCTATCCAATGGAAGTGTTTCTGTTCGTGGCGCTGGTCTACTTCGTGTTCTGCCTGGCGCTCGATCTGCTGGCCAACGCGGTCAACCGCCGCTTCGGCGCGCAAACCCGCGCGCTGAAACGGTCCTGGCGCTGGTGGCGCAACAAGCCGCCGTTGCCGGCCAGTTAATCGGCCGTGAGCCGCCAGCCTCGTTCGCGCCACAGCGCGGGCAGTTGGGCCAGGTCGTCAAACGTGGTCACCAGCGGGTGGTCAATCGGCGGGTTATGCGGATCGGCGCAGAAGTAAAAGACCGGGATGCCGGCATGGATGCCGGCCTGCGCGCCGGCGGGCGAATCGTCCACCAGGATGCAGCGCGTCACCGGCACCTGCATCTGTTCGGCGGCGTGAAACACGATCGCCGGATCCGGCTTCCAGCGCTGAATGTCATAGCCGCTGAATAACCGGTCATCAAAATAAGGCAGCATGCCGGTCAGGCCGAGCGAATGCTGCATCTTGCTGACCGGCCCGTTGGAGACGGTGCAGACAGGCACCGTTATCTGCGCCAGCAGCTCACGGGCGCCGGCAATCTGTTGCAGTTCGCTGTCGAACAACCGCGCCACTTCCTGCCGATACAGTGGCTCCAGTGTCTCTTTGGCCAGGTCAGTGCCCTGCTCGGCGTTGACCCGATCGATGATCTCGTACAGCTTCACCCCTTTGTATTTCTTGAATACCTCTTCCAGCGACAGATGAATGCCGTAGTGGGCGAACATGTGCACATAGGCTTTGCTGCACAGCACTTCGCTGTCTACCAGCGTGCCATCGCAGTCGAACAAAATGCAGTCAATCTGATTCATGCGGGACAGGTTCCTTCGGGTTAACGCCGCTGAGGCCGCTCAGCGATCACTTGATCAGGTTACGCGCCTTGAGATCGTGCAAAATCAGCGCGGCGACGTGTGAGCACTGCGGCAGATCGCGACTGTCGCACCACTTCAGCTCGGCGATTTCGGCGGCCGGCTGCAGCTGCCCGGTAAAGTCGGCCTGGTAGCAGCGAATGCGCACCTGGGTGCCGTCCTGCTTGCCGTCCGCCGGGCCGGTGAATTCGCCGTAAAACGCGATGGATTGCGACAGCAGCGCAACGGTCAGCTCTTCGTCGATTTCGCGGCACAGCGCCTGTTCGTCGGTTTCGCCCGCTTCGCGCTTTCCGCCCGGCATATAAAACAGCGTCTTATTGTGTGAGCGCACCAGCGCCACTTTGTCATCTTTCAGCGCGATCAACGCCAGCTTATCGATAAAGGTCGAAGACATGCGGGCTCCTGTTTTTAACGGATAGGGATAGAGGGGCGATAGGCCATTTTATCGGCCGTGCCGGCAAACGGCAACGCAGCGGGCGGCAAGGGGGATGAATGCCTGTAAATACAAGCCGTTGACGCGTTTAGCCGTAAAGACGGCGAAAAAAACCTGTGACCGACATCAAAAGCCCCACTTTTTGTTATAGGATAGCCGGCGACTGTCCATTCCCATTTTCGGAATTCTGATAATGACCAAACCAGTATCTGGCCTTGACGCTGAGCAAGGCTTGCTTGGGCGTGTGTTTAAACTCAAGCAACATGGCACGACGGCGCGTACGGAAACGATTGCCGGTATCACCACCTTTCTCACCATGGTGTATATCGTGTTCGTTAACCCGCAAATTTTGGGCGCGGCGGGCATGGATACCCAGGCGGTATTTGTCACCACCTGTTTGATCGCCGCCTTCGGCAGCATCTTTATGGGCCTGCTGGCGAACCTGCCGGTGGCGCTGGCGCCGGCGATGGGCCTGAACGCCTTCTTCGCCTTCGTGGTGGTCGGCGCGATGGGCATCTCCTGGCAGGTGGGCATGGGCGCCATCTTCTGGGGGGCGGTCGGCCTGCTGTTGCTGACCATTTTCCGCATTCGCTATTGGATGATCGCTAACATTCCGGTCAGCCTGCGGGTCGGCATTACCAGCGGCATCGGTCTGTTCATCGGCATGATGGGGCTGAAAAACGCCGGCATCGTGGTGGCTAACCCGGATACGCTGGTGACCATCGGCAGTCTGACCTCGCACAACGTGCTGCTGGGGGCGCTCGGCTTCTTCATCATCGCCGTGCTCTCTTCGCGTAACTTCCACGCGGCGGTGCTGGTGTCGATCGTGGTCACCACCCTGATCGGCTGGATGCTGGGCGACGTGAAATACGGTGGCCTGTTCTCCCTGCCGCCGAGTATCACCTCGGTGGTGGGCCAGGTCGACGTGGCCGGCGCGCTGAACATCGGGCTGGCCGGGGTTATCTTCTCGTTTATGCTGGTGAACCTGTTCGACTCTTCCGGCACCCTGATCGGCGTTACCGATAAAGCCGGCCTGACCGACAACCAGGGCAAATTCCCGCGTATGAAGCAGGCGTTGTACGTTGACAGCATCAGCTCAGTGGCCGGTTCGCTGGCGGGTACCTCTTCCGTGACCGCTTACATCGAAAGCTCGTCCGGCGTCGCCGTCGGCGGCCGCACCGGTTTGACGGCGGTGGTCACTGGCCTGCTGTTCCTGCTGGTGATCTTCCTGTCGCCGTTGGCGGGTATGGTGCCGGCTTACGCTGCCGCCGGCGCGCTGATCTATGTCGGTGTACTGATGACCTCCAGCCTGGCGCGGGTGAAGTGGGACGATCTGACCGAAGCGGTACCGGCATTTGTCACCGCGGTGATGATGCCGTTCAGTTTCTCGATCACCGAAGGTATCGCGCTCGGCTTTATCTCCTACTGCGTGATGAAGCTCGGCACCGGCCGCTGGCGTGAAATCAGCCCGTGCGTGGTGGTGGTGGCGCTGCTGTTCGTACTGAAAATCGTCTTTGTCGACGGCCATTGACAGCCAAAGGGCCGACGTCTGTCGGCCCTGAACGCTAGACTCCCGGCGTCGCGTCCGGCGCCTGGTCCAACACCCACTGCAACGGCCGCCTGAAGCGCGCCTGCCAACTGCCGGCGGCATCCTCGCCCTGGGCGAAGTGCAGCGTCTCTACCTGGTTATCCTCTCCAAACAGATTGGCGAAGTGCAACGCCAGCGCCTGCTCGCTGAAGTTCTGCCGATCGTAATACGCCATCACGATTTTCTTTTGCGCCGCCAGCGACTGCTGGGCCGGCTTGATCTCCCCGTTGGGGGCGATCAGGAGCGCGCCGGCGTAAAACTGCGGGTACTTCGCGATCAGGTTGGCGGCGTGCAGTGCACCCTGGCCGCGGGCGCTGAGGTAAATCCGTTGGGTATTCAGCTTTAGCTGCGGAGCCAGCTGTTGCAGCGTACGCTGAATGGCGGTTTGGGTGCTCTCATCGCTGTAATTCGACCAGCGGAAGCTGTTTTCCGACAGCATCTGCGTGCCGTTGATCTCGATGTAGGCTACGCCCATTTCGCCGAACAGCAGCCGTTCTTCGGGGCTGATAGCGGCGGCTTTGCCGTAGGTATGCAGGAAGATCACCGTTGGCCAGCCTTCGGGCGGCGCTTCGCCGTCCGGCATCGCGTAGCTGGCTTTGCCTTCATAGCGGCGAGCGTGCTGCAGATAGCGCGCTTTGGTGGCGGCCAAAATGGATTGGTAGGTGGCGGAATGTTGAATGCTGTTGAAGGCGTCGTCCTCCAGCAGGTTGTAGTAGTACCACAGGCCGCGGTCGGCGCTCAGCTGCAGGTAGCGTTCCGCCAGCTCGGTTTGCCCTTTCTCTGCCGACGACACCGCCAACTGGTAGGGCGCCCAGACATTGCGGCCGTCTTCGCGCATCAGTGTCAGGTACAGCGACATGGCGCCCAGCTTTTTGTCTTCCTGGTTTTGCGCGGATCGCGACAGCTGGGCGTTGAGCGCACTGTGTGCCGGCAGCTCCAGCGGTTCTTCACCGGCGGGATAACGCATGTCTGCGGCGAAAGCGGGACTGGTGATGGAAACAAAAAATAACGCTAAAATGAAAAAATACATGATGCTATGGCTTTAATTTTCAATGAATTGACGGACTTCATGTCCTGTTGCGGCGCCCGGTGGGCGCCGCGAGACGGTCACTCCACGCGGCGAATAAAATCGCTGAACGCGGACAGCTGGCCGGTCAGGAAGTCCAGCGTTCCCTGATCGCTCAGTTCACCGGCCTGTTCATCGACCTTGCTCTGGATCACGCCGCCCATAAACTCAGGCTTGTTCATTACCATCGCATCGAGGAATACCAGGATCTGGCGCAGATGGTATTGGCAGCGCGCGCCGCCGATCGGCCCCATCGAGCTGGTTTGAATGGCGACCGGCTTGCCGGCCAGCGGCTGATTCGGCAAGCGAGACAGCCAGTCGATGGCGTTCTTCAACCCGCCGGGCACGGAATAGTTATATTCAGGGGTGACGATGATCACGCCGTCGGCCTGGCGGATCTGTTCGGCGATCGCCTCGACAGCGGCAGGGAAGCCTTCACCCTGTTGCATGTCGGCGTCGTACAGTGGGATATCGCGGATGGAAGGTAGCGCTTCAATGGTGACGCCCTGCGGAGCCAGCCCTGGCAGGGCGCGGGCCACCATGGCGTTGTAAGAGCCTTTACGCAGGCTGCCAAGCAGAGTGACGATTTTTAAGGCTTGGTCTGACATGATGATTCTCCCTTTCGAATGAGCAGATTCAGCGTACAACATGGGCGAATAGTAGGCTAAAGCGCGGGTCGAGAATAGGCGATTGCTCAACATTTAGCTGTCTTTACAATTTAATCCAGCGACTCGAGCGGTAAAGACAGCGTTATCCGCTTTGCGCCGCGTTAACCGGGCGTCTTCAGGCCCGTCAGTTTAACGAAGCGCGAGGACGCCGCCGGGCTGCGCGGTGAGATTTCCCCGTCTTTGTGCAGTCCACCGCGCTCTTCGTAGCGCCAGCACAGCAGGCGATCCAGCCCAGGGCTGCCGGCGCAGGCCCA
Source organism: Serratia sp. PF-27 (assembly GCF_030053255.1). Classification (NCBI taxonomy): domain Bacteria; kingdom Pseudomonadati; phylum Pseudomonadota; class Gammaproteobacteria; order Enterobacterales; family Yersiniaceae; genus Serratia; species Serratia sp. PF-27. Next base: position 42,125 of record NZ_JASGBT010000019.1, read on the forward strand.
GCTCAGGTATTCGTCGGCGTCGCTCATTACCTGAACGTCCGGCGTGGCACTGGAGCGCAGGTGGCCGGAGAAGGGATGCAGACGCAGCGTAGACTGGCCGCTGTTACCGAGGCCGGAAATTTTCAGCACGCTTTGCCGGATGCTCCACAGCTGAGTTTCTGCCTCCAGCCGATCGTCCTGCGCACCGATCCAGGCACTTTCTGCCGGTGTCTGATGCGCGTGTTGCAGCGCGCTTTGCCGGGTGCCGCGCGCCCGCATCACTTCGATATCCAGTCCGACCTTGCCCTCGTCGCTAAGCAGTACACCCACGGTGTTGCTGGCGTAGGCGAGGCTAAAATCGGGCAGCTGATGATCGGCGAAACAGGGGCGGCCGGTCGGCGTGGTGGCTATAAGGGGGAGCGTCGGCAAGCCGTACAGGTAGAACATCATTTCGGCGAGCAGAATGCGCCCTTGCAGGTAGCGCGTGCGGCGCTTAACGGAAAAGGTGCGGGTGGCGGCTATCACTTCGTCGGAGAGTCTCTGGGTATCCAGGACAGCGGAGGCCGGGGTCCATCGGGCAAAATGACACGCCATTGTTCACTCCATGACAGAGGGTCGCTAAGAACGCAGGGGTGTTAGATTAAGACTAAGTTGAGGATTTATCATCAAAAAACACTATGCGTTTTATCCGATTTGTTGCCGATTGACCGGCGCAGACGTTATTCCAGGATCCAGCTATCGCCGGTGGCCGGCGAGGTCCCTGCCGGCAGCCATAGCCGGCCCCAGGCGCCGGTACAGTGGCAGCCCATGATCTTTTCCGGCTGATGCTGCCGCAAAAAACGGCGGACGCGCCAGAGCGTGCGCGGGGAAGCGCAGCGCAGATGAAAACCGCCGATCAAGGCGTGGATGCGATCGATCCCGGTGATTTTCTGGCAATGGCGCACGATATTGACGATCCCGCGGTGCCCACAGCCGGTCACGATCACCAGACCACGATCCGATTTGTAAATCAGCACGCCTTCGTCGATCACGTAATCCACCGCTGCGTTCTCCCCGGCGATCACCCCGTAGGCGCGCGGGGCGGGCACCGCGATCTCGCCTGACCACATAAAGCGATTGCCGATCGCCAGCGGTTCGCGGCTGTAGTGCATGCGGTGGCGCGAGTAGTCGATATCCAAAGAGAGCTTTTTGATTTTGCGGGTGTGGCCCAGCACCTTCAGCGCCGCATAGCGTTCATCCCCGACCTGCGGGTGGCAGATGATGCGGCTGTTATCGGGCAGCCAGGCGACGCCGCCGCAGTGGTCATAGTGGCCGTGGGAGAGCACCGTCGCGGTGATGCGGGAAAGATCGACGCCCATCAGCGCCGCATTGTGCAGAAAGCTGTCGTCGGGGCCGGTATCGAACAGTATGGACGTCGTCTCATCCTCAATCAGCAGGCTTAGCCCGGCCTTGGCCTGCAATAATGGGTTAGCGCCGGCGGCGCGGCGGTTTTCCAGCAGTACCTTGAGGGTCAATGCCATGTTGACTCGTTCCTGAGAGAGATTCCTGACGCGCCAGTATAGCGCGGGGGACGGGGGCGGCTCTGTGAGCCGGCGCGCAGAGCGAGCGCGGAAAAAAACGGCCGGAACAAGGGCTTGTCCCGGCCGTGAAGGCGTCTGGCGGCGTTATTTACCGATACAGAAGCTGGAGAAGATGCGGCCCAGCAGGTCGTCGGAGGTGAATTCGCCGGTGATTTCACTCAAGGCCAGCTGCGCCTGGCGCAGCTCCTCGGCCAACAGCTCACCCGCGTAAGCGCTCACTAACTGTTCTTTGCCCTGCACCAGGTGCTGTGCCGCCAGTTCCAGCGCCTGCAGGTGGCGACGGCGCGCCAGGAAGCCGCCTTCCATGTTGCTGGTGAAGCCCATGCTCTGTTTAAGATGATCGCGCAGCACATCGACGCCTTCGCCGGTGCGGGCCGACAGGCGAATAAGTGAGTGGTTGTTCACTTCTGTCAGACCCAGCGTTTCACCGGTGATGTCGGCCTTGTTGCGCACCACGGTGATCGGCAGCGTGCCCGGCAGGCGCGCCATAAACTCCGGCCAGATCTCAGCCGGCTCGGTGGCGGCGGTGGTGGTGCCGTCAACCATAAACAGCACTCGGTCGGCCTGTTCGATCTCATTCCATGCACGTTCGATGCCGATACGCTCAACTTCGTCGCTGGCGTCGCGCAGGCCGGCGGTGTCGATGATGTGCAGCGGCATGCCGTCGATATGGATATGTTCGCGCAAGACGTCGCGGGTGGTGCCGGCGATATCGGTGACGATCGCCGCCTCGCGCCCGGCCAACGCATTGAGCAGGCTCGATTTACCGGCGTTGGGGCGCCCGGCTATCACTACCTTCATCCCTTCGCGCAGCAGGCTGCCCTGGCGCGCTTCACCGCGCACGTTGTCCAGATCCGCCATTACGTCGTTGAGCTGCGCCTCGATTTTACCGTCGGACAGGAAATCAATTTCCTCATCCGGGAAGTCGATCGCCGCTTCCACGTAGATTCGCAGGTGAGTGAGCGCTTCCACGAGCTGGTGGATGCGGGTGGAGAACGCACCCTGCAGCGAGTTCATCGCCGAACGCGCCGCCTGCTCGGAGCTGGCGTCGATCAGATCGGCAATCGCTTCGGCCTGCGCCAAATCGAGTTTGTCGTTGAGAAATGCGCGCTCGGAGAACTCGCCGGGCCGTGCGATGCGCACGTCAGGGAGCGCCAGCACACGCTTGAGCAACAGATCGAGGATCACCGGCCCGCCGTGACCCTGCAGTTCCAGCACGTCTTCGCCGGTAAAGGAGTTCGGCCCCGGGAACCACAGCGCGATGCCCTGATCGAGGGTGGCGCCCGTGGCGTCGCGGAACGGCAGATAGTCAGCGTAGCGCGGCTTCGGCAGCTTGCCGAGCAACGCCTGGGCGACGTCTTTGGCCTTGCTTCCGGAAATGCGCAGAATGCCGACGCCGCCGCGTCCCGGCGGGGTGGCTTGGGCAACGATGGTATCGGTGGTGCTCATAACGGTTCTCTCTGACGATTAAGATGCAAAAAGGCGGTCTAATGACCGCCTTTGGGGTGACTGCAAGGGTCGGCGCGCCGAACCCCTACAATACGCTTAGCTTTTTTTCTTGTCGCGGCTGTGCAGACCGCGTTTTTCCAGACCACGGTAAATCAGCTGCTGCTGCAGGATGGTCACCAGGTTACTGACGATGTAGTACAGCACCAGACCGGACGGGAACCACAGGAAGAACACTGTGAAGATCACCGGCATGAAGGTCATGATTTTCTGCTGCATCGGGTCAGTCACGGTGGTTGGCGACATCTTCTGAATGAAGAACATCGTCACGCCCATCAGGATTGGCAGGATGTAGTACGGGTCTTGCGCCGACAGGTCATGGATCCACAGGGCGAACGGCGCGTGGCGCAGCTCGACCGAGCCCATCAGCATGTAGTACAGCGCCAGGAAGATCGGCATCTGAATGATCAGCGGCAGGCAGCCGCCGAGCGGGTTCACTTTCTCCGACTTGTACAGCGCCATCATCTCTTGGCTCATGCGCTGTTTGTCATCGCCGATGCGCTCGCGCATCGCCTGCAGCTTCGGCTGCAGCATGCGCATTTTCGCCATCGAGGTGTACTGCGCCTTGGTCAGCGGGTACATGATGCCGCGCACGATGAAGGTGATGATGATGATGGAGAAGCCCCAGTTACCGATAAAGCCGTGGATGAACTTCAGCAGTTTGAACAGCGGCTGGGAGATGAACCACAGCCAGCCGTAATCCACGGTCAGGTCCAGGTGCGGCGCCAACTGGGCCATCTGATCCTGCAGCTCCGGGCCGACCCACAGGGTCGCGTTCAGCTGCTGCTGAGCGCCAGGCTGCACCACGACCGGGGTAGATTTGAAGCCGATAGTGGACAGGTTGTCACCCGGTTTGGCGGTGTAGAAGGTGTTGTCACCCTTGGTCGCCGGTACCCACGCGGTGGCGAAGTACTGCTGCAGCATGGCGACCCAACCGTCTTTGGTGGTGACGCTCAGGTTTTCGTCTTTGTCGAACGCGTATTTCTGGTACTTGTCCTCGCTGGACGAGTACGCCGCGCCGCGGAAGGTGTGCAGCGCGAAGTTGCTGCTGCCGGTGTCGCGGTGCTTAGGCAATTCGGTGGTCTGCTTCAGCTGGCCGAACAGGGTCAGCTCCAGCGGCGTCGCGCCTTTGTTGTCGATGCTGTAATCCACGCCGACCGCATAGTGATTGCGTTTGAGCACGAAGGTCTTGGTGTAGATCGCGCCGTCTTTATCGGTGTAGGTCAGCGGGATGCGCAGCTCGTCCTGGCCTTCCGGCAGGGTGTAGCTGTCCTGCGCCGCCTGATACAGCGGGCGCTCGCCGTTGGCCGGGTTGTCCGGGCCGTTTTTACCGGTCAGGCCGCTTTGTGCCTGATAGACGAACGACGGAGTGGTTTCCAGCAGTTGGAACGGAGTCGATGAACCCAGAGTATCCGGGTAGGCCAACAGTTTAGCCTGCTCGATATCGCCACCACGGGTGTTGATGGTCAGTGACAGCACGTCGGTGTTCACGGTAATCAGCTTACCCTGACCACTGGCTGGCACGGCCTGGCTGGCGGCATCACCGGCTACTGCGTTCGAAGTCTGTTGCGTGGTCTGTGCGGCCGGCTGCGGAGCGTTGTCCGTTTGCCATGCCTGCCAGATCATGAAAGACACGAACAGCAGAGCGATGAGGAGAAGATTGCGTTGCGAATCCATCGTTAGTGTTCTCTGTTATCGTCGGTTTTTGGCGGCACCGGATCATCGCCACCTGGGTTCAAAGGGTGGCATTTTAATACGCGTTTCAATGCTAACCAACTGCCTTTTATCATGCCAAACCTGCTTAATGCCTCAATTGCGTAATGAGAGCATGTCGGCTGGAAGCGACAACGAGGCCCTAGCAGCGGACTGATGACGAGCTGATAGGCCCGCACCAGCCCGATCAGGATGCGGGAGCCTGGCGACAGTGGCGACGCCATAATTTATCCAAAGCTTCCGTCAGCGCGCGGTTATCCAAATCCGCTATCCCCTTTTTGGCCACCACGACAAAATCCATCGCCGGTAATTCGTGCTGACGCAAGCGGAAGCTTTCGCGGGTTAGGCGTTTGATCCGATTACGCTCGTGCGCGCGTTTGACGTGTTTTTTGGCGACGGTAAGACCGATGCGGGGATGCCCCAGCTGGTTCAGGCGGCCGAGGATGGTGATTTGCGGCGTGCCAGCCCGTTGTGGCTGCTGGAAGACGAAAGTGAAATGAGTGGGAGTTAACAAACGTAACTCCCTGGGAAAAGCGAGCTTAACCACTCAGCGGGTTAGCTTTATTACTTAGAAACAGTCAGACGAGCACGGCCTTTCGCACGACGGCGGGCCAGAACTTGACGACCATTTTTGGTGGCCATACGAGCACGGAAACCGTGGCTACGGTTGCGCTTCAATACGGACGGTTGGAAAGTGCGTTTCATAGCGATTTCTACCTAAACTTAAAATAATTACTGATCAGTAAACGCGTTTGGCTACTCGGCGTGAAGATGACCGACGCCTCAATCGCAATACATAAAGAAGCGGGATTGTAATAATTGTACAGTCCTGAGTCAATTCGCATCGCGCCAGCCTACCTGGTTGTCTGCCAATAACGGAACAAAATCCGGTCTTGGCCCGTGGTCACCGCAGAATCCTGTCTGGCTAATGACGCACCATAAGGAACCAGGTATCACACGTAGGGCGAAGATTATACGGACTCGGGGTGAAATCGCAAGGATCCCCGTGAGATCCTTTGCGCGCGATCCCAGGATCCGACGTGGATAACAGGGTATAACCGGTTGACAATGTAAAAAACGCGGCGCAGCGGCCGGGATCTGCGCGGTCATTCGGCGTTGGCGGTGAAAAGATCGCCGCCGGCCGCGGCCTGTGGATAAAATGGATCTAATCTGTGAGGAAGGGGAGGATCTCTTGCTCGGATTGCGCTATGATCCGTCATTCCGATCGCGATCCCTCATGCCGGGATCGTGAGGGACACAAACCGTGAAAGGCGGTTCGCATCCCCCACAGGCAAACAGCCGATGCCGGGTATGTGTCAAAAATCATGAGTTATAAAAAAGTTGCCCGTTTCTTTTCTTTATTGATCTTGTTCGAGTGGAGTCCGCCGTGTCACTTTCGCTTTGGCAGCAGTGTCTTGCCCGATTGCAGGATGAGTTACCTGCCACAGAATTTAGTATGTGGATTCGCCCATTGCAGGCGGAACTGAGTGACAACACCCTGGCGCTGTACGCGCCTAACCGTTTTGTGCTGGATTGGGTTCGCGATAAGTACTTAAACAACATCAATGGTCTGCTGAATGATTTCTGCGGCACGGACGCGCCTTTGCTGCGTTTTGAAGTCGGCAGCAAGCCGATCACGCAGGTGATCAGCCAGACCGTGACCGCCAGCGTCAGCAGCGCCCCTGCGGCCCCGGCGGCGCGTACGGCTGCACCTTTGCGCCCGAGCTGGGACAACGCGGCGGCGCAGCCCGAGCTCTCTTACCGCTCCAACGTCAATCCTAAACACACCTTCGACAACTTCGTCGAGGGTAAGTCCAACCAGCTGGCGCGCGCGGCGGCTCGCCAGGTGGCGGACAATCCGGGCGGCGCCTACAACCCTTTGTTCCTGTATGGCGGTACCGGCCTGGGTAAAACTCACCTGCTGCACGCGGTCGGCAACGGCATCATGGCGCGCAAGGCCAACGCCAAAGTGGTCTACATGCACTCGGAACGCTTCGTGCAGGACATGGTCAAAGCGTTGCAAAATAATGCCATCGAAGAGTTTAAGCGCTACTACCGTTCGGTCGACGCCTTACTTATCGATGACATCCAATTTTTCGCCAACAAGGAGCGTTCGCAGGAAGAGTTCTTCCATACCTTTAACGCCCTGTTGGAAGGCAATCAGCAGATCATCCTGACCTCGGATCGCTACCCTAAAGAGATCAATGGGGTGGAAGATCGCTTGAAGTCCCGCTTCGGTTGGGGGCTGACGGTGGCGATCGAGCCGCCGGAGCTGGAAACCCGCGTGGCGATCCTGATGAAAAAGGCCGACGAAAACGACATTCGCCTGCCGGGCGAAGTGGCGTTCTTCATCGCCAAGCGCCTGCGTTCCAACGTGCGTGAGCTCGAAGGGGCATTGAACCGCGTGATCGCCAACGCCAACTTTACCGGCCGGGCTATCACCATTGATTTCGTGCGCGAAGCGCTGCGCGATCTGCTGGCGCTGCAGGAAAAGCTGGTCACCATCGACAATATCCAAAAGACGGTGGCGGAGTATTACAAGATTAAAGTCGCGGATTTGCTGTCCAAGCGGCGTTCGCGATCCGTTGCCCGCCCGCGCCAGATGGCGATGGCGCTGGCGAAGGAACTCACCAACCACAGTCTGCCGGAAATCGGCGATGCGTTTGGTGGCCGCGACCATACCACGGTGTTGCACGCCTGCCGGAAGATCGAGCAGCTGCGTGAGGAAAGTCACGACATCAAAGAAGATTTCTCCAATTTAATCAGAACATTATCTTCATAGCGCTATGAAATTTATCGTTGAACGTGAGCATCTGCTAAAACCGCTGCAACAGGTGAGCAGCCCGCTGGGCGGCCGCCCGACCTTGCCGATCCTGGGCAACCTGCTGTTGCAGGTGACGGAAGGCTCCCTGCTGCTGACCGGCACCGATCTGGAGATGGAGATGGTGGCGCGCGTCGCCCTGTCCCAACCGCATGAGCCGGGCGCGACCACCGTGCCTGCGCGCAAATTCTTTGATATCTGCCGTGGCCTGCCGGAAGGGGCGGAGATCGCCGTCACGCTGGAGAGCGAGCGCATGCTGGTGCGGTCCGGCCGCAGCCGTTTCTCACTGTCTACGCTGCCCGCGGCGGATTTCCCGAACCTGGATGACTGGCAGAGCGAGGTGGAATTTACCTTGCCGCAGGCGACGCTGAAGCGCCTGATCGAAGCTACCCAGTTCTCGATGGCCCATCAGGACGTGCGTTACTACCTGAACGGCATGCTGTTTGAAACCGAAGGCGAAGAGCTGCGCACCGTCGCGACCGACGGCCACCGCCTGGCGGTGTGCTCGATGCCGATCGGCCAGCAGCTGCCGTCGCATTCGGTGATCGTGCCGCGTAAAGGGGTGATGGAGCTGGTGCGCCTGCTGGACGGCGGCGATTCGCTGCTGCAGTTGCAGATCGGCAGCAACAACATCCGCGCCCACGTCGGCGATTTCATCTTCACGTCCAAGCTGGTTGACGGCCGTTTCCCGGACTATCGTCGCGTCTTGCCGAAGAACCCGGATAAAACGCTGGAAGCCGGCTGCGATCTGCTCAAGCAGGCGTTTGCCCGCGCGGCTATTCTCTCGAACGAGAAATTCCGCGGCGTGCGGCTGTACGTCAGCCAGAACCAGCTGAAGATCACCGCCAACAACCCGGAGCAGGAAGAGGCGGAAGAGATCCTCGACGTCAGCTACGACGGCGCGGAGATGGAGATCGGTTTCAACGTCAGCTACGTGCTGGACGTGTTGAACGCGCTCAAGTGTGAAGACGTGCGCCTGCTGTTGACCGACTCGGTCTCCAGCGTGCAGATCGAAGACGGCGCCAGCCAGGCGGCGGCCTACGTTGTCATGCCGATGCGGTTGTAGTCTCGTTACCTTGAATTACAGCACCGTCATCGGTAAAGAGATTGCATGGCTCTGACGCGTTTATTGATTAAAGACTTCCGCAATATCGAGGCGGCGGATTTGGCGCTAGCGCCGGGATTCAACTTCCTGGTTGGCGCCAACGGCAGCGGCAAGACCAGCGTGCTGGAAGCGGTGTATACGCTCGGCCACGGCCGTGCCTTTCGCAGCCTGCAGGCTGGTCGGGTGATTCGCCACGACCAACCGGAGTTCGTGTTGCATGGCCGCATCGAAGGTGCGGAGCGCGAGCTGTCGGTAGGATTGAGTAAGAGCCGTCAGGGTGACAGCAAAGTACGCATCGATGGCAGCGACGGCCACAAGGTGGCCGAGCTGGCGCAGCTGCTGCCCATGCAGCTGATCACCCCCGAAGGTTTTACCCTGCTGAACGGCGGGCCGAAATTCCGGCGCGCCTTCCTGGACTGGGGCTGTTTTCATAACGAACCCGGTTTTTTCACCGCCTGGAGCAACCTGAAACGGTTACTGAAGCAGCGCAATGCCGCGCTGCGCCAGGTGAGTCGCTATGCGCAGATCCGCGCTTGGGATCAGGAACTGATCCCGCTCGCGGAGCGCATCAGCGAATGGCGGGCGGAATACAGCGACGCGATCGCCGCGGATATCACCGCGACCTGTGCGCAGTTTCTGCCTGAATTCGGCCTGAGCTTCTCCTTCCAACGCGGCTGGGACAAAGAGAGCGACTACGGCGAGCTGCTGGAGCGCCAGTTTGAGCGCGACAGGGCGTTGACCTATACCGCGGTGGGGCCGCATAAAGCGGACTTTCGCATTCGTGCCGACGGCACGCCGGTAGAGGATTTGTTATCGCGCGGTCAGCTTAAGCTGCTGATGTGCGCGTTGCGCTTGGCGCAGGGTGAGTTTCTCACCCGGCAGAGCGGGCGGCGTTGCCTGTATCTGATTGATGATTTTGCCTCCGAGCTGGACACCGGCCGTCGCCGGTTGCTGGCCGATCGCCTGAAAGCCACCCAGGCCCAGGTTTTTGTCAGCGCAGTCAGCGCTGAACAAGTGACCGACATGGCCGGTGAAAAGGGCAAGATGTTCCGCGTGGAACAGGGTAAAATAGAGGTTCAACCACAGGACTAAAATGAGCGAGAAACGTTGATGTCGAATTCTTATGACTCCTCAAGTATCAAGGTATTAAAAGGGCTGGATGCGGTGCGCAAGCGCCCGGGCATGTATATCGGCGATACCGATGACGGCACCGGTCTGCACCACATGGTATTCGAGGTTGTGGACAACGCTATCGACGAAGCGCTCGCGGGCCACTGTAGTGACATTCAGGTCACCATCCATGCTGACAACTCGGTATCGGTGCAGGATGACGGCCGCGGCATTCCGACCGGCATTCACCCGGAAGAAGGGGTTTCAGCCGCAGAGGTCATCATGACCGTGCTGCACGCCGGCGGTAAATTCGACGACAACTCCTATAAAGTTTCCGGCGGCCTGCACGGCGTGGGCGTCTCGGTGGTTAACGCCCTGTCGGAGAAACTGGAGCTGGTGATCCGCCGCGAAGGCAAAGTGCACGAACAAACTTACAGCCACGGCGAGCCGCAGGCGCCGCTGAACGTGGTGGGCGAAACCGAGCAGACCGGCACCATGGTGCGCTTCTGGCCGAGCCACCAGACCTTCACCAATGTGACCGAGTTCGAGTATGACATTCTGGCCAAGCGTCTGCGCGAGCTGTCCTTCCTCAACTCCGGCGTGTCTATCCGCCTGAAGGACAAGCGTACCGACCGTGAAGACCACTTCCATTACGAAGGCGGCATCAAGGCGTTTGTCGAGTACCTGAACAAGAACAAAACCCCGATCCACCCGAACGTGTTCTACTTTTCGACCGTGAAAGACGACATCGGCGTGGAAGTGGCGCTGCAGTGGAACGACGGTTTCCAGGAAAACATCTACTGCTTCACCAACAACATCCCGCAGCGCGACGGCGGCACGCACCTGGTCGGTTTCCGTACCGCGATGACCCGTACGCTGAACAGCTACATGGAGAAGGAAGGCTACAGCAAGAAGGCCAAGGTCAGTGCCACCGGCGATGACGCACGTGAAGGCCTGATCGCCGTGGTCTCGGTGAAGGTGCCGGATCCGAAGTTCTCTTCTCAGACCAAGGACAAGCTGGTCTCTTCCGAGGTGAAAACCGCGGTTGAAACGCTGATGAACGAGAAGCTGGTGGATTACCTGATGGAGAATCCAGGCGACGCGAAAATCGTGGTCGGCAAAATCATCGACGCGGCGCGCGCGCGCGAAGCGGCGCGTAAAGCGCGTGAGATGACCCGCCGCAAAGGCGCACTGGATCTGGCCGGCCTGCCGGGCAAGCTGGCGGACTGCCAGGAACGCGACCCGGCGTTGTCCGAACTGTACCTGGTGGAAGGGGACTCCGCGGGCGGCTCTGCCAAGCAGGGGCGCAACCGCAAGAACCAGGCTATCTTGCCGCTGAAGGGGAAAATCCTCAACGTCGAGAAAGCGCGTTTCGACAAAATGCTCTCCTCGCAGGAAGTGGCGACGCTGATCACCGCGCTGGGTTGCGGCATCGGCCGCGACGAGTACAGCCCGGACAAGCTGCGTTATCACAGCATCATTATCATGACCGATGCCGACGTCGACGGTTCGCACATCCGTACGCTGCTGTTGACCTTCTTCTATCGCCAGATGCCGGAAATCATCGAGCGTGGCCACGTGTTCATCGCACAGCCGCCGCTGTACAAGGTGAAGAAAGGTAAGCAAGAGCAGTACATCAAAGATGACGAGGCGATGGATCAGTACCAGATCGCTATTGCGATGGACGGCGCTACGCTGCACACCAATGCCAGCGCACCGGCGCTCGGTGGCGAACAGCTGGAAAAACTGGTGGCTGAGCACTATGGCGTGCAGAAGCTGATCGGCCGCATGGAGCGCCGCTACCCGCGCGCGCTGCTGAACAGCCTGATCTATCAGCCAACGCTGAACGAAGGCGATCTCAGCGATGAAGCCAAGGTGAAAACCTGGATTGCTTCGCTGGTGCAGGCGCTGAACGACAAAGAGCAGCACGGCAGCAGCTATGACTTCGTTATCTTCGAGAACCGCGAGCGCCAGATGTTCGAGCCGGCGCTGCGCATCCGCACCCACGGCGTGGATACCGACTATAAGCTGGACTTCGACTTCATCCACGGCGGCGAATACCGCAAGATCTGCCAGCTGGGCGAGAAGCTGCGCGGGCTGGTCGAAGAGGGCGCGTTCATCGAGCGCGGCGAACGCCGTCAGCCGGTAGACAGCTTCGAGCAGGCGTTGGAGTGGCTGGTGAAAGAGTCGCGCCGCGGCCTGTCGGTGCAGCGTTATAAAGGTCTGGGCGAGATGAACCCGGAGCAGCTGTGGGAAACCACCATGGATCCTGAAAGCCGCCGTATGCTGCGCGTGACCGTCAAGGATGCCATCGCTGCCGATCAGCTGTTCACCACGCTGATGGGCGATGCGGTTGAACCGCGCCGCGCCTTTATCGAAGAAAACGCCCTGAAAGCGGCGAACATCGATATCTGATGCGTTAATGGCTGTGAAAATCCGCGCCGGGCGACCTGCGCGGATTTTTTTTGCGCCTTTTTTGGCGCTGACAGCCGAGGCTGAAACGCGTTAGCATGGGAAAAAACCACTGGGAGAAGCGTTGAATGGCTATTGAACTGATTGCGATCGACATGGACGGCACGTTGCTGGATCCGCAGCACCAAATCACGCCGGCGGTAAAGCAGGCTATCGCGGCGGCGCGGCGCAAAGGGGTGCATGTGGTGTTGGCCACCGGGCGGCCTTATGTCGGCGTGCAGGATTATCTGCGCCAGTTGGACATTCAGGGCCCCGGCGATTTCTGTATCACCTATAACGGCGCGCTGGTGCTGCGTGCGGTTGACGGCGCCTGCATTCTGCAAGAAACGCTGGGCTTTGAGGATTATCTGCACTTTGAGCAGATGGCGCGCGAGTTCGGCGTTCACTACCAGGCGTTTGATTTCGATACCCTGTATACCCCGAACAAGGATATCGGCAAGTACACCATACACGAGGCGGAAATGACCGGCATTCCGCTGAAATACCGCAGTGTGGAAGAGATGGATCGCCAGATGCGTTTCCCTAAAGTGATGATGATCGACGAGCCGGAGCTGTTGGACCGCGCTATCGCGCGCATCCCGGCGGAAACGCGCGAGCGTTATACCATCCTGAAAAGCGCGCCTTATTTCCTCGAGATCCTGCACAAGAACGTCGATAAGGGCGCCGGGGTGAGAATGCTGGCCGAGCATTTGGGCGTGGCGCGGGAAAACATCATGACGCTGGGGGATCAGGCCAACGATACGGCGATGATCGAATATGCCGGCGTCGGCGTAGCGATGGGCAACGCCATTCCCGAACTGAAAGCGGTGGCGCAGTTTGTCACCAGCGCCAATACAGAGGACGGCGTGGCGCGCGCTATCGAGAAGTTCGTGCTCAACGCCTGATAACGCGTGGGCGCTGCGGCGCCCCTTTATACTTTCGCCAACACCCCTTTGGCGATCTGCAGATCCTGAATCGCCAAGCCGGTGAGATCGGCGATGGTGATGTGCTGCGGCTCGCGTCGTACCCGCCCTCCCTGCGCCAAGACGGCGCCCATTTCGACGATTGGCGTTGAAATCAGCCTGTTTTGCCGATAAGCCGTCGCGATCTCACCATAGTCCGCGCACTGCGTCAGGGCATCGACCAGCAGCGCGTCTGCGTTGGCCACCAAATCGGTCGCCAGTTCCTGTTTGCCGGGCGCGTCGGCGCCCACGGCGGTGATGTGCGTGCCGGGCCGAATATCCGCCGCCTGCAATATCGGTTCGCGGCTGGGCGTGGTGGTCACGATCAGCCGACAGTGCGCTGCCAGTTCCGCCGCATTCTGCGTAACCCGCACCCGAAAACCCTCGGCTTCGGCATCGCGCCGATACGCCGCCAGCGCCTGTTCGTCTCGTCCCCACACCCATACGTCTCGGCAATCGGTCACCGGTTTCAGGCATTGCAGCTGCAGCCGCGCCTGCAGACCCGTGCCGACCATGCCGATCGCCTGAATATGCGGCGGTGCGCACAGCTCGGCGGCGATGCGGCCGGCCAGGGCGGTGCGCAACGCGGTCAGCCAACCTTCATCCTGCAGCAGCGCCTGCGGTTCGCCGGTCTGGGCGGAGAACGCCATCACCAGCCCCTGATTGCTCGGCAGGCCGTGTTCGGCGTTGCGATAGAAACCGGCGGAGATCTTGACCACGAACAGTTCGTCACCTTCCAGCCAGGCGGACTTGATGCAGCAGTCGCCGGCGGCACGCTCGAACAGGAAATGCTGCACCGGCGGTTGTTGCACTCGCTGTTGCGAGTAGGCGATAAAACCCTGCTTCAGCAGCGGCGTTATGGTCTCGGCGTCGAACGCGGCGAGGATTTGCTGCCGATTAAGGATGTGCATCGGCGATGGCCTTGAGGTATTTCTCCAGCACGATGTTCTTGCCGCACAGTACCACCGCCACCTTTTTACCCTGGTATTCCGGCGCCAGTTTGATCGCCGCCGCCAGCGCCACGCCGGCCGCGCCTTCGATAATCCAGCGATCGCTGGCGGCTATCCGGCGCATCGCGTGTTTGATCTCTGCCTCGCTAACCAGCACTTTGCGGTCGATCAGCTGTTGGCACAGCGGAAAGGTCACGGCGCCCGGCTCGACGCCGCCGGCGGTGCCGTCGGACAGGGTTTCTTGCTCTTCCACCGGGAAGATATGGCCCGCTTCCAACGCGCTGTACAGGCTGGTGGCGTTTTCCGGCCAGCAGGCGATAAGCTGCGTGTTCGGAGACAGTTGCCGCAGAACGGTGCCGATACCTGCGATATAGCCACCGCCGCCCACCGCCACGAACACCGCGTCCAGATCGGTGAGTTGTTCAACCAGCTCCATGCCGCAGGTGCCCTGGCCGGCGATCACCTGCTCGTCGTTATACGGCGAGATATAGGTTTTTCCCTGTTCGCGTGCGGCCTGCTCCCCCGCCAGTTCGGCGTTCAGCGCATCGCCCGGCACCAATTCCACGGTGCCGCCCAGTGCACGAATGGTGTCGAGCTTGATGCTCGCGGCCGTCTCTGGCGCATAAACCGTGACGCCAACCCCCATCAGGTGCCCCGCCAGGGCGACCGCCTGGCCGTGGTTGCCGGTTGAGGCGGCGATCACGCCGCGCCGGCGTTGCTCGTTATCCAGCAGCCGCAGCTTGTTGCTGGCGCCGCGAAATTTAAAGGAACCGGTGTGCTGCAGGTGATCGCATTTCAAATACAGCTCGCAGCCCAATTGCTGAGAAAGCAGCACGCTGCGCTCCAATGGCGTGACCCGTACCTGAGGGCGCAGTTGCTGATGGGCAGAAACAATGGCATTGAAGAGGGGATTCATACCGGCTCCAGAATATTTTGGACTTAAAAATCCATATTGTACTTTTTTGTATTGATTGTAAACCCCGTCGCCCGACCGGCGGGCAGGCCGGCCAACAAGCGGCAACG
This sequence comes from Serratia sp. PF-27, assembly GCF_030053255.1. NCBI lineage: Bacteria > Pseudomonadati > Pseudomonadota > Gammaproteobacteria > Enterobacterales > Yersiniaceae > Serratia > Serratia sp. PF-27. The sequence goes on from NZ_JASGBT010000019.1 coordinate 57,325, forward strand.
GCCGGAGAAGCGCATCGGGTTGGCGGTGAAAATAAACATTACCTGTCGTTTAGCGACACGATTTTTTATTTATTTGCGTTAAGGAAGGTGCTGCCGCTGAATTATTTTGATGAAGGATATGAGAATGAAAAAATAGCGCTCGCGGCATCTGCCTATACGGCATGGGCGCCGCTGAGTTTCGCTGCCTGGAATGCAGCCGCCTACCCGGGCGTTTATTTCCTGCCGGCGCTGCCGAGCGGCTTAAATGATAAGACGCTGAAAAATAATTGCGCCATCTTGCCCCCAAAATGCCCCCGAGCGCCTCTCGCCGGCCATATGAAACGCGGCTGCCGATCCGGTAAGATGGCCGTTCAGTGCCAGCATGCGCAGGAGAGCCGCCATGAGCCATCGGGAAAAACAACTGACTTTCGACCCACGCGGGCATCAGTTAACCAATATCAACGTCTGGACGCCGGATAGCCAATGGCTGGCTTATGACGTGCGCCCGCGCGGCGCCTCTTTCACCGGCCTGAGCATCGAGCGGGTCAACGTCACCAGCGGCGCGGTGGAGGTGGTTTATCGCGCCCAGCACGGTGCCCACGTCGGTGTGGTTACGGTCAGCCCCGATGCGCCGGCGCGCTACGTCTTCATCCACGGCCCGGAGCACCCGGACAGCGCCTGGCAGTATGATTTTCACCACCGCCGCGGGGTGATCGTCAGCGAACCGGATCGCGAGTTGGCCATTACCCTCGACGCGCTGGATATCACGGCGCCCTACACGCCCGGTGCGCTGCGCGGCGGCAGCCATGTGCACGTTTTCAGCCCGGACGGCAGCCGCCTCAGCTTTACCTACAACGATCACGTGATGCATGAATGCGATCCGGCGCGCGATCTGCGCAACGTCGGCGTGGCTGTGCCGCTGCACGGGGTCAATCCGCCGAAACAGCATCCCCGTGAGTATGACGGCAGCCACTATTGCGTGCTGGTCAGCGAGACCGTGCCGCAGCCGCAGCCGGGCAGCGATCAAATCAATCGCGCCTACGAAGAGGGCTGGATTGGCCGCGAAGGTTACCGTAAGGCCGACGGCCGCCGGCAGCGCTGGGCGCTGGCATTTATCGGCGATACGCTGTCCGCCGCCGGCGAAAAGCTGCCGGAGGTGTTTATCGTCGATCTGCCGGAGAACGACGCCGACTACGCCAGGGCGGGTGCTCTGCCGCTGCAGGGGACGGAAAGCGAGCTGCCGGCGCCGCCGCTTGGCGTCAGGCAGCGGCGGGTAACCTTTACCGGGGAGCGTCGTTTTCCGGGCGTCGCCGGTGCGCCGCGCCATTGGCTGCGCAGCTCGCCGGACGGCAGCCAGATAGCTTTTCTGATGAAGGATGACGGCGGCGTGGTACAGCTGTGGACGGTGTCGCCGAACGGCGGTGAGCCGCGCCAGGTCAGCCGCGCCGAGCATGACATCCAGTCGGCGTTCAGCTGGCACCCGCAGGGCGGGGCGATAGCCCTGGTGTGTGACAACAGCGTGATGCTGTGTGAGGTCGCCAGCGGCCGCCTGCAGCGTTTAACGCAGCGCAGCCTGCAGCCGCCGTCGGGAGATGCCGTGGTGTTTTCGCCGGATGGCAAGAAAGTGGCGTTTATGCGCGAGATTGCCGGATTCAACCAGATCTTTGTGGTTGAGGCGTAAGGCGGGCCTGATGGCCCGCTGCGTGCGTGATTAGTGTGTGGCGGTGCTGTCGTTGCCTTCGCCGGGGTTGCCGGTTGCCGCCAGATTCTGTTGCTCGCTGCGCAGGATGCGCGCTTTTGGCGAGTCTGCGGTGGCGTCATTGCCTGAACGCAGATAGTCGTAAGGCAGCAGCACGGTATCCATCACTGCGGAGAACGGCAGATCCAGCGCCACCAGCGGCATCATCGCCCAGCTGGTGTTGTCGTCCTTCAGCATGTCCACGCTGGCGCGGGTGCCGGGATAGTAACCCTGATTCGGGCCGGTATGGCTCATCACGCTGGAGCAACCGCTGGTCGCCAACAACATGCAGCCCGTCGCTATCGCTTTCATCGTCGTCATTAATCCATCCTGCAGGGTTGCTGTGCCCCTAAATTAAGCTGATTTATAACATCCTGTTGCTGCTTTAAAAGAAGCAAAATCCCGCTCTGTGGCGGCTCTCTCACTTTAGTGTAAGTGGTAAAAAAACTTTCACCTAACCGAAAAGCGCTTTTTTTGATCCTCGCCCGTTGAATTGATGAAATCAACCCCCATTTTATCATCAGAGCCGGATTGAGAATTTGCCGTAAGGGAATTCTGGCTTAATTAGCCTGTCCAGAATGGAAGGCGTATTTATTTCAACCTCGCTGAAGTGCCTTAGGAGGCTGTTTTATGCGTAATTTCGATCTTTCTCCACTATACCGTTCCGCCATTGGTTTCGATCGCCTGTTCAACGCGCTGGAGGCCGGCCAGAGCCAGGGCAACGGCGGTTATCCTCCTTATAATGTCGAGCTGGTGGACGAAAATCATTATCGCATCGCCATTGCGGTAGCCGGGTTTGCCGAGCAGGAGCTGGAGATCACCACGCAAGATAATCTGCTGATCGTGCGCGGTGCGCACAATAACGAACCGGCAGAAAAAACCTATTTATATCAGGGCATCGCTGAGCGTAATTTCGAGCGTAAATTCCAGCTGGCTGAACATATTCAAATTAAAGGCGCCAAACTGGAAAACGGCCTGCTGTATATCGATATGCAGCGCATCGTGCCGGAAACATTAAAACCGCGCCGTATCGAAATTAAATAATTCCCTTTTCGCCGGCAGGAACGCTGTCGGCAAATATGCAGTAACAATCCGCCTGCCGTCAGGGGGCTGAATAAACACATCTCGCTTAATGAAAGGAGTTGTTCCTATGCGTAATTACGATCTATCCCCGCTTCTGCGTCAATGGATTGGTTTTGATAAATTGGCCAGTTCAATGGGCGGCCAGGAACCCCAGGGGTTCCCGCCGTATAACATCGAGAAAAGCGATGACAATCACTACCGCATTTCTCTGGCGCTGGCCGGTTTCCGGCAGAGCGAACTGAATATCGAAGTGGAAGGGCCGCGGCTGACCGTCAGCGGTAAACCCACGCCGCCGGAAAAACAGGTCGAGTACCTGCATCAGGGGTTGGTGTGCAAAGAGTTCCAGCTGACCTTCACTCTGGCGGAACACCTGCAGGTATCCGAGGCCAAATTTGAAAATGGCCTGTTGCACATCGATCTGGTGCGTCAGGTGCCGGAAGCCTTGCAGCCTCAGCGCATTGCCATCGGCGCGACGCCGGAGCTGGAAGCCAAATAACCGACTGAAAAACGGTCATCATCATGCGGGGGAGATCCAGACGGATCTCCCCCGTTGCGTTATGTGGCGCACGCCACAGTCCCCCCGTCTGCCCGATGCCATAATCCTTGTTAATTGTGTGTCTTTGTCCGCAAATCCCATGTTCAACTTTGGCAAGGATGTGACCTATGAGCGATATCGCCCTGACCGTCAGCATGTTGGCGCTGGCGGCCGTCATTGGGCTGTGGATGGGGAACTGGAAGCTGTACGGCGTCGGGCTGGGCATCGGCGGCGTGCTGTTCGGCGGCATTCTGGTCGGCCACTTTGCCCAGAGCGGGCAAATCAGCCTGAATGGTGACATGCTGCACTTTATCCAGGAGTTTGGCCTGATCCTGTTCGTTTACACCATCGGCATCCAGGTCGGTCCCGGTTTCTTCTCTTCGCTGCGCGTCTCTGGTCTGCGCCTCAACGCCTTCGCGGTGCTGCTGGTACTGACCGGCGGCGCAGTGGCGGCGGCGGTGCACAAGCTGTTCGACGTGCCGCTGCCGATCATCCTCGGCGTGTTCTCCGGCGCGGTCACCAACACCCCGGCGCTGGGCGCCGGTCAACAAATCCTGACCGATCTCGGTTCCGATCCGGCGTTGGTGGACGGCATGGGGATGGGCTACGCCATGGCCTACCCGTTCGGCATTTGCGGCATCTTGCTGGTGATGTGGCTGATCCGATTGGTTTTCCGCATCAACATCGAGCGCGAGGCGCAGGCGTTTGAAAACAGCCTGGGCAATCAGCGTGAGCTGCTGCACGCCATCAACGTGGCGGTGCGCAATCCCAACCTGCAGGGCATGGCGATTAAGCAGGTGCCGTTGCTCAACGGTGAAGCGATCGTCTGTTCGCGCCTCAAGCGCGGAGAGCTGCTGATGGTGCCGGCGCCGCACGAGCGGCTGGAACTTGGCGACTACCTGCATCTGGTGGGCAAGCGTGAAGATCTGGAGAACGCCCGGCTGGTGATCGGCGAAGAGGTGGACGCCTCGCTGTCGACGCGCGGCACCGCGCTGCAGGTGGTGAGGGCGGTGGTGACCAACGAGCAGGTGCTGGGCAAGAAAATCCGCGATCTGAACCTGAAGCAGAAGTATGACGTGGTGATTTCACGCCTCAACCGCGCCGGCGTCGAGCTGGTGGCCGGCAGCAACGTGACGCTGCAGTTTGGCGACATTCTCAACCTGGTCGGCCGGCCGGAGGCCATCGACGCGGTGACGGCAATCGTCGGCAACGCCCAACAAAAACTGCAGCAGGTGCAGATGCTGCCGGTCTTTATCGGCATCGGTCTCGGGGTGCTGCTGGGCTCCATTCCGCTGTTCGTGCCCGGCTTCCCGGCGGCATTGCGGCTGGGGCTGGCCGGCGGGCCGTTGGTGGCGGCGCTGATCCTGGGGCGCATCGGCAGTATCGGCAAGCTGTATTGGTTTATGCCGCCGAGCGCCAACCTGGCGCTGCGCGAACTGGGCATCGTGCTGTTTCTGGCGGTGGTCGGTTTGAAATCGGGCGGCAATTTTATCGATACGTTGCTGCACGGCGAGGGGCTGACATGGATTGGTTATGGCGCGTTAATCACCGCCATTCCGCTGCTGAGCGTCGGTATTCTGGCACGCACGGTGGGCAAGATGAACTACCTGACGCTGTCCGGCATGCTGGCGGGATCGATGACCGATCCGCCGGCGCTGGCCTTCGCCAACGGTCTGCATCCCACCAGCGGCGCCGCCGCGCTGTCTTACGCCACCGTGTATCCGTTGGCGATGTTCCTGCGCATCATGTCGCCGCAGCTGCTGGCGGTGCTGTTCTGGACGCTGTAGTGCGGATCGTCTACAGCCGATAAGGCATCAACACGCCATTGTCAGTGCCGAAATCTTTGGGGTTGCGGGAGATGAGCATCCGGAATCCCACCTGCGCTGTGGCCCAGATAATGGCGTCTGGCAGTTTCACATGCTGTGAGTGGCGCAGTTCTACGGCGCGTTCAGCGACTTCATCGGTAATAGGCAGCAGCAGAAATTGCCCTAAAAACTGACGTGTTTTCAGCTCCAGTGCCGGACCCTGTTTTTTAGCACCTACCATCACTTCCATCCAGGTGATGGCGCTGATGGCCGGATTGATGTGATACTCGACCAGAACGTCCCTGGCTTGAGGAATGCCGTTGAGATAATCGATCAGGATATTGGTGTCGAATAACGCCCGTTGAGCCACCATTATTCCCACTCCTCGCGCTGACGATTTTCGTACTCCACGCCATCTCCCATCGCCCCGGACCAGAGCCCGAAAGCGTTGCTGGGATCTTCCACGTGGTTCTCCGTCAGATAGCGGGAGACTGCTTGACGAATGATCTCGGCCCGCGGAACGTGGCGGATATTTTTCAGATTATCGAGCTGCCGCAGGTCTTCTTCAGGTAAATCGATCACGATGCGAGTCATCGTTGGCCCTCCAAAAAAAGATATACGATATATGCATCGTATATCTTTGTCGGTCAATTTTCAATCAGTCGGCGTTAGCCTTTCTGATGTGCGCGCTCGATCTCTTCCGCCAGGATCGCCACGCCGCGCTCGATTTTCTCCGGATCGGGCACGTAGTTCATGCGCATGCACTGGTGGGTGTGCGGCCATTCATGCTCCAACCCCGGGAAGAAGTAGTGGCCCGGCACCATCAGCACGCCGCGCTTTTTCAGGCGCTGATACAGCACTTCGGTGGTGATCGGCAGATCCTTGAACCACAGCCAGAGGAAGATAGCCCCTTCCGGTTTGTGGATCAGGCAGCGCTCCGGCGACAGGTAGCGGCGAATAATCTCGATGGTGTGCTCGACGCGCTGTTTGTAGAACGGGCGAATGACCTCGTTCGACAGGCGCAGCAGATCGCCGCGCGCGATCATTTCCGTCGCCATCGCCGGCCCCATACTGCCTGGCGACAGGCTAATGATGCCGTTCATGTTGGTTAGCGCGGTGATCACCTTCTCGTCGGCGATCACGATGCCGCAGCGCGAGCCCGGCAGGCCGAGCTTGGACAGGCTCATGCACAGGATGGTGTTCGGGTTCCACAGCGGCGTGGCGTCGCTGAAGATGATGCCGGGGAACGGCACGCCGTAGGCGTTGTCGATCACCAGCGGAATATCACGCTGCTGCGCCAGCAGGTCGAGCTTCATCAGCTCTTCGTCGGTGATCACGTTGCCGGTCGGGTTGGTCGGCCGTGAAACGCAGATCATGCCGATGTCATCGCCGATGGTGAGATGTTCGAAATCGACGTGATACTTGAACTGGCCGTCCGGCAGCAGCTCGATGTTCGGTTTGGCGGAGACGAACAGCCCTTCGTCCAGCCCGGCGTCGGCATAGCCGATATATTCCGGCGCCAATGGGAACAGCACGCGGCGGCGCGAACCGTCGGCGTAGCGGCCGGCGAACAGGTTGAACAAGTAGAAAAACGCGCTTTGGCTGCCGTTAGTCAGTGCAATATTCTGTGGCGAAATCTCCCAGCCGAGCTCGTCGCGCAGCAGATTGGCCAGCGCTTTCAGCAGCGCGTCCTTGCCTTGCGGGCCGTCGTAGTTGCACAGCGCCTCGGTCAGTTTGCCCTGGTCGAGCATCTCCTGGCACAGCTGTGTGAAGTAGGCTTCCATCTCTGGGATCTGCGCCGGATTGCCGCCGCCGAGCATGATGGCACCGGGGGTGCGCAGGCCTTCGTTCAGGTCGTCCATCAAACGGGTAATGCCCGCATAACGGGTAAATTTTTCGCCGAAAAGTGAGAAAGTCATAGGTGCAGCAGTACTGTTTCTTAGCAGGTAATCACCCACCATACCGCCAGACAAATCCCGCTGCAATGCGGCCGACAAATCGGCCAATGGGCACAAACTTCGCTCATTGGCCGATTAGCAGCATATTACGCTGGATTATTGTGACCGTTCGCCGGCCCACACCACCATCACCTTATCGTCGCCGAGCCGGCGGCTGAAGGCGTAATAGGCGGCGTGCGCCTGCGGGGTTTGCACGCCGCCGCCGATCGCCGGGTGGCGAGCGCGGAACTGCCCCAACCGTTGCCAGTGGGCCAGCAGCGGGGCTTTTTCCCCCTGTAGCTCACGCCAGTTCATGTCGGAGCGGGTACCCTGCAGCGGATCGGAACCGGTTGGGCCGAGCGGGCGGCCGCTTTCATCGCCGTAGTAAATCTGCACCGCGCCCGGCGCCAGCAACAGCAGGTTCGCCGCCCGCTGTTGCAGCGGCAGCGAGCCTTTGGCGTCGCTGGCGAAGAACAGCCGGGTGTCGTGCGAAGAGAGGTAGCTCAGCACGTTGAAATCCTGCAGCCGCTCGGCCATCTGCCGGTAGGTGGCGTCGATGTCGGCGAAGCAGCCCAATGCCTGCGCCGCCTGGTCCTGGAAGTCGAAGTTGATCATCGCGTCGAAGCCGTTTTGGTAATAGTCGCTTTTCATCACCCCGTGGCCCCAGGCCTCGCCAGTCATCCAAAACGGCGCATCATCCAACGCCTGCTGCGGATGCTCCGCTTTCCACGCCGCCAATGCCGCCGTGGCGCGCTGTTTCAACAGCGCCAGCGTCGGTTTTTCCACGTGCTTGGCGGTATCGACGCGAAAACCGTCGATGCCGTAATCGCGCACCCACTGGCTGAGCCAGACGGTCAGGTAATCGCGAGTGGTGGCGCCGAGCATGTCGCGCGCGGCGGTGTCGGGTTTGTGGCGATAGAACAGCGGCAGGCCGCTGGCGCCGGGCGCTTCGGTTTTGATGTCCGGCAGGAAGGCCAGCGACATCGTCAGGTCGTCATAGCCCGGTGAGTCATAGTCGCCGATGTCGGTGCGGATCCAGTTTTTCCCCCACCATGGGCGCCAGCCCGCCTTGTCGCTGAAGTTGATGTAGTCGTTGAAGCTGTGCCAGTTTTGCCCTGGCCCGGGGCGCCAGTCGTTCCAGTTTTTCCCCAGGGTTTTCTCCACCTCCGCGCCCTGCAGGTACAGCGAGCCGAAGTGGAACGTCTGCATATCCGCCAGTGTGGCGTAGCCGACGTGGTTCACCACCACGTCGAACAGAATGCGAATGCCGCGCCGATGCGCCTGCTCGACCAGCGTGCGCAGCTCTTGTTCGGTGCCCATGTTGGCGTCGAGGCGAGTCCAGTCCAGCGCGTAATAGCCGTGATAGGCGTAATGCGGGAAATCACCTTGGGTGCCGCCGCCGACCCAGCCGTGGATCTGCTCCAGCGGCGAGCTGATCCACAAGGCGTTGACGCCGAGCTGCTGCAGATAATCCAGCTTCTGCGTCAGGCCGGCCAGATCGCCGCCGTGAAAGGTGCCTATTTCCTGCAGGCCATCGCTGCGGCGCCCGTAGCTGTGGTCATTGGCCGGATTGCCGTTCTCAAAGCGATCGGTCAGCACGAAGTAGACCGTGGCGTTATGCCAGCTGAACGCCGCCGGTTTCGCCGTGGCGGCGGATTCCAGCAGCAACAGGCCGCCGCTGGCGGGGGCGGGCTGCAGCGTGATTTTTCCCTGGCTCACCTGCGCCGTTTGGCCGGAATAGAAATCGCGCAGCGTTTCGCCTTCGGTGAAGGTGGAGGTGACGTCGACCGTGACCGGCTTACCGTCCCAGCGCGGGCAGCTGCGGACGGCAACGGCGGCGCTTTCCGGCACGCTGCTTAGGCTGAGCTGCAGCGTCGGCGTGCCGCTGCGCGTATCGACGCGCACCTGATAGTCGCCGGCGCGGAACTGCCGCCAGCTGACCGGCGGGTTGGCGCCGCACGGGTGCAGCGACAGCGTCTGGTTAAGTTTTATCGCCTCCGCCGGTTGCCAGCAGTGGTTATCCTGATACAGGCGCAGCGGCAGCTGGCCTTTGGGCAGCGTGGCCTGGCTGGTGAACAGCCCGGCGGCCGTTTCGTCGAGGGCCGGGAAACCCGGCAGTGTCCAGCTGGCCAGCGCCGAAGGCGACAGCAGCATCAATAAGGGCAGGGGTAACAGTTTCATGGCTCTCCTTACGCGCGGCAGGAAGCGTTTTTCTCGCAGGGTAGCGCCCAGTGTGGCAAACGACGGAAAAATGGCCTCCTCCCTGCGAGGGTTTTTCGAGGAGGAGAGGAAGGGCGGAGCGTTTTCGGATTGATTCGGCTTGGCTTTGTGCGCGCGCTGCGGCAGATTAAACGGTGAACATCAAAGGAGGTTAGCGATGACGGACAAAAACTGGCGAGAAGAGATCGTTCAGGCAATTCAGGATGCCGAATTGCAGCACTTCGCCGAAGAACATCAGCTGCAGGCGCTGTTCGCGCCGCAGCAGGAAGAGCAACACGGCCGGTTATCCTCAGACCACCGGCCGCGCTGAGTTATTTCCGCAACAGCTGCGGGTTGACGCAGTTTTCTTTCACCGTGCCGGTCAACGCGGCGATCAAATTATCCACCGCGCAGGCGGCCATGCCGTAGCGCGTTTCATGGGTGGCGGAGCCGATGTGCGGCAACGCCACCACGTTCGGCATGCTGAGCAGCGGCGAGTTGGCCGGCAGCGGCTCTTTCTCGAACACATCCAACCCGGCGGCGTGGATCACGCCGTTTTGCAGAGCTTCGATCAGCGCCTGCTCATCCACTACCGGCCCGCGGCCGGCGTTGATCAGAATGCCGCTTTTCTTCATTTTCGCCAGCTGTTCGCGGCCGATCATGTGGAAGGTTTGTTCGGTCAGCGGCAGCGTGATGCAAACGAAATCCGACTCGGCCAGCAGGGTATCCAGATCGCAGCGACGGGCGTTGAAGCGTTGCTCCGCCTCTTCGTGCGTGCGGCGGGCGTTGTAGAGCACCGGCATGCCGAAGCCGAAGTGCGCGCGCTGCGCCAGCGCCAGGCCGATGCGGCCCATGCCGAGGATGCCGATGGTTTTGTGGTGCACGTCGACGCCGAACCAGTCCGGCCCGATGCTGCCGCGCCATTCGCCGGCCTTCACCCGCTCCGCCACTTCCACCACCCGGCGCGCGGTCGCCAGCACCAGGCTCATGATGGTGTCGGCGACGGTTTCGGTCAACACCGTCGGGGTGTGCATCAACAGCACGTTATGGGCGTTGAGCGCCTCGACGTCGAAGTTGTCGTAGCCGACGGAAACGGTCGAGGCCGCGCGCAGTTTGGGCGCCTGCTGCAGGAAGGCTTCGTCAATTTTACCGCCGGAACCGATGATCCCTTCGGCCTGCTGCAACGCCTGGCGCAGTTCGTCGCGGTTCTCCGGCTGCAGGCCGTTGAAGGCGTGCACGGTGAAGTGCTGTTCCAGACGTTCAAGCAGATCGGCGGGCAGGCTTTTGTACAATACGATAGAAGGCTTCATCACGAACTCCAGCTGGGCCAAAGGGGGCATGGTGCCCCCCCGGTTGGGTTAACAGATAAAAAGTATAACCGGATCAAGCCAATTGCGGCTGGATCTCGTTGCGGGCGGGCTTGACGATCAGCGTCAGCACCACCGCCACCACCAGTGCGATGGCCATGAACATATAGGAAGCCGCCGGGCTGCCGGTGGCGCCATTCAGATAGCCGACGAACCACGAACCGAAGAACGAACCCAGCGCGCCCATGCTGTTGATCAGCGCCATAGCGCCGCCGGCGACGTTTTTCGGCAGCATTTCCGGAATGATGGCGAAGAACGGCCCGTAGGGGGCGTACATCGCGGCGCCGGCGACCACCAGCAGGCCGTAGGAGATCCAGAAATGGTTGGCGCCGACGGCGTAAGAACCGAAGAACGCCAGCGCGCCGATCAGCAGCAGCGGCCAGACAAACAGCTTGCGGTTTTGCATTTTGTCCGACGCCCAGGAGACCACGATCATGGCGATGGTCGCCGCCAGGTAAGGCACCGCCGACAGCCAGCCGGCCTCCACCATGCCCATCTGCATGCCGCTGCGCAGGATGGAAGGCAGCCACAGCACGAAGCCGTACACGCCGATGCTCCAGGCGAAGTACTGCACGCACAGCAGGATCACGTTGCGTGAGCGGAAGGCTTCGCCGTAGTTGCGCACGGCCTTGATGCCTTTTTGCTCTTCGTCCAGCTGCTGCTGCAGCGCCTGTTTCTCATCGGCGCTCAGCCAGCCGGCCTGCGCCGGTTTGTCTTTCGCCAGCACCCACCAGCAGAACGCCCAGATAACCGCCGGAATGCCCTCGATGATGAACATTTCACGCCAGCCGAAGGCGTGGATCAGGTAACCGGACACCACCGACATCCACAGCACCGTCACCGGGTTGCCGAGGATCAGGAAAGTATTGGCGCGTGACCGCTCCGATTTGGTGAACCAGTTGCTGATGTAGATCAGCATCGCCGGCATCACCGCCGCTTCCACCACACCCAGGATAAAGCGGATGGCGGCCAGCATCGGGATATTGCTGACCACGCCGGTCAACGAGGCGCAGCCGCCCCACAGGATCAGGCACCAGAAGATCAGTTTTTTGACGCTGCGACGTTCGGCGTAGATAGCGCCGGGAATTTGGAAGAAGAAATAACCGAGGAAAAACAGCGCGCCCAGCAGCGAGGCCATGCCTTTGGTGATGCCGAGATCTTCATTGATACCGGCGGCAGAGGCGAAGCTGAAGTTGGCGCGATCGAGATAGGCCAGGCTGTAGGTGATAAACACGATGGGCATGATGTACCACCAGCGTTTGGCCGCGACAGTCGCTTTGTTCATGTTCAGTATCCTTCAGTGGTGTTGCATCCCCTTCGCCCGGCACGCTGGGCGTGAAAGACGAAGGGGCAGATGCTCTCCCGACGCGTCCCGGTTGTAGGGCCAGAGGCTGACGTCATGCGGAGAAGTCGTTTTTTTTATTGTTATTCGGCCAATGCCGCACGGGTCGGCAGGCCTTCGCTGTCGCCGATGGCCTGGATCGCCAGCGAGCCGATTTTATTGCCGCGCTGCACCGCCTGTATCAGCGTTTTACCTTCCAACAGGGCGCTGAGGGTGCCAACGGCAAAGCCATCACCGGCACCGACGGTATCCACCACGTTGTCGACCTTGACCGCGGCCACTGCCGCTTTATCGCCGGCGGCGGTTTTAAACCAGGCGCCGTCCGGGCCGGTTTTGATGATCACCGCCTGCACGCCGCGCTCCAGATAGAAATCGGCGATGCCTTCCGGTGTCGACTGGCCGGTGAGGATCTGTCCCTCTTTCAACCCCGGCAGCACCCAGTCGGCGGCGAACGCCAGCTGGTTCAGCTGCTCGATCATCACCTCGCGGCTGGGCCACAGCACCGGGCGCAGATTGGGATCGAACGAAATGGTTTTACCCATGGCACGCATCTCGCGCGCCGCATGGTGGCACAGCGCCAGCGATTCGCTGGACAGCGCTGCCGCCACGCCGCTCAGGTGCAGGTGGCGTGCGGAACCGAAATACTCGCGGTTGAAATCGGCAATCGACAGGTGGCTGGCCGCCGAGCCCTTGCGGAAATACTCCACACTGGGATCGGTACCATCGGTGGTTTTGGATTTCACCTGAAAACCGGTGGGGTAGTGGCCGTCGACCGTCACCTGCCGGTAATTGATGCCTTCTTTTTTCAACTGCTGCAGGGTGAAGCGCCCGAACGAATCGTTGCCGACGCGGCTGACCCAGCCGACGTTCATACCCAGACGCGCCAGGCCGATCGCCACGTTCAGTTCGGCGCCGGCGATGCGTTTGGTGAAGGTTTCCACCTCCGCCAGATCGCCGGTTTGTGCCGCCACGAACATCGCCATGGCTTCACCCAGCGTGACCACATCCAGGGGCGCCTGCTGCGCCGTTGTTGCCGTTAACGTTGTCATCATGGGGTTACTCCGCACGCAAGATATTGACGTAATGGCGGGTGACGGCTTCCAGGTCATCGCCCTGCAACGGGAATTCGATACCGCGCGGCACATCGTGCGGCAGGCGGGCCAGCAGGTCGCGCCAGCTGCCGTCGGTCTCGTCCAGCGCGACGGCGCGCCAGCCGCGCGGGCCTTGGGTGGCGGCTTTGACGTGCACGTAACCGACGTGGCGGGCCAGGCGTTCGGCGGCGGCGAAGGCGTCTTGCCCCACCCACAGCCAGTTGGCCATATCGAAGGTCATGCTGACCGGCAGGTGGCTATCTTCCGCGGCGTGGAAAAAGGCGTTCAGCATCGACAAAATGCCGCAGTCCGGCGTTTGGTCGTTCTCGACCACCAGCTTGACCGGGTGTTGCTCCAGCGCCACTTTCAACTCGGTAAAATCAAAGCCGGGGCGGAAATGGCCGAGGGAGAGCTTCAGCTGGCGCGCGTTCAGCGCCTGCGCTTCCGCCAGCAGCGCCGACAGGTTGGGGTTCAGCGTATGTTGCGCTGTGAACAGCGCCTCAGGGGCGGAATAGACGGCGAACAGCTGCTGGCGATCGATCTCTTGCGCCAGCGCCGGCAGGCTGTCCAGTTCACCGGCGGTGAACAGTTCGCGGCGGATCTCCACTCCGTCGGCGCCCGCGCCGGCGATGATGGGCAACAGCGCGCGCTGGCCGCCGTGTTGTTTGACGGTATCGGTGCCGTAGGCGCCGGTGACCACGATGATTTCTGTTTTCATTTTGACTCCTGAGGCGGCATTGTCGCCGCCGCTGCTGTTACCGGTACGTTAAATGGAACCGGTTCCAGCGAAAAGCGACAGAGTGTAAAAATATGATCGCAATCACGAAGCTGAGCAAAAAACAGCCGATTCAGATAGAGGCGGGGCAGTCAACGGCCCCGGAGAAGGTGGATTAGCGGGTGGTGGAGCCGCGGACGATCAGCTCGCCGGAGAACATCTGCTCGCCGCTGGGGGTGGCCAGGCCCTGAATGCGCTGCACCAGCCGCTCCAGCGCCGCGTGTCCCATTTGGTAGGTAGGTTGTTTCAGCGTGGTGATGCCGACGCCCGCCAGCTCCGCCCACTCCAGCTCGTCAAAGCCCAGCAGGCCGATGTCGTTGCCCCACTGGATGCCGAGCCGACGCATGGCGCGCGCCACCTGCAGCGTCAGGGCGCCGTTGGCGGAGATCACCGCTTTGCGCATGCCGCGATGGCGGCCGCTGAAATCGCTCAGCACCTGCTCCAGCTTCTGCCGATCGTTGAGCGGCGTTTCGGCCTGCTCCGCCAACAGCGCGGGGTGCTGCGCCATGGTATGTCTGAAGGCGTGCAGGCGTTCGAGACGGGTATTGACCGTACCGAGCGGCTCGCTGAGGAACAGGATCGCTTCGAAACCTTGTTGCAGCAGGTGTTCGGTGGCGACGGTGGCGGCTTCGCGGTTGTTCAGGCCCACCACGTCGCAGGCGAAGTCGGGGATTTTTCGATCGATCAGCACCATCGGCAGCATCGACTGTTGCAGCGTGGATAATGCTTCCTCGCGCATGCCGACCGCGTTGACCACGATGCCTTCTACCCGGTAACTGCTGAGCAGCTGCAGGTAGTGCTGTTCCTGATTGACTTCGTTGTTGGTGTTACACACCAGCAGGGTAAAACCGTGTTGACGGCAGGCGGCCTCGATGCCGCGCATCACGTCCACCGAATAGGGGTTGGTGATATCGGCGAGGATCAGGCCGATCAGGCGGGTCTGGCCGCCCTTCAGGCTGCGCGCCATCTGGCTTGGCCGGTAGTCGAGCTGCTGGATAGCCTGTTCGATGCGCTGTTTGAGATCGTCGGAAAGCAGGTGCTGTTCACCATTCAGATAGCGCGACACGCTGGTCTTGCCGGTTTTGGCGATGCTGGCCACATCGCTGATGGTAGCGCGTCCTGAGGTGCGCGTTGCCTTGCCTGTGCTCACAGCCGATCCCTCCTGCGGTTAATTGCCAAGGAGACTACCATACCCGATGTGCGAGCGGGAATGTTGAAGGATAAGGAGAAAGTCGGGAGGTAGAGGCGGGGCACCGGTGGCGCCCCGCACGGGATTACTGCAGCGGGCTGAGGGTGATCTCGACGCGGCGGTTTTGCGCCTTGCCTTCCGCGGTGCTGTTGGAGGCGATCGGGTTGTCCGGGCCGGCACCGGTGGTGCGGATACGGTTCGCCGCCACGCCCTGGGTGATCAGCGCGCTGGCTACGCCGTCGGCGCGCTGCTGCGACAGGTTCATGTTGAGCGAGCGGGAGCCGGTGCTGTCGGTGTAGCCGACCACGTTGACCGCGGTTTTCGGATACTCTTTCAGCACCATGGCGACGCCGGTCAGGGTGTTGGCGCCCGCCGGTTTCAGCGTGGCGCTGCTGCTGTCGAAGGTCACATTATTCGGCATGTTCAGCACGATGTTGTCGCCCTGGCGGGTGACGCTGACGCCGGTACCTTTCATCTTGTCGCGCAGTTTGGCTTCCTGCACGTCCATGTAATAGCCTGCGCCGCCGCCGAGGGCTGCACCGGCCGCTGCGCCGATCAGCGCGCCCTTGCCGCGATCTTTCTTGGAAGAGGACAGCACGCCGACGCCGGCGCCCAGTGCGGCACCGAGGCCCGCGCCGATGCCGGATTTACCGACTTCGGATTCGCCGGTGTAAGGGTTGGTGGTACAGGCCGACAGCGTGAGCGCGACGCTCACTGCGCCGGCAATAATTGCAATGCGTTTTTTCATGTTCTTGTCCTTAATGGCATCAATTCTGTACGCGCCGGCCCAACACGGGGGCGCAAAAAGTAGGCGACGCAGGTGGGGCCCGCATCACCGCGCTACTATGACGCGTTGGCTCGCCGGCAGTTCCGGAGAAAAACGTGACAAATGATGAGCGCGGGTAAGTGCTGGGGGAGTTATGCGATAAAACGCCGGGCGGCGCCATGCAGCGGATTCCTAATTGCGCGCCGCCAGGGCGCGAATGCGCCTTTTTTAACCGTAACCGGTTGAATTCTCGATTGCCGGCCAGTTCATGATCAGCGTATAGGCTTGGGTTTCGTCGTTAAACAGACGTTGCGTCACCTGAAAACCGTGCTTGTGGTAGAACGCGCAGGCTCGCAGGTTCTGCTGATACACCTCCAGGCTGAGCCGGCGGTAGCGCTGCTGCACGTGCGTCATCAGCGCCTGGGCGACGCCGCGGCCGTGATACGCCCGATCGACGAACAGCGCGCCGATGAACTGCTCGTCCAGCACGCTGATAAAGCCGACGATCTCGTCGTTATGCCAGCAGGCCCAGCTTTGCGCGCGCGGCAGGTAGTTTTCCCGCACCAGTGCGGCGCTCTCATGCCAGTATTTTTCCGCCACGAACGGATGGGCGGCGATGGTGCTGGGCAGCCACAGCGCCATCAGCCGTTCGATATCCTCTGGGCCACAGGGGCGGATCACCGTGGCTTTGGGTAGCACATGCACCCCGTAAGATGATCGTTCACCAGCCCGCTGGCCTGCATGAAGGCGTAACAGATCGTGGAGCCGATAAACTTGAAGCCGCGCTTTTTCAACGCTTTGGACATGGCGTCGGACTGCTCGGTTTTAGCCGGCACCTGGCTCAGCGCCTGCCAGCGGTTGAGCTGCGGCCGGCCGCCGACGAAGTCCCAGATGAAGGTAACGAAATTCTCGCCGGACGCCTCCATCGCCAGATAGGCTTTGGCGTTGGTGATGATGGCTTCTATCTTGCCGCGGTGGCGGATAATGCCGCTGTCCTGCAGCAGGTTTTCCACGTCCTGCTCGGTCATGGCGGCGACCCGCTGCGGATCGAAACCATGGAAAGCACGCCGGTAATTCTCGCGCTTTTTCAGGACGGTGATCCAGGAAAGGCCGGCCTGCTGCCCCTCCAGGCACAGCATTTCAAACAGCTCGCGCGCGTCGGTGGTGGGCGCGCCCCATTCCTTGTCGTGATACTCGAGATACAACGGATCGGCCGTCACCCAACCGCAACGTTCGTCTGCCATCCTGACTGTCCTTATGCTGTGTTTATGAACAGTAATCATCGCTCGAAGCGCCGAACTTGGCAAGCCTCTGATTGTTTTGTCATCAGCCCGCTTGACGTGGTGAAAAAGCCGACAATAGTTACTACATGGCCGGTGGAAAACCGGCCAACGATAAAAACGACATTGCCTTCATTTGCAGGCTCTCAGGAGTCGATTCATGCCTCTAAAAATAACGTGCATGCCCCGCCCGGCGGCGCTTGCAGTGGCGTTGCTTTGCAGTATGACCCTTCCGGCTCAGGCGTACGATCAACTGTACGTCTTTGGCGATAGCCTGAGCGATACCGGCAACAACGGCCGGTTCACCTATGACGGCAGTCAGCACCTGCTGTACGACGAAGCGTTGGCGCAACGCATCGGCGCGGCGCTGGTGGCCTCGGACAACGGCGGTGAAAACTACGCCGCCGGCGGCGCCGTGGCGGTGCCGGGCCTGAACCCGGTCGACAACACCCAGGATCAGGTGCAGCGCTACCTGAATCGGGTTAACGGCCAGGCCGATGGCGACGGTTTGTATATTCACTGGATCGGCGGTAACGATTTGGCGGCGGCGGCGCTGAATGCCGCTACCGCGCCCGGCGTGGCCTATAACAGTGCCGCGGCCGCCGCCGCGCAGGTGCATTCGCTGCTGAACGCCGGTGCCGGCACGGTGATCGTGCCGACGGTGCCGAACATCGGCTCCACGCCGCAGCTGATGGAACTGATCATTCAGCAGGCGCTGCCGCCGGTACAGGGGGCGGCGATCCAGGCGGCCTATGCCACGCTTAATTCGGTGGCTACCCCGGACAACGCTTCGCGCACGCAGGCGATCCACGCGGCGTTGGCCGCCGCGGCGAAGCAGGGCAGCGCCATTCCTCAGGTGCAGCAGGCGATCGCCGCGCAGCTTATCGCGGCGTATGACAGCCTGAGCGCGCAGGCCGCTCAGCTGACCGATTTCTATAATCAAAGTGAAGACCGTCTGCTGGCGCAGGGGGGCGGCAATATCGTGCGGGTGGACGTCAACAAGCTGTTCGCCGAAGCGATCGCCAATCCGGCGCAGTTCGGCTTCGCCAATACGGCCGGCATGGCTTGCCCGGCGGGCGTTTCCTCGGCGGTTTGCCGTTCCGACATGCCCGGCTTCGACGCCGGCCAGTCCTATCTGTTCTCCGACCATTTCCACCCCAGCCCGCAGGCGCACCTGCTGATTACGGATTATATTCAGGCGGTGTTGGATGGCCCGGCGCAGGTGGTGGCGCTGAATCAGGCGACGGCGGCGATGGCGCGTGACAGCCGCGCCACGCTCGACAGCCGTTTCCAGCAGCTGCGCAACGGCGACAACCCGCAGGGCTCGCTGGGCGTGTTCGGCGGCTACGCCGGCCAGCACTACGACTATGCCGATAATCGGGCGGCGGGGGACGGCAACGCCACCACCCACAACCTGACCGTCGGCGTGGACTATCAACTGACCGACAGCTGGTTGATCGGTGCGTTGATCGCCGGTTCCAACGACGATCAGCATCCTTCCAGCCGTTTTGATTACAAGGCGCGTGGGCTGCTGCTGTCAGCCTTCAGTTCGCTGGCGCTGTTCGAGCACGGTTGGGTCAACGCCGATCTGCACTATGCGAGGATGGATTATGACGACATCCGCCGCAGCATGCGGCTGGGGCCGCTGACGCGTACCGAAACCGGGTCGACCACCGGCAAGCAGTGGGGCGCGCGCGTGACCGCCGGTTATGACTTCCCGATCGCCTCTTACCTGACCACCGGGCCGGTGGCGCAGTTCGCCTGGGATTACAGCCGCGTTTCCGGCTACGGTGAAGACGGCGATGACAGCACCGCCATGCGCTTCAACGATCAAACCTATCACTCGCAGATCGGCGCGCTGGGTTGGCGGCTGGATACGCAATTCGGCGTGTTTAACCCCTATGCGGAAGTGAGTTATCAGCATCAGTTCGGCGACGACGTCTACCGCGCCGGCGGCGGCCTGAAATCGACGCAAACCTCGTTTACCCGCGACAGTGCGGGCCAGGACAAAAACTGGGTGGATGTCACGCTGGGGGCCAACATGCCGTTGACGGACAGGGTATCGGCCTTCGCCACCGTTTCGCAAACCGGCGGGCTGAGCAGCGGCGAGCAGTTTATGTATAACGTCGGCGTCAGCGCGCGTTTTTGAATTGGTCATCGGCGCGCTCAAGGGCGCAGGATAGTCATAAGGTCTGATAAGGGATTTATGAGGAAGGCGGCCTGGGGGGAATTATGCGGGCCGCAATGACGTTGGCGGAAATACAAAAAAAAACTGATCCTATGAAAGGATCAGGTAGCCACTTGGCCAACACCAGGGAAAATTTTATTTATTATTGTATAACCAAAGATTAACTGTCAATTTGTTTCTGTGGCCCGTTAGCGCCGTCTTTCATCCCTGGCCGTTCCTCCCATGCCCCGACCGTCGGCACGCCGCGTGATATCGCCTTATTGTTCACGATAATAAGAAATAATCTGGCACTTGATCACATTATCTCTCGATGAGGGGAGTTTTTTAGTTGATAAAATTAACAAAAATAACATTGTCGCAACTTTATCTCGTGGCAAATATAAAGATACACGCACGGAAATCAGCCTGAATTTGACCGGCGAGGGGAGAAATAGCGTTCAGCTAATTGACTATTTAAACGGCGGTGAGTGATATTTTTGTTTAGATACTCTAATGTTTTTGCCGGGTGTGTCTTTCTGGACGGCGAGGCGACCGGCCGGCGCGTTGTCCTTCCCTCGGTGCCCGCCGCGTGAAAATCCAGCGCTTCTCACCCCGATTCGCACTTGTTGCCGGATTCTGGCTGTATATCTTACGGTCAAAGGGTATACTGGCGCATTCCATCTAAATCCACTTGTATCGCGTGCGAATTCAACATGCAAAAGTTTGATACCAAGACCTTCCAGGGCCTGATCCTGACACTGCAGGATTATTGGGCGCGCCAGGGCTGCACCATCGTTCAACCATTGGACATGGAAGTCGGCGCGGGAACCTCACACCCGATGACGTGCCTGCGCGCACTGGGGCCGGAGCCGATGGCGACCGCCTATGTGCAGCCATCCCGTCGCCCGACCGACGGCCGCTACGGCGAAAACCCGAACCGTCTGCAGCACTACTACCAGTTCCAGGTGGTGATTAAGCCATCGCCGGACAACATTCAGGAACTCTACCTGGGCTCGCTGAAAGAGCTGGGTCTGGATCCGACCATCCACGACATTCGCTTCGTGGAAGACAACTGGGAAAACCCGACGCTCGGCGCCTGGGGCCTGGGTTGGGAAGTGTGGCTGAACGGCATGGAAGTGACGCAGTTCACCTACTTCCAGCAGGTCGGCGGCCTGGAGTGCAAGCCGGTGACCGGCGAGATCACCTATGGTCTGGAGCGTCTGGCGATGTACATCCAGGGCGTGGACAGCGTATACGATCTGGTGTGGAGCAACGGCCCGCTGGGTGTCACCACCTACGGCGACGTGTTCCACCAGAACGAAGTGGAGCAATCCACCTACAACTTCGAATACGCCGACGTCGACTTCCTGTTCTCCTGCTTCGAGCAGTACGAGAAAGAAGCCCAATCGCTGCTGGCGCTGGAAAAACCGCTGCCGCTGCCGGCCTACGAACGCATCCTGAAGGCGGGCCATACCTTTAACCTGCTGGACGCGCGCAAGGCGATTTCGGTGACCGAGCGTCAACGCTACATTCTGCGCATCCGCACGCTGACCAAAGCCGTTGCCGAAGCCTACTACGCTTCCCGCGAAGCGCTGGGCTTCCCGATGTGCAACAAGAAGAACGAGAACTAAGAGGCAGCCATGACTCAACAGACTTTCCTGGTGGAAATAGGCACGGAAGAGCTGCCGCCGAAGGCGCTTCGTTCCCTGGCGGAATCTTTCGCCGCCAACTTCACCGCCGAGCTGGACAACGCCGGCCTGGAACACGGTGACGTGAGCTGGTTCGCCGCACCGCGCCGCCTGGCGCTGAAAGTGGCCAACCTGAGCGCGGCACAGGCCGATCGCGAAATTGAAAAACGCGGCCCGGCGATCGCCCAGGCGTTCGACGCCGAAGGTAAACCGAGCAAAGCGGCCGAAGGCTGGGCGCGCGGCTGCGGCATCACCGTCGATCAGGCTGAACGCCTGGTGACCGACAAGGGCGAGTGGTTGATGTACCGCGCCCACGTCAAAGGTCAGTCGGCGCAACAACTGCTGGCCGGCATGGTCAGCACCGCGCTCGGCAAGCTGCCGATCCCGAAACTGATGCGCTGGGGCGATTCCGACGTGCAGTTCGTGCGTCCGGTGCACACCGTCACGATGCTGCTGGGCGCCGATCTGATCCCAGGCACCGTGCTGGGCATCGAATCCGCGCGCACCGTGCGCGGCCACCGCTTCATGGGCGAAGCCGAGTTCACCCTCGACAATGCCGACCAATACCCGCAGATCCTGCTGGAGCGCGGCAAAGTGGTCGCCGACTACGAAGCGCGTAAAGCCCTCATCAAGCGCGATGCCGAACTGGCGGCGCAGAAGATTGGCGGCAAGGCCGATCTGAGTGAAAGCCTGCTGGAAGAAGTGGCTTCGCTGGTGGAATGGCCGGTGGTGCTGACCGCCAAATTCGAAGAGAAATTCCTGGCGGTGCCGGCGGAAGCGCTGGTGTACACCATGAAGGGCGACCAGAAGTATTTCCCGGTGTACGACGCCGCGGGCAAACTGCTGCCGAACTTTATCTTCGTAGCCAACATCGAGTCGAAAGACCCGCAGCAGATCATCTCCGGTAACGAGAAGGTGGTGCGTCCGCGTCTGGCCGACGCCGAGTTCTTCTTCAACACCGACCGCAAGAAGCGTCTGGAAGACAACCTGCCGCGCCTGGAAACCGTGCTGTTCCAACAGCAGCTGGGCACCCTGCGCGACAAGACCGACCGCATTCAGGCGCTGGCGGGCTGGGTTGCCGGCCAGATCGGCGCTGACGTCAACCACGCCACCCGCGCGGGCCTGCTGTCGAAGTGCGACCTGATGACCAACATGGTGTTCGAATTCACCGACACCCAGGGCGTGATGGGCATGCACTACGCGCGCCACGACGGTGAGGCGGAAGACGTCGCCGTTGCGCTGAACGAGCAGTATCAGCCGCGCTACGCCGGCGATGCGCTGCCGCAGTCGCTGGTGGCCTGTTCCCTGGCGATCGCCGACAAGATGGACACCCTGGCCGGCATCTTCGGCATCGGTCAGCATCCGAAGGGCGATAAAGACCCGTTTGCGCTGCGCCGTGCCGCGCTGGGCGTGTTGCGTATCATCGTCGAGAAAAACCTGCCGCTGGATCTGCAGACACTGACCGAAGAGGCCGTGCGCCTGTACGGCAGCAAGCTGACCAATGCCAAGGTAGTCGACGAGGTGGTGGAATTCATGCTGGGCCGCTTCCGCGCCTGGTATCAGGAAGAAGGCCACGCGGTCGATACCATTCAGGCGGTGTTGGCGCGCCGTCCGACCAAGCCGGCCGACTTCGACGCGCGCGTCAAGGCGGTATCCCACTTCCGCACGCTGGACGAGGCGGCGGCGCTGGCTGCGGCCAACAAACGCGTCTCCAACATTCTGGCGAAGTCTACCGAAACGCTGAACGACAGCGTGCGCGCCTCGGTGCTGAAGGACGCGGCGGAGATCCAGCTGGCGACTCACCTGGTGGTGCTGCGCGACAAGCTGCAGCCGTACTTCGCGGCGGGCAACTACCAGGAAGCGCTGGTGGAACTGGCCGCGCTGCGTGAGCCGGTGGATGCGTTCTTCGACAACGTGATGGTAATGGCGGACGATGCGGAAGTGCGCGTAAACCGCCTGACGCTGCTGAGCAAGCTGCGCGAACTGTTCCTGCAGGTGGCGGATATCTCCGTGCTGCAGTAAGCGATTCTCTGCTGTGAAAAGGCGCCTGCGGGCGCCTTTTTTATTTCCGTTTCCTGGGTGCGAAGGCAAGGTCGCCTGGCGACTTGGGGGGGCTACTTGGGGAAATTGAAGCGTCCGGTCGCCGACGGCAATGAACCTCAGTGCGTTTTGCGCACGATTTTCAACCGCATCCGGCCGGGGCAATGCTCATCGCAAACGGAATCGCGTATCGGAACGCCGCCAGTTGATCTATTCTTATAGGCGCACGGAGTGCGCAAAAAGGGGCGGAGTCCAATGAAAAAGCAGGTTTATAACAGGAGTTATGTCACATGGCGGTAGGGATCCAGAGCAGAGGTTTCGCGCGTTGGTTGGCACCGGTATTGGCATTGTTGGTGGTCATGCAATTGACCGCCTGCGGCGATAAAGAGCCGGAACAGCGCAAAGCATTTATCGATTACTTACAGAATACCGTGATGCGCAGCGGGGCGAATATCCCCACGTTGAGCGAAGATCAGAAGCAGAAGTTCGGCAACTATGCCGGCGATTACGCGATTTTGGTCGGTTTTTCGCAGCAGTTGTCCAAATCGGTCGGCGCCAGCCTGACCCCGGCGCTGGATCAGATTAACCAGATCCGCACCGCGCAGGACTACCTGAACAAACGCGACGCGCTGCAGCAATCGGTCGGGGCGTTGAACCTGCTGGGCCAGCAGATCCAGTCTGCCAAATCGCAGGCGGATACTGCCCACGCGGCGCTGAAACAGCCTGACGATCTGAAGGCGGTGTACAACCAGGCCTATGACAAAATCGTCACCGCACCGGCCAACGCCTTGATGCCGGCGATCCCGACCACCGCCAGCTTTGTGCAGGATCTGGTGCAGGTCGGCGATTTCCTGCAGAGCCAGGGCAATCAGGTCAGCTTCAACAACAACGGTGTGCAGTTCCGCACCGCGCAGCAGGTGGCGCAGTACAACACCATGATGTCGAATCTGGTGGCCAAACAGCAGAACCTGATGAATGCGCAGAAGACCATTCAAAGCGTGACGCAATAACGCGTCCAGGCGCGAAACAGGCCGGCATTGCCGGCCTGTTTTATTTCCCCTCAGCGTTTCCAATAGCTTGCTGGTTTATTGCGCAGGCTTCTGTACTACACTTCAATTAATCCATTCATTCGGCAATGTAGTTTTCTTTCATTCATCACTTCGCTAGTTCCCGGCGGGATGAGTGCTCACAGGGAAGATCAAACAGAGCGTTGCGATCGGCGCTGCAGCTAAAAATAAATTGTGACTAATGTCACAATTCAAAAACAAAACGTCAATTTAAAAATGTGATCATAGTCACTTTATTGGGAGTTTTGTGGCGACTTTTTTCTCACTGTGCTTTTTTTACACGTCATAAATGTGATCTTTATCACTATAAATGAGGGTTTGTTGGGGTGTTGTATGTGACTTGTATCACAAAAAATTCGTGAAGTTCGCGTGACAAAAACAGCGTGATAGAGTCCGTTTCGCATACAGCGGCAACACGGCTGGATCGTCACAACAATAATCACGCGCTCTATTGTCAGCGCGTAACAATAGGGGTGTGTTTTATGTTTTCACCAGACATCAAGGTTAAAGTGCAAAACTTTGGCCGCTTCCTGAGCAACATGGTGATGCCCAACATCGGCGCCTTTATCGCCTGGGGGATTATCACCGCGCTATTCATTCCAACCGGCTGGCTGCCGAATGAAACCTTAGCCAAGCTGGTCGGCCCGATGATCACCTACCTGCTGCCGCTGCTGATCGGTTATACCGGCGGGCGGCTGGTGGGCGGCGATCGCGGCGGCGTCGTGGGTGCCATCACCACCATGGGCGTCATCGTCGGTGCCGACATGCCGATGTTCCTCGGCTCGATGATCGCCGGCCCGCTGGGTGGCTGGGCTATCAAGCATTTCGACCGCTGGGTGGACGGTAAGATCAAAAGCGGCTTTGAAATGCTGGTGAACAACTTCTCCGCCGGCATCATCGGCATGCTGCTGGCGATCCTGGCCTTCCTGGGCATCGGGCCGCTGGTGGAGGTGCTCTCCAAGCTGCTGGCGGCGGGCGTGCACGTGATGGTGAAGAACAACCTGCTGCCACTGGCGTCCATCTTCGTTGAACCGGCGAAAATCCTGTTCCTGAACAACGCCATCAACCACGGCATCTTCTCGCCGCTGGGTATCCAGCAGGCCACGGAAGCCGGCAAGTCGGTGTTCTTCCTGATTGAAGCCAACCCAGGCCCGGGCATGGGCGTGCTGATGGCCTACATGTTCTTCGGCCGCGGCAGCGCCAAGCAATCCGCCGGCGGTGCGGCGATCATTCACTTCCTGGGCGGCATCCACGAAATCTACTTCCCTTACGTGCTGATGAATCCACGTCTGCTGCTGGCGGTGATCCTGGGCGGCATGACCGGCGTATTCACCCTGACGATGCTGAACGGCGGCCTGGTTTCTCCTGCTTCCCCGGGTTCGATCCTGGCGGTGCTGGCGATGACGCCGAAAGGCGCCTACTTCGCCAACATTGCGGCGGTGTGCGCAGCCTTTGCCGTCTCCTTCGTGGTGTCCGCTTTCCTGCTGAAAACCTCCAAAGTGAAAGAGGATGACGATCTGGAAGCCGCGACCCGCCGCATGCAAGAGATGAAATCGCAGTCCAAAGGCGGCGCAGCGGCGCCAGCGTCGGTCGACGGCGATCTGAGCACCGTGCGCAAAATCATCGTCGCCTGCGATGCGGGCATGGGTTCCAGCGCCATGGGCGCCGGGGTGTTGCGCAAGAAAGTGGCGGACGCCGGGCTGAAGAACATCTCGGTGACTAACAGCGCCATCAACAGCCTGCCGGACGATGTGGATCTGGTGATCACGCACCGCGATCTGACCGAACGCGCGATGCGCCACGCGCCGCAGGCCCAGCACATCTCGCTGACCAACTTCCTCGACAGCAAGCTGTACAGCGATCTGGTCGACCGTTTGGTGGCGGTCAACAAAACCACCGACAACCAGCAGAAGGTGCTGGGCGCGCTGGACGATAGCTTCGAAGCCGGGGAACCGAACCTGTTCAAGCTGAGCGAGAGCAACGTGTTCCTCAACCTGCAGGCCAGTGACAAAGAGCAGGCGATCCGCTTCGCCGGCGAGCAGCTGGTGAAAGGCGGCTATGTCGAGGCGGAATACGTGCCGGCGATGCTGGAGCGCGAAAAGCTCACCTCCACCTACCTGGGCGAGTCGATCGCCGTGCCGCACGGCACCATTGAGGCCAAAGACCGGGTGCTGCGCACCGGCGTGGTGTTCTGCCAGTACCCGCAAGGCGTGCGTTTTGGCGATGAAGAGGATGAAGTGGCGCGCCTGGTGATCGGTATCGCCGCACGCAACAACGAGCATATTCAGGTGATCACCAGCCTGACCAACGCGCTGGATGACGAGAGCGTGATTGAGCGGCTGGCGAATACCACCAGCGTCCAGGAAGTGCTGGACCTGCTCGGCGGCAAAAAAGCCGGATAACAGAATCATTTTAAAGGGTGCAGCTTGCTGCACCCTTCGACATTAAGAAGGTAGAGTTATGAAAGCATTACATTTTGGCGCAGGGAATATCGGCCGCGGTTTTATCGGCAAGCTGCTGGCGGACGCCGGGGTTGAACTGACCTTCGCCGACGTCAATCAAACGGTGCTGGATCTGCTGAACAGCCGTAAAAGCTATGCGGTGCACGTGGTGGGCGAGCAAGAACGCGTGGAGAGCGTCAACAACGTCAGCGCCGTCAACAGCGGCAGCGAGGCTGCGGTGGCGCTGATCGCCGAAGCGGATCTGGTGACCACCGCCGTTGGCCCGCAAATTCTCGCCAAAATCGCCGGCACGATCGCCAAAGGGTTGGTGCTGCGCCATCAGCAGGGCAATGTGCAACCGCTGAACATCATCGCCTGCGAGAACATGGTGCGCGGCACCAGCCAGCTGAAGCAGCATGTGTTCGCCGCGCTGCCGCAGGATGAGCAGGCATGGGTTGAGCAGCATGTCGGCTTCGTCGATTCGGCGGTCGACCGCATCGTGCCGCCGGCGGACAGCAACGACCCGTTGGAAGTGACGGTGGAAACCTTCAGCGAATGGATCGTCGATCAGACCCAGTTCAAAGGCCAGCCTCCGGCGATCGCCGGCATGGAGTTGACCGATAACCTGATGGCGTTCGTCGAGCGCAAGCTGTTCACCCTCAACACCGGTCACGCCATCACCGCCTACCTCGGCCAACAGGCCGGGCTGCAAACCATTCGCGACGCCATTCTCGACCCGGCGATCCGCCGCGTGGTGAAAGGGGCGATGGAAGAGAGCGGCGCGGTGCTGATCAAACGCTACGGCTTCGACGCCGACAAGCACGCCGCCTACATCAACAAAATCCTCGGCCGCTTCGAAAACCCGTATCTGCACGACGACGTCGAGCGCGTGGGCCGTCAGCCGCTGCGCAAACTGAGCGCTGGCGATCGCCTGATCAAACCGCTGCTGGGCACGTTGGAATACGGCCTGCCGCATGCCAACCTGATCCAGGGCATCGCCGCCGCCATGAGCTACCGTAGCGAACAGGATCCGCAGGCGCTGGAGTTGGCGGAACTGCTGAACACGCTCGGGCCGAAAGCCGCGCTGGCGCAAATTTCCGGCCTGCCGGCGGAAAGCGAGGTTGTAGAAGAGGCCGTTGCTGTGTATAACGCCATGCACAAGTAGAATCGTGATGATGAACACCCGAGCGCAGCTTGCTGCGCTCCTGCAACCCGAGTTCGGCATCGACGGCCCTCCCCACGCCTTTCGAAAAGCGACGATGGAAGAAGCACAGGCATTTGAAAACCAGGTTCTGGAAAAGCTGAACGCGGGCAAAACGGTGCGCAGCTTCCTGATCGCAGCGGTAGAGCTGCTGGCGGAAGCGCTCAACGTGCTGGTGGTGCAGGTATTCCGCAAGGATGACTACGCGGTGAAATATGCCGTCGAACCGCTATTGTCCGGCAGCGGCCCGCTGGGGGAGCTGTCGGTGCGCCTGAAGCTGATGTACGGCCTGGGGGTGATTTCCCGCCACGAATATGAAGATGCCGAGCTGCTGATGGCGATGCGCGAAGAGCTGAACCACGACGGGTCGGAATACCGCTTCGTCGATGACGAAATTCTCGGGCCGTTCGGCGAGCTGCACTGCGTGGCCGCGCTGCCGCCGGTGCCGACCTTCCTGCAGCCAGGCGAGGCGGATGAAGCGCTGATCGCCATGCAGCGCCAGCGCTATCAGCAGATGGTGCGCTCCACCATGGTGCTGTCCATTACCGATCTGATCGCCGGCATCGGCGCCAAACAACCTTCCCGACTCTCTCCTCTCGGCCGCGGCTAAGCAAAGGCCGCGCGCCACTCGTCGAACAACAGCCACAGCGCGGTGGCGGCCATCAGTCCGGACATCACGCCGTTGAAGGCGCGCAGTTTCCAGGTCACTCGCAGCGCGTTGCGCAACCGGTCGCCCAGCACCGCCCACAGCAGCACGCACGGCAGGTTCAGCAGCGCGAAACCGGCGATGACCGACAGCGTATGGACGAAGGTGACGCCTTCGCGCGGGGTGAACAGGATCGCCACGTTGATCACCATCAGCCAGGCTTTGGGGTTGACCGCCTGAAACAGTGCACCGTTGAGCAGGCTCATCGGCTGCGCCTGCTCTTTGGCGTCCGGCGAGGCCGCCTGAAACAGCTTCCATGACAGCCACAGCAGATAGGCGCAGCCGATCACCGCCAGCGGGAGGCGGATGACGCCGGCCCAGCTCAACGCCAGCGCCAGCAGCGGGATAATGATCGCCAGCTGTACCGCACAACCGACACAGATGCCAAACAGCATCGGCAGGGTGCGGCGCAGGCCGAAGTTGACGCCCGACGAGGCCAGCAGCAGGTTGTTGGGGCCGGGGGTGATCGACATGACGGTGACGTAGCTGACAAAGGCGGAGTCCAGCATGGCAGGTTCCTTGAAAATGACGGTGATAACGAGAGGATCAGCATAATCGCTGCAATGGGATGGTGACAGAACCACAAATCGGATATTGTCATGGTTACAGTTGTGCAAAATGTAAACTGTACCCATTACTTGGAGAGAAACTGTGACCTTGCTCGATGAAACCCCGGATACCCGTTACCTGCAGCTGGCGGATACGTTGGCCGAGGCCATTCGACGCGGCACGCTGCTACCCGGTGACCGCTTGCCTTCGGTGCGGCGCTGTGCGCAAACGCACCGCGTCAGCATCAATACCGTGGTGTCGGCTTACCGCACGCTGGAGGATCGCGGGCTGATCGAAGCGCGACCGCAGTCGGGGTTTTATGTCCGCAGCACGCTGCCGGCGCTGAAGATGGCCTCGGCGCCCAGCGGCCGCATCGAGCCGCCGGCGGACGACGTGCTGGCGCTGATCGATACGGTATTCGCCGCCCAGCAGAATCCGGCCTTCACTAACATTGCGCTGGCCTGCCCGCAGACCAGCGACTTCTATCCCGGCGGCAAGCTGGGGCGTATGTTGTCTTCTCAGCTGCGCCGCCAGCCGGATCTGATCGGGCAGTATCCGTTGCCGCCCGGCAGCCTACGGCTGCGCCAGCAGATCGCCCGCCGCTCGATGACGCTGGGCATGTTGCTGGAGCCGGGCGACGTGGTGCTGACCCATGGCTGCATGGAGGCGCTGCAGCTGGCGCTGCGCGTCACCACCAAACCGGGTGACTGCGTCGGGCTGGAGTCGCCAACCTATTTCTATCTGCTGCCGCTGCTGGCCAGCCTGGGGCTGAAAGCGCTGGAAATCCCCACCGATCCGCAGCTGGGGCTGTCGCTGGACGCGCTCGAGTTGCTATTGAACGAGAAGCGGCTGAACGCGGTGATCGCCATGCCGACGGTGCAAAACCCGCTGGGCTGCACCATGCCGCTGGCAGCGAAAAAGCGGCTGGCGCGGCTGATGAACGATCATCAGGTGCCGTTGATTGAAGACGGGCTGTATGCCGAGATCCAGTTCGGCGGCGCGCTGTCGCCGGCGGTGAAGGCGTTCGATCGCGACGGCTGGGTGCTGTTTTGCTCCAGCTTTACTAAAACGCTGGCGCCGGATTTTCGCGTCGGCTGGATCTGCGGTGGCCGTTTCCACGAGGCGTTGCGCAAGCTGAAGGCGGTGTCGTCGATGTCCGAATCGCAGCTGCTGTCGGAAACGCTGGCGACCTTCCTCGAGAGCGGCGGCTACGATCACCATTTGCGCAACCTGCGCAAGCGCTATGCGGCCCAGGTCGACGAGGCGCGGGCGCTGATTGCCCGGCATTTCCCGCGCGGCACGCTGGCCACGCAGCCGGCGGGCGGCTTCGTGTTCTGGGTCGAATTCCCTCCCGGCGTGGACAGCGTGGCGCTGTTCCATCAGCTGCTGGAGGAGCAGATCTGCTTGACGCCGGGCACCCTGTATTCCCCGAGCGGGCGCTACCGCAACGCGCTGCGGCTCTCCTGCTGCTACCCATTCAACGCGCGCTACACCCAGGCGTTGGCCCGGCTCGGCGCCAGGGCCTGCGAGATGAGCGGCCTGCCGCCCGGCATTGCGCAGGACGGGTAACGGCGCGCGCCTTTTGCTACAATGCCGGTATCATTGATTAGCGTGCCATTTTGGGCACAACGGGCCAGAGACCATGAAAGAGAAAGAAAAGGCAGAGATCAAGCGCCTGAGCGACCTGCTGGACGCCTTGAACCACAAAGACGCGACCGTGATCCAACAGGGCAATCCTGAGTTGATCGCGCAGCACACCAAAGAAAAAGAGAAACTGGCGACGGAGATCGAGCGCCTGAAAGACGTGCGTGGCGAGAAGCTGAGCGCCGAAGCGCAGAAGCTGAGCAAGCTGCCGTTCAGCCGCGAGATCACCAAGAAAGAGCAGGCCGATATGGGCGCGCTGAAGAAAAGCGCGCGCGGGCTGATCGTGGTGCACCCGATGACCGCGCTGGGCCGCGAGATGGGCCTGAAAGCGGTCACCGGTTACGCCAAGAAAGCGTTCTGAACCCCCGGGCGTCAGACCTTGGTGGTGAAATACGCCTTGGTCTGATAGGGCACGGTGACCGTGTCCTGGCCCTGCAACTCCTCTTCTTCCGCCACCAGTTGGCGCAACCGATCGATAACCTGCTCCTGTTGCGCCTGTGGCAGTGCGGCGATAAAGCTGGTTGAACGTACCCGGTTGTAGATCACGTCCTCCACCGCGCCGCGGTGGCCCAGCATAAAGACCTGCTCCTGCAGCGGTTCAAAGCCTTTGAACGGGAAGAATTTGCGCCATTCGCCGGTATAGAAACGCGGCGCATCCCCTTCGTGGCTGTCGACGATCTGATTCAGTTTACGCACCCAACCGACGCGCGCATCGCGCATGTTCCACACCAGACCGAGTTTGCCGCCGGGCTTGAGAATACGCTGGATTTCCGCCAGCGCCTGCGGCGTGGCGAACCAGTGGAAGGACTGGGCGCACACCACGGCATCGACCGACTCGTCCGGTAGCGGGATCGCGTCGGCGGTGCCCGCCAGCGTTTTCACCTGCGGCAGCGCCGCCGACAATTTTTCCAGCATTTGCGGCACCGGTTCGACGGCGATCACCTGCGCGCCGGTTTCCAGCAGGCGCGGAGTGAACTTGCCGGTACCGGCGCCGAGATCGATGACCGTCATGCCGGCGTGCAGGCCGATAGACTCACGCAGCCAGGCGGCGATTTCCGGCGGGTAATCCGGCCGGCCTTTCACATAGCGATCGGCGTTGGCCTGATAGCCTTCGGCGGCGGCGTGATGAATCGAATGGGTCGGGGTGGTCATATACCTGGCTCCTGGCTGAAAAACACGCGGCTACAGTATAGGCGGAAGAAGAGGGTTAACGCGGCATTCGGCGCACGTTTTTCATCTTTTCCGCCAGCGATTTCAACGGCCGAGCAGGCGACGGTTGAAGTCCTCGAGGCGCCCTTCGGCAAGCCGCGTGAGCATGGTCTTGCTCCAGCTGGCGGAGAGGCCGGCAACCGCCAACAGGCGGCGATATTGTTCCGCGTCGAACGGCATGTGCCAGGCGATGGCGATGGCTTCGGCCACCGACACGTCGCTGTTGCGCGCCGCCAGCTCCAGCGGACGATCGCCGCTGACCGCACCCGGCGAGACCACCCGATACAGCCAGCCGCAGCGGCCGCTTTGCTGCATCAGCACCGAAATATCCTCGATGGCGAAGTGGTAGTTGAGCTTGAAGCACGGCGAGCGCGGCTGGGTGACCTGGATCAGCGCTTCGCCCCAGCGGAAGATGTCGCCCATAAACACATTGTGTTCGGTCAGTCCTTCGGTGGAGATATTCTCGCCGAAGGCCGGGGCGCAAAACTGCTCGGCCTGCGCCGGAAACTGTTCGCGCCAGTGGGCATAATGCTCGCGCGGGTAGTGGCACAGCGCGCGGTCCGGCCCGCCGTGGTAGCTTTTCTCGGCTTGCTCGTCGCCTTCCAGGCCGAGCGGCGTGAGCCGGATGGCGCCATCCACCTGGCGTTTGGCGATGGCGCTGGGGCGCCCGCCTTCATAGGGTTGAATATTGCCGATGTAAACGTCTGGGTGATGCATGTGCGCCTCCGTGTCTCGCGTCGAGGGCTCAGCATAGCCTGAGTTGTGTCAGGGGGACATAACAACCCGCCCGAAAATCCTCGGGCGGGGGCGTGGCGTCAGAAGGTGGTCCAGTTCTCCTCCGCTGCGGCGTTGGCGGCCGCGGTTTTTACGGCAGGCGCTTTCGGCGCGGCGGTTTTCACGGCGGTGGGTTCGGTCTGTTCCGCCAAACGGAACACCGAAACGCTCTGCAGCAGCATGTCGGCCTGTTCTTCCAGCGAATCGGCGGCGGCGGCGGACTCTTCCACCAGCGCGGCGTTCTGCTGGGTGGTGTGATCCATCTCGACGATCGCCTGGCCAATCTGGGCGATGCCGCGCGTCTGCTCATCGGAGGCGGCGGCGATTTCAGCCATGATGTCGCGCACGTGGGTGACCGAGCGGACGATCTGTTCCATGGTGTTGCCGGTGCTTTCCACCAGTTCGGTGCCGGTTTTCACCCGGCTGACCGACTCGGCGATCAGCCCTTCGATCTCCTTGGCCGCTTGGGCGCTGCGGCTCGCCAGGCTGCGCACTTCGCTGGCGACCACCGAGAAGCCGCGTCCCTGTTCGCCGGCGCGCGCCGCTTCCACCGCGGCGTTGAGCGCCAGGATGTTGGTCTGGAAGGCAATACCGTTGATCAGGGTGGTAATTTCAGCGATACGCTGCGAACTGCTGGAGATATCGCGCATGGTGCTGACCACGTTCTCCACCAGCTTGCCGCCCTGTTGCGCGGTCTGCGAAGCGTCGGTGGCCAGCTGATTGGCGTGATGGGCATTGTCGGCGTTTTGTTTCACCGTGGCGGTCAGCTGTTCCATGCTGGCCGCGGTTTCTTCAACCGCCGCCGCCTGCTGTTCGGTGCGGGAGGAGAGATCGGTGTTGCCGGCGGCGATTTCCGCGGAGGCGGTGGAGACCTGGCTGACCCCCATCTGGATCTTCTCAATCATAGTGCGCAGATTTTGGCTCATCGCCGCCACCGCGTTCAGCAGTTGTCCCAGCTCGTCGCGGCGGGTACTGGTCTGCGCCTGGCGCAGATCGCCGCTGGCGATGCGTTCCGCCATCGCCAGCGTGCTGTGCAGCGGACGGGTGATCTGCAGCGTGATACGCCAGGCGATAAGTATCCCGGCGATGATGGCGATCAGGGTGGTGATGCCCATCTGCAGCTGCGCCAGGTTGATGTTGCTGCGCGTCTGCGCCAGTTCGTCCTGCATAAAGGCGTTCACCAGCGTGCCGATCTCATGCGCGCGTTCGCCGAGCTGCCGGCTGATCTGCTGTTCGTGCTCATAGGCCGGCAGGTAGGCCGCGATGCGGTTTTTGTAATCGTCCAGGGCGGCCAGCAGCGGTTGCAGCTGCGGGCGCTGCGCGTCGCTGACCCGGCGGCTCAGGGCGTTGGCCGCGTCGCGCGCGTCGTCGATGGCCGCCATCAGCGGCGCTTCGGTTTCCTTGTTCAGGCTCAGCAGCAGACCGCGCGCGCCGTAGCGCACCTGGGTCAGCTTCTGGTTCAGTTGAATGAAGGCCAACTGCAGATCGCCGTTGGTGAGCTGGCGCTCCACCTGGCTCAGGCTGGCCTGCACTTCCGACATGTTCCAGCTCTGGCGCACCGCGTCTTTCGCCGAGACCGCCTGCTCAAAGACTTTTTGCTGCTGCTGATATTCTCCGATCAGCGTCACCAGGCGCTGCAGATCCTTGCGGCTTTGGGCATCCCAGTCCAGCGCTTGCCCCTGGTCTATCAGTTTGACGGCGTTTTCAATATTGGCGCGGTTGTTCTGCAGATACTCCGACCGGTAGGTCTGGCCGTACATGGCGCGGTTGTATTTGGCCTGGTTGATCTCCTCGTTCAGCCGGTTGCTGAAGTCGATGCGATCGGCGCGGGATTCGATGATATGCAGATATTGCGCCCCGGTGCCGGCGATGACGACCGCCAACAGCAGCAACAGCGCGAAGCCGAGACCGAGCTTTTTACCTACGGTGAGATGAGTGAACTTTCCTGCCAATGCTTGCAATGCCGCCATAGCGTTTTTCCTTCTCCGGGCGAACGTCAATTGAACAAACCATCGGCAAGAAGTGGTCAAACTTTAGCGGATTTCAGGCAAAAAAATACCCGCCGGTGGCGGGCATCTTCATCAACGGGAGCGAATTACTTCTTCGCGGCGAAGCGTGCGGCGGCTTCGTCCCAGTTGACCACGTTCCAGAACGCCTTGATGTAGTCAGGGCGTTTGTTCTGGTATTTCAGGTAGTAAGCGTGTTCCCACACGTCCAGACCGATGATTGGGAAACCGGAAGCGCCGGCGACGGCTTCGCCCATCAGCGGGCTGTCCTGGTTAGCGGTAGACACCACGGCCAGTTTGCCGTCTTTCAGCACCAGCCAGGCCCAACCGGAACCGAAGCGGGTGGCTGCGGCTTTCTCGAACTCTTCCTGGAATTTCTCAACGCTGCCGAAATCGCGCTCGATGGCCGCTTTCAGATCGCCGCCCAGCGTGGTGCCGGTTTTCAGGTTTTTCCAGAAGAAGCTGTGGTTGGCGTGGCCGCCGGCGTTGTTGCGCATGAAGGTGCGTTTGTCGGCAGGCACTTTATCCAGATCCTGGATCAGCTCTTCAACGCTGTATTTGGCCAGCTCAGGGTAGGCTTCCAGCACGGTGTTGGCGTTGTTGACGTAGGTCTGGTGGTGTTTGGTGTGATGGATTTCCATCGTCTGCTTGTCGAAATGCGGTTCCAGTGCGTCGTAAGCGTACGGCAGGGATGGCAGTGAATAACTCATAATCATCATCTCCAGTGGTGTATGGGCGGCGCAAAGGGCGAGCACCGCGTAAGCAGTCGGATCATTATAGTTAATTAAATGATATTGAAAATGATTATCAATGCCCTGTGAAGTGTGTGGTTAATGTACAAATCGATGCGCTAACATACTGATAGAAGAGGGCGGCGGGTGGCCGCGTCAAGCCATCGCCCCGGCACGTGGGTTACTCTCTATACTGTAGGGAGCGCCAAGGTCGAAATGTATCGAAATGTGCCAATGCGTTCACTGAATGAGCACGAGTGTGTAACAACCACAAGCACGCTGTGGTAATATGGCCGGCGTTCGTAGCAAGCATAACAACAGTGACATTCGCGTTTGCCGCGCTAGCGGGGCAGGCGCATTTGAACAATGTGACAATCGAGAGTAAAGGAGACCCCCATGCAGGTCAGCAGAAGGCAGTTCTTTAAGATCTGCGCTGGCGGTATGGCAGGAACGACGGTGGCCGCGCTGGGCTTTGCCCCCGAAGTGGCGTTGGCGGAAACCCGGCAGTACAAACTGCTGCGCGCCCGTGAGACCCGTAATACCTGTACGTATTGTTCCGTCGGCTGTGGGCTGTTGATGTACAGCCTTGGTGATGGCGCCAAGAACGCCAAAGAAAGCATTTTCCATATCGAAGGGGATCCGGATCACCCGGTAAACCGCGGCGCGCTTTGCCCGAAAGGTGCCGGCCTGGTTGACTTCATCCACAGCGAAAGCCGCCTCAAGTACCCGGAATACCGGGCGCCAGGGTCGGACAAATGGCAACGCATCAGCTGGGACGACGCCTTTACCCGCATCGCCAAGCTGGTGAAAGAAGACCGCGATGCCAACTTCATCAAAACCAACGACCAGGGCGTTACCGTCAACCGTTGGCTGACCACCGGCATGCTGTGCGCCTCGGCCGCCAGCAACGAAACCGGTTTTCTGTCGCAAAAATTTAGTCGCGCTCTCGGCATGCTTGCCGTAGACAACCAGGCGCGTGTCTGACACGGACCAACGGTAGCAAGTCTTGCTCCAACATTTGGTCGCGGTGCGATGACCAACCACTGGGTTGATATCAAGAACGCGAATTTGATTATCGTCATGGGCGGTAATGCGGCGGAAGCGCATCCGGTGGGGTTCCGCTGGGCGATGGAAGCCAAAATACACAACAATGCCAAGCTGATCGTGATCGATCCGCGCTTTACCCGAACCGCATCGGTGGCGGACTTCTACACGCCGATCCGCTCCGGGACCGACATCGCTTTCCTGTCGGGCGTGTTGCTGTATCTGATGACCAACAACAAGTTTAACCGCGAGTACGTCGAGGCCTACACCAACGCCAGCCTGCTGGTGCGGGAAGACTTTGCCTTCGAAGACGGCTTGTTCAGCGGCTACGACGCGGATAACCGCAAGTACGACAAAACCACCTGGAACTACCAGTTCGACGAGAACGGCTTCGCCAAGCGCGACGTCACGCTGCAGGATCCGCGCTGCGTGTGGAACATGCTGAAGCAGCACGTGAGCCGCTACACGCCTGACGTGGTGACCAACATCTGCGGCACGCCGAAGGACGATTTCCTCAAGGTGTGCGAATACATCGCCGAAACCTGCGTCGCGGATAAAACCGCTTCGTTCCTGTACGCCCTGGGCTGGACTCAGCACTCGGTCGGCGCGCAGAACATCCGTACCATGGCGATGATCCAGCTGCTGCTTGGCAACATGGGCATGGCGGGCGGCGGCGTCAACGCGCTGCGCGGCCACTCCAACATCCAGGGTCTGACCGATCTCGGCCTGCTGTCGCAGAGCCTGCCGGGCTACATGACGCTGCCGTCGGAGAAACAGACCGATCTCGACACCTACCTGAAGGCCAACACGCCGAAGGCGCTGCTGCCGGGCCAGGTAAACTACTGGGGCAACTACCCGAAATTCTTCGTCAGCATGATGAAGACCTTCTACGGCGATAAGGCGCAGAAGGACAACAGCTGGGGCTTTGACTGGTTGCCGAAGTGGGACAAAGGCTACGACGTGCTGCAGTACTTCGAGATGATGGCGCAGGGCAAGGTCAACGGCTACTTCTGCCAGGGCTTTAACCCGGTGGCGTCGTTCCCGAACAAAAACAAGGTAGTGGCTTCGCTGTCCAAGCTGAAGTTCCTGGTGACCATCGATCCGTTGAACACCGAGACCTCCAACTTCTGGCAGAACCACGGCGAGTTCAACGAGGTGGATCCTTCGCAGATCCAGACCGAAGTGTTCCGCCTGCCGTCCACCTGCTTCGCCGAAGAGAACGGTTCGATCGTCAACTCCGGCCGCTGGCTGCAGTGGCACTGGAAAGGCGCGGACGCCCCGGGCGAAGCGCTGAACGACGGCGAGATCCTGGCGGGCATCTTCAGCCGCCTGCGCGAGATGTATGCGCGCGACGGCGGTGCGGTGCCTGAACAGGTGCTGAACATGCGCTGGGACTACCTGACGCCGGACAACCCGGCGCCGGAAGAGGTGGCGCAGGAGAACAACGGCAAGGCGCTGGCGGATCTGCTGGATGCCGACGGCAAAGTGGTGGTGAAAAAAGGCGAGCTGCTCAGCTCGTTCGCGCAGCTGCGCGACGACGGCACCACCGCCAGCGGTTGCTGGATCTTCGCCGGCAGCTGGACGCCGGCCGGCAACCAGATGGCGCGGCGCGACAACGCCGATCCGTCCGGCCTCGGCAACACGCTGGGCTGGGCCTGGGCATGGCCGCTCAACCGCCGAATTCTGTACAACCGCGCCTCGGCGGATCCGCAGGGTAAACCGTGGGATCCGAAACGCCAGCTGCTGGAGTGGGACGGCGCCAAGTGGGTCGGGGCCGATATCCCGGACTACAGCACCGCTGCGCCGGGCAGCGACGTCGGGCCGTTCATCATGCAGCCGGAAGGCATGGGCCGCCTGTTCGCCACCGACAAGATGGCGGAAGGGCCGTTCCCTGAACACTACGAGCCGTTCGAAACGCCGCTCGGCACCAACCCGCTGCACCCGAACGTGGTGTCCAACCCGGCGGCGCGCGTGTTCAAGGACGATCTGGCGGCGATGGGCAAATCCGACAAGTTCCCGTACGTCGGCACCACCTATCGTCTGACCGAGCACTTCCACTACTGGACCAAGCACGCGCGGCTGAACGCCATCGCGCAGCCGGAGCAGTTCGTGGAGATCGGCGAAAAGCTGGCGGAGAAGAAGGGCATCAAGCAGGGCGATACCGTGAAGGTCAGCTCCAACCGCGGCTACATCAAGGCCAAGGCGGTGGTGACCAAACGTATTCGCACGCTGCAGGTGCACGGCCAGGAAGTCGACACCATCGGCATCCCGATCCACTGGGGTTACGAAGGGGTGGCGAAGAAAGGCTTTATCGCCAACACGCTGACGCCGTTCGTCGGCGACGCCAATACGCAAACGCCGGAGTTCAAGGCGTTCCTGGTCAACGTGGAAAAGGTGTAACGGAGACGAATCATGGCCATGCAATCTCAAGACATCATTCGTAAATCCGCCACCAATGGTTTCACGCCGGCGCCGCGCGCCCGTGACCACCAGGAAGAAGTGGCCAAACTGATCGATGTCACCACCTGTATCGGCTGCAAGGCCTGTCAGGTGGCCTGTTCCGAATGGAACGACATCCGCGACGAGGTGGGGCACAACGTCGGGGTGTACGATAATCCCGCCGATCTGACCGCCAAGTCGTGGACGGTGATGCGCTTCTCCGAGGTGGAGGAAAACGGCAAGCTGGAATGGCTGATCCGCAAGGATGGCTGCATGCACTGCGCCGATCCGGGCTGCCTGAAGGCCTGCCCGTCGGAAGGCGCGATCATTCAGTACGCCAACGGCATCGTCGACTTCCAGTCCGAGCACTGCATCGGCTGCGGCTACTGCATCGCCGGCTGCCCGTTCGACGTACCGCGCATGAACAAGGACGACAACCGGGTGTACAAGTGCACCCTGTGCGTCGACCGCGTGGACGTCGGCCAGGAACCGGCCTGCGTGAAAACCTGCCCGACCGGCGCCATTCACTTCGGCACCAAGGAAGCGATGAAGCAGGTGGCGGCGGATCGCGTCAGCGAGCTGAACACCCGCGGCTACCAGAACGCCGGTCTGTACGATCCGGCAGGGGTGGGCGGCACGCACGTGATGTACGTGTTGCACCACGCTGACAAACCGCAGCTGTATCACGGTTTGCCGGACAACCCGAGCATCAGCCCGGCGGTGACCTTCTGGAAGGGCGTGTGGAAACCCCTGGCGGCCATCGGTTTTGCCGCCACCTTCGCGGCCAGCGTGTTCCACTATGTCGGCGTCGGGCCTAACCGCGTCGACGATGAGGACGAGCACGACGAGTCGCATGACGAGGAGACGCGCAAATGAGAAAGGAAAAGCCCATTCAGCGTTACAGCGCACCGGAGCGCATCAACCACTGGATCGTGGCGTTTTGCTTCGTGTTCGCCGCCATCAGCGGGCTGGGGTTCTTCTTCCCCTCCTTCAACTGGCTGATGAACATCTTCGGGACGCCGCAGCTGGCGCGCATTCTGCACCCGTTTGTCGGGGTGATCATGTTCGCCGCGTTCCTGCTGATGTTCCTGCGCTACTGGAAGCATAACCTGATCAACCGGGAAGATATCGTCTGGGCCAAGAACATTCACAAAATCGCCATGAACGAGGAAGTGGGTGACACCGGGCGCTATAATTTCGGCCAGAAGTGCGTGTTCTGGGCGGCGATTATCAGCCTGGTGCTGCTGCTGGCCAGTGGCGTGGTGATCTGGCGGCCGTATTTCGCGCCGTCGTTCTCCATCCCGCTGATCCGCATCGCGCTGCTGGTGCATTCGCTGGCCGCGGTCGGCCTTATCATCGTGATTATGGTGCACATTTACGCCGCATTGTGGGTAAAAGGCACCATTACCGCGATGGTGGAAGGCTGGGTGCCGGCGGCCTGGGCCAAGAAACATCATCCGCGCTGGTACCGTGAGGTCCGCGAGAAACGACAGGAAGATAAACCCTGATGAGTATCCGCATCGTTCCTAAAGAGCAGTTAGGGGCACAGCGTGAGAAGTCCACAACGGCGGAGAACATCCCGCCGTTACTTTTCGCCAACCTGAAAAGCCTGTACAGCCGCCGCGCCGACCGTCTGCGTCAGCTGGCGGTCGACAACCCGCTGGGCGACTACCTTAACTTCGCCGCCGAACTGGCGCAGGCGCAGCAGCATGCGCTGCACGATAATCCGCTGGCGCTCGATCTGAGCGAAGCGTTGGCGCAGGGCGCCGCCAGCGGCAAACCGCCGCTCGATCTGAGCGTGTTCCCGCGCAGCGAGCACTGGCGCAAGCTGCTGACGTCGCTGATCGCCGAGCTGCGCCCGCAGGCGCCGGAGCACATTCTGACGGTGCTGGACAACCTGGAGAAAGCCTCGGCGCACGAGCTGGAGCTGATGGCCGACGCCTTGCTCAACCGCGAGTTCGGCAAGGTGGGCAGCGAGAAGGCGCCGTTCCTCTGGGCCGCGCTGTCGCTCTATTGGGCGCAGATGGCCAGCCTGATCCCCGGCAAGGCGCGCGCCGAATACGGCGAGCAGCGTCAGTTCTGCCCGGTGTGCGGCAGCATTCCGGTCTCCAGCATGGTGCATATCGGCACCGTCAACGGCCTGCGCTACCTGCACTGCAACCTGTGTGAAAGCGAATGGCACGTGGTGCGGGTGAAGTGCAGCAACTGTGAGCAGACCCGCGATCTCAACTACTGGTCGCTGGACAGCGAACAGGCGGCGGTGAAGGCGGAAAGCTGCGGCGACTGCGGCACTTACCTGAAGATCCTCTATCAGGAAAAAGACCCGCAGGTTGAAGCGGTGGCCGACGATCTGGCTTCGCTGGTGCTGGACGCCCGCATGGAAGAGGAAGGCTTCGGCCGCAGCAGCATCAATCCGTTCCTGTTCCCGGCGGAGTAACCGCCCGGCCCCGTTCGCGCGGGGCCGGACCCGCAATTTAAGAACGGGCTTCTGGCATTCGCCCGGGCGAGTTGCTACGTTTAGGCCATGACGCGCCAAGCGAAAGGAACCACGATGTTAAATACCCTGGCAAAACTGACCGCGGTCGCTGTGCTGGCGATGGGGCTGGCGGCCTGCGACAACAAGGACGACACCAAACCGGCGGTGCCGCCACCGGATACCAAACCGACCGTGACGCAGCCCGCGCCACCGCCGCCTGCGCCGGTAGAAACCCCGCCCGCGCCGCCGGGGCTGAACGTGTCGCTGCAGAAGGGCAAAATCACCTTCGAGTTGCCGTCAGGCTTTAGCGATCAAACGCTGAACAGCGGCATCATCAATGACAGTACCTCCACTATCCAGCGCTTCCTCGATGGCAAGTCGCGCCAGAGCGCGGTTTCGTCCGAAGTGATCCCGCCGGACGGCATGAAGATCAATACCAGCGACAAAATGCTGAAAGAGCTGACGCAGAGCGCCATTACGGTGCTGGCCGAGCGCTATCAGAATATCCAGACCACCAAAGAAGAGAATTTCACCGTCGGCAAACAAAAGTTTCGCCGGGTGGATACCGAGCAGACCGTCAACGGGCAAAAGGTGGTTTCCACCCTGGTGTTGACGGTGTTCAACAAGCGAGTAGTGACGCTGCAAATGCTGTCGCCGGCCAAAACGCCGGAAGTGCATCAGGCGCTGGTGCAGCGGATTATCGATACTCTGGCGGTGAAGTAAGGGCATTGCGCCGCGGCCAGGACGAAGCGGAGGAGACCGGATGAAGCTTATCGGCAGTTACACCAGCCCCTTTGTGCGCAAGATTTCCGTGATGCTGCTGGAGAAGGGGATTGCGTTTGAATTCGTCAACGATCCGCCGTATGAGCCCGGCAGCCGGGTGAAGGAGCAGAACCCGCTCGGCAAAGTGCCGGTGCTGATCGCCGATGATGGCGAGGTGTTTTACGACTCGCCGATCGTGGCCGAATACCTCGAACTGCTGACGGTGGAGCCGGCGTTTTTGCCGGCCGATCGCGCCACCGCGCTGCGCGTCCGCCGGGTGGCGGCACTGGCGGACGGCGTGACTGAAGCGGCGGCGACGCTGTTCCGCGAAAGCCGGCGCGCGCCGGAAAAGCAGGACGAAAACTGGATGCTGCGCCAGCGTGACAAGCTGACGCAGGGCCTGGACGCATTGGAGGCGCTGGCGCAGGAAAAAACGTGGCTCAATGCCGAGCGGCTGACGCTGGCGGATATCGCCACCGGCTGCGCGTTGGGCTACCTCAATTTCCGCCACATTCTGCCCAACTGGTGCGTCCAACGTCCGGCGCTGGTCAAGCTGGCCGAACGCCTGTTCGCCCGCGAAAGTTTCGCCCGCACGGCACCGCCCTGAACGTTCTTTTCTCCCCGCCGCGGCGGGGTTTTGCTATGCCGATACGTCTAAATTGAAAACCGAGCGACCATGAGCACTGAATCCCACCTTCTTTACAGTCAACTGCCCGCCATCGACCGTCTGCTGCGTGAACCCGCGATTGAACCGCTGGTGGCTCAGCATGGCCAGACGCTGATCGGCGAACTGTTGCGCCGGCTGCAGGCCCAGGCGCGCGACGCTATCAAGCAACAGCAACGTTTACCGGCCTGGTGCGGCGACTGGCCGCAGGCGCTGCGGGCGGAGCTGGCCCGGCAGCAACGCCCGGCGTTATTGCCGGTGTTCAACCTCAGCGGCACCGTGCTGCACACCAACCTCGGGCGCGCCCTGCTGGCGCAGCCGGTGAAGGACGCGGTCAGCGCGGTGATGGGAGAGGCGGTGACGCTGGAGTACGATCTGGACGGCGCCGGGCGCGGTCATCGCGATCGGGCTGTGGCGAGTCTGCTGTGCCGGCTGACGGGCGCGGAAGACGCCTGCATCGTCAATAACAACGCGGCGGCGGTATTGCTGATGTTGGCGGCGATCGCCCCCGGCAAAGAGGTAGTGGTGTCGCGCGGCGAGCTGGTGGAAATCGGCGGCGCGTTTCGCATTCCCGACGTGATGCGTCAGGCCGGCTGCCAATTGGTGGAAGTCGGCACCACCAACCGCACCCATCTGAAAGATTACCGCCAGGCCATCAGCGAGCAGACTGGCCTGTTGATGAAAGTGCACACCAGCAACTACAGCATTCAGGGCTTTACCGCGGCGGTCGACGAGGCTGAACTGGCGCTGCTCGGGGCCGAACAGGGCGTGCCGACCGCTACCGATCTGGGCAGCGGCTCACTGATCGATATGGCGCAGTACGGCCTGCCCGCCGAACCGATGCCGCAGCGGCTGCTGGCCGCCGGCGTCGATCTGGTGACGTTCTCCGGCGATAAGCTGCTGGGTGGCCCGCAGGCCGGCATCATCGTCGGCAAAAAGGCGCTGATCGCTCGCCTGCAGCAGCATCCGCTCAAGCGCGCGCTGCGCGTCGGCAAGCTGACGCTGGCGGCCCTGGAGGCCACGCTGCGGCTCTATCTGCAGCCGGAAAAACTGGCTGAGCAGCTGCCGACGCTGCGGCTGCTGACCCGCCCGCAGCAGGAGATGCAACAGGCGGCCGAGCGGCTGCTGGCGGCGCTGAGACCACGGTTCACCGCCGATTTCGACCTGCGCGCCGAACCGTG
The DNA here is from genome assembly GCF_030053255.1 of Serratia sp. PF-27. NCBI lineage: Bacteria > Pseudomonadati > Pseudomonadota > Gammaproteobacteria > Enterobacterales > Yersiniaceae > Serratia > Serratia sp. PF-27. The sequence continues at coordinate 101,200 of NZ_JASGBT010000019.1, forward strand.
CTGGTCGCAGATTGGCAGCGGTTCGCTGCCGGTGGATCGCCTGCCCAGCTATGCGCTGACCTTCACGCCGCGCGACGGCCGCGGCGCCACGCTGGAAGCGTTGGCTGAGCGCTGGCGCCGCCTGCCGCAGCCGGTGATCGGCCGCCTCGGCGACGGCCGGCTGTGGCTGGATCTGCGCTGTCTGGAACATGAAGGGGCGCTGATCGACGCGTTGAGCGCATCATGATCATCGCCACCGCCGGCCATGTCGATCATGGCAAAACCACCCTGCTGCAGGCGATCTCGGGGATCAATGCGGATCGCCTGCCGGAAGAGAAGCGCCGCGGCATGACCATCGATCTGGGCTACGCCTACTGGCCGCAGCCGGATGGCCGGGTGTTGGGCTTTATCGACGTGCCCGGCCACGAGAAATTCCTCGCCAATATGCTGGCGGGCGTCGGCGGCATCGACCATGCGTTGCTGGTGGTGGCCTGCGATGACGGCGTGATGGCGCAGACCCGCGAGCATTTGGCGATCCTGCGCCTGAGCGGGCGCCCGGCGCTGACGGTGGCGCTGACCAAGGCCGACCGGGTGGAGGCGGCGCGTGTTGACGAGGTACGCCGCCAAGTGCGCGACGAGCTGGCGCGCCAGGGCTGGCCCGATGCGCCGCTGTTTGTCACCGCTGCGGCGGCGGGAGAGGGCATCGAGGCGCTGCGCGCGCATTTGCTGGCGTTGTCGCCCGGCGAGCACGCGCTGACGCGCCGTTTTCGCCTGGCGGTAGACCGTGCGTTCAGCGTCAAAGGGGCGGGGCTGGTGGTGACCGGCACCGCGCTGGGCGGCCGGGTGAAGGTGGGGGATACGCTGTGGCTGACCGGCGCCGACGCGCCGGTGCGGGTGCGCGGCCTGCATGCCCAGAATCAAACCGTGGAACAGGCGCAGGCCGGGCAACGCATCGCGCTTAACATCAGCGGCGATGTCGATAAAGATCGGATCGCGCGCGGCGATTGGCTGCTGGCGCAGCGCCCGCCGGAGGCGGCGGAACGCATTCTGGTGGCGCTTGAGACGGATCGGCCGATCCGCCATTGGCAGCCGCTGCATCTGCACCATGCCGCCAGCCACATCACCGGGCGCATTTCGCTGCTGAACGACGGACTGGCGGAACTGATCCTCGATCGCCCGCTGTGGCTGGCGGAAAACGATCGGCTGGTGCTGCGCGATATCGGCGCGCGGCAAACGCTGGGCGCGGCCCGGGTGCTCAGGCTGAATGCGCCCAAGCGCGGCAAGCGTCAGCCGGACTATCTGGCATGGCTGCAGGCCTTGGCGCAGGCGCAAGACGACGTGCGGGCGCTGGCGCTTGAGCTGCCGCACGGCGCGTTGTCGCTGGTGGCGTTCGCCTGGGCGCGTCAGTTGACCGACGACGGCCTGGCGGCACTGCTGGCGAACCGCGATCTGCTGATCGTCGGTGACCGAGCGCTGGCGCAGGAGCAGGTGCAACAGGCGGAGAGCCGCCTGCTACAGGTGCTGGCGGAGTACCACCAACAGCACGCCGACCAGCTGGGGTTAGGACGCGCCCGCCTGCGGCGCATGGCGCTGCCTCAGCAGCCGGAAGCGCTGGTGTTTATGATGATCGAGCGGCTGCTGAAGGCCGGCGCGCTGCGCAATACGCGCGGCTGGCTGCACTTGCCGGAACACGGCCTGGCGTTCAGCGCCGACGAGGCGCCGCTGTGGGCGCGCATCGAACCGCTGTTCGGCGACGAGCCGTGGTGGGTGCGCGATCTGGCGAGCGAACTGGGCGAGGAAGAGAGCCGGGTACGGGCGCTGCTGCGCAAGGCGGCTCAGCTGGGCCATGTGACGGCGGTGGTGGTGGATCGCTACTACTTCAGCCGGCGCATCGATCAGTTCGCGGCGCTGATCCGCGAGCTGGATGCGGAGCGCGGGGGCGCCAACGCCGCCGATTTCCGCGATCGGCTCGGCGTCGGGCGCAAGCTGGCGATCCAGGTGCTGGAGTTCTTCGATCGCAGCGGCTTTACCCGCCGCAAGGGCAACGAGCATCTGCTGCGCGACGGCGGGCTGTTCGGTAGCGAGTCCCCTACCCGATAAACCTGACGGCGGCCCGGCTGACGTCGGGCGTTTGGGCGGTGAGAAACGCCTGTAAACGTTCGATCAGCGGCCGTTTTGCCGATTCTTCCGGCCAAACCAGATAGTAACCGTCGCCGGTACGCACGGCGGCGTCACAAGGCAGCGCCAATAACCCCTCCTCAATCGTCCGCAGGCTCAGCGCCAGATCGCCGATCGAAACGCCGTGCCCGGCGATGGCCGCCGCGTTGCCCTGTTCCAGCGAATCAAATACCTGGCCGCGTGTGAGATCGATCGGGGCTGCGATGCCGCTTTTTTGCAGCCAGCGCCGCCAGTCGCGCCGATCGGGCGAAGGATGGATCAGCGGGCAGGTGGCGAGATCGCGCTGCGCGTCGGCGAGCAGCGCGGGGGCGCAAATTGGGATCAGCCATTCGTCGAACAGTTTGGCGGCGGCGGTGTTGGCGCCGAAATGGCCGTTGCCGAGCAGGATGGCGCAGTCGTAGGGTTCGCTGAAAAAATCCACGCTGTCGATGTCCATCCAGACGCTGGCTGCCTGCACTTCGAACGCCTGCACCGTTTGCCGGAATCGGCTCAGGCAGTCCAGCAGCCAGCGCAGGGTCAGGGTGGAGGGCGCCTTCAGCCGCAGCAGATCGCGGTGGCTTCTGAACAGCTCGCAGGCTTGCTCGATGCGGCCAAACCCTTGCTGCAGCTCGGCGGCGAAGATTTTCCCCTGCGGCGTGACCTCGATGCGCGGGCCGTTGCGCTGGAACAGCCGGCAGCCGAAGTGTTGCTCCAGCGTTTTGATGTGTTTGCTGACGGCGCTCGGGGTGAGATGCAGCTCGTCGGCAGCCAGCGTGAACGAGCCGGTGCGGGCGGCGCTCTCGAAGGCGCGCAGGGCGTAAAGCGGCGGAAGGGAACTGGCCATCGCGGCGTCTCTAAGAATGAGTCTGATTCACAGTAAACGACAGGATTACTCCTTTTTCAAGGCGGGGGCTACGGCATCATAATGATCCGACGCCAACCGCCTGAATGTGAGTGAAATAAAGATGAACCTGTCGTTGCTGGCGGCGTATTTCGCCGCCATTTTCATGCTGATCGCCACGCCGGGGCCGGTGGTGGTGATGGTCGCCAACACCGCGGCGCGCTTTGGCGCCCGGCGCGCGTTGTTGACCGCGCTGGGCAGCAATGGGGCCTCTTTGTTGCTGATCGGCATCGCCGCGCTGATCGTCACCGGGCTGTTCGCGGTGGATATGCGCATGCTGCAGTGGGTAGGCCTGTTGGGCTGCCTGTTTATCGGCCGCATGGCGATCGTCTCGCTGTATGAGGATTTATCCGCGCGAACCCCCGATGCGCAGCCCGTTGCGCCGTCGCAAAAACGCTCGGCGATCGCGAACGGCTTTCTGGTGGGCATCGCCAACCCCAAGGACATCATCTTCTTCGTCGCCTTTTTTCCGCAGTTCATCGCCGTCACCCCCTCGATCGGCGCCAGCCTGACGCTGCTGACCGCGCTGTGGGTGCTGGCGGATTTCGCCATCTTGCTGGCCTATATCACCCTGCTGTCGGGAACGGCGCTGCAGCGCGCGCGGCGGGCGATCTCTGTCCTGTCGGCGTTGCTGCTGTTGGGGGTGGCGGTAGTGGGAGCGGGGTATGCGCTGTGGGAGCTGCTCGGCTGAGGCCGCATAAAAAAACGCCGGTCGGGAAACCGGACCGGCGTTTTATCGTCGCGCTTAAGCCGCGCCGTTCGGCTGCGGCGTGGGGTCGCCGCCGCGGCGTTTGCCGATAAACAGCGCCACCAGCGTCAGCCAGCACAGGCCGCTGATGAGGTTGAACAGGTTGAACAGCCCACTGCCGCCCCAGACGTAGGCGACCTTGGCCAGCTCGATGCCGACGGTGAACACCATCATGCTCAGCATGCCCATGGTGGCGGAAACGGTGCCTTTGCTGACGTTGCTGGAGAACAGCGTCAGGCGGTACAGGCCGGCGTTGGCGAGGCCGATGCCGAAGGCGTACAGGCTCAGGCCGGCGGTCATCCACAGGTAGGCGTGGCTGGAGAACTGGGTCGCCAGCGCGGCGATCAACAGCCCCAACAGCATCGGGCCTGCGCCCAGCTTGATCAGGCGCTCTACGCTGTTTTTGCCGGTCAGGCGCGCCAGCGTCAGGTTGCCGAGGATGAGTGCGCCGAACACCGGGATCTGCAGCAGACCGTAGTCCAGGGTCGACAGCGACTCACCGCTGATCAGGATCACCGGCGATTGGGCGATCCAGGCCAGCAGCGGCAGGCTGGCGAAACCGATCGCCAGCGCGCCGCACAGGAAGCGGCGGTTGCCCAGCACCTGGCGGTAGTCGCGCCACAGATTGGCGGCGGAAAACGCCTCGCCCTGCAGCGTGGCGGTTTCCGGCATGGCTTTCCACAGGCCGTAGAAGGCGATGGCCGCCAGCGCCGCAAACAGCACGAACATGCTCTGCCACGGCGCGATGTGGATCAGCGCTGCGCCGGCCAGCGGCCCGAGCAGCGGGGCGATCAGCGCCACGTTGGCCATCAGGGCGGTGATTTTGATGCACACCGCCTCTTCGAACGACTCCTGAATGGTGGCGTAGCCGACCGCGCCGATGAAGCACAGGCCGATGCCCTGCAGGAAACGCATGGCGATGAACTGCTCGATGTTGGTGACCAGCAGGATCGCCAGGCAGGAGACGATAAAGAACGCCACCCCGGCCAGCATCACTGGGCGACGGCCGCGGCGATCCGACAGCGGCCCGAGCAGCCACTGCAGGAAGATGCCGCCGGCCAGATAGGCGGTCATCGAGGTAGGCACCCACTCTTCACCGGCGTTGAAATCCGCCACGACGGCCAGCATGCCCGGCTGAATCATATCGTTGCCGATATAGGTGGCGAACTCGAACAGCACCAGACAAAGAGGGAATAAAAGCGCCTGCCGGCCCAAACGTGCCGCAGGTGGTAATGTCGTTTTCATATTATTGTACTGATAGTAAAAGAGAAAAAGGAACTGCCAGGGCGGGAAGCGCAAACTGAGCGAGTTATGGCGGCTATTTTGCCGCCAATTGTTCACCTTCGCAATCATAAGGTGTTGTTTAAGTGCATTCTGATATTTCGCTTTTGGGTTGTCGCCGAACGCCGTGCCCGATAACCTCTTCTTAACATATCAATATGACACAAGATCGGGCGAGCGTTTGAGCGAGAAAATCGGCTGGATAGACAACCTGCGGGCGATGGCGTGCATGATGGTGGTGATGATCCACGCCACCACCTATTACGTCACCAACGGCGTGGCAATAGGGTTGCACAACTGGGACATCGCCAACGTGCTGAACTCGCTGTCGCGCGTATCGGTGCCACTGTTCTTTATGATTTCCGGCTACCTGTTCTTCGGCGAAAAGAGCGCCGGCCGCCGGCATTTCACCCGCATCGTCAGCTGCATTCTGTTCTACAGCGCCATTGCGCTGATCTACATCGCGGCTTTCACTAAGATCGGTTTCTGGCCGTCGCTGCGCGGCATGTTGCAAAAGCCGGTGTTCTATCATCTGTGGTTTTTCTACGCTATCGCGGTGATTTACCTGCTGTCGCCGCTGATCAGCGTCAAACCGGTGTCGCGCCGCTACCTGGCCGCCGCGCTGGTGGTGTTGGCGGCGATCGCCAACCCGAATACCGATAAGCTGACCTTCGGCAACGCGCACCTGCTGCCGGTTAACCTGTATATCTACGGCGATACCTTCTACTACCTGCTGTATGCGCTGGCCGGGCGGGCGATTGGCATGATGGAGGCGCGCGGGCGCGCCGTGGGCTGGCTGGCGGCATTGGGATTTGCGCTGTGCGTGGCGCTGATCGCTCGCGGCACCAAACACCAATTGTTCATCAACGGCAACTTCGCCGATACCTACTACATCTACAGCGGCCCGCTGGTGTTTATGGCGGCGGTGGCGCTGCTGGTGTGGGTGAAACACTGTCTGCCGCAGCCGATCGGTTGGTTGAGCGCGTTTTCCCGCCATTCGCTGGCGATTTACGGTTTTCACGCCCTTATCGTCAACGTGATGCGCAGCCGGCACCTGGACTTCACCGGCCACCCGCTGCTGGATATCTTCTGGGTGTTCGGCGTGGCGCTGGGGCTCAGCCTGCTGCTGTCTGTCGGCCTGCAGCGGCTGGATACCCGCCGGCTGGTGTCATAGCGGCGAGTGCTGACGCTGCTGGGCGCGGCGCAGCTGCCGCCCGGAAGAAAAACCGGCCGCCAGCGCGGCCTTCTCCAAGCCATACCCTTGCTGCAGGCGCTGTTGCGCCACCGCCAGCCGCAGCTGCTCATGATATTCCCGCACGCTGATGCCGACGTGGCTGCGAAACAGCCGCGCCAGGTGGCGGCTGCTGACGTGCGCCTTCTCCGCTATCTGCGGCACCGACCAGTCGGCCTCCGGCTCGGCGGCCATCACGTCCTGCGCGCGGTGCACCGCCGGGTGCAGGTGGTTGCGGTAGCGCAGCCAGGGCGACAGCTGCGGATCGTCCCCGGCGCGGCGGAAATAGACCACCATATCGCGGGCGACGTCGCGCGCCCGGCCGGAACCGCAGTGGCGGTGGACCAGGTGCAGCGCCAAATCGATGCCGGTGGTGATGCCCGCGCTGGTGTAGACGCCGCGATCTTCGACGAAGATACGGTTCTCTTTCACCTGCGCCGCCGGCGCCTGCCGGCGGATACGTTCGATGACGTCGTGGTGGGTAGTGCACTGATAGCCGTCGAGCAGCCCGGCCTGCGCCGCCAGCAGCGCGCCGGAACAGATGCACACCAGGGTGATGCGCTGCCGCTGCAGGTCGGGCCGCAGCGTCGCCAGCCAGCGGCGCGCCTGCTCGGCCTCTTCCCCGGCGAAATAGCGCTGCGAATCGCCGACGCCCGGCAGCACCAGGATGGCGCCGTCTTCCAGGCGCTCGGGCAACGGCTGCAGGCCGCTCAGCGTCATGCCGATGGAGCAGACGATCTGCGGCGCCGGGCTGAGATAACGCAGGGTGAACTGCCCGGCGAGGCGCAGGGTTTCCGCCGGGCCGCTGACGTCCAGCGACAACACGTTGGGCAACAGCAGAAAATAGACGGCCTGCGACATGGTTACTCCTGTGCGAGTTGCGCCAGCGCCTCATCCACGCTGGCGATGCGGGCAAAACGATCGACCAGTACGGTTTCAGTATGCCGTTTCAACTGCGCGGGGGTAAAGACTTCGCCGTCGGGATGGCGCATCGGGAAGGTCAGCGTCGCCTCGGTGACGAAAGTCACCCGATAACCGAGATCGGACGCCACCCGGGTGGTGGTTTCGCAGCACTGCTCGGTGCGGATGCCGGAGACGATCAGGTGGTTGATATTCCGTTCGCGCAGCCAGGCGTCGAGGCCGGATTCGGTCAGCGCATTGTGCACATGCTTATGCACGGTGATATCCGCCTGGTGGGTGAGGAACGGCAGGCGCTGCACATGGCCTGAAGCCAGCGAGAAAGGCCCCTGCGGCGAAACGTGCAGCACGTCGACCAGGGCCGCGCCGCGCTGTCGGCAGCCCGCAATCAGGCGGGTCAGCGCCTGTTGAAACGCTGGCAGATCGTCCTCCTGCCAGAATGGACGGTGCTGGAATGATTGCTGGACATCGATGATCAATAACGCGCTCTGTGACATTTTCGGCCCTCCGCCAGTGTGTGTAGCGACCATCTTGCGCCGCTACTGACTCTGGCAGAAGGCCAAAAACGGCCATCATGATGACAACAGCGGACCGACCTTAGGCTTTGCTCACCTGGCCGGCGACCAGGCGCCCCTGATGGAAGGTGGCGTTGCGCGCCGGCAGACGGGCGACCGCCTCGGCGGAGCAGCTGGCGTTGACCAGCACGAACTCGGCGGCATCGCCGGCTTTCGGCCAGGCGCGCTGCCCCTTATCGTCCAGCGGAAGCACGCCGCCGGTGGAGATGGCCATGGCGCGCGACAGGTGATACTCGTCGGAACCGCGGTACAGCTGGGCGTACAGATTGGCCTTCTCCAGGATGTCGCCGGTGCCGAACGGCGACCAGTGGTCGATCACGCTGTCGGTGCCGGTCATCACGAACACCCCTTTCTCACTGAGCTGTGGCAGCGGCATCATCAGGCCGCCGATTGGCACCGTGGAGGCGATGGTGATCTGCTGCGCCGCCAGCCGGGTGGCGGTTTCCGCCAGTTCGCCCGGCGTCAGGGTGGTCAGGGCGAAAGCGTGGCTGATGGTGACCTTACCGCGCAGCGCCGGGTTTTTCTCCACGGTGGCGATCATGTAGTTAATGGCGGCGACCCCGGCCGGGCTGGTTTCATGCAGGTGGATATCCACGCCTTTGCCGGTATCGAGGGCGATCTGGAACATGGCGTCCAGCGATTTCTCCATCGCGCCGTCGACGTTGGTCGGATCGAGCCCGCCGACGTACTGCACGCCCATCTGCATCGCTTCGCGCATCAGCGCATCGACCCTGGAGTGCAGCAGGCCGTGCTGCGGGAAAGCGACGATTTCACAGCTGAAGTCCGCCCGGTGGTTTTCCAGCGCGCGCTGCAGGTGCTCCAGGCTTTTCAGGCCGCTGACCGGATCGATATTGCAGTGGCTGCGCGCCACGGTGCTGCCTTTGGACTGCAGCAGGGCGATCAGATTTTCCGCCCGCTGCTGTGAGGTGGGCAGCAGTTTCGGGATCAGCGTCTGCTCCAGCGCGATCATGTCCATGATGGTTTTGCCCTGGCGCGGGCGCGGCGCCTGCCACGGGCCGCTGTAGAAGGTTTTGTCCAGGTGGATGTGCATATCGCGAAACGCCGGCAGCAGCAGCTGGCCCTGCGCCTGATAGCGGGGCACGCCGGCGGGCAGCGCGGCGTTGGCGGCATGAATGGCGGCGATCTTGCCGTCTTTGATCTCAAGCGTATACAGCGCGGTGCGGGTGCCGATCACCGTTTCGCCGTCGTATTCAAAGCCGTCTTCGAGCCGCACCTCACTCAGGCAGTAGTGGCGATCGGTCAGGGTCATCGGCGTTGGCGCACATTGCCCGTCGCCCGGTGACGCGGCCTGCGCCATGCCGCCGGTCAGGCCGATCACCGCGCAGGCGGTGGTGAGTTTGCCGGTTTGGCTGAGGAAGGCTCTGCGGCCCGGTTGCTGAGGGTTTTCCACGTTCGGTTCCTTAATCCAGAGGTGAGGGAGTGAAAACATCCCCCAATTTAGGAGAGGAACCGACCGGTTGGCAGCGACATTTGCCACTGGTGACTATTCGATTTGGTAATGATCGGCGTCTGCCGGCGGAAGGGTGCTCTTGGCTTGCTCTTTCGCAGCTTTAATGGCTACATTTGTAGTCATTAAAGCTACATTGAGGTCAGCGTGATGCACGATCCGATGCTCGAATTACTGTTCAGCGAATACCGTAGAAAAGTGCTAAGCCTGCTGTTTATTGAAGCCGGGCAGGCGTTTCATGTGCGAGAAATTGCGCGGCGCACCGCAACTCAGGCCGGGACTTTACATAAAGAGTTGAGCCGGCTGGCTGAAGGCGGCATCTTGCTCAGGAAGCGGCAGGGCAACCAAATTTGCTATCAGGCTAACGCCGATTGCCTGATTTTTCCCGAGCTGGCGGCGATTTTCCGCAAGACCTGCGGCCCGGCTGCGCGCTTACGGCAGGTGCTGGCAGGATTTGGGGAGGACATTGAACGGGCTTTCATCTTTGGTTCCGTCGCCAGCGGCAAAGCGACGGCGGCCAGTGATATCGATGTTCTGATCGTCGGTAAACTGTCTTTTGCGGATGTAATTCAGGCGGTTTATCCGCTGCAGGCAACGCTGGGTCGGGAAATTAACCCCAAACTGTACTCGCCGGAAGAGTGGCGAGCGGCTTTGGCCGAGAACTCCGCGTTTATTCAGGACATTATGCAGAAACCCCAACTCTGGATTGCGGGAGACAAGGATGACGCTGGACAATCTGGTCGGGCTGGGACTGGAGGTGATAACGCCTGACGCGGGGGCGATTAAAAAATTGCTGGCCGCCGCCGCTCGCAACCGACGCGATGCGGGTATCACTCAGCTCAGCAATGAGAGCCGTTTCGACATGGCATATAAGGCGGTCATGCAAATGGCTAATGCCGCTTTGCACGCCAAGGGATACCGTACGCTGACCAGCAGGCTTGGTCATCACCAGACCATGATCCAAACGTTGCCGCTCACTGTAGGGTTGCCGCGCGAGGCAATGATCTGCCTGGATGCATTGCGAAAACAGCGCAATGTGGCGGATTACTCCGGTGATTTGGTGACGGATGCGGCGGTACAGGCTTGCCTTGAGCAGACAGAAGCGCTGTGGGTACGGACTATCGACTGGCTGCAGCGCGAATATCCGCAGATAGTGGCGTAAGTGGTCTCATTTCAACCCGCAAAACACCGTTAGCCGCTGGGCCAGCGCCAGCGTGGCGGCGGGGGCGCCGTCGCGGTAGTAGAGCGCCAGTTCGAAGCTGTCTATCGGCGGTAATCCTTCGGCCTCACCCAGAACCCGGTGCGCGGGCAGACGGCAGCCGGCCGGCAGCAGGGTGACGCCCAGCCCGGCGGCGGAAGCGGCGGTCAGCGCCGCCAGGCTGGCGCTGCTGTAACCGATGCGCCAGCGTTTGCCGAGGGTGTCCAGCGCCTGGCACAGCTCTTCGCGGTACAGGCCGTTGAGCGGAAACACCGCCAGCGGCACCGGCGATTGCTCGATGGCCGGGAAGGCCAGGCTGTCCAGCCACAGCAGCGGTTCCGGCCGCGCGGCGCGCGGCGGTTGCCGGCGGCGCTGTTTCACCAGGATCAGATCCAGCTCTTCACGCGCGTAGGCGCTGTGCAGATCGGCGCTCAGGCCGCTGGCGACGTCCAGCCGCAGGTGCGGGTGCTCACGGCTGAAGTCGGCCAGCAGCTCGGTGGTGGGCACGGCGAAATCTTCCGGCATGCCGATCCGCAGCACGCCGTCGCGCCAGATGCCGGTCAGCGCGTCGTGGGCTTCTTCATTTAGCGCGATAATGCGGCGCGCGTAGCTCAACAGCTTGACGCCTTCTTCGGTCAGCAGCACCTGATGCGAGGAGCGCTCAAACAGCGGCTTGCCCAGCATCTCTTCCAGCCGGCGTACCTGCTGGCTAACGGTGGACTGCGACAAAAACACCCGCTCTGCGGCGCGGGTGAAGCTGTTGCTGTCGCATACGGCGACGAAGCTGAGCAGCAGCTGCGGATTGAACATCGGGTAGCGATTCATTTTCCCACTGTTGGCTATTTTATTATTTAATTTCCCAATACTAGCGGCGTTGCCTACAGTAACGCAACGCTGCGGCGATCGCGCTGTGACGCCGCACTCTTCATTTCGCAGTACCAGGAATATACCTTGTTAAATCATTCTGTTAATTCACCTTCCTCGCGCCGCTGGTTCAACCCCCTGTTGCTGGCGCTGGTGTTGATCGGCCTGAACATGCGGCCGCTGTTGACCTCGATCGGCCCGTTGCTGCCGACGCTGCGCCGGGCTACCGGGCTGAGCTTTGGCGGCGCGGCGCTGCTGACCACGCTGCCGGTGCTGATGATGGGGCTGATGGCGCTGGCGGGCGGCGCGATCAACCGGCTGTTCAGCGAACGCAGCGCCGTGACGCTGAGCCTGCTGGCGATCGGGCTGGGCGCGCTTTGGCGCGAATTGGCCCCCGGCAGCGTGCAACTGCTGATGAGCGCGGTGCTGGGCGGGCTCGGCATCGGGGTGATCCAGGCGGTGATGCCCGGCATCATCAAGCATCATTTCCTCAACAGCATGGCGCTGGTGGCCGGTCTGTGGTCGGCGGCGCTGATGGGCGGCGGTGGGTTGGGGGCGGCGATCACCCCGTGGCTGATGAGCGTAGGGCACGACTGGCACAGCGCACTGGCCTGGTGGGCGTTGCCGGCGCTGGTGGCGTTGCTGGCCTGGTGGCCGGTCAGCCGCGGGCTGTCTCGCCTGGGCGCGGCGGGCGAAAACCGCGGGCCAGGCCTGCTGCGCAACCGGCGCGCCTGGCTGCTCGGCGCCTATTTCGGCCTGATCAACGGCGGTTATACCAGCCTGATCGCCTGGCTGCCGCCGTATTACATGCAGCTCGGCTGGCAGCCGCAGGCCAGCGGTTCGCTGCTGGCGTTGATGACCTTTGGCCAGGTCGTGGGCGCGCTGCTGTTGCCGGCGCTGGCGCGCAATCATGACCGGCGGCCGCTGCTGTTGCTGGCGCTGATGATGCAACTGATCGGCTTTATCGGCCTGATTTACCTGCCGCAGACGCTGCCGTGGCTGTGGGTGTTGGTTTCCGGGCTGGGGCTGGGCGGCGCGTTCCCGCTGTGCCTGGTGCTGGCGCTCGATCACCTGCACCAGCCGGCGGCGGCCGGGCGACTGGTGGCCTTTATGCAGGGCGTCGGCTTCCTGCTGGCGGGTGTGACGCCCTACCTTTCCGGCCTGCTGCGCGACTACAGCGGCGGCTTCGTGCTGGACTGGCAGATCCACGCGCTGCTGGTGGTGGTGTTGATCGCCATCACCTGGCGCTTCCATCCGCACAGCTACCGACGGGCGTTCGCCGAATAATATTTCTGTCATTGCCGCTCCCTATAGTGACGTTGCTTTTACTTCTGGGCGATAACAACGAAAAGGGACAATGACATGCACAACACCAAAACCCGGCTGGCGCTGCTGGTCGGCTGCATGGCGCTGAGCGCCAACCTGTGGGCCGACGCGCAGCCGGTGCAAGCGACGCTGGCCGGGCATGCGCTGCTGCCGGTAAAATCCGCCGTTTCCACGCCGAAGGACGCGCCGAGCGATCTGCAACAGAGCGGCAAATACACCAGCGGCAAACGCGTCACCGAGCTGGGCAGCGTGGCGGGCAAATCCGCCGATCGCCTGACCGGCCTCGGCCTGCCGATCAGCGGTCAGCCGCTGCAGGGCCACTCCGGCATCAAGCACATGCCCGACGGCACCTACTGGGTGCTGACCGACAACGGCTTCGGCAGCAAGGCCAACTCGCCGGACGCCATGCTGTACCTCAACCACTACAAGATCGATTTCAAAGACGGCACGGTTGCGCCGCTGAAGACGGTGTTCCTGCACGATCCGGATAAAAAGGTGCCGTTCCACATCATCAACGAGAGCACCGAGAAGCGTTATCTGACCGGCAGCGATTTCGATCCGGAAAGCTTCCAGTTTGCCGACGATGCCTTATGGATCGGTGAAGAGTTCGGGCCTTACCTGATCAAGGCCGACCTGAACGGCAAAGTGCTGGCGGTGTTCGACACCCAGGTGGACGGCAAGGTGGTGAAATCGCCGGACAACCCGACGCTGATCCTGCCGGGCGCGCCGGACGGCAAACAGAACTTCCAGGTGGCGCGTTCCAAGGGCTTTGAAGGCATGGCCGCCTCGCCGGACGGCAGCAAGCTGTACCCGCTGCTGGAAGGCGCGCTGTGGGACGGCGAGCAGTTCGAGAACGTCGGCGGTAAACGCTACCTGCGGGTGCTGGAGTTCGATGTCAAACAGCAGGCCTGGACCGGCCGCAGCTGGCAGTACGTGCTGGAAGACAACCAGAACGCCATCGGCGACTTCAACATGATCGACGCCACCCACGGGCTGGTGATCGAGCGCGACAACGGCGAAGGCACGCCGGACAAAGCCTGCGCCGCCGGTGCGCCGACCGACAACTGCTTCAGCCAGGTAGCCAAGTTCAAGCGGGTATATAAAATCGCCTTCTCGGACGCCAACGTCGGCAAACCGGTCGAAAAACTGGGCTATATCGACCTGATGAACATTCAGGATCCGAACAAGCTGGCGCGCAAGCCGCTGAACGACGGCGTGCTGACCTTCCCGTTCTTCACCATCGAGAACGTGGACGTGGTGGACGCCAACCACATCATCGTCGGCAACGACAACAACTTCCCGTTCTCCTCCAGCCGCCAGCCCAATATGGCGGATGACAACGAGTTCATCCTGCTGGACGTGAAGGATTTCCTGAAGTAGCTCCCCCCCGGCCGCCGAATCGCCGGCGGCCGCACGATTTCCCGCTTAGCGCAGCGAACAAACTGCGCTATAATCAGCGCCTTGCTTCTTCTCTTCTCCAAGGAAGATCCTCGTCCCCGGTGGGGCGGCCGGACTTCAAATCCGGTTGGGGCCGCCAGCGGTCCTGGGCAGGTTCGACTCCTGTGATCTTCCGCCAATCAATATCTCCCAATCTCCTCTGTGATTGTCGGCTCCGGTAGAGTAAGTTTGCTTCTTTCGCTTTGTGATAGCGCAGCTTGCGTGGGTAGAAGAAACGTTCATGAAGAAGGACTATGAGGCAGTAAGCCGTTGACGTAAAAACCGCTTACGCGGCCTTTTTATTTCTGAGAAACAGGGCAAGCAGATACAGGGCGCCCAGCGGCAGGGCCATGACATAACAGAATGCATAATACAGGATCAGCACGCCATTTTTGCCTATGGTATCGGCGAACAGTCCGCGGTGCCAAAATTCTTCACTCGTGAACTGCAGGGCGGCCATTTCAGTGCCTTTTTTAGCACAGGGATACAGTAAAAAGCTCAGGATGGAGAGGATCAACGAAAGTGCGATATTCACCATGTCCTGGAAAGAATAGATGTAATAAAGCGCGATAAAAAAGTAAGTCACGCCCCACACCTGACTTTTCCAATAATACGCTTTGGTCATTTGCGCCTCCCTGGGCATGAGTTCCTTTCTGTTTCGTGCTTGGCGAAATGGAATACCGATGCCATTGCCCGCGTCGCGCGGTTTACCCAAGGCGTCTGAGTATGCGCAGGGCTTCGGCAAAATGCCATATTACCGGCTTATCTGGCAGGCGTATTTGGGTTCTGCAGCGAGCGTCCCTCTCCCCAACACATAGCCCCCTCACTCCCGCTGCAAAAAGAACTGCTTGATGGTCTGCCGCAGCCAGCGGTGCGCCGGATCGCGATCCAGGCGCGGGTGCCAGGCCTGGACGATAAACACCGATTCCAGCTCGAGCGGCAGCTCGAGCTCCGCCAACGGCAGGTGGATGTTGCTCACCCCCTGCAGCACGTGGCGCGGCAGCGGCAGGATAAAGTCCGATTTCATGGTCAGCATCATCGCCGAATGAAAGCCCGGCAGGGTCAGGGCGACGTTGCGCTGCAGGCCGAGATCGCGCAGCGCGTCGTCGATCGGCCCCTGCGTGCGTCCGCGGCGAGAAACGCTGATATGCGGGTAATGGGTCAGGGTTTCGGGCGTTACCCGGCCGATGATCGGGTGCCCAGGGCGCACCAGCGCCTGAAAGGTGCTGGTGAACAGGCTCTGCGTCTTGATTTCCGGGTGCCAGTCGCGTGAGGAACCGATCACCAGATCCACTTTGCCGCTGCGCAGCGCGTCATCCTCGCCGTCGCTTTCGGCGATGAATTTCAGGCCGCTCAGCGGCGCCGATTCCCGCAGCGTCTCCAGCAATCCGCCCGCCAGCGCGCCGATAAAGATATCGTTGGCGCGAATGGTGAAGGTTCGGGTCAGCTTGCCGGGTTCGAACGCATCACTCGGTGCGATCAGCGCAGTGGCCTGCTCGATGATGTCGCCGAGCTGGCGTTTCAACTCCAGCGCACGCGGCGTCGGCACCAGATGCTTACCGGCTCTGACCATGATCGGGTCGTCGAACTGCCGGCGGATGCGCCCGAGAATGCGGCTCATTGCCGGCGCGCTCAGATTCATCTTCTCGGCGGCGCCGCTCACGCTCCCTTCTTCCAGCAGCAGATTCAGCGCATAGATCAGGTTGAAATCAATTTTTTGCGGCATGGCCTCTCCGGGGGGGGGCGCTCAATGGGTTGCGTTTTGTGCAACTAGTTAATTACATCATTTCATTTTAAACAATCGAAATAACTCCGGATACTGCCCACGACAACAAAGATTGAGGCTGAAACAGCAGGAGTGGGGAATGGTTGAGGTGTCTGTTACGCCGCACCACAAAAATCGATGGCTCGCCAGCGCCGGTGAAATCAACGGCCGTACCTGGCTGGGGTTGTTCGGCGTGTTTTTGGCGGTGATGGCCAGCGGCGTGGGGGAAAACGCCAGCAAGTTTGCGCTGGCGGATATACAGGGTGGCATGCTGCTGAGCTTCGATGCCGGCAGCTGGCTGACCACATGCTACGTCACCGGCTTTGTGATCGGTTCCGGGTTCACGCCCTGTTTTTGGCCGACCTTTTCGCTGCGCCGGGTGGCGTTGACGATGTGCGGCATTTACCTGGCCGGTGGACTGTTGACGCCCTGGTTGGGAGATCAGTATGGCGTGCTGCTGGCGGTGCGCAGCCTGCAGGGCTTCGCCGGCGGCGCGTTGCCGCCGATGCTGATGACGGTGGTGCTGCGTTTTATGCCGCCGCTGATCAAGGTGCTGGGGCTGGGTGCCTACGGCTGGGTCTCGGCCTGGAGCGCCACGCTGGGCGCTACCGCCGCCGCCTTTGCCTTTCACTGGGGCTGGAGCGGGTATTTCTACTGGAACCTGCCGCTGATGGCGATCGCCGCCGTGTGCATCGGTTACGGCCTGCCGCAGGATCCGCTGCGGCTGGAGCGCCTGCGGCAGTTCAACTGGCGCGGCCTGCTGCTCGGCGGCATGGCGCTCGGCATGTTGACGGTGGGCATTTCACAGGGGGAGCGCCTCGACTGGCTGAACTCGCCGCTGATCTACGTTTTATTATTGGGCGGCGGCGGATTATTGGCGTTATTTCTGATTAACGAATGGTATCACCCGCTGCCTTTTTTTAATTTGCAGCTATTAAGCAAAAGGAATTTGTCTTTCTCCTTAATTACGCTGGGTGGCGTGCTGTTAATTATGGTGTCGCTGGTTAATATCACGTCGGGATATTTAGCCGCGATTCAGGGTTATCGTCAGGAACAAACCTCCGACTTAATGCTGTGGGTCGCATTGCCGCAATTAATTACGCTGCCGATCGTCGCCATAATTTGCAATACGCCGCGGGTGGATTGCCGCTGGGTGCTGGCGATCAGCCTGCTGTTGATGGCCACCGCCTGCGTGCTGGCGGCTCAGCTGACGCCGGAATGGAACGGCGACACGTTCCGCGTCATCGCGCTGTTGCAGGCGGTCGCTCAACCGATGGCGATCATCCCGTTGCTGATGCAGGCGACCGGCGGGCTGTTGCCGACCGACGGGCCGTTTGCGGCGGCCTGGTTCAACGCGGTGAAAGGTTTCGCCGCCACCGCTGCCGGCGGCGCCATCGCGCTGCTCAGCCGGCAGCGCGGGGATTATCACGCCGGTACGATCGCCGACGGCTTCGGCTCGGCCTACAGCCGCGCATCGGGGTCGGCGGAGCAGCTGGCGCAGCTTGCCGCCCGGCAGGGCCACGTGCTGGCCAGCGCCGATCTTTATCTGTTGGTTGCCGGCCTGGCGTTATTACTGACCGCGCTGATTTTAGTTATGCCGACCCGTATTTATCCGCCGCGTTCGGTCGCTGCCTGACATTTTATCATCAGAAATAAATATTAATTGGAGTCACTTTTATGGCTAACAAGAAAGTCGCCGTCGCCGTATTGGCGGTTGCCGTCATTACGCTGGGGTTATTAATCAATAAGTTCTTTATTAAAGAGACACAGCAGAATACCAACGACGCCTATATTCGCGCCGATATCTCGCGTATTTCTCCGCAGATTGCCGGTGAAATTGCGCAGGTGTTGGTCAGGGACAACCAGTGGGTCAAACAGGGGGAATTGCTGGCGGTGATCGATCCGCGTGAATTCAACGTCGCATTGGCGCAGGCGACGGCGCAGGAGCAATCCGCCCGCGCCCGCCAGGACGACGCCAGGGCCAACCTGACCCGACAGAGCGCGCTGATCGCCGCCGCGCAGGCGGAGCGGCAGGCGGCGCAGGCGGAGCTGGCGTTTGCGCGCCAGGAGCAGAACCGCTACCAGAGAATGGCCAGCAGCGGCGCGGGTTCACAGCAGGCGGCGCAGCAGGCGACAACGCGAGTGCACACGCTTTCCGCCAATGTGGCGCAGGCGGAGGCGACGCTTAAAGCGGCGCGAAACATGGAGCAGGTGCTGCAAGCCAAGCTGGCGGACAGCGATGCCGAGCTGATGCTGGCGCAGGCGAAGAAAGCGATGGCCGAGCTGAACCTGTCTTACACCCGCATCACCGCGCCGATCGGCGGCGTGATCGGCAAGAACAGCCTGCGGGTCGGGGAGTTCGTCAAACCGGGCGATGCGCTGCTGGCCATCGTGCCGCAGGACAAGCTGTACATCATCGCCAACTACCAGGAAACCCAGCTGGAAAACATTGCGCACGGGCAGTCGGTAGACATCCATATCGATACCTTTCCCGGCCAAACGCTGAAAGGGCAGGTGGACAGCATCGCGCCGGCTTCCGGCGTCAGTTTCGCGGCCGTGGCGCCGGAGAACGCCACCGGCAACTTCACCAAGATCGTTCAGCGCATCCCGGTGAAAATTGTATTTGATATCAACAAAGAGCACGCCGCTTTGTTGAGCGCCCTGCGCGTCGGCATGTCTGCGGACGTCAGCATCAATACGCTGGACGGGGGCCTGCAATGAACAGAGCCGTGATCCCGCTGCTGTTGATTGCGCTGAGCGGCTGCCGGGCGGTGGGGCCGGACTACGCTCGGCCGCAGAACGCGCTGCCCGAGAGCTGGGGTGAGCAGGCCGGCGGCGGGGCGCTGCCGGTGGCCTGGTGGTCGATATTCAACGATGCGTCGCTGTCGCAACTGGTGCAGCGCGCGGCGGCCGGCAACCTGGATCTGCAGCTCGCCACGGCGCGCATGCAGCAAAGCCGCGCCTTGCTGGGCGTGACAGAGGCGGCGCTGATGCCGGATCTGAGCCTGGACGGCGCCTATCAGCGCCAGCGCGCCACCTCGGTGGGCAGCATGGATCCGTCCGGCAACGGCGGAGAGGCGGATTATAACCTCTGGCGCGGCGGATCCAGCGCCACCTGGGAGCTGGACATGTGGGGCAAGCTGCGTCGCGCGTCGGAAAGTGCGCGCGCCGGCTTTGCCGCTTCGCAGGAGAACCGGCGCGCACTGCTGACGTCGGTGACGGCGGAGGTGGCGAGCGACTATCTACGCCTGCGCGCCACGCAGCAACAGCTGGCGGTGGCGCAGGAAAACCGCGCCACGGCGCTGCGCACGCTGCAGCTGACGCAAAGTCGTTATCAGAGCGGCGCGGGCAACGAACTGGATGTCGATCAGGCGCAGGTGCAGTTGGCGCAGGTGGATGCCCTGCTGCCGACGCTGTTCGATAGGCAGGAACGCTTGATCAACGCCATCAGCCTGCTGTTGGGCGAGCGGCCGGGCGCGCTGAAAGCGATGTTGGCGCCGACGAAGCCCCTGCCGACGCTGGCGCGCGCGGTGCCGATGGGCGTGCCGTCGGATCTGGCGCTGCGCAGGCCGGATATTCGCGAAGCGGCGGAGCGTTTGCATCAGGCAACCGCCGAGATCGGCATCGCCACCGCCGACTACTATCCGCGCATCACGCTGACCGGCAATGCGGGCTATCAGGCACTGGCACTGGCGGATATGGGCAGTTGGTCCACGCATACCTTCGCCATCGGCCCCGCCCTGTATTTGCCGCTGTTCGACGGGGGGAAAATCACCCAACGGGTGCGCCTGAGCGAATACCGGCAGCAGGAAATGGCCATCGCCTACCAGCAAACGGTGTTGCGCGCCTGGCACGAGATCGACGACGCGCTTTCCGGCTATCGCGCCCAGCAGCGCCGCCAGACGCACCTGACCGAGGCGCTGGCCGCCAACCGACACGCGTTTGCGCTGGCGCGCGACAGCTATCTGAACGGTGCGAGCGATTTTATCCACGTTCTGAGCACGCAGCGTGCGCTGCTGGATCTGCAGTCCGCGCAAATTGTTTCAGAGGAGGAGACGGCGATCGCCGTGGTGAATATCTATCGAGCGCTGGGCGGCGGCTGGGAACACACCTACCCGTCGGCGGCGCCACAGGAGAAGGCTGATGCACAACACGCTGAATAAGATTGTCGACGAGATGCTGGAAAGAGACACCCGCCGCAAACGGGAGGCCCGGGTGAGCGCCGTGCGGCAAGTCACCGCCCGGATCCGCCGCATCACGTTGAGCGGCGACGATGTGGATAAGTTTATCGCCGATCCGCGCGCGCAGGAGCCGGCCAGTTGGGTCAAAGTGTTCTTCCCGTGGCGCGACACGCTGGCCGGACGGGCTTACACCCTGAGCGGCATCGACAAACTCGCCCGCACTTTCGATATCGATATGGTGCTGCACGGCGAAGGCCCGGCGTCGAACTGGGCGCGCGACGCGATGCCGGGCGACAAGCTGGGGTTCGCCGGCCCTTGCTCCGGCGGCTTCCGGTTGTTGCCGCAAACTCGCTGGCTGCTGTTGCTGGGCGATGAGACCGCGTTGCCCGCCATGCGCACCATTCTCGCCTCGCTGTCCGACCCGTTGCCGGTGCTGTGGTTCGCCGAAGTGGGCGATGCGCAGGAGATTCAGGATGTCGATTATTCCTTTTTGCAGGTGAACAGCTGGCAAATTCGCACCCGACATTTTGACAGCGTGATGAACAGCCCGCTGGTGCAGGCCGTCAGCCATTGCGAACTGCCGTCCGGCGAAGGGCAGGTATGGCTGGCCTGCGAACACCAGATTGCCGCGTACCTGAAGGCGCGCTTTATCAACGAAATGGGTATCTCCCGCGCTGCGCTGTTTGCCAAGGGGTATTGGAAAAAGGGCGAAGCCAACTTCAAGGGCGCGATTTAACTCAGGCAAGTGAGGATGGTTATGATTGAGAGAGTGTTATTGGCGGTGGACTGCTTTGAACACAGCGGCAATGCCCTGGATTTTATGGTGCGCCTGCAAGGCAGCATCGGCGACGTGATCGTGCTGACGGTGGTAGACAATGCCTTTACGCTCAGCCGCAGCGGCCTGCGTTTCGACAGCGATGAGCGCGAGGAGTATCCCGCCGCGCAACGGGAAGAAGCGCTGGCGGAAAAGCAGGTCGGTCAGGTGACGCGGGCGCTGAAGCAGCAGGGTTTCAACGCCCAGGGCTTGCTGGCAGCGGGGACGCCCATCGAGGTGATCCCGGAACAGATGGCGCTGTTCAACTGCGATTTGCTGATCATCTCGCACCGCCACCTGTCTTCGTTGGGGCGCTGGCTGAACGCCTCCGTCACGCGCGGCCTGCTGGATGAGATTGGCCAACCGGTATTGGTGATCCCGCGCTAAGCCGGAGGGGGATCTCACTGGCGCTGATAGAGATAAATGTCGGCGCGCCGATCGTTGGGGTTGGCGATCGGCCTCTGGCCGCTGCGCGCTGGCCTGGCGCCGAGCGCAATCAGGTGAATGGGGCTGGCCTGAGGTAAGCGCTCGGCGATACGGTAGCCGCGTTGATATGACAGTGCTCGGTTGTGGCTCGCGTTGCCTATTGAGTCTGTGCGGCTGACAATAAATATGCCGTCGTAGTCGGACGTCTGGCTGATGTGCGAGCAGCAACGCGCCAGCGTCGCCTCATCAACCAGGGCGCTACCGCTTGCGAAATGCACCGTGCCGACATGGCTCATGACGATGTTTTCCTTGGTCAGTAGCAAGGCGCCGAGGCTGTTGGCGTCGTAAGCGTTTTCCTGGTGGCACAGTGTGCCCAGGTACTCGTGCAACACGGTGACGAATCGATACTGCACCAGCTGGCTACGGCTCAGCCGTGCGTTGGTGCGGCCGTCGAACCGGAGCAGGCCGGCCTGGCGTTTTGCGTCGCCGAAGCGTTCATATATCGGGCCGGTTTGGCAGCTGGACTGATTGAGCTCGTCGCTGCTTTTAGCATAGGAAAAAGGGGCGCAGAGCAGCATCAGCGCGATCGTTATAACTTTATTCATGTGCGTTAATGTTCCTGGTGGTGGATTCTTGCGAGAAGATAAAGTTGAATTGCTCTTCCAGCGTTGGCGTGGATTCGTTGTTTATATCTTCAAGGTTGATATAGCCCGGATCGGTGAACCACTGGGTAGCGCAGCTCAGCTCTTCGAACTTATCTCGGCCATCCTGATTCTGGGTAACGACGATCAGCTTGGCCGACTTATTATTGATAAAGCCGGTCTTAATGGCTGCGCAGCTCTGTCGGATGCCGGTGACCTCGTCGGGATCGATAACTTCTTTTGTGTCCGACGCAAACAGAATAATGACGTTGCGTGCCATGCCGCGAGAGGCAGAAAACGCGGTGCGCCCCGCCCACAGTAGCCCTTCCAGCGTTTTAATCTTATTGGTGCTAAAGTCGATGCCGGAAAGCGCACTATTCACATTTTGGGATGAGGTCAGGCCATATTTTACGGTGCTGGCGGGGCAGGTGCCGGCATCGCCAAAATAAACGCCGCGTTTGACCGCGAGGGAGGATAGATATTCCGCACTTTGGTAAGTCGTCTTTGCGGCGCGTTCAAAATCACTCTGCGTAATTGAAAATATTCCAGAGTTAGCAAAATTATCGGTATAATCATCCAGAAGATAATAGTTATCGTACCTTTTTGCGTAATGCTTGGCCAGAGGAAAGTAATCAATATACTGTTGTTGTTGCTTAAGGTTGTCTATAACTTCTTTCTGTGCATCGACATTTTCTTTGGCAATCTTTATGTTTTCATTAGCCATTGGCAGCATCGCCTCAGCAAGTCTTATCTCTTGTTGATAATAACTTATTTGTTCTGTCAGCTCTTTATATTCCTGAGTGCCGGGATCATGTTGACTAAGCTCATTATTCAAATATATTATCATCTGATTACTATAATCAATCTCTGCGTTTAATCTTCCGAGATATTCCTCGGCCATTCTTAATGTATTTGCAAGTTCAGCCAGGTAATCTTCTTGCGCAAAGAAGCTTTCCCACCAGACAAATGAAAAGGCATCGCTCCGGGCGATCCCGGTATAGCATTTGCCCCCGGAGTTGACGCGAAAAGAGTATGGGATCACCGTCGTTCGGGTAGCCGGCGCTTCGGCATACAGGCGGGATAGTGAGCTCATTAGCGCCGCCCGCGCCTGCATCACGTTTGCACGGTTAAGACTGCTGGCCTCGACGGCGATAATCACGTGTAACGGTCTGAAAACTTTGACGGCGTTATCCGCCGTGGAGATCCTGACCTCTGGGTCGAGGCCAATGGTTTTGTTTATTTCATCGAAAGGAACGTTAGTGTTTTGACTGACGTTGGAAGTGGTCGCGAGCAGTTCGCTGATCCGCTTATTTTCTTTTAGCTCCTGAAGCTTTTCCAGCGTGGTTTCTTGCAGCTCCGCTGAGAAGGCATGGGTTGCCTGATTCATATTGGCGCCTGTCGCTTCGGCTAGCCGCCCGGCATTGGCGGTCACCGTTCCTCTTTCTACCATCGAGGTACGGGTCACGACGGAGGTCAGCCGCATTTCTCGCGTTTTTTCCATGATGGTGGAGGAGTAGTTTTCGACCCAAAAAATAGAGATCACCACCATCATGCCGCCAATCGCCCACAGCGGCATTAATCCACCCTGTTCATCACCTAAAAAACGCTCGAATTTATTCTTCATGATTATTATCTTCTAATGATGATGGCCAATTTGGATGGCACTTTCTGCCAGCAGCGTTTTATTTTTAGAGAATAATCCCGGTTCTGTTTTTTTACAGATGGAAACCCGATACACCGAGTTAGATTTGCCGAATGAGGTTTTGATATCGATGCCATAGTCAGTCAGCCGCTTGGTGAGCTGGCAGCCTTCTTTGCTCCCGGGTAGCTTATACATGCTGTATTGCCCCGTTGCGTAGGCGATTTCCTCAACGAAAACGTCGAAAAACGGCGCTTCTCCGCCGTTCTTGAACTGGCTAAACATTTTAGCGACGTTAACGACGTCGCCTTGGCTTAAATTGGCATTGCCAAACAGGCTGTCACGATGGGAAATAATATTCACCATTTGATCGGCCAGTTTATTAATACTAAACTGTACTGACATGACCAAAGCCTGCTGCATGGTATAAATCAGCAGCACGGACAAGAATAGGGTAACAAAGGTGCCTTCAACGGCGACGCTACCATCCTCATTATCAACAAGCCTGTTAATGGAAGTAATCATTGACGATAAATACCTCGCGATCAAATTGTTGTGGGAAAGACAGTAGGTCGCTTATCCAATCGCTGCTGTATTCACGTTGGATCTGATAGGCGATGTTAATCAGCTTGGTTTTCTTTCCGCACTTTTTGCTGACTTTGATATTGATATCCTCATAGCAGGTTATCTTTGGCTCCGAATAGAGCAGCGCGCTGAAATAAAACTCACTGCCGCTCTTGTTTAAATCGGCCAGGAAGTTTTCATTTATCTTTTCGACATCGTTGTCTAAAAACGAGAGATCGACGCGCTGTGACGCAAACTCTTCGTTGAAATAAATGATTGAGATATCGTTCTGAAACCTCAGCACCTCATAAATTAACATCAGTATGATAAAGAGGATCGGCAGCAGCACGCTGGTCTCGATGGTCGAGATGCCGCGTTCCTCTCTTCTTACCCTGTTGAGTAAATTTATCATTTTGCGATTTTCATACCGTTAAGATCGTTGATGATCGTCATGGAATCCTCGCGGGAATAGCGCATGCTGAGCAACTCAAAGGCGCGGGTCTCTTGGTCACCGCGAATCAGCGCCATGATCAGGTTGGCATACATCTCTTTAGATTCCGTATTGCTATAGCCGGCATACAGCAGAGAAGGGTCTATATCCCCTGTGCTGGCCTTGGCCATGTATTGTGCAATCTTTAGGTTGTCGGCCAGCGCAGGATCGCCCGGCAGGTAGGTTCTGGCGCGCTTCAGTTCGGCGATGCAGGTTTCATACTTATTCTGCTTACAGTAGGCAATGGCGGCATACATCAGCGATTTGCCGCGCATAGTGGTGCTCTGGGCAAGCGCCGTTTTTCCTTCGGCAAAATTCTGTTTATACAGAGAGATAGTTTCCTGATATTGATGCCGCATCAGGCTGTTCTTCATTAGTTCGATAATCACCCTTGGGTAATTCTCATCTGCGCGGCTAATTTTTCCCTGAATAATCTCCAGTTCCTGGCCCTCCATATCATATTTATTCATCTTGGAATAGATATCGGCCAGGTAGAAGCGTGCCTCGATATTGTCCGGTTGCGCTTGCAGACTATCTACCGCGATCTCCCTGGCCTTTTCAAAGGCGCCGACGCGGACCGCCAGCTGCGCCGTTTCCCGATCGTTTCTCAACATATCGGGCGTGCCGTTGACGCAGGCAGCAAGAAAGACTATCGAAGTGAGGGCTAACTTTTTCATTACGAGATCATCTCCAATGACAGGCTGCCCATGGCGCGTAGCAGGCCAGGAGCAATGATTTCAACAATAACCGGGAACATGATAAAGAGAATGAGCGGTATCCCCATCTTGGCGTTGACGGAGCCAATTTTTTCTTCGGTTTCTATAAAGTGAAACTGGCGGATCTCTTTCGATAACTCTTGCAGACCGGACTGCATGCCAGCGCCGAACTGGGCGGAGTTACGCACGGTTGCGATAAACTCCTTGACCTCGCTTAGGGGAACCTCTTCATAGAGCTTTTCGCAGGCGATGTTTATATCGCTGTATTTCAGCGTGCGTGAAAAGTTCTGCATGCTGTTGCCTAACAGACCGGAGAAGCGATAGAGCACCGGGGAAACGGTTTCTAAAGCGGCCGTCAGCGTCATGCCAGTTTTGATACAGGTGGCGCACAGATCGAGAAAGTAGACGAAGTTGATCCTGAACTTTTTGATCTCGTTCTTATGTTTTCTCTCGAGATAAATCTTTGAGCCAATGTAGTACACGATCATGAAAACAGGAATGACATAGAATGACAGATTACCCAGGCAGGCTAACAGCGTTAGGGACAGAGTTGAAAAGAGAAATATGCTAGAGATATAAATATAAAATAGGGTGCTTTCTTGCAGCGAGTAATATCCTGCCTTATTAATGAGAGCATGGTATTCCGTATGGGACAGGTTGTTTTCAACGTAGAATGATAGCTTTCTCATTAATAAAGAGAACAGGTCTTTAATCCTGTTTTTCAGGCTGAGGTAGTCATCGAGGTTCTCGTGTGAGGAAACGATAAAGTAAAATTTATCATAATACTCTTCTTCTTTCTTGTGGCTCTTTAATCCCCAGATAAACACAATAACGCCGACGATAAAGAGCGAGGTTGAGATAAAGAAAATCACAGTTCAACTCCCTTAATCATGCGTGAAATAATGAAAAACCCGATGCTGACGCTAATGACCACGTAAATCACCACGTAGCGGCCATAAAGCTCATCGAAGAGGTAAACGAAGTTCCAAAAGGCGAACTTATAGAGTACGACCAGCATCAGCAGCGGTAAAAGCGCTAGGATCTTTGCCGCCCCGCGTGCCTCTGAGGTTAACGCCTTGGTTTTTTTCTTAATGACTTGAGCGGCGACCAGGTCATTGGCCAGGGACAGCAGGGTATCTTTCAGACTGCTGCCTTTTTGTATGGAGATACGAATATACGAACTAAAAACAAAGTAGCCTTTATAGGGGTAGATTTTCTCACCCCGGCTGAGTATGTCATCAAAGGACACGCCGTTTTTCAGTTGGAATGAGATGCGGGTAAATTCTCGCTTCATGATATCGCTCAGGTTCTCCGCCGCTGCATCAATGGCCGCGTATATCGTCTGGCCCACGGCCAGGTTGCGGCTGATAAGCCGCAGCGCATAGGGGAACTGTGCTTCGAAATAGTCGCTGAAACGGCTCTGGTAGATGCCGTACAACGCGGTAAACGAAATAGCTACCAGGATCACGGTGCCAAATACATAGGCAAACGACGAGGCGCTGAAGGTCAGGCAGCAGAACCACCAAAACAGGATGTAGCCGCCGCTGACCACCAGAGACATCACCAGGCTTTTGGTGCCAAAAATAAACACGAAGTCGGGTAGGTAAGACTTGCCGATGAGCTTTTTTATTTCCTTGGTTTTCTCTTTCTCAGCCGGCTTCGCTTTACCGAAAAAGTTCTCCCACTTTTTCTTCTTCGCGGCCTTTTGCCTGACGTATGAGAACATCAGCAGCAGAAGCAGCAGGGTGATGAGGAAGCCCGTCAGGTTAGTCATGCAGGATGCCTTTGAGCTCTGGGAGCAGCCCGGCGAACGCGGCCTTTGATTCCAGAATGGAGTAGGCGATATTCTGCTTATGCGCATACTTCGTGACCGTATCCGACTCTTTTCGCCTTTCGAGCAGGAACACGTCCTGGCTTTGAATGACCTCACCCTCCAGCGTGCCGATTTCCGTAATGTTGGTAATCTTCCTCGAGCCGCAGGGCAACCTTGCGCATTGAATAATAATATCAACGGCCTGCGATATTTGGCCGCGAATGGTTTTGGCCGAGATATTGGAGTTCGCCATGGAGAGCATGCTTTCCAGGCGCACCAGCGCGTCTTTTGGCGTATTGGCGTGAATGGTTGAGAGCGAACCTTCGTGGCCGGTGTTCATGGCCTGAAGCATTTCAAAGGTTTCATCGCCACGACACTCGCCCACGATGATCCGGTCTGGGCGCATACGCAACGCGTTGATCACCAGGTCACGAATCGAGACTTCACCGCCGCCGTCAACACCCTTAGGGCGCGACTCCAGGCGCACGACGTGATCTTTTTGCAGCTGCAGCTCGGCGGCATCTTCGATGGTGACGATGCGGTCGCCATCATCGATTTCGTTCGAAATTGCATTGAGCAGGGTGGTTTTCCCTGAACCCGTCCCCCCCGAGATGATGATGTTCGCCTTGGCCCTGACCATCAGGCTCAGGTAGTGCCCCATCGCCTCACTCATCGAGCCAAAGTTGATCAGGTCGATCAGGTCTAATTTATCCTCTTTAAACTTTCGGATGGAGATGGTGCAGCCATCTAGGGCCACGGGCGGAATGATGATGTTGACGCGGCTACCGTCGGCCAGGCGGGCATCGACCATCGGCGAGCTTTCATCTACCCGACGCCCAATCGGCGCAACAATACGCTGCGCGATACGCAGAATCTGCTCATTAGATTTAAACTGAGAATCTTGCTTGATGAGTTTGCCCGCCCGTTCGATGTAGATGGATTTACACCCGTTAACCATGATGTCGTTAACGCTGGGATCGGCCAGCAGATCTTCGATGGGCCCCAGCCCGAAGATGTCGTCATAATAGCTTTTGATCAGCTCATCAAACTTTCTTCTGGTTAATATAATATTTTCCAGATCGAGCGCCGGTATGAGCAGTTCTTCAATTTTCATCAGCGCTTCATGAGTGGCAGAGCTGTCATAGTTTTCTATTTTTATTTGCTCTAACAGCGCGTTTCTGATTTTTTCATAGGTTTTTATATCCATGTCATCACCTAAATATGCTGTCTATAATGTTTTTGCTTTCTTTCTTACGGTTGAAAGCGGTTAACAACCCCCCCAGCAGGTTGGCGTTATTGTTGAAGTCCACCTTGATGCCCAGCTTGGTGTGGATTTCTTTATCCGTGATTTCAGTTGCCAGCTTACCGGCCTGTTTTCGGATGGAGATCAGCTTGTCCCTTCTTTTCTCCCCTTTATCCTGCTTAAAGCCAATTCGGTTCTTGAGATAGTTAAGGTTATAGATAGACTCGATCTGCCCATTGGTCATCAGCACACGGATGTCGCTCTCATTGAGCAAATTAATTCCGCCGTGCAGCGTGAGAAAATAGTAGGGGATATTAATAAAAATAAATCCATAGGAGTTTGCCAGCGATTCGATGAATTTCTCAACGCCGTTGAGGAAGGCGTCAACGTTGTCAACGTGCGCCTCGTCGTTGGCAATGTTGAAGGAAACGTAGTCGAAGTGATCTTTTATTTTCATCACCAGTTTCAGGGACGAGGTGGTATCCAGTTCATTCTCATAGCCCAGCACGTGCTCAACGGTGTTTTTATTGGCCTTTACCCCCAATGCGGCATCAAAGAAAATGTTTGCGATGTCGCAGTTAACAAACAGCATTGAATAGCCTTTCATCATTTCGCTGTTACAGAGATCGTGAAAAACGCGATAATTAATATCGATATCAGGCGAGGTATTGCACAACCCGATCACCAGAGAAGTTCTGGAGCGCACATAGCCGAAGTGTTCCACTATCCCCAGCAGCAGCAGGCGGATCTCACTGGTGCGGGTAAAATAGCTGCTGAACCCCAGCTCGCGAGCCTGCCACGTTGCCTGGATCGAATCCTCGTTGCCGATCAGCATGGAGGGATAGCGACCACGCAGCATCATGGCGATGTCCGCGATTTCAGTCTCGCTGTAGCTCTGGGCATCCAGCACAAAATAATTTTTCCCCGTCAGGGCGTTATTAATAAACTCCAGCAGGTCGCCAGCGGGGATGTGCTTGATCATCGTATCGACGTCGTACAATGAGAGTGGTTCTGAGAGTGATAAAAAATCAGTCTCAGTTTTGGTTAAAACAATCACGCTGGCCTTTTTCTTTTTGGCCTCGTTTTTTCTCTTTAGTTTTTCTATGAACATTAACGTGCTCTCTCAGCGAAATCATTACCATTGGTCGAGCAAACTTCTCGCTCCGAATAGTTATCCAGAGCCTGCTCGTCGGAGCTGTACCAGTTAAAATCAGAGAGCCGGAACCGATAGCAACCTCGCTCGGTTTTATGCCGGTTACCGATGGCAATATAGTTTGCGTCAAGCTAGTTCACGCTCTCTTGCAATACAGCATTAATGCCATACTGTTTCTGTATTTCTTCTTGCAGCCTGATCGCACGGTCATAGTGGTTATCGCTATAAATAATCGCCAAGCTGCTGATGGAGCCGATTTTCTTGCTTAAAACAAAGTTTTCAAGCTTTGCCATCTTGGTGCGGTCGGGGTTGCCGACAAACTTAACGTAATACGCCTTTCTTTCGTCGGGCTGCCTTTCGAACGCGCAGCCGTTTAAGCCCAGGCAGATAAAAATAAGGAGCAGCGAATTAGTTAATGACATAGTCGGCTCCTTTGACAAAGACATCGGTAATGCTGTTATCACTGTGCCCGAGATCGAAAAAGACCTCCCACGGGCTGGAGAATTTGGCGTAGGGGAGCTTGATGTAGTTTCTCTCTACGGGTTTGACATACTCAACGGTGGCGAAGATGACTAATTCACTGCGCCCAGATGTGAACCCGGTTGACTTGAACAAGGCGCCCAGCACTGGAATGTCGGCAAATCCTGGAACTTTATTAACATATTGCGTTTGGCTGTTGTCGATCAGTCCGCCGAGGACGAAGCTCTCTCCATCCCGCATTCGTACTGAGGTCTTCACGTTACGCACGTTAATCGTCGGCAGCTCGGTGTTCTCATATTTATAGTACCCGCCGATCTGAGATGATTCGACGCTCACGTCCATGCTAATCGAGGAGTCCGAATTGATCACCGGTGCAAAGTTCAGCATGACGCCATAGTTTTTCCATTCAACCGTTGAGCCATTTTCACTGCGCTGAAAAATAGGTATCTGCCCGCCGCCGTGAAATGATGCGGTCTTCCCGTTGGTGACCGTGATACTTGGCGTGGTCAGCACGTTAGCCAGGCTGTTTTTCGCCAGGGCGTTGATGGCTACGCCCAGAGAGTCGAAGTTAAACCCCTTAACCAGGCTGCTGTAGATGCCGTTGTTGATAGTCAGATCGTTACTCACGCCGGTGCTGATCTTGCCCCGCCCCCAGTCAATGCCCAGGGTTTCCGTCACGTCCTTCGAGACTTCCGCGACCGTAACCCTGATCTTAATTTGCTGATTTTTTTGGGTTACTAAGGAGTACCTGACCTGATCGCTATCCACGTACTCTTCGATCAGCGACTTGATCCGTGCGCCATCTTCAGTGGAAAATACCGGGCCGCTGACCAGCAGCGAGTCGCTCATGTCGATGACCTTCACGTCTTTAAACCCCTCGCTGATCAGCAAGGTATTCAACATGACGGATTTCTTTTGCAGATCGTTCACGGTGATCAGCAGCGTTTGACTCTCACCGTTGGTACCATTAACGGAGAGATTGGTTTGCCCGCTTTTTTTACCGAAGACATAGATGTGGTTCTCATCGACCACCCGGAAGTCGGCAATTTCCGGTGAGCCAACGACGATTGACTTCACGCTGAAGTCAATCTCAAGATCGGTCGTTTTATTGATGTCCACGTCGAGCGCCGCAGCGTTAAAGCTGGCGGTTAACATCACAATAAGAAAAACCGCCAGCCTGTTAATATTTACGAATTTCACTTTGCGCTCCCCTGATTTCAACCACGCGGCTTTGCCTTTCCGAAATTGGCGCCCCAGAGACAATGTCTGACGGGGTAATCTCTCTTGTGCTGTTATTTATTTTGGCGATGCCCTCATTGATATTGTGAACCTTGGTGGGCGTGATGAAGAACATCCCCATAATTTGCGCCTGAATGACTTTATCCACGTCCTCGGGCTTGAAGTAGGCATAGACGATGGTCGTTGAGGACTTGTCATCGCTGACGGCCCGGTTGCTGTGCACCTCATTCGCCAGCGAATTCTCCCCGCTGGTTGTTTTCATCAGGCTGGAAACCAGCCCCGACTGATCGAACTTTTGCAGCTTATTGAGGTTGCCGTTGCCCATAAAGAACCACACCTTGCTGGCGAACTGTTTGACCCGCGTGTCCTTGTAGTCTTTCCCCGTGGTACCGTTATCGCTGCGCGATTTTTGATAAAGATCGTCCCGGTAGGCTTTGTTATCATTGGAGACCAGGAACAGATCGATAAAACCAAAGTCCGCGATGTTAGGGTTCTTCAGGCTGGCGGTGGTGACAGAAATAGGCAATATCGAATAGCTCGAATCGATTTTCTGCAACAGGTTGCCAAGGTTATCTTTCGAGGCCCGTTCGCCGGAGGCAATATTTTGATATGCCACGCCGCCGGACGCCATTAGTCCGCGAAAGTCCTTTTCGCCAAAAATCGTGTCTAGCCAGGCGGGGGGCGAGCCTGGTGGATATTTTATCTCTTTCTCGGTGAAGTCATCCGTGGTGACGATGGCACCCACATCAATATTATGCTTTGCGGTATAATAGATAAGGCTTTTATTCACTATGAGGTTCTTAGTCTTTTCCTCGTCCTCGTTGCCTTTATCGCTGTATATACCTACTACGCCGGCTAACATGGTTAGCAGTGCGACTATTGCAATAAATTTAAAGCGCACAGATGCTCCTTATCAAACTGCACCGATAAACGTATAGGTACATAAACTGATTAAAATAGGGATGGCGTAGGGTACGCCGCTCCTTACTTTATCATAGCGCTTGATCAGCGAAATTTTTGACAGGGCATATGTCCATAAGATTGCCCATACGCCACCCATAAAAACAGTCAGGTAAATAACGTTAACGTATTGTTCCGGCGGCACCACCAGCATGGTGATGAACAGCAGTTTGGTATCGCCAAACCCCAGTATGTTGCAAGACGAAAGAATGATACCAACCAAGAGCATGGCAAACGGCCATATCAGAATTTGGCCCGCACCAATAATGCCTGGGTGGGAAAAAATATAGCAGTATGCCACCGTAAGTATCATAAAATGCGCTACGTTAGGTATTCTTCTTTCTGTGATATCTTTAAGTGATATGTATAAAGATATGATTATTATCGCTATGAACATATAGGTTTTAAATATAGCCCTCGAAGAGTCGAAGGCTATATGACGAAAGTTTACTATTACTTCAGGATGTTGCCTGAAGCAGTGATCTTCGTGGCCATGGTGTTCCATGCCGCGCTCAGGGATTCAATGAATCCGCCTTTGTCAAAGATGAAGAACAGGGCAGAGGCCATCGCTACACCGATGATGGCGTATTCGATAGCGGTGATGCCACGCTCGTTTTGTTCTGCGTTTTTGACGTTGCGGCAAGCCATAGAGACATACGCTTTCAGAGCTACATTTTTCAACATTTTTTATTCCTTTAAATATATTAGTAGGATGGTTATGACGCTAAAAACTCGCTTTTAATTGAAGCGTGTTGTTTAGGCCGGGGGTATCCTACTCAGTGATAAAAAAAACGTCATATCATATTTAATAATGAAATATAAAATTGCATCATTTATCAGGAAAAATGAGGAAAATCAGTTCATTAATATCATTGTTACCTGTTGGAATATAGAAGTCATCCTTGTTTATAACCAAAAAATATTGTTTGCTGTTCTTGTGCAACAAAACCGATACCAGACGATTGCGACTGTCGGAGCTGAATGCGCTCTCTGTCATATTTCGCTCATGCCAATCCACTTTTGCTGTGGCTATTGAATGCGTTAACAATGCATTGAGTTCCATTTCGGCAGTGATATAACGTAAGTGATTGCCATCACTTTGAATCAATCTGATGTAGGCGGTTTCTCTATCTTTGTTTAAGTATAGGTTTAGCTTTATTTTTTCTTCGCCGTCCAGAAATAATAACCCATGGTAACTATTGCTCATTGATTCTAAAATATATTGTTTATAACTTAGAGTTCCACAGATGAAAAGTAATATGCAAGCAATTAAAAATAATCCCTTAACCTTCATTTTTACAAGTCGTGATTTCTGTAAGGTAGTCTCTTTTTTTATTGTCATTTATATTGCTCTTCATTCGATAACAAACGGTTTTTTTTTCACCGTGAACGTATTCTATGCGATCGCCAGTAGAGTGAATCCTGTATCCATCAAGGTATAAGGTTTCTTCATTTTTATCTTCATTTATTTTTACGGAAAACCAAACGCCTATAATATAGCTGCATATCAATACGGCTATCATCAGCATGCTTCTTTTCACTTTATCACGTTTGGATGTCGCTTTTTCTGATGCAGTTTCGTGAACCTCACGAGTCTTCTTAAATCGGTGAGGAGATATCTCTTCTTTATGTTTTGAATCATTATCCGAATTGCTCCCCAGTTCCGCTGTGCCAGTGCTCGTATTGGGTATTAACTCGGTTTCATCATCAACTTTAATGATGACCTTCTCTGCATTAATCGTATACCCTTTTTTAGGAACGGTAATGATAATTTCACGTGATGCATCACCAATCTTTCTTCTCAATGAATTTATCGTTTGGTTGATGGCGAAATCTGTCACATAACGCCCTTCCCATATATGTATACCGAGATCTTTTCTTGATGATACATTAGGGCTTTGTTCAATAAGAAAATGCCATAGCTTCAATTCTTTATTCCTTAAAATAATCTGCTGATTGTTTTCTGGTATTAAAATAGCCATTCTTTCCCGGTAATAAACGATCATCATGACACCTTCCTTGACTGTGACTTCTTATAATACAATCCTGTTTTTTATTGTAAATACTAATTTAAGTTTTTTTATTTATATTTTATTTTATATTAATCGGTATGTTTGATATGTTTTTAATTTTAATTTTATTATTATTATAAATAATATTTTTTTTAAGATAAAACAAGGCGGGCGGTGTGTTTTATCTTAGAGGATATTTTTTCTTGTTAGTGTTTTTGGATGTTTTATTTTATATTTTATATTATCCATCTACCTCTATTGCTTTCTATAATTCTGGCAGATAGGCGCGGCCTGCTGGATGAGATTGGCCAACCGGTATTGGTGATCCCGCGCTAAGCTATGGGTAAGGGCAGCCGCATGCGGCTGCGCGCGTTCGGCGACGAAGGCCGTACATACCGGAGGTCAACATGCGAAGTCTGGAAGATCAACTTGCCGCTTACGCCGCCTATCATCGTGATGCGCGCAATATCGTCACGCACTTTATCGGCATCCCCCTGATCGTCGTCAGCCTGCTGACGCTGCTCTCCCGGCCGGCATGGGGTGCGGGGTGGCTGCCGTTCTCGCCGGCCTGCGCGGTGGTTATCGTTTCGGCTCTCTATTACCTGCGGCTGAGCCTGCGCCTTGGCGTCATGATGTTGGCGTTGCTGCTGCTGTGCCTCGGGGTCGGCGCCTGGGTGGCGTCGCTGTCGACGGCGGCGTGGCTGAGCGTCGGCATCGGCGGCTTCGTCATCGGCTGGCTGTTTCAGTTTGTCGGGCATTTCTGGGAGGGACGAAAACCGGCGTTTATGGACGACGTGACGGGCCTGATCATCGGCCCGCTGTTCGTGCTGGCGGAAGCTTGCTTCCTGGCCGGCGGGCTGCGCGAACTGCAGCGGAACATCGAAATGCGCTCGGGCAAAGTGCGCAACGGGAGGGCATGAGGTGGCGCTGATTCCCACGGTGGCGGCATTTCCGCTGCAGCGGGCTTTTATCCCGCTGCTGGAAGCGCTGACGGCGGGGCTGCCACGCCAATTCCCGGCACTCATCCACAGCATTTACCTCTACGGCAGCGTCGCGCGTGGCGAAGCCCTTCCCGGCGTGTCCGATCTGGACATCACGCTGTTGCTCAACAAGCCAGCCGATAGTGAGGCGTTACAGCGCCTTGAGGCATGGCGGCAAGCCTTTCAGCTGGAGCAGCGGATCGTGAGCAAGGTCGACTTTGATATCGGCAGCGTTGATGAGGCGTTGGCGCCGGAGCATCACGATTCCTGGGGATTTTGGCTGAAGCATCACTGCCGCTGCCTGTGGGGCGAAGACCTGTCCGCCGCTTTTCCGCTGTTTCAGCCCGATCGGCGCATCGCGTTGGCGGTCAATGCCGATTTGCCCCGCGTATTGGCGCGTTATCGGGAGCAACTGCTGCAGGCCAGGACGGTATCGGATGAGAGGCGCTTAAAGCGCGAAGCGGCCAGAAAACTGATCCGAGCCACCAATATGCTGCGCGCCGAGGGAAGCCCGTTCTGGCCGATAACGTTAACCGACTATGCCGAACAGCTGTTGGCGCTTTATGTAGAGCAGCGAGATGAAATGGACTATTGGTTAGCGCACGCGGTGGGAGAGGCGAATGACGCGGATTTTAGCGACAGAATGATGCGATTTCTCGACTGGATCGAAGCACAGAAAAAATAACGCCGGCTTGAGCCGGCGTTGTCGGCAATCGTTACCCGACCGTCGGGTAATCGGTGTAGCCTTCCCGGCTGCCGCCGAAGAATTTCTCTTTGATTGGCGCATTCAGCGCCAGCCCGTGTTGCAGGCGGTGGGGCAGATCCGGGTTGGCGATGAACGGGCGACCGAAGCCGATCAGATCCGCCCAGCCTTTGGCCAGCGCTTCTTCAGCGCGTTCACGCGTGTATTTGCCCGAGTAAATCAGCGTGCCGCGGAAAATCAGGCGCAGCGATTCTTTGAACGCTGCCGGCATCACCGGGGCATCATCCCAGTCCGCTTCGGCGATGTGAATGTAAGCGGCGCCGATATCGTTCAGCACGCTGGCCGCTGCCAGATAGGTGGCTTCCGGGGTATCGTCCTGCGAGCCCATCAGGGTGGTCAGCGGCGCCAGGCGCACGCCCAGTTTCTCTTTGCCGATGGCGTCCGCTACCGCCTGCGCGACTTCCCGCAGGAAACGCAGGCGATTTTGCAGTGAACCGCCGTATTCGTCGTCGCGCTGGTTTTCCCGCGAGTCGATAAACTGATTGATCAGATAACCATTCGCACCGTGCAGCTCTACGCCGTCGAAACCGGCGGCGATAGCGTTGCGTGCCGCTTGAGCGTAGTCGTTAACGATCGCCGGAATTTCTTCCCGCGTTAAGGCGCGCGGTGCGGAGTGCTGCACCATTTCACCCACGCCATGTTCCGGCCCGCGACCTTCGACATCCACGAACACCTTGACCCCGTCGGCCTGGATGGCGGAGGAGGAGACCGGCGCGGCGTGGCCAGGCTGTAAAATGGTATGCGACACGCGGCCGACGTGCCAAAGCTGCGCGAAGATCTTGCCGCCGGCCTGATGTACGGCGTCGGTCACTTTTTTCCAACCGGCGATGTGTTCCGGGGAGTAAATGCCGGGTGTCCAGGCATAACCCTGGCCCTGCTGGCTGATCTGCGTGCCTTCACTGACGATCAGCCCGGCGCTGGCGCGCTGGGCATAATATTCAGCCATCATGTCGGTGGCGACGTCGCCGGCGCCGGCCCGAGAGCGGGTCATTGGCGGCATGACGATGCGATTGTTCAGCGATAAACCGTTTAAAGAATACGAGTCAAAAAGCATGGCGCTTCCCTCTATGTGAATTAGGTCGTAGGGCATTGATGTTTTACTGAGGCCATTATATTTCGTCGTTTAATTCTAAAAACGCGCACAATAACAAAACACTTTTGCTCTGTGTTCAATAGTTGCGGCAGCCGCCGATGGGCCGGTATGGCGGCTTGCACAGGTGGTGAGAATGAACCCGATGTGCGCTCGGGCGACGGCGGCTATTGCTTGTCGGCGCATTGCTGAGATAGAGTCGGCGGCTGTTTTTCCCCACGATTTTTAACAAAATCGCAAAAGTCTTTTAGCCTCCTGCCTGCTTATCTTTGGTGTGATCAATGTCATACTTTTGGCATCTTAACTTTCCCGCGCTTCGGCAGCGGTTAACCGGAGTTGTTGAATGAAAATTAACTTTCCCTTATTAGCCCTGGCGGTGGGGGCGTTCGGCATCGGCACGACCGAGTTTTCCCCGATGGGGTTGCTGCCGACGATCGCCAAAGGGGTGGATGTCTCCATCCCGATGGCCGGCATGTTGATCAGCGCCTACGCCGTTGGCGTGATGGTCGGTGCACCGCTGATGACGCTGCTGCTCTCGCACCGGGCGCGCAGAAGCGCGCTGATCTTCCTGATGGCGATCTTTACCCTGGGTAACGTGCTGTCGGCCATTGCGCCTGACTACACCACCCTGATGCTGTCGCGCATCATCACCAGCCTGAACCACGGCGCGTTCTTTGGCCTCGGTTCCGTGGTGGCCGCCAGCGTGGTGCCGAAGGAGAAACAGGCCAGCGCCGTGGCGACCATGTTTATGGGGTTGACCATCGCCAATATCGGCGGGGTGCCTGCCGCGACCTGGCTGGGTGAAACCATCGGCTGGCGTATGTCGTTCCTGGCCACCGCAGGGTTAGGGGTGATCGCCATGTTGGGGCTGTGGTTCTCGTTGCCGAAAGGCAGCGCCGGCGCGCGCCCGGATGTGAAGCGCGAACTGTCGGTATTGGTACGCCCGCAGGTGCTGTCCGCCTTGCTGACGACCGTGCTGGGCGCGGGCGCGATGTTCACGCTCTATACCTATATCTCGCCGGTATTGCAGCACATCACCGATGCGACGCCGCTGTTCGTGACGTCCATGCTGGTGTTGATCGGCGTCGGTTTCTCCATCGGCAACTACCTGGGCGGCAAATTCGCCGACCGTTCCGAGAGCGCGACGCTGAAGGGCTTCTTGCTGCTGTTGGTGGTCATTATGCTGGTGATCCCGTTCCTGGCGCGCAGTGAAATCGGCGCGGCAGTCAGCATGGTGATTTGGGGCGCGGCGACCTTTGCCGTGGTGCCGCCGCTGCAGATGCGCGTGATGCGTGTCGCCAGCGAAGCGCCGGGCCTGTCGTCCTCGGTCAACATCGGTGCCTTTAACCTGGGCAATGCGCTGGGCGCCGCCGCCGGTGGCGCGGTCGTCTCCGCCGGGCTGGGATACAGCTTCGTGCCGGTGATGGGCGCAATTATTGCCGGATTGGCGTTGCTGCTGGTGCTGTTCACCCACCGTCAGGCCGAAAAAGTGGCCTACGTCAACGGTTAAACGATAACGTGCGGCGGGGTTCCCCGCCGCGCTCACTCAAAGCCCAGCAGGCTGAACGCATCGTCCTGCGGGGCGTAGCCGAGCAGGCGTCGGGTCTCTTCCAGCGATAAACGTTTGTAGCGGTTGTTGGAAACCCCGTGCACCACCGCATATTGCACCCCTTCGACACGAATGCAGCGCTCCAGCAGATCGGCGGCGTCGCGATGGCTGAGAAAAGCGCTCATGTCGCGGGCGCTAAGCTGTTCGCCCCGGCTCAGGGTGGTGAAGTTGGCGATGCGCACCGACAGGGCGGAAAGCCCTTCCTGATGGGCGAAGTAGGCGGCGATGCCTTCGCCGAAGGCCTTGCTGGCGCCGTACAGGTTTTTCGGCTTTGGTGCGTCATCCGGGCGGATTTGATAGTCGAGCGGATAGCCTTCCACCGCCTGCGCGCTGCTGGCGAACACCACCCGGCGGCAGCCGGCGTCTTTCGCCGCGCGGAAGATATTGAAGGTGCCCAGAATGTTGTTGTCCATCAACGAACCGCAGAAGTCGGCATCGGGGGAGGGATCGGCCGCCAGATGCAACACGGTGTCGATATTGGCGCAGGCCGCGCGGCAGGCGTCGAGATCGGCGATGTTGAAGCTGATGACTTCGTCGCCGGGCTGCCGATCGCGCAGCAGGCTGACATCCCGTTCCGCCAACCGTAGCGGGTAGCGATCGCCCATCGCCTGACGAAACGCCGTGGCTACCCGGCCGCCGGCGCCGGTGATCAGAATCCGTCCTACATCAGTACGCAACACCATGGTGACTGCCATCCCTACTCTCGATTAAGCGTTGACCAGTAATAATCCCCTGCGTGACTTTTGTCCAGTATTTATATTAGTCATTCTGATGCTTTATGCCGGTAATGGGCACGTTGTGCCGAGCGTTTCGACCAGGAAATTCATCACCGCACGCACGGCTGCGGTGCGCGCTAAATCGGGATACGTCACCAGCCAAAGCTCACGCGTTGGCGCGGCGTTGGCCGTTGGCAATGCGACCAGATCCGGATCGCCATCGGCGACGAACGTCGGCAAAACGGCGGCGCCCAGCCCTGAACGCGCCGCCTGTTGCAGTGAAAACAGATCGCTGGCCTGAAAGACCACCGGACGCCCCTGCAACAGCTGCACCAACCATTGCTGATGCGGCTGCTGCCGATAGTGATGGTCATAGGCGAGAAAGCGGCGCGCCGCGTCGGGCAGAGCCGCGTGCTCCGGTGCGGCATACAGCGCGTAGCGCATCATGCCGATGCGCTGCGTCAACAGCTCCGGTTGCTGTGGGCGCACCATGCGCACGGCGATGTCGGCTTCGCCGCGATCCAGCTCGGCGAGCGCCGATTCACCCGACAGCGTGACGACGATCTGTGGAAAAGCCTGGTTAAATGCGGCAATGCGCGGCGCGAGAATATGCGCGGCGATCGACGGCGGCGCACTGATGCGCACCCCGGCCTGTGGCGTTGCGCCGGCGCTGCGCGCATGGCGGGCAATAGCCTGGCTTTGCGCCTCGATCTCCGCCGCCAGCCCGGCAATCGCCTGCCCGTCCTGGGTCAAGGGCGTGCTGCGTGGCCGACGCACGATCAAACGCAGGCCGAGCGCCTGTTCCAGCGCCGCTACGCGTCGCCCGACGGTGGCGTGATCGCAACCCAGCTCCCGCGCTGCCGCCGACAAGGAACCGGTACGCGCCAGCGCCACGAAGTGTTTTAAATCCTGCCAGTCAAACATCAGTGAATTCCTGCACGGTATCGACGTAATTTTCAGGAATATTCACACAGAGCGCGCCGTGATTCAATGTGTGAACGTTCCCTTTAAAACCGAAAAATTAGGTTAGGTTTTCTTATGAATCTACAGTTGCAACACCGTACGGCATTGGTCACGGGCGCCAGCGAAGGGATCGGTGCCGGCATGGTCAGGGTATTGGCTGCTCAAGGGGTCAAGGTGGTGGCTACCGCACGACGCGGTGATCGGCTGCAGGCGCTGGCGGATGAGGTTGAACGGCAAGGGGCGGTGCGCCCGTGGGTAGCCGTTGCAGACGTGACCGACCCCGACGCGATAACCCAGCTGGCGGCGCAGGCGCTGCGCCAGGCGGGGACAGTCGATATTCTGATCAACGCGGTCGGTGCGTTTCACCCCACGACGCTGAACGACAGCGATCGCAGCTGGGATGACGCCTTTGCTTTGAACTTCACACCGGCCCGGCGGTTGACTCAGGCGCTGTTGCCGGCCATGCAGGCGCAAGGCTGGGGCCGGGTGATCAATATCAGCGGATCGATGGAGCCGCGCAGCCTGAGCGCCGCCAGCGCCGCCAAGGGCGCGCTGCATCTGTGGGCCAAAGGATTGGCCAGCGACGTGGCTGCGCAGGGGATTACCGTCAATACGTTACAGCCGGGGCGCATCAACAGTGAACAGATCCGCGAGCGCTTATACGCTTGCGATGAAGCGCGCCGGGCGTTCATTGCGCAACATATCCCGATTGGCTACTTCGGCGAACCGGAAGATATGGCCTATCTGGCGGCGTTTCTTTGTTCCCCGCTCGCGCGATATATCACCGGTGCGGTGATCCCGGTAGATGGCGGCATGCATTATTTCGCGCATTGAGGCCGTTTTGCCCTCGCGATCACAGTTCGGCAATTTGCCGGCGCAAAGCCTTGCCCCGGCAAAATCCACGGTGTTAACGTCATAGCTCAACCGATTTAGGGTTGTTACTGCTGCGGCAGGCAAAACCTAAACCTCGCGTTTCTGTTCCCCGATGGGACAGAGGCCGCGAGGTTTAGGTTTTTTTTTGCGCCGCATTTCGCCCCGGCGCCAGGCCAGTGCGGGGAGGGGAGCGGCAGAACGCGAAGTCTAAGGATAACCGTATGAAATATGACACATTAGCCAGTGAGATTTTGGCCGGCGTCGGTGGCCGCGACAATGTGAAAAGCTTGGTGCACTGCGCCACCCGCCTGCGTTTCAAGCTGCGCGACGACAATCGTGCCAACGCGGCAGCGCTGAAGAAAAACCCGGGCGTCATCATGGTGGTGGAGAGCGGCGGCCAGTTCCAGGTGGTGGTGGGCAACCACGTGGCGGAGGTGTTCGACGCGGTCAATCGGGTCGGCGGATTGGCCGAGGGCGCGCCGAGCGACGACGCGGGCGGTAAAAAAGACAACCTGCTCAGCCGCTTTATCGATCTGGTGTCCGGCATTTTTACCCCGCTGCTCGGGGTGATGGCCGCTTCGGGGATCCTGAAAGGCTTCCTGGCGCTGAGCCTGGCCTGCGGCTGGCTGCTGGAGAGCGGTGGCACCTTCAAAATGCTGTTCGCCGCCAGCGACTCGCTGTTCTACTTCTTCCCGATCATGCTCGGCTACACCGCCGGGAAAAAATTCGGCGGCAACCCCTTCGTCACCATGGCGATCGGCGGCGCATTGACGCATCCGCTGATGATGGCGGCGTTCGAAGCGGCGCAGCAGCCGGGCGCGGTGCGCGAATATTTCTTCGGCATTCCGCTGACTTTTATCAACTACAGCTCGTCGGTGATCCCTATCATCTTTGCGGCCTGGGTGTCCTGCCGCCTGGAGCCGTTGTTTAACCGGGTGATCCACAGCGCGCTGCGCAATTTCATCACGCCGCTGCTGTGCCTGGCGATCACCGTTCCCTTGACCTTCCTGCTGATCGGCCCGGCGGCAACCTGGCTCAGCCACCTGCTGGCCAACGGCTATCAGAGCATTTACGCCTTTAACCCGATCATCGCCGGCGCCTTTATGGGGGCGATGTGGCAGGTGTGCGTGATCTTCGGCCTGCATTGGGGGCTGGTGCCGTTGATGATCAACAACCTGAGTGTGCTGGGGCGCGACACCATGGTGCCGCTGCTGTTGCCGGCGGTGATGGGGCAGGTCGGCGCCACGCTGGGCGTGATGCTGCGCACCCGCGACGCCAAGCTGCGGGCGCTGTCCGCTTCAGCCATCGGCGCCGGGATCTTCGGCATCACCGAACCGGCGGTGTACGGCGTCACGCTGCCGAACAAACGCCCATTCATCTTCGGCTGCATCGGCGGCGCGCTGGGCGGTGCGGTGATTGGCTACTTCCATACCTCGGTCTACTCGTTCGGCCTGGTGAGCGTATTCACCTTTGCGCAGATTATCCCCGGCGGCGGCATCGACGCCACGGTATGGGGCGCGATCGGCGGCACCCTGCTGTCGTTCGTGTTCGCCGCGCTGGCCAGCTATCTGTTCGGCGTCGCACCGGCGGAAGAGACGGTACAGCCTGAAGCCGCCGCGCCGCTTAACCGCAAACAGGTCATTCTCAGCCCGATCGCCGGCGATATCGTGCCGCTGGATCAGGTGAACGACGCGACCTTCGCCAGCGGCCTGCTGGGGAAAGGGGTGGCGATTGCGCCGCAGCAGGGGCGCGTAGTGGCGCCGGTCAGCGGCAGCGTGGCGTCGCTGTTCAAAACCAAACACGCCATCGGCATCGAATCGGACGACGGCGCGGAGATTCTTATCCACGTCGGCATCGATACCGTGAAGCTCGACGGGGCGCATTTCACCGCCCACGTGCGGGAAGGCGAGCGGGTCGCCCCGGGCGATCTGCTGATCGAGTTCGACCAGGCGGCGATCCATGCCGCCGGCTATGACACCACCACGCCGATCATCATCAGCAACAGCGATGACTACGTGGACGTGTTGACCAGCGGCCTGTCTCCGGTGCAGGAACAGGCGCCGCTGCTGACTTTATTACGTTAATTGAGGAGCAAGCGATGAACGGCAAGTTTCCGCAACATTTTCTGTGGGGCGGCGCGGTAGCGGCGAACCAGGTAGAAGGCGCGTATCAGGCTGACGGCAAGGGGCTGTCGACCTCCGATCTGCAGCCGCAGGGCATCTTCGGCGCGATTACGCCGCGCATGGCGGGCGACAGCGGCATCAAGGACGTGGCGATCGATTTCTATCATCGTTATCCGGAGGACATCGCGCTGTTCGCCGAAATGGGCTTCAAGTGCCTGCGCACCTCGATCGCCTGGACGCGCATTTTTCCACAGGGCGACGAAGAGACGCCGAACGAAGCCGGGCTGGCGTTTTACGATCGGCTATTCGACGAGATGGCGAAATACGGCATTCAGCCGCTGATCACGCTGTCGCACTATGAGATGCCTTACGGTCTGGTGAAGCGCTACGGCGGCTGGGGTGATCGGCGCACCATCGATTTCTTCGAGCGCTATGCGCGCACCGTATTCGAACGTTATAAGCACAAGGTCAAACGCTGGCTGACCTTCAACGAAATCAACATGTCGCTGCACGCGCCCTTCACCGGGGTTGGCCTGCCGCAGGAGAGCGACAAGAGCGCCGTCTATCAGGCGATCCACCATCAGTTGGTGGCCAGCGCCAAAGCGGTGAAGGCCTGTCACGAGATCGTGCCGGAGGGCCAAATCGGCAACATGCTGCTGGGCGGCATTCTGTACCCGCTGAGCTGCAAGCCGGAAGATCTGCTGGAAACCCAGCGGCAAAACCGCGACTGGCTGTTCTTCGGCGACGTGCAGGCGCGCG
This sequence comes from Serratia sp. PF-27, assembly GCF_030053255.1. NCBI lineage: Bacteria > Pseudomonadati > Pseudomonadota > Gammaproteobacteria > Enterobacterales > Yersiniaceae > Serratia > Serratia sp. PF-27. The sequence goes on from NZ_JASGBT010000019.1 coordinate 145,295, forward strand.
GCTATTACCCGGCCTATATGCAGCGCTTTTTCCGTGAAAACGGCATTCAGGTGACGATCACCGAGGAAGATCGGCAAACGCTGCGCGAAACCATCGACTTCATCTCGTTCAGCTATTACATGAGCGGCTGCGTCACCGCCGACCCGGAGCAGTACGAGACGGCGCGCGGCAACATTCTCGATATGGTGCCGAACCCGCACCTGGCCAGCTCGGAGTGGGGGTGGCAAATCGACCCGATCGGGCTACGCTACCTGCTCAACGTGCTGTACGACCGCTATCAGAAGCCGCTGTTCATCGTCGAGAACGGGCTGGGCGCCAAAGACCGCGTCGAGGCGGACGGCAGTATCAACGACGACTACCGCATCAACTACCTCAATGACCATCTGGTGCAGGTGGCGGAAGCCATCGACGACGGCGTCGAGGTGATGGGCTACACCAGCTGGGGGCCGATCGATCTGGTCAGCGCCTCGAAGGCCGAAATGTCGAAGCGCTACGGCTTCATTCACGTCGACAGAGACGATGCCGGCAACGGCAGCCTCGAGCGCCGCCGCAAGAAGAGTTTCTACTGGTACCGCGATGTGATCCACAGCAATGGCGCCAGTCTGAAAGACCGACGGTAACCCTTCAGCCCGGCGGCAAGCGCCGGGCGTTAACCTAACGTTATTCGCTGCTGTTCATGATGGGAAATTCTCTCCCAGGGAATGCTGTTGCCCGCAGTCAGCCGTTATGCGGAGAAATATAATAATGATGAAAAGCTTATTACCTCGTTCCATGACCCTGGCGGCGCTGGCGCTGTGGTGCAGCCAGGCGCAGGCGGAAACGCTGCAAACCGGCAAGGACGTTGAAGCCCCCACCGCTAAATGGGAAGGGGTGGCGCTCGGTTTTGAACCGCCGCAGCCTGGGCTGTTGGGGGATATGCTGGGGATCAGGCCGATCCTGGAGGATCATGGCTTCCACTATAACCTCGGCTACCTCAGCCAGCTGTCGTATAACGCCGGCGGCGGTTACAACCACGATAAACAGGCGTCGTATATCGACCAATTTTCGCTGACCTTCAGCCAGGATCTGCAGGCGCTGACCGGCATTCCGGACGCGGCGATCGAAGGCAATATCGTCAACCGCAACCATGACAACAACCTGACCCGCGATCGGCTGCAGGATCCGCGCGTCGGCCTGACCGATCTGTCGCAGGAGAGCTATGGCGGACAGTCGATTACCCGGCTGGGTTGGTTGACCTTCAGCCGTTCTTTCCTCGACAGCCGGCTGCAGTGGCGCATCGGCATGATGAACAAGGTGCAGGATTTCGATCAGATCATCCCCTGCGATTTTCAGACGCTGACGCTGTGCGGCGGCAAGTCCGCCAACTCGTTGACCTGGTACAACTGGAACGTGCATTACTGGGGAACCACGCTGCAGTACAAACTGACCGATGGCCTGACGCTCAAGGGCGGGGTGATGGAGCAGAACCCGAGCGCCCCCAGCCGCAGCCACGCCTGGAGTTGGTCCACCAAGGGCAGCAAAGGCTTCCTGTTGCCGATGGAGCTGGAGCTGAAAACCCACGCCGTCAACCAGCTGCCGGGGGTGTATAACCTGGGCGTGCTGTTCACCAACGCGCGCCAGAGCGATCTTTATGAAGGGGTGTCCGGCGGGCCGGGCGCCAGCGATCCGCAGGGCTATCGCAACCACGATCGCACCTGGTTCCTGTATACCGGTTTCAACCAGCAGGTGACGCGCCATGCGGATGACGTCAACCGCGGCCTGAGCGTGTTCTACAGCCTGGGGCTGGGAGATCAGCGCAGTAACTACCTGCACTGGTCTACCTCGACCGGCATTCGCTATCGCGGGCTGTTCGATGCGCGGCCGGACGACTGGCTGGGGCTCGGCGTCTCGGTGGTGAAACTGAGCGACCGCTATAAAGACAATCAGCGGTATCTCAACCAGATGAGCGGCATCAGTGATTATCACGATCCGAACTACCGGCCAGTGCCGGGCCACTCGGTGACGGCGGAGCTGTATTACCGCGTTAACGTCACGCCGTGGCTACAGCTGCAGCCGGGCCTGCAGTACTGGCATCACCCGGCGGGCGTCAGCGAGACGCAGGATGCCTGGGTGACGGCGTTGAAAACGGTGGTGACCTTCTGATCAGGCCGCGTCGCTCTCGCGGTAGCGCCGGCGGGCGTGTTCGAACCAGCTGGCCGGCACGTTGTGCGGTGGCTGCTGCAACCTGAGCAGCCCCTGTTCAACGATATGGCTGGCCTGGCGCCACAGCGTCGGGTCGCCTTCGGTCAGCACCTCCAGCAGGCGCTGTTTCTCGATCAGGTAGGTCTGGGCGAAGTGGCTGTCGTAGTCCAGCAGCGAGCGGGTGTTGTCGATCAGATCCGCCAGCTTGATGGTTTTGGCCTGCGGCGACGCGCCGGCGCTGTGGCGCCGATCGCGGTTTTTACGCTCGAAGCGGTTGCCGTCCTCGGCGTGGCTGACGTTGGTCAACATCCGCACCAGTTCCGCCACTTTTGGCCCAAAGTGGCTGTCGATGTCGCCGAGGGTGGTGGGCGTGTCTTCCACCGTATCATGCAGCCAGGCGGCCGCCAGCATCTCTTCGGTGTGCGGCACGCTGCGCACCAGCTCCATCACCGCCTGCGGGTGGACGATATACGGATCGTCGGTGTATTTGCGGCGCTGATCGATGGCCGCATGCGCCTTGGTGGCGTAGCGGCGCGCGCGTTCTACAAGCGTGTTCGTCATTTCCTTTCCCTCCGAGCATCCTCTGCATAAAAAAAGGTAGCATACCTCACAAGAAATAGCTTGCGATTACATCGTGCGCTATCTATATTCGTACACATGAAAAGCACCGATACCGAACAACCCAAGGCGAAGAACCTGCTACAGCTCGATCAGCAGCTCTGTTTCGCGCTGTACTCCGCCAACCTGGCGCTGCACAAAGTCTACCGCAAGCTGTTGAGTCAGCTCGAACTCACCTACCCGCAATACCTGGTGATGATGGTGCTGTGGGAACGCGATCGGGTGACGGTATCGGATATCGGTGAGCGGCTGTTCCTCGATTCCGCCACGCTGACGCCGCTGCTGAAGCGGCTGGAAACCGCCGGTTTGCTGGTGCGCTATCGCGCCACCGCCGACGAGCGGCAGGTGATCATCGCACTCACCGAAGCCGGCCGCGCGCTGCGCGAGCGGGCGCAATCGGTGCCCGAGGCGGTGATGTGCGCTACCGACTGCAGCCTGGACGAGATCGTCTCGCTCAAACAGCAGCTGGAAAAGCTGCGCGGCAGCCTGATCGATCAGATTTGACCCACCGCCGCCGGACGCAAGAACGGCACGGGTGGTCTACACTGGTTAATAAGTGTCAAAAATAAGTAGTGCGCGATTTAATCGCAAAAGATAAATATGTGACCGGCTTTACCTCGTGGAAGCCGTAGTCATCTCGCCAACCAGCAAGAAGGAATGAACGATGTCTATTGAGAAAGTGGTTTACCGCGCTCACGCCACCGCAACCGGCGGCCGCGACGGCCGTGCGACCTCCTCCGACGGCGTGTTGGACGTGAAATTGGGCGTGCCGAAAGAGATGGGCGGCGCCGGCGGCGAAGTTACCAATCCCGAGCAGCTGTTCGCTGCCGGTTACTCGGCCTGTTTCCTCGGCGCGTTGAAGTTTGTCGCGGCGAAGGAAAAGGTCAAAATCCCGGCCGAAGCCAAGATCGACGGCACCGTCGGCATCGGTGAGATCCCGAACGGCTTCGGCATCGAAGTGCAGCTGGATATCTCGCTGCCGGGCATCGAGCGCAGCGTGGCGGAAGATCTGGTGAAAAAGGCGCACGTGGTGTGCCCATACTCCAACGCTACCCGTGGAAATATCGATGTGACTCTGAACGTTAAGTAAGATTTTTGCCGAAATATGGAAAAAATGGAGGGTTTGTCCCTCCATTTTCTTGCGTGCCCTGCCTGAAAATCGTTCAAAAAAACGGTAAATTTTGTCCGTTTTGTGAGAATTCTCTTGATTATTACCCGCAAAATAACGCTTATTGCCGGTTGGCTGAACCAGAAGCCGCAATCAGTGTCTGACTGAGTCAGAACCGCTACACCGCCCCCGGAGCCACCGCGTTACATGAACAAAGTTAAATCGCTATCGCAGCAGAATTTATCGTTATTGTTAGCGATCTATATCGGCATCTTTCTCAACCTGTCCGTTTTCTATCGCCGTTTTGATTCGTTGGCGCATGGCATTCAGGGGATTAAGCTTATTTCGGCGGTGACGGAAGTCATCGCTATCGTCCTGTTCACATTCTTCATCATGCGGCTGGTATCGCTCGGCGGCCGGCTGTTTTATCGCATCGTCGCCTCGCTGCTGGTGTTGATTTCGGTGGCTGCCAGCTACTACATGACGTTTTTCAACGTGGTGATTGGCTACGGCATCGTGGTGTCGGTGATGACCACCGACATCGATCTGTCGAAAGAGGTGGTTGGCCTGCACTTTGTGCTGTGGATGGTGGCGCTCAGCGCCTTGCCGCTGCTGCTGATCTGGAAAAACAGCCTGCGTTACACCCTGATCGAACAGCTGAAAACCCCCGGCCATCGCATCAAACCGCTGATGGTGTTGCTGGCGGTGGTGGCGTTGGTCTGGCTGCCGCTGCGCATGCTGGACGATGAGCAAAGCGTGCAAGAGAAGCTCTCCAACGTCGATCTGCCGAGCTACGGCGGCGTGGTAGCGCACTCGTATCTGCCGTCCAACTGGCTGTCGGCGCTGGGGCTGTTTGCCTACACCCGCTATGACGAAAGCCAGGACCAGAGCACGATGTTCGATCCGGGCAAACACTTCACTTATGTACCACCGGCGGATATCGACGATACCTACGTGGTGTTCATCATCGGTGAGACCACGCGCTGGGATCACATGGGCATGCTGGGCTATGAGCGTGATACCACGCCGCGGCTGTCTAAAGAGAAGAATCTGGTGGCGTTCCGCGGCGAGTCGTGTGACACCGCTACCAAGCTGTCGCTGCGCTGCATGTTCGTGCGCGAAGGCGGCACCGAAGACAACCCGCAGCGCACGCTGAAAGAGCAGAACGTGTTCGCGGTGCTGAAGGATCTGGGCTTCTCTTCCGAGCTGTTCGCCATGCAGAGCGAGGTGTGGTTCTACAACAACACCGAGGTGAACAACTATTCGTTCCGCGAGATGATCGCGTCCGAGAAGCGCAACGACGGTAAGGCGGTCGACGATATGCTGCTGGTGGACGAAATGAAGGAGTCGCTGGCGCGTTATCCGAAGGGCAAACACCTGGTGATCCTGCATACCAAAGGCTCGCACTACCTGTACTCGCAGCGCTATCCGCGCAGCTATGCGCGCTATCAGCCGGAGTGCATGGGGGTGGATGATTCGTGCACCAAGGCCCAGTTGATCAACGCCTTCGACAATACGGTGCTGTATACCGACAGCTTTATCAGTAATGTGATCGACCAGGTGCGGGACAAGAAGGCCATCGTGTTCTATGCCGCCGATCACGGCGAATCGATCGGTGAGAATACGCACCTGCACGGCACGCCGCGCGAAATGGCGCCGCCGGAGCAATTCCGCGTGCCGATGATCGTGTGGGCGTCGGACAAGTTCCTCGAAAACCCGCAGCACCTCAGCGCCTTTGAGCAGCTGCAGGCGCAGCAGCGCATCGGCAAAACGCATCGCCACGTCGAGCTGTTCGACACCATCCTCGGCTGCCTCGGCTACACGTCTCCCGATGGCGGCATCGTGGATAAAAACAACTGGTGCCATCTGCCGCAGGATAAAACGGCGCCTGCCCGCCTGTAACCTCTCCCGCCGGGTGCCTGTCTTGCGCACCCGGTAATTTCACCCAATACATTCTCTTCATCAATTATTCCGGTGTGTGCATACGGTATACTTGCGCACTTCCCCTTCTAACCGGAGATTTCCATGACCCTGCGCGTGGCGTTTATCGACGATCATGACATTGTGCGTTCGGGCTTTGTGCAGCTGCTGTCGCTGGAGGCCGATATTCAGGTGGTGGGCGAGTTCAGCAGCGCGGCGCAGGCGCGCGCCGGCCTGCCGGGGCTAGAGGCGGAAATCTGCATTTGCGACATTTCGATGCCGGACGGCAGCGGGCTGGATCTGCTGGCGGACATTCCCTCCGGCATCCGCGTGGTGATGCTGTCGATGCACGATAACCCGGCGCTGGTGGAAATGGCGCTGGAACGCGGCGCCAGCGGTTTCCTCTCCAAGCGTTGCAAACCGGAAGATCTGATCACCGCGGTGCGCACCGTCGCCGGCGGCGGCGTCTACCTGATGCCGGAAATCGCGCAGCAGTTGGCGCGGGTGAAGGTGGATCCATTGACCCGCCGCGAGCGCGAGATCGCGCTATTGCTGGCGCAGGGCCAGGAGGTGCGCGAGATCGCCGCCGCCTTGGGGCTGTCGCCGAAGACGGTGCATGTGCATCGCGCCAACCTGTTCGCCAAGCTGGGCATCAACAATAACGTCGAGCTGGCCAGACGGATGCTGAACCTGTGACGCAGCGCCTGATCACCCAGTTGGCGCTGTTCTTCATCTATGCCGCCAGCGCGTTTTGCCTGTGGGGCATCGGCACCGCGCTGATCGACCCGCCCTGGCAGGCGCTGCTGCTGTTCCCGTTCGGCCTGCGCATGGGCATTTTGCTGCAGAGCCCGTACCGTTTCTGGCCGGGGATCCTGCTGGCCGACCTGCTGCTGATGGCGCTACTGGCGGACCAGTTCGGTTACGGCCCGGCGCTGTGGGCGTCGGTGGCGGTGCTGGTGCTGACGGTGCTGCTCAGCCTGCTGGCCTCGCCGTGGCTGTTGCGCCATCAGCAGAGCGACAGCGAATGGCGATGGCCGCTGTTGCAGGGTGCGGTGGTCACCGCCGCCGCCTTGCTGCAGGCGCTGGTGTGGCAGCTGGTGAGCGGCGAAGGCGCCCGTGCGCTGCTGCTCGGCCTGACCGGCGGTTTCACCATCGCGCCGACCTGCCTGCTGTTGTGGCACTATCTGGCACGCCAAATCTGGGTGCCGCTGGAGCCGGGGCTGATCCACAAGCCGGTGGAGCTGCGTCTGGGCCACCTGGCCAGCTATCTGCTGCTGTTTGCATTCAGCATCTGGCTGCAGCAGCAGGTGAACGCCGCCGAGCTGCGGCGTTTCGCACCGTTCTGCCTGGCCATTCCTATCGTGTTCATGTCTTATCGCTATGGCTGGCAGGGCGCGTTGTTGGCGACGCTGCTCAACGGCGTGGCGCTGATGGTCAACGAGCCGCCGCAGCCGGAGTCGCACCGCGATCTGCTGCTGTCGCTGCTGGCTCAAAGCCTGACCGGGCTGCTGCTGGGCGCCGGCATTCAGCGCCAGCGCGAACTGAATCAACAGCTGCGGCTGCGGCTGGCGGAGAACCGCCAGCTGGCGCGGGCGCTGGTGACGGCGGAGGAGCAAACCCGGCGCGAGGTGGCGCGCGAGCTGCACGATGAAGTGGGGCAGACCATCACCGTGATCCGCACCCAAGCCAGCATCGTCAAACGCCTGGCGCCGGAACCGGCGGTGATCGGCTGCGCCGACACCATCGATGCGTTGGCGCTGCGGGTCTACGACGGGGTGCACGACGTGCTGACCCAGCTGTGGCCGGCGGCGCTGAACAACCTGCCGCTGTCGGCGGCGGTGGCGGCGATGCTGCGGGAATCGCTGCCGCAGGACGCGTCACTGGTGAGCAGCCTGCAGTGGCAGGTACCGGACGAGCTGCTGGATGAAACGCTGAAAATCACGCTGTACCGGGTGTGCCAGGAAGGGGTGACCAATGTGTGCCGCCACGCCGGCGCCAGCCGCCTGGAGCTGGACGCACGCCTGCAGCCGCGCAAAGGCGCCGCGCCGCTGATCGCCCTGACCATCCGCGACAACGGCGTGGGCTTCGAGGCGGAAAACCATCAGCCGGGGTATGGCCTGCGCGGCATGCAGGAGCGCATCAGCGCCCTCGGCGGCAGCCTGCGGCTCACCTCGGAGCGGGGCGCCTGTTTGAGTGTGATCTTGCCCACAGTTTCACCGGAGCAAGCGCAAAACTAGGAAAAACTCCTAACTGCGTCGGGAATCCGGCGTAAGCCTCCCGCGCGCGCGGGGAGCATCATAGCGGCACTTTATTCAATCCTCTGAGGTTCCACATGTGGTCTTTCCTTAAAAGCCGCTCGGACGCGCCGCAGGTCACCGATCAACGGCAGATCGACGCCAGCTACAAATACTGGCGCATCCAGCTGATGTGCACCATGTACATCGGCTACGCTGCGTTTTACTTCACGCGCAAAAGCTTCAACTTCATCATGCCGGCGATGCTGAGCGATCTGGGTCTGACGATGTCCGACGTCGGTATCCTCGGCACGCTGTTCTACATCACCTACGGCTGCTCGAAATTCATTTCCGGCATGATCAGCGATCGCTCCAACCCGCGTTACTTTATGGGGTTGGGCCTGATCATGACCGGGGTGCTGAATATCTTCTTCGGCCTCAGCTCGTCGCTGCTGATGCTGGGCACGCTGTGGATCCTCAACGCCTTCTTCCAGGGCTGGGGCTGGCCGCCGTGCTCCAAAATCCTCACCAGCTGGTATTCGCGCTCCGAGCGCGGTGGCTGGTGGGCGATCTGGAACACCTCGCACAACGTCGGTGGGGCGCTGATCCCGCTGCTGGTTGGCTTTATCTCGCTGCACTTCAGCTGGCGTTACGGCATGATCATTCCCGGTATCATCGGCGTGGTGCTTGGCCTGCTGATGTGCTGGCGCTTGCGCGACAAGCCATCCACCCTGGGGCTGCCGAGCGTCGGCAAATGGCGTAACGACGCCATGGAGCTGGTGCAGGAATCGGAAGGCCAGGGGCTGAGCAATCGCGAGATCATCAAACGCTACGTGCTGACCAACAAGTACATCTGGCTGTTGGCGGTCTCTTACGTGCTGGTGTACATCGTGCGCACCGCGATCAACGACTGGGGCAACCTCTATCTGACGCAGGAAAAGGGCTATTCGCTGATGACCGCCAACTCGGCCATCTCGCTGTTTGAAGTGGGCGGTTTTATCGGTTCACTGGTGGCCGGTTGGGGCTCCGACAAGCTGTTCCGCGGCAACCGCGGCCCGATGAACCTGATTTTCGCCATCGGTATCTTCCTGTCGGTGGCGGCGCTGTGGCTGATGCCGGGCGTGACCTACCTGCTGCAGGCCTGCTGCTTCTTCGCCATCGGCTTCTTCATCTTCGGCCCGCAGATGCTGATCGGCATGGCGGCGGCGGAGTGCTCGCACAAGGATGCGGCGGGCGCGGCGACCGGTTTCGTCGGCCTGTTCGCCTACCTGGGTGCAGCGCTGTCCGGCTACCCGATTGCGCGAGTGATGGAAGTCTGGCACTGGAACGGCTTCTTCGTGGTGATTTCTATCGCCGCCTGCCTGTCGGCGCTGTTCCTGCTGCCGTTCCTGCGTGCGCAGACGCCGGCGCTGAAACCGGCCAAGGCCTGAGTAAAATTTGCTGCGCAGCCCCCGGCGCAGCGCATTATGGCGCTTTTATCACCACTTGAAATGCAGGCGAAAAAAAGTGATTGACGCCTATAACCGCCAGCAGTAAGATGCGCCCCGCATCGGCGAGTAGCGCAGCTTGGTAGCGCAACTGGTTTGGGACCAGTGGGTCGGAGGTTCGAATCCTCTCTCGCCGACCACCATTCGAAAAACCTGCTTTTTAAAGCAGGTTTTTTTTCGCCCGTAGTTTATGAGGATGAGTACCTCCGCAGGAGGTTCGAGCCTCGCGAAGCGAGACAACGTTGCTTTA
>NZ_JASGBT010000019.1:155102-297224 GCF_030053255.1 Serratia sp. PF-27
ATGAGTACCTCCGCAGGAGGTTCGAGCCTCGCGAAGCGAGACAACGTTGCTTTAGCAACGGCCCGCAGGGCGCGCATCAAAGATGCGCGTAATCCTCTCTCGCCGACCACCATTCGAAAAACCTGCTTTTTAAAGCAGGTTTTTTTTCGCCTGTCGTTTATGAGGCTGAGTACCTCCTCGCTACGACCGGCTTCGCTTTATGGCGTGCCTCAATCTGCCGTCCTCGTGAAATATATTTATCCTTTACGCTTAATTAATTCACATTCCTTATTCCCATTAGGTTCTTATTTTCATGTTTAAATAAATTCATGCTTGCCAAATAAAACCCGATTGATAGCGCTCTTGTTTTCACGTTTTTTTTACCTATAGTCTAAATGGACAACGCGGGAACTCTTATTCCCGTCGCGTGGGAAATACCGTGATTATTTATTAACGTTAATCTTCGTGGGTTATTGCGGAATTTTTCGCTTCGGCAATGCGTAGCGACGATTAACTCTTTTATGTTTATCCTCTCGGAATAAAGGAATCAGTTATGCGCAAATTTAATAAACCGCTGTTGGCGCTGTTGATCGGCAGCACGTTGTGTTCCGCGGCGCAGGCCGCCGCGCCGGGCAAGCCGACCATTGCCTGGGGCAACACCAAGTTCGCTATCGTCGAAGTCGATCAGGCGGCCACCGCTTATAATAATCTGGTGAAGGTAAAAAATGCCGCCGACGTTTCTGTCTCCTGGAATTTATGGAATGGCGACACCGGCACGACGGCAAAAATTTTATTAAATGGCAAAGAGGCGTGGAGCGGCCCTTCAACCGGTTCTTCCGGTACGGCGAATTTTAAAGTGAATAAAGGCGGCCGTTATCAAATGCAGGTGGCATTGTGCAATGCCGACGGCTGCACCGCCAGCGACGCCACCGAAATTGTGGTGGCCGACACCGACGGCAGCCATTTGGCGCCGTTGAAAGAGCCGCTGCTGGAAAAGAATAAACCGTATAAACAGAACTCCGGCAAAGTGGTCGGTTCTTATTTCGTCGAGTGGGGCGTTTACGGGCGCAATTTCACCGTCGACAAGATCCCGGCGCAAAACCTGACCCACCTGCTGTACGGCTTTATCCCGATCTGCGGCGGCAATGGCATCAACGACAGCCTGAAAGAGATCGAAGGCAGTTTCCAGGCCTTGCAGCGCTCCTGTCAGGGCCGCGAGGACTTCAAAGTCTCGATCCACGATCCGTTCGCCGCGCTGCAAAAAGCGCAGAAGGGCGTGACCGCCTGGGATGACCCTTACAAGGGCAACTTCGGCCAGCTGATGGCGCTGAAGCAGGCGCATCCTGACCTGAAAATTCTGCCGTCGATCGGCGGCTGGACGCTGTCCGACCCGTTCTTCTTCATGGGCGACAAGGTGAAGCGCGATCGCTTCGTCGGTTCGGTAAAAGAGTTCCTGCAAACCTGGAAGTTCTTCGACGGCGTGGATATCGACTGGGAGTTCCCGGGCGGCAAAGGCGCCAACCCTAACCTGGGCAGCCCGCAAGACGGGGAAACCTATGTGCTGCTGATGAAGGAGCTGCGGGCGATGCTGGATCAGCTGTCGGCGGAAACCGGCCGCAAGTATGAGCTGACCTCCGCCATCAGCGCTGGCAAGGACAAGATCGACAAGGTGGCTTACAACGTCGCACAGAACTCGATGGATCACATCTTCCTGATGAGCTACGACTTCTACGGCGCCTTCGATCTGAAGAACCTGGGGCATCAGACCGCGCTGAATGCGCCGGCCTGGAAACCGGACACTGCCTATACGACGGTGAACGGCGTCAATGCGCTGCTGGCGCAGGGCGTCAAGCCGGGCAAGATCGTGGTCGGCACCGCCATGTATGGCCGCGGCTGGACCGGGGTGAACGGCTACCAGAACAATATTCCGTTCACCGGTACCGCCACCGGGCCGGTTAAAGGCACCTGGGAGAACGGCATCGTGGACTACCGCCAAATCGCCAGCCAGTTCATGAGCGGCGAGTGGCAGTACACCTACGACGCCACGGCGGAAGCGCCTTACGTGTTCAAGCCTTCCACCGGCGATCTGATCACCTTCGACGATGCCCGCTCGGTGCAGGCCAAAGGCCAGTACGTGTTGGATAAGCAGTTGGGCGGCCTGTTCTCCTGGGAGATCGACGCGGACAACGGCGATATTCTCAACAGCATGAACGCCAGCCTGGGCAACAGCGCCGGCGTTCAATAATCGGTTGCAGTGCGTTGCCGGGGGATATCCTTTCGCCCCCGGCTTTTTCGCAGCCGAAAGTTTTTTTACGCCGCACAGATTGTGGGCCTGCCCGGTGCAAAACGCGCTCATCGGACTCACCCTTTTGGGTAATCCTTCAGCATTTCCTCCTGTCTTTAACGGCGATCACAAAAATAACCGTTCAGATATTCATCATTCAGCAACAAAGTTTTGGCGTTTTTTAACGGAGTTAAAAACCAGTAACTTTGTTAGGGTCAGACCAATGCGCTAAAAATGGCCGCTTAGCATAAATTTTCATGCTGGAACTGTTAACAAAAGGTTTTTTTTATGTTTGTTTGCTGTTTCTCACAGTCTGCGTAAATCCCCACTGGTTATATTGACGACACCCCAAACAGTTGGCAACTTGATAGCCTCAGGGGTAAGAGCGAGAGTTGTTTGAGTGAATTCCACGCGCTCAGACGTCCCCGCCGCGATGCGTTCCATCCGGCATTCTCTCCTCGTACGCCTTCTGCCTTCGGGCGCCGATCGCACAGGCCACGCAATAAAAAATACAGGTCTGGCGGCAATTACACACATCACATCACACAATGGAGCACTAACGATGACACGTTCCTTGGGTAAATCGGGGATTCTGAAATTCGGTATTGGGCTGATCGCGCTGACCGTGGCGGCCAGCGTACAGGCCAAGACGTTGGTTTACTGTTCTGAAGGTTCCCCGGAAGGGTTCAACCCGCAGCTGTTTACCTCCGGCACCACCTACGACGCCAGCTCGGTACCGATCTACAACCGCCTGGTCGAATTCAAAATCGGCACCACCGAACTGCAGCCGGGCCTGGCTGAGAAGTGGGACGTCAGCGAAGACGGCAAAACCTACACCTTCCACCTGCGCAAAGGCGTGAAGTGGCAGAGCAACAAAGACTTCAAACCGACGCGCGATTTCAACGCCGACGACGTGGTGTTCTCCTTTGAGCGCCAGTTGGATGCGAACAACGCCTACCACAAAGTGTCCGGCGGCAGCTACGAATACTTTGAAGGCATGGACATGCCTAAGCTGATCGCCAAGATTGAAAAAGTGGACGACAACACCGTGCGCTTCGTGCTGAACCGCCCGGAGGCGCCGTTCCTGGCTGACCTGGGCATGGACTTCGCGTCCATCCTGTCCGCCGAATACGCCGACGTGATGATGAAAGCCGGCACGCCGGAGAAAGTCGACCTGAATCCGATCGGCACCGGTCCGTTCCAACTGCTGCAATACCAGAAAGACTCCAAGATCCTGTACAAGGCATTCGACGGTTTCTGGGGCACCAAGCCGAAGATCGATCGCCTGGTGTTCTCCATCACGCCTGACGCCTCCGTGCGCTACGCCAAACTGCAGAAAAACGAATGTCAGGTGATGCCGTACCCGAACCCGGCCGATATCGCCCGCATGAAGCAAGACAAGTCCATCAACCTGATGGAACAGCCGGGCCTGAACGTGGGTTACCTGTCGTTCAACGTCGAGAAAAAGCCGCTGGATAACCTGAAGGTGCGCCAGGCGTTGACCATGGCGGTCAACAAGCAGGCGATCATCGACGCGGTTTATCAGGGCGCGGGCCAGGCGGCCAAGAATCTGATCCCGCCAACCATGTGGGGCTATAACGACGCGGTGCAGGATTACGCTTACGATCCGGCCAAGGCGAAAGAGTTGCTGAAAGAAGCGGGCATGGCCGACGGTTTCAGCATCGACCTGTGGGCGATGCCGGTACAGCGTCCTTACAACCCGAACGCACGCCGCATGGCGGAAATGATCCAGGCCGACTGGGCCAAGATCGGCGTGAAAGCCAAAATCGTGACCTATGAGTGGGGTGAATACCTCAAGCGCGCCAAAGCGGGCGAGCACCAGACGGTGATGATGGGCTGGACCGGCGACAACGGGGATCCGGATAACTTCTTCGCCACGCTGTTCAGCTGCGCGGCGGCGAAAGACGGCTCCAACTACTCCCGCTGGTGCTACAAGCCGTTTGAAGATCTGATTCAACCGGCGCGCGCCGAATCCAACCACGACAAGCGCATCGAACTGTACAAACAGGCGCAGGTGGTGATGCACGATCAGGCTCCGGCGCTGATTGTCGCACACTCCACCGTGTACGAGCCTGTGCGTAAGGAAGTGAAAGGCTACGTCGTGGATCCGCTCGGTAAGCATCACTTCGAGAATGTCTCTGTAGACTGATTTCGACCGCTTTACCGGAGACGCACGAATGGACTTGCAGGGGCGCAACAGGTTTGCGCCCCTGCTGACCAGTCTCCGGCGTATGGCCGTCGAATCGTTCAAAGGCATGTGAGCGTTAATAAGCCTGGCGGACGATGAGCTGCCGGGCATTGATACAGAGAGTTCGGGATATGTTGCAGTTCATACTCCGACGTTTGGGGTTAGTTATCCCAACGTTTATCGGCATTACATTGCTGACTTTTGCATTCGTCCATATGATCCCCGGCGACCCGGTGACCATCATGGCCGGGGAACGCGGTATCTCCGCCGAGCGCCACGCGCAGCTGATGGCGGAAATGGGGCTGGACAAGCCGCTTTATCAACAATATTTCTCCTACGTGTCCAACGTGCTGCACGGCGATCTGGGCACCTCACTCAAAAGCCGCATCTCCGTCTGGAGCGAGTTCGTTCCGCGCTTTCAGGCCACGCTGGAGCTGGGCTTCTGCGCGATGCTTTTCGCGGTGCTGGTAGGCATCCCGGTCGGGGTGCTGGCGGCGGTCAAACGTGGCTCGGTCTTCGATCATACCGCGGTGGGCATCTCGCTGACCGGCTATTCGATGCCGATTTTCTGGTGGGGCATGATGCTGATCATGCTGGTGTCGGTGCAGCTTAACCTGACGCCGGTGTCGGGGCGCATCAGCGACACGGTATTCCTTGACGACAGCCAGCCGCTGACCGGCTTTATGCTGATAGACACCCTGATCTGGGGCGAGCCGGGCGACTTTATCGACGCGGTGATGCACATGATCCTGCCGGCCATCGTGCTGGGCACCATCCCGCTGGCGGTGATCGTGCGCATGACCCGTTCCTCGATGCTGGAGGTGTTGGGTGAAGACTACATTCGCACCGCCCGCGCCAAGGGCGTGAGCCGTATGCGGGTGATCGTCGTCCACGCGCTGCGCAACGCGCTGCTGCCGGTGGTGACGGTGATCGGGCTGCAGGTCGGCACCATGCTGGCCGGCGCCATTCTGACCGAAACCATCTTCTCCTGGCCGGGGCTGGGCCGCTGGCTGATCGACGCGCTGCAGCGCCGCGATTACCCGGTGGTGCAGGGCGGGGTGTTGCTGGTCGCCTGTATGATCATTCTGGTTAACCTGCTGGTAGACGTGCTCTACGGCGTGGTCAACCCGCGTATTCGCCACAAGAAATAAGGGGCGCTCTCATGTCTCAAATCACTGAGTCTGCAGTTAAAGGTGCGCCGAAGCCAATGACCCCGTTTCAGGAGTTCTGGCACTATTTCAAGCGCAATAAAGGGGCCGTGGTCGGCCTGGTGTATATCGTTCTGATGCTGGTGATCGCGCTCGGCGCCGGCGTGCTGGCGCCGCATGCGCCGGCGGACCAGTTCCGCGATGCTCTGCTCAAGCCGCCGGTGTGGCAAGAGGGCGGCAGCTGGCAATATATCCTCGGCACCGACGACGTGGGCCGCGACGTCCTGTCGCGCCTGATGTACGGTGCACGGCTGTCGCTGTTGGTCGGCTGCCTGGTGGTAGTGCTGTCGCTGATCATGGGCGTGATATTCGGCCTGCTGGCCGGTTACTTCGGCGGTGTGGTAGACGCGATTATCATGCGCGTCGTCGACATCATGCTGGCTCTGCCGAGCCTGCTGCTGGCACTGGTACTGGTGGCGGTATTCGGGCCGTCGATCGTTAACGCTTCGCTGGCGCTGACCTTCGTCGCCCTGCCGCACTATGTACGTTTGACGCGCGCGGCGGTGCTGGTGGAGGTCAACCGCGACTACGTCACCGCATCGCGGGTGGCGGGCGCCGGCGCACTGCGCCAGATGTTCGTCAATATTCTGCCTAACTGCCTGGCGCCTTTGATCGTGCAGGCTTCTCTCGGTTTCTCGAACGCCATTCTGGACATGGCCGCGCTCGGCTTTCTGGGCATGGGCGCGCAGCCGCCGACGCCGGAGTGGGGCACCATGCTCTCCGACGTGCTGCAGTTCGCGCAAAGTGCCTGGTGGGTGGTGACCTTCCCCGGCGTGGCGATCCTGCTGACGGTGCTGGCATTCAACCTGATGGGGGACGGTTTGCGTGACGCTCTCGACCCCAAACTCAAGCAGTAACAGAGGACGAGAGAGATGGCGTTATTGAATGTAGACAAGCTTTCGGTGCACTTCGGTGACGAAGGCACCCCGTTCCGTGCGGTAGACCGCATCAGTTACAGCGTGGAGCAAGGTCAGGTGGTCGGCATCGTCGGTGAATCCGGCTCCGGCAAATCCGTCAGTTCGCTGGCGATCATGGGCCTGATCGATTTCCCTGGCAAGGTGATGGCCGACAAGCTGGAGTTCAACGGCCAGGATCTGCGCAAGATCTCCGAAAAAGAGCGCCGCCAGCTGGTGGGCTCCGAAGTGGCGATGATCTTCCAGGATCCGATGACCAGCCTGAACCCGTGCTATACCGTCGGTTATCAGATCATGGAGGCGCTGAAGGTGCATCAGGGCGGCAATCGCCGCACTCGCCGCCAGCGTGCTATCGACCTGCTGACCCAGGTGGGCATTCCGGATCCGGCTTCGCGGCTGGACGTATACCCGCACCAGCTTTCCGGCGGCATGAGCCAGCGCGTAATGATCGCCATGGCCATCGCCTGTCGGCCGAAGCTGCTGATCGCCGATGAGCCGACGACCGCGCTCGACGTGACCATCCAGGCGCAGATCATCGAGCTGTTGCTGGACCTGCAGCAGCGCGAAAACATGGCGCTGCTGCTGATCACCCACGATCTGGCGCTGGTGGCGGAAGCCGCGCATCACATCATCGTGATGTACGCCGGCCAGGTGGTGGAATCCGGCAAGGCGGCGGAGATTTTCCGCGCGCCGCGCCACCCGTACACCCAGGCACTGCTGCGCGCGCTGCCGGAGTTTGCCGCCGACAAGGCGCGGTTGGCTTCGCTGCCGGGCGTGGTGCCGGGCAAATACGATCGCCCGACCGGCTGCCTGCTCAATCCGCGTTGTCCGTACGCCAACGAGCGCTGCCGTAACGAGGAGCCGGAACTGCGCAGCATTCCCGGCCGTCAGGTTAAATGTCACACACCGCTGGATGATGCGGGGAGGCCGACCGTATGAGCCAGAATCAACCTTTACTGCAGGCGATTGACCTGAAGAAGCATTACCCGGTGAAAAAGGGCCTGTTCGCGCCGGAGCGGCTGGTCAAGGCGCTCGACGGTGTGTCCTTCACCCTGGAGCGCGGCAAAACGCTGGCGGTGGTCGGCGAATCGGGCTGCGGCAAATCGACGCTCGGCCGCCTGCTGACGATGATCGAAGTGCCGACCGGCGGCGAGCTGTACTACCAGGGGCAGGATCTGCTGAAGCCGGACGTCTCGGCCGAGAAACTGCGACGCCAGAAGATCCAAATCGTGTTCCAGAATCCTTACGGATCGCTCAACCCGCGCAAGAAGGTCGGGCAGATCCTCGAGGAGCCGCTGTTGATCAACACGTCGCTCAGCGCCGCCGAACGGCGGGAAAAAGCGCTGGAGATGATGGCGAAGGTCGGCCTGAAGACCGAACATTATGACCGCTACCCGCACATGTTCTCCGGCGGCCAGCGCCAGCGTATCGCCATTGCCCGCGGGCTGATGCTGAATCCGGACGTGGTGATCGCCGATGAACCGGTGTCGGCATTGGACGTGTCGGTGCGCGCGCAGGTGCTGAACCTGATGATGGATCTGCAGCAGGAGCTGGGGCTGTCCTATGTGTTTATCTCGCACGATCTGTCGGTGGTGGAACACATCGCCGACGAGGTGATGGTGATGTACCTCGGTCGCTGCGTGGAAAAGGGCAGCAAAGAGGCGATCTTCAACAACCCGCGTCATCCGTACACTCAGGCGCTGCTGTCGGCGACGCCGCGGTTGAACCCGGATATGCGCCGCGAGCGCATCAAGCTGACCGGCGAACTGCCCAGCCCGATGAACCCGCCGCCGGGCTGTGCGTTCAACGCCCGCTGCCGCCGCGCTTTCGGCACCTGCGTGCAGCTGCAGCCGCAGCTGAAGCAGTACGGTGAGCAGATGGTGGCCTGCTTCGCGGTCGATCAGGACGAACATCCGGGGGCATAAGGCATCGGATGGCATTGCGTAAACTCACGCCGGCATAATGCCGGCGTTTTTTATTATTCAATCAAAGTGTTGATCAATAGGCAGTCGTCATAAGCCGCTATTTTAATGAATGTCCTCGCCAGGTTTAGTAAATGTTATTTTTTAAGAATCTTCGTATATTTATAATTGTCGAATAATAGAATTTAACGATTTGTTATTAATAACGTTTTTTTGCCCGATAAGCGCCGCCGTTTTTTATTATAAAAACTCTAAAAAAAAGCACGCCGGCGGCGTGCTTTAGGTTGATGAGATCGCGCTTATTGCGGATAAGGCACCCAGTCGCCGCCGTTCAGGCGAATGTAAGGCTTGCCCTGATATTGCATCACGATAGCGTTGTCGTTTTCGGAGATGACCGGGGTCTGCGGCAGCGCCTGCGTCAGTGTCTGCCAATCGACGCTGGATTCGCTGAACACTTTGCCGTCCACCAGGCGCGACACCAGTTCAGACAGCGCCAGATAGCTGCTCGGCGTTTTGATCTGCAGTGGACTGCCCTGATGCGGCGCCTTCATGCCCACCAGTTTGATGCCGACCGGCGTATGGGTGATGTTCGGGCTGGGGATATCGCGCAGGCCGGACATCTGCATCTTGTCACCCACTAACGCCGCCCCGTGTTCCGGCACGATCACCACCACCACTTTGCGGCCGGATTTTTCCAGCTGATCGAGGAAGGTGTTCAGCTGATCGAACAGCTTCTGCGCGCGTGGCTGATAGTCGGCGCTCTTGTTGGCGCCGACGAAGCGGTTGCCGTCGTGCAGCGGGATGACGTTGAAGAAGGTAGCGGTGCGGCCGTCGCCGCCTTTTTGCTGCTGATCCAGCCAGCGGGTCAGCAATTCGAGATCGTTATAAATCGGCTCACCGTCGAACGACGTCAGCTCGTTGCCGATGCCGGCCTGCGACATTAACGGCGCCTGCATGTCGCCCTGTTCACGCAGCTCTTTCAGGTAGTTGCCGAATACCCCGGAGTGATCGAGCATCAGCTGTTCCTTGAAGCCGAGTTTTGTCAGGTTGTCGAACAGGTAACACTGCTGGTTCACCGGCTGGTACAAATCATGATGCGAAAGCTGGCCGCAGCTGGCGCGCAGCAACCGTATCGAGGCCGGGCCGCTGTAGGCGGTGGCCGAATTGAAGCTGTCGAACATGATATCCATCTTCGACCACAGCGGATGATTCTGCAGGTTGACCGCGTCCATATCGGCCCAGGCCAGCGAACAGATGTTGATCACCAGCAGATCGAACGGCTGGGCGTCGGCGGGCAAGGTGGTCGGGAACGCGGTGGCGCGGCCTTTTTCCCGGTCGTAGAACTGGTTCAGGTAGGCCGTCAGGTTGGCGCTGGTCGGCGGCAGGCTGTCCGCCGGCGCAGCGTCCCCCGCCGCCGGCGCGGCCGTGGCCGGCGTATTGGCGCTGCCGGCCGAGGCTGTGGAGGTCGCGGGCAGCAGTGAGACCGCCGGCCCGGCAATGTTGACGATATTGAGCCACACCAGCGCCGCCACGGTGAATACGGTGACGCGCACCCATTGCGCGACGAACAGGTAGGCGATAAACAGTACGAAGGCCGCGCCGATCATCTGCCAGTTGATAAAGCGGTTGACCAGTTCCAGCAGATACTGGGCGCTGAAGCCGGCCAGCTGCGACCCCTGGCTGAGAATGCTGTTGATGCCCGGCAGCCAGGTGTCGTGGTAGAACAAGGCGATGCCGATCGGGATGGCGAGGTAGTGGCGCCAGCGATGCAGGCGTTGCGAAGGGATCGGCATCAGCAGAAACGCCATGAACACCAGGTTCGGCAGCGCGTGGAAATTCAGGTAGCCGAACCACAGCAGGGCGAATTTAGCCAGAAAATAAAGGTTCCAGCCACCCAGCCCACGCCAGTAGCGCCACAGAGCGTTATCGGATTGCGTATTCGAGTTTCGATTCATGGCTGCTTCTTACGTTTAATCTGAGATGAGGAGCCAGTGCGCACCCACAAACCGGCGGATTTCAAATAGCGCGGCGATAACAACAGGTTTTGCCAGTATTGACGCAAATGCGGAAAACGCCGGTGAAAGGCGTAACCCAGCGGAATGAAGATCAGCGCGCACAGCAGGATCAGTTGCACGATATCGTTAAGGTTCAGCATGCGGTTCCTCCTGCGGGTCAAGCGACAGCGTGAAGGCGACCGGCTGCCGCCGTTCCACGGGTTCCTCGGCCACCGCCACGCTGGGGCGCGGCGCGGCGCCGGCGGTACCGGTAGCCGAAATCTGCCAGTGCCCCTGGGCCATGCGTTTGATTTCCGAAACGATATCGACGTCCTGGTGCCACACCACCCGGTTGCTGAAGGCTTCATCCACCGGCAGCCGGAAGATGAACTTCAGCGCGGTATCCAGATCGTTGATGCGGCAGGTGGACAGGAACAGCACCAGCCGCCCCTGCACCACGGTCATCACGTCGCCGAACCGCCGCAGGTGGCACAGGGTCATCGCCTGTTCCGCGCGCAGACCGATGGCCGGGCGCAGCGCCACCATTACGCCTTTGCCATCCTCAGGCAGCAGCGTGTTACCCATCAGCGAAAGCACCGCCTGGCTGAACGCTTCCGGCCGCATATAGCCTTTGAGCTGCAGCGGGCGCAAACCGGCCAGCAACGCATCGATGTCGGCGGGCACATGGCGTGAGAAACGCTGCCCCTGGATGCCCTCGAGCATGGTGAGAAAACGCGACAGCGGCGCGACGTGCGGCACGATCAGATTGGCGCCGCAGGCCAGCAGCAGCCGTTCGTCACTGTAGCGCAGGCTGGCGCTCATCTCGCGCACCGCGATTTTCAGGCCGCTGCCGCGGCTGCGTCGCAGGGTGTGGATCTGGTGCGCCAGGTGATCGATTTGGTCGCTTTGATACAACGCGAAAATCAACGTTGCCGAGAGTCTCAGCATGCCGTGCTGCGCCAGTTCGTCGTTGCTCTCCAACAGCTGCCAGTTGGCGGACAGCGGTGGCGCGCCCTCCAGAATGCTGCGTTCGGCCAGATACTGACCTTCGTCGCTGCGCAAGGCGGTGGGGGAGGGTTGACTATTTTCATCCTCGCCCTGCCAGCCGCCTTGCGCGGCGTACAACGTCAGCAGTTGATTGGCGTTGATGCCGTTTTCGGTGCTCCACCAGTTCACCAGATATTGCGCGCTGTCCTGCTGCCATTGCAGGCTGGATAGGCCGTTCAGGATACGATGCTGTGCGCTGAGCTGCCCTTTAAGCTTATTGATGCCGCCGCCGTGGCTGAGGATCAACAGCGTGCAGCCCTGCCGCCGCAGCCAGGCGGCGAGGGTACGTGTCCACTCGCGCAGCTCTTCGGTGGTGAAGGTTTGCCACAGGCTGGCGTGGGCCAGCAGGATAAGCAAGCGATTCTGCGGCCGCAGGGCGCGCATCAGATCGTCGCTCAGCTGCGTCAGCGCGGCTTTTTTCTCCGGTAATTGATACAGCGGCAGCTTTTGCAAAGCGGGCGAAGCCAGCTCGGCCAGCAGGCTTTCGGGTTTGTCGCCGCTGCAGATCAGGGCGACTTTGTGGGTGGCCGGCTGGGCGGCGATCACCTGGCGACACAGCAACGCGGCGTCGCTTTGCCTGTCGATATTGATCCAATAGAGTCCCGGAGCCTGCATCACCGAGAGCTCTTCCCAAATCTGCCGAATGCCTAGAGAAAAAGAGTGCGCCATAGGATGTGTTCTACTTTCGTTGAAAGCCGACTAAAGGCGTTTATATTTAAAGATAGCCATTTTTACTCTGGCAATAACAAATATCCGACGCTATTCGGCAATATTTGTTGAGAATCATCTTATTGCCTGTCTCTTTTTGTATCGTTGCTATAGTTAATTAACATAGCCTATTTTCGCCAAGGCGGAAGAATGAATAACGCACCTACCCATTTTCGTGCAGCGGCGCCTGGGGAGAGCCAGGATGACCTGCAGGCGCTCAGCCAGGCTTTTTCATTGCCGAAATTAAGCTATGTCGATATTTCGCGGCAGGAGCGGCTAACGCACATGATGACGCGCTGGTCACTGTTGGCCGAATTGGCGCAGACTGCGGGGAGCCATTGATCTATGCCGGTGATCGCGCTGCAAGGGCTGCGGGGTGGGATGGGGACGACGTCGGTCACGGCGGCGCTCGCCTGGGCGTTGCAGCAGCTGGGTGAGTCGGTGTTGGCGATCGATTTCACGCCGGATAATCTGCTGCGCTTGCATTTCAACACGCCGTTCGAACTGGCACGCGGCTGGGCCCGCGCGGAGCAGGACGGCGGCGGTTGGCAGGAAGGCGCGCTGCGTTATTGTGAAAACCTCGATTTTCTGCCGTTTGGCCGCCTGAATGCGGCGGAACGGCTGGAAGTGCAGCGTCAGTGTCAGCAGCTGCCCGAACGCTGGCGCGACAACCTGCGCCAACTGAGCGCCGGCGATCCGCAGCGCTGGATCCTATTGGATGTTCCGATCGGGGACGGCGCTCTGGCGCAGCAGGCGCTGCAGCTAGCCGACAGCGTGTTCATGCTGTTGAACCCCGACGCCAACTGCCAAGTGCGGCTCCATCAGCAGACGCTGCCGAACGACTGCCGGTTCCTGGTCAATCACTACTCCTCCGCCAGCCAGCTGCAGCAGG
This sequence comes from Serratia sp. PF-27, assembly GCF_030053255.1. Lineage (NCBI taxonomy): Bacteria > Pseudomonadati > Pseudomonadota > Gammaproteobacteria > Enterobacterales > Yersiniaceae > Serratia > Serratia sp. PF-27. Next base: position 168,260 of record NZ_JASGBT010000019.1, read on the forward strand.
ATTTGCATCAGCTGTGGCTGCAAACCCTGAGCGGTCTGTTGCCGGTGGTGATCCACCGCGATGAAGCGCTGGCGGAAGCGCTGGCGGTCAAACAGCCGCTGGGCGAGTACCGCCCCGAGAGTCTGGCGGCGGATGAAGTGCTGACGCTGGCCAACTGGTGCCTGATCAACCTCAAACGGGGTGTTGCGCCATGAGCCGGGTGCTGAGCCTGCTGCTGGTGCCGCCGGTGCGTCAGGCGGTGCAGGCGCGCTACCGCGGCTATCGCCGCAACGGCGCGTCGGCGTTGACCGCGTTTTTTGCCACGTTGCTGGTGGCGCTGGGGTGGATGCTGCTGCGCTTTGAATCACCGGCCTGGCAGCGTGTGCGTACCGGCCGCGCTTACTGGTTCCCGCACCTGTCCGCCGAACGCCCACGCCCGGCGGATGCGCTGCGCTATCTGCTGCAGGGCCTGTGGCTACTGCTGTTCCGCAGCGGCCGCGCGCCAGTGCAGCGTGACTATTTCGCTGGGTGGCGTCGGCTGCAGCAGCGCTACGCCGATTGGCTGCAGGGCCTGCCGCAGCGGCTGAAAAACGCCGGCGTGGAACAGCGTTCGGTAGAGCGCCTCGGCCGCATGAACCGCGGCATGCGACGCGCGCTGTTTATTCTGGTCGGCGTGCTGGCGGCGATCCTCGCCATGCTGTGCATCTCGCAACCGTTCGATCTGTCGGCGCAATTCGTGTTCGTCGTGCTGCTGTGGGGGATCGCGATGGTGGTGCGCCGGGTGCCGGGGCGCTTGCCTGCGCTGATGCTGATCGTGCTGTCGCTGACCGTCTCCTGCCGTTACCTGTGGTGGCGCTATACCGCCACGCTGAACTGGGACGATCCACTTAGCCTGGTGTGCGGCCTGTTGCTGTTGGTGGCGGAAACCTACGCCTGGGTGGTGCTGGTGCTGGGCTATTTCCAGACTATCTGGCCGCTTAATCGCCAGCCGGTGCCGTTGCCCGCTGACAGCGCGACCTGGCCAACCATCGATTTGATGGTGCCGACTTACAATGAGGACCTCGGGGTGGTGAAGCCGACCGTCTATGCGGCGCTGGGCATCGACTGGCCGAAGGAAAAGGTGAATATCTATATCCTTGATGACGGTAATCGCCCCGAATTCCGTGCGTTCGCCGCCGAAGTGGGGGTGAAATACATCGCCAGGCCGACCCACGAACATGCCAAGGCCGGCAACATCAACAACGCGTTGAAGCAGGCCACCGGCGAGTTCGTGGCGATTTTCGACTGCGACCACGTGCCGACGCGCTCTTTCCTGCAGCTGACCATGGGCTGGTTCTTCAAAGACAAAAAGCTGGCGATGCTGCAGACCCCGCACCACTTCTTCTCGCCGGATCCGTTCGAGCGCAACCTGGGGCGTTTCCGCCAGACGCCCAACGAGGGCACCTTGTTCTACGGGCTGGTGCAGGACGGCAACGACATGTGGGACGCCACCTTCTTCTGCGGCTCTTGTGCCATCTTGCGCCGCAGCGCGCTGGACGAGATCGGCGGCATCGCGGTGGAAACCGTCACCGAAGACGCCCACACCTCGCTGCGTTTGCACCGGCGCGGGCATACCTCGGCTTATATCCGCATTCCGCAGGCTGCCGGGCTGGCGACCGAAAGCCTGTCGGCGCACATCGGCCAGCGCATTCGCTGGGCGCGCGGCATGGTGCAGATCTTCCGGCTCGACAACCCGCTGCTGGGCAAGGGGCTGAAACTGGCGCAGCGCCTGTGCTACGCCAACGCCATGCTGCACTTCCTGTCGGGCATTCCGCGGCTGATCTTCCTCACCGCACCGCTGGCGTTTTTGCTGCTGCATGCCTACATCATCTTCGCGCCGGCGCTGGCGATCGCGCTTTATGTGCTGCCACACATGATCCACGCCAGCCTGACCAACTCGCGTATCCAGGGGAAATACCGCCATTCGTTCTGGAGCGAAATCTATGAAACGGTGCTGGCCTGGTATATCGCGCGGCCGACCACGGTGGCGCTGTTCAATCCGCACAAGGGCAAATTCAACGTCACTGCCAAGGGCGGGCTGGTGGAGGAGGAGCACGTAGACTGGGTGATCACCCGACCTTATATGTTCCTGGTGATCCTTAACCTGGCCGGGCTGGCGTTCGGCGCCTGGCGGCTGGCCTATGGCCCGACGGACGAGGTGATGACGGTGATCATCAGCCTGGTGTGGGTGCTGTACAACATGACCATTCTCGGCGGCGCGGTGGCGGTGGCGGTAGAGGCCAAGCAGGTGCGTCAGGCGCACCGCGTGGAGATCGCCATGCCGGCGGCGATCGCGCGTGCCGACGGCCACCTCTACCCCTGCACGCTGCGCGATTACTCCGACGGCGGCGTGGGCATTGAGATGCGAGTGGAAAACGCGTTGAAAGACGGCGACAAAGCCTCGCTGCTGCTCAAGCGTGGCCAGCAGGAGTACAGCTTCCCCTGCGTGGTGACGCGCGCCTTCGGCAACAAGGTGGGGGTGCGTCTGGTCAATCTCACCACCCGTGAACACATCGATTTCATTCAGTGCACCTTCGCCCGCGCCGATACCTGGGCGCTGTGGCAGGACGGGTTCCCTGAAGACCGGCCGATCGAAAGCCTGCGCGACGTGCTGGCGCTGGGCTTCCGGGGCTATGTGCGCATGGCGGATTACGCGCCGCCGCTGGTGCGCGGTCTGCTGGTCGGGGTCACGTCGCTGACCGCCTGGGTAGTGTCGTTTATTCCACGCGGCGTCGGCAGGGATCCGACCTTGGGTCAAAAAGAAACAGTGGGTTAGCTGCGAGTTCAACCGCCCGCTCACTCGCCCGGTGAACAGGCTCCAACATTGATGATGATACGATGACGAGAAAAATAACCTGGTTAACTGCTCTGGCCTTAGGCATCAGCACCCTGTCGCAGGCCGAAACCGCCACTGCGCCGACCGTGGCGGCCCAGCCGCCGATCGCCGCGGCGGCCGATACGGCGACCGCGCCACCGCCGGCCGCCGCGCCGCAGGATCCGAATGCGCCGGTGCGCGACGTGTCGCTGCCGTTTGCGCAGATAGCGCCGCCGCCGGGCACCTTTGTTCTGCGCGGCACCCGGCCCGACGGGCAGATCGAATTCGGCGTGCGCAGCGATGAGGTGGTCTCGCAGGCGATGCTCGATATGGAGTTCACACCGTCGCCGGCGCTGATCCCGGTGGAGTCGCACGTCAAGGTCTACCTGAACGACGAGCTGATGGGGGTGACCACGATCGCCAAGGAGCAGTTGGGTAAGCCCAATCGCATCCAGATGGCGATCGATCCGCGCTATATCACCGATTTTAACCGCGTCAGGCTGGTGTTCGTCGGCCATTATCAGAACATCTGCGAAAACCCGGCCAGCACCTCGCTGTGGCTCGATGTCAGCAAATCCAGCGCGCTGAAGCTGCGTTTCCAGACGCTGCCGGTGAAAAATGAGCTGTCGCACTTCCCTGAGCCGTTCTTCGACAGCCGTGACAATCGGCCGCTGACTCTGCCGATGGTGTTCGCCGGCCAGCCTGACCTCACCCAGCAGCGCGCGGCGGGTATTCTGGCCTCCTGGTTCGGCAGCAAGGCGCAGTGGCGCGGGCAATCCTTCCCGACGCTGTACAACGCGCTGCCGACGCAGCACGCGGTGGTGTTCGCCACCAACTCGCAGCGCCCGGATTTCCTGCGCGATTATCCGGCGGTCAACGGCCCGACGGTGGAGATGATCAGCCACCCCGACAATCCGTACGTCAAACTGCTGCTGATTCAGGGGCGTGACGACAACGATTTGATCACCGCGGTGAAGGGCATCGCGCAGGGCAACATCCTGTTCCGTGGCCAGAACGTGACGGTGGACAAGGTGGAGCAGCTCGCGCCGCGCCAGCCTTACGACGCGCCGAACTGGGTGCGTACCGATCGGCCGATGACCTTCGCCGAGCTGCAGCAATACGCCGAACAGCTGCAAACCAGCGGCATCGAGCCCGGCCCGATCTCGCTGACCATGAACCTGCCGCCGGATCTGTTCCTGATCCGCAGCACCGGCATCGACATGCACCTGAAATACCGTTATACCGCGCCGCGCATTCAGGACGGTTCGCGGCTGAGCGTCAGTCTGAACAACCAGTTCGTGCAGGCTTACTCGCTGGTGCCGGAACACGAGCAGGGCGCGCAGCTGCTGCGCCTGCCGTTGACGCAGGGGCTGCTCGATTCCGACAAAAACGTCAGCATTCCGGCGCTGCGGCTCGGGGCCACCAACCAGCTGCGCTTTGACTTCGATTACACCACGCTGCTGGCCAGCGGCGCGGAAGGGCGCTGCGAAACCTACTCCTTCACGCAAAACCACGCGGTGATCGACGGCGCGTCTACCATCGATTTCTCCGGCTACCGCCACTTTATGGCGATGCCGGACCTGCGCGCTTTCGCCAACGCCGGCTTCCCGTTCAGCCGTCTGGCGGATCTGTCGCAAACGCTGGTGTTGGTGAACCAGAAACCGCAGCCGGCGCAGGTCAGCGCGCTGCTGAACGCGCTGGGCGTGATCGGCGCGCAAACCGGTTATCCGGCGCTGGCCTTCACGCTGAGCGACGACTGGTCGCAGGCCAAGGATCGCGACGACGACATCCTGATGGTCGGCACCATTCCGCCGGAGCTGCGCGACGACAAGAAAATCAGTCTGCTGGTGGACGCGACCCAAAGCTGGGTGAAACAGCCGACGCGGCAGCCGCCGCTGCCGAGTGCGGAAGTGCTGGCAGAGGACACCAAGCCGGACAGCAAGACCACCGTCAGCTCCGAGGGCGCAATGTCGGCGATCATCGGCGTACAGTCGCCGTTCAACGACCAGCGCAGCATCGTGGCGCTGTTGGCGGACAGCCCGCGCGGCTATGAGCTGCTCAACAATGCCCTGCTGGACAGCGGCAAGCGCGCCGCGGTGTTTGGTTCGGTGGCGGTGATCCGCGAATCAGGGGTCAACAGCCTGCGCGTCGGCGATATTTACTATGTCGGCCACCTGCCGTGGTGGGAGCGGCTGTGGTATGCCCTCTCCACCCATCCGGTCCTGCTGGCGGTGATCGCGGTGGTGCTGGTGGTGATCCTGGGGCTGATGCTGTGGCGCGGCCTGAAGGCCTTCAGCCGGCGTCGTCTGGCGCCTGAAGATCGGGATTGACGGCGGTGAGCGCGATGCTGCAACGCCTGTCGCTCGGCATGCTGCTGCTGTGTGCGTTCAGCGCGGCGGCGGTCTGCGAGTGGCCGGGCTGGCAACAGTACAAGCAATTCTACATCAGCCCGCAGGGGCGGGTGATCGATCCGAGCAGTCCGAACAAGATCACCACCTCCGAGGGACAGAGTTACGGCCTGTTCTTCGCTCTGGTGGCCAACGACCGGCCGACCTTCGATCGGCTGTTGGCCTGGACGGAGAACAACCTGGCGGCGGGCGATCTCAGCGCCCGTTTGCCCGCCTGGCTGTGGGGCGAGAGCGACGACAAGCAGTGGAAGGTGCTGGACGCCAACTCGGCGTCAGATGCCGATCTGTGGATCGCTTATAACCTGCTCGAAGCCGGCCGCCTGTGGAAAAGCCGGCGTTATCAAACCCTGGGAACGCTGCTGCTGCAACGCATCGGCCGCGAGGAAGTGGCCGACATCCCCGGCCTGGGCCTGATGTTGCTGCCGGGCAAAGTCGGGTTTGTGGCGGAAGATCGCTGGCGGCTGAACCCCAGCTACCTGCCGCCGCAGCTGCTGGCGCGTTTTGCGGCGCTGAACGGCCCGTGGCGCGCGATGCGCCAGGTCAATCAGCGGCTGTGGCTGGACACCGCGCCGCACGGCTTCTCACCGGACTGGGTGGTGTGGCGAGTCGGCACCGGCTGGCAGCCGGATACCGTCAAGCCGAACGTCGGCAGCTACGACGCGATTCGGGTCTATCTGTGGGCCGGCATGCTGGCGGACGACGATGAGCATAAGGCGGCGCTGCTCGCACGCTTCCAGCCGATGGCGCAGCTCACCGCCAAACAGGGTGTGCCGCCGGAGAAAACCGATACCGCCAGCGGCAAAACCACCGGTGACGGCCCGGTCGGCTTTTCCGCCTCAATGCTGCCGATGTTGGCGACGCAGGCCGAGGCGCTGGCGACACAGCGGCAACGCATCAGCGAACATCCGCCGGGTGACGACGCTTATTTCAGCGCCTCGCTGACGCTGTTCGGTCAGGGGTGGGATCAACAACGTTATCGCTTTAATCGTCAGGGTGAATTGCAACCCTCGTGGGACGGCCAATGCACAACTTCAAAATAAACTGGCTGAATTTGATTCCGCTGAGCCTGGCGATGCTGCCGCAGGCGCGCGCCGCGGAGGCCGTGGCCCCGGAGCAGTGGCTGCTGGAGCAGGTGCGCATTGGCGAGGCCGGCAACAAGGACGATCTGGTGCGCCAGTCGCTGTACCGGCTCGAGCTGATGGATCCGAATAACCCGGACGTGATCGCCGCGCGCATGCGTTTGGCGCTGCGGCAGGGCAACATGGCGCTGGCGCAACAGCAGTTGGACAAGCTGAAAACTCTCGCGCCGCAGTCCAGCGCCTATCGCCAGGCGCAAATGAACATGCTGCTGACCCAGCCGGAAACCCGGCAAAAGCTGCAGCAGGCCCGCCTGATGGCGACCGCTGGCCGGCTGCCGGAGGCCAAGGCGCAGTACGATGCGCTGTTCCACGGCGAGCCGCCGACGCTCGATCTGGCGGTGGAGTATTGGCGGCTGGTGGCGCGTTTGCCGGGGCAGGAGGCGAAGGCGTTAAAGCAGTTGCAGGCGCTGGACCAGCAATATTCCGGCAACGTGGCGCTGCGCATGTCGCTGGCGCGCATGCTGTTCAGTCAGAATCAGGACGCGCAGGCCTATGAACTGCTGCAGAAGATCGCCGCCGATCCGGCCGGGCGCGGCGATGCCGCCGATCTGTGGCTGGACAAGGTCAAAGCGATGCCGGTCAGCGCGCAAAGCGTGGCGGCGCTCAACCGTTTCCTCGGCGTGTTCGACACCGGCGATCAGGCGACCCGCGCCCGTGAAGAGCTGGCCAGACAGCAGAAACTGTTGGCCGATCCGGCTTATCAGGCGCGGGTGCGCGGCCTGGCACAGGTGGATAAAGGCGGCAGCCGGGCGGCCATTCCTGAGTTGCAAAAGGCGTTGGCGGCGACGCCGAACGACGCCGAGGTGCTGGGCGCGCTCGGCCAGGCCTATTCACGCGCCGGTGACCGCCCGCAGGCGCTGAAGCTGTTTCGCCAGGCGCTGGCGGCCGACAAGAATGGCTACGGCAGCGGCAAATGGCAGAGCCTGATCAAGAGCACCGGCTACTGGCTGGCGATCGACGAGGGCGACAAAGCGCTCAAGGCCGGCAATCTCGCGCTGGCACGGCAGAAATATCAGCAGGCGCGCCAGCTCGACGACAGCGACGGCGATGCGTTTATCGGCCTGGGCGATGTGGCGGTGGCGAGCAAGGATGACGCCGCGGCGGAAGGGTTTTATCAGCAGGCGCTGCGACGCGATCCCGGCAACGGCAGCGCGCTGCGCGGCCTGGTGAATATCTATCAACGGCAGTCGCCGGAAAACGCGCTGGCCTACCTCAGCGGCCTGCCGCGCAGCCAACAGGCCAAGCTGCGCAGCACCTTCGACGGGCTGCGGCTCGACATGTTGAAACAGCAGGCGGAGACGCTGGCGCAGCAGCAACAGTGGCAACAGGCGGTGGAAATTTATCGCCGCGCCCAGGCGATGGATCCCGACGATGTCTGGCTGACCTATCGCTACGCGCAGGCGCTGCGTCAGGCTGGGCAGCCGCAGCAGGCGGACGCTCTGTTCCGGCAGCTGGCGCAGCGCCAGCACGCCAATCCGCAGCTGACCTACGCCTATGCGCTCTATCTTTCCGGCAGCGATCGCGACAGGCAGGCGCTGGCGCAGCTCAATACGCTGCCGGCGGCGCAGTGGAACGACGATATGCGCGAACTGGCGCAGCGGCTGAAAATGCAGGCGATAATCGAACAGGCCGAACGGCTGCGGGCGGCCGGTGACGAACCGGCGGCGGAAGCCTATCTGCGCCGGCAGCCGGCGGACACCCGCATCGATTTGCTGCTCGCCGACTGGGCGCTGGCGCGCGGGGAGTATGCGGCGGCGCTGGACGACTATCAGCGGGTGAAACGCCGTGAACCGAACAATCCGGATGCGCAGCTGGGCGAGATCGAAGCCTATGTGGCGCAGGGAGATCTTGACGCGGCGCGCCAGCGGCTGAAAACCGAACCGCAGCCGCAAGACGCTTCGCTCAACAGCCAACGGCGGGTTGCCAACGCCTGGAGTGCGGTCGGCGATGCGCAGCAGGCCGACGCGCTCTTCGGCCGGCTGAAAACGGCGGCGGCTTCAGAACCCGTCGGGCAGACCAAGGCGCTGATCTACCGTGACGCCGCCCGTCTGGAGCGGGCTCAGCAACAGCCTGAGCGGGCGCAGCAGGATTTCCGGCAGGCGATGGTGGCCGGCGGCATCACGCCGACGCTGCCGCAGGATAATGACAGCTACACTTATTTGACGCGCAATAACGCGGGCGACGACTGGCTGAAACGCGGCATCCGCTCCGACGCCGCGGATCTGTATCGACAGCAAGACGTGAACGTCACGCTCGATCACGATTACTGGCGCTCGAGCGGCACCGGCGGCATTTCCGATTTCAACGCGCACGACACCATGCTGCAGGTGGACATGCCGCTGTATGACGGGCGCGCCTTCTTGCGCACTGACACCGTGCAGCTGGATGCCGGCCGCTTCTCGACCGACGGCAGCGGCAAATACTACGAAACCTTCGGCACCTGCAACACGCAAGGGTGCCGCGGCGATGAACACCAGAAAACCACCGGCACCAGCGTGGCGGCCGGCTGGAAAAACGATCGCTGGGCCGCCGATATCGGCACGACGCCGATGGGCTTTGAGGTGGTCGACTGGACCGGCGGCCTGGCCTACAGCGGCGACTGGAACCACATCGGTTGGACGCTGGCGGCCTCGCGGCGGCCGATCTCCAGCTCGCTGCTGGCGTTCGGCGGTGCCAAAGATCCGAACACCGGTACCACCTGGGGCGGCGTGCGCGCCACCGGCGTCAGCCTGAGCGCCAGCTACGATCGCGGCGAGGCGAACGGCGTGTGGGCCGATCTCAGCGCGCACCAGATTACCGGCAAGAATGTGGCGGACAACCAGCGGCAGCGGTTGATGGCCGGTTACTACTACAAGCTGATCAACGAAGACAATCGCCGCCTGAGCGTCGGGCTCAATACCATGCTGTGGCATTACCAGAAGGATTTGAGTGGTTATTCGCTGGGGCAGGGCGGCTATTACAGCCCGCAGCAATATCTGTCTCTGTCGCTGCCGGTCAACTACCGTCAGCGCACCGCGAACTGGTCGTGGGAGCTGGGCGGTTCGGTTTCGCTGTCCCATTCCAAAACCGACAGCCAGCGCCGTTATCCACTGCAGGGGCTGATCCCGGATTCGTTGCCCGATAAGTTCGCCATCGAGGACGGCAGCTCCTCAAGCGGCGTCGGTTATACCCTGCGGGCAATCGTCGAACGCCGTCTCAGTTCGCACTGGACGCTCGGCGCCGGCATCGACATTCAACAGGCGAAGGACTATACGCCGAGCCACGCGTTGATTTATCTGCGCTATTCCCTGGCCGGCTGGCAGGGGGATCTCGATTTGCCGCCGCAGCCGCTGACGCCTTACGCCGACTTTAAGTAGTCGGAAGAGGAAAGATTCGGAGTGTCGGACGCCGGGGAGTTTTGTTACCCTGTGTCCGGGTCGTGTTTGTTCGCTTTAGGAAAAGACTGAAACCCGCGATTTTCTTGGTTTTGCCTGCGGCATAGCCAGATAAAAACAGCCGATGATCGAGTATACTCAGCCCGGTTCGAGGGGGCGGGTGAGAGTCAGCCCCCTTTTTGTTTTAGCCCGATTTCACGGAGAGCAGGTTTGCGGGTCAGGCGTTCGTTAACGATTAAGCAGATGGCGACAGTGTCCGGCGTGGCGCTGGTCACGATCTGCATCTTTATCGTGATCCAGTTATTCCACTTTGTGCAGCAGCGCAGGGATGACTACGCCCAGCAACTGGAGAATATCGCTCACTCCGTGCGCCAGCCGCTGGCGGAAGCGGTGCTGCGGATGGACGTGCCGGAAGCCAAAAGGGTGCTGAACACCCTGTTGCCGGTCGGCATTCTCAGCCGGGCGGATATCGTCTTGCCGAACGAGTTTCAGGCGCTGCACGCCAATTTCCCGCCGGAGCGGCCGGTGCCGACGCTGATCGCCCGGCTGTTTGAACTGCCTATCCAAATTTCCGTGCCGCTCTATTCGCTGGAACGGGTGCCGGCCAACCAGCAGCCGCTGGCCTATCTGGTGCTGCAGGCCGATTCGTTCCGCATGTACCAGTTTATCCTCAGCATTTTGTCGACCATGCTGTCGACCTACCTGCTGCTGGCGCTGATCCTGTCGGTGGCCATCACCTGGTGCATGAACCGGTTGATGGTGCACCCGCTGCGCGCGATGGCCAAAGAGCTGGAGAACATCTCGCAGGACGAAGCGCCCTATCACCAACTGATGCTGCCGGCGCTGCACCAGGACGACGAGCTCGGCCTGCTGGTGCGCAACTACAACCGCAATCAACAGACGTTGGCCAAGGCGCATGCCGACATGAGCCGCCTGAGCACCCGCCACCCGGTGACCGAATTGCCAAATCCGGCGTTGCTGAACGCGTTGCTGGAACAGCATATCGCCTCCAGCCTGCGCCCCGAGCGTTTTAACCTGTTGGTGATCGGCATCGAGACGCTGCATGAAGCGTCTGGCGTGATGAGCCCGGCGATGCGTGAAGCGTTGCTGCTGGCGTTGGCGAAGAAGCTGCGCGGCTGCATCGACGAAAACGGCGTGCTGGCACAGCTGAGCAATACCGAATTCGCCATTCTGGCCAAGGGCATCGAGCGGCCGTTCCACGCCATGCAGCTGGCGCGGCGTATCATGGCGGAGATCAACGCGCCGTTGACGCTGGAAGGTTTGGCGCTGCGGCCCAACGCCAGTATCGGCATCGCGCACTACCTCAATCAGGGGGAGAGTGCGGAACAGCTGCTGCGCAGCGCCACCTCGGCGATGATGTCCGCGCACCGCGAAGGAAAAAATCAGATCCTGTTCTTCGAGCCCAGCCTGACGGAACGCACGCAGAAGCGGTTGACCCAGGAGAGCGAGATCTTGCACGGCATCGAGCAGCGGCATTTCACGCTGTTCCTGCAGCCGCAGATCGACATGCAGTCCAACGAGGTGATCGGCGCCGAAGCGCTGCTGCGTTGGCAGCAGTATGACGGCAGCTATACCCTGCCGGCCGACGTTATCCCGCTGGCGGAAGAGCTGGGTGTGATCGTGCCTCTCGGCAACTGGGTGTTGGAAGAGTCCTGCCGCATCCTGGCAGACTGGCAGCAACGCGGCATTGCGCTGCCGCTGGCGGTCAACGTTTCCGGGATTCAGATGCAACATGAGGCGTTTGTTCCGCATCTGAAAAACCTGCTGGCGCAGTATCGGATCGATCCGCGCAAGCTGCTGCTGGAGATCACCGAGACGGTACGCATCGACGATCTCGACCACGCGCTGGCGCTGCTGCGTGAGCTGCACGATCTGGGATTGTCTATCGCGCTAGATGACTTCGGCATGGGCTACTCCAGCCTGGAGTACCTGAACCGGTTGAAATCCCTGCCGATAGATTTGATCAAAATCGACCGCAGCTTCATTCAGGGGCTGCCGGCCGACGATGCGATGGCGCGTATCGTCAGTTCGATCTCCGAAGTGCTGGCGTTACCGGTGATGGCCGAAGGCGTGGAAAACGCCGGGCAGCGCGACTGGCTGCTGCAGCACGGCATTCGCAGCGGGCAAGGATTCCTGTTCGCCCGGCCGCTGCCGCGCGAAGCGTTCGAAGCCGAGTTTTGCCGCGCGGCGCCGTGAGCGCCGCGTGACCTTTCAGGTACTTTTCCCCGTCCGAAAATCGCCATTCTTCATCTACCTCTTTTGCGTTAGTGCAAACAAAGGCTTACGCAATTTTCAGCTTTGCACCTCGACTGACGCGTTTCAGCTCTTAAATTCACATCAACCCGCAGGGGCGGGTGCAACAAATTATTTCCATGTTGTTAAGTGGGTGTTATTTTCCGCGCAAGCAATGAACAGGCTGGATTTTTAGACTGCTGCCTGGTGCGTGTCTTCCCCCCATAGGATGTTCATATGAAAACAACGATCTTTAAGAGCCTCTATTTTCAGGTACTGACGGCGATCACGCTGGGTATCCTGCTTGGCCATTTCTACCCTGATCTCGGCGCCGAGATGAAACCTCTGGGCGATGGCTTCGTCAAACTGATCAAGATGATCATCGCACCGGTGATCTTCTGCACCGTGGTGACCGGCATCGCCGGCATGGAAAGCATGAAGGCGGTGGGGCGCACCGGCGCCATCGCGCTGCTGTATTTTGAAATCGTCAGCACCATCGCGCTGATTATCGGTCTGGTGATCGTCAACCTGGTGCAACCGGGCGCCGGCATGAACGTCGATCCCGGCACGCTGGACGCCAAGGCGGTGGCGGTCTACGCCGAGCAGGCACAGCAGCAGGGCATCATTCCGTTCCTGCTGGACATCATCCCCGGCAGCGTGATCGGCGCGTTCGCCAGTGGCAACATTCTTCAGGTGCTGCTGTTCGCGGTACTGTTCGGCTTCGCCCTGCATCGTCTGGGCGACAAAGGGCAGCTGATCTACAACGTGATCGACAGCTTCTCGCGGGTGATTTTCGGCATCATCAACATGATCATGCGCCTGGCGCCGCTGGGGGCCTTCGGCGCTATGGCGTTTACCATCGGTAAATACGGTGTCGGCACCCTGGTGCAACTCGGCCAGCTGATCGTGTGCTTCTATATCACCTGCATCCTGTTCGTGGTGGTGGTGTTGGGCAGCATCGCCCGCGCCAACGGCTTCAGCATCTTCAAATTCGTCAACTACATCAAAGAAGAGCTGCTGATCGTGCTGGGGACCTCGTCGTCCGAATCCGCGCTGCCGCGCATGCTGGATAAAATGGAGAAGCTGGGCTGCAAGAAATCAGTGGTGGGTCTGGTTATTCCGACCGGGTACTCCTTCAACCTGGACGGCACCTCTATCTACCTGACCATGGCCGCGGTGTTTATCGCGCAGGCGACCAATACCCACATGGACATCATGCATCAGATTACCCTGCTGGTGGTGCTGCTGCTCTCCTCCAAAGGGGCGGCGGGTGTCACCGGCAGCGGCTTTATCGTGTTGGCCGCCACCATCTCCGCCGTCGGCCACCTGCCGCTGGCCGGCCTGGCGCTGATCCTCGGCATCGACCGCTTCATGTCGGAAGCCCGTGCGTTGACCAACTTGGTGGGCAACGGCGTGGCGACCGTGGTGGTGGCAAAATGGTGTAACCAGCTGGATGAAAAACAGCTGAAAGACACGCTGAACAACAAAAACACCGGCGCGGACAAAACGCTGCCTTCCGCCTGATATCGGCGGTAAATCACCGGCCGCATCCGCGGCCGGTGAGGTTCTTCCCCCTGCCTCGTAACGATTTTTTGCATTAAAAACCCCGCAATCCATTATTTTTCACTCTAATGAGTGACATCCGCAAAGGCGCGCGGTCTAACACGGTGGTACACTTTCTGCTTTCCGCCCCACCGTGAAACTCAGGGCGTATTTTTATGATTCCATTGAATGGAATACACGCATTTGCATAAGAAATTGGATAGTCATTAAGTAGGGGTTCACATGCAGGGCACCAGAATTCATCTTATAGTTGGTGGGTTGCTATTGGCTGCAGCCAGTAGCAGCGTGCAGGCTGAAGCACTACAACCCGACCCTGCCTGGCAGCAGGGGGCGTTGGCCAACGGGTTTTCATGGCAGATTCTCGATACGCCGCAGCGGCCGAGTGACCGCGTTGAACTGCGGTTGATCGTCAATACCGGCTCTTTGGTGGAGTCTTCGCAGCAGACCGGCTTTGCTCATCTGCTGCCGCGGCTGGCGTTGGCGCGTAGCGAAAGCTTCACGGCCCCGCAGCTGCGCGCCCTGTGGCAGCAGAGCGTGGACAACGAGCGGCCGCTGCCGCCGGCTATCATCTCGTATGATTTCACCATGTATAACCTCAGCCTGCCGAACAACCGGCCCGACCTGCTGAAAGAAGCGCTGGCCTGGCTGGCGGATACCACCGGCAAATTGGCGATCGACGAGCATACGGTGCATGCGGTGATGAATTCCAGCATCAATCCGGTCGGCACTTTCCCGCCTAATACCCAAGACGTCTGGTGGCGTTACCGCCTGAAAGGCTCGACGCTGCTGGCGCACGATCCGGCGCAGCCGGCAAAACGGCCGGTCAACCTCGAGCAGCTGAAGAAATTCTACCAACAGTGGTATACCCCGGATGCCATGACGCTGTTCGTGGTCGGCAAGGTTGACAGCCGCAGCCTGGGCGAGCAGATCAACAAGGCGTTCTCGCCGCTGCAAGGCAAACGTGAAACCCCGGCCCCGATGCCGACGCTGACACCCCTGCCGCAGCAGCCGGTGAGTCTGATCAGCGAGCAGGTGAAACAGGATACGCTGTCGATCATGTGGGATTCGCCGTGGCACCCGATTCGCGATTCGCAGAGCCTGCTTCGTTACTGGCGTGGCGATCTCGCCCGCGAGGCGCTGTTCTGGCATCTCCAGCAGACGCTGGAAAAAAGCGAACAAAAGAGCCTGCATCTGGGCTTTGACTGCCGCGTGCAGTATCAACGAGGGCAGTGCGCCATTCATCTGGATACGCCGAACAACAATCTGAACGGCAGCCTGGGCTTTATTGCCCGCGAGCTGGCCAACGTGCGTGACAACGGCCTGTCGAAAGAAGAATTCGATGCGCTGCTGGCGCAGAAAAACGATCAGCTGAGCAAGCTGTTCGCGACCTACGCCCGTACCGACACCGATGTGCTGATGAGCCAGCGTCTGCGCTCGCAACAGAGCGGGGTGGTGGATATCGCGCCGGAGCTGTATCAGAAGCTGCGCCAGGAGTTCCTGTCCAGCCTGACGCTGGAGACGCTGAATCAGGCGCTGAAGCTGCAGCTTTCTCAGGAGGCGACGCTAGTGCTGATGCAGCCGAAGGGCGAGCCGGAAATGAGCATGAAGCAGCTGCAGGAAACCTATGACGGCATCATGATGCCGGCGCCGGCGGTGGTGACGGAAGAAGCCAAGCCGGCCGACGCCGCGGTGGCAGCGCCGGCGACGGACGCCAGCGCGCAGTAATTCGCCGCAGGGGGGCTCAGGCCCCCTCAGTTGCGGTACAGCACCTTGATGATGTGGTAACCGAACTGGGTTTTGACCGGGCCGTAAGGTTTGAGCAGCGGGATGCTGAATACCGCTTTATCGAACGCCGGCACCATCGCGCCTTTGTTGAACTCGCCCAGCGAGCCGCCGTTACGTTTTGACGGGCAGCTCGAGTATTTGCGCGCCAGCGTGTCGAAGCTGACGCCGCGCTTCAGCTTGGCCAGCAGCTCGTTGGCCAGCTTTTCATTGTCTACCAGAATGTGCAGGGCGCACGCCGTTTTTGCCATGGTATTGCCTTTGTCGATGCGAAAATTGCGCTGATTATACCCGCTAAATCTCGTCGGCGCTTTCTGCTACAATTCCCTTCCACGTTTTACAGCCGAGCAAGCCAGCACCATGCGATTAAACCCCAGCCAACAACAAGCCGTCGAATTCGTTACCGGGCCCTGCCTGGTGTTGGCCGGTGCCGGTTCCGGCAAGACGCGCGTTATCACCAACAAGATAGCCCACCTGATCCACCACTGCGGCTACCAGGCGCGGCACATCGCCGCCGTGACCTTTACCAACAAGGCCGCGCGCGAGATGAAAGAGCGCGTGTCGCAAACCCTGGGGCGCAAAGAGGCGCGCGGGCTGATGATTTCCACCTTCCATACCCTGGGGCTGGAGATCATCAAGCGGGAATACGTGGCGTTGGGGATGAAATCCAACTTCTCGCTGTTCGACGACCAAGATCAGCTGGCGCTGTTGAAAGAGCTGACCGAAAAGTGGCTGGAAAGCGATAAAACGCTGGTGGCGCAGCTGATTTCGACCATCTCCAACTGGAAAAACGACCTGATCGATCCCCAGCGGGCGGCGGAGCTGGCGCGCTCGGAGCGCGACAAGCTGTTCGCCCACTGCTACGGCCTGTACCACGCCCATATGCGGGCGTGCAACGTGCTGGACTTCGACGACCTGATCCTGTTGCCAACGCTGCTGTTGCAACGCAACGAAGAGGTGCGCGAACGCTGGCAGCAGCGCATCCGCTACCTGCTGGTGGATGAATACCAGGATACCAACACCAGCCAGTACGAGCTGGTGAAGCTGTTAGTGGGCAACCGCGCGCGCTTTACCGTGGTGGGTGATGATGACCAGTCGATCTACTCCTGGCGCGGCGCGCGGCCGCAGAACCTGGTGCTGCTGAAGGAGGATTTCCCGGCGCTGCAGGTGATCAAACTGGAGCAAAACTACCGTTCCAGCGAGCGCATTCTGAAGGCGGCCAATATCCTGATCGCCAATAACCCGCACGTGTTTGAAAAACGGCTGTTTTCCGAGCTGGGGTATGGCGAAGAGCTGAAAGTGGTGACCGCCAACAACGAGGAGCACGAAGCCGAGCGGGTGGTGGGGGAGCTGATCGCCCACCACTTCGTGAAAAAGACCAACTACGGCGACTATGCGATCCTGTACCGCGGCAACCACCAGTCGCGGGTGTTTGAAAAGATGCTGATGCAGAACCGCATTCCGTACAAGATTTCCGGCGGCACCTCGTTCTTCTCGCGCCCCGAGATCAAGGATCTGCTGGCCTACCTGCGCGTGCTGACCAACCCGGAGGACGACAGCGCCTTCCTGCGCATCGTCAATACCCCCAAGCGCGAGATCGGCCCGGCGACGCTGCAGAAGCTCGGCGAATGGGCCAACCAGCGCAACAAGAGTTTATTCCACGCCAGTTTCGATCTGGGGCTGAGCCAGCACTTGACCGGGCGCGGGCTGGAATCGTTGCAGCGCTTCACCCATTGGCTGGGCGGCATCGCTCAACAGGCGGAGCGTGAGCCGGTGGCGGCGGTGCGCGATCTGATCCGCGGCGTGGATTATGAAAGCTGGCTGTTTGAAACCTCGACCAGCCCGAAGGCCGCCGAAATGCGGATGAAGAACGTCAACACGCTGTTCGGTTGGATGACGGAGATGCTGGAAGGCAACGATTTGGACGAGCCGATGACGCTGACCCAGGTGGTGACGCGCTTCACCCTGCGCGACATGATGGAGCGCGGCGAAAGCGAAGAAGAACTGGATCAGGTACAGCTGATGACGCTGCACGCCTCCAAGGGGCTGGAGTTCCCTTACGTGTTCCTGGTGGGCATGGAAGAGGGCCTGCTGCCGCACCAGAGCAGCATTGACGAAGACAATGTCGACGAAGAGCGGCGTCTGGCCTATGTGGGGATCACCCGCGCGCAAAAAGAGCTGATCTTCACCCTGTGCCGCGAGCGCCGTCAGTACGGTGAGCTGGTGCGGCCGGAGCCGAGCCGCTTCCTGCTGGAGTTGCCGCAGGACGATTTGGCGTGGGAAACCGAGCGCAAAGTGGTGAGCCCGCAGGAGCGGATGCAGAAAGGGCAGAGCCATCTGGCCAATATCCGCGCCCAGCTGGCCAAGGCCAAAGGCGGGAATTAAAAAGACAGGGCGCTCATCGCGCCCTGGTCATTTCAACGTTGTTCTTCCAACCGCAGCGTCCAGTGGACGTAGCTCTGCCAGTGGCTTTCCTGCTCCAGCGCCTCGGCGCGCAGCGGATGCTGTTCCAGCCACCCCGGCGGCAAAATCACCGTCAGTTCATCGTCCTGATTGGCGCGTAAACGCACCGCCGGCAGCGTGTCGTCGCGGCGGCGGCTGGCGAAGATGATCGCCAGGCGCAAAATGCGGCACAGACGCTGCGCGGTGCGCGGCGGCAGGGCGTTTTGCTGGTTCAACAGCGACAGGTCGAGAGGGTTGCTCTGGTTTTGCAGCAGGGTGGCCAGCAGTTTTTTCTGCGCCGGGGTAAAGCCGGGTAAGTCCAGATGGCGGATCAGGTAGGCGGCGTGTTGCGGCGCCTGCTTGAAATCGACGCTGAGGCCGAGTTCGTGGATCAGGCTGGCGCTGTGCAATAGCTCGCGACATCGTGCGTCCAACTGCCATTCGTTGGCGACCTGCTGCGAGAAATTGGCGGCGAGCTGGCTCACGCGTTCGGCCTGCTCGGTATCGATCAGGTAACGGCGCTGCAGGTTGCGGATGGTGCGGATGCGAATATCCTGCTCCACCGGCAGATGCAGCATGCCGTAAACCAGGCCTTCACGCAGCGCTCCGCCGGCCAGCATCATGCTCTCGATGCCGAGCTCCTGGAAAATGGCCAGCAGAATGGACAGGCCGCTCGGGAAGACCAGCGCGCGCTCCAGCGTCAACCCTTCGATCTCCAGCTCTTCCAGCTTGCCGCACTGAATGGCACGCTGTTTCAACTGGCGCAGCTTGGGCAGGGTGATGCGTTCATCCATGCCTTGCGCCACCATGATCTCCTGCAGCGCTTGCACGGTGCCGGAAGCGCCGACGCAGATCTGCCAACCTTGCTGGCGCAGCTGCGGTGCGATCGGCCGCACCATTTCGCGCGCGGCCTGTTCGGCGCGCTCGAAGTTTTCTTGCCCGAGGTTGCGGTCGCTGAAGTAGCGCTCCAGCCAGGTAACGCAGCCCATCGACAGGCTATACAGCTGCGATGCCTGTGCGCCGGTGCCGGTGACCAGTTCGGTGCTGCCGCCGCCGATGTCGACGACCAGCCGCTGATCCGGCCCGCCGGTGGTGTGCGCGACGCCGTGATAAATCAGCCGTGCCTCTTCTTCGCCGCTGATCACCTGCACCGGGCAGCCGAGGATTTGCTCGGCGACCTGCAGGAATTCATCGGCGTTGGACGCCAGGCGCAGCGTGGCGGTGGCGACGACGCGGATCTGCTCGCGCGGAATGTCCTGCAGGCGTTCAGAGAACAGCCGCAGACACTGCCAGCCGCGCTGCATGGCCTCATGCGACAGGTGATTGTGCTGATCCAGCCCGGCCGCCAGGCGCACCTTGCGCTTGATCCGCGCCAGAGTCTGAATGCTGCCGGCTACCTCGCGCACCACCAACATGTGGAAGCTGTTGGAGCCGAGGTCGATGGCAGCATAAAGCGTGCTGGAGCTGAGCATGGCGATCAGCTCGGGCGTTTACGGTTGCTGCGCGGCGCGCCGCCGCGACGAGGCGCGGAGTTGCGACGTGGGCCGTTGCCGCCGCGCGGACGCGACAGGCGCTTCGGCGCCGGCAGATCGGTCAGCAGCGCATCGCTGTTGTACTTGCTCACCGGAATGCTGTGGTCGATATAGGTCTCGATCGCCGGCAGGTTGAGCGCGTACTCTTCACACGCCAGGCTGATGGAGTGGCCGCTGGCGCCTGCTCGGCCGGTACGGCCGATGCGGTGCACGTAGTCTTCGCAGTCGTCAGGCAGATCGTAGTTGAAGACGTGCGTGACGGCGGGAATGTGCAGACCGCGCGCGGCGACGTCGGTGGCGACCAGGATATCCAGGTTGCCCTTGGTGAAATCATCGAGGATGCGCAGGCGTTTTTTTTGCGCCACGTCACCGGTCAGCAGGCCGACGCGGTGACCGTCGGCGGCCAGATGGCCCCAGATGTCTTCGCAGCGGTGCTTGGTGTTGGCGAAGATGATGGCGCGATCCGGCCACTCTTCTTCGATCAGCGTCTGCAGCAGACGCATTTTTTCTTCGTTGGACGGGTAGAACAGCTCTTCTTTAATGCGGTGGCCGGTTTTCTGTTCCGGTTCCACTTCAACATATTCGGCGTTGTTCATCTGCTCGAAGGCCAGTTCGCGTACGCGATAGGACAGGGTAGCGGAGAACAGCATGTTCAGGCGTTGATCGGCCGTAGGCATACGGCGGAACAGCCAACGGATGTCTTTGATAAAGCCAAGATCGTACATGCGATCGGCTTCATCCAGCACGACAACCTGCATCGCGCCGAGATCGACATAGTTCTGCTTGGTGTAATCGATTAAACGGCCGGTGGTGCCAATCAGAATGTCCACGCCGCTTTCCAGCACTTTCAGCTGTTTGTCGTAGCCGTCGCCGCCGTAGGCCAGGCCCAGTTTGAGGCCGGTGCTCTGGGAGAGCGCTTCAGCATCGGAGTGGATTTGCACCGCCAGTTCACGCGTAGGCGCCATGATCAAGGCGCGCGGCTGATTGGTCTGGCGATCCTGTTTCGCCGGGTGAGTCAGCAAATAGTGAAAAGTAGACGCCAAAAACGCCAGCGTCTTTCCGGTACCGGTTTGCGCCTGACCTGCAACGTCACGCCCGGAGAGCGTGAGCGGCAATGCTAACGCCTGGATAGGCGTGCAATTGTGAAACCCTTTTTTCTCAAGGGCTTCAAGGACTAACGGGTGCAGGGCGAAGTCGGAAAACTTCTGTTCGGTCAAGTGTGTTTTGCTCATAGTGTGGTAGAATATCAGCTAACTATTGCTTTACGAAAGCACATCCGTTGAAATAAACGCGGTGCAATAAAATCACCTTGAGTTGGTTAATGCTACACCAACAAGGTAGACATAATCCTGTGGAGTAGAACATGAGCGATAAAATTATTCACCTGACTGACAGCAGCTTCG
This sequence comes from Serratia sp. PF-27, assembly GCF_030053255.1. Taxonomy (NCBI): domain Bacteria; kingdom Pseudomonadati; phylum Pseudomonadota; class Gammaproteobacteria; order Enterobacterales; family Yersiniaceae; genus Serratia; species Serratia sp. PF-27. The sequence goes on from NZ_JASGBT010000019.1 coordinate 188,989, forward strand.
AAGCCGATGTGCTGAATGCGGAAGGGCCGATCCTGGTCGATTTCTGGGCTGAATGGTGTGGGCCGTGCAAGATGATTGCTCCGATTCTGGATGAGATTGCCGAAGAGTTCGAAGGCAAACTGACCATCACCAAGCTGAATATCGATCAGAACCCGGCTACCGCGCCTAAGTACGGTATCCGTGGCATCCCTACGCTGTTGCTGTTCAAGAACGGTGAAGTGGCCGCGACCAAGGTTGGCGCGTTGTCTAAAGGTCAGCTCAAAGATTTCCTGAACGCGAATCTGTAATCGGGCGGGAAGCCCAGTATCAGGTGCCTGGCGGTGATGTTCAATTCACCGCTAGACGCCTGCCAAGAAGCGTGTTAAGTTTAACCACACTGCATATAGAACTTGCCCGAAGTTTTAAATCTAAAGAGTTTGAATCTAAAGCTATACTCTGTGTCGAACCACTGGCGTTGAAAGTAAACTGAACTCAGCCCGTGTTTTGGCAATCAAACGGTTTTGCAAAAATCATTTTTAAGGTACCTTCGATCTTCAACCGTCAATGCGTGCGCCCGATGTAAGCCATTTCTTACCGCGACGGCTCTGCGCCCGGTGATCGAACGTCCAGTAAACAGGCACGCATCTCGCTGCCATACCATTCACGATACAAGTTCGAGACATACCCCGAGTTTAAGAACCCACCACTATGAATCTTACCGAATTAAAGAATACGCCGGTTTCTGAGCTGATTACTCTCGGCGAAAATATGGGGCTGGAAAACCTTGCCCGCATGCGCAAGCAGGACATTATCTTCTCCATTCTGAAGCAACATGCGAAAAGCGGAGAAGATATCTTCGGCGACGGCGTGCTCGAGATATTGCAGGATGGATTCGGTTTCCTCCGCTCTGGAGACAGTTCCTACCTCGCCGGTCCCGACGACATCTATGTATCCCCTAGCCAAATCCGCCGCTTCAACCTCCGCACAGGTGACACCATTTCCGGTAAGATTCGTCCGCCAAAAGAAGGCGAGCGCTATTTTGCCCTGTTGAAAGTCAACGAAGTCAACTACGACAAGCCGGAAAACGCCCGCAGCAAGATCCTGTTCGAGAACTTGACGCCGCTGCACGCCAATTCCCGTCTGCGGATGGAGCGCGGCAACGGCTCGACCGAAGACCTGACGGCGCGCGTACTGGACCTGGCGGCACCGATTGGCCGCGGCCAGCGTGGCCTGATCGTGGCACCGCCGAAAGCCGGTAAAACCATGCTGCTGCAGAACATTGCGCAGAGTATCGCTTACAATCACCCAGACTGCGTGCTGATGGTGCTGCTGATCGACGAACGTCCGGAAGAAGTGACCGAGATGCAGCGCCTGGTGAAAGGTGAAGTGATCGCATCGACCTTCGACGAACCGGCTTCGCGCCACGTACAAGTGGCCGAAATGGTAATCGAGAAGGCCAAACGCCTGGTTGAGCACAAGAAAGACGTGATCATTCTGCTTGACTCTATCACCCGTCTGGCGCGTGCCTACAACACCGTGGTACCGGCTTCCGGTAAGGTGCTGACCGGTGGTGTGGACGCCAACGCCCTGCATCGTCCGAAGCGTTTCTTCGGTGCGGCACGTAACGTGGAAGAGGGCGGCAGCCTGACCATCATCGCGACCGCGCTGGTTGATACCGGTTCGAAGATGGACGAAGTGATCTACGAAGAATTTAAAGGTACCGGCAACATGGAATTGCACTTGGCGCGTAAAATCGCCGAGAAACGCGTATTCCCGGCGATCGATTACAACCGCTCCGGTACCCGTAAAGAAGAGCTGCTCACCACCTCCGAAGAGCTGCAAAAAATGTGGATCCTGCGCAAAATCATTCACCCGATGGGTGAGATTGACGCGATGGAGTTCCTCATTAATAAGTTGGCGATGACTAAAACCAACGATGAATTCTTCGATATGATGAAACGCTCATAATTCGTTAAAAAATTCGCTGAACGCCACGCCTAGTCGTGGCGTTTTTCGCTTTTGGCGGATACGATAAGTAGCAGTAATGGAAAAGTAAGTTGTTTCCTCGACTTATTGAGAATTCATCTTGTTTGTCGGTCGGCGTTGCGTCGGTCGGCTTTGCTGCTGTCGTTTTGTCAGCCGATGCGAAGAAAATAGGCATGAATCACCGTTGTCATAGGAAATGACCGAAAGGTGGCGGGGGCCGATGGCACAAGCTATTGCCCGTGGTAAGCTGCCTTATCTTCTACAGAGATCTGTTAACTGTGAACTTACTCACTATGAGTACTGAAATTCTATTTGTTTTCCTGTTTTCTTTGGCTTTTCTCTTTGTTGCCCGCAAGGCGGCAAAACGTATTGGTCTGGTAGATAAACCCAATTATCGCAAACGCCATCAGGGGCTGATTCCTCTGGTCGGCGGTATTTCCGTTTATGCCGGATTGTGCTTCGCATTTTGGATCTCCGAACTGCCTATCGCGCACGCCAAGCTTTACCTCACCTGCGCCGGCATTCTGGTGTTTGTGGGCGCGCTCGACGATCGTTTTGACATCAGCGTTAAGATCCGCGCCCTGGTGCAGGCGTTGGTCGGCATCGCCATGATGGTGTTCGCCGGTCTGTATCTGCGCAGCTTCGGCCATGTGCTGGGCGACTGGGAGATGTTGCTGGGGCCGTTCGGCTATTTGGTGACGCTGTTCGCGGTATGGGCGGCGATCAACGCCTTCAACATGGTCGATGGCATTGATGGCCTGCTGGGTGGGCTGTCATGCGTTTCCTTCGGCGCGCTGGGTCTGTTGCTGTACCTGAGCGGTCACCATGAGATGGCGTTCTGGTGCTTTGCGATGATCGCCACCATCGTTCCCTATATTTTGCTCAACCTCGGCATCCTCGGCCGCCGTTATAAGGTGTTCATGGGGGATGCCGGCAGTACCCTGATCGGCTTTACCGCCATTTGGCTGCTGTTGCAAAGCTCGCAGGGCAAGGCACACTCGATTAACCCGGTGACTGCGCTGTGGATCATCGCTATTCCGCTGATGGACATGATAGCAATCATGTATCGTCGTTTACGCAAGGGGATGAGCCCCTTCTCTCCCGATCGTCAACATATTCACCACCTGATCATGCGCGCCGGCTTTACGCCACGGCAGGCTTTCGTATTGATCACCCTGGCGGCCGCATTGCTGGCGGCGGTGGGCGTGATCGGCGAACGCCTGACTTTTATCCCTGAGTGGGTTATGTTGGCATTATTCTTGCTTGCATTCTTCCTGTACGGTTACTGCATCAAGCGCGCCTGGCGGGTTGCGCGGTACATTAAGCGTATCAAGCGCCGGCTGCGGCGTTCGGGCGATAACAAGCAAGTACCTTAACCAGAGACCAGAGGCTTTTTGGCTGTGATGAATCCAGAAACAACGTCTGACAAGCATACCCCGGCGGTGGATAACGAACTCGATATCCGCGGCCTGTGCTGCACCCTGTGGCGCGGCAAACCGTGGATAATCGGCATTGCGGTGCTGTTCGCGGCGGTCGCGCTGATCGTCTCTTATCTGGTTAAGCAAGAATGGAGCGCGACCGCAATCACCGACAAACCCACGGTGAATGCGCTGGGCGGTTACTACTCCCAGCAACAGTTCCTGCGCAATCTGGATGTGCGCACGTTGCCGGCGACGGCGGGCGATCAGCCGAGCATCGCGGATGAAGCGTACAATGAGTTCATCATGCAACTGGCGGCTTACGATACGCGTCGCGATTTCTGGCTGCAGAGTGATTATTACAAGCAACGTCAGGAAGGGGATGCCCGCGCCGATGCGGCGCTGCTCGACGAGCTGATCAACAACATCCTGTTCACGCCGCGTGACGACAAAAAAGTCCCGAACGACGGCGTGAAGCTGACGGCGGAAACCGCCGCGGACGCCAACCGCCTGCTGCGTCAATACGTGGCTTTCGCCAGCCACCGTGCTGCTCTGCACCTGAACGAAGAGATCCAAGGGGCATGGGCCGCTCGCACTACCTCGATGAAGGCGCAGGTCAAGCGTCAGGAAGCGGTGGCAGAGTCGGTTTACAAGCGCGAGCTGAATACCACGCAGCAGGCGCTGAAAATCGCTGAAAGCCAGGGGATTAGCCGCACGCAAACCGACACTCCGGCCGAGCAACTGCCGGATTCGGATCTGTTCCTGCTGGGCCGGCCAATGCTGCAGGCACGTCTGGAAGGCCTGCAGGCCTCCGGCCCGACCTACGATCTGGATTACGATCAGAACCGCGCGATGCTGGCGACGCTGAACGTTGGCCCGACGTTGGATGAGAAGTTCCAGACCTATCGTTATTTGCGCACGCCGGAAGAGCCGGTAAAACGTGACAGCCCACGCCGGGTATTCTGGCTGATTCTGTGGGGCGCGATGGGCGCTTTGGTTGGCGCGGGTGTTGCCTTGGCGCGTCGGCCGCGTAGTTAAAAAATAATATAATAATCTGATGCAGGGCGCGTGAGCTCCCCATTCGCAGGCGGTGCCTGCGATTAACCGACCAAAAGAGATTCGCTGTGAAAGTGTTGACTGTTTTCGGCACCAGACCTGAAGCCATTAAAATGGCGCCGCTGGTACATGCACTGGCCCAGGATGAGGCCTTTGACGCAAGAGTCTGCGTAACGGCACAGCATCGTGAGATGTTGGATCAGGTATTGCGGTTGTTTGAGATCACGCCGGATTACGACCTGAACATCATGAAACCCGGCCAGGGGCTAACGGAAATCACCTGTCGCATCCTGGAAGGGTTGAAAGGGGTGCTGGAAGACTTCAAACCGGACGTGGTGCTGGTGCACGGCGATACCACCACCACGCTGGCGACCAGCCTGGCGGCGTTCTATCAACGCATCCCCGTTGGGCATGTCGAGGCCGGGCTGCGTACCGGCAATCTGTATTCTCCCTGGCCGGAAGAGGCCAACCGCAAACTGACCGGCCATCTGGCGATGTACCATTTCGCGCCAACCGAGAACTCGCGCCAGAATCTGTTGCGCGAGCTGCTGCCGGACAACCGCATTTTCGTGACCGGCAATACGGTAATCGACGCGCTGTTCTGGGTGCGCGACCGCGTGATGAGTGATGCTGCGCTGCGCGCGGGCCTGGCACAGCGTTACCCATTCCTCGACGCCGACAAGAAACTGATCTTGGTCACCGGCCATCGTCGCGAAAGCTTTGGCGGCGGCTTTGAGCGGATTTGCAGCGCGCTGGCGGAGATCGCCAGCAATCACCCGGAAGTGCAGGTGGTGTATCCGGTGCATCTCAATCCAAACGTCAGTGAGCCGGTGAATCGCATTTTGAAAGGCATCGACAACGTCATGCTGATCGAACCGCAGGATTATCTGCCGTTTGTCTATTTGATGACCCAGGCTTACATGATCCTGACCGATTCCGGTGGCATTCAGGAAGAGGCGCCATCGTTAGGCAAACCGGTGCTGGTGATGCGCGACACCACCGAACGCCCGGAGGCGGTAGATGCGGGCACGGTGCGTCTGGTCGGCACCGACGTGGCCAAAATTGTTGAAGCGGTGACCCGGCTGTTGACGGACGAAAGCGAATATCACGCGATGAGTCGGGCGCACAACCCGTACGGTGACGGGCATGCCTGTCAGCGTATCCTCGAAGCTTTAAAGAATCATCAGGTGAAACTATGAGTTTTGACACTATTTCGGTTATCGGCCTGGGTTATATCGGCTTGCCAACGGCGGCGGCGTTTGCCTCCCGCAAGAAAAAAGTGGTGGGTGTAGATGTTAACCAACATGCGGTAGATACCATTAACCGCGGCGCGATCCACATCGTCGAGCCGGATCTGGATAAAGTGGTCAAGGACGCCGTCGACGGCGGGTTCCTGCAGGCGGTGACCAAACCACGGGCGGCCGATGCGTTCCTGATCGCAGTGCCTACGCCGTTCAAAGGCGATCACGAGCCGGATCTGGCCTATGTCGAAGCGGCGGCGAAATCGCTGGCGCCGGTGCTGAAAAAAGGCGATCTGGTGATCCTGGAGTCCACCTCGCCGGTGGGCGCCACCGAACAAATGGCAGAATGGCTGGCGCAGGCGCGCAGCGATCTCAGCTTCCCGCAGCACGCGGGTGAAGCGGCGGACGTGAATATCGCCTACTGCCCGGAGCGCGTGTTGCCGGGGCAGGTGATGGTGGAGCTGATTCAAAACGACCGCGTGATCGGCGGCATGACGCCGAAGTGCTCGGAGCGCGCCAGCGCGCTGTACAAGATTTTCCTCGAGGGCGAATGCGTGATCACCAATTCGCGCACCGCCGAGATGTGTAAGCTGACGGAAAACAGCTTCCGCGACGTGAATATCGCCTTTGCCAACGAACTGTCGCTGATTTGCGCCGAGCAGGGGATTAACGTCTGGGAGCTTATCCGCCTGGCAAACCGCCATCCGCGGGTGAATATTCTGCAGCCGGGGCCGGGCGTCGGCGGTCACTGCATTGCCGTCGATCCGTGGTTTATCGTGGCGCAGAATCCGCAGCAGGCGCGCCTGATCCACACCGCACGCCTGGTGAACGACGGCAAACCGCTGTGGGTGGTCGACCGTGTGAAAGCGGCGGTGGCCGATTGCCTGGCCGCCACCGACAAGCGCGCGTCCGAGGTGAAAATTGCCTGTTTCGGCCTGGCCTTCAAGCCGAATATCGACGATTTGCGTGAAAGCCCGGCGGTAGAGGTGGCGCACCTGATCGCCGAATGGCACGTCGGCGAAACGCTGGCGGTGGAACCGAACGTCGAACAGTTGCCGAAGTCGCTGGCGGGCCATGTGACGTTGACGCCGATTGCCGAGGCGTTGCAGCAGGCCGATGTGATCGTGATGTTGGTCGATCACCAACAGTTCAGGGCCATCCGGCCGGAAGATGTAAAACAAACATGGGTTGTTGATACCAAAGGAGTATGGCGTTGAAACGTATTTTAGTTACCGGTGGTGCCGGTTTCATTGGCTCCGCAGTTGTGCGGCACATCATCGAGGCCACCGGCGACAGCGTGGTGGTGGTGGATAAGCTGACCTATGCCGGTAACCTCGAGTCGCTGGCGGTGGTGGCCGAGAGCGAGCGCTATGCTTTTGAGCAGGTCGACATCTGCGATCGCGCCGGGTTGGATCGGGTATTTGCCCAGTATCAACCGGATGTAGTGATGCACCTGGCGGCGGAAAGCCACGTCGATCGTTCTATCGACGGCCCGGCGGCCTTTATCGAGACTAACGTGGTTGGCACTTACACGATGCTGGAAGCGGCGCGCCATTACTGGCAGCCGTTGGCGGCGGAGAAGAAGCTGGCTTTCCGTTTCCATCATATCTCCACCGACGAAGTGTACGGCGACCTGCACGGCACCGACGATCTGTTCACCGAAACCACGCCCTATGCGCCGAGCAGTCCGTATTCCGCCTCCAAGGCGTCGAGCGATCATCTGGTGCGTGCCTGGTTACGCACCTACGGTTTGCCGACCCTTGTGACTAACTGTTCGAATAACTACGGTCCTTATCACTTCCCGGAGAAGTTAATTCCGTTGGTGATCCTGAATGCGGTAGCCGGCAAACCGCTGCCGGTATACGGCAACGGCGCGCAGGTGCGTGACTGGTTGTATGTCGAGGATCACGCGCGTGCGCTCTATCAGGTCGTGACCGAAGGCGTGGTGGGCGAAACTTACAATATTGGTGGCCACAACGAGCGCAAGAATATCGAAGTGGTACAGACCATTTGCGATCTGCTGGAGGAACTGGCGCCAAACAAACCAGAAGGCGTGGCGAACTACCGCGATCTCATCATTTACGTGAAGGATCGCCCGGGCCACGACATGCGTTATGCCATCGACGCTAGCAAAATCGATCGTGAGTTGGGCTGGCGGCCGCAGGAAACCTTCGAAAGCGGCATTCGCAAGACGGTAGCCTGGTACCTGGCTAACGAAACCTGGTGGCGCCGGGTGCAAGACGGTTCTTATGCCGGCGAGCGTTTAGGGTTGTCAGATTAATTTAACGCCGCGTCGCTCTGCGGCGGCGCGGCGGTTTTTGGAGTAAGTATGAAAGGTATTATTCTGGCTGGCGGTTCCGGTACGCGTCTGCATCCGATCACTCGTGGCGTGTCCAAGCAACTGCTGCCGATTTATGACAAGCCGATGATCTATTACCCGATGTCGGTACTGATGCTGGCGGGGATCCGCGATATTTTGATCATCTCGACCCCGGAAGATCTGCCGTCCTTCGAACGTTTGTTGGGTAACGGCGAACAGTTCGGCGTCAATCTCAGCTACGCTGCGCAGCCTAAGCCTGAAGGCCTGGCGCAGGCGTTTCTGATCGGCGAGGAGTTTATCAACGGCGATTCTTGCTGCCTGGTGTTGGGCGATAACATCTTCTTCGGCCAATCTTTCAGCCCGAAATTAAAAACCGTCGCGGCCCGCACCGAAGGGGCCACCGTGTTCGGTTATCAGGTCATGGATCCTGAACGCTTTGGCGTCGTGGAGTTTGACGGCAACTTCCGTGCGCTGTCGATCGAAGAGAAACCGAAGAAACCGAAATCCGATTGGGCGGTGACCGGTCTGTACTTCTACGATAGCCAAGTGGTGGAGTTTGCCAAGCAGGTGAAGCCTTCTGAGCGCGGCGAGCTGGAAATCACCAGCATCAACCAGATGTATCTGGAGCGCGGTGAACTGACCGTCGAGCTGTTGGGACGCGGTTTCGCCTGGTTGGACACCGGGACTCACGACAGTCTGCTGGAAGCCAGCAGCTTCGTGCAGACGGTAGAAAAACGCCAGGGCTTTAAAATCGCCTGTCTAGAGGAAATTGCCTGGCGCAACGGTTGGCTGGATGACAAGGGACTCAAACGTGCCGCCAACGCCTTGTCGAAAACCGGTTACGGTAAGTACCTGTTGGATCTGCTGCATGTGCGTCCACGCCACTATTGAGCCTTTGGCGTGGGAAAGCGAGTTTTTCGCGCTAGACAGCGCGAAACTCAGCTTCTCCTCCTCGGCTCCGGCGCTTGCCGAAGCCGATCTGGCGGCTTATGCCTTGGTGCAGGCCAAAGTCCCCGCTCAGCACCTTGCGTTGGCGGACGGTCTGGCTGATTTGGGATTTCGCCTGGTTGAGGGCGAGGTCGATCTGGTTCTGGCTCTTGAGCATGATCACGTGGTTGAACCGGGTTTCGTCGCCCAGACGTCCCGCCTGGCGGCAGAAGCCGATATCCCGGCATTGCGCACCGCGGCGGCTCAGGCGTTCACCGTCAGCCGCTTTCGTACCCCCTGGTATCAACCTGATGACAGCGGCCGGTTTTATGCTTTGTGGATCGAAAAGGCCGTTCTGGGCACCTTCGATCATCAGTGCCTGTTGGCGCTGGACGAACAGGGGCGGCCAGAGGGATTTGTCAGCCTGCGTGACATTGGCGGCCAGGAAATGCGTATCGGCCTGCTGGCGGCTTTCCCTGGCGCATCTGGCCGGGGCATTGGCTCCAGGCTGATGGCAGCGGCGATCGCCGAATGTCGGCGTCAAGGTATGCAGCGCCTGCGGGTCGCGACCCAGATAAGCAATATCGCCGCATTACGACTCTATCAACGACAGGGTGCCGTGATTGAAAGCACCGCGTACTGGTTATACAGAGGTAGACATGATTCCATTTAACGCTCCACCGGTTGTTGGCACTGAACTGGAATATATGCAGGCTGCTATGGGCAGCGGTAAGTTGTGCGGCGACGGCGGTTTTACCCGCCGCTGCCAGCAGTGGATGGAACAGCGTTTCGGCAGCGCGAAAGTGTTGCTGACGCCTTCCTGCACCGCGTCGTTGGAAATGGCCGCCATCCTGCTGGATATCCAGCCGGGTGATGAAGTGATCATGCCGAGTTTTACCTTCGTTTCAACCGCCAACGCCTTTGTGCTGCGCGGTGCCAAAGTGGTGTTCGTCGACCTGCGGCCGGACACCATGAACATCGACGAAACCAAAATCGAAGCGGCGATCACCGATAAAACCCGCGCGATTGTGCCAGTGCACTATGCCGGCGTTGCCTGCGAGATGGATACCATCATGGCGCTGGCGAAGAAATATAACCTGTTCGTGGTGGAAGACGCCGCGCAGGGTGTGATGTCGACCTACAAAGGCAAGGCATTGGGCACCATTGGCCATATCGGCTGCTTCAGCTTCCATGAAACCAAAAACTACACCGCCGGCGGCGAAGGCGGCGCGACGCTGGTGAACGATCCGGCCCTGATCGATCGGGCGGAAGTCATCCGCGAGAAAGGCACCAACCGCAGCCAGTTCTTCCGTGGCCAGGTCGATAAATATACCTGGCGCGACATCGGTTCCAGCTATTTGATGTCTGACCTGCAGGCCGCTTACCTGTGGGGCCAGCTGGAAGTGGCGGAACGCATCAACCAGCGCCGTTTGGCACTGTGGCAGAAGTACTACGACAGCTTCCTGCCGTTGGCGAAGGCCGGCCGCATCGAACTGCCGAGCATCCCAGCCGACTGCGTGCATAACGCGCACATGTTCTATATCAAGCTGCGTGATATCGAAGAGCGCACGGCCTTTATCGACTACCTGAAGGAAGCCGAAATCATGGCCGTGTTCCACTATATCCCGCTGCATGACTGCCCGGCCGGTGAACGCTTTGGCCGCTTTGCCGGCGAAGATCGTTACACCACGCAGGAAAGTGCGCGTCTGGTGCGCTTGCCGCTGTTCTACAATATGTCTGATGTCAATCAGCGTACGGTAATCAATACCATCCTGAGCTTCTTTGCCTGATATGTCGTTGGCAAAAGCATCGATATGGACCGCCGGCTCCACGCTGATCAAAATTGGCGTGGGGCTCTTGGTGGTGAAACTGCTGGCGGTAGCGTTTGGCCCCAGCGGCGTGGGGCAGGCGGGTAACTTTCGCCAGTTGATCACCGTGCTGGGCGTGCTGTCCGGCGCGGGTATTTTTAACGGTATAACCAAATACGTTGCGGAGTACCATCAGGATCCGCAGCGTTTGCGCCTGGCGGTCGGTACCGCGTCGAGCATCGTGCTGGGCTTTTCGACCTTGCTGGCGCTGGTGTTTCTGTTCGCCGCCGAACCGATCAGCATCGGGCTGTTCGGGCATGCCGATTACGTCGGCGTGGTGCGCGCCGTCGCTTTCATTCAGATGGGCATCGCCTACGCCAACCTGTTCATGGCGGTGCTGAAAGGCTATCGCGACGCGATGGGCAATGCGCTGGCGGTGATCGGCGGCAGCCTGATCGGCGTGGTGGCATATTACCTGTGCTTCAAGCTGGGTGGCTATGAAGGCGCGCTGGCGGGGCTGGCGCTGGTGCCGGCGTTGGTGGTGCTGCCGGCCGGGCTGATGTTGTGGCGGCGCAAAACGCTGCCGCTGCGCTATTTGGCGCTGCGCTGGGACAAACGGGTGGCCGGTAACCTCGGCAAATTCACCGTCATGGCGTTGATCACCTCGGTGACGCTGCCGGTGGCCTACGTCATGATGCGAAACCTGCTGGCCGCGCATTACGGCTGGGATGAGGTGGGGATCTGGCAAGGCGTCAGCAGCATTTCCGATGCCTATCTGCAGTTTATCACCGCCTCGTTTACCGTCTATCTGCTGCCGACGCTGTCGCGGCTGACGGACAAGGGCGCCATCTCGCGGGAGATTGTGCGCTCGCTGAAATTCGTGCTGCCGGCGGTAGCGGCAGCGAGCTTTACGGTCTGGGTGCTGCGCGATTTCGCTATCTGGTTGCTGTTCTCGGATAAATTCGTCGCCATGCGCGATCTGTTTGCCTGGCAACTGGTGGGCGACGTGCTGAAAGTCGGGGCTTATGTGTTCGGCTATCTGGTGATCGCTAAAGCGTCGCTGCGCTTTTATATCCTGACGGAAGTCAGCCAGTTTCTGCTGCTGACGCTGTTCTCGCACTGGCTGATCCCGCAGCACGGCGCGCTGGGTGCGGCTCAGGCCTATATGGCAACCTACATCGTGTATTTCGCGCTCTGTAGCTGCGTGTTTCTTATTTATCGTAGACGAGTATGACCACACTGATTCACGTTCTGGGATCCGATATCCCGCATCATAACCAGACGGTGCTGCGCTTCTTCAACGACGTGCTGGTGCCGCGTTTGCCGGCTGAGCAGACGCGGCATTTTATGGTGGCGGCCAAGGATGTGGCGGCACTGGGGGATTTCCCCGCCCTGAATATTGAGCCTTACGCCGATAAGAAAAGCCTGGCGGCGGCGGTGATCGCCCGCGCCCAGGCCGATCGCGCTGCGCGCTTCTTCCTACACGGCCAGTTTAATCCGGGGCTGTGGCTGGCGCTGCTGAGCGGCAAGATCAAGGCACGTCAGGTCAGTTGGCATATTTGGGGCGCCGATCTGTACGAAGACGCCACCAGCTGGAAATTCAGGCTGTTTTATCTGCTGCGCCGCATTGCCCAGGGGCGGGTGGGGAATGTATTTGCTACCCGCGGCGACGTGATTCACTACCAGCAGCGCCATGCGCGGGTACCGGCTTCGCTGCTGTACTTCCCGACCCGCATGGATCCGGCGCTGACCGACGTTCACGTCGAGAAAAATCTGGCCGGGCCGATGACGATTCTGGTGGGCAACTCCGGCGATCGCAGCAATCGGCATATCGAAGCACTGCAGGCGATCCATCAGCAGTTCGGCGCCGACGTGCGCGTGATCCTGCCGATGGGCTATCCGGCCAATAACGACGCTTACATCGAGCAGGTGCGTGCCGCCGGATTGCCGCTGTTCGGCGAAAAAAACCTGCAGCTGCTCACGCAGCAGGTGGCATTTGAAGACTACCTCAATATTCTGCGCGCCTGCGATCTCGGCTATTTCATTTTCAATCGCCAGCAGGGGATAGGCACCCTGTGCCTGCTGATTCAGTTTGGCGTGCCTTTCGTGCTCAGCCGGCAGAACCCGTTCTGGCAGGATTTGGCGGAACAGCACCTGCCGGTGCTGTTCTACGGTGACTCGCTCGACGAGGCGGTGGTGCGCGAAGCGCAGCGTCAGCTGGCGGCGGTGGACAAGCAAACGATCGCCTTCTTCAATCCGAACTATGTCGACGGCTGGCAGCAAGCCCTGGCGCTGGCGGCGGGAGAGCTCTCATGACGTTGGCGCAATTCGGCGGCCTGTTCGTCGTCTACCTGGTCAGCCTGACGTTTATTCTGACGCTGACCTACCAGGAGTTTCGGCGTGTGCGCTTTAACTTCAACGTCTTCTTCTCGCTGCTGTATTTGCTGACGTTTTATTTCGGCTTCCCGCTGACCTGTCTGCTGGTGTTTCAGTTTGACGTCGAGGTGGTACCGGTGGAGTTTCTGCTGTACGCCTTGCTGTCGGCGACGGCGTTTTACGCCATCTATTACGTCACCTACAAGACCCGGCTGCGCAAGCGCCGCTCTCAGCCGCGTGCGGCGCTGTTCACCATGAACCGGGTGGAAACCCATATGACCTGGGTGCTTCTGGCCCTGGTGGCGATCGGGACCGTGGGTATCTTCTTCATGCAGAACGGCTTCCTGCTGTTCAAGCTCAATTCCTACAGCCAGATCTTCTCCAGCGACGTGTCCGGCGTGGCGCTCAAACGGTTCTTCTACTTCTTCATTCCGGCGATGCTGGTGGTCTATTTCCTGCGGCAGGATCTGCGCGCCTGGTTCTTGTTCCTGGTGGCGACGGTGGCGTTCGGCATTCTGACCTACGTCATCGTCGGCGGCACCCGCGCCAATATCATCATCGCCTTCGCGCTGTTCCTGTTTATCGGCATCGTGCGCGGCTGGATCACGCTGTGGATGCTGGCGGCGGCGGGCATATTCGGTGTGGTCGGCATGTTCTGGCTGGCGTTGAAGCGCTACAGCCTGGACGTCAGCGGCGCGGAAGCGTTTTATACCTTCCTTTATCTGACCCGCGATACTTTCTCGCCGTGGGAAAATCTGGCGCTGCTGCTGCAAAATTACGACAAGATCGATTTCCAGGGCCTGGCGCCGATCCTGCGTGATTTCTACGTCTTTATCCCAACCTGGCTATGGCCGGGCCGGCCGGACGTGGTGCTGAACTCGGCCAACTATTTCACCTGGGAAGTGCTGAACAACCACTCCGGGCTGGCGATATCCCCGACGCTGATCGGTTCGCTGGTGGTGATGGGCGGCGCGCTGTTTATCCCGCTCGGCGCGATTCTGGTGGGCATGATCATCAAGTGGTTCGACTGGCTGTATGAGTTGGGCAAAACCGAGCCGAACCGCTATAAGGCGGCTATCCTGCAAGGATTCTGCTTCGGCGCGGTGTTCAACATGATTGTGTTGGCGCGCGAAGGGGTGGATTCATTCGTGTCGCGCGTGGTGTTCTTCTGCATTATTTTCGGCGCCTGTCTGGTGCTGGCGAAGTTGCTGTATTGGCTGTTCGATACCGCCGGGCTGATCAAGGCCAGAGTGACGCGCGCCCGCGCGCTGGCCTCTCCCCCACGGGCGGACGGTCTTTTGTAAGGGTAATGAGAACGATGGAAACAAAGATTTCGGTGCCGCAGTATGAGCTGCGCGGTTTCAGCCTGTGGGGCTTTCGCGATATGGCGCACTGCATGGACTTTCTGTTCGACGGCGGCCGGGTCAAACAGGGCACGCTGGTGGCCATGAACGCGGAAAAGATCCTGAAGGCGGAAGAGGACCCGGCGCTGCATGCGTTGCTGGATGAGGCGGAGTACAAGTACGCCGACGGCATCAGCATGGTGCGCTCGATTCGCCGCAAATACCCGGCGGCGGACGTTTCGCGCGTTGCGGGCGCCGATCTGTGGGAAGCCTTGATGCAGCGCGCCGGTCGTGAAGGCACGCCGGTCTTCCTGGTCGGCGGCAAGCCGGAGGTGCTGGCGGAAACCGAGCAAAAGCTGCGCAGCCAGTGGAATGTCAACCTGGTGGGTAGCCAGGATGGCTATTTCAAACCGGAGCAACGTGAGGCGCTGTTCGAGCGTATTCGCGCCAGCGGTGCCGCTATCGTGACGGTGGCGATGGGATCGCCGAAGCAGGAGATCCTGATGCGCGACTGCCGCAAGGTGCATCCGCAGGCGCTGTACATGGGCGTGGGCGGCACCTACGACGTCTTTACCGGCCACGTGAAGCGTGCGCCCAAGGTGTGGCAGAACCTCGGTCTGGAGTGGCTCTACCGCCTGCTCAGCCAGCCCAGCCGCATCGGCCGGCAGTTGAAGCTGTTGAAGTTTGTCGGCTACTACTACAGCGGCAAGATGTAACCTCTACATCCGGGGCGGAAAGTGCTGTTCCGCTCCGGTCTGCTGTACCAATAATCTGCTTTTGCACGTTTCTCCCGCATATCTATAACCCCCAGCCCTAAACGCAGCCGCATTTATTCCATAAAGTTTTAAATTGCGGTTTGCTTATAGCGGCGAAATGCGAAACGATACCGCCCGGAAATTATCCCCGGCCGCTGAAGCCTGATGCGACAGCGCTGAACGATGTTCTTCTCACGGTAACTTCGCTCCGACTACCCGTTGATGCCAACCCGAACGGCAGGGGATGATTTATTCTTTTAATAATGACAATAACGACCGGCAGCGGCCGGCAGGCAAACACAACCCGAGAAAAATTATTGAGGATTTATGGCACACAAAGAGAAACCGCAAGGGCTACACCGGGGCCTTGAGGCCCGGCACATCGAGCTTATCGCTCTGGGGGGCACCATCGGCGTCGGCCTGTTTATGGGTTCGGCCAGTACGCTGAAATGGGCGGGGCCGTCGGTACTGCTGGCCTACATCATCGCCGGGCTGTTCGTGTTCTTTATTATGCGTTCGATGGGGGAGATGCTGTTCCTCGAGCCGGTCGCCGGGTCGTTTGCCGTTTACGCGCATAAATACATGAATCCCTATTTCGGTTACCTGACCGCCTGGGGCTACTGGTTTATGTGGATTGCCGTCGGCATTTCTGAGATCACCGCCATCGGGGTGTATGTGCAGTTCTGGTTCCCGGAAATACCGCAGTGGGTGCCGGCGCTGATCGCCGTGGCGATGGTGGCGCTGGCCAACCTGGCGGCGGTGCGCCTGTACGGTGAGCTGGAGTTCTGGTTCGCCATGATCAAGGTCACCACCATCATCGTGATGATTCTGGTGGGGCTGGGGGTGATCTTCTTCGGTTTCGGCAACGGCGGTGAGCCTATCGGTTTCGCCAATCTGACGGCGCACGGCGGTTTCTTTGCCGGTGGCTGGAAAGGCTTCCTGTTTGCGCTGTGCATCGTGGTGGCGTCCTATCAGGGGGTTGAGCTGGTAGGCATCACCGCCGGGGAAGCCAAGAACCCGCAGGTGACGCTGAAACGCGCGATCAACAATATCCTGTGGCGCATCCTGATCTTCTATGTCGGCGCAATCTTCGTCATCGTGACCATCTTCCCGTGGAACGGCATCGGCACCACCGGCAGCCCGTTTGTGCTGACCTTCGCCAAGATCGGCATCGTCGCCGCCGCCGGCATTATCAACTTTGTGGTGCTGACCGCCGCGCTCTCCGGTTGCAACAGCGGCATGTACAGCGGCGGCCGCATGCTGTACGCCCTGGCCAAGAACCGCCAACTGCCGGCGGCGTTGACCAAGCTTTCCGCCAGCGGTGTGCCGGTGAACTGCATCGCCGTCACCATCGCCTGTCTGTTGGTGGGGTCCGCGCTGAACTACATCATCCCGAATCCGGAGCAGGTGTTCGTGTATGTCTACAGCGCCAGCGTGCTGCCGGGCATGGTGCCGTGGTTCGTGGTGCTGATAAGCCAGCTCTATTTCCGCCGTGCCCATAAGGAAGCGATCAAAACCCACAGCTTTAAGTCGATCATGTTCCCGTATGTGAACTATCTGACCATCGCTTTTCTGGTTTGCGTGTTGGTCGGCATGGGAATCAACCCAGATACGCGAATTTCCCTGCTGGTCGGGGCGATTTTCTTAGCCGGCGTCAGCCTGTGCTACTTCGCTTTCGGTATGCATAAGAAACATCATCCGGCTGAAAATCGGGTAGAAACGCGGCAATAAACGGTGAAAAGGGGCTACGGAGTGCGCTTTCCTGCGCAGGAGTGAGCAAAGCGTAATCAAACGCAACATTTCTGCGAAAAAGCACTAGACAGGATTGGCGTAAATCCGTAGTATCCCCTCCCGCAACGGCGCTACGCGCCCGTAGCTCAGCTGGATAGAGCGCTGCCCTCCGGAGGCAGAGGTCTCAGGTTCGAATCCTGTCGGGCGCGCCATTAAGTTTGTGCGCAGGAGCTGCGGTGGTAATATTACCGCGTGAGTAAGAAGAAGTAGTAATGGTGGCTATAGCTCAGTTGGTAGAGCCCTGGATTGTGATTCCAGTTGTCGTGGGTTCGAGTCCCATTAGCCACCCCACTTCCTAACGAAGTGAAGATTTAGCAGTATTTTGTGACAGTGCGAAGGTGGCGGAATTGGTAGACGCGCTAGCTTCAGGTGTTAGTGTTCTTACGGACGTGAGGGTTCAAGTCCCTCTCTTCGCACCACGCAAAATATCTGATAAATATAAGATTTATATGGACAACGGTCTGATAAATCGGGTAGTATGAGCAACACAAATCGGCGAGTAGCGCAGCTTGGTAGCGCAACTGGTTTGGGACCAGTGGGTCGGAGGTTCGAATCCTCTCTCGCCGACCACATTCGAAAAACCTGCTTTTTAAAGCAGGTTTTTTTTCGTCTGTCGTTTATGAGGATGAGCACCTCCGCAGGAGGTTCGAGCCTCGCGAAGCGAGGCAACGTTGCTTTAGCAACGGCCCGCAGGGAGCGCATCAAAGATGCGCGTAATCCTCTCTCGCCGACCACATTCAAAGAAACCGACGCAAGTTGGTTTTTTTACGCCTGCAGTTTATGAGGATGACTACCTCCGCAGGCGGTTCGAGCCTCGTGAAACGAATATCGGCAAGCCCGTGCAGCACTGCGCGGGTTTTTTTGCCTCTCTGGGGGGAGCATCGGGTGCCTGCCTGCAAACGTGTTGGTTTTCAGCGACAATACCATCCGGCGCTGTCGTCAGGTTGAGACAAATAATTCATTGATTTAAAACGATAAAACGGGCTTTGACTTAAGTCGTCGTTTCGAGGCGACAACCTGATAAAGACCGCCGGCAAAGAACGCCAGAGAGTGATTTGTGACGGGAAAGGCAGAGTTAAATAAAAAATCAATAATTTCAATGCATTACTATCTGTCTTTCTATGTGAGAGCCTCAATTTAAAAGTTGGCACGCCAAGTGCACTATCTATTGCGTAGATGCTCATTCCACCTCTTATGTTCGCCTTAGGCCTCATAAACCCTGGGAATGACGCAGAGCCGATTTAGGGTGCCTATCGCCCACGAGAACGATGACTAACCCGTCATCACGCTCAGGGCAGAACGTTGAGTGAGGCACCGCCCCTGTTGTCCTAGACCTGATTGCTTCTTTATACACTTGCCATACGGCAAGTGTTTTTTTTTTGCGCCACAGAAAAACCCTGAGCAAAAAAAAAGCGCGGCATCGGGGCCGCGCTCTTCTCTCTCGGGCAGGGCGTTATTCGCCGCCGTTCTGTTTCAGCGTCAACATCAGCCCCTCACGCCGCATCTGCGCCGCTTCATCCGAACGATGCAGTTTCTCCAGCGTATCGGCCAGCCAGGCGTAATCGTAGGCGTCCGGACGCTGTTTCAGCGCTTCGCGGAAGGCGTCGGCCGCTTGCTGCCACTCGCCGTGCTTCATCAGCAGTTGCCCCAGCGTGCTGTTTAACAGCGGCGTCGCGCCGTGTTGTTTCATCTGCTGACGCAGCGCTTTCTCAAGCTGCTCGGGGTTGCCGGACTTCAGCCGCGGCAGCAACAGCACCAGGCGCTCGTCGTATTGGCGCTTCAGGCTGTCGAGCACAATCTCCTGTGCCAGCTCGTGGTCGTTGCATTCGATCAGGTGTTCCACCATCGCGATTTGCAGCGGCACCTCGTGACGCGTCTTGCGGCTCTGATCTTTCCACCAGCGCTTCAGGCCTTCACTGCCTTCGTCCGCCATCGCCTGATTCATCAGACCGATGTAAGCCTGCTGCTGCAACGCCTGCAGCTGCTCTTCACTGTGGAGTTCGATTTTACGCATCGACGGCAGCACTTCCAGCAGCGACGCGTAGGCGCCGGTGCGCAGATAGGCTTGTTCCGCCAGGCGCAGCACTTCCGGATGGCGCGGCGCCTGGTTCAGCAGGCGATCGACGCCGTGGCGTGCGGCGTGGTTCTCGCCCTGCGCCAGCTGGATGCGAACCCGGGTGATATCCACCGGCAGCTGATCGGTGTCGGCGGCTTCGGCGGCGCGTTCCAGATATTGATTGGTACGGAAGTCATCGCCGCGTTGCTGCGCGGCCTCGGCGGCCAGCAGGTAGTTCACCACCGGCTGTTCAGCGTGATCGGCGTTGCGCGTCATCAGCTTCTCAACCTGCTTATAGTCGCCTTCCGCCAGTTTGATCAGCGCGGCTTTGGTTTGCTGGCGCGCGCGGGTGCGCTTGCGGCCGATAAACCAACCGCGCGTGCGGGCGCCGGTACGGAAGATGCGGCGCAGGATCCACTCGATCGCCAGCAGCACCACGAACAGCAGCACCAACATGATCACCAGGCCGGTGACGCTGGTTTCGATATTGTAGTTATCGGTCTGGATCAGCACGTAGCCCTGATGCCCGGCCAACATCGGCCCGAGCACCACGCTGGCGATCACCACCAGGAACAGAAATAGCACGCGTAACATGGCTTAACCCTCCTGGTGAGCGGCAGGGGACTGGGTCATCAGGTTGCGCACCCGGGTCTGCATCACTTTTTCGAGCAGCGGCTGGCTTTTCAGCTGATCCGGCACGTCCATCGAGATCGACTGTTGGCTCAGGTTATCCAGCTCTTCCAGGAAAGCCTTGGTCGCCGGATCGGTGGTGTCGAAATAGGCGCGCACCCAGGTGGAGACGGTTTCCAGCGATTGCTTGTAGGTCTCGTTCTGGTGGCGTGGGATGGCCTGTGCGGCCACCAGCAGGCGCGAACGGATATTTTCGCGCAGGTAGATGTCCTGGTTCGGCGCCAGCAGCGGTTCGGCGCTGGTATCGCGACGGCGGATGGTGATGAAGTCGGCCATGAAATTGCGCCAGCTCTTGGCCAGGTTCTGCCGCCATTCGCCGATCGAGCCGGAGAGCTCGCTGCTGTTTTGATCCATCGGCGCTTCGTCGGTGTCGTTATCGGCCAGGCGCAGGTTATCCACCTGGTTGGACAGCTGATTGACCTTGAGGATGATGCCGTCGTAATCGACCTGGGTCAGCGTAGAAAGCGTGCTGATGTCTTCGGTAATGGCGCGGCGCACGTCGAGCAGGCTAGGATCGTTCATGTCCGCCAGGCTGGCGTCGGCGCTTTTCAGCAACGCGGCGGCGCTGGTCACGTCTTGATCGCTCCACAGCTTGCGGCCGGCCATTTTCACCAGGAAATCGGCCTGCGCCAGCAGCCAGGTTTTGGCGTCGCTGCCGGAGATGGTCGCCACTTTTTCCTGCAGCTCGCTCAGTTGACGCGCCAGATTCGCCTGCTCGCGATCGGCGGCGTCCAGGGTTTTACCCTGCTGCTGCAGCAGGCCTTCCAGCGCATTTCTTTCCTGCTGTTGGCTCTGCTTCACGCCTTCAAGCTGCTGCTGCAGCGCCTGATTGGCGGCGATCAGCTGTTGCGCCTGCTTGTGCGTGTGGTAATAGCCGCCCGCACCGAGGGCGATGACCAGCACGATAGCGATCGCGCCGAGCACCGGGCCGGTGTTCTTGCCTTTGCGGCTGGCAGCGGCTGGCTGCTGGGAGCTCTCAACCGCGGTGGTTGGCTCTTCAACCGGGGCGGCTGGGGTATTTTGTTCCGTCATAGTGGCACATCCCATAGTCAGATTATTGTAGCGCGCGGATCAGCGCGTCATTATCGGCGTTGTCAGCTACCCGAATCGTACGCCAGCCCAAATCCCGGGCGAGGGTAGCCAGGCGTTCGCTCACTACTACCAGGCGGCAACGCAGCAGCCATGAAGAACGATAGTAATCAGGAACTAAAGTATAGAGCTGTTGTAACATTTCACCGCTGGTCACCACCAGCGTATCCACACCGGCACGCTGCCAGTGGGCGCTTTGCTCGCTGCCGTCGTAGTGCACCGGGCTGCGTTGATAGCATTCATAATAGCTGACGTCGGCGCCGCGCTCGCTCAGCGTTGTGCCCAGCAACTCGCGGCCGCCGTTGCCGCGTAAAATCAGCGCGCGTTTGCCCGCCAGTTTCTGCAGCGCCGGCAGCAGCAGCAGCGTTTCGCTGATCTCGCGCTCGCGCGGGTATTCCACCGGCAAACTGCTGATGCGGTGCAGCGCCAGCCCGGTGGTACGGCCAATGGCGTAATAGGCCAGGTGAGCGGGCCAGCTCAGTCCGGCGCGGCCGATGACCGAATCGGCATAGTTCACCGAATGCTGCGACAGCACGAATACCAGATCGCCGGCGTTCAACTGCTGCAACGCCTGCGGCAGCTGCGGCAGATCGCTGCCGGGGGCGAAGTCGATCAGCGGTGCATGATAGGCAACCCGGCCGAGTGCGCGCAGCCGGCTCACTAACCGCTCTCCCGAAGGCGATGGGCGGGTTACCAGGATCGTCATGCCGGCGGATTTCCCTGATAAACCTCGCGCAGGATCTCGCGCGCGCCGCGCGCCAGCAACTCTTCCGCCAGCTCAACGCCCATCCGTTCAGCCTCGGCGGCCGGGCCGCGGCGTTCGCCGCGCACCATCTGGCTGCCGTCCGGCGCGCCGACCAGGGCGCGCAGCCACAGGCTGTCGCCATCCAGTTCGGCATAGCTGCCGATCGGCACCTGGCAACCGCCTTCCAGGCGGGTGTTCATCGCCCGCTCGGCGCGCACGCGGGTTTCGGTAGCCGCATGGTTCAGCGGCGCCAGCAGCGCGCGGGTGACGCTGTCGTCGAGACGGCATTCAATGCCGACTGCACCCTGGCCGACCGCCGGCAGGCACTCTTCGGCGCTCAGCGGGCTGCGGATGCGTTGCTCCAGCCCCAGGCGCTTCAGGCCGGCCACCGCCAGAATAATCGCGTCGTAGTCGCCGTTGTCCAGCTTGGCCAAGCGAGTGCCGACGTTGCCGCGCAGGTCGCGTACGATCAGGTCCGGGCGGCGTTCGCGCAGTTGGCACTGGCGGCGCAGGCTGGAGGTGCCGACCACGCTGCCCTGCGGCAGCTGATCGAGCGAGGCGAAACGATTGGAAACAAAAGCGTCGCGCGGATCTTCGCGTTCGCAAATGGTGGTCAAACCGAGGCCGGCAGGGAAATCGACCGGCACGTCTTTCATCGAGTGCACGGCGATGTCGGCGCGGCCTTCCAGCAGCGCGAGCTCGAGTTCTTTAACAAACAGGCCTTTACCGCCGACTTTCGCCAGCGGCGTATCCAGAATAACGTCGCCGCGCGTCACCATCGGCACCAACTCGACCTGCAGGCCGGGATGGCTGGCCATCAGACGTTGCTGCACATAATGTGCTTGCCAGAGTGCAAGCGGGCTTTGTCGGGTGGCAATTCGAATAATTTTGTCTAACATGCTTGTTACCGTTTTTATATTTCGCCATCCATCCTACCACTGAGAGCCAATACTGTCAGTGCAAGAAGCCGGAGGCGGAAAAAGGACAACGGAATCAAAGGGACGTGTGATGTGCTTTGGGGCAGTTAACACTGCGGGTAAATCGTTTAGGGAAGCGCTACAATAATTGTGAAGCGTTACCTCCTTTACGGTCAATCAGCAAGGTGTTAAATTGATCACGTTTCCAGCAATAAGTCGCCAAATATTCTTCTTACACTAACGGCGCTTATGGAATACGGGTTTTTTTCTAAACACCGGGATAATCAGGCGAGACGTCTTGTACCTCTACATCGAGACATTGAAGCAGAGACTGGATGCGATCAATCAGCTACGCGTCGATCGCGCCCTAGCGGCTATGAAGCCCGCGTTTCAACGGGTATACAGTCTGCTGCCCACCTTACTGCACCACCACCACCCGCTGATGCCGGGTTACCTGAACGGTAACGTTCCCCATGGCATTTGCCTCTACACGCCTGATGAAACTCAACAAGATTACCTGAACGATTTAGAAGACAAATGGGGCAGCCCGTTTGACAAGCCGGCCAGCGGCGAGCTGCCGATCACCGGCGTCTACTCGATGGGCAGCACCTCGTCTATCGGCCAAAGCTGCAGCTCGGATCTCGACATCTGGGTCTGCCACCAGTCCTGGCTGGACAACGAAGAACGCACCCGTTTGCAGCAAAAATGCAGCCTGCTTGAGAAGTGGGCCGCCTCGATGGGGGTGGAGGTCAGCTTCTTCCTGATCGACGAAAACCGCTTCCGCCATAATGAAAGCGGCAGCCTGGGTGGCGAAGACTGCGGCTCGACGCAGCACATCCTGTTGCTCGATGAATTCTATCGCACCGCTGTGCGCCTGGCTGGCAAACGCATCCTGTGGAACATGGTACCGGGCGAAGAAGAAGCGCACTACGATGAATACGTGCTGTCGCTGTACGCGCAGGGTGCGCTGACGCCGAACGAGTGGCTGGATCTCGGTGGCCTGAGTTCGCTGTCGGCGGAAGAGTACTTCGGCGCCAGCCTGTGGCAGCTGTACAAGAGCATCGATTCGCCTTACAAGGCGGTGCTGAAGACCTTGCTGCTGGAAGCCTATTCCTGGGAATACCCCAATACCCAACTGCTGGCGACGGATATCAAACACCGGCTGCATCAGGGTGAGATCGTCAGCTTCGGGCTTGATGCCTACTGCATGATGCTTGAGCGCGTGACCCGCTACCTGACCGACATCAACGACACCACCCGCCTCGATCTGGCCCGCCGCTGTTTTTACCTGAAAGTATGTGAAAAGCTGTCGCTGGCCAAGGCCTGCGTCGGCTGGCGACGCGAGATCCTCAGCCAATTGGTCAGCGAGTGGGGCTGGAGCGAAGAGCGTCTGGCGATGCTGGATAACCGCGCCAACTGGAAAATCGAGCGGGTGCGCGAAGCGCATAACGAACTGCTCGATGCGATGATGCAAAGCTACCGCAACCTGATCCGTTTCGCTCGCCGCAACAACCTCAGCGTCAGCGCCAGCCCGCAGGATATCGGCGTGCTGACCCGCAAACTGTACGCGGCGTTCGAAGCGCTGCCCGGCAAGGTGACGCTGGTGAACCCGCAGATCTCACCGGACCTGTCGGAAAACGATTTAACCTTTATTCACGTGCCGGTTGGCCGCGCCAACCGCACCGGCTGGTACCTGTATAATCAGGCACCGGCTATGGATTCGATCGTCAGCCATCAGCCGCTGGAATATAACCGCTACCTGAACAAGCTGGTGGCCTGGGCCTATTTCAACGGCCTGCTAACGCCGCAGACCCGCCTGCACATCAAGAGCGGCAACCTGTGCGACACCGCCAAGCTGCAGGAGCTGGTGGCCGACGTTTCTCATCACTTCCCGCTGCGCCTGCCGGCGCCGACGCCGAAAGCGCTGTACAGCCCGTGCGAAATTCGCCATCTGGCCATCATCGTCAATCTGGAAAACGATCCGACCGCCGCCTTCCGCAATCAGGTGGTGCACTTCGATTTCCGCAAACTGGACGTGTTCAGCTTCGGCCAGCAGCAGCAGTGTTTGGTGGGCAGTATCGATCTGCTGTATCGCAACTCCTGGAACGAAGTGCGTACCCTGCATTTCAGCGGCGAGCAGTCGGTGCTGGAAGCGCTGAAGACCATTCTCGGCAAAATGCACCAGGACGCCGCGCCGCCGGAGTCGGTGGAAGTGTTCTGCTACAGCCAGCACCTGCGCGGCCTGATCCGCACCCGTATCCAGCAGCTGGTGTCGGAGTGCATCGAGCTGCGCCTGTCCAGTACCCGGCTGGAACCCGGCCGCTTCAAGGCGGTGCGCGTTGCCGGGCAGACTTGGGGGCTGTTCTTCGAGCGCCTGAGCGTGTCGGTGCAAAAGCTGGAGAATGCGGTGGAGTTTTACGGCGCCATCTCCAACAACAAGCTGCACGGCCTGTCTATCAAGGTGGAAACCGATCAGGTGCATCTGCCGCCGGTGGTGGACGGCTTCGCCAGCGAGGGGATCATCCAGTTCTTCTTCGAAGATACCTCAGACGACAAGGGCTTCAACATCTATATTCTGGATGAGTCGAATCGGGTTGAGGTATATCACCACTGCGAGGGCAGTAAAGAGGAGCTGGTGCGCGACGTCAGCCGCTTCTACTCCTCGTCGCACGATCGCTTCACCTACGGCTCCAGCTTCATCAACTTCAATCTGCCGCAGTTCTATCAGATCGTGCAACTCGACGGGCGCACGCAGGTGATCCCGTTCCGCAGCAACGTGCTGTCCAGCCTGTGCGTGACGGTGGCCGACGGCGCCGCTCAGCCGCTGAAACAGCAGTTCCAGCTGCATTGACGCCGCAAGGGCTCGGTTGCCGAGCCCTGCTTAGCCTCAGGAAAAATGCAGTTCCTCGCCGGCCTGCGCGCTGGCCGCTTCGCTGAGCAGCTGATAAAACGGCTGCCCGCTGCGATCGCATAGCCAAACGCCGTCGCGGTAGTTGAAGTGATAACCGCCGGCCTTGGTGGCGAGCCACACCTGGTGCAGCGGCTCCTGGCGGTTGATGACGATTTTGGTGCCGTTTTCGAAGCTCAGCGTCATTACGCCGCCATTGGTTTCGTAATCGATATCCGCATCGCCGTCAAAATCGTCCAGTGTCTCTTCAATATTCAGCATCAGCTGGTCGGCCAACTGGTGAAACTCACTGTCGTTCATATTCAATTCCTATTGCTTTTCATGATCCACCTGCGATTATAGAGACCTTGGACGCATGAATTACAGGCATTAATGCAAATGAAAAAACAACTACGCTATGCGCTGATGGCAGTTCTGGTTACCGGCCTCGCCGGCTGCGGTCTGAAAGGCCCGCTTTACTTCCCGCCTGCCGATCCCGCCAGCCAGAAACCGGCCAAGCCGCCGGTGCAAACGGGCGATCAGGTGCAAAAGAACCAGCAGGAGCAGTCTGGCTCTCAGCAAAAACCGTCGATGGTTGACCAGTAAACCCCGGTTTGCGGTAGCGAGCGCCACCGCAACATCAAGACGGATAGCGCGTCCAGATAGCGGAGTATGATATGCAGTTCTCCAAAATGCACGGTCTGGGCAACGACTTTATGGTGGTCGATGCCGTTACACAGAATGTCTATTTTTCACCTGAGCTGATCCGCCGGTTGGCCGATCGGCACCTGGGCGTCGGCTTTGACCAGATGCTGGTGGTAGAACCGCCTTACGATCCCGAACTGGATTTTCACTACCGAATTTTTAACGCCGACGGCAGCGAAGTGGCGCAGTGCGGCAACGGCGCGCGTTGCTTCGCGCGTTTCGTGCGGCTGAAAGGGCTGACCAACAAACGCGACATCCGTGTCAGCACCCAAACCGGGCGCATGGTGCTCAGCGTCACCGACGACGATCTGGTGTGCGTCAACATGGGCGAACCGAATTTCGACCCGCAGGCGGTGCCGTTCCGCGCCACTAAGGCTGAAAAGACCTACATCATGCGCGCGGCGGAACATACCGTGCTGTGCGGCGTGGTGTCGATGGGTAACCCGCATTGTGTTTTGCAGGTGGACGATGTCACAACTGCCAAGGTGGAGCTGCTTGGGCCGGTGCTGGAAGGGCATGAACGCTTCCCGGAACGGGCCAACATCGGCTTTATGCAGGTGGTGAGCCGCGATCACATCAAGCTGCGCGTTTATGAACGCGGCGCTGGTGAAACGCAGGCCTGCGGCAGCGGCGCCTGTGCGGCGGTGGCGGTAGGGATCCAACAGGAATTGCTGTCAGAAGAGGTGCATGTAGAACTGCCGGGCGGCAGCCTGCATATTCGCTGGAAAGGGCCGGGCAACCCGCTGTTTATGACCGGTCCGGCAACCCATGTCTATGACGGATTTATTCATCTATGAAAAGCGTAGAAGAACAGAGCGTCGCCGGCCTGGCGCTGGATGACGACACCGTGATGCAGTATCTGCTGCAGAACCCGGATTTCTTTATTCGCAACGCACGCCAGGTTGAGCAGATGCGCGTGCCGCACCCGGTACGCGGCACCGTTTCGCTGGTGGAATGGCATCTGGCCCGCCAGCGCAATCACATCGAACGGCTGGAAGAAGAGATCACGCTGTTGATGGAACAGGCCAGCGCCAACGAAGGGCTGTTCGCCCGGCTGCTGCACCTGCAGGCCGATTTGGCCACCGCCGACAGCCTGCAGGACATGCTCAATCGGCTGCAGCGCTGGGCGCGCGGCTTCGGTTTAGCCGGCGCCACGGTGCGCCTGTTCGCCGATCGCTGGAAGATCGGCGCACCTTCCGACTTCACCCACCTGGCGCTGACGCGTTCGGCGTTCGAGCCGTTCCGCATTCAGCGGCTGGGCAGCGAACAACATTACCTCGGTGGTCTGAACGGCCCCGAACTGCTGCTGCTGTTGCCGCAGGCCAAACAGATTGGCCAGATTGGCTCGGTGGCGCTGTCGATGCTGGGCGACGACGGTGAACTGGGCATGGTGATCTTCAGCAGCCGCGATACGCAACACTATCAGCAGGGCATGGGCACGGTGATGCTCAATCAACTGGCGCGCATGCTGCCGGAACTGCTGGAACGCTGGGTCGAACGCGCATGACGCCGATTGCGCCCAGCCTGCAGCAGCCGGTGGACGCGTTTCTGCGTTATCTCAAGGTAGAACGCCAACTCAGCCCGCTGACGCAGCTCAGCTATTCACGCCAGCTGGCGGCGCTGATGCGCCTGGCGCAGGAGATCGGCGTCACCGACTGGGTGGCGCTGGATGCCGCCCGGGTGCGCATGCTGGCGGCGCGCAGCAAACGCGCCGGCCTGCAGTCCGCCAGCCTGGCGCTGCGGCTTTCTTCGCTGCGCAGTTTCCTCGACTGGCTGGTCAGCCAGGGCGTATTGCACGCCAATCCCGCCAAGGGCATCCGCACGCCGCGCAGCGGCCGCCATCTGCCGAAAAACATCGACGTCGATGAAATGAACCAGCTGCTGGAGATCGATCTCAACGATCCGCTGGCGGTGCGCGATCGCGCCATGCTGGAGGTGATGTACGGCGCCGGCCTGCGCCTCTCCGAGCTGGTGGGGCTGGATTGCCGTCATGTCGATATGGCCGCCGGCGAGGTGTGGGTGATGGGGAAAGGCAGCAAAGAGCGCAAATTGCCGATCGGGCGCACCGCCGTCACCTGGCTGGAACACTGGCTGGCGATGCGCGATCTGTTCGGGCCGGAAGATGACGCGATGTTCCTGTCCAATCAGGGGCGACGCATCTCGACGCGCAACGTGCAAAAGCGCTTCGCCGAGTGGGGCGTGAAACAGGGCGTCAACAGCCATATTCACCCGCACAAGCTGCGCCACTCCTTCGCCACCCACATGCTGGAGTCCAGCGGCGATCTGCGCGCGGTGCAGGAACTGCTCGGCCACGCCAACCTGACCACCACGCAAATTTATACCCACCTCGACTTTCAACATCTGGCGAACGTGTACGATGCCGCGCATCCGCGTGCCAAACGGGGGAAATCCTGATGCATTTTTATCGCCCGCTGCGCCCGCTGGCGGCGCTGACTTTCGATCTGGACGACACGCTGTATGATAACCGTCCGGTGATCCGGCAAACCGAACAACAATCGGTGGCCTTCCTGCAGAGTTATCACCCCGGCCTGAGCAGCTTTCAGTCGGCGGATTTTCATCGCCTGCGTCAGGAGCTGCGCGAGCAGGAGCCGGAGATCTACCATGACGTCACCCAGTGGCGCTGGCGCGCCATTCATCTGGCGCTGAGCCGGCAGGGGCTGCGCGACGCCGAAGCGGCGATCGGGGCCGATGCGGCGATGCAGAACTTCGCGCTGTGGCGCAGCCGCATCGAGGTGCCGGAAGCGACCCACGCCACGCTGAAGGCGTTGGCCGCGCGCTACCCGCTGGTGGCGATCACCAACGGCAACGTCGATCCGTCGCTATGCGGCCTGGACGGTTATTTCCAGTTCGTGTTGCGCTCCGGGCCGGACGGGCGCGCCAAGCCGTACCAGGACATGTACCACCTGGCCGTTGAGCGGCTGGGCGTGGCGCCCGAGCAGATCCTGCACGTGGGCGACGATCTGACTACCGACGTCGCCGGCGCGCTGCGCGCGGGGCTGCAGGCCTGTTGGATCAACGATCGGCAACGCTGCCTGATGCAGGCTGCCGACAGCCGCTTGCTGCCGCATATTGAGATTTCGCAGTTGGCATCGCTGACAGCATTGTTATAATCCCTGCCAGAACTCTGTATAAATTTCCAGTGAAAAACCCGTCACCGGCGGGTTTTCCCTTAACCATTAGTGGTGCCTATGGACGTCTCCGATCTGCTCGACAGCCTGAATGAAAAACAACGTGAAGCCGTGGCGGCGCCGCGCAGCAACCTGTTGGTTCTGGCCGGGGCGGGCAGCGGCAAGACGCGGGTACTGGTGCATCGCATCGCCTGGCTGCTGTCGGTGGAGAACTGTTCGCCGTATTCGATCATGGCGGTGACCTTCACCAACAAGGCGGCGGCGGAAATGCGCCACCGTATCGAACATCTGATCGGCACCAGCCAGGGCGGCATGTGGATCGGCACCTTCCACGGCCTGGCGCATCGTCTGCTGCGCGCCCACCACCTGGAAGCCAACCTGCCGCAGGATTTCCAGATCCTCGACAGCGACGACCAGCTGCGGCTGCTCAAGCGCATCATCAAGGCGCTGAACGTCGACGAGAAGCAGTGGCCGCCGCGTCAGGCGATGTGGTACATCAACGGCAAGAAAGACGAGGGCCTGCGCCCGCAGCACGTCGAGACCTACAACAACCCGGTAGAGGCCACCTGGCTGCGCATCTATCAGGCCTATCAGGAAGCCTGCGATCGCGCCGGGCTGGTGGATTTCGCCGAGCTGCTGCTGCGCGCGCACGAGCTGTGGCTGAACAAGCCGCATATCCTCAACCACTACCGCGAACGTTTCACCAACGTGCTGGTGGACGAATTCCAGGATACCAACAGCATCCAGTACGCCTGGATCCGTCTGCTGGCGGGCGGCAACAGCAACGTGATGATCGTCGGCGACGATGACCAGTCGATCTACGGCTGGCGCGGCGCGCAGGTGGAAAACATTCAGCGCTTCCTGAAAGATTTCCCCGGCGCGGAAACCATCCGCCTGGAGCAGAACTACCGTTCCACCAGCAACATCCTGAAAGCGGCCAACACCCTGATCGCCAACAACGACGGGCGCATGGGCAAAAACCTGTGGACCGAAGGCGGCGAAGGTGAACCGATTTCCCTCTACTGCGCCTTCAACGAACTCGACGAAGCGCGCTTCGTGGTTAACCGCATCAAGACCTGGCAAGACAACGGCGGCGCGCTGAACGACTGCGCTA
This sequence comes from Serratia sp. PF-27, assembly GCF_030053255.1. Classification (NCBI taxonomy): domain Bacteria; kingdom Pseudomonadati; phylum Pseudomonadota; class Gammaproteobacteria; order Enterobacterales; family Yersiniaceae; genus Serratia; species Serratia sp. PF-27. Next base: position 219,341 of record NZ_JASGBT010000019.1, read on the forward strand.
TCCTGTACCGCAGCAACGCCCAGTCGCGCGTGCTGGAAGAGGCGCTGTTGCAGACGGCGATGCCGTACCGCATCTACGGTGGCCAGCGCTTCTTCGAACGCCAGGAAATCAAGGATGCGCTGGCTTACCTGCGCCTTATCTCCAACCGCAACGACGATGCGGCCTTCGAGCGCGTGGTCAACACCCCGACGCGCGGCATCGGCGATCGCACCCTCGACGTGGTGCGCCAGGCGGCGCGCGATCGCCAGCTGACGCTGTGGCAGGCGACGCGCGAGCTGATGCAGGACAAAGTGTTGGCCGGCCGCGCCGCGTCGGCGCTGCAGCGCTTCATCGAACTGGTGGAGTCGCTGGCGCATGAAACCGCCGACATGCCGCTGCACGTGCAGACCGACCGCGTGATCCGCGATTCTGGACTGTTCATCATGTATGAGCAGGAAAAGGGCGAGAAGGGGCAGGCGCGTATCGAAAACCTTGAGGAGCTGGTGACGGCGACGCGCCAGTTCAGTTATCAGGAAGAAGATCAGGATCTGATGCCGCTGCAGGCATTCCTGTCTCATGCGGCACTGGAAGCGGGCGAAGGCCAGGCCGACGCTTACCAGGATGCGGTGCAGCTGATGACCCTGCACTCGGCCAAGGGCCTGGAGTTCCCGCTGGTGTTTATCGTCGGCATGGAAGAAGGCATGTTCCCGAGCCAGATGTCGCTGGATGAAGGCGGCCGTCTGGAGGAGGAGCGTCGTCTGGCCTATGTGGGCGTAACGCGCGCCATGCAGAAGCTGACGTTGACCTACGCCGAAACGCGCCGTCTGTACGGCAAAGAGGTTTACCATCGGCCGTCGCGCTTTATCGGCGAGCTGCCGGAAGAGTGCGTGGAAGAAGTGCGCCTGCGCGCCAGCGTATCGCGCCCGGTCAATCACCGCCGCATGGGCACGCCGATCAGCGAGAACGATACCGGCTACAAGCTGGGCCAGCGCGTGCGCCATCCCAAGTTTGGCGAAGGCACCATCGTCAATCTGGAAGGCAGCGGCGAGCACAGCCGGTTGCAGATCGCTTTCCCGGGCGAGGGCATCAAGTGGTTGGTGGCGGCATACGCTCGCCTGGAAACGGTATAAAGCGAGGGGGAAGTTGCAGGGGCAGGCCCCTGCAATCGTTCATCATCAGTGAGGGTAGCGATCGCCGACCTGCGCGGTGGCATACCAGCGCATCACCGCTTCGGTGCCTTCGCCGCCTTCCTGCGGCGCCCACGGCATGCAGTCCTCTTCGGTCAGCGCCTGATACGGGCCCTGCTTCACTTCGAACACCACGCCGCCGGCATCGACCGACAGCACCGCATGCCAGGTAAATGCCGGCATCTCCAGCACTTTGGTTTCTTCGCCGAGCAGGGTGCGCTGCGTGACGACGCCGTCATCGTTGAACTGCAGCACCACAAAACGACCGCGCAGCGGCGTCAGCAGCTCCCAGGTTTGCGGGTGGCGATGCGGGCGGATATAGGTGCCGGGCTCCATGGCGATCGCCAGGCGTTGCACCGGGTCGCTCAACTCTTCGTGTAAGGTGCGGTGCGCGCGCAGGCGGGCCACGCTGGCGGCCTGTTCGCTCATCGCGGTCAGTTCATGGGCGGTAATCTGTTTCATCATTTAAATCCGCATGCTTGTCGTACCATTAGGGTGACGTCATCTTAACAACATTCTTGGTGGCGGTAAGCGATCGCCGCGACTTTTTCAGCACGGTTTAAGCGCCATTTTTACCATTGATCATCGTGATGATTTGTTGCGCAATTATCCCGCCTAACGTGTTGACAGGCTTTTTCCTCTCGGCGTAACATGCGCGCACTATTATCATTGAGGACAGACGCCTTGGACACACCCAGTAGATACTGGCTCACTGACCTGCGCCGCAGGTATAACTTCTAAGGCTCTCCGTTTTTGCTGATAGCCTTCGTGGTTGTCGGCGACCCCGCAAAGCGTCGCTATGAGTCAGATCTCTTCATGGTCTGAAACAATCGGTGATACGCATCCCCTCTGTTTCTGTGCTTCAACGCGTTGTCCGCACCCGTTACCTTCACGGAGTTTTGGCACATGCTGAGCGCTTTTAAATTAGATAACCGCCGCTTGTCCCGTCTGGAACTGGACGACTCGGATGATCTCACGTCATCGCTGTGGGTTGATCTGGTCGAGCCGGAAGAGGGCGAGCGTGAGCGCGTGCAGAATGAGCTGGGACAAAGCCTGGCGACGCGTCCCGAACTGGACGATATCGAAGCCTCCGCCCGTTTCTTCGAAGACGAAGACGGTCTGCATATCCACTCCTTCTTCTACTTCGAAGATGCGGAAGATCACGCCGGCAACTCCACGGTGGCGTTCACCATTCGCGACGGCCGCCTGTATACCCTGCGCGAGCGTGAACTGCCGGCGTTCCGCCTGTACCGCATGCGCGCCCGCAACCAGACCATGCTCGAAGGCAACGCCTACGAACTGCTGCTAGATTTGTTCGAAACCAAGATTGAACAGCTGGCGGACGAGATAGAGAACATCTACAGCGATCTGGAACAGCTCAGCCGGGTGATCATGGAAGGGCATCAGGGCGACGAATACGACGCCGCGCTGTCGACGCTGGCGGAGCTGGAAGATATCGGCTGGAAGGTGCGTTTGTGTCTGATGGATACCCAGCGCGCGCTCAACTTCCTGGTGCGCAAGGCGCGTTTGCCGACCGGCCAGCTGGAGCAGGCGCGTGAAGTGCTGCGCGACATCGAATCCCTGCTGCCGCACAACGAATCGCTGTTCCAGAAGGTGAACTTCCTGATGCAGGCGGCGATGGGCTTCATCAATATCGAACAGAACCGCATCATCAAGATCTTCTCGGTGGTGTCGGTGGTATTCCTGCCGCCTACGCTGGTGGCCTCCAGCTACGGCATGAACTTCGAATTCATGCCGGAACTGAAATGGTCGTTCGGCTACCCGGGCGCCATCACGCTGATGATCCTGGCCGGCCTGGCCCCTTACCTGTACTTCAAGCGCAAAAACTGGCTGTAACCCGGCGGCGCCGGGCTTAGCGCAGCTTGCGTTGGGTGTAGAGCGCGTCGAGGGTGAACAGGATCAGCGCCGCCCAGATAAAGCCGAAGGTCACCAGCTTGTCCTGGCCGATGGTCTCACCGTAGAAGGTGACCGCCAGCAGGAACATCAGCGTCGGGCCGAGATACTGGAAGAAACCGAGCGTCGACAGGCGCAGCCGGGTAGCCGCCGCGGTGAAGCACAGCAGCGGTACGGTGGTGACGATGCCGGCGGCGACCAGCAGCAGGTTCAGCGACCACGGGTTGGCGCTCAGGTGGCTGGTGGGGCTGTCGGCGAACAGGAACAGATAGGCGGCCGCCACCGGCAGCAGCCATAGCGTCTCAATCAGCATGCCGGTCTGGGCGTCGATGGCGATTTTCTTGCGCAGCAGGCCGTAGAAAGCGAAGCTGAACGCCAGCCCCAGACCGATGATCGGCAACGAGCCGAACTGCCAGAGCTGCACCAGTACCCCGGTGAATGCTAGCGCCACCGCCACCCACTGCATGCGACGAAAGCGCTCGCCGAGAAACAGCATCCCCAGCAGCACGTTAACCAGCGGGTTGATGAAGTAGCCCAGGCTGGCTTCCAGCATATGGTGATTGTTCACCGCCCAGATGAACAGCAGCCAGTTGCCGCCGATCAACAGCGCGGTGACCGCCAGCAGCAGCAGTCGTTTGCGGTTTTGGCAGGCGGCGCGCACTTTAGGCCAGTTGCGGCCCAGCGTGATCAGCGCCAGCATGAAGAAAAACGACCAGATGATCCGGTGGGTGAGGATCTCGTCCGCGGACACTTGCTGGATCAGTTTGAAATAGGCCGGGGCAATGCCCCACATAAAATAGGCGGCCAGGGCGAAGAAAATGCCCTGACGCGTTTGCTTTGCGTCCATGACGTCACTCTGGTGGGGAACTTAAGATGCGGTGAGTGTACTGAAGACGCTCACCGCACACAATCATCAGCCGACCAGATAGGTGGCGGTGGCGGTCGCGATATGCAGGCCGTCGTGGTTATGCAGTTCTACGCGCGCCACGGCGACCTTGTTGCCGCTGCGCAGCACGCTGGCGGAGGCGACGAAGTGCTCGCCGCGGCCGGGGCGCAGGTAGTCGACGCGCAGGTCGATGGTGCCCATGCGCGACAGTTTGGCGGCGATCTCTTCTTCGATCAGCGGCTCCAGGCGCGTCAGCACGCCGCCGGCGCAGGCCAATCCGGCGGCGACGTCAAGCACCGCGGCGATCACGCCGCCGTGCAGAATTTCCTGTGCGGCGTTGCCCACCAGCTTGCGCTGATTGGTGAAGCTCAGCTCGACGTAGTCATCGTCGAAGCGGCGCAGCTCCAGGCCAAGCTCGCGGTTGAACGGCATGTGGTAGACAAAGATTTCGCCGATCTTGCGGCGGGCGGTTTCCAGGGTCAATGGTGTGGTCGACATAGCGGGTTTCCGTTTTTCTTTTGCGTTTTAAGGGAGCTAACTGGTCAGTCCAGGTTAATGGAATGTTGATTTTATGCTTAACCTTTGTTGCTTTCCAGACTATTCCAATAAAACCGGCCTGCGCTGCGGTAAAACGCCCTTTGTGTGTAAAATGGCCTGATTTTTTCCGGGCTTGCCCTTTTTCGTTGGAGTGAGGAGAGGTTATGCGCATTTTGTCAGGGATCGTTTCCGCCACGCTGCTGATGCCGGCGCTGGCATTGGCTGAGGAAGCCAAAGAGCAGCAGATTCACGATAAGCCGGCGGTGCGGGGCAGCATTATCGCCAACCTGCTGCAGGAGCACGATAATCCGTTCACCCTGTATCCTTACGATCCCAATTACCTGCTGTACACCGACACCAGCGATATCAACAAAGAAGCCATCAAGACGTACAACTGGGCCGACAAGGCGCGCAAGGACGAGGTGAAATACCAACTTAGCCTGGCGTTTCCACTGTGGCGAGGCATTGCCGGCGACAACTCGGTGCTCGGCGCGTCTTATACTCAGCGCTCCTGGTGGCAATTGTCCAACCGCGGTGAGTCTTCACCGTTCCGCGAAACCAACTATGAGCCGCAGCTGTTCGTGGGGTGGGCGACCGATTACCGTTTTGCCGGTTGGACGCTGCGCGATGTTGAAATCGGCGTTAACCATCAGTCTAACGGCCGCTCGGATCCGACGTCGCGCAGCTGGAATCGCGGCTATGCGCGGCTGATGGCGCAAAACGGCAACTGGCAGGTGGATCTCAAGCCCTGGTTCCGCTTCTCGGAAAGCTCGAGCAACGACGACAACCCGGACATCACCAAATACATGGGATACTACCGGTTGAAGGTCGGTTACGCTTGGGGCGACAGCGTGTTCAGCGTCGACAGCCACTATAACTGGAACAGCGGCTACGGCGGCGCGGAGCTGGGCTGGAGCTATCCGATCACCCGCAACGTGCGTTTCTATACCCAGGTATTCAGCGGCTACGGCGAATCGCTGATCGACTATAACTTCCGGCAGACACGGGTGGGCGTTGGTGTCATGCTGAACGATATTATGTAATCATACCCGCTGGGTGTGTACCGATGAAAAAATGGGGAAGTGTGTGTCAACCGCAGCAGTGATTAACAGAGAGTTGCTGGCCGAGCAGGTATTGCGCGATACCTTTGGCTACCAGCAATTCCGTCCGGGGCAGCAAACGATTATCAACGCCGCGATCGGCGGGCAGGATTGCCTGGTGGTGATGCCGACCGGCGGCGGCAAGTCGTTGTGCTACCAAATCCCGGCGCTGGTGATGGACGGCCTGACGCTGGTCGTTTCCCCTCTGATCTCGCTGATGAAGGACCAGGTCGACCAACTGTTGGCCTACGGCGTTTCCGCCGCCTGCTATAACTCGACGCAAACCCGCGAGGAGCAGCTGGACGTCATGGCCGGTTGCCGCAATGGTAACATCAAGATGCTGTACATCGCGCCGGAACGGCTGATGATGGAAAGCTTCCTCAACCTGCTCGACCACTGCCCGCCGGCAATGCTGGCGGTGGATGAGGCGCACTGCATCTCGCAGTGGGGCCATGACTTCCGGCCGGAATATCGCGCGCTGGGCCAACTGAAACAGCGCTTCCCGTCGATGCCGGTGATCGCGTTGACCGCCACCGCCGACGAGTCCACCCGCGGCGATATCGTGCGCCTGCTGTCGCTGCAGGATCCGCTGGTGCAGGTCAGCAGCTTCGACCGGCCGAACATCCGTTACACGCTGGTGGAAAAATTCAAACCGCTCGACCAGCTGTGGCGCTTCGTGCAGGATCAGCGCGGCAAGAGCGGCATTATCTATTGCAACAGCCGCGCCAAGGTGGAAGACACCGCTGCGCGCTTGCAAAGCCGCGGGCTGAGCGTCGGTGCCTACCACGCCGGGCTGGACAACGATCGTCGCGCCCAGGTGCAGGAAGCGTTCCAGCGCGACGATCTGCAGGTGGTGGTGGCTACCGTCGCCTTCGGCATGGGCATCAACAAACCCAACGTGCGCTTCGTGGTGCATTTCGACATCCCGCGCAATATCGAATCCTATTATCAGGAGACCGGCCGAGCCGGGCGTGACGGCCTGCCGGCCGAAGCCATCCTGCTGTACGATCCGGCCGACATGGCCTGGCTGCGCCGCTGCCTGGAGGAGAAACCCGCCGGGCAGCAGCTGGACATCGAACGCCACAAGCTGAACGCCATGGGCGCGTTCGCCGAGGCGCAAACCTGCCGCCGCCTGGTGTTGCTCAACTACTTCGGCGAAGGCAAGCACGAGAACTGCGGCAACTGCGACATCTGCCTCGATCCGCCCAAGCGCTACGACGGGCTGGAGGACGCGCGCAAGGCGCTGTCCTGCGTGTACCGCGTCGGCCAGCGCTTTGGCCTCGGGTACATCGTGGAAGTGCTGCGCGGCTCCAACAACCAACGCATTCGTGAATACGGTCACGACAAGCTGCCGGTGTACGGCATCGGCCGCGATCAAACCACGGAGCACTGGACCAGCGTGCTGCGTCAGCTGATCCATCTGGGCTTTATCACCCAAAACATCGCCATGCACTCGGCGCTACAATTGACCGAGGCGGCGCGTCCGGTGTTGCGCGGCGAGGTGGCGCTGCAGCTGGCGGTGCCGCGTATTCAGAGCCTGAAGTCGCGCAGCAGCGCCAACCAGAAATCCTACGGCGGCAATTACGATCGCAAGCTGTTCGCCAAGCTGCGCAAACTGCGCAAATCGATCGCCGACGAAGAAAACATCCCGCCTTACGTGGTGTTCAACGACGCCACGCTGCTGGAAATGGCCGAACAGATGCCGATCAAGGCCGGCGATCTGCTGAGCGTCAACGGCGTCGGCCAGCGCAAACTAGAGCGTTTCGGCGCGCCCTTTATGGCGATGATCCGCGACCATCTCGACAATGATGAAGACTGAGGGCGATAAATCATGCTGATGCTGTTTCTCACCGTGGCGCTGGTGCATCTGATTGCGCTGATGAGCCCGGGGCCGGACTTCTTTTTCGTGTCGCAAACCGCCGCCAGCCGTTCGCGCCGTGAGGCGATGATGGGCGTGGTCGGCATTTCGCTCGGCATCGTGGTTTGGGCCGGCGTGGCGTTGATGGGGCTGCATCTGATCCTGCAGAAGATGGCCTGGCTGCATCAGGTCATCATGGTCGGCGGCGGCATTTACCTGTGCTGGATGGGGTGGCAACTGCTGCGTTCCGCGCGGGCGCAGCAAGCTGCTCCGGCGGCGGAGGCCCAGGTGGCGTTGCCGAAGGCCGGGCGCAGCTTTATTCGCGGCTTCCTGACCAACCTGTCCAACCCGAAAGCGGTGATCTATTTCGGCAGCGTGTTCTCGCTGTTCGTCGGTGACAGCGTCGGCGCCGGCGCGCGCTGGGGGCTGTTCTTGCTGATCGTCGCCGAGACCTTCGTCTGGTTCAGCCTGGTGGCGGTGGTGTTCGCGCTGCCGGCGATGCGCCGCGGCTATCAGCGGTTGGCCAAGTGGATCGACGGGGTGGCGGGCGTGCTGTTCACCGGCTTCGGGTTACACCTGATCTTTACCCGCTGACCGGCGGTGAGATGCCCAAGGCCGAGCAGCGATGCCCGGCCTTTTTTGTCAGGCTTTGCGGGCGGTCGCCAGCAGCCCCGCCACCAGAATGAACAGTGAACCGAACACCCGGTTAAGCAGCTGCATCTGGCGCGGCGTTTTCAGCCAGCCGGCGATGCGCGTCGCCAGGGTGGCGTAACCGATCATCACCAGAATATCCACCACCACGGTGGTGACGCCGAGCACCAGGTACTGCTCGGCCTGCGGTTGATTGGGCAAGATGAACTGCGGGAACAGCGCGGCGAGGAACACGATGCTTTTCGGGTTGGTCAGGTTGACCAGCACCGCGCGGCGGAACAGACGGCGGCGCGGCATGCTGCCCGCCAGCGCATGCAGATCCAGCGCGCCGGCGGCGCGCCATTGCTGGATGCCGAGCCACACCAGGTAGGCGGCGCCCAACCATTTCAGCAGTTCGAACGCCAGCAATGATTGAGAAATCAGCGCGCCGAGACCGATGCCCACCAGCACGATGTGCGCGCTCAACCCGACCTGCAGCCCGGCGATTGACGCGGCGGCGCCGCGATAGCCGTGGCTGATGCCGGTGCTCATGGTATTGATGGCGCCGGATCCAGGGGACAGGCTAAGGATAAGCGTGGTCAGCAGGTAGGTTAACCACCAGTCCAAGGTCATGGTTCTCGGCTCCCTGAAAGTGTCGTTTTGTGCCACAATGCGCCGAGGCGGCGCCGTTTTTTGTCAGAATTGAATCACAATACGCTAGTATGATTTCTTGTGCCAGCGGTCACATTTTTCCGCCGGCCCCACAGGGAAAACGCTCTCGATGACCTCGTTCACTCTCAGCTCCGATGACTGGTTAACGCGTGAAACGCAGTTCGCTGCCTTCGCCACCGGGCCGCTGCTGGATTTCTGGCGGCAGCGCGAAGAAGGCGAGTTCAGCGGCGTGGACGGCGTGCCGATCCGCTTTGTGCGTTTCAGTTCCGCGCGGCATCAGCGCGTGGTGGTGGTCAGCCCCGGCCGCATCGAAAGCTACGTGAAATACCCCGAGGTGGCCTACGATCTGTTCCACTGCGGTTACGACGTGGTGATCGTCGATCATCGCGGCCAAGGGCGTTCCGGGCGTTTACTGGCGGATACGCACCGTGGTCATGTGGTAAACTTCGCCGACTACGTGGACGATTTCGAGCAGCTTTGGCAGCGCGAAGTCGAGTCGCGCGGTTACCGGCAGCGCTTCGCGCTGGCGCATTCGATGGGCGGCGCGATCCTGGCGCAGTTCCTGCAACGCCGGCCGCAGGCGTTCGATGCGGCGGCGTTTTGCGCGCCGATGTTCGGCATCCAGTTGCCGATGCCGGGCTGGCTGGCCGACCGCATCCTCGACTGGGCGGAGACCCGTCCGGCGATCCGCGACTACTACGCGGTGGGCACCGGCCAGTGGCGGCCGCTGCCTTATGTGGTCAACGTGTTGACCCACAGCCGCGAACGCTACCGGCGTAGCCTGCGCTATTACGCCGATTACCCCGAGCTGCAGGTGGGCGGACCGACCTACCATTGGGTGCGGGAGAGCATCCGCGCCGGCCGGCAGATTATCGCGCAGGCCGGGGAGATAACAACGCCGCTGTTGCTTTTGCAAGCCGGTGAGGAACGGGTGGTTGACAACCGTTCGCACCAGGCTTTTTGTCAGGCTCTGTCAGACGCGGGGCGCCCTTGCGAAGGGGGGCTTCCGTGGGTTATCAACGGCGCACGCCATGAGATCCTGTTCGAGCGGGACGCGATGCGCGCCGAAGCACTGAACGCAATCCTGCGCTTCTTTGCTCAACACTTAGGTGGCGCGCTGCCGCCGACAACTCCATCAGAGGTTAGAACATAACGCTATGTATCACGTCGTCGCTTCCGATTTAGATGGCACGCTGCTGTCTCCCGACCATACCCTGTCGCCGTACGCCAAAGAAACGCTGAAGTTGCTGACCCAGCGCGGCGTGCATTTCGTGTTCGCCACCGGCCGCCACCACATCGACGTGGCGCAGATCCGCGACAGTCTGGAGATCAGCGCCTTTATGATCACCTCCAACGGCGCGCGGGTGCACAACACGGCCGGCGAGCTGATCTTCAGCCACAACCTGGACGAGGATATCGCCCGCGATCTGTACGGCATGCTGCACGACGATCCGGAGATAACCACCAACGTCTACCGTAACGATGACTGGTTCATCAACCGCGAAAGCCCGGAGCAGGAAGAGTTCTTCCAGGAGTCGGTATTCAAATATCAGCTGTTTGAGCCGGGCCTGCTGGAAACCGACGGCGTCTGCAAGGTTTACTTTACCTGTGAAGATCATGAGCGGTTGCTGCAGGTGGAAGACGCCATCAACGCGCGCTGGGGCGATCGGGTCAACGTCAGCTTCTCGTTCCCGACCTGTCTGGAAGTGATGGCGGGCGGCGTGTCGAAAGGGCATGCGCTGGAAGAAGTGGCCAAGATCATCGGCTATACGCTGCAAGAGTGCATCGCCTTCGGCGACGGTATGAACGATCTGGAGATGCTGTCGATGGCCGGCAAGGGCTGCATCATGCGCGACGCGCATCAGCGCCTGAAGGATATGCTGCCGGAGCTGGAAGTGATCGGCTCCAATGTCGATAACGCGGTGCCGCACTACCTGCGCAAGATGTTCCTCTGAAATAACCAGGCCGTTTCTCTGAAATAACAAGGGCGCCTTGCGGCGCCCTTGGCATTACTTGTGCTGGCCCTGCTTCTGCAGGAACTGCACGCCCTTGTCCGGGAAGTCGGTGAACACGCCGTCGACGCCGGCCTGGTTGTAAATCACGTCATACAGTTGGTTCACGTCGGTCACGTACTTCGGCAGCGCATCGGCGCGGATGGTGAACGGATGCACCGCCAGCTTGCTGGCGTGCGCTTCTTTCACCATGTCGGTCAGCACGATGTGGCCCGGCTTGGATTTATCCGCCACCACCAGCATGTGGTAGTCCGGCCCGATGCCGTCGGCATACTGAGCGATTTTCTTCATCGCGCCCGGTTTGAACATCCAGTCATAGTCGTATTCCACCCACTTGCCGTCGGCTTTCTGCTCGTAGGTTTCCTGCCAGTCGTTGTAGGCGATCAGCTGAACCAGCTTCAGATCCATGCCCAGCTTCGGCTCCAGCTCGTTCTTGATGCGTTTGAGTTCGTTGGCGTCGAAGCACTGCAGGTAGACGTTGTCGTTCTTGCCGGTGTAACCGTACTGCTTGAGCACCGCCAGCACTTTGCTGGAGATGTCTTTGCCTTCCTGCTTGTGGAACCAAGGCGCTTTGATTTCAGGATAGATGCCGATGTTTTTGCCGGTCGAATGGTTCAGACCCTGTACGAACTCGATCTCTTCCTGGAAGGTGTGGACGCGGAAGTCGGATTTGCCCATCGGGAAGCGGCCAGGGTAGCCCTGTACCTTCTTGCCGTTTTCGATGTCAAAGCCTTCGGTGAACTTCAGCGATTTGATCTCCGCCAGCGTAAAGTCGATGGCGTAATAACGGCCGTCTTTGCGTGCGCGGTTCGGGAAACGTTCGGCGACGTCGGTGACGCGATCGAGGTAATGGTCGTGCAGCACCACCAGCTCGTTGTCCTTGGTCATCACCAGATCTTGTTCGAGGTAATCGGCGCCCTGCGCGTAGGCCATTGCCTTCGCCGGCAGAGTGTGTTCCGGCAGGTAGCCGCTGGCGCCGCGGTGGGCGATCACCACTTTGTCCGCCGCCTGGGCGGTGCTGACCATTGAGGTGGCGAGAATGATCCCTGTCAGCAGGGCTTTGACTTGAGTCCGCATTCCGTTTTCTCCGTGTTGTTGGGGGCAGGGTAGTAAAAAGGCCGCAGGGCGGCCTTTAAATCATGCAAAAGTCGTGTGACGGTTAGCCGCGCTTGCCGGCAGCGATTTCCGCGTGGTGTTTCTTCTCGTTCAGCATGGTCAGCAGCAGCAGGATAACCGCCAGCACGCCGCCGCCGATCATCACCATGAAGCCGCCGTCCCAACCGAAGAAGTCTACGGTGTAACCGACGATGGCGCTGGCCGCAACCGAGCCGCCCAGGTAGCCGAACAGGCCGGTGAAGCCCGCGGCGGTGCCGGCGGCTTTCTTCGGCGCCAGCTCCAGCGCGTGCAGGCCGATCAGCATCACCGGGCCGTAGATCAGGAAGCCGATGACCAGCATACAGATCATGTCCACGGTCGGGTTACCGGCCGGGTTCATCCAGAACACCACGGTGGCGATGGTCACCAGCGTCATGAAGAACACGCCGGTGGCGCCGCGGTTGCCTTTGAACACTTTGTCCGACATCCAGCCGCACAGCAGGGTGCCCGGGATACCGGCGTATTCATACAGGAAGTAGGCCCAGGAAGACTTGTCCAGCGCGAAGTGCTTCACTTCTTTCAGGTAGGTCGGTGACCAGTCCAGAATGCCGTAACGCAGCAGGTAGACGAACACGTTGGCGACCGCGATGTACCACAACAGCTTGTTCGGCAGGATGTACTGCATGAAGATCTGCTTGGCGGTCAGCTCTTCTTCGTCTTTTTCGCTGTAGTCGTCCGGGTAGTCGTTTTTGTACTCTTCAATCGGCGGCAGGCCGCAGGATTGCGGGGTATCGCGCATCAGGGCGAAGGCGATCAGGGCCACCAGGATGGCGCCGAAGGCCGGCATGTACAGCGCCGCGTGCCAGTCGTTGAACCAGGCCATGCCCAGCAGGAACAGCAGCGGCGGCAGGCCGCCACCCACGTTGTGGGCGCAGTTCCAGATGGAGACGATGCCGCCGCGTTCTTTCTGCGACCACCAGTGCACCATGGTGCGGCCGCACGGCGGCCAACCCATGCCCTGGAACCAGCCGCACAGGAACAGCAGAACGAACATCACCGCGATGCTGGAAGTTGCCCACGGTACGAAGCCCATGAACAACATCACCGCCGCCGCCAGGATCAGGCCGGCAGGCAGGAATACTCGCGGGTTGGAACGGTCGGAAACCGAACCCATGATGAATTTGGAGAAGCCGTAGGCGATAGAGATGCCCGACAGCGCGAAGCCGAGGTCGCCGCGGCTGAAGCCTTGTTCGATCAGGTAAGGCATGGCCAGGGTGAAGTTCTTACGCACCAGATAGTAGGCGGCGTAACCGAAGAAGATCCCCAGGAAAATTTGCCAGCGCAGCTTACGGTAGAGCGGATCTACCTTATCGCTCGGCACACGGGCGATGTGTGCGGCTGGCTTAAAAATACTCAACATGAGCGCCTCCGATGGCTTTATCTGTTATCACATCAATATGACCTTTTACGTTCATTTGATGATTGAGCGGATATCGAATGTGGTGTTTTTGTGTTCCATAACGAGCGCCATTGTCATCAAATACGCCTGGTGTCGCTGTGACGAATGGCGCAATTGTTACACTTTCATGAAACCACGGCGGATTTTGAGCGATTCGTTAACGTTATGAAATAGAAAAACGTCCAAAAATCGTGATTATGATCACATTGATGGTTTTTTGTGGTCATTTTTATTTCGTTTTATGTTCGTTATTGTTCCTTATCAAACAAAGACCCCAATAACCGTGGCTCAATAGGCTCATAACTACCGATCCTGAGGGAGCGACATGAGCAGCTATTTTGACGGCGGCGAAACGGATGTGATCATCATCGGCGGCGGCGCCACCGGCGCAGGCATTGCCCGCGACTGTGCGCGGCGCGGCCTGCGATGCATTTTGCTGGAGCGCCACGACATCGCTACCGGCGCCACCGGCCGCAACCACGGTTTATTGCACAGCGGCGCGCGCTATGCGGTGACCGACGGCGAGTCGGCGCGCGAGTGCATCGAAGAAAACCGCATCCTGAAACGCATCGCGCATCACTGTATCGAGCGCACCGACGGGCTGTTCATCACCTTGCCGCAAGACTCGCTGGACTATCAGCAGCAGTTTATCGCGGCCTGTCGCCAGGCCGACATCGACGCCGAAGCGATCGACCCGCAGCTGGCGCTGCGGTTGGAGCCGGCGGCTAACCCGGCGCTGATCGGCGCGGTGCGCGTACCTGACGGCACCATCGATCCCTTCCGGCTGACCGCCGCCAACATGTTGGACGCGCGCGAGCACGGTGCGCAGATCCTGACCTACCACCAGGTGGTGGGATTGTTGCGCAGCGGCGATCGGGTAACGGGCGTGCGCGTTTACGACCATCAGAATCAGCGGCGCTATGAACTGCACGCGTCGGTGGTGGTCAACGCCGCCGGTATCTGGGGCCAGCAGATTGCCGAATATGCCGATTTACGCATTCGCATGTTCCCGGCCAAGGGAGCGCTGCTGATCCTCGGCCATCGCATCAACAACATGGTGATCAACCGCTGCCGCAAACCGGCGGACGCCGACATCCTGGTGCCGGGCGACACCATCTCGCTGATCGGCACCACCTCGACCCATATCGACTACGACCAAATTGACAACATGCTGGTGACCCCGCAGGAGGTGGACATTCTGATCCGCGAGGGGGCGCTGTTGGCGCCCACCCTGGCGCAGACCCGTATTCTGCGCGCCTATGCCGGGGTGCGGCCGCTGGTCGCCAGCGACGACGATCCCAGCGGGCGCAACGTCAGCCGCGGCATCGTGCTGCTCGATCACGCCGCCCGCGACGGGCTGGAAGGGTTTATCACCATCACCGGCGGCAAGCTGATGACCTACCGCCTGATGGCGGAGTGGGCCACCGACAAGGTGTGCGAAAAGCTTGGCGTAAACCGTCCGTGCACCACCGCGCAGGACGCGTTGCCCGGATCCCGCCAGTCGGTGGAGGAAACGGTGCGCAGCGTGGTTTCACTGCCCGCCAGCATCCGTGGTTCGGCGATTTACCGCCACGGCGATCGCGCCAGCCAGGTGCCGGCGGCCGATCGGCTCGACACCAGCCTGGTGTGCGAATGCGAGGCGGTGACCGCCGGGGAAGTGCGTTATGCGGTCAATTCGCTGACCGTCAATAACCTGGTGGATCTGCGCCGCCGCACCCGCGTCGGCATGGGCACCTGCCAGGGCGAACTCTGCGCCTGCCGCGCCGCCGGGCTGCTGACGCGCTTTAACGTCAGCACGCCGCAGCAATCCATCGCGCAGCTGTCGCAGTTCCTCAACGAACGCTGGAAAGGCGTACGGCCGATCGCCTGGGGCGATGCGCTGCGCGAGAGCGAATTTACCAGCTGGGTTTACCAGGGATTATGCGGGCTTGAAGCCCAGGCCGGCCAGGAGCAGGAGGCAGATGATGCGATTTGACGTCGTGGTGATTGGCGGCGGTCTGGCGGGCCTGAGCTGCGCCATTGCCGTGGCCGAACAGGGCAAGCGCTGCGCGGTGGTCAGTTCTGGCCAGAGCGCGCTCTACTTCTCCTCCGGCTCGCTCGACCTGTTGGCGAGATTGCCGGACGGCACGCCGGTCGAGATGCCGCTGGCGGCGTTGCCGCAGCTGGCGCAGCAGGCGCCGCAGCATCCGTATGCCCTGATCGGGCCCGGCCGGGTGGCGGCGCTGTCCGCTGCCGCACAGCGGCTGCTGGAGCGCTGCGGGTTGAACCTGCAGGGGGAGGGAACCAATAACCATCTGCGCATTACGCCGCTGGGCACGCGCCGCGCCACCTGGCTCAGCCCGCAGGCGATCCCGACGCTGCCGCTGACCGGCCAACTGCCGTGGCGGCGCATCGCGGTGATCGGCATCGAAGGGTTCCTCGACTTCCAGCCGCAGATGGCCGCCGATTCCCTGAGCCGCGAGCTCGGCGTGCAGACGGACGTGGCCTATCTGCACATGCCGGCGCTGGACAGATTGCGCAATAACCCCAGTGAGTTCCGCGCGGTGAACATCGCCCGGGTACTGGATTTGATGGAAAGCCTGCCGCCGATGGCCGAAGAGCTGCGGCGGCTGGCGGGCGAGGCCGAGGCGCTCTTCCTGCCGGCCTGTCTGGGCCTGGAGGACGATGCGTCGCTGGCGGTGTTGCAGGATGCGGTCGGCAAACCGATCCGACTGCTGCCGACGTTGCCGCCTTCGGTGCCCGGCATGCGCTTGCATCAGGCGCTGCGGCGGCGTTTTCAGCAGCTGGGCGGCATTTTCATGCCCGGCGACAGCGTGCTGCGCGCCGAGAGCGAGGCCGGCCGCATCACCGGTTTGTACACCCGCAACCACGGCGATATTCCGCTGCGAGCGCAGCAGGTGGTACTGGCCAGCGGCAGCTTCTTCAGCAATGGGCTGGTGGCCGATTTCGACCGGGTGCGTGAGCCGATCTTTGGGCTGGACGTACACAGCCGGGCGGATCGCGCCGACTGGAGCCGACGCGAGCTGTTCGCGCCGCAGCCTTACCTGCAGTTCGGCGTGCGTACCGACGGCAGGCTGCGGGCGATGAAGCAGGGAGTGCCGTTCGACAACCTGTACGCCATCGGCGCGGTCGCCGGTGGCTACGATCCGCTGCAGCAGGGCTGCGGCGCCGGCGTGTCATTGATCGGCGCGCTGCACGTCGCGCAGCAGATCGCCGCGGAGGAGAACGTATGAGCCTGCATCGGGACCACAGCTTTGAAAGCTGCATCAAATGCACCGTCTGCACCACTTACTGCCCGGTCGCCAAAGTGAACCCGCTCTACCCGGGGCCGAAACAGGCGGGGCCGGACGGCGAGCGGCTGCGGCTGAAAGACCCGGCGCTGTACGACGAAGCGCTGAAATACTGCACCAACTGCAAACGTTGTGAAGTGGCCTGCCCGTCCGACGTCAAAATCGGCGACATTATTCAACGCGCCCGCGCCGACTTCGCCCAGAGCAAGCCGACGCTGCGCGATGCCGTACTCAGCCATACCGATATCATGGGATCGCTGTCGACGCCGTTTGCGCCGATCGTCAACGCCGCCACCGGGTTGAAACCGGTGCGCAAGCTGCTGGACAAGGCGCTGAAGATTGATCACCGTCGTGAGCTGCCGAAATATTCCTTCGGCACCTTCCGCCGCTGGTACCGGCAACAGGCGCAGGCTCAGCAGCGTTACGCTGAGCAGGTGGCATTCTTCCACGGTTGCTTCGTCAACTATAACCACCCGCAGCTGGGCAAGGATTTGGTCCGGGTGTTCAACGCGCTGGATATCGGCGTGCAGCTGCTGAAACGCGAGAAATGCTGCGGCGTGCCGCTGATCGCCAACGGGTTTATCGAGCAGGCTAAAAAGCAGGCCAGGGTCAATGCCGAATCGCTGCAGGAAACGGTGCTGGAGCGCGGCATTCCGGTGGTGGCGACCTCATCGAGCTGCACCTTCACCCTGCGTGACGAATACCCTCATCTGCTGGACGTAGACACCACTGCGGTGCGCGATCGGGTGGAGCTGGCGACGCGCTATCTCTATCGCCTGATCAATCAGGGGCGCAGCCTGCCGCTCAAGCGCACGCCGCTGCGGGTGGCTTATCACACGCCTTGCCATATGGAGAAGATGGGCTGGACCGCCTACACCCTGGAGCTGCTGCGGCAGATACCGGGGCTGGAGCTGGTGGTACTGGATTCGCAGTGCTGCGGCATCGCCGGCACCTACGGGTTCAAATCGGAGAACTACGCCACGTCGCAAGGCATTGGCGCGCCGCTGTTCCGGCAGATAGAAGAGAGCGAGGTGGATCTGGTGGTGACCGACTGCGAAACCTGCAAATGGCAGATAGAAATGTCCACCAGCAAGCGCTGCGAACATCCGATCACCCTGCTGGCGCAGGCGCTGGTATAAAAACGAAAGGGCCGGCAAACCGGCCCTCTGTGGGATTACTGCTTCAGCTTCAGGGTGGAGATGATGCCTTCGGCTTCGGTCTGCGCCTGCTGCTGATTGTCCGCCGGCAGCGTTACCTGGATGGTCAGCATGTTGTTGTTCAGCGAACCGATCAGGACGGAAGAATAAGCCTTTTCACCGCCGCTGGTGATGATGCTGTCCAGCTGACGCAGCGGCACGCCGTTGACGTCGAGCGCCTTGTTGGTGATCACCTGCAGGTTGGCGTCACGCGCGCGCTGGGTATTCTCCAGGCGCTTGGCCAGGGTCTCCAGGCTGTCGGCGGTCTTGTCGCCCAAGATGACGATCACCGCGCGCTGGCCGGTGCTGTCTGCGTAAACATGCATGTTGTTGGCCTGGTTGCCCAGCTTGCCGCTCTGATCCGCCATGCCGACCGGCAGGGTGAACGCCAGTTTACCGTCCAGCAGGCTCACCTGCTGCCCGGCCGGCGCGCTGGCTGCCGCGCCGTCTGGCGCTGCCTTGGTGTCTTTGGTGTTGCCGTCGCAGGCCGCGAGGCCAAGCGCCAGCAGGCTGATACCCATCAATTTCGCTACTTTACGCATCGGGCTTCCTTCTTCCTTTCCGGTAGGGATTCACTGTCGTATCGCAACCTATTCCAGGTTGAAATGCAAGGCAGATGTTGTCACAAGTTTTTTTCCAGTAATAGCCGATAATCAGCCACTTCGCCTTTCTTTTCCAGCTGAACAATCTGATAGTGGTGGGTGAGCAGCATCGTCAGCATGGCGCGGAACCGGTTACGGGTTTTGACCGTCAGTTGGCGATAGCCCTGCGCCCGCGCCCAGCGTTCCTGTTCGGCTAACAAGACCTGCGCCACGCCGTGGCGACGGAATGCCGGCAGCACGCCACCCAGCCAGCTGTAAAACACCGTTTCCTGCCGTTGATAACCGAGTTTGAAACCGGCCGGCTGCCCGTCTATCTCGGCGATCAACAGGCTGGCGGGGGCGGTGCCGATACGCTGCTGCAGATCGGCCAGGCTATGCAGGCCACCGAATTCGGGGATGCGTTGATAAAGGCGGTGGATTTCTTCGAGCGTGGCGGTGCGGACGATTGGGGTCATGAGCGGCCTCCAAGGATAAGGCCGCCCAGAATAGCATGACTCAGCTCAGCTGCAGGCTGCCGCTGCGCGCCGCGATGCGTTTGAGCAGCATGTTCAGCAACACGCCGTACATCGGCAAGAAGAACAGCAGGCAGATCATCACCTTGAAGCTGTAATCCACCAGCGCGATCTCCACCCAGTTGTTGGCCATGAAGGGATCGCTGCTCTTATAGAAGGCGATGAAGAAGAACGCCAGCGTATCGCTGATGTTGCCGAGGAACATCGCCGCCGCCGGCGCCACCCACCAGGCGCTGCGTTGGCGCAGACGGTTAAAGACGTGTACGTCGAGGATCTGGCCGAGCACATAGGCCATAAAGCTGGCCACGGCGATGCGCGCCACGAACAGGTTAAAACTGCTCAGCGCCGCGAAGCCCTGCCATTCTCCCTGATAGGTGACGGTGGAGATCACATAAGAGATGAACAGCGCCGGCACCATCACCGCCAGGATAATACGTCGCGCCAGCGGCGCGCCGAAGATGCGCACGGTCAGATCGGTCGCCAGGAAGATAAACGGGAAGGTAAAGGCGCCCCAGGTGGTATGGAAGCCTAAAACGGTGATCGGCAGCTGCACCAGGTAGTTGCTGGAGGTAATGATGGCGATATGAAACAGCGAAAGCCAGACCAACGCCGTGAAGCGCTGCTGTGCGGTAAACGAATACATGTTGTAGCCTTTTTAGCAGTGGGGTGAGGGAACCCAGTGTGTCTTGTCAAAACAGCAAAAAACGCTGCGCGGCGGCATGATACGCGTTTGCGCAACCAATGCAATGGTTAAATTTAACGCAAACGTTAACGCATCTTGCGCAGAAAAACTACCGGCGTAAACTAGGCGCTAATGAGATGCGGCGAGCGTTCGCCGATCGTTTTGAACGAGAAAAATTGCATGACTGACTTATTTGCCCAGGCAGACCAGACGCTCGACGCGCTGGGGCTGCGTTGCCCAGAACCGGTGATGATGGTGCGTAAAACCGTGCGCCATATGGACAACGGCGAAACGCTGCTGATTATTGCCGACGATCCGGCTACCACCCGCGATATCCCGGGGTTCTGCCGCTTTATGGAGCATACGCTGGTGGCGCAGGAGACCGAGCAGGCGCCATACCGTTATCTGCTGCGTAAAGGCGTATAACGGCGGCGCGGCCGAGTTAAAAGTTCCTTCCCCCAAATGACAACGGGCGCGGTATGCCGCGCCCGTGTTTGTTTCAGAGCTTAGCTGCGCTTTCTCAACAGCCGCAGCGCGTTGGCGGTGACCAGCGCGGTGGCGCCGGAGTCGGCCAGCACCGCCAGCCACAGCCCGGTTAACCCCAGCAGGCTGGTGATCAGGAAGACCCCTTTCAACCCCAGCGCGATGGTGATGTT
The DNA here is from genome assembly GCF_030053255.1 of Serratia sp. PF-27. Classification (NCBI taxonomy): domain Bacteria; kingdom Pseudomonadati; phylum Pseudomonadota; class Gammaproteobacteria; order Enterobacterales; family Yersiniaceae; genus Serratia; species Serratia sp. PF-27. The sequence continues at coordinate 239,608 of NZ_JASGBT010000019.1, forward strand.
TTGCCGGATATTGGCGTGGGTGGCGCGCGAGATGCGGATCATTTCCGCGACGCCCACCAGTCGGTTGTGGGTCAGGGCGGCGTCGGCGGTCTCCAGCGCCACGTCGGTGCCGCTGCCCATGGCGATGCCGATGTTGGAGGCCTTCATCGCCGGGGCGTCGTTGATGCCGTCGCCGATCATCGCCGTCGGGCGCAGTTCGCTCAGTTCGGTGACCGCGCTGACCTTATCTTCCGGCAACAGACCGGCACGATAGTCGAGGCCCAGCTCGCCGGCGATCGCCGCGGCGGCGCGCGGGTTATCCCCGGTCAGCATCACGCCGCGAATACCCAGCGCGTTCAGTTCGGCTATCGCCTGTTTGGCGTCGCTGCGTAGCGTATCACGCAGCGCCAGCAAGCCGATGGGCGCGCCGTCTTCCAGCACCACCACCGCCGTTTTACCGGCGTTTTCCAGCTTGTCTACCTGGCTCTGCCATTGTGTGGCGAGCAGGCCCGGCGCCAGCTTGCCCGGCGCACTGATCAGCACGGTCTTGCCGTCCACGATCCCTTCCACACCGACGCCGGCCAGCGCGCGGCGCGCCTGCGCCAGCGGCAGCTCAGCCCCGCTTGCGGCGGCGCGGTTGATGATCGCTTGCGCCAGCGGGTGATGTGAACCGGCCTCTACCGCGGCGGCAAGCTGCAACAGCCGTTGTTCGGTCAGCGCGCCGATGGGCAGCACGTCGGTGACCGTCGGCTTGCCTTCGGTCAGGGTGCCGGTTTTATCGAAGGCGATGGTTTGAATCTGGCCCAGTTGCTCCAGCGCCGCGCCGCCTTTAATCAGCGCGCCGCGCCGCGTGGCGGCCGCCAGCCCGGATGTGATGGCCGCCGGCGTCGAGATCACCAGCGCGCATGGACAGCCGATCAGCAGCAGCGTCAGGCCGCGATAGATCCAGGTCTCCCACGGCTGCGAGAACAGCAGTGGCGGTACCAGGATCACCGCGACGGCCAGCAGCATGATGGCTGGGGTGTAATAGCGGCTGAAGCGATCGAGGAAGCGTTCGATCGGCGCGCGGCGTTCTTCGGCCTCTTCAATAAGCTGCAAAATGCGGTCGATGGCATTTTTGCCGGGCTCGGAAATCACCTTCATCTGTGCCGCCTGATCGACGGACAGGCTGCCGGCGGCCACTTTTTCCCCTTGTTGACGCTCGACCGGCACCGATTCGCCGGTCAGGGCGCTTTCGTCAAAGCTGGCGAACGGATTGAGCAGCTCGGCGTCGGCCGGCAGGCGCCCGCCGGGCGCGATTTCAATCACATCGCCAGGGCGCAGGCTGGCGACCGGCACGCGTTTGCGTTCCGTGCCTTGCAGCAGCAGCGCATCTTCCGGCACCAGCTCCATCAGCGCCTTCACCCCGCGACGCGCACGGTTGGCGGCGTAGGATTCCAGCAGCTCGCCGACCATAAACAGCAGCAGCACCATCGCCGCCTCGGCGGTGGCGCCAATAAACAGCGCGCCGATGGCCGCCACGCTCATCAGTGTTTCGATGGCGAACGGCGTGCCGGAGCGAATCAGACGCAGCGCCTTGACGGCGACCGGCGCCAACCCGACCAGCGTGGTGGCGATAAAGGCGATGCGACCCAGCTCCGGGTTAATCCGATCCAGCACCCAGCTGACCACCATCAGGGTGGTTAACAACAGCAGCGGCGCAAATTCGCCGAAGCGCGAGGCTTTTGGCGCGGCATCTTTGGCGGTCTGAGTGCCGAGCAGGGTAAAACCGGCCTGGGCGACCGCGTCCTGGATCCGCAGGCTGAGATCGGACTGTGCGTCGACCACCAGTTTTTCAGTGGCGAACAATACGCGTGCGCTGTCAACGCCGGGGAGCGCGGTGACGGCATTTTCGATTTTCTTGGCGCAGCTGGGGCAGTCCATACCGGTGACTTTCCAGCTGAAACGTTGGCTGCCGGAAGGGGGAGCGGCGGCCAGCCTGTCGCTTTCCTCGTCCGGATCGTCGGGCGCGGTGGCGCAGCAGCCGCTATCGCCATGATCGTGATGATGGTGGGCGTGTTCGGCCTGTACGGCTGCGCTTTTCGGCTCGCTGCTGCAGCCATGCTGCGTTTTGCTGTGGCTGTGGTTGCAGCCGCACCCGCCTTCGGCGTGGTGATGTTCCTGATGATTATGGTTTTGCTGATTGTGCATAACGTCCCCCTTCGGGCTGTTAAACGGGTTTGCTCAGCTGACTCTACACCCTGGAGTCCACTCCAGAGTCAAGCGCCGGATGAGAATTATTGCTAACGGCGTTCGGGCGTAGAAAAGGGGGATTCATTCAATAATGAATAATGCGAATTTAAATATATCGGCTTTTCTTATCCCCTATTTGGGCGAAAAGGCTCGCTGCCGTTAGTTTAAATAAGAAAATAATATTCCTATAGAAACTAAAAAATCGCCCGACCTAATAATAAAGAGTTATTAATCTATAACGCTTTAGCAAAATTTACCTTTTCCCCTGAGTAAAGCCAGCATGATTCGCTTGACTCTGCAGGCCGCGTTGCTATTGAAGTTTGGTGCCAACTTATCCTCATCAAGTTTCGTTTGCTTTGTAAAGAAGCCTAAAAAGCAGCATAACAAACTTTCGTTGCGATAATAAATGGTTGATTATTTTATGTGCAGTTTTACGGTCCTGCCTATAATTGGAATCGATTACCATTTTTAATGGTGATCTTATTTGCTGATATATATGCATTAATTCTACCTAACACACTGCCGGTAACGGCGCATAAGCCCCTTCCAGCAAGCTTGAGGTTCATTAACCGTGGCTTACGGGGAGGTTATGTCTATCTGTCTGATTGATATCAATCAGGTAATGAGTGGAATCGAACCAATGCAATCTACTAAAAAGGCAATTGAAATTACTGAATCCAGCCTCGCGGCCGCGACAACCGGTTACGATGCTGTAGACGACCTGCTGCATTATCATGAGCGGGGTAACGGGATTCAGATTAATGGCAAGGATTCATTTTCTAACGAGCAAGCTGGGCTGTTTATTACCCGCGAGAACCAAACCTGGAACGGTTACAAGGTATTTGGCCAGCCGATCAAATTAACCTTCTCCTTCCCGGATTATAAGTTCTCTTCCACTAACGTCGCCGGCGACACCGGGCTGAGCAAGTTCAGCGCGGAACAGCAGCAGCAGGCTAAGCTGTCGCTGCAGTCCTGGGCCGACGTCGCCAATATCACCTTCACCGAAGTGGCGGCCGGACAAAAGGCCAATATCACCTTCGGCAACTACAGCCAGGATCGCCCCGGCCACTATGATTACGGCACCCAGGCCTACGCCTTCCTGCCGAACACCATTTGGCAGGGCCAGGATCTGGGGGGCCAGACCTGGTACAACGTCAATCAGTCCAACGTCAAGCATCCGGCGACCGAAGACTACGGCCGCCAGACGTTCACCCATGAAATTGGCCATGCACTGGGTCTGAGCCATCCGGGCGATTACAACGCCGGTGAAGGCAACCCGACCTACCGCGACGTCACTTACGCGGAAGATACTCGTCAGTTCAGCCTGATGAGCTACTGGAGTGAAACCAATACCGGTGGCGACAACGGCGGTCATTACGCCGCGGCTCCGCTGCTGGATGACATTGCCGCCATTCAGCACCTGTATGGCGCCAACCTGTCGACCCGCACCGGCGACACCGTGTACGGCTTTAACTCCAACACTGGTCGTGACTTCCTCAGCACCACCAGCAACTCGCAAAAAGTGATCTTTGCGGCCTGGGATGCGGGCGGCAACGATACCTTCGACTTCTCCGGTTACACCGCTAACCAACGCATCAACCTGAACGAGAAGTCGTTCTCCGACGTGGGCGGCCTGAAGGGCAACGTGTCGATCGCCGCCGGTGTGACCATTGAGAACGCCATTGGCGGTTCCGGCAACGACGTGATCGTCGGCAACGCGGCCAATAACGTGCTGAAAGGCGGCGCGGGTAACGACGTACTGTTCGGCGGCGGCGGGGCGGATGAGCTGTGGGGCGGTGCCGGTAAAGACATCTTCGTGTTCTCTGCCGCCAGCGATTCCGCACCGGGCGCTTCAGACTGGATCCGCGACTTCCAGAAAGGGATCGACAAGATTGATCTGTCGTTCTTCAACAAAGAGGCGCAGAGCAGCGACTTCATTCACTTCGTCGATCACTTCAGCGGCGCGGCCGGTGAAGCGCTGCTGAGCTACAACGCGTCCAACAACGTGACCGATTTGTCGGTGAACATCGGGGGTCATCAGGCGCCGGACTTCCTGGTGAAAATCGTCGGTCAGGTAGACGTCGCCACTGACTTTATCGTGTAACGCAGCAACGGAGCGCCCGGCGCAGTCTCGGCCGGGCGTGATGTGGGAGCCGGTATGAAAGGTACTTTAACGCGCGCCGCCCTGGCGGCGGGAGGCATGATGGTGACGAGTGCGGTGATGGCCGGCAGTCTGGCGCTGCCGACCGCGCAGTCGCTGGCGGGGCAATGGCAGGTAGCCGACAGCGAAAGGCAATGCCAAATCGAGTTTCTGGCCAATGAACAAAGCGAGACCAACGGCTACCAGCTGGTGGATCGGCAGCGTTGTCTGCAAAGCGTATTTGCGGCCGAGGTGGTGGGCTGGCGCCCGGCGCCGGACGGCATCGCCCTGCTGCAGGCGGATGGCAGCACGCTGGCGTTCTTCTCGCGCGACGGCGATCTGTACCGCAATCAGCTGGGTGCGGGTGATGCCCTGACGTTGAAAGCGCTGGCTTGATGAAGAAACGGGTTCGGCGCGCCGAACCCGCGGCAGGTCTCTACAGGTAGAGCGAACGCACGATCAGGAAGTGGCCGGAAAAGTAACAGAAAGCCACGATGGCGTCCGCCGCGCGGAAGGTGAAGCGGTAACGGTTGAGCAGCCAAACCACGTTGGCCAGCAGCAGCAGCGAGGTGCCGGCCAGCAGCGAGAAGCCGAAATCGGTGCTGCGCAGGAAATATTGCTCGCCTGCCAGCCAGACCATCAGCAGCGTCATCGCCACGTAGGTGACGATTGGCCAGCGCATCTCTTCCAGCCGGGTCCAAAGGGTGGCTAGCAGCAATGCACCGATCGCCAGCAGCGCCAGCGGCAGCGGCCAGAACAGACTGAACGTCATCTGGCTGGCGAAACTCAGGGTGTACAGCAAGTGGGACAGGAAAAAGGCGCCGATGGCGTACAGCACCCGCTCGCGCGGCAGCAGGAGCAGCGCATCGCCGATCAGCGTCGCCAGCAGGCCGAGTACGATCAGATAACCCGCCGCGCTGAGCACCGGCGCCTGCCAGGCAAGCAGCAACAGCAGCAACAGCGTGACGGGTTTGAACACCCAACGCTGCCAGCGCGGCCCGCGGTAAGAGGCGTCGACGAACAGCCAACCGGAAAAGAATACGGCAAGGAACGGCCAACTCATTGATGTCATCCTTATGTAGGAGGGAGCCGCAACCACCGGCTCCAAACTGTCACCCATGTCACTTCTTATTTCAGTGTAGGTAGCCTGCCGACGATCGACAATGCTTTCTTGAGAATGCTATGTTTACGCCGATTTGGCCGTGAAGGAAATGGGAAACCGATGAGTAAGCCACCGTTATTTTTTGTCGCCGTCATTGCGTTGATCGCCGTGCTGGCCACGCAACGCTACTTCAAACAGCGCCAGCAGGAGGCGGAAAACGACCGTGCGCCGATGCGCAGTCTGCAGGTGACGGTGAGCGACAAGCGGAGCTTCTCGGTCGCCAAGACCCGTGCGCCGCAGCGCGAGCCGTTGGTCAACGAGCCGATGTATTACGAGGTGGTGTTCAGCCCGAACCAGGGCGGTGAAGACATTACGCTGCGGCTGAAGCAATGGCAGTACAACCCGATAGAAAAAGGCGCGCACGGCACGTTAAACATGCAGGGCACGCGCTTCGTCTCGTTCACCGTTCAGCCGTAGCGGTCACTTTTTCTTGATGGGCGGCTGTTTCTTTTGCCAGGCCAGCAGCTCAAACACGCCAAAGATAAAGATCTTGGCCTCTTGCCAGTAGCTGATCGGCTGATCCTTCGGCTGGGTGGATTTCAACAGCACCAGCTGCAGGCCGTGCATCACCACCATAAAAAACAGCGCCACGTCGATGAAATACTTCAGCGGCTTGGGAAACGGATGGAACAGGTTAGAGAGCAGGAAGCCCCATACGCACAGCATCAGCAGGCGGCCCAGATTAATCAGCATGGTCGGTTTTCTCTTTCGAACGAAGATAAAGGCGATAAGCCACCTGACCGGCGACCTTCTCCCGGTGCAACTGCCAGCTGGCAGGCACGTCCGCCGCGGCGCTTTCCGCCTCGGCTTCTACATAGATCCATGCCTCGTCGGCCAGCCAGCCACGCTGCTCCAGCAACAAGACGGTCTCCGCCAGCAGGCCTTTGCGAAACGGCGGATCGAGGAACACCACGTCGAACGGTTGACCGTCGCCCGCCAGCCAGCTCAGCGCGTTGGTGTTGATAACTACCCCTTTGCCCTGCAGCAGCGCCAGATTTTTTTCCAGTTGCTGCGCCACCGGCCGCTCGAATTCTAACAGCGTGGCGCTGCCGGCATAGCGCGACAGCGCTTCCAGCCCTAATGCGCCGCTGCCGGCGAAGCAGTCCAGGCAGCGCGCGCCCTGAATCACCGGCGCCAGCCAGTTGAACAGGGTTTCGCGTACCCGATCGGTGGTGGGGCGCAGCCCCGGGCTGTTCGGCACCGGGAGCTTACGGCCGCGCCATTGGCCGCCGATGATGCGGATCTGTCCGGCTGCGGCCTGGGGCGGCTTTTTGGCCGCGGCCCGTGGCGAGAGTCTTGTCATAAGCGTTGTTTGATTTCTTTTGCGGCGCGGGGCCGCAGAGGTTAACGAAAAGTTGTCCCTATTCTACCGGTGACGGGCGTCGGGGGGAACGGTAAAACGTTGTTGTCTGATTTCACACCGGAAAGCATGCCGGATGCGTGTTGCTGCGCGAGGGAAAGTGATAGACTCGGCGGATTATTGTCAGCATATATCCTTCAGGTATGTAGGGTAAGCGAGCCTTCGGTACGGAGTAGAGTCATAACATGGCAAAAGATAAGAAACGTGGGTTTTTCTCCTGGCTGGGCTTTGGCCAGAAGGAAAAGGAAGAAGAGCAACAGCAACCTGAGCAGCCGGTAGAGCAGGCGGAACCTCAGGCCGCGGAGACGCCGGCTGAACCGGCCGCCGCCAAGCTGGATGACAAGCTCCCCGCCCAGGAATCTGAACCTGCCGCCTCCGTCGACACCCCGGGGGAGTGGGATAACGGTCAGGCCGGCGAGCAAATCGCGGAAAACCTGCCGGCGGCGGCTGAACATCCGGCGGCGCCGCAAGCGTTGGCTGAAGAGATCGTCAGCGTCACCGAGCAAGTGGTGGCGCAGCAGCAACCGGTGGTTGAACCTGAGCCGGTGGTCGAGCCTGAGCCGGTGGTTGAACCCGAGCCGGTGGTCGAACCTGAGCCGGTCGTTGAACCCGAGCCAGTGGTTGAGCCCGAGCCGGTGGTTGAACCCGAGCCAATCGTCGAACCTGAACCGGAGCCGGAAGAAGCGCCGCTTGAACCTGTGGTGCCGGCCGCTGCGCAAGAGCAGGAACGCCCGACCAAAGAAGGCTTCTTCGCTCGCCTGAAACGCAGCCTGCTGAAGACTAAGCAAAACCTCGGTTCCGGCTTTATGGGGCTGTTCCGCGGTAAAAAGATCGACGACGACCTGTTCGACGAGCTGGAAGAACAGCTACTGATCGCCGACGTCGGCGTGGAGACCACGCGCAAGATCATCACCTCCCTGACTCAGCACGCCAGCCGCAAGCAGCTGAAAGACGCTGAAGCGCTGTACGGCAAGCTGAAGGAGGAAATGTCCGAAATTCTGGCCAAGGTCGATCAGCCGCTGGATGTCAGCGGTAAAACCCCGTATGTCATCCTGATGGTCGGCGTGAACGGCGTGGGTAAAACCACCACCATCGGCAAGCTGGCGCGTCAGTTCCAGGCGGAAGGCAAGTCGGTGATGCTGGCGGCGGGGGATACCTTCCGCGCCGCCGCGGTGGAGCAGCTGCAGGTGTGGGGCGAACGCAACCGCATTCCGGTGGTGGCGCAGCATACCGGCGCGGATTCCGCTTCGGTGATCTTCGATGCGGTGCAGGCCGCCAAGGCGCGCGGCATCGATGTGTTGATCGCCGATACCGCCGGCCGTCTGCAGAATAAATCGCACCTGATGGAAGAGCTGAAGAAGATCGTCCGCGTCATGAAAAAACTGGACGACCAGGCCCCCCATGAGGTTATGCTGACGCTCGATGCCAGCACCGGCCAGAATGCGGTCAGTCAGGCGAAATTATTTAATGAGGCCGTGGGCTTAACCGGCATCACGCTGACTAAACTGGACGGTACCGCCAAGGGCGGGGTGATCTTCGCCATCGCCGATCAGTTCGGTATCCCGATCCGCTATATCGGCGTCGGGGAAGGCATCGAAGATTTGCGGCCGTTTAAGGCTGACGATTTTATTGAGGCACTTTTTGCCCGAGAGGATTAATACGGATGATTCGCTTTGAACAGGTCAGTAAAGCTTATCTGGGCGGACGGCAAGCGCTGCAGGGGGTTGATTTCCATCTGCGCCCGGCGGAAATGGCGTTTCTGACCGGCCATTCCGGCGCGGGGAAAAGTACCCTGCTGAAACTGATTTGCGGTATCGAACGGCCCAGCGCCGGCCACATCTGGTTTGGCGGGCACGACATCAGCCGTTTGAAAAACCGCGAGGTGCCGTTCCTGCGTCGGCAGATCGGCATGATCTTCCAGGATCACCACCTGCTGCTGGATCGCACGGTGTATGACAACGTGGCGATGCCGCTTATCATCGCCGGCGCCAGCACCGAAGATATCCGCCGCCGCGTTTCCGCCGCGTTGGACAAAGTCGGTTTGCTGGATAAAGCGAAAAACTTCCCGATTCAGCTGTCCGGCGGTGAGCAGCAGCGCGTGGGCATCGCCCGTGCGGTGGTGAACAAGCCGGCGGTGCTGCTGGCGGATGAACCGACCGGTAACCTGGATGATGCGCTGTCGGAAGGCATTCTGCGCCTGTTTGAAGAATTCAACCGCGTCGGCGTGACCGTACTGATGGCGACGCACGACACCGGGCTTATCGCCCGTCGCAATTACCGCATCCTGACGCTGAGCCAGGGCCGCATGCAGGGGGGCGCTCACCATGGCCAATAACGCAAAAACCGCCAAGAGCAAGGCGCTGCGCGGCGGCTGGCGCGAACAGTGGCGTTATGCCTGGATGAACGCCATCAAAGACATGCTGCGCCAGCCGTTGGCGACGCTGCTGACGGTGATGGTGATCGCCATTTCCCTGACGCTGCCGAGCGTGTGCTACATCGTGTGGAAAAACGTCAGCACCGCGGCCAGCCAGTGGTATCCGACGCCGCAACTGACGGTCTACCTGGATAAATCGCTCGATGACGACGCGGCGCTGAAAGTGCTCGACGCCATCAAGGCGGAAGCCGGCGTGGAGAAGGTGAACTACCTGTCGCGTGAAGAAGCGCGCGGCGAGTTCCGTAACTGGTCGGGCTTTGGCGGCGCGCTGGACATGCTGGAAGAGAACCCGTTGCCGGCGGTGGCGATCGTCACGCCGAAGATGAGCTTCCAGAGTTCGGACACCCTCAACACCCTGCGCGATCGCGTAGCGGCGGTGCAGGGCGTGGAAGAAGTGCGCATGGATGACAGCTGGTTTGCCCGCCTGGCGGCGCTGACCGGGCTGGCGGGCCAGATCGCGGCGATCATCGGCGTGCTGATGATCGTGGCGGTGTTCCTGGTGATCGGCAACAGCGTGCGTCTGAGCATCTTCAGCCGTCGCGACACCATCAACGTGATGAAGCTGATCGGCGCCACCGACGGCTTTATTCTGCGGCCGTTCCTCAACGGCGGGGCGATGCTGGGCTTTGCCGGTGCGCTGCTGTCGCTGGTGCTCTCCGGCGCGCTGGTGTGGCAGCTGGAGTCGGTGGTCGTCGGGGTCGCCAAGGTATTCGGCACCACCTTCACCCTGCACGGGCTGGGCTGGGATGAGGCGCTGTTGCTGCTGATCATCTCCGCGATGATCGGCTGGATCGCCGCCTGGCTGGCGACGGTGCAACATTTACGCCGATTTACACCACAGTAAGATTTTTTTGGTATACTCTTCTCCTGCTGCTTTTGATCGCGTTGCGGGAGAAGAGTGACCTCAAGCGAAGTCAGCACCACCCCTCTCTTCTTAGCGCACAAATTCCCTATCGGCCTTCACCCTCGTCACGTATTGTCAGCGACAATGCTTGCAAAAAAGGGTGAACTTTTAGGGCGGAGTACGGTCAAAAATTGCAGCAAATGTTAAGGTGCCCGGCGTGTGGAACCGCTTTTGCTTCAGCAACTGCCGTAGAATCAATCATTTCCCCGCTGTAATAATCACCTGCATGATTTTGTATTCTCATAGAGAGGGTTTGAATGACCAAAGAAATGCAAACTTTAGCCTTAGTACCCCAAGGTAGCTTGGAAGCCTATATCCGGGCAGCCAACGCCTATCCGATGCTGACGGCAGAGGAAGAGCGGGAGCTGGCTGAACGGCTGCATTATCAGGGCGATCTGGATGCCGCTAAGCAGCTCATCCTGTCTCACCTGCGCTTTGTCGCTCATATTGCCCGCAACTATTCAGGCTATGGTCTGCCGCAGGCGGATCTGATTCAGGAAGGCAACATCGGCCTGATGAAAGCCGTTCGCCGCTTCAACCCTGAAGTCGGCGTGCGTCTGGTTTCCTTTGCGGTGCATTGGATTAAGGCGGAAATCCACGAGTACGTATTGCGCAACTGGCGCATCGTGAAAGTGGCGACCACCAAAGCGCAGCGCAAGCTGTTCTTTAACCTGCGCAAAACCAAACAGCGTTTGGGCTGGTTCAACCAGGACGAAGTGGAACTGGTGGCCCGCGAGCTGGGCGTAACCAGCAAAGACGTGCGCGAGATGGAATCTCGCATGGCGGCGCAGGACATGACGTTCGATCCGACTCCGGACGACGAGGCCCGCGATGGCCAGTCGATGGCGCCGGTGCTGTACCTGCAGGACAAAAGCTCGGACTTCGCCGAAGGCATCGAGGAAGATAACTGGGAAAGCAACGCCGCAGACAAACTGGCCTATGCGCTGGAAGGTCTGGACGAGCGCAGCCAGCATATCATCCGCGCCCGTTGGCTGGATGATGACAACAAATCGACGCTGCAGGAGCTGGCCGATCAGTACGGCGTTTCCGCCGAACGCGTGCGTCAGCTGGAAAAGAACGCCATGAAGAAACTCAAAATGGCGATCGAAGCCTGAGTCGATGCGAGATTCGATAAAAAAAGCCCGGCAAGCCGGGCTTTTTAGTGCCTGAAATTCGGCGTTATGGCGCCACGGCGGTGAAGTCCGGCGCCGGGCAGCCGTAGCCGAATTTCGCCGCCCACGGATAACGGGTGCCGGTGTTGATATAGCGCTGATAAAGCGCACGGCCGGTTTTGGCATCACGCTTGATAACCCAGCTGGCAGCGTTACACAACACGGCGGCATAGGCCTGGCTCTTCGGCGGCAGCAGATCGGCCGCCTGTTGCGCCAGCCCCACCGCCTGCCAGCGATAGTGCAGGAAACGGTTGTCTTCCTCCGGTAGCGCCGCCTTGGCGCGCGCCGCTTCTGCGCTGTCGATCCAGCTTTTATGCTTTAGCTCGCGAGTATCGAACGCATCCCCCAGATAGGAATAGCCGGCGCCATAGATGGCGTAATCCGGCGTCATCTCATACCCGGTAAACTCCAGCCCCTGGGCGCGCAGCAGGTTGGCGGCGCGATAGTAAGCCTGCGCGCGCGTCAGCGGCGCGGCGGATTTGTCCTTGGCGGCCTTCAGTTCGTCGGCGAACTGCTGCGCCGCTTGCCGGTAGTTGGGGATATCGAAATAGGCCAGCGCTTCCGGCGCTCGTCCGGCGCGCATCAGCCGCCGCGCCAGCAGTTCGCGCAGCTGCACTTCCGGCGTGATCTGCTGGCCGCCGTAGTCGTCCGGATTAACCGGCTTGAGCGGCGTCGTCGGCGCCGGGGCGTGCTTATCGACAAAACCTTTCAACTCATCGACGGTCAGCACCCGCTCCGCCACGTCGGCCACGTCGGCCCAGTAGAGCGCTTTGCCGCGATACAGCAGGTCCATCGCCTGCAGATAGTCGCCGCGGTTCAGCGCCAGGATGGCCTGTTCGCCGGCCACCCGGCACTCGGGCACGATGGTTTCTGCGACGAAGTCGGCGTTGCGTTGTTCACCCCAGCTTTCGTCGGTGGGGAACGCGCTTGCCGCCTTGGCGTAGGCGGCAGTGGCGGCTTTCACGTCGCCGTCGCGCAGCGCCATTTTCGCGCGCAGCCACCACGCCAGGCCGCTGTCGCCGGCGTTTTTCAGCAGGCTCGCCGCCATCGGGTACTGCCCCGAACGGTAAGCCAACGCCGCCAGCCGATCGCTGCCGGCGAAGCCGCTTTTCACTGAGCCGTCCAGCAGCGTCAGGATCTGGCTGATGATCTGGGCGGAGCGGCCGTTGCCGTCGGTATCCGCCATTTGCAGGTTGCCGCTGCGCGCGAACAGCTCAATGGTCACCAACTGCTGGATCAACGGATCGCCGATAATCTGTTTCAGCGTGTCCAAATGGTCGGGGTTGACCAGGAGGCTGGAGACGTACTGCAGCGACTGCCCGCCGCTCGGATCGCCCTGCGCCGCCTGTTGCGCATAGAGGTGGGCGGCGAGGGCGACGTCACCCAGCCACAGGTGGATGCGCGCCTGCTGCCCAAGGCTGCTCAGCGCCAACTGATCGGGATCGGCGGCGCCGCTTTTCACCCGGTCGATCACCTGCTGGAATGCCGTCAGCGCCTGTTCAAGTTCGGCTTTAGGCGGATGCTCGGCGGCGGGAACCGCTTCACCGGATTCATTCACCGGTGTACCGTGGTCAGCCATCAGGACGCGGCCAAGCGAATACTGCGCCCGCAGTCCCCAGTCGCCCTGCTCGGCGGCCGGTAGCTTCAGCACCTGCTGGAAATAGTCTGTGGCGCGCGGATCGTGGCTGGCGAAAGCGACGGCGCCCAGTTGATAGAGACGCGCGGCGTTGGACAACCCCTGCGTATTGACGGCGTCAGCCTCTTCCACCGTTTTGGCGGCGCGCATTTTACCGATCGCGATCGTTTCCGGCGATTGCGGCATCGGTTTCGGCGGCATCGGCGGCGGCGGAGCTTGCCAGTGCGGCAACTGTTTATCCATCGGCACCAGCCGGCCGGCTTCGAAGGCGAAATTGCCCTCCGGCATATACAGTAGGGTACCGTTGCGGTCGATCAGCAGCCGGTTAGGAAAATCCGGGCCGCAGGCATAGCCGCTCAGCGGCAGTGCGGCGCCGATCAGCATGGCCAGCGGAAGAAGGCGGCGGGTGTTCCGTGCCGCGCGCGAATCAAGGTGTGACAAGGGTGCCTCCTGGCGTCAGTTGTTGGCAGCGCAGCCAACCCAACGGCCGGGATTGCCCGGCGCGCAGTTGGTCGCTGCTGATGCGAATAAAGCGTTGCTGTTGCGGTGCGGATTCCAGCCGGTAGTGGCCGACCGCGTCCGCCGCCAGGCAGTCGTCGGCGCGGATGACCACCTCTTGCGGCAGCGGGGCATCTACCGGCCCGTTGTTATGAATTATCAGGTCATACAGCCCGTTTTGCTGTGGCTGAGGCCTAAATTTTACCTGCCAGTCGACGTTCAGCGGCCGGCGCTCGATCACCGCTCGCAGCGTGGCGAGCGACCAGGCGCGCCGATCGTCCGTCAGCGGCAAGCGGAACCAGAGAATGCCGCGTAGCCGGGGCGGCGTTTGCTGCGCCAACGTCTGCAGAAAATCGGCGATCTGCTGCGGCGCGACCGTCAGCTCACGGCCGTTGCCCGCCACGCGCAGCGAAGATTCGCTCTCCACCTGCGCGCCTTGCGCATCAAAACCCAACAACGCCATGCCGTAGGCCGGCAGCGCGACGCGAAACGGCTTCGGTGTGACGGCAGCGTACTGCCGCACCCAGCGCAGCGCCAGCGGGCCGTCAAACAGCCCCTGCTGTGGCGAGAGCACCGCGTGCACCTGCAGGACGGAACTGTCGGCCTGTTGCAGTACGCCGGGCAGGTTGGGTGAGCCGATCCAGGCCGGCAGGGCGGTGATGCCGAGTTGCAAAGCGGCGGGCAGCCGTTGGCGCAGCCGCTGCAGAAAGCGTTGGTAGTCCGGCAGGCGGGCGGTGGCGGCGTCATGATCGATCTCGATGCCGGTGACGGGCAGCCCGGCCGCCTGCCAGCGCTGGGTGAGCGCCAGCAGGCGCTGGATAATGGCCTCTTGATCCAGCTGCGGCAGTTGGCCGTCGAGGCGGGCTACCAGCCAGAGTGGGCGGCCGTCCTGCTTCAGCAGGCTGAGATCGGCCGGGATTTCCCGCCAGCCTTCACGCGGATGCACCTGCAACGCCAGCACCCGCAGCTTGGCGAACAGATCGCGGCTGCTCGCCAGCGCATCGGCGTGCTGCGGCGTCCAAACTCGCTGCCAGACATAAACCTGCTGATCCCAGCCTGAGGCCAGGCGCTGCGCCTGCTGGCGCCCGGCGAACCAGGCCGCCAACCCCAGCGCAATCAAGACCAGCGCCGCCAGCCGGCGCTTCATTTTTGCCAGAGATCGCCCTGCGGCGCGAAGCCGCAGGCGCGCATGAAGTTATCGACTTCCCCACGTTCGCGCGGCGCCAGACCGGCGGTCGACAGCTGCCAATGGGCGACCTGCGGCAGCTGACGCTGCGCATCCTGTACCAGGTAAAGACCGACGCCGCGGCGGCGCGTCACTTCGCGCACCAGCAGGTCCTGCAGCTCGGCGCGGTCGTCCTGCAGCGCAATTTTTACCGCACCCAGCAGACGCTCGTTGAAGCGGGCGGCGAACAGCGCCTTGCCGTCGCTCAGCCAGCCTTGCCACTGTTCCGGCTGCTGGTGCGGCCAAATTTTACCGAGGTCGATGAGATCTTGCGGGGACAGCGCGGTCAGGCGCTCGATGGTCAGTTTCATGCAGAATTTCCGCGCAGCTAAATGATGTCGACAGTGTAATAGATCTTGTGCAGAGCGTTGTGTAAGTTTTTCTGTACGATTACTGTGCAATATGTTTTTTGCACGGGGCATTTTCCGAGTAAATAGTTAGTAAACGGATTGTTAACCAGCACAACGCACTACGCCTAAAGGTAAAGAGCGCAGATTTAATTCGAATTTTATCCTGTTTACACCGCTTGTTTCTGCCAGATGAAGTTGATTTGCAGAAGAAAATTCCTGTTTAATGGCATGAAAAATAAAGTCTTATTAGAAAATAATGCCGACAAAACGCCTAAATCATTATTACTTATAACAAAAGCGGTCAATAACGATCGGGCGCAGGCAAACACAACAGGTACGTTCACAACGACAGATGGGGATTTGCGGATGAAATTAACAACAGGTAAGGCACTGCTGGCGGGTTGTATTGCGATGGCCATGAGCCAGGCGGCCATGGCGAAAGACATCAAGGTGGCGATCGTCGGGGCAATGTCCGGCCCGGTCGCGCAGTATGGCGACATGGAGTTTACCGGCGCGCGCCAGGCGATTGCCGACATTAACGCCAAGGGCGGCATCAAGGGCGACAAGCTGGTCGGCGTGGAATACGACGACGCCTGCGACCCGAAACAGGCAGTTGCGGTCGCCAACAAGGTGATCAACGACGGCATTCGCTACGTGATCGGCCACCTGTGCTCCTCATCCACCCAGCCGGCGTCCGATATCTATGAAGACGAAGGCGTGATCATGATTACCCCGGCGGCCACCAACGCGGATCTGACTACCCGCGGCTACAAGATGATCCTGCGCACCACCGGCCTGGATTCGGATCAGGGCCCGACCGCCGCCAAATACATCCTCAGCGACATCAAGCCGAAGCGCATCGCCGTGGTGCACGACAAGCAGCAATACGGCGAAGGCCTGGCGCGCTCGGTGCGCGACAGCCTGAAAAAACAGGGCACCGAAGTGGCGATGTTCGAAGGCATCACCGCCGGCGACAAAGACTTCTCCACCTTGGTGGCGCGCCTGAAGAAAGAAAATATCGACTTCGTGTACTTCGGCGGTTACTACCCGGAAATGGGGCAGATCCTGCGTCAGGCCAAGCAGGCCGGGTTGACCACTCGCTTCATGGGGCCGGAAGGCGTGGGCAACTCCTCGCTGTCCAACATCGCCGGCGCCGCCTCGGAAGGCATGCTGGTGACGCTGCCGAAACGCTACGATCAGGTGCCTGCCAACCAGCCGATCGTCGATGCGCTGAAAGCCAAGAAGCTGGATCCGACTGGCCCGTTCGTCTGGACCACCTATGCTGCGCTGCAGTCGCTGACCACCGGCATGGAGCGCAGCGGCAGCCAGGAGCCGGCGGACATCGTCAAGGATCTGAAAACCGGCAAGCCGGTGGAGACCGTGATGGGGCCGCTGACCTGGGATGACAAGGGCGATCTGAAAGGCTTCGAGTTCGGCGTGTTCGAATGGCATGCCAACGGCACGTCCACACCGATCAAATAAGCCATAATGATTAGGGTGGGGCGCAGCCCGCTGCGCCCGGCGGGTCGGCTTGCCGGCCCCGTCTCCCTTTACCCGCCGGTTCTGCGCCGGCGGGTTTCGCAGCCAAGGGTTCAGAGTATGTCAGAGCAACTCCTCTATTTTCTGCAGCAGATGTTCAACGGTTTAACGTTGGGCAGCACCTATGCATTGATCGCCATCGGTTACACCATGGTTTACGGCATCATCGGCATGATCAACTTCGCCCACGGCGAGGTGTACATGATCGGCAGCTATGTCTCCTTTATCGTTATCGCCGCCCTGATGATGCTCGGCATCGACGTCGGTTGGCTGCTGATCGGCGCCGCGTTCCTGGTCTCGATCGTTATCGCCAGTGCCTACGGCTGGAGCATCGAACGGGTGGCCTACAAGCCGGTGCGCAACTCCAAGCGCCTGATTGCGCTGATCTCGGCCATCGGCATGTCGATATTCCTGCAAAACTACGTCAGCCTGACGCAGGGCTCACGCGATCTGGCGCTGCCTAGCCTAGTGACCGGCCAGTGGGTGCTGGGAGAAAGCAACGGCTTCGCCGCCACCATCAGCACCATGCAGCTGACCATCTGGCTCGTGACCTTCCTGGCGATGCTGGCGCTGACGCTGTTTATCCGCTATTCACGCATGGGCCGCGCCTGCCGCGCCTGTGCGGAAGATCTGAAGATGGCCAGCCTGCTGGGCATCAACACCGACCGGGTGATCTCGCTGACCTTCGTTATCGGTGCGGTGATGGCGGCGGTGGCCGGGGTGTTGCTCGGCCAGTTCTACGGCGTCATCAACCCTTACATCGGGTTTATGGCCGGTATGAAAGCCTTCACCGCCGCGGTTCTGGGCGGCATTGGCAGCATTCCCGGCGCGATGATTGGCGGCCTGGTACTGGGCGTGGCGGAAGCGCTGACCTCTGCCTACCTGAGCACCGAATACAAAGACGTGGTGTCGTTCGCGCTGCTGATCGTGGTGCTGCTGATCATGCCGACCGGCATCCTCGGGCGTCCGGAGGTTGAGAAAGTATGAAACTCAATCTGCTTAATGCGCTGATCGCCACGGCGGTGCTGTTCGTGATGGCGTCGTTCCTGATGGGCATGCAGCTCAGCCTGGACGGCACCAAGCTGGTGGTGCACGGCGCGGCGGAAGTGCGCTGGATGTGGATTGGCATCGGCTGCGTCATCGTCTTTTTCTTCCAGCTGTTGCGCCCGCTGCTGCAACAGGGATTGAAAAAAGTCTCCGGCCCGGCGTTCGTGCTGCCGAGCTTCGACGGCACCACGCCGCGGCAAAAGCTGCTGGCGGCTCTGCTCATCGTCGCGGCGGTCGCCTGGCCGTTCCTGGTGTCGCGCGGCACGGTGGATATCGCCACCCTGACGCTGATCTACGTGATGCTGGGCCTCGGCCTCAACGTGGTGGTGGGCTTGTCCGGTCTGCTGGTGCTCGGCTACGGCGGTTTCTACGCCATCGGCGCCTACACCTATGCGCTGCTGAATCACTATTACGGCCTCGGCTTTTGGGAGAGCCTGCCGCTGGCGGGTATCGTCACCGCCGCCTTCGGCTTCCTGCTCGGTTTCCCGGTGCTGCGGCTGCGCGGCGACTATCTGGCAATCGTGACGCTCGGCTTCGGTGAGATCGTGCGCATCCTGCTGCTGAACAATACCGAGATCACCGGCGGGCCGAACGGCATCAGCCAGATCCCGAAACCGACCTTCTTCGGCCTGGAGTTCAACCGCAGCCTGCGCGACGGCGGCTGGGATACCTTCCATAACTTCTTCGGCCTGAAATACGATCCGAGCGATCGCATCGTATTCCTGTACCTGGTGGCGCTGCTGCTGGTGGTGCTGACGCTGTTCGTCATCAACCGCCTGCTGCGCATGCCGCTCGGGCGCGCCTGGGAAGCGCTGCGCGAAGACGAGATCGCCTGCCGCTCGTTGGGCCTCAGCCCGACGCGCATCAAGCTGACCGCCTTTACCATCAGCGCCGCTTTCGCCGGGTTTGCCGGCACGCTGTTTGCCGCGCGCCAGGGGTTCGTCAGCCCGGAATCCTTCACCTTCGTCGAGTCGGCCTTCGTGTTGGCGATCGTCGTACTGGGGGGCATGGGCTCGCAGTTCGCGGTCATTCTGGCGGCAATCCTGCTGGTGGTGTCGCGCGAGCTGATGCGCGATCTGAATGAGTACAGCATGTTGCTGCTGGGTGCGCTGATGGTGCTGATGATGATTTGGCGGCCGCAGGGGCTGTTGCCGATGAAACGGCCGCAGTTGAAGCTGCAGGCGGCGGACATTCACGCGGGCAAGGGGGAACAGGCATGAGCGTTCAACCTTTACTGCAGGTAGAGGGCCTGTCGATGCGTTTCGGCGGGCTACTGGCGGTCAACAATGTGGCGCTGACGCTGAACGAAGGCGAAATCGTGTCGCTGATCGGCCCCAACGGCGCCGGTAAGACCACGGTGTTCAACTGCCTGACCGGTTTTTACCGCCCGACCGGCGGCACCATCAAATTGCGCGATCGCCACCTGGAAGGGTTGGCGGGGCAGGCCATCGCCCGCATGGGCGTGGTGCGCACCTTCCAGCATGTGCGGCTGTTCCGTGAAATGACGGTGATTGAGAACCTGCTGGTGGCGCAGCATCAGCACCTGAAAAGCGGCGTGTTCGCCGGGCTGCTGAAAACCCCGGCCTTCCGCCGCGCCGAAGCCGAGGCGCTGGCGCGTGCGGCGGAGTGGCTGGAGCGCGTCGGCCTGCTGGAGATGGCCAACCGTTCGGCGGGCAACCTGGCCTACGGGCAGCAGCGGCGGCTGGAGATCGCCCGCTGCATGGTGACCCGGCCGGAGCTGCTGATGCTGGACGAACCGGCCGCCGGCCTCAACCCGAAAGAGACCGACGAGCTGGATCACCTGATCGTAGAGCTGCGCGATCGGCATAAGGTCTCGGTGTTGCTGATCGAGCACGACATGAAGCTGGTGATGGGCATTTCCGACCGCATTTACGTGGTGAACCAGGGCACGCCGCTGGCGCAGGGCACACCGGCGGAGATCCGCAACAACCCGGACGTGATCCGGGCTTATTTGGGCGAAGAATAATATGTTGTCATTCAATCAGGTATCCGCCCATTACGGCAAAATTCAGGCGCTGCATCAGGTCAGTCTCACGATAAGTCAGGGCGAAATTGTGACGTTAATCGGCGCCAACGGCGCCGGTAAAACCACGCTGCTCGGCACCTTGTGCGGCGAACCGCGCGCCAGCGAAGGCAGCATCGTCTTTCAGGACCAGGACATCACCCAGTGGCAAACCTCGCGCATCATGCGCGAAGCGGTGGCGATCGTGCCGGAAGGGCGGCGCGTCTTCTCGCGCATGACGGTGGAAGAAAACCTGGCGATGGGCGGCTTCTTCGCCGATCGCCAGCAGTATCAACAGCGCATTGAACGGGTGTTCACGTTGTTCCCACGCCTGCTGGAGCGCCGAAGCCAGCGTGCCGGCACCATGTCCGGCGGCGAACAGCAGATGTTGGCCATCGGCCGCGCGCTGATGAGTCAGCCGAAGCTGCTGCTGCTCGACGAGCCCTCGCTGGGGCTGGCGCCGATCATTATCCAGCAGATTTTCGACATCATTCAGCAACTGCGGGAAGAGGGCATGACCATCTTCCTGGTGGAGCAAAACGCCAATCAGGCGCTGAAATTGGCGGACCGCGGTTATGTGCTGGAAAACGGCCGCGTGGTGTTGGAAGATACGGGGGCTGCATTGTTAGCCAACGAAGCAGTGAGGTCGGCGTATCTGGGCGGTTAATCCGCCCCCCTACGAATTAAAATAATCAGGTACGAGAAGAAGAAATGAAGACAGAAGGGTTACTCGCGCAGCGCATCGTTAACGTAAAAAGTTCGGCCATCCGTGAATTGCTTAAGCACAGCAAGATGGAACACGTCATTTCGCTGGCGGGCGGCATCCCCTCTGATGCGCTGTTCGATTTCGAAGGATTGAGCATCGCCACCCAGCAGGCGATCACCGAACAGCCGAAAAGCGCATTCCAGTATGGCCTGACCGAGGGCAGCCCGCTGCTGCGTGAGCGCATTTGCGCGCTGTGCGCCGAGCGCGGCGTCACCGCTGGCGCGGAGGAGGTAATGGTCACCGCCGGCTCACAGCAGGCACTGGATTTGGTGATGCGCGCCATCGTCAATCCCGGCGACGTGTTCGTGGTGGAGCGCCCGACCTACCTGGCGGCGCTGCAAACGCTGGAGCTGGCGGAGGCCAACATCATGTCGGTCTCGTCCGACAGCGACGGCATGGTGGTGGAAGAGCTGGCCGAGCTGCTGAAAACCCAGCGCATCAAGGGCGTGTACGTGGTGCCGAACTTCGGCAACCCCAGCGGCATCACCCTCAGCGCCGCGCGCCGTGAACTGCTGGTGAAGCTGGCTGCTGAACATAACTTCCTGATCATCGAAGACGATCCGTACGGCGAATTGCGTTTCACCGAAGAGCGCCACCCGACGCTGCATCAGGTGTCACAGCAGGTGCTGGGCAACACTGACCACATCATCTATACCTCGACCTTCTCCAAGATCCTGGCGCCGGGCCTGCGCTTGGGCTGGGCGATCCTGCCGCCGTTCCTGCTGCACAAAGTGGCGATCATCAAACAGGCGGCGGATCTGCACGCCAGCGCGTTGTCGCAGAGCATCGTCGAATGCTATCTCGGCCTGGATCGCCTGCCGGCGCAGATCGACAAGATCCGCGCCGCTTACAAGCAAAAGGGCGAGATCCTGGCAGGTTTGGTGGAGCAGGAGCTGGGCGACTACATCACCTTCGATAAGCCGAAGGGCGGCATGTTCCTGTGGGCGCGCTTCCGCCAGCCGTTCAACGCCACCGAATGGCTGAACACGACCTTGCAGCAGGGTGTGGTGTTCGTGCCGGGGGAATACTTCTTCTCCGACAACCCGGATCGTTCAACCTTCCGCCTGTCGTTCGCCACCGCCACCGAGCAGCAGATGCAAGAAGCGGTGGCGCGCCTGCGCCGTTCGCTGTAATCCTCGCGGCGGCGGAGCCCATGCCCGCCGCCGACATCAAACCGCCATCTTCACTTCACCTTGCCGTCATGTGGCTGTCATATAACGGTTATTTTTCTGTCATCCGCGCATGGCATGTTAGCTTCCGAACAAAAAACTGATTCTTTTCGCTCACGCGCTTTTACACCAGCTTTTTCAGGAGTTAGGCATGCTCACCTACGCTATTCGCAAAACCACGCTGTGCGTCGCGTTGACCCTGGCGGTCAGCACTCAGGCGCTGGCGGCGACAGAAATCCCGTTCTGGCATTCAATGGAAGGTGAACTGGGTAAGGAAGTGGATTCCCTGGCGGATCGCTTCAATCAGTCGCACAGCGACGTCAAGATTGTGCCGGTTTATAAAGGCAACTACGAACAGAGCCTGGCGGCGGGCATCGCTGCTTACCGCTCCGGCAAGGCGCCGGCGATCCTGCAGGTTTACGAGGTGGGCACCGCCACCATGATGGCCAGCAAAGCCATCAAACCGGTCTATGAAGTGTTTAAAGAGGCCGGCATCAACTTCGACGAGTCGGTGTTCGTGCCGACGGTGGCCGGCTATTACACCGACAACAAGAGCGGACATCTGCTGTCGCAGCCGTTCAACAGCTCCACGCCGGTGCTGTACTACAACAAAGATGCCTTCAAAAAGGCCGGCCTAAACCCGGACCAGCCGCCGAAAACCTGGCAGGAGCTGGCGGCGGATACCGCCAAGCTGCGTGAGGCCGGCATGAAGTGCGGCTACGCCAGCGGCTGGCAGGGTTGGATCCAGCTGGAGAACTTCAGCGCCTGGCACGGCGTGCCGTTCGCCAGTGAAAACAACGGTTTCGGCGGCACCAACGCCAAGCTGGAGTTCAACAAGCCGCTGCAGGTCAAGCACATCGCGCTGCTGGAGGCGATGAACAAGAAGGGCGACTTTACCTACTTCGGCCGCAAAGACGAATCCACCGAGAAGTTCTATAACGGCGACTGCGCCATCACCACCGCCTCTTCCGGTTCGCTGGCGGACATCAAGCACTACGCCAAATTCAACTACGGCGTCGGCATGATGCCGTACGACGCCGACGCGAAAAACGCGCCGCAGAACGCCATCATCGGCGGGGCCAGTCTGTGGGTGATGAACGGCAAAGACGCCGCCACCTACAAGGGCGTGGCCGAGTTCTTGCAGTACCTGGCGCAGCCGGAAATCGCGGCCGAATGGCACCAGAAGACCGGCTATCTGCCGATCACCACCGCGGCTTACGATCTGACCAAGCAGCAGGGCTTCTACGACAAGAACCCGGGTGCCGACGTCGCCACTCGCCAGATGCTAAACAAGCCGCCGTTGCCGTTCACCAAGGGCCTGCGCCTGGGCAACATGCCACAGATCCGCAGCGTGGTGGATGAGGAGCTGGAAGGCGTGTGGACCGGCAAGAAAACGCCACAGCAGGCGTTGGACGCCGCCGTACAGCGCGGTGACGTGCTGCTGCGCCGCTTCGAAGCATCGACCAAGTAACCCTGCGTCGCGAGCCCGACAGACCGGGCTCGCATCTTCACGCCGATCCTTCCTTACCCGATCAATGGTTTAACTGCTATGTCATCTTCCCGTCCCGGTTTCGGCTGCAGCTGGTTGCCCTATGCGTTGGTGCTGCCGCAGCTGCTGATTACCGCCGTCTTCTTTTTATGGCCCGCCGGCGAAGCGCTGTGGTATTCGGTGCAGAGCCTCGATCCGTTCGGCCTCTCCAGCCAGTTTGTCGGGCTGGATAACTTTAAACAGCTGTTCCAGGATCCTTACTACCTCGACTCGTTCTACACCACGCTGATCTTCAGCTTCCTGGTGGCGGGCATCGGGCTGGCGGTTTCGCTGTTCTTCGCCGCGCTGGTGGACTACGTGCTGCGCGGCAGCCGCCTCTATCGCACGCTGATGATCCTGCCCTACGCGGTGGCGCCGGCGGTGGCGGCGGTGCTGTGGATCTTTCTGTTCAACCCCGGCCTGGGGTTGATCACCCATTTCCTCAACGGGCTGGGCTATAACTGGAACCATGCGCAAAACAGCGGCCAGGCGATGTTCCTGGTGGTGCTGGCCTCGGTATGGCAGCAGATAAGCTATAACTTCCTGTTTTTCCTCGCGGCGCTGCAGTCTATCCCGCGTTCGCTGGTGGAAGCGGCAGCCATCGATGGCGCCGGCCCGGTGCGGCGCTTCTTCCATCTGGTGCTGCCGCTGATCGCGCCGGTGAGCTTCTTCCTGCTGGTGGTCAATCTGGTGTACGCCTTCTTCGATACCTTCCCGGTGATCGACGCTGCCACCGGCGGCGGGCCGGTGCAGTCCACCACCACGTTGATCTACAAGATCTACCGCGAAGGCTTCGCCGGATTGGATCTCTCCAGCTCCGCCGCACAGTCGGTGATCCTGATGCTGCTGGTGATCGGCCTGACGGTGATCCAGTTCCGCTTCGTTGAACGTAAGGTGCGCTATCAATGATTGAGAATCGACGCGGGCTGGACATCTTCAGCCATGTGATGCTGGTTATCGGCGTGCTGGTGGTGCTGTTCCCGCTGTACGTGGCCTTTGTCGCCGCCACGCTGGATGACAAACAGGTGTTTCAGGTGCCGATGACGCTGGTGCCCGGCGGCCACCTGTGGGAGAACATTCGCAATATCTGGCAGGGCGGCGTGGGCAACCTCAAGGTGCCGTTCTCGCTGCTGCTGCTCAACAGCGTGATCATGGCGTTGGCGATCACCTGCGGCAAAATCGCGGTGTCGGTACTGTCGGCTTACGCCATCGTGTATTTCCGTTTCCCGCTGCGCAGCCTGTTTTTCTGGCTGATTTTCCTCACCCTGATGTTGCCGGTGGAAGTGCGCATTTTCCCGACGGTGGAGGTGATCTCTAACCTCAACCTGCTGGACAGCTATACCGGCCTGACGCTGCCGCTGATGGCCTCGGCCACCGCTACCTTCCTGCTGCGCCAGTTCTTCATGACGCTGCCGGATGAGCTGCTGGAGGCGGCGCGCATCGACGGCGCCGGGCCGATGCGTTTCTTCTGGGACATCGTGCTGCCGCTGTCGAAAACCAATCTGGCGGCGCTGTTTGTCATCACCTTTATCTACGGTTGGAACCAATATCTGTGGCCGATCCTGATCACCAGCGACGCTTCGATGGGCACCGCGGTGGCGGGCATCAAGAGCATGATCTCCACCTCCGGCGCGCCGACCCAGTGGAACCAGGTGATGGCGGCGATGATTCTAACTTTATTGCCACCGCTGGCGGTGGTGCTTCTGATGCAGCGCTGGTTTGTGCGCGGTCTGGTTGATAGCGAGAAATAACGACGATGGCAGGATTAAAACTACAGGCGGTCACCAAGTCTTACGACGGTAAAACGCCGGTGATCAAACAGATCGACCTCGACGTGGCGGACGGTGAATTCATCGTGATGGTCGGCCCGTCCGGCTGCGGGAAATCTACGCTGCTGCGTATGGTGGCCGGGCTGGAGCGCACTACCAGCGGCGATATCTATATCGATACCCGGCGCGTGACCGATCTGGAGCCCAAGGATCGCGGCATCGCGATGGTGTTCCAGAACTACGCGCTCTATCCGCACATGAGCGTGTACGACAACATGGCTTACGGCCTCAAGATCCGCGGTTTCGGCAAGGAGCATATCCGCCAGCGGGTGGAGGAAGCGGCGCGCATCCTGGAGCTGGAGCCGCTGCTCAAGCGCAAACCGCGCGAACTTTCCGGCGGCCAGCGCCAGCGGGTGGCGATGGGGCGCGCCATCGTGCGCGAACCGGCGGTATTCCTGTTCGATGAGCCGCTGTCCAACCTGGACGCCAAGCTGCGGGTGCAGATGCGCCTGGAGCTGCAACAGCTGCACCGCCGTCTGAAAACCACCAGCCTGTACGTGACTCACGACCAGGTGGAGGCGATGACGCTGGCGCAGCGGGTGATCGTGATGAATAAGGGCGTGGCGGAGCAGATCGGCACCCCGAGTGAAGTGTACCAACGGCCGGCTTCGCTGTTCGTCGCCGGCTTTATCGGCTCGCCGGCGATGAACCTGCTGCCCGGCACCCTGAGCGCCGACGGCGGCCAGCTGCTGTTGGCGGACGGCATGACGCTGCCGTTGCCGGCGGCCAAGCCGCAGTGGGCGGGGCGGCCGTTGACGCTGGGCATTCGGCCGGAGCATATTCAATTGGTGGCGCAAGGCCAGGGCGTGCCGCTGCAGCTGCAGACGCTGGAACTGCTGGGAGCCGACAATCTGGCGCACGGCCAGTGGGGCGGTCACGGGGTGATCGCGCGGCTGTCGCATGAAACCTTGCCGACGGCGGGCAGTACGCTATATTTGCAGCTGCCTGCTCAGGCGCTGCACTTCTTTGACACCCATAGCGGATTACGGATGGATTGATGACGAGACCCTGGCCTTACCCTCATATCGTTGCCCACCGCGGCGGCGGTTCTCTGGCGCCGGAAAACACCCTGGCGGCGATCGACGTCGGCGCGCGCCACGGCCACAAGATGATCGAGTTCGACGCCAAGCTGGCGCAGGACGGGCAAATTTTCCTGCTGCACGACGACACGCTGGATCGCACCAGCAACGGTTGGGGCGTGGCGGGCGAGCTGCCGTGGGACAAACTGGTGCAGCTGGACGCCGGCAACTGGTACAGCTCGGCCTTCAAGGGCGAGCGGTTGCCGCTGCTGTCGGAGGTGGCGGAACGCTGCCGGGAACACGGCCTGATGGCCAATATCGAGATCAAACCGACCACCGGCAGCGACGATGAAACCGGCCGGGTGGTGGCGCTGGCGGCGCGGTTGCTGTGGCAAGGGCAGACCGATCCGCTGCTTTCTTCCTTCTCGGTAGAAGCGCTGGCGGCGGCGCAGCGCACCGTGCCGGATTTGCCGCGCGGCTTGCTGCTGGAGGCCTGGGACGACAACTGGCGCGAGCTGACCGAACGCTTGGACTGCGTCTCGCTGCATATCGACCACAAAGCGCTGACCGCCGAGCGGGTGAAAGCGTTGAAAGACGCCGGGCTGCGTATTTTGGTGTATACCGTCAACCAACCGGATCGCGCGCGCCTGCTGCTCGACTGGGGCGTTGACTGCATTTGCACCGACCGGATAGATTTGATTGGCCCGGCTTTTTAATCCGGCGCCGATGAATCCCGCGACGACAAGCCTTGCCGCCGCACCACCGGAAGGAATGCGATGCCTGGCTTTATCCTGTCACTGTGGCACCAGATCGTGCTGTCTTTACCGCTGTTCGTCCTGATCGCATTGGGTTATGGGCTGATTCGCTGGGGGAAATGGCCCTCCAGCATCACCGATGGCCTGACGCGCTTCGTGTTTTCCCTCGCCTTGCCCGCCATGCTGTTTCGCATGATGTGCGACTTCTCGCAGCGCCCGGCGGTCGACGCCCGGCTGCTGATCGCGTTCTTTGGCAGCTGCCTGATCGTATTTGTGCTTGGCCGCCTGGTCGCCCGGCACCTCTTCCGGTTGGATGGGGTCGCTGGTTCGGTGTTTGCGCTGGGCGGTATTTTCTCCAATAACGTGATGCTCGGTTTACCTATCGCCAGCGTGATGCTGGGGCAGGCGGCGATCCCGTCGGTAGCGCTGGTGCTGGTGTTCAACGGCCTGATCCTGTGGACGCTGGTGACGGTGTCGATCGAATGGGCGCGCAACGGCTCGCCGACGTTGAGCGGTTTCGCTAAAACCGCGCGCAGCGTGCTGACCAACCCGCTGATCGTCGGCATTTTGTCCGGCACGCTGTTTAGCCTGACCGGCTTGCCGCTGCCGGACTTCGTCGATCGACCGGTCAGCATGCTCGGCCAGGTGGCGGCGCCGCTGTCGCTGGTGGTGCTTGGCATGGGGCTTGCCGAGTACCGCATCAGCGAAGGCTGGCAGCTGAGCAGCGCCATCTGCGTGCTGAAGTTGCTGGTGCAGCCGCTAGTGATTTGGCTGCTGGCCTGGATGATGGATCTGCCGCCGATGGAAACCCGCGTTGTTGTGCTACTTGGATCGATGGCGGTGGGGGTGAACGTCTACCTGATGTCGCGCCAGTTCAATACGCTCACCGGCCCGGCCGCCACCAGCCTGGTGATGTCCACCGTGCTGGCGGCGATCACCACGCCGCTGATCCTCACCGTTATGGGCGTGCGGGCGTAGCCGGCATCGGCGCCTGCGGCACCGCCGGTGCGGTGCGATTGAACGGATCGCGCGGCTGGTTGCCGTTAGGCAGCAGTTGCCCGCCGTTCGGCGTGGTTTGCATCAGCTGTTGCCGCTGATTGTCGAACTGTCGCTGCTGCTGCAGGCGGCGTTGATCCATCTGCCGGTTGTTCAACAAGCGCTGTTGCTGCGCTTGCTGGTTGTTTTGGTTGAGTAACTGCTGCTGTGAGCGCAGGTCGGTTACGCCGTTGGCCGCCGCCGCCAACCCAGGCAGCAACAGCAGAGCGAACAGAATGTGAGACGTTTTCATGATGGTTACCTCGCCTTTTTATTAAGCCTAACCCAGCGGTGAAATTTTGCCGGTAGTTTGTCTTTTGTTCAGATGTAAACTGCCTTTCATCCCCTTAGGCGTCCATCTTCCGTTACAATCGCCCTTTCGGTCTTTTTAGGGTGAACCCATCGTGCTGCTTTTGGTTATAACCACCATTCTGTGGGCATTTTCTTTCAGCCTGATTGGCGAGTACCTGGCGGGCCACGTCGACAGCGGATTCTCGGCGCTGGTGCGCATCGGGCTGGCGGCGCTGGTGTTTCTGCCGTTTCTGCGTTGGCGCAACATCAAACTCAAGGTGATCCTGCTGTATATGCTGGTGGGGGCCTTCCAACTGGGCATCATGTACCTGTTCAGCTTCCGCGCCTATCTCTACCTGACGGTGCCGGAATTCCTGCTGTTCACCGTGCTGACGCCGCTGTACATCACGCTGATCTACGACTTGCTGAGCGGCCGACGCCTGCGTTGGGGCTACGTCTTCAGCGCGCTGCTGGCGGTGCTGGGCGCGGCGATCATTCGCTATCACCAACTGAGTGAACACTTCTGGTGGGGGCTGCTGTTGGTGCAGGCGGCGAATATCAGCTTCGCCATCGGCATGGTCGGCTATAAGCGCCTGATGGAAGTGCACCCCTTGCCGCAGCACACCGCCTTTTCCTGGTTCTACCTGGGGGCGGCGGTGGTGGCGGTGGTGGCCTGGTTCCTGTGGGGTAACCCGCAGCAGCTGCCAACCACCAACCTGCAGTGGGGCGTGCTGATCTGGCTGGGCGTGGTGGCGTCTGGACTGGGTTACTTCATGTGGAACTATGGCGCGACGCAGGTCGATGCCGGCACGCTCGGCATCATGAACAACATGCATGTGCCGGCCGGGCTGCTGGTCAATCTGGCCATCTGGCAGCAGCAGCCGCACTGGCCGAGCTTTATCATCGGCGGGGCGGTGATCGTCGCTTCACTGTGGGTGCATCGACGCTGGGTGGCGCCGAAGCAGCTCGGCTAAACGGGGGCCGGCAGTTTATACGCCGGCCGCCAACGCTTTGGCGCCGGTCGCGCCAGGGCGTGCGGCGTCGCGCACGAACGGCAGATGATCGCAGGCGTGCTGGCGGGCCGAGCGGATAAAGGCTTCGGTCACCGCCTGGCGCTGTTCACCGTCGCGCACGGCGGCGTACAGGCGGCTCCACAGGCCGTCACCCAGGGTTTTGGTCACCACCAGCCCCTGCCGTTCGAAACTCTCCACCACCCAGTGCGGCAGCGCCGCAATCCCCATCCGCGCCGATACCATCTGGATCAGCAGCAGCGTGTTATCGACGTTCTTCAATGCCGGGTTGACGCCCGCCGGCTGCAGGAAATGCCGCCAGATATCCAGCCGTTGGCGCTGCACCGGGTAAATCAACAGTGTTTCATCGCTCAAGTCTTCCGGCTCGATGTGCGGCTTGCCGGCGAGCGGATGATCCGGCGCCAGCACCAGACGCACCTCGAAATCGAACATCGGCGAATAGTGCAGGCCGCTGCGCGGCAGAATATCCGACGTCATCACCAGATCCAGCTCGCCCTGTTGCAGGGCCGGCTGCGGATCGAAAGTGACGCCGGAGGTGAAGTCCATCACCACCTGCGGGAAACGCTGGCGGAAGTTGTCCAGCGCCGGCGTCAGCCACTGAATGCAGCTGTGGCATTCGATGGCGATGCGCAGCGTGGTCTGATGCGGCTCGTGGCAGGCCTGCAGCGCCTGTTGGATCTGCGGGAGGACCTGCTCCGCCAGCTGCAGCAGGATCTCGCCCTGGGCGGTGAAGCGCAAGGGCTGGCTCTTGCGCACGAACAGCTTGAAGCCCAGACGTTGCTCAAGATCGCTGAACTGGTGCGACAGGGCAGACTGCGTCTGGTGAAGTTGGGCCGCCGCCCCCGCCAGCGAACCGCTGTTGCGCAGGGCCTGCAGCGTCCGTAAATGTTTCAGTTCGATCATGAGAGTCCTTCACATTGACAGTGAATAAATTGCGCTTGTGGTTAATACAGTACCTGCTGATTATGGATGTGTAAACATCTGGACGGCTAAATGGGGAATATGACGATGGCAATTTTGAATCACACACTGGGTTTTCCTCGCGTTGGGCTACGACGTGAGCTGAAAAAAGCTCAGGAAAGCTACTGGGCAGGCAACTCAACGCAGGAAGAGCTGTTGGCGGTTGGCCGCGAGCTGCGCGCTCGTCATTGGCAACAGCAACAGCAGGCCGGGGTGGATTTGGTGCCGGTCGGCGATTTCGCCTGGTACGATCATGTGTTGACCACCAGCCTGCTGCTGGGCAACGTGCCGGCGCGCCATCAGAATGCGGATGGCTCGATCGACCTGGACACGCTGTTCCGCATCGGCCGTGGCCGCGCACCGACCGGCGAGCCGGCGGCCGCGGCGGAAATG
Source organism: Serratia sp. PF-27 (assembly GCF_030053255.1). Lineage (NCBI taxonomy): Bacteria > Pseudomonadati > Pseudomonadota > Gammaproteobacteria > Enterobacterales > Yersiniaceae > Serratia > Serratia sp. PF-27. The sequence goes on from NZ_JASGBT010000019.1 coordinate 270,085, forward strand.
ACCAAATGGTTTAACACCAACTATCACTACATGGTGCCCGAATTCCAGCAAGGCCAGCAGTTCAAACTGGGCTGGACTCAGCTGTTGGACGAAGTGGATGAAGCGCTGGCGCTCGGCCATCGCATCAAGCCGGTGCTGCTTGGCCCGGTGACCTATTTGTGGCTGGGTAAGGTGAAGGGCGAGCCGTTCGATCGCCTGTCGCTGCTGAAAGAGATTCTGCCGGTTTACCAACAGGTGCTGGCCGAGCTGGCGAAACGCGGCGTCGAGTGGGTGCAAATTGACGAGCCTGCGCTGGTGCTGGAGCTGCCGCAAGCCTGGCTGGACGCGTTCAAACCGGCTTACGACGCGCTGCAGGGGCAGGTGAAGCTGCTGTTGACCACGTATTTCGACAGCGTAGGCCACAACCTCGATACCGTCCGCACGCTGCCGGTGCAGGGGCTGCATGTCGATCTGGTCGCCGGTCATGACGATATCGCCACGCTGAGCGCCGCATTGCCGCAAGACTGGCTGCTGTCGCTGGGGGTGATCAACGGCCGCAACGTTTGGCGCGCCGATCTGAGCCGCTGGTTTGAACGTCTGCAGCCGCTGGTGGGCTCCCGCCCGCTGTGGATTGGCTCCTCCTGTTCACTGCTGCACAGTCCGATCGACCTGAGCGTGGAAAGCCGTCTGGACGAAGAAGTGAAAAGCTGGTTCGCCTTCGCGCTGCAAAAATGCGCCGAGCTGGCGCTATTAAGCTCGGCGCTGAACGCGCCTGACACGACGAAACAGGCTGAACTGGACGCCTACAGCGCGCCGATCCGCGCCCGCCGTCAGTCGAGCCGCGTGCATAACCCACAGGTTGAGCGCCGGCTGGCCGCGATCACCGCGCAGGACAGCGAACGCCACAGCGCTTACGCCGAGCGCGCCAGGGCGCAGCGCGAGCGTTTCAACCTGCCGGCCTGGCCGACCACCACCATCGGTTCGTTCCCGCAGACCACCGAGATCCGCGGCCTGCGTCTGGACTTCAAACAGGGCCGTTTGGACGGCAACAACTACCGCACCAGCATCGGTGAGCACATCAAACAGGCGATCGTCGAGCAGGAGCGCCTCGGGCTTGACGTACTGGTGCACGGTGAAGCCGAGCGCAATGACATGGTGGAATATTTCGGCGAGAACCTGGACGGCTTCGTGTTTACCCAGAATGGCTGGGTGCAGAGCTACGGCTCCCGCTGCGTGAAGCCGCCGGTCATCATCGGTGACGTCAGCCGCCCGGAAGCCATCACCGTCGACTGGGCCAAATTCGCCCAGTCGCTGACCGACAAGCCGGTAAAAGGCATGTTGACCGGGCCGGTGACCATCCTGTGCTGGTCGTTCCCGCGTGAAGACGTGACCCGCGAAGTGATCGCCAAGCAGATTGCGCTGGCGCTGCGCGACGAGGTGGAAGATCTGGAAAAAGCCGGTATCGGCATCATCCAGATCGACGAGCCTGCGCTGCGCGAGGGGCTGCCGCTGCGCCAATCCGACTGGGCCGCCTACCTGAACTGGGCGGTGGACGCCTTCAAACTGAATGCCGCCGTGGCGCAGGATGACACCCAGATCCACACCCACATGTGTTACTGCGAGTTCAACGACATCATGGACTCCATCGCCGCGCTGGACGCCGATGTGATCACTATCGAGACCTCGCGTTCCGATATGGATCTGCTGGAAGCCTTCAAAGAGTTCGAATACCCGAACGAAATCGGGCCGGGTGTCTACGATATCCACTCGCCGAACGTGCCGAGCGTGGAATGGATTGAAGCGTTGCTGCGTAAAGCGGCGCAGAACATCCCGGCGGAACGCCTGTGGGTCAATCCGGATTGCGGCCTGAAAACCCGTGGCTGGCCGGAAACCCGGCAGTCGCTGGCCAACATGGTATTGGCGGCGCAGCGCCTACGCGAGCACGCGTGATGCCGTGCGGCGGGTAAACCGCCGCTTATAGATTTACTGGTGTGATGATTGGGCGCTTCGGCGCCCTTTTTTATGCGCGGGAAATTATTTGACGCCGTGCTGGGCGAACCACGCCAGCATGCGCTGCCAGCCGTCCTCCGCCGCTTCGGCGTTGTAGCTGGGGCGATAGTCGGCGTTGAATGCGTGCCCGACGCCAGGATATACCACGATTTCGGCCTCGGCGTTGGCGGCGCGGATCGCCTGACGCATGGTTTCCACCGTCTCCAGCGGAATGCCGCTGTCCTGCCCGCCATACAGCCCCAGCACCGGCGTTGACAGGTGGGTGGCGACATCGACCGGATGCTTCGGTGAATTCAGCGTTTTCTCGCCGACCAGTTTGCCGTACCAGGCGACCGCCGCCTTCAACTGCGGGTTGTGCGCCGCGTACAGCCAGGTAATGCGGCCGCCCCAGCAGAAACCGGTGATCGCCAGCTTGCCGGCGTCGCCGCCGTGGCGGATAGCCCAGTGCGCGGCGTGATCCAGATCCGACAGCACCTGACGATCCGGCACCTTGGTCACCAACTGCTGGAACAGTTCGCCGATATCGGTGTAGTCGTTGGCGTCGCCCTGACGGAAATAGAGCTCGGGCGCGATTGCCAGATAGCCCTGCTTGGCCAGGCGACGGCACAGATCCTGAATGTGCTCATGGACGCCGAAGATTTCCTGTACCACCAGCACGATGGGGAAGGGGCCGTTATGGTCGGCGGGTTTGGCGACATAGGCCGGCAGCGCGTCGCCCTGAGAAGGGATGGTCGTTTGCCCGGCGTGAATGCCCTGTTCGTCGGTGATAATCGCGGAGGCGGCCAACGGCGCGGCGGCCGGGGCGAATCCCCCCTGAGCCTGTTCTAATGTCATCACATGTTCGGTTTTCATTGCGGTCTCCGTGCAATAGAAAAAAGCGCTGAGATTAACTATAGGAAAGATTACCCATTATTGGCGCTGCGTGGCGCACTTTCGGACAAGTCGATAAAAAACGGCTAATTATCTGGCTTTGCGGCATTTTTAAGCGCTTTTTATCATGTTATTACGCGTTTTGGCCCACGTAAGTGCCATAAGGTGCGTTAGAGGGCTTTTTTGTCCCTAAGCAACCGATAAGATGGGGGTATTTCGAATTGATGAGCTAAATAGTTTCAGTCGGCAACCAACGGGCAGGGAGCGGCAAGGTTTGTCGGCTAGACTGAGATTTAGCGGTGCGTTCTGGATGCGTCATAGTGATTTTTTTCGTGATAAAAATCACAAAAAATATGTAGCATGTGATTTGTTTCTCTTTTCATAGTGACTATCGTCACGAAATTAAGCGGCGATTTTCAGTAGAGTGCTTTTTTGTTCCTCCCAATAAACATGATCCATGAGGAGTCTCGTATGTCTCAGTCTGATGTTTTTCATCTCGGCCTCACCAAGAACGATTTACAAGGGGCCCAGCTTGCCATCGTGCCGGGCGATCCGCAGCGCGTAGAGAAGATTGCCAAGCTGATGGAAAATCCGGTGCATCTGGCCTCCCATCGTGAATTCACCACCTGGCGCGCAGAGCTGGACGGCAAGGCGGTGATCGTCTGCTCCACCGGTATCGGCGGCCCGTCTACCTCTATCGCGGTGGAAGAGCTGGCGCAGCTGGGCATTCGCACCTTCCTGCGCATCGGCACCACCGGCGCCATTCAGGCCAATATCAACGTCGGTGACGTGCTGGTGACTACGGCGGCGGTACGCCTCGACGGTGCCAGCCTGCACTTTGCGCCGATGGAGTTTCCGGCGGTCGCGGACTTCGCCTGCACCACCGCGCTGGTGGAAGCGGCCAAGGCCAGCGGCGCGACCACCCACATTGGCGTGACCGCCTCTTCCGATACTTTCTACCCGGGCCAGGAACGTTACGACACCTACTCCGGCCGCGTGGTCAGCCGTTTTAAAGGCTCGATGGAAGAGTGGCAGGCGATGGGCGTGATGAACTATGAAATGGAATCCGCCACGCTGCTGACCATGTGCGCCAGCCAGGGCCTGCGCGCCGGCATGGTGGCTGGGGTGATCGTTAACCGCACCCAGCAAGAGATCCCGAACGCCGAAACCATGAAAAACACGGAAAGCAAAGCGGTGCAGATCGTGGTGGATGCCGCCCGCCGTCTGCTGTAATCACCTTCCCTCAACGGGCCGCTGACGCGGCCCGTTGAGGTTTGTCATCAACCTCATGCCATTGCCGGGTTTGCAAAGAGCTGCGGATAACAAACAGGGAAAATCAATTCATTGATTTTCGGCTGATGACCACAAAGGAGGAAAAACCGCGTTTTTTCCTCCTTTGTCAACGAACTGAACGGGCCGCTGACGCGGCCCGTTTTTCCATTCGCGGCGAATCTGTTACGGTGATACTCCTCAGCGCTGCGCCGATGGCTGCCGCGCGTTGTCATAACAAAAACAACGAGGACGTTTATGACCGCCCAGATCCTGCTTCATCCTTCGCTTGCGCCGCTCGACGGTGGCATCAATTTCCGCGACTTCGGTGGCAACGGCGTGGCCGACGGGCGCCGCATCAAACGCGGCCTGCTGTTCCGCTCCGGTTCTCTCGAACGGCTGACGGAAAGCGACTGCACTTTCCTCGCTGGAGTGCCGGTACGTTCCGTGCTGGACTACCGCGATGCCGACGAGGTGCAAGCCAAACCGGATATTCTGTGGAATGGCGCCGACTATCACCACGTGCCGGCTAACCCGCTGAGCAGCGAAGTTAACGCCAACCTGGAAAAGCTCACCAACGAAACGCTGGCCGCTTTCGACGCCCGGGCGTTCATGCTGGAGCTGTATCGCCGCCTGCCGTTCGGCAATGCGGCCTATCAGCGGCTGGCGCAGCTGTTGAGCAACCCTGGCGGCGGCGCGATCGTGCAGCACTGCGCGGTCGGCAAGGATCGCACTGGCGTCGGTTCGGCGCTGGTGCTGTTCGCGCTGGGCGCCGACGAAGCGACGGTGCTGGAAGACTATCTGCTGACTGAAACCACGCTGGCCACTTTCCGCGAGCAGATGCTGGATCAGCTGTCTATCAAGCTGAATGCGGCGGCGCTGGAGCAATTCGCCTACGTGCTCAGCGCGCGCGAGGAGTTCCTGATGACGGCGCTGGGCTGCATCCGCCAGCAATACGGCTCCACTGACCGCTGGCTGGAAGCGGAATACGGCCTGGGCGCGGCCCAGCGCGAAGCGCTGCAGGCGTTTTACCTCGAGTAAATTACCGCGTGTTTAGCCGGGGTTTAACTCGCCCCGGCTTATCCTAGGCGGCGAATCATCGCGTATCAGGAGCCCTGCATTGAGCCTCAATGACGTTATCAACTGGGTCAGCGACGTCGTGCGTCAGCACGAAGGCTGGGCCATTCCCATCATCTTCTTCCTGGCGTTCGGTGAGTCGCTGGCGTTTTTGTCGCTGCTGCTGCCGGCCACGGTGATCCTGCTGGCGCTGGGCGCGCTGATCGGCGAAAGCGGCATCGCCTTTTGGCCGATTTGGGCCGCCGCCGCCGCCGGGGCGTTTTTCGGCGACTGGCTCTCTTACTGGATCGGCTATCACTATCAGGATCGCGTGGCCCATATGTGGCCGCTGTCGCGCAATCCGCAGCTGCTGGCGCGCGGCCATGCCTTCTTTGAGCGCTGGGGCGTGCTGGGCATTTTCATCGGCCGCTTTTTCGGCCCGCTGCGCGCCGTGGTGCCGCTGGTGGGCGGCATTTGCGGCATGCCGCAGCGCTATTTCCAACTGGCCAACGTCACGTCGGCGATGATCTGGGCGTTCGGCATTCTGGCGCCGGGGGCGTTCGGCATCAAGTGGCTCAGCCAGTGGCTGGGCTGATTTCTCGCTAAATTGCGTAGCGCCGCGCAATATTGTGCGCGGCGGGCAAAATCAGGCTGGACATCCATACAGCCTCCCCTTAACGTGACGGGCAATGGGCGTGCGAAACGCCGGAACGGCAAGGTGCAACAGGAGGCAGGGTGGATACCAGTCTGATTTATGGGATTGGCGGCGTAGCGATCGGCATGCTGTTGGGGTGGCTGATCGCCAGTCTGCGGGTGCAGCAGACGAATGCGCAACATGAAACCGAGCTGCGGTTGCTGGAGCATGCGTTGCAGCAGGCGCAGCAGGAAACGGCCGCGCGGCAGGAGACTCTGCAGCGCCACGAGCAGCAGCTGCGGCAGAGCGAGCTGGAGCTGCGTAACCTGCACAGCCAGCTGGCGGCCGGGCATGAAAAGCTGCAACAGCTCAATCATTGGCGCAACGAATGCGAGCTGCTTAACCAGGAGCTGCGCGCCCAGCGCGAGGTTAACAGCGCGCAGGAGGCCGAGCTGCGCGAAGTCACCATCCGTCTGGAAGAGACGCGTATGGCGGCGGAGGAGAAGCAACGCCTGCTGATCAACAGCGAACAGCGCCTCACCACCCAGTTTGAAAATCTCGCCAACCGCATTTTTGAACACAGCGGCCGCAAGGTGGACGAGCAAAATAAGCAAAGCTTGGATCGTTTACTGCTGCCGCTGCGCGAACAGCTGGACGGTTTCCGCCGCCAGGTTCAGGACAGCTTTGGCCAGGAAGCGCGGGAGCGCCACACGCTGACGCACGAGATACGTAATCTGCAGCAGTTGAACGCGCAGATGGCGCGCGAGGCCATTAACCTCACCAAGGCGCTGAAAGGCGACAACAAAACGCAGGGCAACTGGGGTGAGGTGGTGCTGAGCCGGGTACTGGAGGCCTCTGGCCTGCGCGAAGGGCACGAGTATGAAACGCAGGTCAACGTGCGGGTGGATCACCAGAGCCGCATGCAGCCCGATGTGATCGTGCGCCTGCCGCAGGGCAAGGATGTGGTGATCGACGCGAAGATGTCGCTGATCGCCTACGAGCGCTATTTCAACAGTGAAGACGAGGTGGGGCGCGAAGCGGCGCTGAGCGAACATATCGCCTCGCTGCGCGGCCACATTCGCATGCTGGGCCGCAAGGACTATCAGCAGCTGCCGGGGCTGCGCTCGCTGGACTATGTGCTGATGTTCATTCCGGTCGAGCCTGCCTTCCTGCTGGCTATCGATCGCGAGCCGGAGCTGATCAGCGAAGCGCTTAAGCACAACATCATGCTGGTCAGCCCGACCACGTTGCTGGTGGCACTGCGTACCATCACCAACCTGTGGCGCTATGAGCATCAGAGCCAAAATGCCCAGCGCATCGCCGATCGCGCGGCGAAACTGTATGACAAGATGCGGCTGTTCGTGGACGATATGTCCGCGCTGGGGCAGAGCCTGGACAAGGCGCAGGGCAGTTATCGTCAGGCGATGAACAAACTGAGCGAAGGCCGTGGTAATCTTATCGGCCAAATTGAAGGTTTCCGCGCGCTGGGGGTTGAGGTCAAACGGCCGATCAACCCGCTGCTGGCGCAGCAAGCCGGCGCGCAACACGATGACGCGGAAGAGGCGAAAGACGATGATGTCGCCGCGCTGCCGCAGACGAAAGACGATGACGATACCGCCGGGGAACCGGGCTTCGTTTCGCACGGCTGAGGCCGTGGCGAGGTGGGGTATTCCCCAGGCTTCTGGTACACTCATCCACACAAAATTGACTGAATAGCAGGCAGGACAATGGCAGATCAACCGCAGGAAACCACCGATTTCGGTTTTCGCACCGTCGCTAGAGACGAAAAACAGGCCATGGTGGCGGACGTTTTTCATTCGGTAGCGGCAAAGTATGACGTGATGAACGACCTGATGTCGTTCGGCATCCACCGTATCTGGAAGCGTTTCACCATTGACTGCAGCGGCGTGCGCCGTGGGCAGCGCGTGCTGGATCTGGCCGGCGGCACCGGCGACCTGGCGGCCAAGTTCTCCCGCATGGTTGGCGAGCAGGGGCAGGTGGTGCTGGCGGACATCAACGATTCGATGCTGAAGATGGGGCGCGAGAAGCTGCGCGATCGCGGCATCGTCGGCAATATCAATTACGTGCAGGCCAACGCCGAGGCGTTGCCGTTCCCAGATAACTACTTCGATTGCATCACCATCTCCTTTGGCCTGCGTAACGTGACCGACAAAGACAAAGCGCTGCGCTCGATGTTCCGCGTGCTGAAGCCGGGCGGGCGCCTGTTGGTGCTGGAATTCTCCAAGCCGCTGCTGGCTCCGCTGAGCAAGGCTTATGATGCCTACTCCTTCCACGTGTTGCCGAAGATCGGCGAGCTGGTGGTGAAAGATCCGGACAGTTACCGTTACCTGGCGGAATCGATCCGTATGCACCCCGATCAGGAAACCCTGAAAGGCATGATGGGCAACGCCGGTTTTGAAAACGTCACCTATTTCAACCTGACCGGTGGGATTGTCGCCCTGCATCGCGGCTTCAAGTTCTGAGAGGGAGATGCCGATGCTGTTTACCCCTCTGCTGACCGGTGCGCTGGAAACCTCGCTGAATAACCTGCTGTTTCGCGATCGCAGCATGAAAGCCGCTCGCCAACGCCTGGCGGGCAAGGTGCTGCGCATCGAACTGGAAGAGTTGGCTTCACCGCTGGTGCTGGTGTTCAGCGAACTGCGTGTGGATGTGCTGGGGCAGTCTGAAGACAGTGCCGATTGCACCGTGCGCAGCCGCATTCCCGCCTTACTGAAGCTGCGCGATCGCCAGCAGTTGCCAGTGCTGATGCGCAGCGGCGAATTGACGGTGGAAGGCGATATTCAGGTGGTGCAACAGCTGGTTGGCCTGCTCGATCTGGCGGAGTGGGATCCGGCGGAATGGCTGGCGCCTTATATCGGCGATATCGCCGCTCAGGGCATTACGCAGGCGCTGGGCAAAGGCGCTTCGTTACTCAAGGCCGGATTGATGCGTCGGCAGCAAGACATGGCTGAGGCGCTGACTGAAGAGTGGCGTCTGGCGCCGGGGCCGCTGGAAGTGGTGTGGTTCAATGAAGAAGTGGATGCGCTCGCCCGCGGCGCGGAAGCGCTGATTGCCCGCATGGATAAGTTGGAGGGCAAGCGATGACCCCAGGCGAACTGCGTCGTTTGTATTTTATCGTCCGCGTTTTTCTCAGCTATGGGCTGGACGAGCTGATCCCGACAATGCGTTTGACGCTGCCGCTGCGCTTCGGCCGCCGGCTGCTGTTCTGGATGCCTAATCGGCACAAGGACAAACCGCTGGGCGAACGTCTGCGGCTGGCGCTGCAGGAATTGGGGCCAGTCTGGATCAAGTTCGGCCAGATGATGTCGACCCGCCGCGATCTGTTCCCGCCGCACATTGCCGATCAGCTGACGCTGCTGCAGGATCGGGTGGCGCCTTTCGACGGTGCGCTGGCGCGCAAGCATATCGAGCTGGCGATGGGCGGCCCGCTGGAAGCCTGGTTCGACGACTTCGATCAGCAGCCGCTGGCCTCTGCCTCGATCGCGCAGGTGCATACTGCGCGGTTGAAAACCACCGGCCAGGAAGTGGTGCTGAAGGTGATCCGACCGGATATCGGGCCGATTATCAAAGCCGATGTGCGCTTGATGTACCGGCTGGCCGGTTGGGTGCCGAAGCTGTTGCCGGACGGCCGCCGCCTGCGTCCGCGCGAAGTGGTACGCGAGTACGAGAAAACCCTGCTGGACGAATTGAATCTGCTGCGTGAAGCGGCCAACGCCATTCAGCTGCGTCGCAATTTCGACGGCAGCCCGATGCTGTACGTGCCTGAAGTCTACTCCGACTACTGCCGCGAAAGCGTGTTGGTGATGGAGCGTATCTACGGCATTCCGGTCTCGGACATCGCCACGCTGGAGCAGCAGGGCACCAACATGAAACTGTTGGCGGAACGTGGCGTTCAGGTGTTCTTTACCCAGGTCTTCCGCGACAGCTTCTTCCATGCGGACATGCATCCCGGTAATATTTTCGTCAGCTACGAACATCCGGAAGATCCCTGCTACATCGGCATCGACTGCGGCATCGTGGGTTCGTTGAACAAGGATGACAAACGCTATCTGGCGGAAAACTTCATCGCCTTCTTCAACCGCGATTACCGCAAGGTGGCGGAACTGCACGTCGACTCCGGTTGGGTGCCGCGTGACACCAACGTGGAAGATTTCGAATTTGCTATCCGCACCGTGTGCGAACCGATTTTCGAGAAGCCGCTGGCGGAGATTTCCTTCGGCAACGTGCTGCTGAATCTGTTTAACACCGCGCGCCGCTTCAATATGGAAGTGCAGCCACAGCTGGTGTTATTGCAGAAGACCTTGCTGTATGTTGAAGGACTGGGACGTCAGCTCTACCCGCAGCTGGATCTGTGGACCACCGCCAAGCCGTTCCTCGAGAGCTGGCTGCGCGATCAGGTCGGCATTCCCGCCGTGGTGCGTGCGTTGAAAGAGAAAGCGCCGTTCTGGGCGGAGAAACTGCCCGAACTGCCCGAGCTGTTTTACGACAGCCTGCAGCAGCATAAACTGTTGCAACAAAGCGTTGATAAGCTGACCAACCAGATGCAGGCTCAGCGGGTTCGTCAGGGGCAGTCACGTTATTTGTTCGGCGTTGGCGCTACACTGTTGGTAAGCGGCACGCTGTTGCTGCTGGGGCAAATCGAGGTGTTTCCCGCCTGGATGATGGCCGCCGGCATCGTATGCTGGGTGATTGGCTGGAAGCGAACCACCTGATTTAATTCGTTACTCTGGTAAAGTCGGCTCTATAATGCGGGCTGGCTTTAAAAGACCCTTTAAAATTAGAGGTAATTAAAATGGGCGGTATTAGTATTACGCAATTGTTGATCATCGCAGTGATCGTGGTGCTGCTGTTCGGTACCAAAAAACTGCGCACGCTGGGCTCCGATCTCGGCGCCTCGATCAAGGGCTTCAAAAAAGCGATCGGCGACGATACGCCGTCGACCCCCAATACGGCTGAAAAAAGCAGCCTGGATGATGCTGACTTCTCGGCCAAGCCTATTACCGATAAGCAGCCGGAAGTGAAACCGGAAGAGTCGAAGAACAAAGAGCAGGTATAAACCGTGTTTGACATTGGGTTTAGTGAGCTGCTGCTGGTGCTGGTGATCGGCCTGGTTGTTCTGGGGCCGGAACGCTTGCCGGTTGCGGTCAGAACGGTATCGGGCTGGATCCGCGCGCTGCGCTCGCTGGCGGCCTCGGTGCAGCACGAACTGTCTCAGGAACTGAAGCTGCAGGAGCTGCAGGACAGCCTGAAAAAAGCCGAACAGGCCGGCCTGCAGAACCTGACGCCGGAGTTGAAGGCGTCGATGGATGAGCTGAAAGACGCGACGGAATCTTTGAAACGCACCTACCGGGGCGAGAAAGAAGAGCTGGCGAACACCATTCATAACCCGCAGGCCATCGATCCGGAAGCCTTGCACGACGGCGTGACGCCGGCGGAAGCGGCAACCAGTGCCAGCGCGCCCGCCGCGGTGCCAAAACCGGCAGTGGAACCTGAAGCCGTCGTGGCGGCGCAACCGGCTAAAGCGCTGGTGGAAACCGTACCTGCTCCTGTCGAACCTGTTGCGGATAAAACCCCAGCGTCTCACCAACCTAGTGGCGATCGTTAATACATGGCTGTTGAAGATACCCAACCCCTTATCAGTCATCTGATAGAGCTGCGCAAGCGGCTGTTGAACTCGATTATTTGCGTGCTGGCGGTGTTCGTGGTGCTGGTGTTTTTCGCCAACGACATCTACCAGTTGGTCTCTGCGCCGCTGCTCAAGCAGCTGCCGGCCGGGGCGAGCATGATCGCCACCGACGTGGCGTCACCGTTCTTTACGCCGATCAAGCTGACCATGATCGTCTCGGTGTTCGTCTCCGCGCCGATGATTCTGTATCAGGTGTGGGCATTCATCGCGCCGGCGCTGTATAAGCATGAACGCCGCCTGATGATGCCGCTGCTGGTGTCCAGCAGCCTGCTGTTCTACCTCGGCATGGCTTTCGCCTACTTCATCGTGTTCCCGCTGGCCTTCGGCTTCTTTGCCAAGACCGCGCCGATGGGGGTGACCATTGCGACCGACATTAAAAACTACCTCGATTTCGTCATGGCGCTGTTTATGGCGTTTGGCGTCGCCTTCGAAGTGCCGGTCGCCATCATTCTGCTGTGCTGGAGTGGCGTCACCTCGCCGGAAGATCTGAAGAAGAAACGGCCGTATGTGTTGGTCGGCGCGTTTGTGGTCGGCATGCTGCTCACGCCACCGGACGTGTTCTCGCAAACCCTGTTGGCGATACCGATGTATCTGCTGTTTGAAGTGGGGGTGTTCTTCGCTCGCTTCTATACCGGAAAACGTCGTCCACAGGCGGAAGAAGAAGACGAGGGTGACGAACCCCCTGCCCCCTGATCCCTCTTGATTGCTAAGCCGCCCATTGGGCGGCTTTTGCTTTGGAAAAAACCATGTTTGATATCGGCGTTAACCTCACCAGCAGCCAATTCGCCAAAGACCGCGAGACCGTGGTGGAGCGCGCTCGCACGGCGGGTGTTACCGGGATGTTGATTACCGGCACCGATCTGCCTGAGAGCCGCGAGGCCGCCAAACTGGCGCAGCAGCATGCGGGCTATTGCTGGTCCACCGCCGGTGTGCATCCGCATAACGCCAGCAGCTGGGATGTACACAGCGCCGAGCAGATTTATGCCCTGGCCGCCGGCCCAGAAGTGGTGGCGATCGGTGAATGCGGTCTGGATTTCAACCGCAACTTCTCGACGCCGGAGCAGCAGGAAGCGGCGTTCATTGCGCAACTGGCGCTGGCGGCGGAGTTGGCATTGCCGGTGTTTCTTCATTGCCGCGACGCACACGCACGTTTTGCCGAGCTACTGACGCCGTGGTTGGATAAACTGCCCGCGGCCGTGGTGCACTGCTTCACCGGCACCGCCGAAGAATTAGCAAGCTGCCTGTCGCTAGGCCTGTCGATCGGGATTACCGGTTGGGTCTGCGACGAGCGGCGCGGCCTGGAGTTGCGTGCCCTGTTGCCGCAGATCCCGGCCGAGCGTCTACTGCTGGAAACGGACGCCCCTTATCTGTTGCCCCGGGATTTACAGCCTAAACCCGCATCTCGCCGCAACGAACCCTGTTTCCTGCCCCATATCGTGCATCAGGTCGCCGTCTGGCGACAGGAAGAGCCGCAATGGCTGGGGCAAAAAACCGATGAGAACGCCCGCCGGCTATTCCGGCTGGTTTGAGCTAGGAGAAAACTATGAGCTATGCATTTCCGGGTACCTTCCCTGGTCGTCGTATGCGCCGCGTGCGCCGTCATGACTTCAGCCGCCGCCTGGTCGCCGAGAACCAACTGACGGTCAATGACCTGATTTATCCGGTGTTTGTCATGGAAGGCAGTAACCGCCAGGAAGAAGTGGCCTCGATGCCGGGCGTATCGCGCATGACGATCGATCTGCTGATTAAGGAAGCGGAAACCATCGCCAAACTCGGCGTGCCGGTGATCTCCCTGTTCCCTGTGATCGAACCGGGTCTGAAATCGCTGCATGCGGAAGAAGCCTATAACCCAGAAGGGCTGGTACAGCGCACGGTGCGCGCGCTGAAAGACGCGGTGCCTGAGCTGGGCATTCTGACCGACGTCGCGCTCGATCCCTACACCACCCACGGGCAGGACGGAGTGATCGATGAGCAGGGCTACGTGATTAACGACGTGACCAAAGACATTCTGGTGCGTCAGGCGCTGTCTCATGCCGAAGCAGGCGCAGAAATCGTGGCGCCGAGCGACATGATGGACGGCCGTATCGGGGCGATCCGCGATCGTCTGGAACTGCAGGGTTTGGTGAATACCCAGATTATGGCCTACTCCGCCAAGTATGCTTCCTGCTACTACGGTCCGTTCCGCGATGCGCTGGGTTCCAGCGGCAACCTGAAGGGCGGCAACAAAAAAACCTATCAGATGGATCCGGCCAACAGTGACGAAGCGCTGCAGGAGATTGCGCAGGATCTGCAGGAAGGTGCGGACATGGTGATGGTGAAACCGGGCATGCCTTACCTGGACGTGGTGCGCCGCGTGAAGGATACCTTCGGTGTGCCGACTTTCGCTTATCAAGTGTCCGGCGAGTACGCCATGCACATGGCGGCGATTCAGAACGGCTGGCTGCAGGAGCAACCTGCGGTGATGGAGTCGTTGATGTGCTTCAAACGCGCCGGCGCCGACGGCGTGCTGACCTACTTCGGCAAGCGTGTCGCCCAGTGGCTGCACGACGACGCGATGCGCCGCTAAGCGGAACATGAGCCAACAAAAAGGCGCCTGAGGGCGCCTTTTGCATTACATCTTCTGGAACTGTCGGTTGTCGATGCTTTGACTGACCTGCTTGTTGATCAGGTTCAGCAACAACATGGAACGCGCCTCGCCGTCCGGCTCGGTGTAGATCGCCTGCAGCCCTTCGAACACGCCGTCGACGATCAGAACAGTATCCCCCGGCTGTGGGGTTTCCGGATCGACATAGGTTTCGCAGGCGTGCGTGCGCAGTTCATCGATCACCTTGCTCGGGATGACGCTCGGCAACGTGCCGAAACGCACGAAGTGGCTGACGCCACGGGTAGCGCTGATGGTGGTGGTGTGAATGCGCTCCGGGTCGAACTCCACAAACAGATAGTTGGGAAACAGGGGTTCGCTGACCGCGATGCGCTTACCACGCACGATCTTTTCCAGCGTGATGATCGGGCTGAGGCAGTTTACCTGCTGCCGCTCCAGATGTTCCTGCGCTCGCAACAGCTGACCGCGTTTGCAATAAAGTAGATACCAGGATTCCATAGTTTCACATGCCTTTCTGCCAGCCGATAAGCATATCAAAAGCTATTCCGGATACATAGTGATGCAAGTTTCAGCGTGTAACATCACCTATCTCTATGAATCTGCGGCTATTAGCGAGGGGTCACACACTTATCGATACGGCGCTGGTATAACAGAGGGCTAAAAATTTGTTACCGTCACAGTATGGCAAGGCGTTGCGCTACCGGCTGTGACGCTATTCATCGTTTTCGACCGAGGGAGAAATAAATGGAGCTGTTTCTGTTGAGCAACGGCAAGCTGTCTGGTGAAGCCGAGCTGCTGGGGTACGCTAAAAGCCAACTGCTGGCGATGATTGCGCGTCGTGGCATCAAATCCGCCGTCTTTATCCCTTACGCCCTGATCCGTTACGACTACGACCAGCGTGCGCAGGAACTGGCGCAAACGCTGGGCATCGAAGTCACCAGCATCCACCACGCCGCTTCACCGGCGGCGGCGATCGCGCAGGCGGAATGCATTTTGGTCAGCGGCGGCAATACCTGGTTGCTGAACCAAATGCTGCATGAGCAAGGCCTGATCGTGCCTATCCAGCGCGCGGTGCGCGAGCGTGAAGTGCCTTACGTCGGCTGGAGCGCCGGTTGCAATGTGGCCACGCCGAGCATTCGCACCACCAATGACATGCCGGTGCGCTGCAGCGTGGTGCTGTCGGCGCTGGGGCTGTTCCCGGTACAGATCAACCCGCATTACATCGACGCGCACATCAGCGGCCACATGGGCGAAACCCGTGACGAGCGCCTGGCGGAGTTCTGCGCGATCAACCCGAGCGAATCGGTGGTGGCGCTGCGGGAAGGCAGCCTGCTGCATGTTGAAGGCAATGCGCTGCGTTACTTCAGCGCTAATGGGCAGGGCTTCAAGGTGTTCCGCCATGGCGAGGAGACGCGCGAATATCAGGATACGCGCGCGCTGGCTGCGCTGGTGCCGTTCAACTGCGGCTGAGAGCCACCCGGCAGCGGGCGGCGTTAACAAAATTGCAGCAACAACCGTGAAGAGGGCTTATAATGCCCTCCCCACAGGCCGTTATAATGATCAGCATGAAATACCGTGACTTACGCGATTTCCTCTCGTTGCTGGAGAAGAGAGGGGAACTAAAACGCATCAGCCAGCCGATCGATCCTTACCTGGAAATGACGGAGATTGCCGATCGCACCCTGCGGGCAGGCGGCCCGGCATTGCTGTTTGAAAACCCGAAAGGGTACGACATGCCGGTGCTGTGCAACCTGTTCGGCACCGCCAATCGCGTGGCGATGGGCATGGGGCAGGAAGACATCAGCGCGCTGCGCGAAGTCGGCAAACTGCTGGCGTTTCTCAAAGAACCGGAGCCACCGAAAGGCTTCCGCGATCTGTTCGACAAAATGCCGAAGTTCAAGCAGGTGCTGAACATGCCGACCAAGGTGCTGGGGTCCGCGCCTTGTCAGGAGCAGGTATGGCAGGGTGAGGATGTCGATCTGGGCCGTATTCCAGTGATGCACTGCTGGCCGGAAGACGCCGCGCCGCTGATCACCTGGGGGCTGACGGTGACCCGTGGCCCGCATAAGGAACGGCAAAACCTCGGCATCTATCGTCAGCAGGTGCTGGGCAAGAATAAAGTGATCATGCGCTGGCTGTCGCATCGCGGCGGCGCGCTGGATTATCAGGAGTGGTGCCAGGCGCACCCCGGCGAGCGTTTCCCGGTTGCGGTGGCGCTGGGTGCCGATCCCGCCACTATCCTCGGTGCGGTCACGCCGGTGCCGGATACCCTGTCTGAATATGCCTTTGCCGGGCTGCTGCGCGGCAATAAAACCGAAGTGGTCAAGTGTCTTTCCAACGATCTGGAAGTGCCAGCCAGCGCCGAAATCGTGCTGGAAGGCTATATCGAGCCGGGTGAAATGGCGCCGGAAGGCCCCTACGGCGACCACACCGGTTACTACAATGAAATCGACCAGTTCCCGGTATTTACCATCACGCACATCACCCAGCGTCGCAACGCGATCTACCACTCGACCTATACCGGCCGCCCGCCGGATGAGCCGGCGATCCTGGGCGTGGCGCTGAATGAAGTGTTCGTGCCGATCCTGCAAAAACAGTTCCCGGAAATCGTCGATTTCTATCTGCCACCGGAAGGGTGCTCGTACCGCCTGGCGGTAGTGACCATGAAAAAACAGTACGCCGGCCATGCGAAACGCGTGATGATGGGCGTCTGGTCGTTCCTGCGGCAGTTTATGTACACCAAATTTGTTATCGTCTGCGATGACGACGTCAATGCGCGCGACTGGAACGACGTAATTTGGGCGATCACCACACGAATGGATCCGGCAAGGGATACCGTTCTGGTGGAGAATACGCCGATCGACTATCTGGACTTCGCCTCGCCGGTTTCCGGTCTGGGTTCGAAGATGGGGCTGGACGCCACCAATAAATGGCCGGGTGAAACCGATCGCGAATGGGGCCGTCCGATTCAGATGGATGAAAAGGTACGTGCGCGCGTCGACGAAATCTGGGATGAGCTCGCAATCTTCAGTGACAGGGAACCGACGCTGTAGCGTCAGGCCCTGTTCTCAGCTTTGCATTGATGACCCGACAGAGGGAACGCATGACAATATTGAGCTGTAAAGTGACCTCGGTAGAGGCCATTACCGATACGGTTTATCGGGTACGTCTGGTGCCCGAGCAGCCGTTTTCTTTCAAGGCAGGGCAATATCTGATGGTGGTGATGGACGAGCGCGACAAGCGCCCGTTCTCGCTGGCATCAACCCCGACGCAGCAAGAGTACATCGAGCTGCATATCGGTGCTTCGGAGCTGAATCTGTACGCCATGGCGGTGATGGATCGCATCCTGAAAGAGCAGGCGATCACCGTTGACGTGCCGCATGGCGACGCCTGGCTGCGGGAAGAGGGCAGCCGTCCGCTGGTGCTGATCGCCGGCGGCACCGGTTTCTCTTACGCGCGTTCAATCTTGTTGACCGCGCTGGAGCAGCAGCCCGATCGCGACATTTCAATCTACTGGGGCGGGCGTGAGCTGAAGCACCTGTACGATTTGAGCGAGCTGGAAGCGCTGTCGTTGCAGCATCCGAATCTGAAGGTGATCCCGGTGGTCGAGCAGCCGGAAGCCGAATGGTGCGGCCGCAGCGGCACCGTGCTCAGCGCGGTGCTGCAGGATTTCGGTACGCTGGCGGAGCACGACATCTACATCGCCGGGCGTTTCGAGATGGCGAAAATTGCCCGTGAGCGTTTCTGCGCCGAGCGCGGCGCGCTGGAAGCGCATATGTTTGGCGACGCGTTTTCGTTTATCTGACCGAGGCGATGCGCAGTGAATGGGGTGGCCGAGGGTCGCCCCGTTTTTATTTGGGCGTCGGCAAATTTCAGGTATAAAAAACCCGCCCCTGACAGGCGGGAAGAACGGCAACTAAACTTGGCGGGATGCCGCGATTTGAAGTGGTGACGCGGTCATCCCAAGATAGACACAGCTAAACGCGTTCAAACACGGTGGCGATGCCCTGGCCCAGGCCGATGCACATGGTCGCCAGGCCGAACTGTGCGTCGCGACGTTCCATGTTGTTCAACAGGGTGGTCGAGATGCGGGAGCCTGAACAGCCCAGCGGGTGGCCGAGCGCGATGGCGCCGCCGTTCAGGTTAATCTTGTCGTCGATACTGTCCATCAGCCCCAGATCTTTGATGCACGGCAGCGACTGGGCGGCGAACGCTTCGTTCAGTTCGAACAGATCGATGTCCTGCACGCTCAGACCGGCGCGTTTCAGCGCCAGCTTGCTGGCCGGCACCGGGCCGTAGCCCATGATGGAAGGATCGCAGCCGACGACCGCCATCGAGCGAATGCGGGCGCGGGCCTTCAAACCGAGCGCTTTGGCGCGCGACTCGCTCATCAGCAGCATGGCGGAAGCGCCGTCCGACAGGGCGGAAGAACTGCCAGCGGTGACGGTGCCGTTGACCGGATCGAACGCCGGCCGCAGGGCCGACAGGCTTTCGACGGTGGTTTCCGGGCGAATGACTTCATCGAAATCGTAACGGGTCAGCACGCCGTCGGCGTCGTGGCCGTTGGTCGGAATGATCTCGTTTTTGAAGTAACCCGCCAGCGTCGCTGCATGTGCGCGCTGGTGGGAGCGGGCAGCAAACTCATCCTGCATCTGGCGGCTGATGTTGTGCATCTTGGCCAGCATTTCGGCGGTCAGCCCCATCATCCCGGCGGCTTTTGCCACGCTGCGGCTCAGCCCCGGATGGAAATCCACGCCGTGGTTCATCGGCACATGGCCCATGTGTTCCACGCCGCCGATCAGGCTGACGTGTGCGTCGCCAACCATGATGGCGCGCGCCGCGTCGTGCAATGCCTGCATCGAAGAGCCGCACAGGCGGTTAACGGTCACCGCCGGCACGCGGTGCGGGATCTCGGCCAGCAGTGCGGCGTTGCGGGCGATGTTGAAGCCTTGCTCCAGCGTCTGCTGCACGCAGCCCCAGTAAATGTCATCGATCTCGGCGGCGTCCAGCGCCGGGTTACGGCTCAACACTTCACGCATCAGGTGAGCGGAGAGATCTTCGGCGCGCACCTGGCGGAAGGCGCCGCCCTTGGAGCGGCCCATCGGCGTGCGTACGGCATCAACAATAACTACGTTTTCCATCTTTATGACCTCATGCCGGTTGGCGGGTAGCGACGTCGGACAGCGGTGTCGCCACCGGGTAGTAGCTTTCATTGCGCTCGGCCTTGGCGCGCAGACCGGCCGGCACCTGATACAGGGCGCCGAGGTGTGCGTAACGCTGGGCCAGCTCAACGTAGTTGGCGGTGCCGAGCGTATCCAGGTAGCGGAATGCGCCGCCATGGAACGGAGGGAAGCCGATGCCGTACACCAGTGCCATATCGGCTTCCGCCGGGCTGGCGACGATCTTCTCTTCCAGGCAACGCACCACTTCGTTGATCATCGGGATCATCATGCGCGCAACGATCTCTTCGTCGCTGATGGTCTGGCGCGGTTGGCTCACTTCGGCCAGCAGCGCATCGGTCTGCTCGTCGTTGTCCTTGCGCGGCTTACCTTTGTTGTCCTGGCTGTAGCGGTAGAAGCCCAGCTGGTTTTTCTGACCGAAGCGCTGGTTGTCGAACATCACGTCAATGGCATCGCGATAGTCTTTGCTCATGCGCTCCGGGAAGCCGGCCGCCATTACCGCTTGCGCGTGGTGTGCGGTGTCGATGCCCACCACGTCGAGCAGGTAGGCCGGGCCCATCGGCCAACCGAACTGTTTTTCCATCACTTTATCGATCTGACGGAAGTCGGCGCCGTCGCGCAGCAGCAGGCTGAAACCGGCGAAATACGGGAACAGCACGCGGTTGACGAAGAAGCCCGGGCAGTCGTTCACCACGATCGGCGTTTTGCCCATGCGGCTGGCGTAGGCCACCACTTTGGCAATGGTCTCGTCGCTGGTTTGTTCGCCGCGGATGATTTCAACCAGCGGCATGCGGTGTACCGGGTTAAAGAAGTGCATGCCGCAGAAGTTTTGCGGGCGCTTCAACGATTTTGCCAGGTGATTAATCGGAATGGTCGAGGTGTTCGACGCCAGAACGGTCTCTTCGCCGATCAGGTTTTCCACTTCCGACAGTACGGCGGCTTTGACCTTCGGGTTCTCCACGACCGCTTCGACGATCACCTGCGCGCGCTCGATGCCGGCGTAGTCCAACGTTGGTTGAATGGTCGACAGCACCTGCGCCATTTTCAGGCCATCCAGTTTGCCGCGTTCCAGCTGCTTATTGAGCAGCTTGGCCGCTTCGTTCATGCCCAGCGTCAGCGATTTGTCGCTGATGTCCTTCATGATCACCGGCACGCCTTTCAGCGCCGATTGGTAGGCGATGCCACCGCCCATGATGCCGGCACCCAGCACCGCCGCCTGTTTCGGCGCGTCCACATTCTTGGCCAGCTTTTTCGCCTGGCCTTTCACGAACTGATCGTTAAGGAAGATGCCGACCAGCGCACGCGCTTCGTTGGATCGTGCCAACGGCACGAAGCTGGCGGTTTCCAGTTTCAGTGCCTCATCGCGGCCCAGCTTGGCGGCGGCTTCAATGGTTTTCACCGCGGTCATCGGTGCCGGGTAATGTTTACCGGCGGTCTGCAGCACCATGCCTTTGGCGGTGGTGAAGCTCATTGCCGCTTCGATCGGGCTGAGCTTCAGCGGCTTCAGCTTAGGTTGACGTGCGGCGCGCCAGTCCAGCTTGCCGTCGATCGCCTGTTGCAGCATTTTCAGCGCCGCTTCGGCCAGTTTTTCCGGTGCTACCACCGCATCCACCAGGCCGACTTTCAACGCGTCTTTGGCGCTGACGTCTTTGCCGGCGGCGATGATTTCCAGCGCGCTGTCGTTACCCAGCAGGCGTGGCAGGCGGACGGAACCGCCGAAGCCCGGCATGATGCCCAATTTGGTTTCCGGCAGGCCGATGCGCGCGTCCGGTGAGGCGACGCGGAAATCGGTCGCCAGAATGCATTCGCAACCGCCGCCGAGTGCATAGCCGTTAATGGCCGAAATGGTCGGTACCGGCAAATCTTCCAGCCGGTTAAAGACGTTGTTGGCGAATACCAGCCACTCGTGCAGCTTTTCAGCCGGTGCGGCGAACAGAGAAAGGAATTCGGTGATATCGGCGCCGACGATAAACGCGGCTTTGGAGGAGCGCAGCAGCAACCCCTTGAGCTCAGGCTGGTTTTCCAGCACGGTGAGCGCTTCACCCAGGCTGGCGACGGTACGGGTGTCCAGCTTGTTGACCGAGCCTGATGCGTTGAACACCAGCTCGGCGATGCCGTTATCGAGCCAGTGCAGTTGTAATGTTTCGCCTTGGTAGAGCATGTCTATCTCCTGAATCAGCGTATGATCTGGTATGACCAGATGAAGAGGAGTGTGGTTTTTATGTTAAAAATATGCAAATGAGAGATTGCATATTTGCTGGTCGGATCACATGTCGCCAAGTTAGTTTTTTGATTTGAAACGAAGTTATATTTTATGTGCTATCGGCATTTGCTGGAGTGTGTCGGCACTCATACACTTGCTCGCAGCGAATGAACATTCAGACGAGGTTACGCATGACTAAGGCGGCTTGTGTTAAACGCAGCGGCTTGTGGAGCATTCCCGCCAGAACCATGGCGCTGGCGTGTCTGTTGGTGTTTATGGCGCAAATGGCGACGACCGTGTATTTGCCTTCGCTGCCAACGGTGATGCGGGAGCTGGCGATGAGCCGGCGTGCCACCGAGCTGTCCATTTCAATCTTCGTCATCGGCGCCGCCTTGCCGGTGCTGTTTTGGGGCGCGGCCGCCGATCGCTTTGGCCGCCGCGCGCCCCTGACGCTGTCTTTGTTTCTTTTCATTGGCTGCAGCGGGCTGTTGGCGCTGTGCAGCAACGGCGCCCAATTGCTGACGCTGCGTGCGCTGCAGGGCGTGGGTGCCGGCGGTGCGGCGATCATCGCGCGTATCATCGTGCGGGATAACTGGAGCGGTGACGAGCTGGCGCGACGGCTGTCGGTGCTCTCCATCGCTTTTATCACCGCGCTGGGCGGCGGCCAGTTCGTCGGCGGCCTGCTCAGCCAATATTCACACTGGCAGATGGGCTTCGTCTTGATGGGCGCCACCGGTTTGGCCATTCTGGCGCTGATGGCGACGCTGCCGCTGGAGGCAGGGCGCGCTCGTGGGCCACGTCCGGCGATGGCGGCCACCTACTTCGCCATCCTGCGGCGGCCGGGATTTTTTTGGCCGGCCTGCGTCGGTGGGCTGGGTTTTGCCACCACGGTGACACTGCAGGAAGTGAGTCCGTTCGTCATGCAGCAGGGGTTTGGTCTCAACGTCACGGCGTTCGGCGCCCTGGGGCTGGTGATCGGCGTCGCCTACTTCAGCGGGGCGCTGACGGTGAACCGTACGGTGGCGCGTCTCGGCGGGAAAAAACTGATGCAGGCCGGCAGCGGCATCGTGGCGCTGGCGACGGCGGCGATCCTGCTGCTGTGGTGGAGCGGCGTCCTGGCCGGCCTTTCCGGTATGGCGCTGTTCATTGCGCTGTATTGCCTGACCATTTTTGGCCAGGCGGTGCTGTTTCCCAACAGCATGGCGATGGCGGTCAGCGATGCCAAAGAGTACGGTGCCTATGCGATGGCGCTGTGCGGCTTTCTGCAGCAGTGTCTGGCGGGCGTCGCCGCGGCCGGTGCGGTGTTGTTGGAACACCATGGCCTGTGGGCGCTGGCGATAGCGCTGCTCGGTTTGGGCGTCTGGCTCATGGTTAAACTGCGGATGTAACGGCATTTGCAGGGAATTGCGAGCTGCTCCGCATGCCCAACGCGATGAGGTTGGAGCGTCGGAGCGCTGTGTTAAGATGACTTCTTTCGTGCTAAGGCATAAGGGTACTGTGATGGAAACGCTGGCTTCTTTGTATAACGACCACCTAGCAGAGCTGCAAAAACGCGCGCGCGAAGTGCTGGAGCGCAACAAGTTGGATGCGCTGCTGATTCACTCCGGGGAACTGCAAAAGGTATTTTTGGACGACCATAGCTATCCGTTCAAAGTGAACGCGCATTTCAAAGCCTGGGTGCCGGTGACGTCGGTGCCGAACTGCTGGTTGTGGATAGATGGCGTCAACAAGCCGAAGCTGTGGTTCTACTCCCCGGTTGACTACTGGCACAGCGTAGAGCCGCTGCCGGACAGTTTCTGGACCAAATCCCTTGAATTGATGCCGCTGGCCAACGCCGACGCCATCGCCCAGCAGCTTCCGCCGCAGCGCGAGCGCGTCGGCTATATCGGTTATGCCCAACAGCGCGCCCGCGATCTCGGCATCCCTTCTGAGAACATCAACCCGAAAGCGGTGCTGAACTACCTGGATTTCCACCGTTCGATCAAAACCGGCTATGAGCTGGCCTGCATGCGCGAAGCGCAGAAGACGGCGGTAACCGGCCATCGTGCCGCGCATGAGGCCTTCCTCTCCGGCATGAGCGAATTCGACATCAATCTGGCCTACCTGACGGCGACCGGCCACCGCGATACCGATGTGCCTTACGACAACATCGTGGCGTTGAACGAGCACGCTTCGGTGCTGCACTACACCAAGCTGGATCATCAGCCGCCGGCCGAGTCCCTGAGTTTTCTGATCGACGCCGGGGCGGAATATAACGGCTACGCCGCCGATCTGACGCGTACCTATGCGGCGCAAAGCGGCAGCGAGTTCGCTCATCTGGTGAAAGATCTCAATAGTGAACAGCTGGCGCTGATCGACACCATTAAAACCGGCGTGCGCTATACCGACTACCATGTGCAGATGCACCAGCGCATCGCCAAGTTGCTCAAGAATCACAAACTGGTGAATGGCCTCAGCGAAGAGGCGATGGTTGAAACGGGCATCACCACGCCGTTCCTGCCGCACGGGCTGGGGCACCCGCTGGGCCTGCAGGTGCACGACGCCGCAGGCTTTATGCAGGACGAGCAAGGCACCCATCTGGCGGCGCCGTCCAAGTATCCGTTCCTGCGTTGTACCCGCGTGTTGCAGCCGGGCATGGTGTTGACCATCGAGCCGGGTCTGTACTTCATCGAATCTCTGTTGGCGCCGTGGCGCAGCGGTGAGTTCAAGCAGCACTTCGCCTGGGATCGCATCGATGCGCTGAAACCGTATGGCGGTATTCGCATCGAAGACAACATCGTGATCCATGAAAAGCGTATCGAGAACATGACGCGCGATCTGAACCTGGCCTGATGCGGCCGTACCCGATACCGGCGGAAGCAACCCGCTTTACCGAAGAAATAAAGAAGAGCCGTTTTATCACCCTGCTGGCGCCAACCAGCGGGGTAGAAGCGGCAAAGGCGTTTATTCAGCAAGTGCGGGATGAGCACCCGGCGGCGCGGCACCATTGTTGGGCCTTCGTCGCCGGTAGCCCCGATGACTCACAGCAGCTGGGGTTCTCCGACGATGGAGAACCGTCGGGCACCGCTGGCAAACCGATCCTCGCGCAGCTGATGGGCAGCGGTATCGGCGAAGTGACCGCCGTGGTCGTTCGTTACTATGGCGGCGTCAAGTTGGGCACCGGCGGGCTGGTGAAAGCTTATGGCAACGGTGTTCAACAGGCGTTGAAGCAGCTGGTGTTGGTAGAAAAGGTGCCGGAAGCCGAATATATCTTGCAGTGCGACTATGCGCAGTTGGCGCTGGTGGAGAACTTGCTGCAGCAAACCGCAGGTCGGATCCTGCAGGGCGAATACGGTGCCGCCGTCGTGCTGCATCTGGCGTTGCCGGCCACCGAGGTCGAGCTGTTTGGGAATAAATTGCGTGATCTCAGTCGCGGTAATTTGCAATTAACCCCCATTTCGCAATAATTCCTCCCAATTGAATTGCTAAGGATCGTGCTGAAATGCATTTTCGCGCCATAACCCGTATCGTTGGTCTGCTGGTCATCCTGTTCTCCGGGACGATGTTTATTCCCGGCCTGGTGGCATTGATTTATCGCGATGGGGCGGGGCGCGCGTTCAGCCAAACGTTCTTCGTGGCGCTGACCATCGGGCTGATGCTGTGGTGGCCGAACCGCAAGCAAAAACACGAGCTGAAGCCGCGTGAAGGCTTCCTGATCGTCGTGCTGTTCTGGACCGTGCTGGGCAGCGTGGGGGCATTGCCGTTCCTGTTTTCGGAACGGCCCAATTTGTCGCTGACCGACGCCTTCTTTGAATCCTTCTCGGGATTGACGACCACCGGCGCAACGACGCTGGTGGGGCTGGACTCGTTGCCGAAGGCTATTCTTTTCTATCGCCAAATGCTGCAATGGATGGGCGGCATGGGGATCATCGTGTTGGCGGTGGCGATACTGCCGATACTCGGCGTCGGCGGCATGCAGCTGTATCGGGCGGAAATGCCCGGGCCGCTGAAAGATAACAAGATGCGTCCACGCATCGCCGAAACCGCTAAAACCCTGTGGCTAATCTATGTGTTGCTGACCGTCGCCTGTGCGCTGGCGCTCTGGGGGGCTGGGATGTCGGTGTTCGATGCCATCGGCCACAGTTTCTCGACCATCGCCATCGGCGGTTTTTCTACCCACGACGCCAGTATCGGTTATTACGCCAGCCCGACCATCAACACCATCATCGCCGTGTTCCTGCTGATTTCCGGCTGTAACTACGGCCTGCACTTCGCTTTGCTGAGCGGCCGCAGCCTGAAGGTGTATGGGCGCGATCCTGAATTCCGCATGTTTATCTTCGTTCAGTTGACGTTGGTGGTGGTGTGTACGTTGGTGCTCTGGGGACATGGCGTCTATAAGAGCGGTATGGAAACGCTCAATCAGGCGTTCTTCCAGGTGGTATCGATGGCGACTACGGCCGGTTTCACGACCGACAGCATCGCCAAGTGGCCGCTGTTCCTGCCGATGTTGTTGCTGTGCTCGGCGTTCATCGGCGGTTGCGCCGGCTCGACCGGCGGCGGCCTGAAGGTGATCCGTATCCTGCTTCTGTACCTGCAAGGTTCGCGCGAGTTGAAAAGGCTGGTGCACCCCAACGCGGTCTATACCATCAAATTGGGCAACCGTGCGCTGCCGGAACGCATTCTGGAGGCGGTGTGGGGATTCTTCTCTGCTTATGCGCTGGTGTTTATCGTCAGCATGCTGGCGATCATTGCCACCGGCGTTGACGACTTTTCCGCGTTCGCCGCAGTGACGGCAACGCTCAATAACCTCGGCCCCGGTCTGGGCGTAGTGGCGGATAACTTCACCACGATGCCGGCGGCGGCCAAGTGGGTCCTGGTGGTGACGATGCTGTTCGGGCGCCTGGAAGTGTTTACATTGCTGGTGCTGTTCACGCCAACCTTCTGGCGTGAGTAAGCCTGATATAAGGAGTAGGCCATGAAGGCATTGATACTTTATTCGAGCCGTGACGGGCAAACACGTGCTATCGCTTCTTATATAGCAAGCAAGTTGCAGGACACGCTGCGTTGTGAGGTGATCGATCTGCTGCAGGCAGAACAGGTCGATCTTAACCAGTATCAGCAGGTGATGATCGGCGCTTCTATCCGTTACGGGCACTTTAACCCGGCGCTGGATAAATTCGTCAAGCGTCATGCTGAGCAGTTGAATCGGATGCCGAGCGCATTCTTTGCCGTCAACCTGACCGCGCGCAAACCGGAAAAGCGTTCGCCACAAACCAACGCCTATACCCGCAAGTTCCTGTTGGCTTCGCCGTGGCAGCCAAAACAGTGCGCGGTGTTTGCCGGCGCATTGCGTTATCCGCGCTATCGCTGGTTCGATCGCATCATGATTCAATTCATTATGCGTATGACGGGCGGTGAAACGGATACCAGTAAGGAAGTGGAGTACACAGATTGGCAACAGGTCGACCGCTTTGCCCAGGAATTTAGCCAGATCCAGTACGAAAAGTGACAAAAACGCGGGTTTGGCCAGCGTTTTGCCGAAAAAATCCGCGCTTGAAAAGTTTTTTGCATTTAGGGGTTGCGGCCCGCCGAGAACTCCCTATAATGCGCCTCCACTGACCGGGAACAACGACTGACAAGCCGCCGGGTCA
>NZ_JASGBT010000020.1:0-55175 GCF_030053255.1 Serratia sp. PF-27
GAAGCTGTCATTAAAATCATCTTTGGCTAATGGGTTAGCGCCATGAGCCAAAAGAACCTCAATGTGTTCTGGGCAACTATTATACAACGCATTAATTAATGGCGTTCTGTTCATAGCACCTTTGATATTAACATCAACTTTGTAATCTATTAGAGTACTCAGCGTCTCTGTATTAACCGCTTGAAAGCTCTTGAAAATTATTGGTTGATTGTTTATTTCATCCCTTGCATTAGGCGATAGTCCGCCTTCAAGCATAGCCTGTATCCAGACGCCTTTATCCGCTTTCATAACATATTCAGCCGGGCTACTTCGCCCTTCCGGTCTTGGCTGCAGTGGATCTGCCCCCGCCTTGACCAAATCCGTAATGATCTTGAGCCGCTCTGGCGTATTCTTGTCAAAGATGGCGTTGTTTATAGCCCAGAATAGCAACGTCATCTCCGCCTTGGCCGGTCGATTTAACGTTTCTTTGCTTACCGTCGGTAAAACCTTATCCAGCTTTTGCCTGTCACCCTCGTAAATGATGGTGGCGATGTCCAGCTGCTTCCCTTTAAAGTAATCTTGTGGTTGTAGCTCCCTACCTTGCTCGCATCCCTGCATAACACACATCGACAGCACCACGGTGATAATGAGAATAATGTGCTTCATGCCATACCCATCCCATCCACGTCAAACGCCAATTATTTCACCCACCTGAGAGCCAACTAATTCACAATATTGATCTTCTCTTTAATTTTAATTAATTTTTTTATATAAGAATTATTTTTGTCTCCTTTGGCTATTTCCGCAGAAATCAAAGAAAGGAAGCTGTCATTAAAATCATCTTTGGCTAATGGGTTAGCGCCATGAGCCAAAAGAACCTCAATGTGTTCTGGGCAACTATTATACAACGCATTAATTAATGGCGTTCTATTCATAGCCCCTTTGATATTAACATCAGCTTTGTAGGCAATAAGTACCTTTAATGTTTCAGTATTCTTCGCTTCAAAACTTTCAAATATGATAGGTTGATTATGAACCCTATCTCTGGCGTTTGGAGAAAGGCCACCTTCCAACATAGCCTGTATCCAGACGCCTTTGTCCGCTTTCATAACAAATTCAGCGGGACTACCTGGCGTGTTGGGTTGAGGCTGTAAAGGATCTGCGCCGGCCTTTACCAAATCAGTGATAATTTTCAATCTTTCAGGTGTGGTTTTGTCATAGATGGCATTGTTTATTGCCCAGAACAATAAGGTCATTTCCTCCTTAGCTGGACGATTTAAGATCTCTTTATTTACTGATGGCAACAGTTTATCCAACTGCGGCCTATCACCATCATAAATGGCTTTGGCAATGTCCAATTGCTGACCGTCAAAATAATCCTGCGGTTGTAAATCCATACCTTGTTTGCACCCCTGTATGATGAGCATAGACACTACCATCGTGATAATGAGTATGATTTTTTTCATATTCTTCCCTTGATTGTGGCTATGTCATCGTCTTTTTCATTTTCAATGCATTGTATCGCCTGGTCTATACCGTGCTTATCCAGCAGTGAGCCTGTTCCACCGGGAAGCGTGTGTTTTACTCCCACTGCGTCAGGCGCCAACATGGACAGCCGTTCTTTCGCCATCACCGCAGGCGGATAAAATTTGAGGTCTTTAGCATCCTCCCACAAATCAACTTCCTGCAGCTTGGTTAACAGCTCCCCTTTTACGCGATACGCCTGAATATTATCGGCGCTACCTATTATCGAACCGCCGTATTTTTCGACGGTTCCCGCATTCAGGCCTGCTGCATTAAACGTCCAAGCCGGTTTACCGCTGGCTATAGAAGCCGCAGACGCCATGCCCCCACCCAGCGAATGACCAGATATCCCAACATCGCCTTTAATTGCTTTACCGATATTAACCGCTTTTTTGTAGTATTCAGAATTAAGCCCTATTCCCTGAGCACCATTATTTGTCCAATCGCTCAGGTTTTTAATTCCTGACAAATCGCCGTTCAATAACGCTTTCTGGGCAGCCTTGCTTATTCCCTCCGGGAACTCGGGCGCACGCGATCCGCGGAACACCACCGTCGGACTCATCGCTTTACCAAAGATGCTCTCATCTGGCTGATAAACTCGGGCTAAAAAATCAGGATTCATTGGTTTGTCATAAAGCATTTTACTGTCCAGACCAAGCCTATTTAAAGCTCGTTCGTTATTACTGATATCTTTCCAGCCCTCCGGTACCCCTGGTAGTTCGCCTAGTGAATCGGCGGTCTTGTAAACATTCTCAGCCAACTTCGCCTTTTCGACCGCGACGTTGTTCTCCGCCAGGCGCTGTGCCGCCATGCGCGCATCCGGGTAAATGCTGCGGTTGCCTCGTCCTATCAGGTACTGGCGTTCTTGCCAGCGTTCTGCCTTGGTCAGCGGACGGATGGCCTGCACCGTGGCGGCAACGGTTGCCACTGCGGTAGCGATGGCTTGTTGCAGAGGGGGATTCCGGGTCGTATTCTGCCTCGCCGGCAGCACCGTCGGTTTTGCCCGGTGGCCATAGCGGCTGACCATTTCTTCATAGCGGGCGATCACGCGCCCGGTAGGATAAAAGGCGGGAAGAGAGCTGCCTGGGTAGCGCTGTAATCGGCCTTCCGCGTCAACGTAAAAGGCATATTTCGTCGGCGTCCAGGTGCCCATTTCCTGATCAATCGCCAGCAAGCCGCCCCGGTTGATCTCATCGAGCACGCTGCGCTTCACAGCCACGTCCTCACGATAACCGGTGACGCCAATCCCGGATTGAGTATTGCGGGTAATCGGATACCGGCTGCTTATCGATATGCCGGCTGCGCCGCCGAACAGATAATGCCGTTCCAGCTCATACCGCGCTGCTGTAGGGTTAAGTATCCTGGAAAAGCTTTCCGGCGCCGTGTGTTCAGAGGAGAAATGAATCAGTTTCATGCGGTGCCTGCCCACTCGTAAGGTTCCGTGGTCGGCACAGGCGCACCATCATCAAGCAACTCGCCAGGTGTGCGGCTGTTACGGGTCTCGTCGAGCGTTAGCGAACGATAACGCATTGGATATCCTTATCTTCTGTGTCACGCCTAAATAGGGTATGGGCAAAATTATCACAATTCAGTAAAGATTTCTTTGCTCTATTTCTATACGCGCGCATCCTCTCCCATCCATGCAGCGGCGTGCTTCCTGTGCCCATGTGAAGAGCGTATTTCGTTGCCATGTTGCGGCTAAAAGCCACGTCCGAAAGCAATCAGTCG
The DNA here is from genome assembly GCF_030053255.1 of Serratia sp. PF-27. Classification (NCBI taxonomy): domain Bacteria; kingdom Pseudomonadati; phylum Pseudomonadota; class Gammaproteobacteria; order Enterobacterales; family Yersiniaceae; genus Serratia; species Serratia sp. PF-27. Next base: position 3,232 of record NZ_JASGBT010000020.1, read on the forward strand.
AGTGTCAACGATGCGGGAATGATAAGGAGACAGGAAGGAGAAAGGCTCCGCCAACCGGGAATGGCCAGCGGAGCGGCGTCAGGCGGCGGTTATTTCTGCTCAGCCTGACTTACGGTATCTTCGGCTTTCCAGATGCGGTATTTCACTTCCGCGTCTTTCGGCGCATACACCACGATCGGCAGGCGGCTGTTGTAACGCTGCATCGCGGCGTCGCCCAGGTTAGCGGCGATGAATTTCTTGGTCTTGGTGTTGTCCGGGCAGGCCATCATGGTCGAGGCCGGTTCAGACAGCTTCTCCAGCACCAGGTAGTCGTAACCCCAGCCGGACAGGGTTTTGGTCTCCAACGTGCCACCAATCATATGGCGGTTGCAGTCCACTTCCAGCGTCTTGCCGATCAGCAGCTCTACCTTGTAGTTCTCTTCGTGCTCTTGCTTCGGCAGGTAGATCACCTGGCGATTCATACCCTTCTCGGCTTTCGGGTAAGGCGCGACTTTTTCCAGCGGCTGTTTGCTCATGTCCGCGTCATCGCCAGAGGTCGCCGCCATAGCGCCGGCGGAAACGGCCATCAGCAGGCCGGAAAATACAACGGATGCCTTGTTCATGTTTTATCCCTACACTTTGTCAAATAATCCGTCTATAAACTAATACACTACCGCTAAGCTCGCCACAGGTTTAATCTTCTTTACAATAGGCAATTAATAGTGACAATCGCCTAATATCGCCGATTAGCCGGAGTAATAACTCAGTATTTCTTCAGGTTGGCAACATAGGCCTTCACCACCTGATAGACATAATCCTGGCATGCCAGCCCGGTTTGCGGATCGTACTTGCCCTGATTGGTGATGTTGTTGGACAGCACGCGAATGCCGACGAACGGCACCTTGAACTCGGCGGCGATCTGCGCGGCGGAGGCGGTCTCCATCTCTTCGACCGACGTCCGGTAGCTGTCGTGGAAATAGCGAATGCGATCCAGCTCGCTGTTCCATACGTCGGCCGAGCCGATCACCCCTTCCACTACCTTGCCCTGTCGGTAATCGCTCTTAACGCTTTGCGCAATCGCCAGCAGTTTGGGGTCGGCGGGAAACTGGCGCAGGCTGTGCGCCTTTTGGTCCTCGCCGGCGCTGCCCTTGGAAGCCAACAGATCCATCGGCTGCCACTGACGCGAGTCGCTGCCTTCCCCCAACGCCTTGGCTGGCGTTTTGAACGCCCCGAGATTGACCGAATATTTGCCCAGCACGATGTCATATACTTTCAGTGCCGGGTCATGGCCGCCGGCGGTGCCCTGATTAATGATCGCCACCGGGTGAAACTGCGTGGCGGCGATCGCCGTGGCCGCCGCGGCGTTGGACATGCCCTTCAGCGTCTCCGACACCACCACCGGGTAGCCGTCTACGGTACCGTGCCAAAAGCGCCAGCCGCCAACCTGCTCCTCACGCGGGTTTTCCAACCGCTGGGCGAAACGTTCCGCCTCCACCGGCATGGCGCCCTGTACCACGATCGGCCCGGCCGCCGCAGGTTGGCCAAAGCTCAGCGGAGAAAAGGCCGCACCGGCGGCTGCCAACAGTAAGACACGCGCTTTATTCTGCATCACCACACTCTCACCCCGAAAAAAGCAAACGATTACCTTAGCCGAAGGCGGTGGCCTCGGATAGGGTTTTCTTACCGGGGGACTAAGGTTTTCTTAAGACAGAATTATTACAGTAACGTCATTCAATCCTGTCACCGAGCCTGCGCGTGAATCCAGAATCGTCATTAAATCAATCCTCAACGACACCGCAAATTAAGACAACCACCCTTTACTCCCTGTCGGCATCCTTTTACCGTTGGCAAGTTTTTGGCCTGCTGATCAGCGGTTTGGTGTTTCTATGGCTCTCCCGTAACGAACAGCTGGACTGGGCGATCAGCAATTATTGGTACGATGCCGCCAGCGGGCATTTCCCGTGGCAAAACAATTATTGGCTGGATCTGATCAATCACCGCCTGTTGAAGCAGATAGTGATCGTAGGGGCGGTGCTGACACTGTTTTGGGGCCTCTATCGCCGCAGCGCGCGCCTGATCGTAACCATGCTGCTGATTGGTATCGGCCCGCTGGTGGTGGGCATTCTCAAAGCCACCAGCGCGCACTCCTGTCCGTGGGATCTGATTGAGTACGGCGGCAAGGCGATGTCCTTCCCGCTGTTCGGCACGGTACCGGCGCTGCCGGGCCCCGGTCGCTGTTTCCCCGGCGGGCACGCCTCGAGCGGTTTCGCGGTGATGGCGTTGTTTTTCCTGTTTTATCCGCAGCGTCCGCGCCTGGCCTGGTGGTGCTGGTGCGGCGGCATTGCGCTCGGCATGTTGATGGGCTTTGGTCAGATCATGCGTGGCGCACATTTTCTTACCCATAACCTGTGGGCGGGTTGGTGGGTTTGGTTAAGCCAGTTGGCTATTTATTGGATGATTAGCGGCTATTGGCGCCGCAAGATGAGGTAACGGTTATGGAGCAGCTAAACCATGTTCTTTTCGCCTGGATCAATGCGACCCCGGCGTCTCCCGAATGGATGATCGATTTCGCCACCTTTTTGGCGCGCGATCTTATCATTATCGTGCCGCTGCTGATCGTCGGCCTGTGGCTGTGGGGGCCGCAAAGCCAGCTGGTTTCACAGCGCGAAGTGGTGGCGAAAACCACGATCGCGCTGTTGTTCGCCATGCTTGCCGCCTCCGCTATCGGCGCGCTGCTGCCGCATGAGCGTCCGTTCGTCGCCGGCGTCGGCTATACCTTCCTGGCGCACGCGCCGGACAGCTCGTTCCCCAGCGATCACGGCACCGCCATCTTTACCTTTGCGCTGGCATTCCTGTTCTGGCACCGGGTCTGGTCCGGCGCGCTGCTGATGATTGTCGCCGCCGGCATCGCCTGGTCACGCGTTTACCTCGGCGTGCACTGGCCGCTGGATATGGTTGGCGGTTTCCTGCTCGGCCTGGTCGGCTGCCTGTTCGCGCAGCTGGTATGGAATCTGTTCGGCGATGTCCTCGCCGACAAGCTGTCGCGCCTGTATCGCTTCCTGTTTGCCTTCGCCATTCGCCGCGGCTGGGTGAAAGAGTAACCGCACAACATGACAGGGGCGTTACCGCCCCTGCTTTCACACCACGCCGGTAGTCACACAGAACGTCCGCGTTTTTCCCGCTCCCAGCATCACTCCTACCTCCCCTTCCGACGCGTTCGGCCGACAGTTCGCCGGCTGGATAAAAGCCAGCAGCCGCCTGTTGCCCTGAACGGCGATGCGCCGGAAACCATAGTTGAATTGTTCGGTGGCAAAACGCGTCACATAACGCCGGCCCTGCGGCGCCAGCATAAAGAATTCGGCCTGATCCACGTAGCGCGTCAGATCGTCGGAGCACAACAGTTCCTGCCCGATCGTATCCCCTAATAAAGCCGGCGTCGGCAGGTTCTGGCGGAATACCGCATCAGGAATGCAGTCATAGTTGAGGCCGCAAACATAGCGCAGCGGCTGCGGCCGCTCGGCCTGATTGGTGACCTTCATCTCTATGGCGAACTGCGCGCTCTGGGCCGCCAGACGCAGCGCCGGGCCGATGCGCCAACGCCCGCCCGCCCGCTCCCCCTCGCCGTGCAACGTCAGCTCATCGCCCGCCAGCTGGATCCACACGCGTTGCATCTGCAGCGGCTCACCGTCCTGATGCGGCCAGGCGGGATAGAACGCAGCGTCGTCAGCGCGCTTTCTGCCGGCGCCCCGCACGCTGCGGCGGCCCGACTTCAGCGAGTAACCGTCAAACTTAGCGTCCCAGATCGCAAGGCCCTGATACGGTAAAACCGTCAGCGCGCCACGGCAGTTCGCCAGCGTTAACATCGGCCCACGTTCTGCGCAGCGATGCGCGCTCACCGCAAAATCCGCATTGCGGAACAGTTCCTGCCGATGCGCCCCGAAAGCTTCAGGAGCCAGATCGATGTTGATCTTCATCTTTTTTCCCTCGACGTTTCGCCCGCGCAGGCCGCGAGCCACAAAATGTTATTTAAATAACAAATGAAACGCCTTTAAGCTATACCTATAACAGCATTATAGCGACGATCGGATCGACATTTTTTAAACAGCACTAGGTTTATCGGCATCGGAATGTTATTATTTTCACATTCCTCACTCCGTTTACTGTCTTAACCTCACTAAGGAACCGCGATGACCACCGAAAACATCGATTACGCCCGCTATGTCGACCACACCCTGCTGGCCATGGACGCCACCGAAATGCAGATCGCCAAACTGTGCGAAGAAGCGCAGCAGCACAACTTCTATGCGGTATGCGTCAACTCCGGCTACGTGCCGCTGGCGGCCCAGCTGCTGCAAGAAAGCACCGTGAAAGTCTGCTCTGTGATCGGTTTCCCGCTGGGTGCCGGCCTGACCGTCGCCAAGGCCTTTGAAGCCAAAGCGGCGATCGCCGCCGGGGCGCAAGAGATCGATATGGTGATCAACGTCGGCTGGTTGAAAAGCGGCCTGCTGGACGAAGTGAAAGCCGATATCGCCGCCGTGCGCGAGGTTTGCGCGGCGATCCCGTTGAAGGTAATATTGGAAACCTGCCTGCTCAGCGATGCGCAGATCGTCCAGGTTTGTGAAATGTGTCGCGAACTCGATGTGGCCTTCGTGAAAACTTCCACCGGCTTCAGCACCGGCGGCGCTCGGGAAGAGCACGTCAAACTGATGCGCGAGACCGTGGGCAGCGAGATGGGCGTGAAAGCTTCCGGCGCCGTGCGCGATCGCGCCACCGCCGAGAAGATGATCAACGCCGGCGCCACGCGTATCGGCACCAGCTCCGGCGTCGCCATCGTGTCCGGCGCTCAGCCGGCGGCAGGCAGCTACTGATCGTCGGCATGCCCTGACGGGCACAGCCAATACACTCCGATGCGGGACAATACGGGCGGCTAGGCGGCCCGATATTGCCCCGCATTGTTGTGTTTAGCGCCGGACACGCCGGCACGCCCTTTTACCTCTACTACCTGTGGGAAGACGGACCTATGGAAACGCGGCGCGAAGAACGTATCAACCGGCTAGTTCAGGCGTTAAAACGCGCTGACAAGATCCACCTGAAAGAAGCCGCCGTGCTGCTGGGGGTCTCGGAGATGACCATTCGCCGCGATCTGAGCGCCGAACCGGCGGCGGTGGTGCTGCTCGGCGGCTATGTGGTGACCGATCCGCGCAGCAACGGCGTGACCAACTACTTCGTTTCCGATCAAAAAGCCAAACAGGTCACGGAGAAACGGCGCATCGGCCTGCTGGCGGCCCCCTTGATCAATGAAAACGACACGGTGTTTTTCGACTGCGGCACCACTACCCCGGCGATCATCGACGCCATCGCCGACGAGCTGACCTTCACCGCCGTGTGCCATTCGCTGAACACCTTCCTGGGGCTGCAGGACAAACCGAACTGCAAAGTGGTCCTGTGCGGCGGTGAGTTCAAGCCGAACAACTACATCTTTTCCAGCGTCAGCGGCCGTAACGAGCTCGATCATATCTGCCCGAATATCGCCTTTATCTCCGCCGCCGGCCTCAGTCTGCAGCACGGCGCCACCTGCTTCAACTTCGACGAACTGGAGATGAAGCATCGCGCGATGGCGATGGCGCAGCAAAAGATCCTGGTGGCAGACCACAGCAAATTCGGCAAAACCAAACCGGCCTGCATCGGCCCCCTGACACAATTCGATCGGGTGATCACCGACCGCCAACCGGCCGCCGACTTCCTGGCATTCTTCAACGACAACGCCATCGCTATCCGCTATTAATCCGCCTTCAGCGCCGTCATAACCGACGGCGCACCGTTTCGATATCCCTCTTTCCTCACCCAAAAATGAACAAATAATGCGCAATCAATTCGCGTTTTTCGCTTATCCGCACGCAACATCAGGTTAATAAAATGCAACAGCTCACCCGCGTGATTATTTTTTCGCAGGCTAAACACGCGGTCGGCTGGGTGAATTAACGGCTATTTATGGCTTTTATATGATAAATCGTACCAAAGGCCAGGAAGTTTAAATAAACGGCGGTTTACGCGATTGCAGCAAATCTCACCAATACCTGTTAGCTATCTGTTATTTATATGATGAATGGTTACGCATTTTTATCCGCTAACCACGTAAGTAATTTCCCTTCGTTACTAGCGGTGAATTTTAAATAAAAATCATTAAAAACAAAAAGATAAATTAAATTTACCTTAAAAACATAATGTGATCCACGTCACTAAAACTGCTTAATCCGGGTTTTTCGCTAGATCCAAAACCACGCATAAAATATATTGCTCGGCTTGCTGCTGAGCACAGCGCTTTATCCGGCTAATTATTGTACAAGCCGCATAATCGCAGAAAATTTTATGAGAGCGTTCTCAGCACAAAATCTTACACAAATGTGCAACAAATGCGCGAAAAATCGATAAAAAAGCAGATAACTGCACATATTACGCATTTGAGAGCAGGATCACGGTTGTTTCTACTGTAAATCGTTATCTTGCCGCCAACAAAAATCGACAGGCAATGACCTGTCGGCAGCGGTAACGACTTTTATCCCCCGTGACGGTGGAAAGTCTTTAGTGAATTACCCGGCGCTGTGCCTTGGTAATGAACACAATAAACAACCAGGGGGACGCCAAAACATCCCCGCAAGCAACACCTGATTCTTACCGCAAGCGTTGCCTGAATAGGACGTTTGACGGTTTAACCTTAAGTTTTGCCTTTTAATTTTAAATTCGTGTTCACTTCGGAGATATTTATGGACACTACACAGACCGGCACAATTGCCTCTGCGGCCTCGGGCTCCAGCAGTACCTGGCGTAAAACGGATACCATGTGGATGTTGGGCCTGTACGGCACCGCCATCGGCGCAGGCGTCCTGTTCTTGCCCATCAACGCCGGCATCGGCGGTTTGATTCCTCTGATCATCATGGCCATCATCGCTTTCCCGATGACCTTCTTTGCCCACCGCGGCCTGTGCCGTTTCGTGCTGTCCGGCAAAAATCCCGGTGAAGACATCACCGCTGTAGTGGAAGAGCATTTCGGCATCACCGCCGGTAAACTGATTACCCTGCTGTACTTCTTCGCCATCTACCCGATTCTGTTGGTTTACAGCGTGGCGATCACCAACACCGTCGACAGCTTCATTACCCACCAGTTGGGCATGACGTCGCCGCCGCGCGCCATTCTGTCACTGATCCTGATCGTCGGCCTAATGACCATCGTGCGTTTCGGTGAGCAGGCCATCGTGAAAACCATGAGCATTCTGGTCTTCCCGTTCGTGGCGGTGCTGATGCTGCTGGCGGTATACCTGATCCCTAACTGGACCGGCGCCATCTTCGAAAACGTGTCGCTGTCCGGCAGCGGTACCGGCATGGGCCACGGCCTGATCATGACCCTGTGGCTGGCAATCCCGGTAATGGTGTTCTCCTTTAACCACTCGCCGATCATCTCCGCTTTCGCCGTCGCCAAACGCGAAGAGTACGGCGCAGACGCCGAGAAGAAATGCTCCCGCATTCTGGCTTATGCACACATCATGATGGTGCTGACCGTGATGTTCTTCGTGTTCAGCTGCGTGCTGAGCCTGACGCCGGAAAACCTGGCGGAAGCCAAGGCGCAGAACATCTCGATTCTGTCTTACCTGGCTAACCACTTTAACAACCCGATGATCGAGTACATCGCGCCGGTTATCGCCTTCGTCGCCATTACCAAATCGTTCCTGGGCCACTACCTCGGCGCTCGTGAAGGTTTCAACGGTCTGGTTGCCAAATCGATGAAGAGCCGTGGCAAAACCGTCAGCACCGCCAAGTTGAACCGCATGACCGCTATCTTCATGCTGGTGACCACCTGGATCGTCGCCACCCTGAACCCAAGCATCCTGGGCATGATCGAAACCCTGGGTGGCCCAATCATCGCCATGCTGCTGTTCCTGATGCCGATGTACGCCATTCGTAAAGTGCCTGCCATGCGCAAGTACAGCGGCCACATCAGCAACGTGTTCGTGGTTGTGATGGGTCTGATCGCCATCTCTGCTATCGTGTTCAGCCTGCTCGGCTAATCACGCCCGGCCGGCGCCGCTTGCGCGCCGGCCCTCCCGCACTCCCCCATTTCCCGTATTCACCGCCTGAAACCTGAAGAAGGAGGCGAGACCATGGTCAGCGTTTTCGATATTTTCAAAATTGGCATCGGCCCATCCAGTTCCCACACCGTTGGCCCGATGAAGGCCGGCAAACAGTTCGTCGACGATCTGATCGCCCACCAGCAGTTGCAGGACACCACCCGCGTGGTGGTCGACGTCTACGGTTCGCTGTCGTTGACCGGTAAAGGTCACCACACCGACATCGCCATCATCATGGGCCTGGCCGGCAGCCTGCCGCACGACGTGGACATCGACAGCATCCCGGGCTTTATTCGCGACGTGGAACAGCGCGGCCGCCTGCCGCTGGCCAACGGCCACCACGAGGTGGATTTTCCGCTGCACGGCGGCATGAATTTCCACAGCGACAACCTGCCGCTGCACGAAAACGGCATGCGCATCCGTGCCTTCGCCGGTGAACGCCTGCTGCACAGCAAAACCTATTACTCGATCGGAGGCGGTTTCATCGTCGACGAAGAACACTTCGGCCAGTCCGCCGAGGGCGCCACGCCGGTGCCCTACCCGTTCAAATCGGCGCACGATCTGCAGCAGCATTGCAAAGACACCGGGCTGTCGTTGTCCGGCCTGGTGATGCAGAACGAGCTGGCGCTGCGCAGCAAAGCGGACATCGACGCGCATTTCGCCGACGTCTGGCAGGTGATGAGCGCCGGTATCGAGCGCGGCATCAACACCGAAGGCCTGCTGCCTGGCCCGATGAAAGTGCCGCGCCGCGCCGCCGCGCTGCGACGCATTCTGGTGACCGGCGACAAGAACAATATCGATCCGATGAACGTGGTCGATTGGATCAACATGTTCGCGCTGGCGGTCAACGAAGAGAACGCCGCCGGTGGCCGCGTGGTCACCGCGCCGACCAACGGCGCGTGTGGCATTATCCCTGCGGTACTGGCCTACTACGACAAGTTCATCCGCCCGGTGAACGCCAACTCCTACACACGCTACTTCCTGGCGTCCGGCGTGATTGGCGCGTTGTACAAGATGAACGCCTCGATCTCCGGCGCCGAAGTGGGTTGCCAGGGGGAAGTGGGCGTGGCCTGTTCGATGGCGGCGGCCGGGTTGACCGAGCTGCTCGGCGGCAGCCCGGCGCAGGTGTGCATCGCGGCGGAGATCGCCATGGAGCACCATTTGGGGCTGACCTGCGATCCGCTCGCCGGCCAGGTTCAGGTGCCCTGCATCGAACGCAACGCCATTTCCGCCGTTAAGGCGGTCAACGCCGCACGCATGGCGATGCGCCGGACCAGCGAACCGCGGGTTTGTCTGGATAAGGTGATCGAAACCATGTACGAGACCGGCAAAGACATGAACGCCAAATACCGCGAAACCTCACAGGGCGGGCTGGCGATCAAGGTCGTGGCCTGCAACTGATCGCCACGGCGAGGTACTTAAGGCGCCAGCCGGTGTGACTTGGCCGGCGCCGTTTCAATAGCGATCCTTTCCTGCCGCAACGCCGGGCTGAATACCCGCGCGAAGCCCCACAGCCCCGGGACGAGCGCTGTGCCGCAGCCAGCCGTAAAGTTCGGCATTACGCCGGAATCCCATTTTGCGCATGACGCTCATCTTGTGATTGCTGACCGTCTTCACGCTAATGTCCAGCATCCGGGCGATTTGCGTGACTCCCATCTCCCGCGTCATGCAGCGCATGATCTCTTGTTCGCGCAGCGTCAGGCCCCGGTGTTGGCATACGCAGCTCCTGCCACAGCTCAGTCTGCCCGGCCATTTGCTGCGCCGCTCCAGCTCGGCGCTCACCTGATACAGCGCCGAAACCAACGGCATATCGTGGTAGATGACGCCAGTCTCCAGCGAGCAGCGGTTACCGACGGTGCGTTTATGCCGTCCCTCCGGCGTTCGCAACGAGAAATACAGCGTTTTACGCCCCGCGGGCTGCGCCTCAGAGAGGTGACAAAAACAGCTTTGCACGCCGGGAGGAAAATAGCAGAACACCAAATCGGCTTCGTGAACCTGCCGCGCATCCACTAACAGCGTGCGCTTGCCGTAAGTGCTGAAATGCAGCGCCAGGGCCTCTTGCCAACCGGCGCTGAAGTATCGATTCTCATCAAATAGCGCGATTTTTATCATCGTGTTCATCCCTGTTCTCCCGCCGTGTCGGCTTCCCGTTTAACCGCCTGGACGCCCTTCGCCGGCGCCTGGCTGTTGTCGATGCGCAATTCATAAACCATGGTGGCGTTGGGCGGCACCTTCGGCGGGTAGCCGGTTTCACCGTAGGCCAGCGCCGGCGGCACGACCATCGTCAACGAGCCGTGGTTGTGCAGATGACCTATCGCCTCCCGGAACAGCGGCGGGTATTCGGACAGCGGTTGCGACAGCACCTTGCCGCTCAGATCCATATCCTGGATCACCGTGCCGTCGGTCAGCTTCTCTTTCACCACGACATCGACCACCGCCGTTGGCGCCAGCGCGCCCTCCCCGGCGTAATCCACCCGATACCAGAAGCCCATCGCCGACTGCTTTACGCCCTTTTGTTGACTGAACTGCGCCAGATAATCTTCATCGCGCCGCCGCTGCTGGTTAACGCGTTTCTCACGCGCGGCCACGGCGGCGGCATCCGCCTGCGCCGTCAGCGTATTCAGTTCATCCGGCGGCAGCTGCAAACGCCCCGCCACGCTGTCGATAACGCCCGCCAACAGGCTGTCGCGGTCCACCGGTACCCCCCAGCTTTGACGCTCCGTCATCAACCCCTGAATATCCCGCCCCAGCGCACTGCCCGCCGCATAGGACAACCGTTTCCGTTCATCCTTCAACTGCTCCGGCGTCATCTCCCATTGCAGCCGCTTACGCAACGCCAGCAGGTCTTCGCGCGCCTGCTGAGTCGCCTTCTGCTCACCGGCCCGCTTCTGCTCGCTTTCTTCCAACGCGGCGCGCAGAGCTTGCAACGCCTCCTGGTGCTCGCGTTGGCGTTGTGCAAGCGTCTGTGCCGATGCCTGCGCGGCAGACTCAAGTTCGGTGACGCGCCGTTCGGCCTGCGCCGCCGTCGTTCTGCTTTTGGCGGTTTCCTGCGTCGCCTGACGCAACAGCGCCTCGGTGCGCTGCGCGTCGGGCGAACCTCGCCAGGCAGCGCCCAGCCCGGCAATCCACTGTTGAAGCGTCGACGAGTCCGGCAACGCTGCGACGGGTGGCGCCGCTTTCTCCGCCCGCAGCGCAGTAAGTTCCTGGCGCAACATCGTCAGTTCCATTCGCTGGCGTGCCAGCTGTTGGTCACGCGTCAATAATTCCTGGCTCAGCGTAAAAGCTTTGGCCGATGAAGCAGGCTGGTGGGTGTCCGGCGGACGCTTTGCCGGCTCACGCTTTTTTTGCCCCGCCTCGCGATCGGCGGGCGCCGCGTTTTCGCTCTTCGGCGCGGTGTTCTGCCGTTGATACTGCTCGGCAAACTGCAGCAGCGCCGGCACGCCGTCGTCCGCCTGCGCGACGCCGGTGAACAGCAGAGCCGCACAGCCCAGCAGGCGCAGCCTCATTTAACCTGCTCCCCGCGATCCGCCAAGCCGGTCAACACCGCCTGATTCACCCCGGCGCACAGATAGTTGACCTTGTAGCGATACAGCGCATCCACCGTCTCCTGCGTGTCGCCGTTTACCCTGGCGCGCAGGTTGGCGTACTGCGAAGCGCCGCTCATCAGGCTGTCGAAGGCCTGTTTGTAGCGCTGATACTGTTTCTCGTCGATCGTGCGCAATGCACCCAGTTGCTGCTGGCACTGCCGCAGCTGCTCGGCCTCACGCTGCTTGCGCAAAGCCTCTTCTGACGGAGCTTGCACAGCCTGATTTTTGGTGTTCACGGCGGGCTTGCCCGACTTTTGGTTTTGACAGGCGGCGGCGCTCAACGCCAACAGGCACAGCAGGCCCATGCGCAGGGCGCGATTGAGGGGCTTTATCATCATTGCGTTTTTTGTCCTTGTAGACGCTTATTCGTATTCCAACGTAAAGGTGGCCACCGCGCTGAAGGTGCCGCGGCCGATGGACTTCGTTTGGATGGCCTCCGGCTCCCCCTGCACATAGGCCTGCAGCGTGAGCGTGGTGTTGCCGGCATTCAGGCGGAATTTATCGCTGGCGCGATTGAGCGGCAGCGCCTTGCCGGTGCTGTCCTCCAGCCCGATGCCGATCCCCGAGGCCAGGCTGCCGGCATCCAGCGCCAACAGGCCGGGCAGTTTGGCGTTCTCGGTGCCGGTAAACGTAATGGCCACCGTATTGCCCAGGCTGAGATCGCATTCAGTCAGGTGCAACGCGAAGGTTTGGCTGTGGGTGCGGGTGTTCAGGTACAGGTATTTGTCGACGATGGTGCCGAAATCCAGTTGGATGTCCTCATCCCCCGGTTGTATGACACACGGCTCGGCCACCAGCGTACCGTGAAAGCGCATGTTTTCCGCCGCAGCCGCCGGCTGCGCCATCATGCCGGCCAGCATTACCATGCCGGCTCCCAGCAGCGCGCTTCGGCGCCGGTTCGTCTCTGTCGCGCGCATGACGCCACTCCCTTTGGTTATGCTTGCGCCTACCAGACGCAAGCGGCGTATTAGTCGTAATAAAGACGGAAATCGATCGCCGCGCGGTAAGCGCCGGCGCTCAGCGTCGCCGGGGTGCGCACCGGCGTCACCGTATACGTCAGGGTGTTTTGCCCCGGCGTCAGCAAGATCGGTTTGTTGCGCGCGCCGAGGCGGACCGGCAAACCGCGGGCATCCGCCAACTGCAACCCCAATCCGGTGACGCCGGCCACCCTGACCAGACCCGGCGCGTCGTCATCCGTCGGCGCGGAAAACGCGACGGACACCGCAGGCTGGCTGCCGCTCCAGGCCAGAACCCCGGTCCAGGCGTCGCGGTTGCTCGCCGGCGCCCGCAGGCAGTCTTTCAGCGTCAGCTCGAAGGCGACCGGCGTGCCGCGATCGCCCGGACGCTGGAAGTGCGCCGTTCCGGTCTCCCCCAGCCATACCTCCTGGCGGGCGGTGGTCATTTCCAGGCTGCAGGCGCTTTCCGTTAACGCGCCGTAGACGTGGAGCGTGCCATTCGCGCCCTCCACGTCCCAGTTGTCCACCGCGCGGGCCGGCGGCATCAGCATCAGCATCGTGCCTGCCGTCAGCGGTACCATCAGCGCGGCCAACACCGTCAGGCCGATAGTGCGTCGCTGATGACGTTCATAGGCCTTTCCCAACAGCATGGGGATCTTTCGTTGCATGATTCGTTCACTCCGCTGTGTTCACTCTGTCTTCCCTGCTTGCGCGCGGATCGTCATTTGGCGACCGGTACGACCTGGCAGGCATTGCCGCCGCAGCGGAAGTTCAACTGCGGCCGACCACCGTAATCGTTGATGTACGCCAGCGACGGGCCGCTACCGAGGCTCGCGGCGGAGACGTTCAGCGGGGCGCTGGCCTTCGGCGCCACCATCAACGGTTCAAAGCCGGCGGCCCCTTTCCCGCCCTTGCCGGCGCTCGCCTCAACGATCGTCACGTAATAAGGGGTCGGGTTGTTCACCACGTACTTGTCGCCCTGCCGGGTCAGCGTCAGCTGCTCCTGCCACGGTGCGGCGTTCTTTTTCGGGGCGAGCGCCGCCGGGCGATAAAACATTTTGATGCGCGTCTGCAACGCTATCTGCAGCGTGTTCGGCTTATTGCTGCGCGGCGGGATCTCGCGCAGATTGAAGTAATACAGCGTCTCCCTGTCCTGCGGCAGCTGACGTGCTGCCGGCAGCGACTGGATCTTCACCTGGCTCGGTTTGCCCGGCTCCACCCGCTGCACCGGCGGCAGCACGGTAAAAGGGTTTTGGATTTTGTTGCCGCGATCGTCTTCGATCCATCCCTGCGCCAGATAAGGCAACTGTTTGTTCTGGTTACTGATGTTGAGACTGACCGTTTTCAGGTCGCCGTCGAAAATCACACGCGTGCGATCCAGCGCAATGGCCGCATGAGCGGGCAGGCTGACCGCGCCGATCGTCAACGCGGCGACGAGCGGGCTCACAAGGAAAACGGTCTTTCTGGTCATAGTCAGATTCATCATGTCTTCACGGTTCCAGTCGGCCGGAAGCGGGCGAGCCCGCCCCGGCGGTTTAGCGGCGGAGCGAGCTCCGCCGGGTGTATGTCAGTTGGCGTCAGCCGCCGGCTTGTTGCCGGCAAGCGGGCGGCAAGGCAGCAGCAACGTGTTCATCAACATTTCGGCCGGCAGCGGCGCCGGCAGCTGGATTTCACACTGCGCCGCGCCGTTCCAGTGCACGCTCATGCGCTCGCCGGGGTTGAGGCCGGACAGGTAAACGCTGCCGCCGTCATTAATGATGCCGGTCTCCTGCTTACGGGCATTCAGCACCGTGGCGCCGAACGGCGGCTCGCTGCCGTCCGCCAGCTTGACGATCGCCATCGCCTTCTCGCCGGCAATCACTTCAAACTTGCGGTAGCCGATAGCCCCCTCGGTCAACGTGGCCTGCACCACCGAACGCGTCGCCTCGACGTTGTCGCTTAGGCTGTTGAGATCGATGCTGGCCTTATTGCGGTAGTAGCTGTTCACATCCGCCACCACCGCCTTGCCGTAACGGTTGGTCAGCACCGTACTGCCATAGCCACGTACCGGTACACCGGCGACGCCTTCGGTATCGAGCAGCAAGCGCGTGCCGCCCGGCGTATTGACGCGGTGCAGCACCGCTCCTTCCGCCGCCATCGTCAGGCCGCCCTGCGCGCCGATGCCGACGGCGCTGTACCGGCCGGCCTGGTAGCTGGCGTTGGCATTGATCTGCGCCATATCGCCCTGATGGCTGTAATACCCGCTGGCCGTCGCCCCACTGCGCGCGGCGCCTGCGCTGATCTGATAGTTGTTGTGTTCATCAACCCGGTTGTAGTACCCGACCCGATGGGCGTTCTCTTCGCGATCGAGCGTCATGTTGTAACTGAGCGTCCCGGCGCTGCCCCAGGGCAGCGACAGCGACAGGTACATCCCGTCGTCGTTGCGCTCGTTGTAACGGTTGCGATAGGCCGACAGCGAAACGCTGACGTTCTTGAAATCGCCGATATCGAAGTAGCGCGATACCATCAGGTTGTAACGATCGTTCGGCGCCCGATCCCAGTAGGTTTGGTGGCTGTAGTTGAGATAGGTGCTGAGCCCCAGATCGCGGAACTGTTTGTTGAAGGTGATGGTGTACATCTCCTTGCTCTTGCCGCTGCGTCCCCCTTCGTAACGCGCATCGAGGTAATCCCCCATGCTCATGAAATCTTCCTGGGAGAAGCGGTAACCGGCAAAGGTGACCTGGCTGTCGTATTCATCGAAGTTCTTCGAATAGCTCAGCCGGTACGAACCGCCGGTCAGCGTGCCATCCTGCGGCAAACGCGCACGCGACTGCGTGGCATCGAACGACAGCGCCCCCAGCGCCATCAGATCGCGCCCGATCCCCAGCGACAGCGCGTTATAATCGCCGCCGGCGATGCCCCCACCGTACAACGACCAGCCGTTGCTGATCCCCCAGGAGAACTCGCCGGTGCCAAACATCGGCCCGCGCAGATGGTGCCCCCACTCCGACGGTTTGCCCGTCGCCAGCTTGTAACGCACCGTACCCGGGCGCGTCAGATAAGGAATGTTGGCGGTGTTCATCTTGAACTCCTGCACGCTGCCGTCCTGCTCTTCGACGCGCACGTCCAGCTCGCCGGAAACGGCGTCATTGATGTCCTGAATGCGGAACGGCCCCGCCGCCACCTGCGTTTCATACAGCACGCGCCCCTGCTGGCTGACCACCACCTTAGCGTTGGTTTTCGCCACGCCGGTCACTTCCGGCGCATAGCCGCGCAGGTTGGGCGGCAACATGCTGTCGTCGGATCGCAGACTGACACCGGTAAAGCGCAGACTGTCGAAAATGTCGGAGTTCAGGTAATCCTCACCCATCGTCAACCGCGAACGCAGCGCCGGGATCGCCCGGTAGGCGTAATAGCGGCTCCAGTCGAACTGTTTATCGGTAGGCTGAGAAGAACCGGTCTGATGGTTGAGGTTGGCCTGCCAGTCGGCGCGCAAACGCCAGGCGCCCAGGTTGGCGCCGCCGGTGCCGTTGCCGCTCAGGCTGTAACTGCTGCCGCCTTTCTGGTGTTTTTGCGTTTGGGCGTTAACGTTATAGTCAAACAGCAGCCCAGGAATACCGTCATCCCAGCGCGAAGGCGGGTCCCAGTTTTCCGAGCTGTATTCCAGATAGGCCTGAGGAATGTTGAGATACAACGAGGAGCTGGCAAGATCGCCGCGGGCTTCCATCCCCGCCAGACTCGAGGCGTCAAGGCAACGGCCGCCGTGCGTCCAGTTCAGCGTGCTTAACAGTTTTTCTTTCAGCCCCAGTTGGTTGACCAATTCCGGCGAAAGACAGGCTTCGCTGCCTTTAGGATCGTTCTCAGGTGCCAAAAACGTCACCGGCTGTTCCGGCAGGTCGTTCTTATTGACGTGCACCACCATGGTATAAACGCCCGGCATGATGTAGCCGCTGCGCGTAAATTGGCTCAGATCGATATTTTTACGATCGTTGATGTCTAATACGTCAGTATTGAATTGAATAACGTCGGCGGCATAGACCAACGCGATCGGATTTCCCAGAGAAAGGGCAACACAGAGCCCCAAAGCTTGAAGACGAAATAACTTCCCTGCCGGTGAAAGCATAATAAAAGTCCTTTCAATAACGAATTAACCGTCAGTACGAGAAAAAATCAAAAATAATCCAGCTTAAAACGCACTGTGGAAAAATACGCTCCCGCCTTCAACGGCTGATGATTCGGCATCAACGTCATGGAATAATTCAGCACTCTATTTCCCGGTATTATTCCTTCCATCGGTAAGGGTTTCCCTGGAATAACCGGCGTGCCGTTGCTGTCTTTTATCTTCAATGCGACGCCGCGCGCCTCGCCCTGTACGCCAAACAGAGCGCCTTCCGCATAACCATCAAACGTGACCTGAAAGAATTTCCAATCAGGTTTGTTTTCCGGCCGTTCCAAAATGCAGTTGACCAATTCAATACTGAAAGGTTTGGTCATCCCCTGGCCGTCACGAATGATCTGCCCGAGAGGAAGAGTGTCCATATCGATCGTCTGATCGCGGCTGCCGGCGGCAATGGCGCAGGCGGTGTCGATAATGGCGCCGTGCATGTTGACTTTGCCCCACCCCTGCGCGGCGGAAGTTGCATAGCCGGGCGCAAACGCCAACGACGCCAAAAGAACGGCACCCGCTCGATTCCTTGGTAAAAACATCGCGACATTCCTTTGACAGGGAGATTCACCAGGCATGTGGCGAGCCCCATGCCTGGTTGATTAAGCCTTCGGACTCACTTACTGATAAGCCAGGGTGAAATCGGCTACGGCGGTGAAGTCGCCCGGAACGATGGCGGCGGAAGCGCCTTCGCCCTGCAGGTAGGCGGCGAAATGCAGGGTGTTGTTGCCGGTGTTCAGAGTCTGCGCGGTAGTCGCTTCACCCAGTTTGATCGGCTGGCCGTTGTAAGAGATAGCTACGCCGGCGCCGCTGGCGGTGCCCGCGATGCCCAGCAGATCCTTATCGGTAGACGATGCTACGCCGCTAAAGGTGGTTTTAACGGTTTTCAGGGTGGTGATGTCGCACTGCTCCAGCTTGATTTCAAACGGACGCGGGTTGGATTTGCCGCCGTTTTTCAACGCCACGTTGGACACCTGGCCCAGATCTACGGTCTGATCGATCGACTCAGGCGCAATAGAGCATGGCGCATCAATAATAGAGCCCGTGAAGGTGACCTTACCGTGTCCCTGATCGGCTGCCTGTGCAAAAGAACTTGCGCCAAATGCAATCACTGCAGCCATCATGATTTTGTTAAGTTTCATAGAACCTATATTCCTTATAAGAAAAAATGCATATTCCAATCAAGAAAAAGAGCCACAGGAAACCTGCTCGCGCTTATATGTGCGCAGCCCTAATTCTTTAGCATCTTGCTAGTTGGTTAACTGCCAAACCCCAAAGGCACCGACAATAAAAAAGTCGATAACGGCAAGTCTGCAGCGGCCCGCCCATTAATGAATTCGCCCTATAAAAATAAACGAAATCACAACAAGCAGGGGCCAATACTTTCTAATCCGCCCTTCTTGTTCGGCGATGAATATTCTGGCAAATGCCTCTCAGCAAAAAAAGGCTTTTTTTGATCAAGGCGAACATTCGCAATTTATTTCCTAATTGAAGTTAATTTACTGTTATTTTTAGGCTCATAGATCGTAAAAAATACTTTTATAGAGCAATATCCTGTTTTTGCGAGATTCACAAGTAATCAGATCGCAAAGTGGCGCTTTGTGAATATAATAAACCAAAATTTTAGGTTTCTGCGTGACGCCCCCCCTGCCTGAACATAGGTAAAAACGGGGCGGGCAACGCCTTTTTTTCAATCCTGATAAATAGATAGGAATTTTCTTTGTTCGCGTTTTACCTCGTTGTTGGTAGGCGGCGAATGTTTGTTTTTTCTTAGGAATACGGCAATCGGAATACAGAGGAAGTGCTATGGAAGCGTTATCTCCGAAACAAAAGGAAATACGGCAATTGCAGCACGATCTGCTGCAAACATTATTCGCGCAATCGCCCCGTCAATGTCCCGTCGCCGGGCCGCCGCCACAGCAGCAGTGGCTCTCGACGCGGCAACTGGCCAATGCCGTCAACGTCGGTGTTTACCGGGCTCGACGGCTGTTATTGGATCTTGTCGCCCGACAAGAAGTGATTGTGACGGACGGCTCCATCAACAACTCGTTGAGGTGGTATCCCACCGCGTTGCTGGACGGTGGTGATAACAACGGCATACCCAACAAAGATGCATCTCACTCTCCTTTAACGGAATAAATAGGGCCAGCCGGCCTGATTGGCAATATTTCATTGCGGAGTAACGCCGCACACCATTTATATATATCGGGATATTATCGTGAGAAAAACAGCCCTGCTATTTTTACGTTGCTGCCTGGCACTCTCTTTCTTCCTGCTGCTTGGCAACGCCAACGCATTTACCTGCCGCACGTCCGATGGCGGACTGATTCCACCCGGGGGCTCGACCACGCCGGTTGACGTCCGGGTTCGCATCGGGCCGCAGCTTTCTTATGGCAAAAACGAAATCGTCAACGTCAGCCAGGTCACCTGTAAAAACGACGTCGCGAGCTGGTATGACTATCTCAAAACCGACAGTCCGGCGCTGTCGATGAACAGTGCGATTTTTGGCGCCATCGGCAGCGGTACCACCATCAACGGCAGCGACTATAACTCCCCGGTGCCTGCCGGCATCAGCGTACTCAGCCTCACCGGCTTGCAGACCCAGTCTGTCGCCATCCGGGTCTATATCGTGTTGAACCGTTTCCCAACGCCGGACATCAAGGTGAACAAGGGCGACGTCATCGGCCAAATCAACTTTATTCAGACCAACGATCAGCCGGGTTGTCCGCAGTGCGGCGTTTATCGCTGGCGCCTGATCGCCGACAACGACGCCTACTTCGTCACCACCAGTTGCACCATTAACAACGGCCAGCAGATTAATGTCGATTTTGGTCAGATCCGCCAGGACTTTCTGACTCAAAGCGCCAGCGATGCCCAGATCAAACAGGACAAAGCGCTCAGCTACCAGTGCGACGATCAGAGTGCGACGCAGGATATTCTGATCCGCATGGTCAGCGACGCCAGCGGCTTCTCCAGCGATTTTATCAAGACCACCAATCCTAACGTCGGCGTGGCGATGGTGTATAACGGCGCGGTGGTGAAACCCAACAATGCCTTCAGAACACGCATCGTCAACGGTCTGGGTAACGATACCGTGACCTTTGTGCCGGTGAAGAACAATGTCCCTTACACCAGCATCGCCACCGGTCCGCTGTCGGGCTCGGCCACGCTGATCTTCAGCGCACCTTGAGACGGGAGCCAGAATGAACATGACGATAAAAACGGGCTGCGCCCTGCTGTTGGCGCTGGAATTGATTAGCTCGGCCGCTCAGGCCGCCGATCAGGGCACCAAAGTCAACATCACCGCCACCGTAGTGGCGCCTCCGCCTTGCGTGATCAACGACGGGCGCACCATCGATATCGACTTCGGCAAGGTCGGCATCAAGCGCATCGACGGCAACCGCTATATGCAACGCATCGATTACAGCATCAAATGCGAGTTTCTGGATAACAGCCGCCAGCTGAAAATGAAGATCATGGGCGGCGCGGCGGCCTTCGACGGCAGCGTGTTAACCAGCAGCGTCAATGGATTGGGCATCAAGCTGTTGGCCAACGGTAAGGCCTTCGCCATCAATACGCCGCTGGACATCGACTACGCCAATCCGCCGACGCTTGATGCGGTGCCGGTAAAAAACAGCGCCGTCACCCTGGCGGAAGGCGATTTCACCAGCGGCGCCACCATGCTGGTGGACTACTTTTAATCACCGCGCCGCAGAAACTCGCGAAAAAAAGCCGCAACGTCTCCGTTGCGGCTTGGTCGAGGATGGTGCGCCCGGGGCGCTCCTTACATCAGGCTATTCAGCCGAAGATCCCGCCGAACCACTGGCTCAGCTTCATCATCACCATATCCCAGATGCGGCTGAAGAAGTTGCCCTCTTTCACCTCTTGCATCACCACCAGCGGGTGCTGTTCGATGGTTTTGCCGTCCAGCTGGAAATCGATGGTGCCGACCACCTGGTTTTTCGCCAGCGGCGCTTCCAGCGTCGGTTGGGTCAGCTTGTAGCTGGCCTTCAGATTTTTCATCTGCCCTTTCGGAATGGTGACCGAGGCGTCTTTCGCCACGCCAAGCGGCACTTCGCTGACGTCGCCGAACCACACTTTCTGGGTGACGAACGGTTTATCGGCCTTGATTGGCGTCGCGGTTTCATAGAAGCGGAAGCCCCAGGTCAGCAGCTTTTCGCTTTCGCTAAAGCGCACGCGATCGCTCGGCGCGCCTAAAACCACCGAGATCAGACGCATCGGTCCGTCGGTAGCGGACGCCACCAGGTTGTGGCCGGCGCCGCTGGTGTAACCGGTCTTGATACCGTCGACGTTCAGGTTGCTGCTCCACAGCAGACGGTTGCGGTTAATCTGGCGGATCTTGTTGAAGGTGAACTCTTTCTCTTTATGCAGCGCGTATTCGTCCGGCACGTCGCGGATCAGCGCCTGACTCAACAGCGCCATGTCACGCGCGGTGCTGTACTGCCCTTCCGCATCCAGGCCGTGCACCGTCAGGAAGTGGGTATTCTGCAGGCCCAGGGATTTGGCATAGTTGTTCATCAGGCCAACGAACGAATCCTGGCTGCCCGCCACGTAGTCTGCCAGCGCGATGCTGGCATCGTTACCCGACTGGATCACGATGCCCTTATTCAGTTCCAGCACCGGCACCTGATCGCCCGGCTTGATGAACATCAGCGAAGAGCCGCGCAGCGCCGGGTTACCGGGCGCCCAGGCGTCTTTGCCGACGGTGACCATGTCTTCCGGCTTGATCTTGCCGGCCTTGATCGCCTGGCCGATCACGTAGCTGGACATGATCTTGGTCAGGCTGGCGGGATCGAGACGGGTGTCGGCATTGCCTTCGGTCAGCACCTTGCCGCTGTTGTAATCCATCAGAATGTAGGCCTTGGCGTCTACCTGCGGCGGCGCCGGCGGCTCAGCCGCGTGCACGGCCGGGGCAGCCAGCAACAGGATGCCTACGCTGAAGGTCAGTTTTTTCAGGGAAGTGGATAAGTTTTTTTTCATCATGACGTCGCCAGAGTGTCCATTCAAACCATTGAAATAGCGTTAACTTTCAAACATGTTCACGTTTTAAGCCAACCAGCGAGAGTGGCCCGGTGCGCGCATGCCGGCCGCAACCCCCTGCGGCGCCCATAGCGGGTAACACAACGCACCGAAAATGCCCTTGCTGTGAGTTTATGTGATTTATCTTATTTTTGCAGGGTTTAGCGTGAATTTTCAGCATTTTTACATAACTGTACGCAGCCCCCCGCTTATCGTTCAAAAAAGCATCGAGACGCGCATTTTTGCACCCACCCACGGCTACACGGCCAAGCATCTGCACCGCTAAACATCTGCGCTTCCATACGTCCAAAAAAGATTAATATATTCCATAATGGCATATAGAACCGTTATTTGTTCTTTTTAAAGCGCTTATCCTCAGCGCTATCATCCGCACAACGACTTTTATACCGAATAATCCTGGAGATGAGTCATGGCGATCCCCCATTCCGTCATCGAGATGATTGGCAATACCCCGATGCTGGAACTGACCCAGTTCGATACCGGCCCATGCCGGCTGTTCGTCAAGCTGGAGAACCAAAACCCCGGCGGTTCGATCAAAGACCGCGTCGCGCTGTCGATGATCGAACAGGCCGAGCGCGACGGCAAACTGCAGCCGGGCGGCACCATCATCGAAGCCACCGCCGGCAATACCGGCCTGGGGTTGGCGCTGGTAGCGGCGCTGAAAGGCTATAAGCTGCTGCTGGTGGTGCCGGACAAGATGAGCCGCGAAAAGATCTTCCACCTGCGCGCACTGGGCGTGGAAGTGCTGCTGACCCGTTCGGACGTCGGCAAAGGGCACCCGGCTTACTATCAGGATTACGCCAAACGCCTCGCTGGAGAGATCCCCGGCGCCTTTTATATCGATCAGTTCAACAACCCGGCCAATCCGGCGGCCCATACGACCACTACCGCGCCCGAACTGTGGCAGCAGATGGAGCATGACGTGGACGCTATCGTCGTCGGTGTCGGCTCCGGCGGCACGCTGGGCGGGCTGAGCCGCTATTTCGCCGACGTTTCGCCGCAGACGGAATTTGTGCTCGCCGACCCTGCCGGCTCTATCCTGGCGGACTATCTCGACAACGGCCACATCGGCGAAGCGGGCAGTTGGTTAGTTGAGGGCATCGGCGAAGACTTCGTCCCACCGCTCAGCGACTTTGACCAGGTCCGCAACGCTTACCGCATCGGCGACGCGGAGGCCTTCACCACCGCGCGCGATCTGCTGCGCAAGGAAGGCGTGCTGGCGGGATCGTCCACCGGCACCCTGCTGGCCGCCGCTCTGCGTTACTGCCGCGCGCAAACCGAACCCAAGCGGGTCGTGACCTTCGTTTGCGACAGCGGCAACAAATACCTGTCTAAAATGTATAACGACCACTGGATGCTGGAGCAGGGCCTGCTGAGCAAACCGCAGCACGGCGATCTGCGCGATCTGATCGCCTATCGCCACGACGAAGGCGCCGCCGTTTCCGCCGCGCCGGACGACACGCTGGCGATCGTGCACGCCCGCATGCGGCTGTACGACATCTCGCAGCTACCGGTGCTGGAAGGCGATCGGGTCGTCGGATTGATCGATGAGTGGGATCTGCTGAACGCCGTCCAGGCCGACGCCGCCCACTTCAGCCTGCCGGCCGGCAGCGCGATGACCAAGCAGGTCCAGACGCTGCAAAAGGAAGCCGGCTACGAGGAATTACAGGCCACCTTCAACCATGGCCACGTCGCGGTGGTGCTCGACGGCGAGCGCTTCCTCGGCCTGATTACCCGCACAGACGTGCTTAACGCCTGGCGCCAAAAATTACGTTAATAAGGACCCATTATGGCCAAGTTTGATACGTTGACCGTTCACGCCGGTTACACCCCGGACGCGACCGGCGCAGTGATGCCGGCGATTTACGCCACCTCCACCTACGCCCAACCGGCACCGGGCGAGCATACCGGCTACGAATACTCCCGCAGCGCCAACCCGACGCGCACAGCGCTGGAAAGCGCCATCGCCGAACTGGAAGGCGGCAGCCGCGGCTACGCCTTCGCCTCCGGTCTGGCGGCCTGCTCCACGGTGCTGGAGCTGCTCGATAAAGACAGCCACCTGATCGCGGTAGACGACCTGTACGGCGGCACCTATCGCCTGCTGGAAAAAGTGCGCAGTCGCACCGCCGGCCTGCGCGTGACTTACGTGTCGCCGGCGGATCTCGCCGGGCTGGAACAGGCGATCGAACCGGATACCAAAATGATCTGGGTCGAAACGCCGACCAACCCGCTGCTCAAGCTGGCGGATCTGAGCGCCATCGCCGCGATCGCCAAAAAGCATCAGCTCATCAGCGTGGCGGACAACACCTTCGCCTCGCCGTATCTGCAACGTCCGCTGGATCTAGGTTTTGACGTGGTGGTGCACTCCGCCACCAAATACCTCAACGGCCACTCCGACGTGGTGGCGGGCGTCGCGGCGGTGGGGGATAACCCGGCGCTGGCGGAACAGCTCGGCTTCCTGCAAAACGCGGTCGGCGGCATTCTCGATCCGTTCAGCAGCTTCCTGACGCTGCGCGGCATTCGCACCCTGGCCCTGCGCATGCAGCGCCACAGCGACAGCGCGCTGCGCATCGCCCAGTGGCTGGAGAGCCAGCCGCAGGTGGAAAACGTCTACTATCCCGGCCTGCCGAGCCATCCGCAGCAAGAGCTGGCGGCACGCCAGATGACGCGCTTCGGCGGCATGATCTCGGTACGGCTGAAAGGCGACGACGCCTATGCGCGTCGGGTCATCCAGCGTTCGCGCCTGTTCACCCTGGCAGAAAGCCTGGGCGGCGTGGAAAGCCTGATTAGCCAGCCGTTCAGCATGACGCACGCCTCCATTCCGCTGGAACAGCGCCTGGCAACCGGCATCACGCCGCAGCTGGTGCGCCTGTCGGTAGGGATTGAGGATGTGGAAGATCTGATCGCCGATCTGCAGCAGGCGCTGGCGGAATAATCACCTGAATCAATCGCCATCAGCCCGGCCGGCGCGCCGGGCTTTTTTGTGCCTGATGTTCAGACGCCGATGACGTCCCGATAAAAGCGCTGTGCCACATCGGGGTGGGAACGGATGCGGCCTTTCAGGTAGTTATACCCCACGTCGCGCAGCAGCGGGTTGAGCGGATCGCTAGCCGGGCCCCGAGCCTGCGCCGCCAGCGGCGGCGGCAGTTGATACAGCGGCACCACCGCGTCCAGCCGTGCGCCGAGGAAGAACGCGATCGACAACCTGTCGCGCCCCGCCGGCGGCGTCTCCACCCGGTGCACCGTGGCGCGCAGATAGCCGTTGGTCGCCAGCTCCAGCAGCTCGCCGATGTTCACCACGAAAGTGTCTTCATGCGGCTGCGCGTCTATCCACCGCCCTTCGCTCACCTCCACCTGCAGCCCTTTTTGCGCGTCCTGCAGCAGGAAGCTGAGAAAGCCGGAGTCCTTGTGGGCACCGACGCCCTGTGCGCTGCCGGTAGCCTCCCGCCCCGGGTAGCGGATCAGTTTGATGTGCTCGTTGGGCTTCTCGCCGTATAAGCGATCGAAAGCCTGCTCCGGCAGCGACAGTGCCAGCGCGAAAGCGCGCAGCAGCCGCAGCGACATGGCGGTCATCGCCTGTTGCCACTGCAGCAGCAGCGGTTTCAGCGTCGGCAGCGCCGCTGGCCACTGGTTTGGCCCCTGCAGGCGCGCCCAGCGCGGCGTGTCATCAGACAACGTCAGCGCCGGGCGTTCGGCGCCGATATCGAACTGCTCGCGCCAGTCAGGCTGCCCGCGCGTGAGCTCCGCCGCCGCCCGGTTGTAACCGCGAAAGTGCGGCGAATGCACCATCTGCACCGCCAGCTTGTCGGCTTCCGGCAGCGCGAAAAATTGCCGCGCGGCGTGCTGCAACCGCGCATTCAGTGCGCCGTCCACGCCGTGGCCGCGCAGATAGAAAAAGCCGACGTCGCGGGCCGCCGCGCGCAGATCGTCGAGAAAGGCGCGCCGCCGGCGCGCATCGCCGTCAAGCTGCGAAAGATCCAGCAGCGGCAGCGTCTTCAGCGTCGTCAGGTGCGTCATCATGCGGTTCCTCTTCTTCCCCGATCGCGATCGGGCTGCCATACAGGCGAATAATCAACATTGTCTCTCTCCAGCGGGTAGCTGCGTTTGCCCCATAGTTATCACCGCGCTCGCCGGGGCGGCCAATATTGTTGCGTTCTAAGTTATGCAAACGTTCAACAAACTGTCGCAAAACCGTCATCAATGTTTCTTATGCTCTGCGCAATTTCGCCGACGCCGCTGGCTGGCGATGGGCGCTATCCGCTATCCTGTAAACGACCTCATACCCTGCCTGCCGGAGAAATACTGATGGATTTAGCCTTATTCGACCTGGATGAAACCCTGATTGACGATGACAGCGCCAGCCTGTGGATCCGCTGGCTGGTCGGCCAGGGCTTCGCGCCGGCGGAGCTGGAGCTGCAGGAGCAGCAGCTAATGCAGCTCTATTATCAAGGCAAGCTGTCGATGGAGGATTACATGCAGGCCACGCTGGCGCCGCTGACCGGCCTGAGCGTGCAAACCGTGGCCGGCTGGGTGCAACGCTACATTCGCCGCGACATCCTGCCGCGCGTCTATCCCGCCGCCCGCGAGCGCCTGCAGTGGCACCGCGAACGCGGCGACTGCATCCTGGTGATCTCCGCCACCGGCGAGCATCTGGTGGCGCCGATCGCCGAACAGCTCGGCGCCGACGATGCGCTGGCGATCGGCGTGGAAATCAGCGACGGCCGCTTCACCGGCAACACCTACGGCACCATGACCTACCAACAGGGCAAGGTGATCCGCCTGCAGCACTGGCTGGCGCAGCATCCACACCTGAAGTTCGAGCACAGCCATGGCTACAGCGATTCCCTCAACGACAAGGCGATGCTGCAATTCGTCGACAGCGCCACGGTGATCAACCCCGACAGCGAACTGAGCGCGCTGGCGGCGGAGCACGGCTGGGAAGTGTGCCGCTGGGAGCGTTGATCGGCAGACAAAAAATGCCCTGCGGTGTGACAAAAAGCGCATTGTGGCGTAGGTATTAAGGGTCTTTAATCCGCTAACGGAGTTATCCCATGCTGACCATTTGGGGTCGTGAGAATTCGAACAACGTCAGGAAGGTGCTGTGGTGCGCCGCCGAACTGGGGCTGAGCTATACCCACATCAACGCCGGCGGCGCGTTCGGCAAGGTCAACGAAGAGAGTTACCGCGCGCTGAACCCGAACGGCCTGGTGCCGCTGCTGCAGGACGATGACTTCGTGCTGTGGGAGTCCAACACCATCGTGCGCTACCTGGCGGCGAAATTCGGCGACGCGACGTTCTATCCGCAAGATCTGCAGGCGCGCGCCGCCGCCGAGAAATGGATGGACTGGACCACCTCGACCATCGTTCCGGCCTTCACCATCGTCTTTTGGGGCCTGATCCGCACCGCGCCGGAGCTGCGCGACATGGCGAAAATCGAAGCGGCGATCGCCACGCTGGAAAAACACTTCGACGTCATTGAACAGACGCTGGCGCACCAACCTTACCTCTCCGGCGACGCATTCGGCTTCGGCGATATTCCGCTCGGCAGCTTCGCCTACGGCTGGTTCGAGATGCCGATCGCCCGCCGCTCGCGGCCGAACATGGAACGCTGGTATCAGCAGCTGCGCGATCGCCCGGCCTATCAGCGCGGCGTGATGAGCGAACTCACCTGATGCGTGCGGGGCGTTATGACGCCCCGACCTTCAGCAGCTTGCCGTCCCGTTCGTCCGTCAGCAGATACAGGTAGCCGTCCGGCCCGCTGCGCACCTCGCGGATGCGTTCGCCGCGATCGCCCAGCAGCCGCTCTTCCGCCACCACTTTGTCACCCTCCAGCGTCAGGCGAATCAGTTCCTTTTGCGCCAACGCGCCGATGAACAGCGAGTGACGCCAGGCAGGGAAGCGCTGCCCGTCATAGAATGCCATGCCGCTGAGGCCGGGCGAGACTCGCCAATAGTGCTGCGGTTGTTCGGTGCCGGGCACCCGCTCTCCTTTCGCCTCCGGGATCGGCTGGCCGGAATAGTTGATGCCGTAGGTGGCCAGCGGCCAGCCGTAGTTTTTACCCGGCAGCGGGATGTTGAGCTCATCGCCGCCGCGCGGGCCGTGCTCGTGTTCCCAGATCGCGCCGCTCCACGGGTTCAATGCCAGCCCTTGCGGATTGCGGTGGCCGTAAGACCAGACCTCCGGGCGTTTACCTGCCTGGCCGACCCAGGGATTATCTGGTGGTATCGCGCCCTCGGCGGTCAGCCGCACCAGCTTGCCCTGCAGTTTGTCGGTTTCCTGCGCCGTCGGCCGCTGGTTGTTTTCACCCAGCGCGATAAACAGGTAGCCTTGCCTGTCGAACGCCAGCTTGCCGCCGAAGTGATTGCCGACCGACAGCTTGGGCTGCTGACGGAAGATCACCTTGAAGTTCTCCAGCCGCGCGCCATCGTCGCTCAGGCGGCCATAGCCGACCGCCGTGCCGGCTTTGCCGCCCTCGCCCGGTTCGGCGAAGCTGAGGTATACCCGGCGGCTGGCGGCGAAGTCGGGGGCCGGCAACACCTCCAGCAGGCCGCCCTGCCCCTCGGCGTAAACCTGCGGCACGCCGGCGATCGGCGGCGACAGGCCTTTGCCCTGCTGCCACAGCCGCAGCCGGCCGGGCCGTTCTGTGATAAGCAGGCCTTGTTCCGCCGGCAAGAAGGCCAGCGACCACGGGTGTTCCAGGCCGTCCTGCAGTTGGCTGACCGTCGGCGCGGCGTGCAGCAGGCCGCTGCACAGCAGCAAACCGGCCAGCAGAGTCAATCGGGGCATGGTGTCCTCCTGGGGTGAAAATGACCCGTTTAGTGTAGCCCACTCAGCGGATGTGGTCGTTTGCATTACATTTCAATAGGTTGCCTTTTGGCCGTAGTGTGCTTAAGTTAACGCATCACCCAGGAGGAAAAATGGACATTACCGTTACCGACGCGATTGACGAACAAACCCTCGATGCGATCAGGCAAGGGCTGCGCGCTTACAACCTGCCGCATATCGACGCCAGCCACCGCAAGCCGCTCAGCGTCTATGCGCGCGACGAAGCCGGTACGGTGATCGGCGGCCTGACCGCCGAAACCTGGGGCAACTGGCTGAGCGTCGAGTGGCTGTGGGTGGCGGACTCCCAGCGCGGCAGCGGCCTCGGCGGCCGGTTGATGCGCGCCGCCGAACGCGAGGCGCAGGCGCGCGGCTGCCGCTACGCTCGCCTCGACACCTTCAGCTTCCAGGCGCGGCCGTTCTACGAAAAGCTCGGCTATCAGCTGCAAATGACGCTGAAAGATTATCCGGTGGAACATGAGTGTTATTTTCTCACCAAAACCCTGACTGATTAATGGATGGACGGATGGACAGCAAAAGCATGGTGGTGAACTGTGTGGCGTACAAAGCCGGCCAACGGCTGGGCGAAGTGACCATCGACGATATCAGTGAGGTGGTCAAACAGCCGGACACCTTCGTCTGGCTGGGGCTGCGGCAGCCGGAGCCGGCGTTTATGCGCAAGGTGCAGGAGGAGTTTGGCCTGCACGATCTGGCGATCGAAGACGCGCTGTGCGCGCATCAGCGGCCGAAGCTGGAAACCTACGGCGACTCGCTGTTCATCGTGGTGAAAACCGCGCAGTGGGGCGAACACGACGAAATAGAATACGGCGAAACCCACTTCTTCGTCGGCAAAAACTTTCTGGTGACGGTGCGCCACGGCGCCTCGCCCAGCTACGCGCCGATCCGCGCCAAGGCGGAAGAGAACCACAAGCAGATGTGCCACGGGCCGGGCTTTGCCCTCTATTCGGTGTTGGACTTCGTGGTGGATAACTACCGCAGCGTGGTGACGCGCTTCGAGAGCACCATCGAGAACATCGAAGCCAACATGTTCCAGTCGGAGTTCGATCAGGCGGCGATCGAGAACGTCTATACCCTGCGCCGCCACCTGTTGGCGCTGCGCAACGCCGCGCTGCCGATGGATGAAATCTGCAATCAGCTGATCCGCCTGCACGAAGAGGTGATCCCGAAGGAGCTGCGCGCCTACGTGCGCGACGTGCAGGATCACGCGCATCAGGTGGTCAGCAACATCGATGACATGCGCGAAATGCTGACCAACGCCATGCACGTCAACCTGGCGCTGGTGACGGTCAAACAGAACGAAGTGGTGAAACGGCTGGCGGGCTGGGGGGCGATTTTGGCCATCCCGACGGTGGTCTTCAGCCTGTATGGCATGAACTTCGCCGACATGCCGGAACTGAAATTCCCGTGGGCCTATCACGCCACGCTGGGAGTGACCGCCGTCGGCTGCATTTTCCTGTATCAGAAGCTGAAGAAATCGGGCTGGCTGTAGCGCCCAAACGGCGGCTTTTCCCGCCGGCAAAGACGCTCTGCGGGGCAGCCGGGTCCACCGACCGCCCCGCCGCTTTAATACAGCATCGGCCGCCGATCGCGATGCACGTGATTGTGGCGGCCAATGTGCTTGTCATCGGCTACGCCGATATCCATCGATGCCAGCACCATGCCTTCACCCTCCAGGCTCTGCGTCAACGGATAACCATCGGCGTCGACGATCACCGATCCGCCGATCCACGCAACGCCGCGCTCCGTTTCGCAGCGATCGCATACCGCGATGAACAGCCGATTGACGGCGGCGTTGGCCTGCGCCTTCACCATCTCCGCCGGCCGTTCACCCTGCGGGCGCGGCGCCAGCGGCCAGTTGACCGGCGCGCACAGCAGTTGAGCGCCGGCCAACGCCGGCAGCCGCACCCACTCAGGGAATTCGAGATCGTAACAGATCATCACCGCCAAGCGGCCAAAGCGGGTCTCGACGACCGGCGGTGGCCGATCGCCGGCGGTAAAGATCGTGCTCTCTTCATGCCACAGGTGGGCCTTGCGATAAATCGCCCTCACCCCCTGCGCATCGATCAATGCCGCGCTGTTGGCCACCTCACCCTCGGGCAGGCGCTCGCAGAAACCGGCGACGATCGCCACATCCAGCTCACGCGCCAGTCCCCCCCACAGGCTGAGGCTAGGCCCGTCTTCGGCCTCGGCCAACGCCAGCGCCTCCGCCTTATCGCGCAGCACGTAGCCGCTGTTCACCAACTCCGGCAACACGATGACGTTGGCGCCGTGCTGCGCCGCCCGGCGGATAGCCTGGGCGGACAGCGCCCGATTGTGCTCCGCTTCCCCTACCCGCAACGCTAACTGGCAGCATGCGACGCTGATTTTTTCCTTCACTCCGGTTCTCCTTCCAATAACCCCTCGCAGCGCAACGCCACCCGCCGTTCGGCTTCAAGATCGAGCTTACGGCACATTACGACATAAACGCTCCCGGCCACCAGCAGGCCGATCAGAAAAGCGATATCCGCGCCGCCCAGTAAAACAGCAAAGGGACCGGTGTAAAAGCCCAACGTCATGAACGGCACCATCGCCAGCAGACCGACCGCGTAAGCCGTCAGACCGGAGCCGCCCCAGCGGCCGTAGATCCCCGACGGGTTGAAGATTTCACCTATCGCGTAATGCCCGCCGCGCACCACGTAAAAGTCCATCAGGTTCACCGCCGTCCAGGGCACCAGAAAATACAGCATCAGCAGTACGAAGGTATTGAAGCTGGCGAGATAGCTCGCCGGGATGGCCAACGCCACCGCAAACACCGTCATAGCGACGACGCCAATGCCGGCCATGCGTAATTTCAACGTTGGCGTCACTTTACGGAACGCGTCAATCGCGCTGAGGCTGGTCAGCATTGCGCCATAACAGTTGACCGCCATGATACCGACCAGCGAGGGCACGGCGATCAGCACGGCCAACGTGCCAAACCCAGGATAGACGGCATTACCCACCGCCTGTACGCTGCCGATCGCATCGGGGGCCGGTAAGGCTGAAGCCAGAAACGCGCCCAGCGACATCAGCCAAAGCGCCGATCCGGCCGCCCCCAGGTAAGTCCAAAAGATCACGTTGGCCGACGGCGTTTCATGCGGTAAATAACGCGAGTAGTCGGAAACGTACACTGCGTAGCTGATTTGATAGCCGGCGGCGGCCGACAGCTGAATCAAAAAGGCCGCCCACGAAAAATGCCCAGCGCCGACGACGGCGTCCATCCGCAGCGACAACACGGCGCCGACCGTCAGCACGCCGAACACTGCCATCATCACATAGGTCAGCCAGCGCTGCACCGCATGGAGCATGTCGTGGCCGACGATCGCCAACAGCACGGCCACCGCGATCAGCAACGCATACCAAGGCAGACGGTGGCCCGGCAACACCGTGTTGATCGCATCGGTCGCGAGAATAACGTTGAACACGTTGAAACCGATGTAAACAAACACCACGGCGGCAAAGGGAACGATGGCGCCACGCAGGCCGAATTGGGCCCGTGACTGGATCATCTGCGGCAGCCCCATGCGCGGCCCCTGATTGGCATGACACGCCATGAAGAACGTGCCGAACCCCACGCCGACGGCAATGGCCAGCATCGAATAAAGCGCGCCCAACCCCAACGCCGGGCCGCTGAAACCGACCACCATCGTCGTCAAAACGAAATTACCGGTAAACCAAAACGGCGCCTGATGCCAAACCTTGCCATGCCGCTCGTGACGGGGCACATAGTCTATCGAGCGCACTTCAATTTTTGGGCGTGACGCCACATTGCGATTGTTCATGTCCCACCTCGTCGTTTCAACGCTCGGTTTGCGGCTGCAGCTGCGCTGCCGGGCGGCTCAACAGGCTGCCCAACACGAAGGCGACGCCGCCGCCCAGCAGACCGCCGTAGATCGGGCTGTTGGCATCGATGCCGTGCCAGATCATCAGCCCCACCACACACAGGCTGCCGGTCAGCATGCTGGCAATCGCGCCGGCGCTGGTAGCGCGCGGCCAGAAGATCGCCCCCACCAACGGGATCAACATGCCCCCCACCAACAGGTTGTAAGCCAGCGTCAGCGCCGCCAGCACGTCGCGCACCACAAACGCCAGCCCCAGCATGACCACGCCCATGAAAAGCGTGGTGAAGCGCCCGGCGGCCAGCCCGCCGGAAGGTTTGCGGCGGATGGCCGGCAATACGTCCTCCAGCGCGATGGTGGAAGACGCCAGCAGGCAGGCGCTGGCGGTAGACATCAGCGCCGCCAACGCCGCGGCGGCCACCAGCCCGCTGACGCCGACCGGCAACACCGCCTGCGCGATAGCGGCGAAGGCGCCGTCGGTGTTGCTGAGCGACGGCAGCACGATCTTGCCGGCCATGCCGATCAGCGCGCCGGTCACGCCGTACAGCACGCAATAGACGCCCGCGCCCAGCCCGGCGAAGCGCGCCACATTGGCGCTGCGGGCGGTGAACACCCGCTGCCAGATGTCCTGGCCGATCAGAATGCCGAAGAAGTAGATCAGGAAGAACACCAGAATGGTGTCCAGCCCGATCGACGACAGCTGGTAGTAACCGGCGGGCAGCAGGCTGGTGAACGCCTCCCAGCCGCCGGCCTTGACGATGCTCATCGGCATCAGCACCAGCATCATGCCGACGGTCATGATGATGAACTGAATGATGTCGGTCAGCGTCAGCGACCACATGCCCCCCAGCGTTGAATACAGCACCACCAGCCCGCCGCCAAGCAGGATAGACGCGCTGAACGACAGGCCGAACATCACCTGCATCACGCTGCCGATGGCGATGATCGAGGTCACCGCCACCATCAGGTCATACGCCAGCATGATCGCGCCGCTGGTGACCCGCGCGGCCGGGTGATAACGCCGCGACAGCACCTGGCTGACGGTATACAGCTTCAGTTTGAGCAGCGGCTTGGCCAGCACCAGGCTCAACACCACGATGCCCAGCCCGAGCGCGCCGCACAGCCAGACGCCGGAGATGCCGTAGGTGTAGCCGAGCTTGACGCTGCCGATGGTCGACGCGCCGCCGAGCACCACCGCCGACAGCGTGCCCAGATACAGCCCCGGCCCCAGGTTGCGCCCGGCCACCAGATATGCCTCTTTGGAATTGGCGCGGTGAATGCCCATCCATCCCACCGCGCCTATCACCAGAAAGTAAATCACCACAACCAGCAGATCGAGATTCATGGGTACCTCCACTCCGTTGTTATTGTTATCAGGGGGCCCGACGCAACCGCTCCGCCGGTAGGGTCAGTACGCCGGCCTCAGCGGGCCGGCAGCACGCACAACATTTCAAACAGCAGGTTGGCGGCCAGCAGCGCCGTGTTACCGGAGCGATCGTAAGGCGGCGACACTTCCACCACATCGCCGCCCACCAGGTTCAGCCCGCGGCAACCGCGTACGATCTCCAGCCCCTGCCAAACCGACAGCCCGCCGACCTCCGGCGTGCCGGTACCCGGCGCAAAGGCCGGATCCAACCCGTCAATATCGAAGCTGAGGTAAACCGGCGCATCGCCCATCTGCTCGCGGATCTCCGCCATCAGCGGCGTCAGCGACCGGTGCCAGCAGGCCTCGGCCGGCACCACGCGGAAGCCCTGGCGCCGTGACCAATCGAAGTCATCCGCCGCATAGCCGCTGCCGCGCAGGCCAATCTGCACCACCTTTTCGGGCGCCAGCAGCCCCTCCTCAAACGCGCGGCGGAAGGTGGTGCCGTGCGCCAGCTGTTCGCCGAACATCTCCTCATTGGTATCGGAATGCGCATCGACGTGGATCAGTCCGACCGGGCCATGTCGGCGGGCGACGGCGCGCAGCACCGGCAGCGTCAGGGTGTGGTCGCCGCCGAGCGTCAACGGCATGCAGCCGTGTGCCAGGATCTCGTGATAAGCCGCCTCGATGCGCTGCACGCTGTCCGCCAGGCTGTAAGGGTTGATGGCGACATCCCCCAGATCGGCCACCTGCAGCCGTTCGAACGGGGCGGAACCGGTGCCCATGTTGTAGGGACGGATCATCACCGATTCCTGGCGGATCTGGCGCGGGCCATAGCGGGTGCCACTGCGGTTGGAGGTGCCGATATCCAGCGGAATGCCGACAAAGGCGGCGTCCAGACCGTGCGCCTGTTCGGCGGCGGGCAGGCGCATCATGGTGGGAATACCGGCAAAGCGCGGCATGTCGTTACCGCTTTGGGGTTGGTTCAGCATGGCGTATCCTTGTCTTGATCTGCGATGAATTGAAACATTTGAGCAACATTCGCAGACTACCCCGTTGGCCGCCTCGGCTACCATTCCCGCTTTTGCATGTAAACATCGGAAAACGCGATGCAACTAACCTATTGAAGTATTGATTTTTATTTCAAATTCATGCCATAAGGAAGACCATATCTTCAGCGCCGCACCTATTTCTTCGATGTTAAAAATGGGTTAACCGGCCGACGTTCTGCGGAGGGGGCGATGCTCACCAACCTAAGCGATATCGATCTGAAACTGCTGCGGGTGTTCGTCGCGGTGGCGGAAGCCCAAGGCGTCAGCGCCGCACAGGAAGCGCTGTTGATGAACCAATCCACCATCAGCACCCACCTGGCCTCGCTGGAAACCCGGCTGGGTTTTCGCCTGTGTCAACGCGGCCGCTCCGGCTTCCGGCTGACGCCCAAGGGCGAACGCATGCTGATCGCCTGCCGCTCGCTGTTCAACGCCGCCCGCGACTTCACCCGGGTCAGCCAGTCGCTGAACGGCCTGCTGACCGGCGATCTGCAGATCGGTCTGGTGGATAATCTGGTTTCGCTGCCGGGCAATCCGTTCAGTCAGGCCATCCAACACTTCCAACGCCGACATCAGGACGTGCAATTGCAGTGCCGCATCTGTTCGCCGAACGAGATTGAACAAGGGTTGCTGCACCGGCAGCTCGATCTGGGCATCGGCTACTTCGGCCAGCAGCTGGAGGCGTTGCGTTATCAGCCGTGGCTGGAGGAGACGCAGGCGATCTACTGCAGTAGGGATCACCCGCTGTTCGCGGTAGAAGAACCGGGGCGCGAGCAGATTGAAAACGCGCGCTGGGTCAAGCGCGGCTACCTGCTGGCACAGCAGCTGTGCCCGATCGCGCCGCCGCATCTGGCCGCGGTGGCCCACCATATGGAAAGCGTCGCCCATCTGGTGCTGAGCGGCACCTGTCTCGGCTATTTGCCCACCCACTACGCGGCGCGTTGGGTGGAACAGGGGCTGCTTCGGCAGTTGGGCGGTACGGCGCTCTCATACCGCGCCACGCTCAGCCTGGTCAGCCGCCCCGTCCAGCCCGACGAGGCGCTGAACGCGCTGCTGGAGGATTTGGCGCGCGCCGCACGCCCATCACCTCATCGCTGAGAGGCCAGCGCCCGATTCATGGCAAACAGCGTGCCGGTTAAAGACAGGACGAGTAATCCGATGATGGCCCAGGCGAAAGAGGGCGCCCCGCCCTTGTCGAGCAACATGCCGCCGACCGCGCCACCGGCTGCCACGGCGGTATTCCAGCCCGTCGTATACATGGACTGCGCCACGTCGGCCGCGCGACCGGAAAGGCGTGACAATGCCGTCTGCGTGAGGGTGGCGAAACCGCCGAAAGCCACGCCCCACAATGCGACGGAGAGATAGACCATCGGGATCATCCGTCCCCCACTCCCCAGCAGCACGGCAGCGAGAGCAAAGATGACGATACTCATCACCGTAAGAGATTGGACTCGCCGATCGACCAGCATCCCGGCGACGCCCAATCCGGCAATCGCGCCCAGCCCGAAGATAAACAGAACGATATCGACCCGCTCGGACAACCCCGATGGCTTGAGGAAAGGCTCCAGGTAGATATACAGAATGTTATGGGCAACGATGAAGGTGAACACCACAAACAGCACGGCGCGGATCCCCCGTTGCAAGAATACGCCGCTCAGAGACGGCCGATGCGCCTTAGCCTGACCGGGGAAATCCGGCACGATGGCGATGATCCACACCACGAGCACCAGCGCCATCAACGTCATCAGACCAAAGGCGCCCTGCCAGCCGATGGCTCGGCCAAGCAACGTGCCGAGCGGTACGCCGAGCACCAGCGCCAGGGTGGCGCCGGCGCCGGAGATCGCAATAGCGCGGCCGCCAAGGTGGGCCGGTGACATACGCACCGCATAACCAGCCAGCAAAGACCAAACGATGCCGCCGAAAACGCCGGCGAAGAAACGCGTCGCCAATGAGACGTGATAATCGTTCGACAGCGCCGTGACGAGGTTAACGATGGCAAAACCGCCGATCGCGCTCAAGAGCAAGGGGCGGCGCCGCATACCTTGCGTCAATGCGGTCAGCGGAATAGCGGCGACCAACGCGCCCACCGCATAGGCGGTGATGAACTGCCCCGCCAGGCTTTCAGATACGTTCAAATCGCCCGCGATCGAAGACAGCACGCCCGCCGGCATGATCTCGGTCAGCAGCGTGATAAAAGCGGCCATCGCCAACGCCAGCAGGCCGCCCAGCGGCAACCGATCGATGCCCTCGGCAGGCGCAGATATCGTCGTTTGATTCATTAATCACTCCCCATTCAAAGATGTTTCCGCCCATCGCGGATGACGTTTGCATCATGCTGCCCACTCGCTGATAAAAGAAAAACAGGCTAAAGTGAACAACACTCATGACATAAAGTTCATCAATAGAATGGAAGCCTATGGAAAGTCTGGGTTCTCTCGACGTTTTCGTGCGGGTCAGTGAAAGCCGCAGTTTCACGGCGGCCGGGCAACAGCTGGGGATCTCCGCCTCGGCGGTCAGCAAGACCATCGCCCGGCTGGAGGAACGACTCAGCGTGCGCCTGTTTCACCGTTCTACCCGCACGGTCAACCTGACACCGGAAGGGGCCTTGTTTCTGGAAAGGTGCCGACGCATTTTGAGTGAGGTGAAAGAGGCGGAAGCCGAACTGTTGCAAACGCGGGGAACACCTCAGGGCAAGCTGCGCATCAGTCTCCCGTCGCTGGGCACGCTTTTCATGCCAAAACTGGGGGACTTCAAGCGCCGCTATCCTGAGATCGAGCTGGATATTGATTATTCGGATCGGCTGGTTGACGTGATTGAGGAAGGTTTCGATGCCGTTATCCGCAGCGGAACCCCGAGCGATTCACGGCTGGTTGCCCGCCGGCTGGGTACCTGCCGCAAGGTTTTCGTTGGCGCACCGGGTTATTTCAGCAAAGTGGGTATGCCGCGCAAGCCCGAGGATCTGACCAGCCATGCCCGTTTGCATTATCGCTTTCCCAGCACCGGCAAACTGGATGTCTGGCCGCTGGGAGACAAGACGGAGATAATCCCCGAACGGCCGGCCAGCATGGTGACAAATACCCTCGATCCGCAGGTATGCTTCGCCGAACAAGGGCTGGGCATCGCTTATTTGCCGGAGATCGCCGTGCGCAGACAGCTGGAACAGGGCAGCCTGGTGACGGTTTTGGATGACTACGACCGCGAGAACATGGTTTTTCATGTCCTCTGGCCGTCGGGCCGCCACCTGTCAGTCAAAATCAGGCTGTTCGTCGACTTTGTGACGAGCCACCTTTTCCCGCTTTAAACAACGTATGCCGCCTTAACTGACCGGCATACGCGCCGGATCGGGATACTGGTACTCAAAACCCAGCTCGTTGCAGATGCGGTTGCCGTCCACCAGCCGCTCATCCTGATCCGCTTCGTCGGCGAACTGCGGCGGCGCTAGGTGCAGCTGTTCGGCCAACGCAGGATAAAATTCGCGTTTGGCCGGATGATGCGGCGCGCACAGGTTGTACACGTGACCGCCCTTCGGCAACTTCAGCAGCAGTTGGATGGCGGCGATGACGTCGTCCTGGTGCACCAAATTCACCCCCTGCGACCCGCCCTTCACGTCGAGTTTACCCGCCAGGAAGCGGCCGGGGTGACGATCGGCGCCCACCAGCCCCGCCAGCCGCAGAATGTCCACCGAGGTGTTCGGCAATTCATGCAGCCAGCGCTCCAGCTCGGCCAACACCCGGCCCGATGGCGAGACCGGCCGCAGCGGCGACTCTTCGCGCAGCGTGCCGGCAGTTTCGCCGTACACCGAGGTGGAACTGGTAAAGATCACCCGCGGCACGCCAAAGGCCATCGCGCTGTCCACCAGCATACGCACCGCATTGAAATAGTTCTCGCTGCCTTCGACGGTACGGCGAGCGGGCAGCGTCACCACCAGCGCATCCACGCGCAGCAGCGATTCCAGATCGTCCGGATCGCACACCAGCTCCGGCGTCAGCTCCAGTTGATAGCATTCAATGCCGCTCATGCGCGCGGCCTCGACGCCGTCCGGCGTGGTTTTGCTGCCGACCACATCATACCCGCGGCCCATCAGCGATAACGCCAACGGCATGCCCAGCCAACCTAAACCAATAATGGCTACCTTTTTCATCCTCTTCCTCTCCTGAAGATCGCAGCGCCCTGCCCCTAAGGCTACGCCACTGTACACGGCGATACAATCTGCCCGGCTTAAGGTTAGGTAAAGCCGTGTGTGGCTAATAACTCAACCTGTTTCAATAAATTAAATTTATGACGTTAAAAAAGGGTTGCACGGTGGACAGCGGATAGTTTAGCTTAATTGGCATACGGTTTTTACCGGCTTTTGATTAGAGAAAAACACCATGACACGCGTTCAGTTCAACCACCATCATCACCATCACCCTGACTAGTCTTTCAGGCGATGTGTGCTGGAAGACGGTTTGTTAATCTTCCAGTGGCGCGCAGAACGCAAGAGAGAGCCCTCGGAAGATTTCTTCCGAGGGTTTTTTTTTGGCTCCGGACAGACAGAAAAGAAAGTTTTTTACAATAAATTCAAAAAATTACAGATTAAACAGAGGTTACCATGCTGGACAAGACACGTTTACGGATCGCAATGCAGAAGTCGGGCCGCCTGAGCGATGAATCCCAGGAACTGCTGGCACGCTGCGGCATCAAGATCAACCTGCAGCAGCAGCGTCTGATCGCCTTCGCCGAAAACATGCCGATCGATATCCTGCGCGTGCGCGACGACGACATCCCGGGCCTGGTGATGGACGGCGTGGTCGATCTCGGCATCATCGGCGAGAACGTGCTGGAAGAAGAGCTGCTCAGCCGCCGCGCCCAGGGTGAAGACCCGCGTTACTTCACCCTGCGCCGCCTCGATTTCGGCGGCTGCCGCCTGTCGCTGGCCACCCCACTCGACGCCGAATACGCCGGCCCGCAAAGCCTGCAGGACGCCCGCATCGCCACCTCTTATCCGCACCTGCTGAAGCAATACCTCGACAAACAAGGCGTGCGCTTCAAATCTTGCCTGCTGAACGGCTCGGTGGAAGTCGCGCCGCGCGCCGGCCTGGCCGACGCCATCTGCGATCTGGTCTCTACCGGCGCCACGCTGGAGGCCAACGGCCTGCGCGAAGTGGAGGTGATCTACCGCTCCAAAGCTTGCTTGATCCAGCGCGACGGCGAAATGCCTGAAGCCAAACAGCAGCTGATTGACCGCCTGATGACCCGCATTCAGGGCGTGATCCAGGCGCGCGAATCCAAATACATCATGCTGCACGCGCCGAGCGAGAAGCTGGACGAGATCGTCGCGCTGCTGCCGGGCGCCGAACGCCCGACCATTCTGCCGCTGGCCGGCGCGCAGAATCGCGTGGCGATGCACATGGTCAGCAGCGAAACCCTGTTCTGGGAAACCATGGAAAAACTGAAAGCGCTCGGCGCCAGCTCGATTCTGGTGCTACCGATTGAAAAGATGATGGAGTAACGCCATGTCGACCTTCAACACGCCGATCGATTGGGCAACGTGCAGCGCCGAACGCCAGGCTGAGCTGCTGATGCGCCCGGCAATCGCCGCCTCCGACAGCATCACCCGCACGGTGAGTGAGATCCTCGACAACGTGAAGGCCAATGGCGATCGGGCGCTGCGCGACTACAGCGCCCGTTTCGACAAGGCGGAAGTCTCGGCGCTGCGCGTCAGCGCCGAGCAGATCGCCGCCGCCGCCGCGCGGTTGGGTGATGATATCAAACAGGCGATGGCGGTGGCCGTCGCCAACGTGGAAACCTTCCACAACGCGCAGCGACTGCCGCCGGTGGACGTCGAAACGCAGCCAGGCGTGCGCTGCCAGCAGGTGACCCGCCCAATCGACTCGGTGGGCCTGTATATTCCCGGCGGGTCAGCGCCGCTGTTCTCCACCGTACTGATGCTGGCGACGCCGGCGCGCATCGCCGGTTGCCGCCGGGTGGTGCTGTGCTCACCGCCGCCGATCGCCGATGAGATCCTGTATGCGGCGCAGCTGTGCGGCGTGCAGGAAGTGTTTCAGGTCGGGGGCGCGCAGGCGATCGCCGCCCTGGCGTTCGGCACCGAAAGCGTGCCGCGCGTGGCGAAGATCTTCGGGCCGGGCAACGCCTTCGTGACCGAAGCTAAGCGGCAGGTCAGCCAGCGCCTCGACGGCGCGGCCATCGACATGCCGGCCGGCCCTTCTGAAGTGCTGGTGATCGCCGACGCCGGCGCCACCCCGGCGTTCGTCGCTTCCGATCTGCTGTCGCAGGCCGAACACGGCCCGGATTCGCAGGTGATCCTGCTGACGCCGGACGCGGCGATGGCGCAGGCGGTGGCCGAAGCGGTGGAAAGCCAGCTGGCCGAGCTGCCGCGCGCCGACACCGCACGCCAGGCGCTGGCGAGCAGCCGCCTGATCGTAGCGCGCGATCTGACTGAGTGCGTGGCGATCAGCAACCGCTACGGCCCGGAGCACCTGATTATTCAGACCCGTAATGCGCGCGAACTGGTGGACGGCATCACCAGCGCCGGTTCGGTGTTCCTCGGCGACTGGTCGCCGGAGTCCGCCGGCGATTACGCCTCCGGCACCAACCACGTGCTGCCGACCTACGGCTACACCGCCACCTGCTCCAGCCTGGGGCTGGCCGATTTTCAAAAACGCATGACGGTGCAGGAGCTGACGCCGCAGGGCTTCAGCAACCTGGCCGCCACCATCGAGACGCTGGCTGCCGCCGAGCAGCTGATCGCCCACAAGAACGCCGTGACCCTGCGCGTCGCCGCCCTGAAGGAGCAAGCATGAGCATCGAAAAACTGGCGCGCGCCAACGTTCGCGAGCTGACCCCTTATCAATCGGCGCGCCGCCTCGGCGGTAAGGGCGACGTGTGGCTGAACGCCAACGAATACCCGATCGCACCGGAATTCCAGCTGACCGCGCAAACCTTCAACCGCTATCCGGAGTGCCAGCCGGCGCAGGTGATCGAACGCTACGCCGCCTATGCCGGGGTCAAGAAAGAGCAGGTGCTGGTCAGCCGCGGCGCCGATGAAGGCATCGAGCTGCTGATCCGCGCCTTCTGCGAGCCGGGCAAAGACGCCATTCTGTTCTGCCCGCCGACCTACGGCATGTACGCCGTCAGCGCCGAAACCTTCGGCGTGGAGCGCCGCACCGTGGCCGCCAAAGAAGACTGGCAGCTGGATCTGCCGGCCATCGCAGACAGCATGGACAACGTGAAGCTGATCTACGTCTGCAGCCCGAACAACCCAACCGGCAACCTGATCGACCCTGACTCTCTGCGCAGCCTGCTAGAGCTGGCCAAGGGCAAGGCGATCGTCGCGGTGGACGAAGCCTATATCGAGTTTTGCCCGCAGGCCACGGTGGCCGGCTGGCTGAGCGACTATCCGCACCTGGCTATCCTGCGCACGCTGTCGAAGGCCTTTGCGCTGGCCGGCCTGCGCTGCGGCTTTACGCTCGCCAATGAAGATCTGATTGCCCTGCTGCTGAAGGTGATCGCGCCTTACCCGCTTTCGACGCCGGTGGCGGATATCGCCGCGCAGGCGCTGAGCGAAGAAGGTATCCGCACCATGCGCCAGCGCGTCACCGATATCGCCGCCACCCGCAGCTGGCTGCAGCAACAGCTGGAGAAATGCGCCTGCGTCGAGCAGGTTTTCGCCAGCGACAGCAATTACCTGCTGGCCCGCTTCACCGCCGCAAGTAATGTGTTTAAAAGCTTGTGGGATCAGGGCATTATCTTACGAGACCAAAACAAACAGCCCGGGTTGTCCGGCTGCCTGCGCATCACCATAGGCACCCGCGACGAATGTCAACGCGTGGTGGACGCCTTGTCCGCCCTACCCGGCGCCAACCCGACTCGCCAGGAGCCAATGTGAGCCAAAAAATCCTCTTTATCGATCGTGACGGCACGCTGATCGCCGAGCCACCGGAAGATTTCCAGGTTGACCGCCTGGACAAGCTGGCGCTCGAGCCAGACGTGATCCCTTCCCTGCTGGCGCTGCAACAGGCGGGGTATCAGCTGGTGATGATCACCAATCAGGATGGGCTCGGCACCGCCAGTTTCCCTCAGGAAACCTTCGATCCGCCGCACAACCTGATGATGCAGATCCTCAGCTCGCAGGGCATTCAGTTCGCCGATGTGCTGATCTGCCCGCACCTGCCGGCGGACAACTGCGACTGCCGCAAGCCGAAAACCGCGCTGGTGAAGGGCTACCTGGAACCCGGCGTGCTCGATACCGCGCACAGCTACGTGATCGGCGATCGGCCGACCGACGTGCAGCTGGCAGAAAACATGGGCATTCAGGGGCTGCGCTACCAGCGCGGCGTGCTGGGCTGGAAAGAGATCGTGCGCCAGCTGACCCTGCGCGACCGTCATGCGCGGGTTAACCGCGTGACCAAAGAGACGCAGATCGATGTCAACGTCTGGCTGGATCGCGAAGGCGGCAGCAAAATCAAAACCGGCGTCGGCTTCTTCGACCACATGCTGGATCAGATCGCCACCCACGGCGGCTTCCGCATGGAGATCGACGTCAAAGGCGACCTGTATATCGACGATCACCACACCGTAGAGGACACCGGCCTGGCGCTGGGTGAAGCGTTGAACAAGGCACTGGGCGACAAGCGCGGTATTGCCCGCTTCGGCTTCGTGTTACCGATGGACGAATGCCTGGCGCGCTGCGCGCTGGATATCTCCGGCCGCCCGCACCTGGAGTACAAGGCCGAGTTCAACTATCAGCGCGTCGGCGATCTCAGCACTGAAATGGTCGAGCACTTCTTCCGCTCGCTCTCCTACACCATGGGCTGCACGCTGCACCTGAAGACCA
Source organism: Serratia sp. PF-27 (assembly GCF_030053255.1). NCBI lineage: Bacteria > Pseudomonadati > Pseudomonadota > Gammaproteobacteria > Enterobacterales > Yersiniaceae > Serratia > Serratia sp. PF-27. Next base: position 47,030 of record NZ_JASGBT010000020.1, read on the forward strand.
AAGGCAAAAACGACCACCACCGGGTCGAGAGCCTGTTCAAAGTGTTTGGCCGCACGCTGCGCCAGGCGATCCGCGTCGAGGGCAATACCCTGCCGAGCTCGAAAGGAGTGCTGTGATGAACGTGGTGATTTTGGATACCGGCTGCGCCAACCTGGCCTCCGTCACCTATGCGGTGCGGCGCCTGGGCTATCAGCCGGAAGTGAGCCGCGATCCGGAGATCGTGCTGCGCGCCGACAAGCTGTTCCTGCCGGGCGTCGGCACCGCGCAGGCGGCGATGGATCAGCTGCGCGAACGCGATCTGATCGAACTGATCAGGGCCTGCACTCAGCCGGTGCTGGGCATCTGCCTCGGCATGCAGCTGCTGGCGGCCAACAGCGAAGAGAACGGCGGCGTGACGACGCTCGGCCTCATGGATACGCCGGTAAAGCAGATGACCGACTTCGGCCTGCCGCTGCCGCACATGGGTTGGAACCAGGTATCCGCGCAGGCGGGCCACCATCTGTTCCGCGGCATCGATGACGGCGCCTACTTCTATTTCGTACACAGCTATGCGATGCCGATATGCCCCAGCACCATCGCCCAGGCGAACTACGGCGAGCCCTTCACCGCCGCCGTGCAAAAAGACAACTTCTTCGGCGTGCAGTTTCATCCAGAACGATCTGGAGCGGCCGGCGCGCAACTGTTGAAAAACTTTCTGGAGATGTAGGCAGCATGATTATTCCGGCTTTGGATTTGATCGACGGCAACGTGGTGCGCTTGCATCAGGGCGATTACGGCCAGCAGCGCGACTACGGCAACGATCCGCTGCTGCGTCTGCAAGACTATCAACAACAGGGCGCGCAGGTACTGCACCTGGTCGATTTGACCGGCGCCAAGGATCCGGCCGCACGCCAGATCCCGCTGCTACGCAAGCTGTTGGCGGGGGTTAACGTGCCGGTGCAGGTCGGCGGCGGCATCCGCAACGAGCAAGACGTCAGCGCCCTGCTGGAGGCCGGCGCCACACGCGTGGTGATCGGCTCTACCGCGGTGAAACAACCGCAGTTGGTGCAGAGCTGGTTCGAGCGCTACGGCGCCGACGCGCTGGTGCTGGCGCTGGACGTGCGTATCGACCCGCAGGGCGTGAAACGCGTGGCCATCAGCGGCTGGCAGGAAGATTCCGACGCCACGCTGGAACAGGTGGTGGAGCAGTTCCTGCCCTACGGGCTCAAGCACGTGCTGTGCACCGATATTTCGCGCGACGGTACGCTGGCCGGTTCCAACGTGGCGCTGTATCAGGCGATCAGCCGCCGCTATCCGCAGGTGGCCTTCCAGGCCTCGGGCGGCATCGGCAATCTGGACGACATCGCCCAGCTGCGTGGCAGCGGCGTTGCCGGCGTGATCGTAGGGCGCGCCCTGCTGGAAGGTAAATTTAGCGTTGAGGAGGCGATCGCATGCTGGCAAAACGGATAATCCCGTGCCTGGATGTTAAAGACGGGCAAGTGGTAAAAGGCGTGCAGTTCCGCAACCACGAAATCATCGGCGACATCGTGCCGCTGGCGCAGCGCTATGCGCAAGAAGGTGCGGACGAGCTGGTGTTTTACGATATCACCGCCTCGAGCGACGGCCGGGTGGTGGACAAAAGCTGGGTATCGCGCGTGGCGGAGGTGATTGATATTCCGTTCTGCGTCGCCGGCGGCATTAAAAGCGCCGAGGACGCCAGCCAGATCCTGTCTTTCGGCGCCGACAAGATTTCGATCAACTCACCGGCGTTGGCCGATCCTGAGCTGATTAGCCGCCTGGCGGAACGCTTCGGCGTGCAGTGCATCGTGGTAGGCATCGACACCTGGTTCGACAGTGAAACCGGCAAGTATCACGTCAACCAATATACCGGCGATGAGAGCCGCACCCGCATCACCCAGTGGGAAACCCTCGACTGGGTACAGGAAGTGCAGCGCCGCGGCGCCGGTGAGATCGTGCTGAACATGATGAACCAGGACGGCGTGCGCAACGGTTACGATCTGCAACAGCTGCGCCGGGTGCGCGAGGCCTGCAAGGTACCGCTGATCGCCTCCGGCGGCGCGGGCACCATGGAGCATTTCCTGGAAGCGTTCCGCGATGCGGACGTCGACGGCGCGCTGGCGGCATCGGTGTTCCACAAACAAATCATCAATATCGGCGAACTGAAAAGGTTCCTGGTCGAACAAGGCGTGGAGATTCGCGTGTGCTGACAGAACAACAGAGAAACCAGCTGGACTGGGAAAAAACCGACGGCCTGATGCCGGCCATCGTGCAGCACGCCGTTTCCGGCGAAGTGCTGATGCTGGGTTACATGACGCCGGAAGCGCTGGCGACCACCGAGCAGAGCGGTAACGTCACCTTCTTCTCACGCACCAAGCAACGCCTGTGGACCAAAGGCGAAAGTTCCGGCCACTTCCTCAAGGTGGTCAGCATCACGCCGGACTGCGATAACGACACGCTGCTGGTATTGGCCAACCCGATCGGCCCGACCTGCCACCTCGGCAACAGCAGCTGCTTCCACCCGGCCGCCAGCGACTGGACGTTCCTCTATCAGCTGGAGCAGCTGTTGGCGGAGCGCAAGCACGCCAGCCCGGACAGCTCGTACACCGCCAGCCTGTACGCCAGCGGCACCAAGCGCATCGCGCAGAAGGTCGGGGAAGAAGGTGTGGAAACCGCGCTGGCCGCCACGGTCAACGATCGCGAAGAGCTGACCAACGAAGCCTCGGACCTGATCTATCACCTGCTGGTGCTGCTGCAGGACCAGGATCTGGATCTGAGCGCGGTGATCGGCCGGCTGCGCGAAAGGCATCAGAAAAAAGCGTGACGTTAAATCACGCGCAATAAAAAGCCGCCGGGCGTTAACCTCGGCGGCTTTTTTTATCGTTCAACGAGCGGGCTTATTCCATCCATTCGGTATGGAACACGCCTTCCTTATCGATACGTTTGTAGGTGTGCGCACCGAAGTAGTCGCGCTGCGCCTGGATCAGGTTCGCCGGCAGTACCGCAGAACGGTAGCTGTCGTAGTAGGCGATCGCGGCGGAGAAGGTTGGCGTAGGGATACCGTTCTGCACGGCGTAAGCCACCACGTCACGCAGCGCCTGCTGGTACTCGTCAGCGATTTGCTTGAAGTATGGCGCCAGCAGCAGGTTGGCGATATCGGCATCCGCCGCGTAAGCGTCGGTGATCTTCTGCAGGAACTGGGCGCGGATGATGCAGCCGGCGCGGAAGATCTTGGCGATTTCGCCGTAGTGCAGATCCCAGTTATTTTCTTTAGAAGCGGCTTTCAGCTGTGAGAAGCCCTGTGCGTAGGACACGATCTTACCCAGATACAGCGCGCGACGCACTTTCTCGATGAATTCGGCTTTGTCGCCGCTGAACGGCGCCACTTTCGGGCCAGTCAGCACTTTAGACGCGGCAACGCGCTGGTCCTTCAGCGAGGACAGGTAGCGTGCGAACACCGACTCGGTGATCAGCGACAGCGGTTCGCCCAGATCCAGCGAGCTCTGGCTGGTCCACTTGCCGGTGCCTTTGTTGGCGGCTTCGTCCAGGATCACATCGACCAGGTATTTACCCTCTTCGTCTTTCTTGGTGAAGATGTCTTTGGTGATGTCGATCAGGTAGCTGTTCAGTTCGCCCTTGTTCCATTCGGCGAAGGTTTCGGCCAGCTGCTCGTTGCTCAGGTTCAGCGCCTGCTTCAGCAGGGAATAGGCTTCGGCAATCAGCTGCATGTCGCCGTATTCGATGCCGTTGTGCACCATCTTCACATAGTGGCCGGCACCGTCAGCGCCGATATAAGTCACGCAAGGCTCGCCTTCCGCGACCGCAGCGATTTTCTCCAGGATCGGTGCCACCAGCTCGTAAGCTTCTTTCTGGCCGCCAGGCATGATGGAAGGCCCTTTCAGCGCGCCCTCTTCACCGCCGGAAACGCCGGTGCCGATGAAATTAAAGCCCTGGTCGGACAGTTCGCGGTTACGACGGATGGTGTCCTGATAGTAGGTGTTGCCGCCATCGATCAGGATATCGCCCTTGTCCAGGTGCGGAGTCAACGAGGCAATGGTTTTATCCGTCGCTTCGCCCGCTTTCACCATCAGCAGGATGCGGCGCGGTTTTTCCAGCGATTCGACAAACTCTTCTACGGTGTAATACGGCGCCAGATTCTTGCCCGGGTTCTCAGCGATCACTTCGTCAGTTTTGTCGCCAGAACGGTTGAAAATGGAAACGGTGTAACCACGGCTCTCGATGTTCAGCGCGAGGTTGCGGCCCATTACCGCCATGCCGACAACGCCGATTTGTTGCTTGGACATTTAGGAACTCCTGTCTGAGGATGACCCTGCCGGCAACGTCGGCCAGCAGGTTTTGTGATGTGGCACACATGTTAACTCAGGATTGAGCCGCGTGGGTAGTGATTGGTGCGATAGGTCACATGATGTCGCAATATATTCATATCCTCCCCACAAAAAACCACGGCACCCTAAGGTGCCGTGGTCTGCGGTTCAGTCAATCAGTACGAAACGAGGGGCTTGAGTCACCGCACTTGGGCCGCCTTGAACGCGTCTACTTTTTCCTTCAATAAACGCTCACTTTCACTGATCATATCCAGATATTGAGTATTTACGAACCCCCACAACGTGGAGGTTTGATCCTCAGCATGCCCAACCTGGAAAGGTAGAGTGGTCACCACAACCAGATTTGGCACTGACTCCAAATAGCGATCTATGGTATTGGTTTGAGCATCAACGTTACGTTCATCCCAGTGGCTAACTGCCTCTATCCCACGACGTGAGTAAATATTCATCACCGTGCTTGTCATGCGATTGATATAAATATACTCAATGCCATCGACCTCCTCGACAGCCAGAATCTCCGTATCTTCATTCAAATGCGCAATAATGCCCGAGAAAATGTGCCAATCCCAATTGCTGCGTTCCAGATAAGCAACAATCTTCTCAAGTTTAATGTCAAAGTCGTCAGGGAATAACGCATCGTCCTCGCAGATCATAGCCATTTCGGTATTACGATCGGCAAGCACGGACAGCATGTATTTATAACTCATGCCACATCCGATCCAGCCAATACGGTGTCTAACCCCCTCAATGACCTTGAAACCATGGGTAGGCTTACTGAGGAAATCTTGCTTCCGTACCGGTGTTTCCGTCAGTGAGAGGCAGAGTTTTGGAATATCCGCCTCTATCGCAGGGATAAAATCAACGCCATTTTTATAAGTTTCGAAATCAATCAAATCATTCGCCAAAAGATAGCGTTTGAAATAGCCTTCAAAGTTGTTGTCGCTATGAGTAAACAACGCAATATTTTTCTTACGGCTAGCATGATAATCTTGATCGTTCAAGAGACGATCAATTTTTTTCGCCATTGCGTCAATATCGCCAATAGGAGCAAAATCAATAACATCAATGAGAGACGTATGCTCCGCGATATCCACACTTTCTTCACTAACAATTGGCGTTCCCAACGATAGCACTTCGTAAATACGTGTGGTCTCAAGCAACGCATTCTCATAGTAATGCAGGTTAATAACCAGTTTGGCATTTTTCACCAGCCGGGTCAGCTCATCGCCGAATACACCAGAGGCAATATGAATATTAAAACGTTGTCCCAATTGTTCAAGATAATGACGACGGCGCTCACAATTCGTATCACCATAGAAGAGAACGTCAATTTGCTCCTCATTACCGTTCAACTTATGACCTTTCTGGGTCAATTTTGAGCTGTAGTCTGCAAAAGAAGCAATTGGGAGGTAGAACAATTTCTGATAAGGGATACCATGTTCTAATAAGTAATTAATGTTAGTCAGGGAATAGTCAAATATAGCCATTGCACGTTCGAGAATCGCAAAATACTCTGGCGTAAACCAACGTGGGTTAATAGATTGTTCCATTTGGAACGCAACAAAGTTTTGCGGCAGCTCAGCAAAAATTTGAGGGCAAATAACAATATGCAGTTGCCCACTGTCCGCCGGCGCTGAGTATGCTTCAATTATGGTAACGCCGCGCCCCACCTCTACAAGCGTTTTCTCAAGCAAATGGGCCACAAACAGTGTATGCCTAGTAGTGAGAATAACAATATGGTCGGTATCTATATTAACTAGCGGCATCGGCGTATTAGCGGTATTTTTCGCCACACGTAGAAGACTGCTACGCAACTCACCGAAACGGCCGGTTAGCAATAGTTTGCCTGCCACTTTAGTTTTGCGAAGCAAAGCCTTATAAGGATGCGGACTTGCACGAAACGCTTGCCAACCTTTCCCAACCAAAGAGGTCGATTTTGTCCCTTTACGCTGTCGCATGTAGTGTCTGGATATATCCCTGATTACCCCAAACTCACCGCGAATGGCCCGACCAAGCATACGAACAGGTACCGTTAGTCGCCACGACAGACTTTTTCGCATATTGTTCATGTCGGACTGACTTTCACTAAGTTGTTGACTCAGTGTTTCAACCTTTAATTTAAGAGGTTCGTCTTCAACATAATTATTATTTAAAAGAAGAACTTCTTTTTGCGCATTCTCCAACAATTGCTGAGTAACCAGCTGTTGCTCTCGCTGTTGTATAAGCGTTTCCTGAAGCAACAGCAATTGCTCTTGCATAGAAGAAATCATTGCCTGCTTTTCTTCGTTATCGATCATCAGATGATGCTCAGCAACACGAATTTTTTGTTGCATATCATCCTGCTTTTCATTTTCTTGCTTAACCTGTTTTGATAGCAACTCACCCAGAGTCAACCCCTGCATTTTTAAAAATCCTTCCTTCTCAGTAGAATAATATTCAATATGGCGACTGACTATCGCCTGTTCACTTGGCCGAGATAAACGGAATCGCAGATAATCAATATCGAAAATCAATTCGAATGGAACTAAGTATGAAAATAGATAAAATGCCAAACGATTAGTTCTTTCTTGTTCATCGTCTGCCAAGGTTATATATTTATATGAACTGTCACCAACGACTGTCGTTGGTATACCAGCGAAAATTCCTTCTAATCCCACACTAGAATTAATCGTTAAAATCTCTCGACAACGCTGGACGAAAGACAAACTGGTCGGTGAACTGTCGATCTCATACTCACCCTCCTTGAGCTGGAACTGACTACCAGGATGAGTGCGAATTAATAATTTTTTCTCTGGAAAACGTGTACGCGCATAGGAAAGCAACGTAAGATTAGTGAATTCTTCACCATAAGCAACGAGATTTGAATCGTCTTCAACCTGTAATGCGATCCCCAGATCGGCATCACACTGCTGCTCATGAGTATTTGGCACACGCAGGAAGTAACGATGCAACTCCTCTATGGAAAGATCGACCTGGCACTGTTCCTGAACCGCCAAATAGCGCTTCTCTGCCTCTGTGTGACCGTTAACACCTGAGAAATCCAAATACCCTGTACTATAATAAGAGGGCATTCTCAACGGCCCTACTTCAAAGTGCATGACAGGAATAGATAAAGACTCGGCAACGGCCTCCAGAGAAGGGCAATTGCAAATTGACAATATCCCCTCTATTTTTCCAGACTCATAGCCTTGGAGATGGTTTAGCAGCTCAGCTTCCAGCTCGGGGATTCGCTGGGTCAGCATTTTCTTGAACGCCAACATCGGATTGTAGTTTGAAGAGTCTAATAAACTCTCAAATACACTCTCTCTCAAATGGTAATAATCATGACTTGCCAATAGCTCATCAGACGGAATGCTGTAACCCAAATTATTCATTGTAGGTACATCAAATTCCCAACGTTCTGACTTGCGCCACTCTTCCGGAGACAACAAGTAATCATTACCGGCGATAAAAAGTGAACGCTGCTGCAATGAGTTAAGCAGGCGATAAAATATCCATAAATAGGGAGCTTTCACTCCCCTAAACGGATATGGCGGTAAGAATACAGCAATCATTGCTCTAATTACTCCTCGCTTAAAACACTGATAGGGGCATAAACAACCCCCCCGAGTTCACGAGAGGACCAAAACTTCAATCTCATCATTGGTCTGCGTTGATCCAACTCTTCTCGCTCGCCGCCTTGCAGCGATGCCAAGCCGCAATGAACCAGGTAATCTCCTGAGTTAATTGGCAATTTAACCTTATAAATCACATGCTGCTCACCAGCCTTGAGGATTAAAGGTTTGCCGGCTCCAATGTTGCTG
>NZ_JASGBT010000020.1:55230-71943 GCF_030053255.1 Serratia sp. PF-27
CCCCCCAAATATCTCCCCCCTGCGCTTTAGAGATGGAGATTCCCAAGGCAACATCTCGAATCTCTTCTGAAGCAAGGATAGTAAAATCCAAGGTCAGTTCATCACCAGAACGTACCAAAGGCTTATCGGAGAGTGAAGTGCCATCCGATTTTATCACTTCGAGATTTTGAATAATCGCTCGAGCACTGCCAAAGCGCTTTTCTCCCACTTCGGTATTCAACTGCCCCTGTTGCAAACCCTGCAAGTCAGATTGATTCATCACAACAGACGAGGAGATCTTGCCCGTATTCTCTCGTTTCACTGCTTGCGACAACAGCATTCCTTTCTCATAAGCCAGAACAGCAGCCAGTACGTCATAGGTGTCGCCCACTAACTCCCCATTGTTCATAACCAAACAACGGTCAGCGTATTCCAGAATACTACCGGTAGAGTGGGTCACCATGATAATAGTGACCCCCTTAGCACGAAGAGCCTCCATGCGTTTATAGCATTTATATTGAAAACCGATATCGCCTACGGCTAACGCCTCGTCCACGATAAGGATTTCAGGTTCGACACAGGCTTGGACAGCAAAAGCCAGACGAATATACATCCCGCTTGAGTATGTTTTAACGGGTTGATCGATAAACTCGCCAATATCTGCGAAGTCAGTAATCTCCTGAAAACGCTCATCGATCTGTTCACGGGAAAAACCTAGAACAGAGCCATTAAGATAGACATTATCACGCCCCGTGAACTCAGGATTGAACCCTGCGCCTAACTCAAGTAGGGCCGCAATACGGCCATTGACTTGTATTTCTCCCTGAGTTGGAGTCAGCGTACCGCATATCATCTGTAATAACGTTGACTTACCTGCACCATTTCGTCCGATAATACCTACGGTCTCACCTTTCTTAATAGAGAATGAGACATCGCGAAGTGCCCAAAACTCGCGGAAATAGCGGCGAGACTCACGTCGTACTACACGTTGTAACCTCGGAGCAAAAAACTGTTTTAAACGATCTCGTGGACGATCATAAATTTGATAACATTTGCTCAATGCAGTCACTTGGATCGCGATTTCATTAGAGGACATCAGCAAACCCCTTTCTGGTTTTCTGGAAGAATACAAAACCGAACCATGCAACTAATGATGCCGCCAGGGTGTAAACAGCTAAACCTTGCCATTCAGGCAAACGCCCCCAAATTAAGACATTCCGTGATTGCTCAATAATAAATGTTAGGGGATTAAGCATTATCCAAATGCGATATTTTTCCGGTAACGACGTGATAGGGAAAAATACTGGTGACAAAAACATCATAACCGTTGTGATAATGACAGTCGTCTGACCAACATCGCGTATAAAAACACCCAGGGATGCCAATATCCATGCCAATCCAAGGCAAAAAACGACCAGCGGCAAGAAAACTAACGGTATAAAAACGACGGTCCAGTGCAGAAAACCGTTGAATAAAAAGAATGCACATAGCAGTACAACCAAGCTGATCAGGGTATGGAACAACGCAGCGCATAACCCAATCACTGGCAACGTTTCCAAAGGGAAAACCACTTTCTTCACATAGTTGGTATTCCCTAGGATAATTTGCGGTGCCCGATTAACCACCTCGGCAAAAAAACCATGCACAATCATGCCAACAAAGAGGATTACAGCAAACTGCGTACGGCTTTCATCGCCACCGACGGACCAACGTGCTTTAAAAACAACCGAAAAAACAAATGTATAGACCGTCAACATAAACAAAGGATTGAGGAACGACCATGCCAGTCCCATAGTGGAACCCTTGTATCGCCCAACAACCTCACGTTTTGTCATTTGCAAGATCAGCGATTTGAACCCCCAAATGTTACGGATCAGAGCTAGGGGTGACAGAGGTTGCGATTTATGAGGATTACTCATTACCCCACCCCGCTGCCATACCAACATTTTGCGCTTCGAAATTGCATCCAGTCATAACAAACATAATCAATACCTTAGATGTAATTGAACTCATAAAACATAGACATCATCTTCAATCATGTTACCGCTTGATTTCAGGAGAAGTCATGGGAATAGTCTTCAAACAGGTAGTATTCACCTTGGATCTCTGTGGATCGTGCCACCATCCCCATTTATTGAAATATAAGACAACTGATTTCATGTGATAAATGAATAAATTAAGGTTTTTATAAGAACCTTTACCAAAAACATGGATGATAGTAGCACCAGGGAAGTAGACAATATCGCTCATTGACAAAGCCCGGCGGCACAAATCCACATCTTCTAAATACATAAAATACCGTTCATCAAATCCTCCCAAGTTCGCTAACAACGTGGATTCAACCAGCATAAAACAACCAGAAACTGAAGGAACTGCGAAGGATTTAGTGTAATCAGCACGCTGGATTTCATAAGTGGCATCCAGCTTAGCTCCCCATTTAGGGAAAAAGCGCCGAAGAAACAAATTGGCAGGTGTAGGCAGTAAGCGGCAACTGTATTGGAATCGCCCATCGCTATATTGAATGCGAGGAGAAACAAAGCGGTGTTTTTGGTTCCGCGCAAAATTGTAGAGACTCTCGAGCGCCCCCGAGGTAAAACTGATATCTGGGTTACAAATCAAAAAATATTCACATTCATTCAGATAACGCTTCATTGCCAGATTATGGCCGTAGCCAAAACCGTTATTGGCTTCCGCACAAATATAACTAATGCGATGATTATCTAGTTTTGCAGCCCATTCAGAACCACCGTTATCAACCAAAACTATTTTTTGAACACATTTTTCGCTAAGCAAAGAAAGTAACGTGTCTTCTAGTTGGGCATAGCTATGGTTATACAATACGATTGAAGCAACAATTTGGTATTGTTTTTGTTTTGAAAACATGCCGTATGAAGTTCCTAACCAATAATCATTTAAAAACAATCAGTTACAAGAGTGTGATGGCTGATGTATTATCACTCGTCTATTGGAACGCAAACCGTCACCAATAAACAAAAACATCAAAGGGGATAAAATTATCCCCTTTTATTCCATGCAAACCAAGATCCACCTACTGCAACAGTTTGCGAATCACAGCATGTAACTGCTGGCGCCAAGCGCTAGGTTTAAGATTCAACGCGCAGATCTTATCAGTGTTAAGAACAGAGTATACAGGCCGGGACGCAGGTGTAGGATACTCTTGCGTAGTAATCGGATTCACGATGACCTGATGTGGGTATAGCCCACTTTCAGTAGCCTGTTGGAAAATTATCTGCGCAAACTCATACCAAGAAACCATTGAATCACCACAAAAGTGATAGACACCGTATTCACCTGGTTCTTGCAGCATGGAGATTATGGCATCAGCGATATCACCGGCATAAGTCGGGCAGCCTTGCTGATCGCTTACCACGCCAAGTTCACCCCTTTGTGACCCGACGCGCAACATCGTTTTAACAAAATTATTGCCGTACTCGCTAAACACCCAAGCCGTTCTTATTACAATAGTTTTTGGATTAGCCTTCAGCGCAGCAATCTCACCTTCAAGCTTGGTTTTACCATAAATGTTTTGTGGCGAGCAGGGAGCATCTTCGCAGTAGGGTTCTTCCGAACGGCCATCAAAAACATAGTCGGTTGATACGTGTACAAAAGGAATATTTCGTGCAGCAGCAGCTGCTGCCAGGTAGCCAGGCCCGTAGGTATTGATTGCTTTAGCTACATCTGGTTCAGATTCAGCCTTATCAACAGCAGTATAAGCGGCGGCGTTTACGATAACATCGGGCTCAAATTCCGTCACCGCTTGCTCAATCGCATCAGAATCACAGATGTCAAGTTGCTTGCTGTCCAGTGCTAGCAGGCTCCAATCGGTAGGAAACCTATCGCTGAAACAGCGTCCCAGTTGCCCCATAGAACCTGTCAAAAGTACACGCATTAAAAAAGCTCTCTAAGTAATTTACCTTGTAGATCCTTTGGCGATAGCAATGGCTGATCGACTGGCCAATCAATGCCAATTTCAGGATCATTCCAAAGCAAGCATGCTTCGCTAGCAGGATCATAGTACTCTGTGCACTTGTATTCGAAATCAGCAATGTCTGAAATCACTAAGAAACCATGTGCGAGACCTGGCGGAACCCAAAGTTGGTGGTGGTTATCTTCCGACAAGTGAACACCAACCCATTTTTTGTACGTCGGCGAATCGACCCTGATATCCACTACAACATCATAGACCTCTCCACGTACAACTCGGACTAGCTTGCCTTGGGGTTTGATTCGCTGGAAATGCAAACCACGCAATACTCCTTTAGAAGAACGCGAATGGTTGTCCTGAACAAAATCCACATCAATATCTAACATTTCTTGATAGCGGTTTTTTTGAAACGTTTCGACGAAAAAACCACGATGATCACCGAACACTTTCGGCTCAATCAACTTCACACCTGCGACTGGTGTCTCAATCACTTTCATTAGGTAACCTGCTAACTAATACGCTCACCTCAGAGGCCCAAAGGATGGCCGCCTGAACATGCATCCCCAGCAGTCTATCACTACCCACTCGCCCAGTTTTCGAACAGAAACTAAACGAGAATAAATTTTGGATAGCTCAATGAACGCACCGTAGACGAAGGTATCGGAGATTAGCACAATTAATCAAAATATCCGACACTCATCCACAAAAAATAGTCAAAAATTATGTGGCTCATTGAAGGATGAATCATGATATCTCATTGTTATTAAACATATTTTAATTGCAACCAACATAGAAATGGTCAATCGAGCCCTCGTTGGTTACAATTAATTTACATTATGCCATATTTTGTCATTAACGAACTTCGCTATCAACCGGGACGATAACCCCGAGGATTGTTCTTCTGCCAATTCCACGCATCACGCATCATGGCATCCAAATCACGGGTAGCCTTCCATCCCAATTCTTTGAACGCCAATTCTGGAGCGGACCAGCATTCTGCAATGTCGCCCTCTCGACGTGGTACAATTTGGTAAGCTACATTGCGACCTGAAGCCTTTTCAAAAGCATGGAGCATCTCCAACACAGAATACCCTACCCCAGTCCCCAGATTATAGACCGTAAAACCTTGGTGTTCATCGATGTGTTCAATCGCCTTGAGATGACCTTCAGCCAAATCCATGACATGAATGTAATCTCTGACACCCGTGCCATCCTGTGTCGGATAGTCGTCACCAAAAATTGACAGTTTCTCCAGTTTTCCGATTGCCACCTGAGCAATATAAGGCATCAGATTGTTAGGAATACCATTTGGATCTTCACCGATCATGCCAGATTCGTGCGCACCGACCGGGTTGAAGTAACGTAAGGCGGTAATGGAGAATTGCGGTTCTGCTTTAGCGAAATCTTGCAGAATTTGTTCTACCATCAACTTCGACGTGCCGTAAGGATTCGTCGTACCGCCAACCCGTGACGTCTCAGTCAAAGGAACTTGCTCTGGAGTACCGTACACCGTGGCAGAAGAACTGAAGATAAACTTATGCACACCCGCACGACGCATTTCCTCCAACAATACCAACGTGCCAGTGACATTGTTCTGATAATACTCTAGCGGCTTGCGCGTCGACTCTCCGACAGCCTTTAGCCCAGCAAAATGGATCACGGCCGAAATGGCGTGAGCCTCGAAGATACGGTGCAGACACTCAGCATCCAAGATATCGCCTTGGTAGAATTGAGCACTTCTGCCCGCGAGTTTCTCAACGCGACGCAGAGACTCATCGGAAGAGTTCGATAAATTATCTAACACTACGACATCTTCGCCATGTTCCAACAAAGCCAGAACAGTGTGAGAACCGATATAACCGGCCCCACCGGTGACTAAAACCGCCATAAAAACTCCTTACTCGCGCCCCTGGCGCTCAAGATGAACTGTCTTCTTTAAGCAATCAATTGATTTTAAACGAAGCTTGGACTCACGCACGCCTTTTCGATCATAATTGACCATCCATATGTCCCCAGAGTTCCCTTGGTACACTCGTTTTTGGCCAGCAAGTAAACAATCGGCCTGCCAGGAGGCTTTGACCTGGCTCCCTACAAAGAGGCTAAAATATTTAGCCGCGTTCTTGGTTATATCAAGAGAAAACCTCACTGCCTTTCTGAAGCATCCCAAGTGTGTGTGAGACAGAACATGGGGAGTTTAAGCCTTACAAAAAAAAAGAGCTGTTCAAGACAGCTCTACAGTGTGTTCCTTACGCGTCGCACTCAGTTTGACAACAGCGCCAAAATCTCGTCGGTTTTCTCTTGCATCAGCGCAACATCGGCACGAGATTCGACGTTAAGACGCACAACCGGTTCCGTATTGGAGGAACGCAGATTGAAACGCCAGCCTGCGAACGCCATGCTGATGCCATCGGTGTAGTCCACCTCATCGGCATGCGGTAAATAGTGTTGTTTAACGCTTTCGATTGACACGACAGGCTGAGCCAGCTTGATATTGATCTCACCGGAAGACGGGTAGGCGGCAATGCGATCCTGTACCAGTTGCCCCAGAGTTTGTCCCTTCACACTGACCAGCTCAGCGACCAGCAGCCATGGGATCATGCCACTGTCACAATAAGCAAAATCACGGAAATAGTGGTGAGCACTCATCTCGCCGCCATAAATGGCGTCTTCCGCACGCATGCGTTCTTTAATGAAAGCATGACCGGTTTTCGACATCACGGGTACGCCCCCAGCACCGGTGACCACATCGACGGTGTTCCAACTCAGGCGTGGATCGTGGATTATCTTCGCGCCCGGCTGTTTCTGCAAGAAGGCCTCCGCCAGCAAGCCGACGATATAATAGCCCTCAATGAAATCGCCTTTTTCATCGAACAGGAAGCAGCGATCAAAATCGCCGTCGAACGCAATGCCCATATCAGCGCCATGCTCTCGCACCGCATCGGCGGTATCCGCACGACACTCAGGCAGCAGTGGATTTGGAATGCCGTTGGGGAAAGAGCCGTCCGGCTGGTGATGCACCTTGATAAACTCCAGCGGCACACCCCGCGCCTTCAGTTGCGCTTCAATAGCATCGATCACATGCCCCGCAGCACCGTTGCCCGAGTTGATCACTAGCTTCAACGGTTTGAAATTTTTCACGTCTACATAGGACAGAATGTGTTCTACATAAGCCCCTAATACGTCCTGGCGTACGTAGCTGCCGCGCGTTGCTGTCGCTGCTAGCGCCTGAAACTGGTTTTTCTCCGCCAGCTCTTGGATCGCCCGTAACCCGGTATCGCCGCTAATCGGGCGAGAGCCCTCACGCACTAACTTCATGCCGTTGTAATCAATAGGGTTATGGCTGGCGGTGACTTCTACGCCACCATCAGTTTTTAAATAGGTTGTGGCGAAATAGATTTCTTCGGTACCGGTTAAACCGATGTCTATCACATCAGTACCCGCATCCTGTAAACCCTTCGCCAGCGCCAACTTCAGGCTTTCACTGGTTAACCGCACATCGCTGCCCAACACGATATTTTTGGGCTTTAAAAACTCGCCATAGGCGCGTCCAATACGATACGCGATGTCCTCATTCAGCTCTTCGCCCAGCTTTCCCCGAATGTCATAAGCTTTAAAACACGTCAATTTTTGCATTACCAAACCCTATTAAACTCTGCCATAGCGATCTTGCAAACGCTCAATATCATCTTCTTCCAGATAGTGCCCCGACCTGACCTCGATCATTTCCAAATCGATTTTTCCCGGGTTTTCTAGCGTATGGACACTGCCCGCAGGAATGAAGGTAGACTGATTTTCCGACAAGAAGAACTCTTGGTCATCAACGTTAACTCTTGCTGTCCCACTCACGACGACCCAATGTTCAGCACGGTGGAGATGGCGTTGTACTGACAAGCCTTCACCTGGCCGGACAATGATTCTCTTCACCTGGAAGTGCGTGCCGCTGTCGATGTCGCAAATCTTGCCCCAGGGACGATATGCGGTGGAATGCTGGCGAAAATGATGAAGATTGCGCTTTTTAAGCTCATCAACCACTTTCTTCACATCCTGCACTTTGTCCTTGTGAGCGATCAGCAAGGCATCATTGGTGTTGACCACGATCAGGTTTTCCAACCCAATGGTCGCCACCAACGCGGATTCAGAGGAAATGTAGTTGTCATTGGAATCGATCGAGATAATGTCGCCCACATTGACATTGCCCAAATGATCTTTCTTAGAAACGTCCCACAGCGAGGACCAAGAACCAACGTCACTCCAGCCAGCATCAATGGGAATCACTACAGCATCACGCGTTTTTTCCATCACCGCATAGTCGATGGAGTCGCTCGGACAGTGTTTGAAGATCGCTTGTTCAACCCGAATAAAGTTCATGTCGCGTTGGCTTTTAACCACAGACTGCTGGGTTGTGTTAAAGATGTCTGGGCTAAACTGCTGCAACTCTTGCAAAAACTTGGCGGTTTTGAACATGAACATACCGCTGTTCCAGCTATATTCACCGCTGGCGAGGTATTCTATCGCTTTCTCCAAACGTGGTTTTTCCACGAATGAATCAACCTTAAAGCAATCATGAGACAAGTGACTGCCGCGTTTGATGTAACCGTACCCGGTTTCCGGATGCTCCGGAATAATGCCAAACGTGACCAGTTGGTTGTTGACCGCAAAAGAGATTGCCGTCTGAATCGCCGCGTGGAAATTATCTACTTTCGTGATCAGATGGTCTGCAGCCAGCACCAAGAGCATGCTGTCTTCGTCTTCTTCCGCTGCAAGATGAGCGGCTAACGCCACTGCCGGCGCGGTATTGCGCCCTACGGGCTCTAAAATAATGTTGGTCGCTAATTGCCCAATTCCGCGCAATTGCTCGGCAACCAAAAAACGGTGTTCCTCGTTGCAGATGACCAGAGGAGCAGCAACTTCGATACCGGTCAGACCCGACAAACGCTGTAACGTTTGTTGCAGCAGGCTCACCCCGCTGTCATCAATAGATAAAAACTGTTTAGGAAACGATTCTCGCGACATCGGCCACAGACGACTCCCAGTACCGCCGGCCATAACCACAGGAATTAGTTTGGACATTATCTACCCTTTACTCAGCCATCGTTCTTACAAGGACGACGCCGCACGTCAGCAGCATCATTCTAAAATTCGTTCGATCATTAACCAATAGTTACACTTTGCGAAAAGCATGTATCCCTCTAACCTACCGTTCCTTAACAGAAAATTATGTATAGAAATAAACCAGGCAAGTATAAATACAGAAGGAACCACCAGCCGATAACATAACGTATTAACGCAAAAAAGAGCAGCATCGTGCTGCTCTTTCAGATTAATGCTCATAGTGAATATATTGCTAACGACTGCGGGCAAAATACTGCGCTACCCGCATAACATCTTTTTCGTCCAACGTCCCGGAGTCGCTCAGCAAGGTAATCCAGGACTTGATGTAGGCGTACTTGGCGGAGGCCAGATCGCGCTGAGCGCTATAGAGCTGCTGTTCGGCGTTGAGCACGTCAACGTTGACACGTTGCCCGGCCAGCACGCTTTGCCGGGTCGCCGTCACCTGTGTGGTGGCAGACTGTACCGCCAGCTCATAGGCCGCCACCTTGGCGCGGCTGCTGATGCACAGATTGTACTGCTTGCGCAGATCGTTGAGCGTGGTGCCC
Organism: Serratia sp. PF-27; assembly: GCF_030053255.1. Lineage (NCBI taxonomy): Bacteria > Pseudomonadati > Pseudomonadota > Gammaproteobacteria > Enterobacterales > Yersiniaceae > Serratia > Serratia sp. PF-27. The sequence goes on from NZ_JASGBT010000020.1 coordinate 64,813, forward strand.
GTCTGCGCATCCATTTCATACATCGCCTGGCCATAGCGCGCCGCCGCCTGCCGGGTCGACGCCGAAACGCCGCCGCCGGAATAAATAGGCATACTGACCTGCACGCCGATACTGTCGGTACGGTATTTCTGGTTAACCGTGTTATCGCTGCTGGAATCGTTTTCCGAATGCGAAGCATACAGCTGAACCTGCGGCATAAAGCCCGCCCGATTCCTTTCGACGTCATACTTAGCGGCATCCACGCCATGACGCGAGGCGGCTAGCACCGGGTTGTTCTCCAGCGCGATCTTTTGCCACTCTTCAAATTTGGACGGGATCAGCGGCGCCACCTTAAACTTGCCCGGTCGCAAAACCTGCAATTCATCCAGTTGGTTCAGCGGTATGCCGATAATCACTTCCAATTCGCGCTGGGCGGCATCCAGCGCATCGCGCGCTTCGATTACCTGCGCTTCGGCCAGGCTGTAGCGCGCCTGGGTTTCCGATACGTCGGTAATGGTGCCTTCACCGGCGCTCATCAGGCGATCGTTCAAGGTCAACTGTTCCTTGTAAGCCGCCTTTTGCGCTTCGGCCAACGCGATTTGATCCTTGGAATAGGCCACTTCGACATAGGCGTTAATCACCCTAACCGCAAGATCCAGCAACTTACTGCGATAGCGCTCGTCCGACATCATCGTCTGCGCTACGCCGGCTTTGTAACGCGCGTACGCTTCATAATCGAACAGCGGCTGTGTCAGCGTGATCGAACTGGAATAACTACGATATTGTTGCCGCCGGGTGACCTCCGAAACATTGCCGAAAAAGTCGCTCTGCGGGTATTTTTGCGTCTGCCAATTGCGCGGCGAATTCTGATAGTTCAACGACACTTTCGGCAGCAGCCCCGCCCTGCCGATGTTTTCGTTCTCATCTCCCGCTTCTTTCTCTTTTATAGCCGCCCGGAAGGTCGGGTCCTTTTCTAATGCCAGCGAATATGCGTCTAAAATCCCTATCGAATAAACCGGCGCAGATATCGCAAACAAAAGGGTGCCGATAACCAGACCGGCAGCCTGTCGTTTTGATTGAATCAAAATTATTCCTCGGTTAATGAAGTATGAGCGCGATCCAAAATAGGTTTAAACAGATAACTCAGCAGTGAGCGCGACCCCGTTTTCACGAACACCTCTACCGGCATCCCCGGCTTGATGTCCTCGCCACTGAGCATCTTCATGCCCTCCGGTGAGACCGTAACCTGCATCTGGTAGTAAGGCTCACCGTTGGCTTTGTCGACCAGACGGTCGGCGGAAACCAATGTGACCGTTCCTGGAATTTTCGGGGTTTTGTTTTGGTTGAAGGCGGTAAACATCAGATCCACCGGCAACCCGTTGTACACCTTATCGATCAGGTCGACTTTCAGGCGAGAATCCACCACCAGCGTCGCCTGGCTGGGTACAACGTCCATCAGGTGGTCACCCGCTCCCACGACGCCCCCCTGAGTGAAGATATTCAATCCGACCACGGTGCCGTCCACCGGTGAGGTGATGGCGGTGTTGCCCAGATCGAAATCGGCCATTTGCAGCTTATTGCGAAACTCACTGGCGTCCATTTGGGTTTGTGCCAGTTGCGTTCTGACCTCGCGTTGATAGTCGGCGAAACGTTGATCGATACGCTGCTGAGATTCTTGCAGCTGCTTTTGCAATTGGCCAATCCGCCCGACAGTTTCATCGATGCTGCTATTCACTTCGGCGAACTGACGCTGAACTTCCAGATAGCGATTGCGTGGCAGGTAGCCGTCCGCAGCCAGCTGCTTCATGCTGTTCATCTGTTCACGCAGGCTGGAAAGTTGGATCTGCTTGTTGACGCGTGAATCCTGCAGGCCTTTCAATTGGAAACGAATCCCGTCCATCGACTGCTTATAACCGTCAATTTCACTTTGCAGCCCCTGGCGGCGGGAAGCGAACAGCTGCGTTTGCAACGCGATAATTTCAGCCACACGCGGCTGATCCTTGATCTGGGTAAAAATGGGAGAAAAAGTGACGCTACTCAGACCATCGCGTTCGGCGAGTAAACGCCCTTCGGTGGCCAGCGTGGTGTAGTACTGGTCGCGCAGGGAATCGACCTGCGCCTGTGCCTGCACCTGGCTCAACTGCACCAGGACTTCACCGGCTTTCACCTTGTCGCCCTCTTTCACCGCGATATTTTTGATGATGCCGCTGGCCGGTGCCTGCACCGTTTTGCGGTTGCCGGAAACGGTTACCGATCCCGGTGATGCCACCCCTTTATCCAGGGGCGCAAACGCTGCCCAAGCCAAAAATCCGAACAGACCAATTCCCACGACCAGCCAGCCCATCCGGGTAAACCGCCGTTCATCCTGTGGGATCTCTTCAATATACGAGTCTTGCGGCTCGCCAATGTGCGTCGACATACCAACTCCTTTAAACTGCGGACGGCAATAAAGCCATCAGGCAATTCACGGCTTAATTAATTTGCGTTTTTGGGATATTGCCTTCATCTGGCTCAGAATTTACCGCCCTCACCGCTTGCTGAGGCTGTTGCGTCTGCGCTTTTTGCGCATTGGCTAACGCCTGAAGCACTTGTTGAGTCGGGCCGAACGCGTTGACGTTGCCATTCACCAAGAGCAACAGCTTGCTGGTCATCGACAGCAAATTGGTGCGATGGGTAATCAGAACCACCGTTTTATTACGTTGCTTGAGGAACATAATGGCCTGGTTCAACGCTTTCTCGCCCGCATCATCCAGATTGGAGTTAGGCTCATCCAAAACCACCAGCGAAGGGTCGCCGTACAGTGCGCGCGCCAGGCCGATACGCTGTTTCTGCCCACCGGACAGCCCAGCGCCACCGTTGCCGAGCACCGAATCGTAGCCGTTCGGGAAACGCAGGATCAGTTCGTGCACACCGGCCAACTTAGCGGCTTCAATGACCTTCTCTGAGTCGATCTCGTTAAAGCGAGCGATATTCTCGGCGATAGTCCCGGCAAACAGCTCAATGTCCTGCGGCAGATAGCCGATATACGGCCCCAACTCATCCTTGTTCCACTGATAGATGTCAGCATTATCCAACCGAACAATCCCTTCACTGACCGGCCAAATGCCGACCAGCAAACGAGCCAGCGTCGATTTCCCCGACGCGCTCGGGCCAATGATCCCCAGCACATCACCAGGCTGAATGGCAAAACTCACGTTATGCAATACCGCATCGCCTTTGGATCCCGGCGGCGTAGCGGTGACGCCTTCTACGGCAAGCACCCCTTCCGGACGCGGCAAGGACATACCGGTACCACGTTGCGGGTGCGTTTCCAGCAGCTTGACCAACCGGCCATAAGAAAGCTTCGCCGCGCTGTAGCTCTTCCAGACGTTAATAACCTGCTCAATCGGCGCCAGCGTTCGCCCCATCAGAATGGAGCCGGCAATCATCATACCGGGCGTGATGTGCCCATCGATAGCCAGCCACCCCCCCAGCCCCAACACCAGTGATTGCAGCGACATGCGCACAAACTTGGTGATCGACGTGACCCGCGATGCGCGTTCGCTGGCGATGCGTTGGCTGTTCAAGAATCGCTGGTGCAGACCGAACCACCGGCGTTTCAGGTTAGGCAACATCCCTAAAGCCTCGATCACTTCGGCATTTCGCAGATTGGTGCTGGCCAACGTACCGGACATAATCGACAGCTTGCTGGCTTCCGCCAGCGGCTTTTTCGACACCATTTCGTTGATCACCGCCAATGCGATCAACAACAGTGCACCGACCAGGGCGAACAGCCCCAACCAAGGGTTAAAGAGGAATATCACCAACAGATAGATCGGAAACCACGGTGCATCAAAGAAGGCGAACAGCGCGCTGCCGGTGAGGAATTGACGCAGATTGGTCAAGTCGCTCAGCATCTGGCCGGCGTCAGAAGAACCGTTTTTCAGATTCGCCTCGTAGGCCGCAGTGTAGACTCGCGTGTTGAGACGCATATCCAGCTGACTGCCGATACGGATCACCACCATGCTGCGCACGTATTCCAACAGCGACATCATGCCGAACATGCCCAGCATGATCAGCGTCAGCATCAACAGCGTGATTTCATTACGCGAAGGAAGCACCCGGTCGTAAACCTGGAGCATATAGATAGAAGGAACTAGCATTAATAAATTAATAAATGCGGTAAATATGCCAACGGTCCAAAAAACCTTACTGCGAGTCCGTATAACATCCGCAATTTCATTGCGCGGTATAAATTGATTCACTTTCTGCCCTTACATCATGTGCACTGTCAGTCAAAATCCGCATTGGACTCTTATAAGGAAAATCCTAAAAAGGGAAAAATAAAATAAATCCTAAAGAACCCCCACCCCAGACATGCTCGAGACTGCAGATACTTTTTCTAACTATAGGTAGAGAAAGCGGATATCAGCAAGGCCGTAAGCAAAAAAAATCGCCTCACGAACCACAGAAAAAAACAAATGAAAACAGTGAGATAAATAGTAGACAGGGCAACGCGAGTTTAGTACGAAAGGGAATAAATTAGAGATAATGACGTAGTTCACAATTTTCAAAGAATACGGGGTGTTTACACACCCCGTATTATTGATTGACTAACAGTTTCAATGGGCATTATAACCCACTGGAATTCATACTTACGCGTAGTGCAGAGTATCCACCAATTGCTGGTGGTTTTGCCCTGTCAGGTATACCACGGTATCGTTGAGGTCCAGCGTGTGGTTATCGTTGTTGTCGATAATTACATACGAGCTTGCAGTGTTACCGCCACCGCTGAATACAACGGATGCCACACCCACTTTCGCCGTCAGCGAGTTGCTGCTATCCAGACCCAAGATACCACCCAACAGGCCGATAACGCCGTTGGTCAAACCGCCCACCAGTGTCCCCAACAACGCATCCAACGTGTCGGCAGAGCGCGTACCGTAGTTCGCTACCGCAGTGCCGCTGGCGTCATCGGAAATAGTCAGGCCGCCATGGTTCACGTCGACAATCGAGTCCTTGAGGCTATTAAAGTCCTTGATGGTCACACCCGCCTGCGTGTTACTCGCCTTGATGTCATAGGTGTTGGCACCTGCGCCACCGGTCAGCGTGGTGTTGCCAATCACGCCCAGGGTATCGGCAGCACTGGAGCCTTCTACGGTCATCTGGTAACCGTTCAGGCCCAACGCCGTCAACACCGGCGCCAACAGGTTGGTGGTAATGACACTCAGCGGCAGAATGTTCAGCAATTGAACGATGATACCGTCACCGGTACCGCCATGGCTGGAGTCGAGATTCAGCCCCCCGGTGTTGGTGGACGCATTGATATCACGCACGTTGCTGAAACCGCTGCCCAACGTCAGATCCAGCGCGTGATCACCGGTCACGTTGATGGTCTGAACCTGCGCATTGGTGCCGGCCAGTGACAGAATGTTGTCAAAGCTGCCGGTACCGCCTGAGGCCACGTTCACCGTGGTCAGAGCGGTGCCCAACAAGGCGCTGCTGCTGCTGTTAAGGGTAATGGCGCCGGCATTCACATTGGAAGAACTCACCGCATCAAAGTTGATATTGAAATGATCGGTGGCGTTCTGCACGAAGGTGAAGTTCAGCGTACTGGCGGAAGTCGCGTCCCCTTTCACTTCCAACTGCGCGGCGTTGCCGCCGGCGGCGTTGATGACGTTGACGTTAGCCAGACCGGAGATCACAAAACCTTGTGAGCCCAGGTTGGTGGCCGCCGCGTTCTGCGTAACCGTGCCGCCCGTGGTGCCTTCCACCGTAGATGTGCCGTTGGTCAGGCCAAAGTCAAAGGTGTGGGTCGGCGTTGTGACGCTGGTGGTGGTCGGTGAACCGATTAGCGGCGTCGTAATCAGCGTACCGACGGACTTGCCGATATAGCCGGTCAGGTCAATTTTCTCAAAGTTCGAGAAGTTGTTGGCGTTGCTGGTCACGGTACTGGTGCGAACGCCCAGGGCGTTTTGGTTGGTTACTACAGTTTTGGTGATGAAGTTGGCGGAGATGGAGTCCGTACCCGCACCACCATCAGCCTTAACCGTGTTCGCGACAGTGTTCGCCCCACCGGAAACCCCGTTGCCCACCCAGTGCAGGCTGTCGTTGCCGGCGCCGAGGTTGAACTGTGCGGAACCGGTCGCGATGTTGGCCGTCGATGTGACAACTACGTCATCCGCACCCGAACTGGCGTTCAGGATGACGTTGCCGTTATTCACGGTGATATCTACACCTGGATTAACACCATTGTCAGACAAGTTGACCGTTGCTGCGCTGGTGCCGTTGATGGTCAGATTCGCCAGATGGTCGGCGAACTTCAGGTTCACGATGCTAGCGGCATTGGCGTTCAGTTGAACATTCGTCAGTACCGCTGTTTCGGCGTTGCTGATTTGATGCGATGTGCCGGTGTTGACGGTGCCGGTTGCGTTACCGCCGGCGGCTGTTGCCGTCAGAGACGCAGCGGTTTTGTACAGTAGGCTGGTACCGATGTCGTATTCAAAGCCATGCTGCTGGGTTACAGTCGTGGCGTCAGTGGCCGTTGAGTTGCGGAGGTCGTTTATGATGGCTTGGGTGATAACCGATTTGTCACTTCCTAAACCACTATAGAGAGCCAATTGTGCTGTGGTAGCGGCAACACCATGTACCAATGTATAGACATGCTGAATAAAAGCATCGCCTGTCAGCTGGGCACCTTTCTGCTGAAACTCACTTGAACTCAACAATTTAGCCGTCAGAGTTGTAGACGTCAGGCTTCCTGAGGAAAGAATTTTGCCCCAGGTATCCAAGGCCTGTGCATCGATTCCACGTCCTGGAACACCTAAATAAACCGCGGCGACCTGCTCTTGAATATTCAATGCAGGCAATTGCCCTGGAGTATAAACGCTAGTAATGGCGTTGAAATGAGCCTGTGCCGTAGCATCTGAAGGCGCAACACTGCCACGAAGTGCTTCGATAATATCTACAACAACACTGCCACGCGTTGCGCCACCGTCAAGTAATGCCAAATAGCTTGACGATTCAGCAGCAGTAGGAGCTCGCTCAAAACCGTACTGGAAAATGCGAGCAACAAAATCTGCATTGCTAAGCGAAGTGAGATAAACACGATCATTAACAAATGTTTGCGCCACCTTATCCAAGGTAGTCACCCCACCGTTCAATGCCCCCCCC
>NZ_JASGBT010000020.1:72035-84125 GCF_030053255.1 Serratia sp. PF-27
ACATCAGAAGCCCCTGTACCAGCAGAAGCGGGTACTGATGATGGGAAAAGTGCCGATTTTATTTTTCCATCGAAAAAGCTCTGCTGTGACAGTGTGGCACTGTCGTTTCCAGCGTAATTGGATAGGTCATTGATTATACTTTGAACAATAACACCAACACTGTTTCCTGTAGCCAACAAGGCGTTGACAACCTCAGTGGAAGGCGCAACTCCATGAACATTAGTATAAATAGTTTGAATAACTTCAGCAGGCGTTTTTGCTCCGAAACGGGCAACACCATCAGCAGATGCTATCAACCCATTGATAAATTGCAGATCGGTTTTATTTCCCAACTGGAGTTGCTGCGCAAAATAGTCAATAGTAGATGTGGATGCACTCTTACCTAAAACAGCATAGTAGATTGATGCCGATTCGTATTGTGACACTAGAGAAGCCATAACATCCCCCTTGGATGCATGATTTTACAATCAAAATATTACGACACTGACCAACGGAAGATGTCAGTACAAGTAGTAATAAAGAATAAAAAAACTCTACTGCACCTAAAGAAAAGAAAAGGAATTGATATTTGTCAAGGCAACCGTGTCAAATCAGACGGTAGGACGAGGCATCAAGCAGAAAAGTAAACACCGAAATAATTTCAAATGAAATTTAATTTTTATCACAAAAAAACAGCAAGATAATCTATAAAAATAAAATTATTCCTATATACGTATAACGCAATATCAAGCAATATAGGATAAGTGGCTGATAAGTTTGGGAAAGCCATTCGCATTAATATTCTAAGCATTCATCTTTTACCAACATAAGAATCTGCAATTATTAGCAAAAAGGGGATAATATGAACCATAGACAGTTACTTCGCAGCCTAGCGAAAAAAGCGATGATAACAGCGTTCGGTTTACTCTGCGGGACAAGTACCCATGCTTTTGAAGTGGGTATCAACATGCACGTACGACACTACCCCAACACGGGTGATTACTATCTTAACCTGGCAAAAGAGTATGGCTTCACATCAATAAGAGAGGATTATCCTTGGGCGCAGGTAGAAGGACCTCAAGGGAAATACTCTCTCATCGGGAACTTAGGAAAAGTCGACGCAGTATTTGCGCAAAGTGAAAAAAATTTCGGGTTAAGTTCCATGTTGGTTTTAGCCTATACAAATCCACTTTATGACAAAGGAGGATACCCTCAAAGTGAAGCAGCAATAGATGCTTTCGCCAATTACGCATATTGGACAGCTAAAAGGTTCAAGGGAAAAGTAAAATACTATGAAATATGGAATGAGTGGTTAGTTGGGACAGGAGTCAGAGGAGCAAAAAATCCGCCATCTGAAACTGTTTTCTTTGAGCTCGTTAAGAAAACTGCTCTGGCAATAAAAAAAGCGGATCCTGATGCTATCGTGATGACGGGTTCGTTAAACCCATTGAAAGAAAAAGATAATGCCTGGTTGGATAAATTGCTGGATATGGACTTAATGCATTATGTAGATGCTATTTCAGTCCATCCGTATTCTTATCGCAATCCAGATAATGAGATGAGAAAACCTGAAGGTAATTTGGCGGGGATAGATATTTTTGAAGATAAATTAAGAAAAAAAACTGGACGCACAATCCCTATCTATATTACAGAAATGGGGTTCCCAACACATATTGGTGACGGTGGAATATCAGGCAACCTAGCTGCTCAAAATGTCATTAAATACACATTATTAGCCAAGTCACGAGATTACATTAAAGGGATATGGTGGTATGACTTGATTGACGATGGGGCAAATGATAGAAACCGCGAGCATAGATTTGGATTCATTTCACAGAATTTATCCCCTAAACCAGCCGCAACTTATCTTAAAAAGATATCCAATTATGTCGAAAAATTTCAGGTCGTGCATTACAAACAATCAATCAAAGGGGAAAATAGCATACAGCTAAGTAACGGAGAAGAAAAAGCCGTCATCACATGGGATAATAAGCCCGAAGAAAAAGAAACCAACCTTATTAACAGAATAGCAGGCCTTGCAAAAGACAAAAAAACTTCAGACGTAACACCGTTATTGATCGAAGATAAAAAAAATAACACCATAATCGAGAAAAAAAATGGAACTCCAACTCTCAGGATATCTAATTAAAAGTGATGACTTAAGTTGAGGACATGCACTGGCATGAAAAGCCTTTATATTACAGCCCCCAAAGGGGGCCTTAAAATTGGTTCAACGGAACTTAGCATGAACCAATAGAAAACGGCAGTCAGAATGTTAAGGTTTTTATTCTCCAAAACACACCCTAACCCTTCAAAACTGCCGCCACTATGAATGCTAACCTTTGCCTCCTGTTTTGGAGTTCCTTGTCGTTAATTCATTCTCACATCCTTCTGCCAACACCTTGCTTGTTCTGTAAGTATCCCGATAAAACGAACCATTCATTTTTAGAAATATTCCAACATAGTGATTATCTCCCCTGAGAAGATCACCATGTGCAAAGCCCGATTTACCGAATGCCAGATCATTACCGTTTTTAAGTCTGTCGAAGCAGGACGTACCGCCAACGATGTATGCCGCGAAGCGGGAATGTCTGAAGCAAAGTATGGCGGGATGGAAGCTTCTACTATCAAAAAATGAAGGATCTTGAGGACGAAAACCGGCGACTCAAACAGATGTTTTCCGATCTCAGTCTTGAATGTCGGGCCCCGAAAGACATTTTCGAAAAAATCTTTAAACCAGTGATGAAGCGGGTGCCCGTCAATTATCTAGCGGCACAATTTGCCATGAGCATCCGCCAGGCATTCGGGACATTATCCCTGAGCAGGACGCTGTATTTTTATCAACCCGATACCGGGCGTGATGAACCGAGATCCTCACGTTGACTGTACTGGCAGAACGTTATCCGCGATGCGGTTTTAAGAAGTTGTTACTGTTGCTGTGCAGACAGGACAGCAGCTGGAGCCATAAACGTGTTCACCGAATTTACTGCCTGCAGAAACTGAGTTTTCGTCGCAGGGGGAAACTTCCGCCGGTACGTAACCCGACACCACTGGCAACGCCAGAAGCGTCTAACCAAAGCTGGTCGTTGATTGTATACATGATGTGTTGGTCTGTGGCTGGACTTTTCGGACCTTTAATATGGTGGATAATTTTAATCGTGAAGCGATGGCGATAGAAATCAACCTGAATATCCCGGCTCAGCGTGTCGTCCGGGTACTGGAGCGGGGCGTGGCAAACCGCGGCTACCCGCTTAAAATACAGATGGGTAACGAACCAGAACTGGTCTCACTAGCGCTGTCACAGCAGGCCGGATAATATGGAGGAATTCTGGAGATTATTAAACCATGTAAACCGACGCAGAATGCCTTCATCGAACCGTTCACCCAAACGTACCAGTCAGAAATACTTGATTTCAATTTGTTGAACGAGGCACGGAAATCACAGAGCGCAGGCTGACGAAATACAACAGCGAACGGCCTCATGAATCCCTGATAACCTGACGCCGGAAGAGTGTTGGCAGATGGCTGAAAATTCGGAAATCTCAAAAAGCGCGTGGAACTAAACCGGATGTGCTTACAGAATCACCTACTTCATTTAGCCTTGTGTCACAAAGCCATCTTTTTGACAGATGGCCTGATTAATACAGCTGGAATATCTACTACTTAAAAATCAATAAGCACCATCTCTCTTTAAAACAACCGAGATAGTTTTAAAGAGAATAACAATATCATTCCAAAGGGCCCAGTTCTTAACATACCAAGCATCAAAATAAACCCGTGTATCGTAATCAATATCGTTACGCCCACTTACTTGCCATAACCCAGTCATTCCAGGCTTAGCCATATAATAATAGTCCACATCCCCAGCATAGCGCGCTAGCTCATCTTCAATGATCGGACGAGGTCCGACTAAGCTCATTTCCCCAATAAAAACATTCCACAATTGAGGCAATTCATCCAAGCTAGTTTTCCTGATAAAAGCACCAATTTTGGTAATGCGAGGATCATTTTTTAACTTAAAGTCACGTTCCCATTCAGCTCTAGCATCAACATCACTATTGAGAAGCTCATCAAGAACCTCTTTAGAGTTAGTTACCATTGAACGGAATTTAAGACATTTGAATTTTTTCCCGTTATGCCCCACTCTTTCATGCCCATAAATAGGTTTGCCTCCATCTCGTGAAACCATATAAGCGAGAAAAGCAAGAACCGGAGAAAGAATGATCATAATTGCAAGCGAACCAAATATGTCAAATATTCTTTTAGTCAATCTAGATGTTCTCTTCGCTAGGTTATTGCTAACCCTCAATATCATCACTTCATGGCTAAAGATAAATGACATATCGGTTCCATAAAGAGGAACTCCACGTAATGTAGGAATAACAGACACCGAACGACAATTATGTTTTGCCAAATTTTTTAACCAACGATCCCGCAATGCATGCTGCTCAAACTCTAACGCTACAATGAACTGAGTATTTTGAACATCAACAACAGTCCAGAGTTTATCTTCAGAATTAATTACAGGGACACCAAAATAATTATCTTTGCAAGGCTCGTCGATACATACAAATGCAGAGACATCAAATCCAAGAATAACCTCACTCTGCAAAGCAGCATAGGCTTCAAAGGCATTTTTCTTAGAACCGATAATAATCGTTTGTTTTTTCCAGTAGCCAAATTTGTCTAGTAGTCTTTTTGTCAAGAATCGACCAAGAGGAACCATACAGATGATCAATACCCACGATAAAAACCACACAGAACGAGAAAAATTCCATTTAGAAAATGCTACAAACGCTAAATCTAATACAGCAAAAATCAATAGCGTCCGTATAATTTCCTTAAGTTCAAACCAAAATGGTTTTCTATAGGTATAATGCCTCAAACGCACCCAAAACCAAGCCACGCAAACCAACGAAATAATAACCTGAGCTAATATTCGTGTTGAAAGTTGCCCCTCAAGAATAAACTTACCCGCTCCACCAAAATAACCATCAAGGATAATATAAGTAAGATAAAAAGCGAAGTTAAAGAAAAAAAGATCGGAAAGTGCAAGTGAAACCTTTGCTACACCGCCACTGCGGTATGTATGTTTCATTTCCATAAGGTTACCATAAGAAAATAATTAAAAAACATCCATCTTAGATAATGGAGACACATGGAATACGTCAAGAAATAGATGACAATTACTAAAAGAATAGGATAGGGCTAGGCTTCTAGGTATTATTTCAATACATGCTTATAAACACTCATAGTTTGCTCGACCATTTTATCAACTTTAAAGTTTTCGAGAAAAATAGATTTAGCTTGTTTCCCCATAATAGCCCATTCCTCTTTTGTCTTGCTAACTACAATAGAAGATAACTTTTCATGATGAGCTAGGTCAAATAGCTCACCATTAACTCCCGGGAAAATCATTTCAGGAAAAGAAGTACAATTACTTGAAATAACAGGTGTCCCATAGCTCATTGCTTCCAATGGAACCATCGCAAAACCTTCCCAGCGGCTTGGAATAATTAAAACATCGGCGTACGCAAAATAAGGGGATATTTCATCTGAGGATAACCAACCAGTATAAGTTGTCTGTGGCAATTCGGTATATAAATTGTCACCATGTACAGCCCCACCAATAATAGTCAAATGATAAGGTTTAGAATCTAGATTACTCATCATTTTGATAAGGATATCAAATCCTTTCTGATAATCTAAGCGACCAACAAATAGTAAATTAATAACCCCTGATATTTGATATGGATTCTTAAGAGAATCCATTGAGGCTGGAGCAGGAACCCCATTGTAAACAACATGCAGCTTTTCCTCCTTCAATCCATTTGCTATAGCCGCATTTTTTTCATAGACGCTAACACAAATCACAGCATCAGTAATCGGTAATAGAACTCGTTCAATCGTTCTATAAAATAATTTCTTTAGGTGGCTACCTTCCATTAAGAAAGAAAAGGCGTGCGGGCAATAAATTACTCTTGGTCTATATATAGGATACATTACTATTAAAACTAATCGCCCTAAAACCCCAGCAAAAGTACTATGAAGGTGAACAATATCAGGTTTGGTTTGGCGAATATTTTTGACAAAGTGACTAATAAAAGAGACAAAAGACCTGAGATTACGCCCTGTTCTTTCAAAAGTTAATACAGCACTGGCCGGCAGATGTTTGATTTCATCTTTCTGATTTTCTGGAACCAAACAATAAACTTCACTTACTTTGGGGTTGATAACGTGATCTGATGCAATCAATCGCATAACAGTAGCCACACCACCTTTGATTGTTTCAGCCGCATGAAAGATCTTCATATTTACTCTCTCGCTGAATTTATGCTATTAATTATATCACATACGCTTTGAGCGGATTTTTTCCAAGAATATTTTTTTACGTTATCAAATCCGGAACTTATTAGCTTAGATCTCGTTTCTTCGTCGGATATCACTTTTGCCATTGCGTCAGCCATTTCATTTATATTATATGGATCAAAATAAATTACACTTTCATTTAATACTTCTGGCATAGAAGCCTTGTTTGATGAGATAACGGGGCATCCACAAGCTTGAGCTTCCAAGGGAGGGATGCCAAACCCTTCATAGAAAGAAGGAAAAACAAAAGCAATTGCATTTTGATAGAGTGAGATTAACTTTTCATCCTCTATTCTCCCAAGAAAAATAACATCATCATTTACTAGATTTTTAGAGAAATCTTGAGAGGAAAAACTAGCAGAAGATTTACCAATCACCTTCAACTTTACATTCCCACCATGCTGCCGCTTGACCAAAGAGAAAGATTCCAACATACCATGAAAGTTTTTATGGTAGTTAGGAGATGACACCGCCAATATATATTTATCTTTGTCATTCTCTTCTAGCATCCCAGGTGAAAACTCTTGCCCTACGGCGTTATAAACTATATATACGTTCTCTTTAACATAAGAGAAATAATCAAGAATCTCAGACTTCGAGAAATTACTAACAGTAATAAGAGCTTTACTATTTCTTAGCATCAAAGGCACTAGCACCGAATATAAAGCTCTAAACTTTAGAGAAAAGCTTTTTTTATACCTTTTATAGGTCACATCATGATGTGTTACAATCTGATTATTGTAGAAGGCAGGGGCAGTACTGCATAGATTAAGAAGCAGAGGAGAGCCTAGAGATTTCAAATAGCGTGGCAACTCTATTTGTTCCCAGTAATGTCCACTTTTTTTTCCGATGAATCTCACATTAAAACTGGCGGGCAATGTAGCTCTTTTTATATCCCTAGGTGCCAAGAGAACAATATCACTCCGCAGCTCAACCAACTCCATGCAAATTTGTTCGGCAAACCGTTGCACTCCCGTCACATCTTGAGTAAGGAACCTTGCATTAATATAAATCATAACATCTCTCATTATATTACAATCATTATTTATAACTATAAATGGAAATATCTTCCCGAGTACACCCTTTCTTTTTAAGAACAAAAGGAATGGCCACAAAAACAACTAAAAACATATTATTAGGGAAATTACCCAATCCCAGATTGTAGAATAACTCAATGGCTAGAGTGAAAAAAATCAAATGTCTTGCACCAAAAATGTCACAATCTTTTATGGAAAATAATTTGAATTGTATATATATAAGAATAAATAAATAAGTCAAAAAACCTACATAGCCATAATTACTAACCAAATAAATATAGGCACTATCTGTTGGGATTGCATTAATCCCGTATTGAGATTTATCCAACCCAAATGTTCCATTAATACCAAGCCCTGCGCCAAAAAGAATTTTCTCCAATGAATCTAAAGATGCAATTATTTTATGATGTTCCAGAACACGCAAGTAGATAGAATTATATGCCGCAGTTTGATTATAAACACGAACACTATCATAAACTGCATAATTATGAGTGGAATATACGAATAATAAAACTAAAACGCTTCCAATTATGAATATAGCCACTTTGGAAATTGAGGGAAGAAATCCTTCGAAGAACTTAACAAAGAAATAAACCATTAGACCAATAACAGCAGTCTTATAAGTTGTGCAAAAAATCGCCACGAAAAATAAAAGGAAAAAACCAACTCTAAGTAGTCTGCTCTTTAAAAAATGTCTGCATTCAACGGATAAAATTAGACAAAAAAGCATTAACACACCCGACATGGTAAATGACAACTGTAACCCAATTGCTCGAATATTACCCTCCGTCGAGTTGAGGCGGACACCAGCATCACTTCCCCACTGGCCAGCATCTAAACCTAAGAGGCCCATAAATGAATCCGGGAATAACTGTTGAAGAATAACAGCAATTGCATTTAAAGCCCCCAAAAAGAGTGTCATCCTAACGAATTTCACACTAAAACTAAGTAGTTCTTCTTTGCTCATTTTAGCGAAGATCAGCAGAACTGTAACAATGAATATCAAAGGAACAATATCAAACTTTAGTTGATAGAATATTATAAAAGTATGGCTGGACACAATATCCAACATTGAATATATGGAAAATACCCCTATCATCATTAACAACACGACGGGGATAACTATCTTACTGCTAACTTTTCCCTTAGAAAAACAAAGAGCAACAATAAAAAGTAAAACAATAAATGCTTCCTTCCAAACTTTAAGCACAGGGAAATCTAGCATTGCAGAAACAACACCGATAACGCCTGAAAAAAAGCACAGAGCCAAAAAAAGGAGAAGGAGTATAATTGGAATACGTTTCAATCCGAATAATTTCATTGTGAATACCATAAATAAAGTTCGTCTTATCTAAATTTTATTGTTTATCACTTCTTCTTTTTTCATGATTCTTTTGCCCGCAGATATTGATTTTACTTCAATAATCTTATAAGTAAAATGTGAAACAGTAATAACAATGGCGATTATTATCATAACTATGAAGTTGTTGTAAAACCATGATCCAAAATCCATGTAACGTAACGTACTTTCAGACTTAGTGAATACGGAGTAAGTAAAACGCAAACCAAAAATTTTTTCGCATGCCATGGCCAAACTAATTGAAATGAAGATAACCGCAGCGTGAGTCATGTAAACTGAGAATGAAATCTTACCTAAATACTCAAAAATAGATTTCCGTAAAATAAATGACCCCCATCCCATCTCGAATGAAAATACATAAATAGTGAGGAAAAATGAAAAGCTCGTGATTATACTTTTATAACCATACTGCTGTGTGACTGAGTAATAGCATAGAAGTAACGTAGCAACTTCCATCAAAGTAAATAATAATTTATTGCATTCCTTCGGTT
Organism: Serratia sp. PF-27; assembly: GCF_030053255.1. Lineage (NCBI taxonomy): Bacteria > Pseudomonadati > Pseudomonadota > Gammaproteobacteria > Enterobacterales > Yersiniaceae > Serratia > Serratia sp. PF-27. The sequence continues at coordinate 81,272 of NZ_JASGBT010000020.1, forward strand.
TATAGACCTCATAAATAAAATAAGTAACCGAACCACCAAAAAAACAAGCGATTCCATAGAGAGCCTCACTTTTTATAGAAGGAAATACAGGTAAAGCTAATCCATAGAAAGCAAAGAATGAAATGGCGAAGAACGCAGAGGTCAGTACATTTTTTCTCTTATACAATAAAAATAGAACAACTGCAAAAACCGCATAGAGATAATATTCAACACTAATGCTCCAAGACGGATAATTAAATGATAGTATTTCTTTAGAAGGTAACCATGCCTGCAATAAAAATAAATTAGGTATAATTTGATCTGGTGCATTAACACCGCTGAATGCGGGTTTATTAAAGGCAATACCGTTGGATTGTGCTACATATTTTGCGCATTCAAGTATAATAAAGACAAGCAACATCATCAAATGGAGAGGGAAAATGCGAAACGTGCGATTAATAGCAAAAGCGCGCAAGTTAGAAAAATGAAACTCAGTTTTACTATACGCATGGGTCAGCACGAAACCACTTAAGACGAAGAAAAACTCAACCATATAGGTTGCATTTCTGAACAGCGGCCACTCAGTTATGCTTCCGGTAATATTGAAATGATGAAGAACAACACATAGTGCACATATGCCCCGGAAACTATCGAGAACAGTAAATCGTTTCATTTTTTACCTTGAGAGAAACTAGAGTAAATCCTACGAACCATATTATAAATTAAACTACGACTTCATTCATTTTAAAAGAATAATTTAGTTTACAGTATAGATTCGTATTTTATTAAAATATCATCGATAACAGATTTATCAAAAGAAACATTATCTATCGATAGAGCCTTGCTTAGTGCACACTCCATTTCTGTATTTATATCGCAAATAACTCCATTGCCTTCATTTATAATTTCATTTATTCCACCGGGATATGCATTTGCCAACACTGGTGTCCCACAAGCAATCGCTTCGATCACAACGTTAGGATAACCTTCCCAGCGAGAGCTAGACACAAAAATATCCGCAGCTCTTAACAGCGCATATGGATTTTCCGTTGACTCTATAAAAGTCACGCTATCTTCCAATCCTAAATTTGTATGAAGCTTTTTCAACATTGCATCATCCTCTCCTTCACCGACGATCGTTAAATGGTAAACACCTTTCTCCAACCGACTGAAAGCGTTAAGTAATTGGTCATAGCCTTTCTGATACGTTAACCGGCCAATCGTCAACAGATTGACCCGCTCCTTTGGTAACTCATAGTCGCTTGCTTTTAAACTTAGTGTCTTTATACGTTTATAATCCAAGGGGTTATTTATCTTAACAAGTTTACTTTTTGGTATATCCATTTTTTCAACGAGATCATTAACCATGTCATCACTTTGGGCTACGATCACGTCATAATTTTTATAGCAGGTTTTGTATAACAGTTTTGCAATGAAATTCTTTTCAAAAAAGCTTGGCAAGTTAGATTCCCGAGCTATCTTTCTAATTCCACGTCCAAAATATGAAAGAAAAGGTGACAAGGTTGCGTTTGAAGTTCCTGAGCTAATAAAAACTGAATCTATATCATGTTTCTTACATGTTTTTCTAATACCAAATAAAATTTTTGGAAGTGCGTACCTTGCTCTTCCTGTTACATTAATATATTCAACAACAACATCTTTTTCCAACTCTTTAACCAAAACATTTTTTTTGCTATCATTCTTATACAGAAGAAGATAAGGCTTAAACCTTCCTCTATCAATATTGTTTAAGAGAGTATAAATAACTCTATCCGCACCAGATAACCCAAGTATCGGCATTATAAAAAGAATTTTTTTCACTGTACCCTCTTTCAATTTAAAGGACCGTCATAACCAAATATCACCGCAAGCAGTTTGTCCCATTTTTGCTGCTGAAGTAGCTTTACTTCCGAAGCATTCTTATCTCCTGAAACCGCAAGATGTCTATATAGCTCTTTATTATAATAGATCTGTGATATTCTATTCTCTATTTCATCAATATTTGTGGGATTAAAATAAAGCACACTATCTTTACAGACTTCAGGAATACTGGAAACAGCAGACGCTATAACAGGGGTTCCGTATTGCATTGCTTGTAGTGGCGGGTATCCATATCCTTCATTTAAGCTAGGATAGATAAATGCATAAGCATTTTTATAAAACCAGTCCAATGACTCTGAATCAACATAGTCTATAAAAACAAATTTATCTTTGTTTTGTATATCACTATGAGGTTTATTTTTACCAAGAACAAACGTCACAATCTCGCAGTTTTTATTTTTTGTATAGAAATGGTCCAGAGCCTTAATCGCACGATAGTTATTTTTCATCCACCGATTGGCACTGACTAAAAGAAAATAACTTCCGCCAAAGGAAGTTAGATGCGTATATCTATCTCCCAGAAGTGGTTGCCCTTTACCAAACGGGCATGGAGCCGGGGACACATAGATATCGTCGCCTTTCAGGTAGGGATAAAAGCACAACATCGAATGTTTACTGTGCTCCGAAACAGTAATTACTTTTATTCTCGACTTGCTCAATAATCGTTCAAATCTATTATAGTAAAATTTCCATTCTCTCTCTCTATATAATACGCGTTTCACTGCGAGTTTTACCTTGGAGATAATACCGTCACGATAATGCCATTGAACAGGATCATAACCGCACTCAATCTCTCGTAGTCCATGTACGGTCATGATAAAATCTAATTTATCGGTTTTTATCTCGTGCAAATGATAAGGCAAAGCAGAATAAAATTTAGCGAAGCGATTTGAATTAATGAGATCGACTAACTCACGATCTCCTGAGACGCCTATTATTTCGATACCATGCTCAAAACATGTTTTTTTGATTGCCTCATCTAGCTCTCTTTTTT
>NZ_JASGBT010000020.1:84199-96683 GCF_030053255.1 Serratia sp. PF-27
TTAGCATATTCAGAACCGCCATGGAATCTCGATTCCGGAGAGGATTGAGTTGCAGTCAAATCAAATAAAAGCAAAATATACTCCTTAGCCTAACTTTTTGATAATCGCTGAAAAAATAGTTTTCAATTCGCGATTTATATCCAAAGCATCCCTCCCACCATATTCCTCCATGAAGTATTCGATTTTTTTTGAGATAAGCCATGGCTCTAGTTCATTACCTTGAATCTTGCCTAGTATAAGTGAATGCATACGCCCAGAGTAAATTTTTTCCGAAGCACTGAGATATTGAATATACGTATTCAACTCCGGAACGCTCTCGAATAACTCTACGTCCGCAGTTGGATTTTTACTTTTAATTTTATGATAAATCATACTATTCAATGCCGCATCCTCGACTGTTGTCGAAATAAATAGTATTTTGTTTTTCTTCAATCTTATCTCTTCTTCAACAATATTTGTCCAATCACTTACATATTCCTCTTGACTTTTATATGACTCCCACTCTAATTCCTTGGCATTTTTCAAATAAACATAGTATGCTGTAGCGCCAATTATTGTGATAGTTTTATCAAGGGTTTTATTCTTTCCATATAATGCAAATGCTAAGTCTGGAATGTATTTTGCTGGGTAATTAAAAAACTCATCCAACTTCTCTATAGAGCGTCTCTCTCTGACATAAACACCTTCTGAATTGTTAAAGGCATATTTGAACAACAGTCTATCTAGCAAGTTGAATTTCTCCGCACACCCGACACCAAGAATTATGTATGGCTTATTCTTAACCTTGGCATGACGGGCCCATAAAAACATGGCGATAGGGAAGGTTCCCCCACTCTGAATGAGCTGGCCGCCACCAATCATCAATAAAGAAAAATCATTTTTTATAGCATCCTTGATGCGTGAATTATTCTCAAGATACCAACGAAAATATTTCAGAAATCGAATTCTGTTGATGATTAGATTCTTCAACTTTCGTAAGAAAACTTTAGGAGTTATTTTTTCATTCTTATTTACTGGAACAACATTTTTTTTATCCGCATCAAAACCATGGCTTAACGGAGTATAGCCATTCTCACGGGCTAACTCTCTAATACCTTCATTAATCGCATGATCGCCAATATTATCTGAACAGATTTCATTTACTATAAGTACAGTTTTCATTATTCTCCCTTCAATATAACTACTTTTATGGCTTTCAACTATGCTTTCTTTTTATTTTAGAAAGAATAATTTTATTAATTTCTTCACAGGAGCTAATCCTCAGCGACATGCTTGCCAAATAGTAGACCAACGCACCTATAATAATTTTAGTGAGTATTTCGTAAATCCCATTATCAATTTTAATAAACCATAACACCACTGACATAATCAGCGTTGCCAAAATCATAGGCAACATACTTTTTATTTGCTGCAATGCACCATGCCCATACCACTTCCCAGGATAATATGAGTTGATAAAGAAACAAATCAGCGAAACAAAGAAATTCCCAATCACAACCGCTGTAAGACCATAGGGTGCTGTAAGTAACAAAGCTCCTATAGTTATAGGCAATTTACTCAAATCAACTTTTAAATAGGTATCAGAACGACCGACAGCATTAATTAAGCTGCAATTAAGTGCACTTAGAGGAATAATCATTCGAGACAGACAAATCCACTGAATAACAACAACGGCTGGTAGCCATTTGTCAGTAAGGAAGTAGTGAACAAAAGGTTCTGCCAAGAATGTAAAGCCAACCATTGCAGGCATTACTATGAAAGCTGTCATATCTAGACTTTTCTTATATATCCGAATAAGTCTCTCCCTATCGTCTTGCGTTGCTGACATGATAGGAAATAGCACGCCCTGTAAGATATTAAATAAATTCACCGAAATCAAATCTGGGATATTTCGCCCTTGAGTATAATAACCTACTTCCTTACTTGAAAAGAAACGTCCGATTAATATTGAATAACAATTATCGACAATTGTACGAACAAAACTTGCAAACAATAATTTCGAACCAAACCCAAAAAGTTGCTTTAAAGAATCAAATGAAAAAACAAAATTCGGGCGCCATTTTAGAAAGATAGCCAGAAGAATAGTTACACAGATTGAGTTTATTATAGTCTGGTAAACAAGAGCCATAGCACCATATTCGTGATATGCCAAATACAGTGCAATTGTCCCGCTAATGACTACAGATAAAAAGTTAACCTTGGCTCTTAGTTTAAAGTTTAGCTCAATCGATAGTTTAGTCGTTTGCACTAAACATAGGGATTTGATAATAATACTAATGCCAAGCACTCGAACAATATGTGTAATCGCAGGTGAATTATAAAAGTCGGCAACAAACGGTGCTATAAAATAAATACCACCATAAAGAATAATACTTATAAGCAAGTTGAAGTAAAATACCGTCGAATAATCTACTTGAGTTCTATCTTTTTTTTGAATTAGCGCCTGAGTGAAACCACTATTAATAATAATATCCGATAATACTATAAAAATCGCAACCATCCCTATCAGTCCAAAGTCTGATGGAGAAATAATTCTCGCCAGAACAATACTGATACCGAATTGCACTCCTTGCACAAGAAACCTTTCAACTATGCTCCATATCATCCCTGATACAGCTCTATCTCTTAATGATGAATGTGTCATTATATAGACTTTATTGGTAGCAAAAAAACTAGAGCTGCCAGGTGTCCCCAGCAGCTCCAATATTAGTGTTTCACGCTACAGTTTTTTATCATTAATGTAGCTATACTGATAATAACCATAGCCGCCATAGTAATTACTAGCGCGTTTCTCAACAGCATTAAGGATTACGCCCTTGATATTGATCCCATTTTGCTCAAATCGACGAATACTGAAGTCAACTTCCTTGACAGTATTAATGCCGAAACGTGCAACCATCAATGACGTTCCGACCAGCCGGCCGATTATTGATGCATCCGTTACTGCCAGAACTGGAGGTGTATCAATCAAGACCAAGTCGTATTTTTCACCTGCTACGCGCAGTAAATCGGCAAAGCGTGAGTGCATCAGAAGTTCGGATGGATTTGGCGGTATCTGACCCCGCGGAATAAAATCCATGCCCGTAATCTTCGTAGTCTGGACAGCTTTTTCGAACCCAATTTTCCCAGATAATAAATCTGATAAACCGTTTTTCCAGTCCCCACCGACCAAAGCATGTGAGTAACCTTTGCGCATGTCGGCATCGATTACCAATACTCTTTGGCCCGTTTGAGCAATAACAGCCGCGAGATTAATACTGACAAACGTTTTACCGATGTTCGGACTAGCACCAGAAATCATAAGCACATTATTATTTGCTTCCATCATTGCGAAATGCAAACTAGTACGAAGACTGCGGATTGCTTCAATGGCAAGATCAGCCGGATTACCTACAGCAAGTAAAGAAGTTGAATCAGTAGAAGAAACCTTCCTGCCACGGCGATTCGCCATTTCGATATCTTTCTTTTGCTGCCATTCAGATAAAGGAATGCTTGCATAAACATTTATTCCTTGTTCTTCCAAGGCTTCAGGATTGTCAATCCCCTTATGCAACATCGTTTTCAACAACACGAAACCGACAGAGATCAAACCACCTAAGAAGATAGCTAACAGTACAATTAGTGTTTTTCTCGGCTGAACAGGATTAATCTGGGTCAACGCAGGATCAATGATCCTTACATTGCCAACGGTACTCGCCTTAGTTACGCTAAGCTCCTGTTCTTTGTTCAGTAATTGCATAAAAATTTCTTGTTCAACTTGAACATCACGTGTCAGGCGTAAAATTTCTTGTTGCGTTTTAGGCATTGTCGCAATGCGTTTATTTAGCTTGTTTCTCTCTTCTTCTAATGTTTGCCTCTTCTCAAGTAATGCTTTATAAGCAGGGTGCTGTTTGGTATATAGCTTAGATATTTCTGCTTCTTTAAACGTTGATTCATTCAATTGAGTTTCAACAGACACAATAGAATCAAGTACAGCTTTAGTCTCAAGAGAAAGATCTACCGAGTCATTTTTCTGACGATATTTGTTCAACAAATCTTCGGATGAGTCAAGCTTAGCGCGCACATCAGGGATTTGCTCTTTAAGAAAACTTAAACTTTTACCTGCTTCTTCAGATTTTCGCTCAACATTTTGTAATAAATAATTTTTAGTGATACTATCTAAAACTTCTCGAATACGCCATTTGTTCTCCCCAGTTAAACTGAGTGCCAAAACCCCTGTATCTTTCCCTTTATCTTCGACGGTGAGATTTTTTATCAAGTCATTGATAACATTTAATTTCAATCGTTTAGTGACTTGGAAGGTTGTCCCGTCTTCCGCTTTTATATCGGAAACCAAGATCTTAATACCATCAGAGGAAGATAGGATCCCAACCTTACCTTTAATAATTTCCTTTCCGTCAAAACTCAAAGAATATTGATTGCTACCTAGTGCCTTAAGTTCCATTGGTTTCTCAGCCATGAACTCTGGCACACTTAGACGACCAATTAATAGCTCGCTTGGTTCTTTATTTATTAATCTTTCCCATCCTCTGCCAAATATAGGGAAATAATCCTGATTTACCGCTATATCAAGATTAAGATCATCAACCGTTTTACCTAGAACCATTCGTGAGGAAATAAGTTCAATTTCTGTAGCTGAAGCAGGTTGCCCTGACGGCAGCATTTGAGAGAAATCACTTAAAATTGAATTGCCGGCATTCTGCTCAACTTGCACCATTGCATCAGCTTGATATATTGGCGTAGAAAAAATCGAGTAAATGATCCCAATCACGGCAAAAAGTGTGATCACACCAGTGATAAGCCACCGGTGATCAAGTAACACGCCTAAAAGGCGGCTTAAATCAATTTCATCGTGCTCGTTGGCCTTAGATAAGCCTGCTCTAGTATTATCAGTCATTGTAATCTCTGGTTAACGATTTAATGCCTGCGCCCATTTCTGAGCCGCCTCATCAATGAGGCCATAGACAAATTCAAATGCTTCGTAACTCTTACGATACGGATCAGGAATTTCTTTTTGACCCAACCAGTGTCCTAATAGCATCGTTTTTCCACGTACCTCGGGCACCAATTGACAAACCGCATCTATATGACCTTTTTCCATCACTAAGATAAGCGAGTACTCGCGACACATTTCTTTAGTCAATTGCCGTGCAACATGCCCCTCTAAATCTAAATGGTTTTTTTTAGCAACGGCACATGCAGTGCTATCAGCAGCATGTCCCACAAGTGCAGATATTCCCGCCGAAGCTATTTTCTTGCCCGGTAAGCGCTGAATAAGTATTCTCTCCGCTGTCGGAGAGCGGCATATGTTACCCACACAAACAACCAGAATTGAATCAAACATAGCACTCTCTATGGCCAGTTACGTATACGCAGCGAACCTTCGGTTAGATCGTTGAAGCTTGCGATCGTCGGCGCAAGTTGTGAAATCAAACGATTCCAGCGTGCGACAGGTGCAGCGGTAACATACACAATATCATATGGCTGTAATTTAAACTCGGCCCCCATCACAAGTGCTGTTGCATCGGCCATGTTCAGTTGATAAACATTCGCAAGTTTGTTGCCCTGCGAGCCATGCAACGGCCTAATGACGAAAACGCCTGTAGCATCGGCTGTGCTTTGAGTCAAACCTTGTGCATTGCCTAACGCTTCTGTCAACGTCATACCGCTACGATCCATTTTTAATGTAGCAGGCGCTTTTACTTCCCCCATCACAAAGACTTTCAATTCATCATTGCGTGGAATATAGAGGATATCGCCAGGGTAGAGTAGACGATTTTGCGTCAAGTCACCGTTTTGCATCAATTTCTGCAACGAAATTAGCTGCTCTTTACCGTTATGAGTGAGTACGATATTGCGCCAGTCAGCCTGCTCAGTTAACCCTCCAGCCGCGTTGATCGCATCCATAACAGTCAGCGGAACGTTAGTAATCGCTTGCTGTCCCGATTTGGCTACCTCGCCGGTTACATATGCCTTTTGCGAGCGGAAAGCTGCGATACTGACATCTACTTGAGGACTTTCAATGTATTGCGCCAAACGATTGGAAATCTGATCACGGATCTGGGTTACTGTTTTACCAACTACATTTACCTTACCGATGTAGGGATAAAAAATGCTCCCATCAGAGTGCACCCAGTTCCCCGTATCACTTGCACTACGATACTGGCCGGCCGGAGTAGTTAATTCAGGGTGATCCCATACAGTAACGTTTAGTACATCACCCACACCAATCCGATATTCGTAAGTACGCAACATCCCGTCCAATTGACTGTTAGGTTGCGCGACTATTTTCTCTGGTCGTAGTGAATCCAACAACTTTGGAGTCATAGGATAGACATTAACCAATTTATCGATATCGTAATCTGCATCATCTTGTTTTACAACATCTTTACCGCTAGTTGATAGATGAGTTCCCGGAAACACGGTACATCCGCTGATTACGCTGATTGATATCAACAGCGATATCATTTTCAATTGTCGTTTTGCCATCAAATTATCATCACTTTCGAAGTAAATGTAGCTACAGAGCTACTATGCCAAGCAACAGTGGCTGCATATCTTTAACCTTGCCAAAATACGTCGGTATACTGCATTCCTACCACATAACGGTAAGGTACCTGTTGCTATGCTTATATCGTTTACATGCCATTGACTCTTGCATAGATATTATAATGAGACAAAGCAGTTGCTCTGTGTCCCGTACCTCGCAGGCAGAATGAAAAGTCATGAGTAAACCACCTCACGTTCTAATGCTGCACAAGATCTACCAGTCAAAAAATGGGCTTACACGCATCGTAGGTAGAATAACTTGTTATCGCATGTATAGTAATCTAAAAACGGGAATAACGATATTACCCAAGATTCAACAGGTACCACTTAGGCAGCTATCAGCGGTATACATACACGATAAGATTTTTAAAGAGTCAATTGTTCAGCCCATTCCCGGAAAGCTTTGCCTTGGGTCGGATGACGCAACCCATAAGTGACAAAAGCGCGAAGGTAATCCATTTTTTCACCGCAGTTGAACGACTCCCCCACCAGTTCTGTCGCCTCTACCGGTTTGCGTTTCAACAATTCTGCAATCGCATCGGTCAGTTGAATACGTCCCCAGGCTCCCGGTTCCGTGGTTTCCAGCAACGGCCAAATATCGCCGGACAAGACATAGCGCCCTACAGCAGAATAGTTGGATTCCAACTTGGTTTCCGGCGCCGGTTTTTCAACAATCGATGTGATACGAGCACTTGCGCCTGGTTTCAGGTTGCTGGCCTCACACTCAACCACGGAATAATCATGCAGTACGTGTTCGTCTGCCTTTTGCACCAAAACCTGACTCAATCCAGTCTGCTCAAAGCGCGCAATCATGTGCGGCAGATTGTCTGTCTTCAAATCCGCTTTCGCGTCATCCAGTAAGATGTCCGGCAACAGAACAACAAATGGCGAATCACCGACCAACGGTTTAGCGCAGAGAACGGCATGTCCCAGTCCTTTTGGTTGCCCCTGGCGAATGTGCATCAGCGTCACGCCTTTTGGCGTTATCGACTGCACTTCATCCAACAGCTGCCGCTTCACACGGGCCTCCAGCATCGCCTCCAGCTCGAATGAGGTATCGAAATGGTTTTCGATGGCGTTCTTGGAAGAATGCGTCACCAGGATGATCTCTTTGATCCCTGCCGCGACGCATTCGTTGACAATGTATTGAATCAACGGTTTATCAACGATTGGCAACATCTCTTTCGGAATCGCTTTGGTCGCCGGCAGCATGCGCATGCCCAATCCGGCAACGGGAATAACCGCTTTCAACTTCGTCATGGTAAACCTCATTCATTCTCGTGTTCGCTCTCAGCCGCGGTGGCGACAACCTGTTACTTTCCCAACGTCTGCTTCAACCAGTGGCTGAAATTCTCACCTTCCGAACCGTGACGCAGACCATATTGCACAAACGCCTTCATATAACCAAGCTTGTCACCGCAATCATGGGATTTACCGCTCATATGGAACGCTTCCACCGTTTGCTCTTTCATCAACATCGCGATCGCGTCGGTCAGTTGAATCTCGTCGCCTGCGCCAGGAGCGGTCTTTTCAAGCAGCGGCCAAATTTCTGCTGAAAGTACATACCGGCCGACAACCGCTAAATTGGAAGGTGCATCCTCACGGGCCGGCTTCTCAACCACCGCCGTCATCGGTGCGCTTTCTCCAGCAGCTATCGTCGCGCCTGCGCAATCTACCACACCATATTTGGACACATCTTGTTCCGGCACCGGTTCAACCATGATTTGGCTATAACCCGTATCATCAAAACGTTGAATCATTTTAGCCAGATTTTCTTTACGCAAATCCGCCGTAGAATCATCCAATAAAACATCGGGTAACAGCACAACGAAAGGAGAATCACCCACCATTGGTTTGGCGCAAAGCACCGCATGCCCCAACCCTTTTGCCTGTCCCTGACGCACCTGCATCACGGTAACATCCGGCGGACAAATACTTTGCACTTCACTCAGGAGCTGACGCTTTACGCGCGCTTCGAGCATGGCCTCCAGCTCAAAAGAAGTGTCAAAATGGTTTTCAATCGCGTTTTTCGATGAATGCGTGACCAATACGATATCTTTAATCCCCGCCGCGACGCATTCAGCAACAATGTACTGGATTAAGGGCTTATCGACCACGGGCAACATTTCTTTAGGAATAGCCTTGGTCGCTGGCAACATACGGGTTCCCAAGCCCGCAACGGGGATCACTGCCTTAAGTCTTGTTTGCATTTTCATTCCAATTCATCGTAGCGCTGCACTCACCTGTGCAGCGTGAACAAGGGGATTCAATCAGGCACGCTACCGCCCTTGGCTTGCAGCTACCAAAGTACTGTATTGACGCATCCAACCACGTCATTGTATGAGCCAGTAATTTTTATGCAAAACGGCACTCATTCTTCGTTTGAACTGTCATGCTGTTCACAAAAAAATAAAAAAATCGGTGCCTTTATAACCAAACGATGCTAGTTACTGCCGTTATATGACTAAGATTCTTATACTAATGCCTAAGTGATACAAGCCTTAGATCCCCCCAGTCAGCCGTTTTCAGAATAAGACTACTCATGCCACATACCGATAAGAATCATAGTTGAAGAAAATTGTTTTAATATTTTGATTTAAATATATTTAATAAGACGTTTCTTTTCTGAGCGCATGGCATCCCGGCAGATATTTGCTCCCTCGGCCCTTGATTCCTTGGGCCACTCGGCGCCGATCGATGTTTACGGCAATACGCCTGTGCTGATCCACGTCCTCCCGATTAAAGTTGAATTTTGCCGCCTCAACGCCCATCATTCCCGTGCGGCATAAGCCGTAGAACTTACAGGTGAAATTGGGCGTATGGAATGGATCGCTGATCCAACAATTTGGGCCGGCCTGGCCACTTTGGTCGTGCTGGAAATCGTGCTGGGTATAGACAACCTTGTCTTCATCGCCATTCTGGCGGACAAACTACCGAAACAACAACGAGATAAGGCCCGTGTCGTCGGTCTGTTGCTGGCGCTGGTCATGCGTCTGGCTCTGCTCGCCTCCATATCGTGGCTGGCGACGCTGACCAAACCGATGTTCATCGTCGCGGAGCACCCCTTCAGCGGCCGCGATCTGATCATGCTGGTCGGCGGGATATTCCTGCTGTTCAAAGCCACCATGGAGCTCAATGAGCGGCTGGAAGGCAAGGATGAAGAGCAGCATGGCGCGCGCAAAGGCGCACGTTTCTGGCCGGTCGTGGCGCAGATCGTGGTGCTGGACGCCGTCTTCTCGCTCGACTCGGTGATCACCGCGGTCGGCATGGTCGATCATCTGGCGGTGATGATGATCGCGGTCTGCATCGCCATCGGCCTGATGCTGCTGGCCAGCAAGCCGTTGACGCGCTTCGTCAACGCTCACCCGACTATCGTTATCCTGTGCCTGAGCTTCCTGCTGATGATTGGCTTTAGCCTGGTGGCGGAGGGCTTCGGCTATCATATTCCGAAAGGCTACCTCTACGCAGCGATCGGCTTCTCGGTAATGATCGAGGCGCTCAACCAGCTGGCGCAGTTCAACCGCCGTCGCTTCCTGTCAAAGGTGCGGCCACTGCGCGAACGCACCGCCGAGGCGGTGTTGCGTATGCTGAGCGGCAAACATGAAGAAGCAGAGGTCGACAGCCACTCCGCCAACCTGCTGGCCGATAGCGACAGCGAAAGCGGCGAGATCTTCAATCAGCAGGAACGGCGCATGATCGAACGCGTACTCGGCATGGCGCAGCGCACGGTCAGCAGCATCATGACCTCGCGTCACGACGTCGAATACCTTGAACTGAACGATCCGCAGGAGAAGCTGACGCAGTTGCTGGAACGTAATCAGCACACGCGCATCGTGGTGGTGGAAAGCAGCGCCAGCGACGAACCGCTGGGCGTTATCCATACTATCGACGTCCTCAAACAGCAATTGGCGCAGGCGCCGCTGGATCTGCGTGCGCTGATACGTCAACCGCTGATCTTCCCGGAGCAGCTCACGCTGTTAAGCGCCCTGGAACAATTCCGTCAGGCGCAGACGCACTTTGCCTTTGTGGTTGATGAGTTCGGCTCCGTCGAAGGCATCGTCACCCTGACGGACGTGATGGAAACCATCGCCGGTAACCTGCCGGAGGCCGGCGAAGAGGTGGACGCACGCCACGACATTCAGCAAAACGAGGACGGCAGCTGGATCGCCAACGGCTATATGCCGCTGGAAGATCTGGTGCTGTACCTGCCGATGCCGCTGGAAGAAAAGCGCGAATACCACACGCTGGCGGGGCTGCTGATGGAGCACAGCCAGCGTGTGCCGCAAGAAGGCGAGCAAATCAGAATCGGTGACTACCTGTTCGAACCGCTGGAGGTCAACAGCCACCGTATCCTGAAGGTGAAGATCACCCCGCCGCCTCCACCGGAGGACTACGAGGTTTAGCATTGAGGCCGGGCATCCCCCGGCCTTTCTTTTACTGGGGAACCAGCAGTTCCGTCGCCACGATCACCACCACCAGCCCGACAATCACTGGCACCGAAGTGCGTTTTACCACGTCGAACGGCGAGATTTTCGCCATGCCGGAAACCGCTACCACCACACCGGAGACCGGTGACAGCGTGCGGCCGAGGTTAGACGCCTGCAGCATCGGGATCACCAGATAGGCCGGATTCACGCCCATCTGCGCCGCCAGTTTCGGGATCAGTTCGACAAACGCATAGAACGGCGCATTGCCGGAACCGGTGGTCATGGCCGCCAGCATGGTGATCACCACCAGCACCAGCATCATGATCAAACCGCCGGTGCCAAACGACTGCGCAAGGCCAATCAGCCCGCTGATAAAGCCGACGGTACTCAGCCCCTGCGCGAAGACACCCGCGGCCACCAGCAACATCACCACGCTGGCAAAAGCATCCGCCATGCCGCGATAGGCTACCTCCAGGCCGCTGAACACTTGTTTGGCGCTGAAGCTGCGCGCAAACTCGATCACGGCCGCCAGCAGCATGCACCCTACCAGCACGGTAATGATGTGCAGCTCCGGCCCCCATTTTCCGTCGAAGATCAGCACGCCAAGGATCGGCGTAAACGGCAATATCGCGTAGAACCCCGGCGCATGCGTTTTGATTTCGCTGACGTCCATGATGTGATGCTGTTCATTGTTCTTTTTGTCGAGGTAGCGCTGCCAGAAAAAGTGCGCCACGGCCATACAGACGATGGCGGCAATCGAGATAGGCAGCGTGGTTTTGAACGCAAAGTCCACCAGCGGCATCTCCGCCGCCTTGGCTGCCAGCACCACGTCGCCGGAGGTTGGTGCCAGAATAATCGCCGCCGGCGAAGCGCAAATGGCCGCCGCCGCCCCGCGGCTAATGCCGACGTTCACCATCAATGGGAACAGCGTCGCCATCAGCAATACGCCGAGGCCGGTGGCGGAAGAGACCGCCAATGACATCAGGCAAGCGACAAAGTATGCCGCCACCATCAGCAGATAAGGCGAGTTGATCATCTGCAACGGGCGCGAGGCCAGCTTGACCACCACGTCGTTAGCGCCGATATGCGTCATGTACGCGGCAAAGCCGCACAGCATCATGATCATCATGCCCAGATCGCCGCCACGGCTCATCAGCAAAATCTTGACGTATTCGATCATGTCGGTCGCGCGCCAGCCGGTTGAGGTGGCGCCGGACGGCAACAGCGTTTTCCCCATCAGGGCACTGATGCCGAGCAGCAGCAGCCCCCCCACCAACAAAACGCCGGTAGCGGAATATCCCTTGATGATGTAACGGCCCACGCCCGCCGCGACTGCGGCGCCAATAAGAAGCTCTATCATGTTTCCTCAACTCGTCATGTTTTCGCGCTCAGGCGCATAGTCATAGCAGAACAGCCCTTACTCTGCACAAACTGCGCGCGAGCCTTCATGACCTTCATCAAGGTAACGGAGAGAAATTACCGCGGGAATCTCGATATTGACGCGGGCC
>NZ_JASGBT010000020.1:96762-236584 GCF_030053255.1 Serratia sp. PF-27
CTTCTTCAGATCCTGGCCTTCGCGCGAATCCTTGTTCTTTTCAGCCCACTTGTTCAACGCATCCTTGGCCCGATCCTGCAGCGTTTTTCGCAGCACTTTATCGACTTGCAGTTGATAATTCAGCTGTTGCCAAGGCCCGTAAACCCGCAGCGGAATCGGCGTTTTTTGCAGTTGTTCGATCAGCTCGCCGCGCCCTTGCCATCCGCCGGTGACGCGCACGTTAAGCGCCATATCGCACTGCTTGCCCGGCATATCGATGCTGCCGGCGCCGGTCAGCGCCAGCAAAGGAGAATCCGCCGTCAGACCGCTGAGCTTGACCGTGCCTTGATTCAGGCTGGCCTGCGCAGAGACGCTTTTGACCTCGGTATAGCGCTGATAGCTGTCTTGCCCGCGCACGCTGTTATCGTTGCGCGCCACCGCCTGTTGGATCAGTTGCTGAATGTTCAGGCCGTGCAACTGCGCATCCTGCATCGCCAGCTGCGCCGTACCGCGCCAGCGGTGCTCAAATGACTGTGAAGAAAGACGATCGCCGGTCAGATCCCCTTTCATGCTGAATTTGCCGGTCAGCATCTGCGGCATGTCGAAGGCTTTGAGCACCGTGCCGAGTTCAACCTGGTTCAACGTCGGCTGCACGCTGATCACCGGTTTATTACCGCGCGCGTCCAGCGAGCCCGGCAAGGAGAAATCACCGCCGGCCAATTGCCCGACAAGTTTATGCAGCGTCAGTAGGCCGCGTTGATTATCCGCCGCGACGGCTAACTGGGTAACGTTCATACCGCGGTAGGTCAACTGCGCCGCCTGCAGATTCAACTGTGCATTGAAATTGCGCAGCGCTTCCAGGTTCTGCTGCCGATCGTCAACCTGGCTGGCGATCACCGGCGCGGCGGTCACGGCGGGCTGCTCGGCGGTATTAGTGCTGGATTGCCAACCGGAAAGCGCGTCGAGATCGAGATTAGCCGAATTCAGATTCACCACATAGCCAGGCACCGTCCCGAGGCTGGCACTGATATCGCCGGCCAATTGGCTGTTATTGGCACTGACGTTCAGTTGGCTGATGGCAATCTGCGCTGGCGTCTGCTGATAGACCACCTGTGCATTGCCCTCTCCCTGAATACCGCCATTAAGAATATCCGCGCCCACCAGTTGGTAATTGAACTGAGTCACTTTGGCGCCGATCTGGCGTGGGAACTGCTGTAGATCGACATCGGCCGCCATGCTGAAGGTCAGGTCACGCTGATCGCGGTTAACCCGACTGGAAAGTTCCAGCTGCGCCTGCCGTTTCTCCGTTTGTTGCAGAGTGAGATTGATATCCCGGACATTGATTTGCTCGTTGTCGGCGCGCTGCCAAACCAGCAGGCTGTCCACGACCCGTAGGTTGTCGATATCGAACTTCCAGGCCACGTCTGCCGCGTCAGTACCGCTACCGGCGGGTGCGATCGGGGCGTCCACCTGAGAGTGCTCTTCACTGTCGGACGTGAGGCGAATGACGGCATTTTTCAGCATCACCTGTTTAACAAACAGCTGATGCGACAATAGAGGCAATAGTTTGACATCGAGGCGCATGTTTTCCGCGCTCACTACCGGCGCCTTGGCACCCGGCGCGGTCAGCGTCATGCGCCCGGCCAGAATGCTGAGCTGTGGCCAGATATGCCAACGTAGGTCGCCTTCGAGCGTCAGTTGGTAGCCGCTCTTCTGTTCGACCTTTTTGACCATGTAACCGCGAAAATCATTCGGATTGACCAGCAGTACCAGCGCGGACATCCCCGCCACCACGACCACCAATAAAATCGCCAATGTCGTCAGTAATCTTCTCATGCCACCCTCTTGTCAGCGCCACACCGACGGTGCATCCCGCGCCGTTAGTCCTTGTCGATTCGACTGGCTACTGCGCCCTGCTGATCGCGATATTTTGCGTCCTGCCGGCTGTTATAAGGCCGGGCCGCCGGGCCGGACAACGGCTCAAAGCTCAAGGCGCCAATCAGCATCCCCGGCCGCAGCGCCAGCGGCAACTTGCCGGAGTTGTAAAACTCCAGCACGATGCGCCCATGCCAGCCCGGATCGATACGGTGCGCAGTGACGTGTACCATCAGCCCCAGGCGCGCCAGAGAAGAACGGCCGTCGAGCCACCCCACGAGATCGTCCGGCAACGTCACGGATTCGAACGTCACCGCCAGGGCCAGCTCGCCGGGATGAAGGAAGAACGCCTCGCCTTCCGGCAGGACAATCTCGTCGCTCATCACGCGATCCAACGCGGCGCTGACTTCGTCTTTCGGTCCGCTAAGATCGATAAAAGGCGCGGTATGGCCACTGAACACGCGGAACTGATTGCCCAAGCGGACATCTACTGTGGCCCCGTTGATGCGTTCGAGCGGCGGGCGCGGGGAAATCACCAGTTTCTCGCTATCCAGCCAGGCTTCTATATCGCGGTCACACAGTCTCATGTCTCTCTTCTCCATCAAAACGCATAACTAAACAAAAATTGCCACACAACGGGCGAAAGGTCTACGCCGGGGTGCAAATAGTTGGCCGCCGGCCGGAAATGCACATTTCCGGCCATTAAGGGGCATTATTCAAAGAATTGGCTGATTTTGGCTTTCAGAATATCGATCGCGATGCGGTTTTTGCCACCGCGCGGGACGATGATATCGGCGTATTGTTTGGAAGGTTCGATAAATTGCAGGAACATCGGGCGCACGGTCTTCTGGTATTGCGCCATCACCGAATCCATCGAGCGGCCGCGCTCGTTGACGTCGCGCTTCATGCGGCGCATCAGGCAGATATCCAATGGCGTGTCGACAAAGATCGAGAAGTTCATTTCCTGGCGCAGGCGGATATCCGTCAGCAGCAAGATCCCTTCCAGAATAATGACTTTTTTAGGTTCCAGGTGGACAGTTTCTTTCTTGCGCGTGTGTTCGGTGTAGCTGTACAGCGGCAGCTCGATCGCCTTACCGGCCTTCAGCATCTGCAGATGCTGGAACAGCAGGTTGTGATCCATGGCGCTCGGGTGGTCGTAGTTGGTTTTGACCCGTTCTTCCATGGTCAGGTGAGTCTGGTCTTTATAGTAACTGTCTTCTGGAATAACGCCGATGTGCTCATCGCCGACCTGCTCGCGGAGTTCGCGGTACAACGTGCTGGCGATAAGGCTTTTTCCGGAGGCAGATGCGCCAGCTATACCAATAATGACGCACTGATGCGGATTGTCAGTCATAAAATTAAAGACCTGATTTCATAGTGTGAAGGGGGGAACTAAAACGCGACAATTATAGGGAGTCGCCGGGGTTTGCGCCACTGTATATTGCGCAACGGCGGGCGAATTCGGGCTGTCACGCCACGGGCAAGCGGCATTTTAAGAATCTCACGCCTAGGGCAACGCGCCGTAACGGGTTACACTCCACGGCGCTGACTTTTGCTCCCCGTCCCCTTTCATCGGAGATTGATGTGCTGGATTGGTATTTTCTGACTTTTTTCGGCGACAGCATGCTGCTGCTGCCCTGCGCGCTGATTCTGTTTTTGTTGCTGATCGCGTCTCCCGCCACTCGCGCGGCAGGCTGGCAATGGGCGCTGATCTTCGGTTTCACCGGCGGGCTGGTCTGCCTGTCCAAACTGGCCTTTATGGGCTGGGGCATTGGTAGCGCAAGTTATGACTTCACCGGATTCAGCGGCCATTCAGCCCTCGCGGCAAGCATCTGGCCGCCATTGCTTTGGACGTTGACCGGTCGCTTTTCCCACCCCATACGTAGCATCGCTTTACTGACCGGGTGGATATTACCTTTCGCCATTGGCGTTTCGCGGCTGGAAATTCGCGTGCACTCGGTATCTGAGGTGATCAGCGGGCTGATTTTAGGCTACCTGGCCAGCGCACTGTTCCTGTGGTTGCAGCGGAGCAAAACGCGCCCGCATCTCTCTTGGCCGCACTTCGCCATCGCGCTGGCCTTGCCATTGGCGCTGATGGGACAGCGGCAGCCGGCTCCCACCCAGGGATTGCTGGAGCATATCGCCAAAACGCTGGCACAGATCGAACGTCCTTATACCCGGGCAGATTTGCACAACCCAGCCCGCATCCTATAAAAAAACCCGGCGTTTAAGCCGGGTTCTTGCATTGCGATAGGCTGATTACAGCGCGCGGAACGCAATCTCTGTCGGGATCGCCTCGCCCTGCCAATACATCTGCGCAGCCACACGGCCGGCCAATTGACGATACATGTCGGCGAATTCGCTGTCCGGTCGGCTGATCACCGTCGGCGTACCGCGATCCAGATCTTCGCGCAGCGAAATATGCAACGGCATCTGCCCCAGCAGACGACTGTGGTATTTCTGCACCAGCTTCTCGGCGCCACCGGTGCCAAAAATCGGCTCATGGTGACCGCAGTTGCTGCAGATATGCACGCTCATGTTCTCCACGATGCCCAGCACCGGCACATGCACTTTCTCGAACATCACGATGCCCTTGGCGGCATCCAGCAAAGCGATATCCTGCGGGGTGGTAACCACCAGTGCGCCGGTCACCGGAATGTTCTGCGACAGCGTCAGCTGAATGTCGCCGGTACCCGGCGGCATGTCCAGCACCAGATAATCCAGATCCGGCCACAGCGTATCCTGCAACAGCTGCATCAGCGCCTTACTGGCCATCGGTCCGCGCCACACCATAGCATTGTCGTCGGTCACCAGATAGCCAATAGAGTTGGTCGCCAGGCCGTGCGCCATGATTGGTGCCATATGTTGACCGTCCGGCGAAGTCGGCCGCTCGTGTTCGGTGCCCAGCATATTGGGGATCGACGGGCCGTATATGTCGGCGTCCAGAATGCCGACCTTGGCCCCTTCGGCGACCAGCGCCAGCGCCAGGTTGACGGCGGTGGTGGATTTCCCCACCCCGCCTTTACCGGAGCTGACGGCGATGATATTGCGCACGCCTTTGATACCGGCCTGGCCGTTGGCACGCTTCAGCGTCGTGATATCGTGTTTCAGCTTCCAATCGATGGCGCTGGCGCCGGTCACGCGCAGCAGCTCGGGGCCAACGCTTGCCTGCAGCGCTTCAAAGCCGCTCAGCCAGGCAAACGGCATCGTCAGTTCGATATGCAGCACATCGTCCAGCAACGCGCAGTGATGGATAGCCTTCAATGCGGTCAGGTTGTTTTTCAACGTCGGGTGTTCAAAGGCGGCCAGTACACCGGTCACCAGGGCGCGCAGAACTTCGGGGTTGGTCTGCTCAGGGGATTTTGCGTTCATCCCGGCTCCTTGATTTTGAATGGGTAGCTTCCGGCTAAGCATATCAGAACTGCCCGGCGGCTGGCGCGTATAACCTGCAAGAAACCGCCCTAGCAGCGAAGAGCGCGATCGGTTAACATCGAAGGCCCTTTTATTCATTACAGAAAGCAAGTTCTCACTATGGCTCAAGTCGCGAAAAAATTATTGGTGACGTGCGCGCTACCGTACGCAAATGGTTCCATCCATCTCGGCCACATGCTCGAGCACATCCAGGCGGATATCTGGGTGCGTTACCAACGAATGCGCGGCCACGAAGTGCATTTCATTTGCGCGGACGACGCGCACGGCACGCCGATCATGCTGAAAGCGCAGCAGCTGGGCGTAAAACCGGAAGAAATGATCGCGGAGATGAGCCAGGAGCACCAACAGGATTTCGCCGGCTTTGGCATCAGCTATGACAACTATCACTCGACCCATAGCGATGAAAACCGTGAGCTGTCCACCCTGATTTACAGCCGCCTGAAAGAAAACGGTTTTATCAAGAACCGCACCATTTCTCAGCTGTACGATCCGGAGAAAGGTATGTTCCTGCCGGACCGTTTCGTGAAGGGCACCTGCCCGAAATGCAAATCGCCGGACCAATACGGCGACAACTGCGAAGTGTGTGGCGCCACCTACAGCCCGACGGAACTGATCGATCCGAAGTCCGTGGTTTCCGGCGCGACGCCGGTAATGCGCGACTCCGAGCACTTCTTCTTCGATCTGCCGGCCTTCAGCGAAATGCTGCAGGCGTGGACGCGCTCCGGCGCGTTGCAAGAGCAAGTGGCGAACAAGATGCAGGAGTGGTTCGAATCCGGCCTGCAGCAGTGGGACATCTCCCGCGATGCGCCTTACTTCGGCTTCGAAATCCCGGATGCGCCGGGCAAATACTTCTACGTCTGGCTGGACGCACCGATCGGCTACATGGGTTCCTTCAAGAACCTGTGCGACAAACGCGGCGATCTGGACTTCGACGAGTTCTGGCGCAAAGACGCCACCACCGAGCTCTATCACTTCATCGGCAAGGACATCGTCTACTTCCACAGCCTGTTCTGGCCGGCGATGCTGGAAGGCAGCAACTTCCGCAAACCGACCAACCTGTTCGTGCACGGTTACGTGACGGTGAACGGCGCCAAGATGTCCAAGTCGCGCGGCACCTTCATCAAGGCCGGCACCTACCTGCAGCATCTGGATGCCGACTGCCTGCGCTATTACTACGCCGCCAAGCTCTCTTCACGCATTGATGACATCGATCTCAATCTGGAAGACTTCGTGCAGCGCGTGAACGCCGACATTGTCAACAAGGTGGTGAACCTCGCTTCGCGCAACGCCGGCTTTATCAACAAGCGCTTCGGCGGCAAGCTGGCCGACAGCCTCGCCGATCCGGCGCTGTACCAGACCTTCGTCGACGCGGCGCAGAGCATCGCCGAAGCTTACGCCAGCCGCGAGTTCAGCCGCGCGATCCGCGAAATCATGGCGCTGGCCGATCTGGCCAACCGTTACGTGGATGAGCAGGCACCGTGGGTGGTGGCGAAGGAAGAAGGCCGCGATGCCGATCTGCAGGCCATCTGCTCGATGGGCATCAACCTGTTCCGCGTGCTGATGACTTACCTGAAGCCGGTGCTGCCTTCGCTGACCGAACGCGCCGAAGCGTTCCTCAACGCCGAGCTGAGCTGGGACGCAATCCCGCAACCGCTGCTGGGCCACCAGGTGAACGCATTCAAAGCGCTGTTCAACCGTATCGATCTGGATAAGGTCAGCGAGATGGTCAACGCCTCGAAGGAAGACATGGCCGCCGCCAAACCGGTGACCGGTCCATTGGCCGATGATCCTATTCAGGAAACCATCACCTTCGACGACTTTGCCAAGGTAGACATGCGCATCGCTCTGATCAAGAACGCCGACTTTGTCGAAGGCTCCGACAAGCTGCTGAAACTACAGCTGGATCTGGGCGGCGAACTGCGCCAGATCTTCTCCGGCATTCGCTCCGCTTACCCGGATCCGAAAGCGCTGGAAGGCCGTCTGACCATCATGGTCGCCAACCTGGCGCCGCGCAAAATGCGTTTCGGCGTTTCGGAAGGCATGGTGATGGCGGCGGGCCCTGGCGGGAAAGAGATCTTCCTGCTGAGCCCGGACAGCGGCGCGCAGCCTGGTATGCAGGTCAAATAACCGCACCGGTGCGTAACATCGAGGGTCGAGCTTGCTCGGCCCTTTTTTAATGTCTCAAACCCGACGTTATAAGCAGTAAGAAAAAGTCATAACCGCTCTGATTCCCTCGCCTGCCGCATCTCGCTATGATGCTCCGCAACAACAAATAGACGTCCAGACAGAAAGACTGCTATAACAGACCTTCACCGGGATCGTTTCCCTGCTTTTTGGAGCCTATAATAATGAAAAACGTCAAGACTTCGCTGCTCGCCCTCAGCCTGCTGGCTGCCCTGCCGTTGCAGGCAGCGGAAAACGCCGCCGTGCCAGCTGCCATCGCTCAGCATCAGGGGCCGGTGCGCATCGCGGTGATCCGCAACCTCGGTTCCGACGACAACACCACGCAATTTTTGGCGGGTGCCATCCAGGAAGGACGCAAGCTGGGCTTCAAGGTGGACACCTTCCTCAGCAACGGCGACGACGCGCGCTTCCAGGACTTCGTCAACCAGGCTATCAGCCAGAAATATGACGGCATCATTCTCTCACAGGGGCGAGCCCCCTATTCCACCGAGCTGGTCAAACGCATCGCGGCAGCCGGCATCGCCGTCGCGGCGTTCGATACCGACGTCAGTGGCAGCGTTCCCGGCGTCACCGTCTCGCAGCAGGACGACGCTTCGCTGGCCAACGCCTCCTTCGGCCAGTTAGTGAAGGATTTCAACGGCCAGGCCAACATCATCAAACTCTGGGTAGCCGGCTTCCCACCGATGGAACGCCGCCAGGCCGCCTATCAGCAGCTGCTGAAACAGCATCCGGGCATTCACGAGCTGGAATCGATTGGCGCGGTTTCATCCGACGTGCAGGGCGATACCGCCAACAAGGTGGGCGCGGTGCTGGCGAAATACCCGAAAGGCAAGATCGACGCCATCTGGGGCACCTGGGACGCCTTCACTCAGGGCGCTTACAAAGCGTTGAAAGAGAACGGCCGCACCGAGATCAAGCTGTACAGCATCGATATCTCCAACCAGGACTTGCAGCTGATGCGCGAAGCGGGCAGCCCGTGGCAGGTCAGCGTGGCGGTGGATCCGAAGCTTATCGGCGCAGTCAACGTGCGCCTGGTGGCCAACAAGATCGCCGGGGAAAGCACGCCGGACAGCTATCAGTTCAAAGCGACGGTCATTCCGCAGGCGCTGCTGCTGGCGCAGCCGGGGCCGGTCAACGTCGCCGGGCTGGCGAAGATCATCCCCGGCTGGGGCAGCAGCAGCGACTTCGTGCAACCGTGGTTCGCCACGCTGCAGGCCGAACACGGTAAATAATGCTGTTTTTGACGAGGCTGCCGACGCAGCCTCTGTTTTTAAACTAATTTTCGGCTTCCCCCTTCCGTCCTCGCCAAAATACGCTATGTTATCTGCATCGCCCAATAACTGTATGCATAAACAGGCTTCGAATGAAGGGATTCCCCTCGCTGATTAACATGCTGCTGGCCAGTTCGCTGGTGTTGACCATCGGCCGCGGCGTGACGCTGCCGTTCATTACCATCTACCTCACCGAGCATTTCCATCTGCTGCCGAAGAGCGTGGGCGTGATCCTGGGCGTCAGCCTGACCCTCGGCATCCTTGCCAGCCTGTACGGCGGCTATCTGGTTGACAAGTTCAGCAAGAACCGCCTGATCCTGCTGTCGATTGTATTGTTTGCGCTGAGCTTCTTCGCCATTCCCTGGATCCCGCGCCCCGGCGGCGTGATCGTGGTGCTGGCCATCTTGCATACCTGTTATTCGGTGCTGAGCATCACCATTAAGGCCTGCTTCGCCGACGGGTTGCCGGTCGAGCAGCGCATCAAGGCTTTCTCAATCAACTACACGCTGGTCAACGTCGGCTGGGCGATCGGTTCTGCGCTCGGCGTTCTGGTGGCCGGGCTTAGCCCGCTGCTGCCGTTTTACCTGTCGGGCGGGTTGGCGCTGGCGACGGTGGCGGCGCTAAGCCTGCGCTTGCGCGGTCGGCAACAGCGCGCAACGCCAGCCGCCGCACCGGCCGCGCTCCCCAACTTCCGCCAGACGCTGACAATCCTGCGGAGCGATCGGCGGCTTATCTACTTCACCCTCGGCAGCACCCTGGGCGCCGTGGTGTTCGGTCAGTTCACCGGCTATCTGTCGCAGTATCTGATCACCGTCTCCAGCGCCGAGTTCGCCTACAAAATCATCGGGCTGGTGATGATCGTCAACGCCAGCATCGTTATCGCCCTGCAATACCTGCTCAGCCGCGGTATGCGCCAGGAAAACATGCTGCGCTGGCTGGTGCTGGGCACGCTGTTTTTCATCGTCGGGCTGCTCGGTTTCATGGCGGCCGGCCAGGCGGTCTGGCTGTGGCTGGCGGCGATGGCGGTGTTTACCCTCGGCGAAATCATCGTGATCCCGGTGGAATACATGTTCATCGACTTTATCGCGCCCCCGCACCTGAAAGGCAGCTACTATGGAGTACAGAATCTCAGCGCGCTGGGCGGCGCCATCAACCCGGTACTGTGCGGGGTGCTGCTCAGCTATGCCGCGCCGCCGCTGATGTTCGTGATGCTGATCGTCGCCGCGCTGCTCAGCCTGCTGTTTTTCTTCCTCGGCCACCGGCTGGCAGAACACGCGGCGGCAGCGGCCGAAGACACGCGCTGAACCCGCGCGTGGTAGCCATTGCAGGCTGTCAACCCGCCGATCGGGTATGGCACCCATAGCGATAATTCATGGTGCGATCTGTGGCATGGCTCACAGTTTAATTGTATGATGAATGCAGCAATTAAACGGGGAAAGACAATGGCCAACGTGCTCACACTGTGCTGGAAATACCTGAGAGCCCTGCTCCTCATCTACCTGTGTCTGTTCGTCGGCAATGCAGTGGCGGCGCTGCTGCCGTTCGCCATTCCCGGCAGCATTCTCGGCATGCTGTTGCTGTTCGCCCTGCTCTCGACCCAGATTATGCCGGCCAAATGGGTTAAACCCGGCTGCCATTTGCTGATCCGCTATATGGTGCTGCTGTTCGTGCCTATCGGCGTCGGGGTGATGAAATACTATGACCAGATCGTCGCGCATCTGGGCCCGCTGGTCATCTCTTGCCTCATCAGCACGCTGATGGTGCTGGTGGTGGTCGGCTATACCTCACACTATTTTCACCGCGAGCGCCGCATCGCCGGTAAGCCCGACGACACGGAGGGCAACCCATGATCCATGAAATCTGGTGGTCGCTGCCGCTGACGCTGGCGGTCTATTTCGCCGCGCGCTGGCTGGCGCGCAAGCTGAACATGCCGCTGCTCAATCCGCTGCTGGTGTCCATGGCGGTGATCATCCCGCTGCTGCTGCTCACCGGCATCCCCTATGAGCGCTACTTTCAGGGCAGCAAAATCCTCAACGATCTGCTGCAGCCGGCGGTTGTCGCACTGGCCTTCCCGCTGTATGAACAGCTGCACCAGATCCGCGCGCGCTGGAAGTCGATTATCGCGGTGTGCTTCATCGGCAGCCTGACCGCCATGATCAGCGGCGGCGCCATCGCCCTGTGGCTGGGCGCCACGCCGGAAATCGCCGCCTCTATCCTGCCGAAATCGGTCACTACGCCAATCGCCATGGCCGTCGCGGACTCGCTCGGCGGTATTCCGGCGATCAGCGCAGTCTGCGTCATTTTCGTCGGTATCCTCGGCGCCGTGTTCGGCCATACGCTGTTCAACCTGTTGAAAATCACCACCCACTCTGCGCGCGGCCTGGCGATGGGCACCGCATCCCACGCGCTGGGCACCGCACGCTGCGCGGAGATGGACTACCAGGAAGGCGCATTCGGCTCGCTGGCGCTGGTGATCTGCGGCATCATCACCTCACTGCTGGCGCCGTTCCTGTTCCCGGTGCTGCTGCATCTGTTCGGCTGAATACGGCGAAACTTGCGATACATCTCGCATTTATTTATTTCATTGCATTAATTTCACCAATTAAGAGATATTAATCACACTTTAATGTCTCTGGCCTGCCTAGAATGTTACCCCGTTAACTCGTAGAGAGACCTTCTATGCATCCGCGTTTTCACACCGCTTTCAGCGCACTGCCCGCGACACTGCAATCCGCCCTGCGGCCCTATCTGGACGCGCCTGACTTTCCGGCGATGTTCACGGCCGAGCAAGCGGCGGCGATCCGCACAGGTTGCGGGCTGGACGATGATGCGCTGGCATTCGCGCTGCTGCCGCTGGCGGCGGCCTGCTCGTTAACCCCGATATCGCATTTCCACGTCGGCGCCATCGCGCGCGGGCAAAGTGGCAACCTCTATTTCGGCGCCAATATGGAATTCAGCGGCGCACCGCTGCAGCAAACCGTGCATGCAGAACAGTGCGCGGTTACCCATGCCTGGCTGCGCGGTGAATCGGCGCTGGCCTCGGTCACCGTCAATTACACGCCGTGCGGTCATTGCCGCCAGTTTATGAATGAGCTGAACAGCGGCGGCGAACTGCAGATCCGTCTGCCGGGCCGCGCGCCGGCTACGCTGGCGGACTATCTGCCGGACGCCTTCGGCCCGAAAGATCTGGATATCGCTTCGCTGCTGATGGACAAGGTCGATCACGGTCACCAGCTGGCGCTGGACGACGCACTGACACAGGCGGCACTGGCGGCGGCCAATCAGAGTCACGCACCGTACAGCAACGCCCACAGCGGCGTGGCGCTGGAAACGACAGACGGCATTATCTATGCCGGCCGTTATGCGGAAAACGCCGCCTTCAACCCTAGCCTGCCGCCGCTGCAGGCCGCGCTGATCCTGCTGAACCTCTCCGGCGACGATTGCCTGAACATTCGCCGCGCCGTACTGGTCGAGCCGCAGGAGGCGATCCTCAGCCAGTGGGACGCCACCCGCGCCACCCTGGCGGCGCTAGGCTGCCAGAACGTCAGCCGCGCCACTTTCTAAGCGCACCACGGCGGGGCCATCCGGTTCCGCCGTTAACAGCCCCGCCCGCCAAATACAATGCCCCGACGCCGCAAGAAACACTTTCTTTAGTTAAAAAAATCATTTGATTGTCGATAATTACGCCAACCTGGTTCATCATCTGGCAACAAATGCTGTACATCTTCTCTTTATCTCTTAGGATCGTCGGCAATAAAGTTATCTGATACGTGAAGAGTAAAACTGATGGAACTAGAATACGAAAGCAAACGCCCGCTCTATATCCCTTACGCCGGCCCGATTCTGCTGGAATTTCCGCTGCTGAACAAAGGCAGCGCTTTCACCGAGGAAGAACGTAGCCACTTCAACCTGCACGGCCTGCTGCCGGAGGCGGTGGAAACCATCGAAGAACAGGTGGAACGCGCCTACCGTCAGTATCAGGATTTCAAGAACGATAACGACAAGCACATCTACCTGCGCAACATCCAGGACACCAACGAAACCCTGTTCTACCGCCTGCTGGACTCGCACCTGAGCGAGATGATGCCGATCATTTACACCCCGACCGTCGGCGAGGCCTGCGAGCACTTCTCCGATATCTATCGCCGCGCGCGCGGGCTGTTCATCTCCTACCCGAACCGCGATCGCATCGATGACATGCTGCAAAACGCCACCAAGCAGAACGTCAAGGTGATCGTGGTCACCGACGGCGAGCGTATCCTCGGCCTGGGCGACCAGGGCATCGGCGGCATGGGCATTCCCATCGGCAAGCTGTCGCTGTACACCGCCTGCGGCGGCATCAGCCCGGCCTATACCCTGCCGGTGGTGCTGGACGTCGGCACCAACAACCCGCAGCGCCTCAACGATCCGCTGTACATGGGCTGGCGCCATCCGCGCATCTCCGGCGAGGAGTACCACGCCTTCGTCGAAGAGTTTATTCAGGCGGTCAAACGCCGCTGGCCGAACGTGCTGCTGCAGTTCGAAGACTTCGCACAGAACAACGCCACCCCGTTGTTGAACCGCTATCGCGACGAGATCTGCTGCTTCAACGATGACATTCAGGGCACTGCCGCGGTGACCCTCGGCAGCCTGATCGCCGCCAGCCGCGCCGCCGGCAGCCAGCTGCGCGATCAGACCGTCACCTTCCTCGGTGCCGGTTCCGCCGGCTGTGGCATCGCCGAGCAGATCATCGCGCAGATGAAGTCCGAAGGGTTGAGCGAAGACGAAGCGCGCGCCCGCGTATTCATGGTCGACCGCTTCGGCCTGCTGACCGACAAACTGCCGAACCTGCTCGATTTCCAGAGCAAGCTGGTACAGAAGAGCGACAACCTGACCGGTTGGGAAACCGCCAGCGACGCCATCTCGCTGCTGGACGTGGTGCGCAACGCCAAGCCGACCATTCTGATCGGCGTTTCCGGCCAGCCGGGGCTGTTTACCGAAGAGCTGATCCGCGAAATGCACAAGCACTGCGAACGCCCTATCGTGATGCCGCTATCCAACCCGACCTCGCGCGTGGAAGCCCGCCCAGAAGACATCATCAACTGGACCGACGGCGCCGCCCTGGTCGCGACCGGCAGCCCGTTCGCACCGGTGAGCTATAAAGAGCAGCTGTACCCGATCGCCCAGTGCAACAACTCCTACATCTTCCCAGGGATTGGCCTCGGCGTGCTGGCCTCCGGCGCCACCCGCGTCACCGACGCTATGCTGATGGCCGCCAGCCGCGCGCTGGCGGACTGTTCGCCGCTGGCCACCGACGGCCACGGCGCACTGCTGCCGAATATCGACGATATTCAGGGCGTGTCGAAGTGCATCGCCATGGAAGTGGGTAAAGCGGCGCAGCTACAGGGTGTGGCGATCGTCACCTCCGAAGACGCGCTGTCGAAAGCCATCGAGCACAACTTCTGGCGGCCGCAGTACCGCAGCTACAAGCGCACCTCGTTCTGATTGACGCGCTGAAATGACCCAGCCCGGCTCCGCCGGGCTTTTTTGTGCGGCAAAACCGCCTAAAAATGCGGCGTTGCGCGTGCTTCAGGCGGTTCGCGTCTTGCGTCGATCGGTCAGGTAAAGTAGCCTTGATCCATCTTTTTCAGCCCGGCGCGCGTAAGGCAACAACATGTGGAAACGCCTGATCATCAGCCTGTTCATCATCATTGCGGTGTTGATGGGTTCGGCTATTGCGCTC
Organism: Serratia sp. PF-27; assembly: GCF_030053255.1. Classification (NCBI taxonomy): domain Bacteria; kingdom Pseudomonadati; phylum Pseudomonadota; class Gammaproteobacteria; order Enterobacterales; family Yersiniaceae; genus Serratia; species Serratia sp. PF-27. The sequence goes on from NZ_JASGBT010000020.1 coordinate 111,226, forward strand.
GATCGCTGGATCAGCTGGAAAACCGCGCCTTACGTCTACGACGAACTGCAGGAGCTGCCGCACCGCCAGGTTGGCGTGGTGCTCGGCACGGCCAAGTATTACCGCACCGGGGTGATCAACCAGTACTACCGTTACCGCATTCAAGGGGCGATCAACGCCTATAACAGCGGCAAGGTGAAATACCTGCTGCTGAGCGGCGACAATGCCCAGCAAAGCTACAACGAACCGATGACCATGCGTCGCGATCTGATCGCCGCCGGCGTGGCGCCGAGCGATATCGTGCTGGACTACGCCGGCTTCCGCACTCTAGACTCCATCGTGCGCACCCGCAAAGTGTTCGACACCAACGATTTCATCATCATCACCCAGCGTTTCCACTGCGAGCGCGCGCTGTTCATCGCCTTGCACATGGGCATTCAGGCGCAGTGCTACGCGGTGCCGTCGCCGAAGGACATGATGACGGTGCGCGCCCGCGAGATCTTCGCTCGCCTGGGTGCGCTGACCGATCTGTACATCCTCAAGCGCGAGCCGCGCTTCCTCGGCCCGCTGATCCCGATCTCCGCCATGCACACCGTGCCGGAAGACGCCCAGGGTTATCCCGCCGTGTCACCGGAACAGTTGGTTGAGCTGGAGCACAAGCTGAAAGAAGAGAAACAGAAAGCCAAACAGCCCTGACGCAGAAAACGCCCAAAAAGAAAGGCCGGCAAAATAGGCCGGCCTTGTTGTCTGTGCTGCAGGAAATCTACTTCTTCTTGGCGTATTTCAACGAGTCCAACGCCACGGCGAAGATGATGATGCTGCCCTTGATGATGTACTGCCAGTACGGGTTGATGCCGATATAGGTCAGGCCGTAGTTGATGACGGTAAAGATGATCACCCCGGTCACCACGCCCCACACCGTACCCACCCCGCCGGCAAACGAGACGCCCCCCACCACGCAGGCGGCGATAGCGTCCAGCTCATACATAAAGCCGAGGTTATTGGTGGCGCTGCCGATGCGCCCCGCTTCCAGCAAGCCGCCGAAGGCGTAGAACACGCCGGACAGCGCATAGATCATGATCAGGTTCAACGGCACGTTGACGCCGGACACCTTAGCCGCTTCCGGGTTGCCGCCGATGGCAAAGATGTTCTTGCCGAAGCGGGTCTTGGTCCACAGGATCCAGACGAATATGATGGCGATCAGCGCATAGAAGGTAATGTACGACAGCTTAAAGTCGCCGAAGCGCAAGAAGCCCTGGGCAAAGGTGGAAAACTTCGGATCGAAACCCGCGACCGGCGAAGCGCCGACCGAATCGTAATACAGCGAGTTGATGCCGTAGACGATGATCATGGTGCCCAAAGTGGTGATGAACGGCGTTACGTTGAGATAGGCAATAATCAGGCCGTTAACCAGACCGATCACCGCGCCGACCGCACACACCAGTAAGATGACCAGGGGAATCGACCAGGTTTCCATGTGCGGGAATACCTTGTTGACGTTATCCATCGATTGCAGCAGCGTGGCCGCCACCACTGCCGCCAGCCCCACCTGCCGCCCGGCGGACAGGTCGGTGCCCTGAGTCACGATCAGCCCCGCCACGCCCAGCGCGATGATGATGCGCACCGAAGACTGCGTCAGGATGTTGCTCAAGTTCATCAGGCTGAGGAAGGTAGGATCCTGAATGATGATGATGGCCAACAGCACCAGCAACACCACGTAAATGCCGCCTTCCTTGAAATAGGTAAATAAGGTTTTTTTATTTAGCGCGTTCATAATTCCGATCCTTAAAGGTGCAGGGAGGCGAGACGTAAGATTTCATTTTGCGAGGTCTGTTTGGTATTAACGATGCCCGCAACCTGACCATTGCTCATCACCAAAATACGGTCGGTGATCCCCAAAAGCTCCGGCATTTCGGACGAGACGATAATGATCCCCTTGCCCTTCTTCGCCAGTTCGGTCATCAGCTGATAAATCTCGAACTTGGCGCCCACGTCGATGCCGCGCGTCGGTTCATCCAGCATCAGGATCTCCGGCTGCGTCAACAGCCAACGGCCGATGATCACCTTCTGCTGATTGCCGCCGGACAGCGAGCCGATATGGGTGTGATGCCCCGGCGTTTTCACCCGCATGGCGTCAATCACCCACTGGGTGTCGCTCTTCATCCGCGCGTTATCCAGCAGGCCGAGCTTGTTTTTATAGTTGCGGATATTGGAGATCAGCGAGTTGAAGCCCACGTCGAGGTAAGCATAAATCCCGGTGGATCGGCGCTCTTCGGTCACCAACGCAAAACCGTGGTTGATTGCTTCGTTGGCGCTGTGGTTATCGATCGCTTTACCGTGCAGCTTGATAGTACCCGCCACCTTTTCGCGAATGCCGAACAGCGTCTCGACGATATCGGTGCGTTTGGCGCCCACCAGCCCGGCGATGCCGAGGATCTCGCCCTGATGCAGATCGAAGGACACATCGCGGATCGAGGGCTGGCGCAGCGACGTCAGGTTCTTCACCTCAAGGATCACTTCGCCCGGCGTGTTTTGCCTGTCGGGGAAACGCTGGCTCAGCGAGCGGCCGACCATCATGGCGATGATCTTGTCCATATCCAGCCCTTCCAGCGGCTGGGTGGCGATCCACTGACCATCGCGCAGCACCGTTATCTCGTCGCACAGCTGGAAGATCTCTTCCATCTTGTGCGAGATATAGACGATGCCGCAGCCGCGTTCTTTCAGCTTGCGGATGATGGTGAACAGATGATTGACCTCTTTCTCCGTCAGCGAAGAGGTCGGTTCATCCATGATGACGATCTTGGCGTCGTAGGAAAACGCCTTGGCGATCTCGATCATCTGCATCTGCGACACCGACAGGTTGCCCACCTTTTCGCGCGGGTTGATGTCGATATCCAGCTCGTCAAAGATCGCCTGGGTGTCTTTGAACATCTTGTCCTGATCGACGAACAGGCCTTTGGTCGGATAGCGCCCCAGCCACATGTTGTCCATCACGGTGCGTTGCAGCACCAGGTTCAGCTCCTGATGTACCATCGAAACGCCGTGTTCCAACGCTTCCTTCGAGCTCTTGAAATCGATTTCCCTGCCCTGAAACACAATGCTACCGCTGTCTTTTTTATAAATGCCGAACAGGCATTTCAGCAACGTCGATTTCCCCGCCCCGTTCTCCCCCATCAGGGCGTGAATCGAGTGCGGACGGACGCGTAAATTGACATTGTCCAAAGCTTTGACGCCGGGAAATGACTTACAGATATCCGTCATTTCCAGCAAAAATTCGCGTGAGCTATCGGCCATAAATACACCTGGCTTAACGATCTTGCAGTCGTAAACATCCCCGCCGGCGGTATCCCTGGTGTTGGCGCCGCAGGCGGGGTCTTAGCGGGATCTCAATTCTTATTTAACGAACTGAGACAGGTTGTCTTTATCTACACCGACGTAAGGGATACGCACGACTTTATTTTCGACTTTATATTGGGTGCCTTCGGTGGCCGGTTTGCCTGCCGCCAGGTTTTTCGCCAGCTCGAAGGTGGCTTTCGCCTGGTTGTCGGCGTCGTTCAGCACCGTGCCCGCCATCGCGCCGGATTTCACCAGCGCCAGCGCTTCAGGCAGCGCATCGACGCCGAACACCGGGATACTGGTCTTGTTGTGCGCTTTCAGCGCTTCCACCGCGCCCATCGCCATGGCGTCGTTGTTGGCGATCACCACTTCAATCTTGTTGGCATTCGGGCCGGAGAGCCAGGCGTCCATCTTGTCTTTCGCCTGCGCGGTATCCCACATCGCGGTATCCATCTGCAGCTGCTGGGTCTTGATGCCTTTTTCGTTCAGCGTCTTCACCACGTAGGTAGTGCGCGCTTCGGCATCCGGGTGGCCCGGTTCGCCCTTCAGCAGCACGAACTGGATCTGGCCGTCTTTGTTCAGATCCCAGGCCGGGTTGGCTTGCCAGTGTTTGGCGATCAGCTCGCCCTGGATCACGCCGGACTCTTTGGAGTCGGTGCCGACGTAATATGCCTTGTCATAGCTGTCCAACGCCTTGCGGGAAGGTTCTTTGTTGTAGAACACCACCGGGATATCGTTTGCGCGCGCCTTATCGATAACCACCGGTGCCGCGGCCGGGTCGACCAGGTTGATCGCCAGCGCTTTCACGCCCTTGGCCAGCAGCACGTCGATCTGATCGTTCTGTTTGGACTGGTCGTTCTGCGAGTCATTCATCAGCAGAGTGACGTCCGGCGAAGCCTTGGCATCTTTCTCGATCGCCTTGCGCACCACCGACATGAAGTTGTCGTCGTATTTGTAAATCGTGACGCCAATACGGGTATCAGCATGGGCTGCGGCGCCAAACATCATGGCTGCGGCCATGGCGGCCAGGGTGAAAACCTTCTTATTCATTGTCAGTCTCCGGTTCTGTGTAGGGTATTACTCGTCTTTGAGCCAATGGTCACCGGCAGTGCGCACACCCCAGGCCAGGCGATTTCCACTCAACACCTGTCGTCCGTGGATCTTATTATTTCCGAGAAATGCTGTGTCAGCGCGAGATAAAGGTTGCAGCGGCAAGGGCCTTTGCGCCGGAAAACGCCTAGAGCATAGACGGCGTGATGTTAATATTCTGTGAATTTTCTCACAGATTGAAAACGGTTACACAGGATTAAATCGTCAGAGAGTGACCGTCGCCTCACTTTGCCAGGGGGCGACAGAATGGCGCCGCACCAGCGTCGGCATGAACAGATGAGCGGCCTGCGGCTCCGCCAGGCCTGCTGCGCCCTGCAATGCTAGCTCGGTGGCCAGCGTGGCCATCGAAACGATCGGGTAACGCACCGTGGTGAGTTTGGGGCTGGTGTAACGCGCGATGGGAATGTCGTCGAAGCCGATCAGCGAGAAATGCTGCGGTACCGTGATACCGTTTTCTTTCAGCACCGCCATGGCGCCGGCGGCCATGGCGTCGTTGTAAGCGAACACCGCGCTCAGCTGTAGATTACGCCCCAGCAGTTCCACCATCGCCGCCTCGCCGCCCTGCAGATCCGGCGAACCGTAGGCGCGCCAGTTGTCCGGCGTGGCCAGCCCGGCGGCGGCCATCGCCTGCGCATAGCCCCGCTGGCGTAGCGACCCGTCTTCGATCGGGTGATTGGAGCCCAGGTAGCCGATGCGCCGATGGCCCTGCGACAGCAAAAGACGCATTGCCATTTCCGCGCCGCAGACGTTATCCAGCCCGACGCAGCGTGGCTCATAGCCGGGGATAATCCGATTGATCAGCACCATGCCCGGCACCTGCTCCAGAAAGCCGATCAGCTCGGCGTCGCTCAGGGCTTTGGCGTGAACAATCAGGGCATTACAGCGCTGACGGATCAGCACTTCGATCGCATGGCGCTCTTTGTCCGCCTGATGATAGCTGTTGCCGATCAGCAGGTATTTGTGGTGTTTCTGCGCCACCGTGTCAACCGCTTTCACCAGCGCGCCGAAGAACGGATCGGAGACGTCCATCACCACCACGCCCAGGGTATCGCTGCTTTGGGTCGCCAGCGCCTGCGCGTTGGCGTTGGGGCGATAGCCCAGATCCGCCACCGCCTGCAGCACCTGCTCGCGCGTCTCCTTGCTGGTCAGCGCGCTGTGGTTCAACACGCGGGAGACGGTCGCCACGGAGACCCCGGCGCGTTTCGCCACGTCGCGAATGGTGATCGGATGAACTGGAGGCATGCGGGATCCTGAAATCGGGGTAGTGGCCGGTGGCGCTATCCTACCCCGATTGGCCCGCTGCTCGCGTGAATTACGTCACAGGAAAGAAAACGTTTACATACATTTTTTTAACCTGCCGATGGGCACTCATTTCAGCGTTTTGGGCTCCGCTTCGCCGGCGGCCAGCTGCGTCAGCTTGCGCCACAGCCACTCCATCGGCCCCTGAGCGAAATAACGCAGCCACAGTACGGAAAACGCCAGGTTGGCCAGCCAGACCAGCGGCACGAACGCCAACAGCTGCAGCCGGTCGAACTGCTCATAGAGACCGAAGCGATAAAACAACGTGGTGCAGATCAGCGTTTGCAGCAGGTAGTTGCTCAGCGCCATGCGCCCCACCTGGCTCAGCCAGTGGGCGATGCGCAGGCGCGACAGTGCGGGCCAGAAACCGTAACACAGCGCCAGATAGCCCATCGCCTGCAGCGGGGCGCCCAGCTCACGCGGCACCTGCAGCAGGAAACCGCTCCAGCGATAGTCCCACTGCACCTGCCATTGCAGCGCCACCGCCGGCAGCTGGATCAGCACCGAAAGCGGCAGCAGCCACGCCGCCTGCCTCAGGTAATAGCCGGATGAGTAGCTGCCGCGCAGCCAGCCGCTGCGCATCAGCCCGGCGCCGAACAGCATCAGCCCCGCCAGCTCCCAGCCATACTGCGCGCCGATGGCCAGCAGGCTGGACGAGAGCAGATCGGCGCGGCTGCGCCAGGCTTCGAAACCGCCCTGCAGCTTCCAGAACTTCTCGTACTGCAACTCCGCCACGCCCGGCTGCCAGAAGCTGCCCGGTTCACCGTGCGAGATAAAACCGAGCAGCAGCAGCACCGCCACGCCGATCAGGTAGAGCACCACGCCGGTTTTCAGCAGTTGGAAAGTTTCTTTGGCCTCACGGATCATGCGCCAGCACACCAGGCCGATCAGCCCGTAGGCCAGCAGAATATCGCCGTCCCACAGGAAGATGGCGTGCGCGAGGCCGAACAGCACCAACCACGACAGCCGCGCGCGGATCCAGCTTTTGCCGCGCCGCAGCAGCATGTGCAACCCAGCGCCGAACAACAGCGCGAACATCGCCAGGAACTTGGCCTGGGCGAAGAGATCCAGCAGCGCCCAGGTCCAGGCATCGCGCGACGACGGCATCCCCAAATAGGCCGGGTTGAGATAGGCGGCCTTCGGCAAGCCGAAGGCGCTGATGTTCAGCAATAAGATGCCGAGGATGGCGATGCCGCGCACGCAGTCCAGCGTAGCGATGCGCGGCAGAGGATGACTGTTCATTTTTTATCGCTGTCTTCCGCTCATGAAAAAGGCGCCCGCAGGCGCCTGTTATGCTATTGCGAGTCGCCCCGCAACGCCATCACCCCTGGTGATGACGCACCGCGCGCAGGAACTCCTGGCGGGTATTCTGGCTGGACTTGAACAGCCCCCCCAACGAGGTGGTGGTGGTGGCGCTGGTCGCGTCGCGAATGCCGCGCGCCTTGACACAATAATGGACCGCGTCGATCGATACCGCCACGTTATTGGTACCGAGCAGGGTCTGCAGCGCGACCAGGATCTGCTGGGTCAGGCGCTCTTGCACCTGCGGACGCTGGGAGAAGAACTGCACGATGCGGTTGATCTTCGACAGACCGATCACCGAGTCTTTCGGGATATAGGCCACGGTAGCCTTGCCGTCGATGGTGACGAAGTGGTGCTCGCAGGTGCTGGTCAGCGTGATATCGCGCACCGTCACCATCTCATCCACTTTCATCTTGTTCTCGATGACGGTGATTTTCGGGAAGTTGGCGTAGTCCAGCCCGGAGAAGATCTCGTCGACATACATTTTGGCGATGCGATGCGGCGTTTCCGCCAGGCTGTCGTCAGACAGATCGAGATTCAGCAGCTGCATGATTTCAGTCATGTGCTCTTTGATACGACGCTTGCGCGTTTCGCGATCCAGCACTTCCCCGCGCAGCGGTGTCTCCAGACCACGCTCTTCCAGTGCCGCATGCACCAGCGCGGCTTCTTTACTTAATGATGTCATGTATTTGTTCTCCTGCGGACGGAACCCGCCGGCGGCCTGATAGGGCGTGCGGCCGGCGAATTGCTTGCTCTCGTGACGGCAGAGTTTTCGTGATGGATAACGTGAACCCGGTCAAGATTTTGCCCCCACTGTAGATGAGAGCGCGGCGATTATCCAGTGATTGTGCTTCATCCGCAGGTGAAATATTCGCATTTAGCACAATCAGGCCGGCTGCGGGATTCCACGCTTTTTGTATGGATTTTAATCAGCGCATCGCCGTTTTTGCGCCAACCGCCGCGCCGGGGTATTCATCACCAACGCACCGGCCACCAACAGCGCCGCCACCGCCACGTACAGCGCCGGCTCCAGCCGATGGGTCATGGCGGTCGACAGCGCCGACAGCATCGGCCCGACCAGTTGGCCGATCGCATAACCGGTGGTCAGCAATCCGGCCATGTAGCGCGCATGGCGCGGCGCCAGTTCACGGCCGTGCTGAAGGGCGAGCTGCACCACGCAGAGGAAACCGCCGCCGGTCAGCACCGCCCCGAGCGCCAGGCCGGTCACACCCGGCACCACTTCGGCGCTCAGCACGCCCAGCGCCTGTATCCACAGCGTGATCGCCAGCCGGGTCTGGGTGGTCAGCCGATGACGGGTCAAAATGCCGATCACAATCCCCAGCACCGCCGCGCCGCCGAACACCGGCCAGACGAACTGCGCGAACAGGCTACCGGGAAAGCGCGCGGCCGCCATCTGCGACAAGAACGTCGCCGGCAGGATGTAGCCAAAGCCGGCCAGGCTGTAGCTCCACACCAGGCGTTTGAGCGCCGGCGTCAGCAGCAGCGGCTCCGGGGCCACATCCGGGCGATGCAGCTCGCCGCTGCGCGGCAGAAAGGCGCTAATCCCCCCGACCAACACCAGCGCCAGCCCGCCATACACCAGCCAGGCCTGCGCCGCCGTCAGCCCCAGCGTGTTGATGCCCACCGCCAGCATGCCGCTGAGGAAGATACCGGCACCCGGCCCGGCGAACACCGCCGCGCTCAGCGCCGGCCGGCCGTAGTGCGCCAACCGCTCGTTGGTCCAGGCCGCCACCAGCACCATCGCCCAGCCGCTGGCCCAGCCGATGACGAAGCGCAGCGCACCGTGCGTCCATTCATCCTGCGCCAGCGCCGACAGCAGCGTCAGCGCCATCGCGCCCCATACGCCCAGCCACAGGCGCCGCTCGACGTGGCGCGTGGCGCGCATCGCGTCGTAGGCGCCGCACAGGTAGCCCAAATAGTTGATCGCCGCCACCAGCCCGGCGCCGGTGAGGCTGAACTGATGTTCCGCGATCATCAGCGGCACCTGCGGGGTGAAAGCGAAGCGGCCAATGCCCATCGCGACGATCAGCGCGGCAAACCCGCTCAAGGCAATACGTAAAGCCATATCGGCATCCAAAAGGTTAAAAGAAAGTTGCCAGTATCATGCCGCAGTATTAAACTCACAAAAACTGAATAATACTAATCAAGTTCATCACGAAACGAGAATATTATGGATCTGACCCAGCTTCGCATGTTCTGCTGCGTAGCGGAAACCGGCTCGGTCGCCCGCGCCGCCGAGCAGCTGCACCGCGTGCCGTCGAACCTGACCACCCGGCTGCGCCAGCTTGAGCAGGAGCTGGGCGCCGATCTGTTTATCCGCGAAAAACAGCGCCTGCGCCTGTCGCCGATGGGCCATAACTTTCTGTGCTACGCCAACCGCATCCTGGCGCTGAGCGACGAGGCGATGAGCATCACCCACGCCGGTGAACCGGCGGGCAACTTCGCCCTCGGCTCGATGGAAAGCACCGCCGCCACCCGCCTGCCCTCGCTGCTGGCGGCTTACCACCAGCGTTTCTCGCAGGTTTCGCTGTCGCTGACCACCGGCACCTCCGGCGAAATCGCCGATCGGGTGCGCGCCGGCACGCTGGCGGCGGCGCTGGTCGACGGCCCGGTGCCCTATGACGAGCTGAACGGCTGCATCGCCTATCCTGAACATATGGTAGTGATCTCCTGTCTCGATCACGCGCCGATCCACAGCGCCAAAGACGCCAATGGCGAAACGCTGTTCGCCTTTCGCGCCAGCTGCTCCTACCGCCTGCGGCTGGAGGCCTGGTTCAAGCGCGAAGGCGCGCGGCCAGGGCAAATTATGGAGATCCAGTCCTATCACGCCATGCTGGCCTGCGTCGCCAGCGGCGCCGGGCTGGCGATGATCCCGCATTCGGTGCTCAGCCTGCTGCCGGGCCATGAGCGGGTTCGAGTTCACACCCTGCCGCCGGACGTGGCCGACACCGCCACCTGGCTGCTGTGGCGCCGCGACGCGTTCGGGCCGAACGTGCGCGCGCTGAAAGAGTTGATTATTGAACAGACGGAAACCGCCGCTGTTGATGAAAGCACCCCCAACGATTTATCAGACGTTTTCGATATCGCCTGATTTAAAAAGAAAACCACTGAGGAGACTATGATGGAGATGATCAAAACCCGCGCCGCCGTTGCCTGGGGCCCGAACCAGCCGCTGAAGATCGAAGAAGTCGAGCTGATGCCACCGCAAAAAGGCGAAGTACTGGTGCGGATCGTCGCCACCGGCGTTTGTCACACCGACGCCTACACCCTGTCCGGCAAAGATCCGGAAGGCGTGTTCCCGGCGATCCTCGGCCACGAGGGCGGCGGCGTGGTGGAAGCGGTCGGTGAAGGCGTCACCAGCGTGGCGGTCGGCGATCACGTGATCCCGCTCTACACCCCGGAGTGCGGCGAGTGCAAATTCTGTAAATCCGGCAAGACCAACCTGTGCCAGGCGATCCGCGCCACCCAGGGTAAAGGCCTGATGCCGGACGGCACCACCCGCTTCTTCAAGGACGGCAAGCCGATCTTCCACTACATGGGCACTTCCACCTTCTCCGAATACACCGTGGTGCCGGAGATTTCACTGGCGAAAATCAACAAGGAAGCGCCGCTGGAAGAAGTGTGCCTGCTGGGCTGTGGCGTCACCACCGGCATGGGCGCGGTGATGAACACCGCCAAAGTGCAGCCGGGCGACACCGTGGCGATCTTCGGCCTGGGCGGCATCGGCCTGTCGGCGATCATCGGCGCGCAGATGGCCGGCGCGGGCCGCATCATCGGCATCGACATCAACACCAGCAAGTTCGATCTGGCGCGCAAGCTGGGCGCTACCGATCTGATCAACCCGAAAGACTATGACAAACCGATTCAGGAGGTGATCGTCGAGCTGACCGACGGCGGCGTCGACTTCTCCTTCGAGTGCATCGGCAACGTCAACGTGATGCGTTCCGCGTTGGAGTGCTGCCACAAGGGCTGGGGGGAATCGGTGATCATCGGCGTCGCGGGCGCCGGCGAAGAGATCTCGACCCGGCCGTTCCAGCTGGTCACCGGCCGCGTCTGGCGCGGCTCGGCATTCGGCGGCGTCAAGGGCCGTTCGCAGCTGCCGGGCATCGTCGAGCGCTATCTGGACGGCGAATTCGCGCTGAACGACTTTATCACCCACACCATGGGGCTGGAGCAGATCAACGAAGCGTTCGATTTGATGCACGAAGGCAAATCGATCCGTTCCGTCATCCACTTCGACAAATAAGCCAGGAGGCAGAGATGACGCTGTCATTGGAACTTCTCGAAGAGCACCGCATGTTCGGCGGCTGGCAACAGCGTTATCGCCACGCGGCGCAGAGCCTGAATTGCAACATGACATTCAGCATCTACCTGCCGCCGCCGCGCGATGACAACCCGCCGCCGGTGCTGTACTGGCTGTCGGGGCTGACCTGCAACGACGAGAACTTCACGTTGAAAGCCGGCGCGCAGCGCATCGCCGCCGAGCTGGGCCTGGTGCTGGTGATGCCGGACACCAGCCCGCGCGGTGACGAGGTGCCGAACGACGAAGGTTACGATCTGGGCCAGGGCGCCGGGTTCTACCTGAACGCCACCCAGGCGCCGTGGGATCGCCACTTCCGCATGTACGACTACATCAGCGCCGAACTGCCGGCGCTGATCGAACAGCACTTCAGCGTCAGCGATCGTCAGTCGATCTTCGGCCACTCGATGGGCGGCCACGGCGCGCTGATGATGGCGTTTCGCAATCCGCAGCGCTTCCGCTCGGTATCGGCGTTCGCGCCGATCGTCAACCCGTGCCAGGTGCCGTGGGGCCGCAAGGCGTTCACCGCCTATCTGGGCAGCGACGAGAGCCAGTGGCTGCAGTACGACAGCTGCCATCTGCTGGCCAGCGGCGCGGAAAAAATGCCGGTCCTTATCGATCAGGGCGATGACGACCAGTTCCTGGCCGATCAGCTGCAGCCGGCGCGGCTGGCCGAACTGGCGCGCCAGCGCGACTGGCCGCTGACGCTGCGCATTCAGCCGGGGTACGATCACAGCTACTTCACCATCGCCACCTTCGTGGAAGATCACCTGCGCTTCCACGCCGAGCACCTGTTCCGCTGATAAAAATCCGGGCGGTTTAACCGCCCGGATTTATTCAAAAGCCATCAATCAGAAAATCGATAGCGGCTTTAATTTGATTCCTGTGCTCATTGACATTACCAACGGCCTTCCCAATCTGCGAAATACGTACGGCAGCCATCTCATGCGTCATAACAAGAAACTTTTCGCCGTTGACCTCAATCTCCGGGCATAAACGTGCAGAAATTTTAACCCTGACGTTATCCAAAGCATAAAGGGGGATCATTAACCGGGTCGAGAGGACATCAATAAGATCGCTTTGAACGTCCAGTAAGTAGGGATAGGCTGATGCCGGATACGTATTGTCATATACGGTAAATTGCATATTTAAAATGTCCGATATTCATCAGACAACAAACCATTTTCTTCAGTGATACGATTAAGTTCTTCTAAGGCCGCGCGATTTTGCTCGCGCCACTGTTGAATCTCAATATCCCTGACGCGGACGCTCAATGCGTCCGTCAATACGGATGACACATTGACGCCCAGGGATTTTGCGCGCTGGAAAAGATCGCGATCGATGGTTACGTTGACTGTCTTTTTCGTCACATTGCTATTTGCCATATCCATACCTCATCCCTGTAATATACACGGGTCAAATTTTCATCAATTATACTCGTAAAACAGGGGTATGCCAATTCAGCGATGCCCTCACCCCTTCAATTTCGGATCGAGCGCGTCGCGCAATCCGTCACCCAACAGGTTGAACGCCAGCACGGTGATGAATATCGCCAGGCTGGGGAAGATCGCCACGTGCGGCGCGATCACCATATCGGCGCGCGCTTCGTTGAGCATCGCCCCCCACTCCGGCGTCGGCGGTTGGGCGCCCAGGCCCAAAAACGACAGGCTGGCGGCGGTGATGATCGAGGTGCCGATGCGCAGGGTGAAATAGACCACGATCGAAGACAGGGTGCCTGGCAGGATGTGCCGCAGGATGATGGTCCAGTCCGAGGCGCCGATGCTGCGCGCCGACTCGATATAGGTCAGGTGCTTCAGCACCAGCGTATTGCCGCGCACCAGGCGGGCGAAGGCCGGAATGCTAAAGATCGCCACCGCGACGATCACGTTGGCCATGCCGCTGCCCATGATCGCCACCACGCCGATCGCCAGCAAAATGCCGGGAAACGCGAACAGCACGTCGCAGACGCGCATGGTGAGGCGATCCCACCAGCCTTCATAGTAACCGGCCAGCAGCCCCAGCAGGGTGCCGATCGCCCCGCCCGCCAGCACCGAGAACACCCCGGCCGCCAGCGAAATGCGCGCGCCCATCAGGATGCGGCTGAAAATATCGCGTCCGAGGGAATCCACCCCCAACCAGTGCATCAGCGAAGGCCCTTCGTTCAGCCGGTCGTAATCGAAATAGTTTTCCGCATCGAACGGCGCCAGATAAGGCGCCAGCAGCGCCGCCGCAATCAGCAGCAGCACCAACAGGCCGGCGACCAGCGCCGCCCGCTGGCGGCGAAAACGCCGCCAAAACTCGCCCCACGGCGTGCGTACCGCGTTGGGGTCGATAAGCGGCATCGCCTTCAGTGCGGCGTTGCGCCGCCAATGCTTAATCATGCCGCCTCCTCATTGGTAACGAATCGCCGGGTTGATCGCCGCGTACAACATATCCACCAGCAGGTTGATCAGGATGAACTCCAGCGAGAACAGCAGCACCTCGGCCTGGATCACCGGGTAATCGCGCATCTCCACCGAGTCCACCAGCAAGCGCCCCAGCCCCGGCCAGTTGAACACCTTCTCCACCACGATCGAACCGCCGAGCAGGAAGCCGAACTGCAGCCCCATCATGGTCACTACCGGGATCATCGCGTTGCGCAGGCCGTGCTTCATCACCACCACGCTTTCCCGAACGCCCTTGGCGCGCGCGGTGCGCATGTAGTCCTCCTGCAACACCTCGACGAACGAAGCGCGGGTAAAACGCGCCATCACCGCCGCCACCGCCGCCCCCAAGGTGATAGAAGGCAGAATGTAGTGCCGCCAGCTGTCGGCGCCCACCGTCGGCAGCCACCCCAGCTCGACCGAGAACACCTGCATCAGCAGCATGCCGAGCGCAAAGGCCGGGAACGAGATCCCCGATACCGCCAGCGTCATGCCGAGACGATCCGGCCAACGGTTACGCCACACCGCCGACACCACGCCGATCGCCAGGCCGAACGCTACCGCCCACAGCATGCTGGCGACGGTCAGCCAGAAGGTCGGCATAAAGCGCGAGGCGATCTCTTCGCTCACCGGGCGCTTGGACACCATCGAGATGCCGAAGTCGCCCCGCAGCGCGTTGACGAAAAAGTGCGCGAACTGCTGCGGCAGCGGCTTATCCAACCCCAGATCCTTGCGCACCAGCTGCACCACCGCCTCGTCGGCCTCCGGCCCCGCCGCCAGCCGCGCCGGATCGCCCGGCAGCAGGTGGACGAACAGGAACACCAGCACCGCCACGATCAGCAGCGTCGGGATCAGGCCCAGCAGTCGTTTCAGAAAATAATTGAGCATCTCATTCCTTCCCCCACCTGCCGCCGTCTGGCCGCAGGCGGGGATGGGCGCCTTATTTCAGATCGGCGTTATCAAAGTTGAACGAGGTATCCGGCATCACGTAGAAGCCGCTCAGCTGTTTGCTGTTGGCCGACAACAGACGTTCGGTCGCCAGGAAGATCCAGGGCGCGTCGGCCCAGATGCGATCCTGTGCATCCTGATACAGTTTCTGCTTCTCGGCGCGATCGGTGGTCGCCAGCGCGTCGGTCAGATCCTTGTCCACCTGCGGGTTGCTGTAGAACGCGGTGTTGAACTGCTTCGGCGGCGCCGCCTGGGTGGAGAACAGCGGCGACAGCGCCCAGTCCGCTTCCCCGGTCGAGGCCGACCAGCCGGTGTAGAACAGCCGCACGCCGGTGTCTTTCACCCCGACGCTCTCCACCTGCGCCGCGCGCTGCCCGACATCCATCGCCGTCACCGTCACTTTCACCCCCACCTGCGCCAGCTGCTGTTGGGTGAACTGCAGCACTTTCTGCGCGGTGCTGTGGTTGTGGGACGACCACAGCGTGGTGGTGAAGCCGTTCGGGTAGCCGGCCTCTTTCAACAGCTCGCGCGCCTTGGCCGGATCGTACGGCCACGGCTTATAGCGGGCGGCGAAATCGATGGCCGGGGGCACCGGCCCTTCCGCCGGCACCGCATAACCGGCGAACGCCACCTTGATCAGCGCGTCCTTGTTAATCGCGTAGTTGAGCGCCTGGCGCACCTTCGGGTTGTCGAACGGCTTTTGAGTGACGTTCATGCTGATGTAACGCTGCAGGATCGACGGCGCAGCCACCACGTCCAGCTTGGCGTTGCCCTCCAGCACCTTGGCCTGCTCGTAAGGGATCGGGAAGGCGAAGGTCGCCTCGCCGGTCTGCAGCATCGCCGCGCGGGTGTTGTTATCCACCACCGGGCGCCAGGTGATGCTGTCGAGCTTCGGCAGCCCCGGCTGCCAGTAGCCGTCGAACTTCTTCACCTTGACGAAATCGGTCTGGTTCCAGGTCACGAACTGATACGGCCCGGTGCCGACCGGGTGGAAACCGATCTCTTTGCCGTATTGCTTCAGCGCCGCCGGGGAGATGATCGCCGCCGCCGGGTGCGCCAGATTGTTGACGAACGCCGAGAACGGCGCCTTCAGCACGATCTTCACCGTATTGGCGTCCACCGCCTCGGTTTTGTCGATCATCTTGAACAGGTTGTAGCGCTTGAGGTGGCTGTCCGGGTTACTGGCGCGATCGAGGTTGGCCTTCACCGCCTCGGCGTTGAACGCGGTGCCGTCGTGGAATTTAATGCCCTGACGCAGTTTGACGGTATAGGTCAAGCCGTCTTTGCTGACCTCATAGCTGTCCGCCAGCACGTTCACCAGCTTCATGTCCTTGTCGAAGCCGAACAACCCCTGATAGAAAGACTTGGCCACCGCCTGCGACAGCGTGTCGTTGGCGTCGTAAGGATCAAGAGTGGTGAAATTGGACGCCACGGCAATCACCGCGTCCTTCGCCGCCCAAACCGGGCCGGTTCCCGCCGCCAGCAGTATGGCGGCCAACAGCGCATTGCGTTTGAATGTGTGCTTCATGTCGCTTGTCTCTCCTGAGGTCTTTAAAAAGCACCGGCGATCGGGTGGCGGGCGACAAAGTGCCCGGCGCCAACCTGCACCAGCGGTGCGGTAACGGGTTCATCGCCCAGTGCGCGCACTGGGCTCGGGATCTCATCGGCCGGCAGCGGCTGCCGTTTGTGGGCATGAGCGGGATCGGCTACCGGCACCGCCGCCATCAACTTGCGGGTATAGGGGTGCTGCGGATTGTCGAATACCGCCTGCCGCGGGCCGATCTCGACAATTTGCCCGAGGTACATCACCGCCACCCGGTGGCTGATACGCTCCACCACCGCCATGTCGTGTGAAATGAACAGAAAAGCGATGCCGAACTCACGCTGCAGATCGAGCAGCAGATTGACGATCTGCGCCTGAATCGACACGTCCAGCGCCGAGACCGCTTCATCGGCGATCACCACTTTCGGGTTCAGCGCCAGCGCGCGCGCGATGCAGATGCGTTGGCGCTGGCCGCCGGAAAATTCGTGCGGATAGCGGCGCGCATGCTCCGGCTGCAGACCGACGCGTTCCAGCAGCCAGGCCACCCGCCGTTCCGCCTCACGGCCGCGCATCACGTTGTGCACCAACAGCGGCTCCATGATGGAGAAACCGACCGTCAGGCGCGGATCGAGCGAGGCGTAAGGATCTTGAAAGATGAACTGAATATCGCGCCGCAGATGCTGCAGCGCCGACCCCTTCAATTGGTCTATCCGCCGCCCGGCGAAGTTGATGGTGCCGCTCTGGCTGTCCACCAGCTTCAGCAAAGCGCGCCCGGTGGTGGACTTACCGCAGCCGGACTCGCCCACCAGCCCCAGCGTCTCGCCAGGGTAAAGATCGAAACTGACGTTTTCTACCGCGTGCACCCGGCGAGTGACCCGATTGAACAACCCGCCGCGCAGATCAAAACGCGTGACCAGATGCTCCACCCGCAGGATCGGCGCAGCGTCTGGCGGCACGGTATCCTGCGGCGCCGTATCCCCCTCGCCATCCGCCAGCGGAAACTTCGCCGGCAGCGGCCGATCGGCCATCTCCCCCAGCTTCGGCACCGCCGCCAGCAGCGCCCGGGTATAGGCCTGTTGCGGCGCGGCGAATAATTCACGCACTCGATTCTGTTCCACCTGCTCGCCGCGGCGCATCACCAGCACCCGGTCGGCTATCTCTGCCACCACGCCCATGTCGTGAGTGATGAAGATCACCCCCATCTGCATCTCCTGTTGCAGCACGCGGATCAGCTGCAGGATCTGCGCCTGAATGGTGACGTCGAGGGCGGTAGTGGGTTCATCGGCAATCAGCAACGCCGGCTTGCAAGAGAGCGCCATAGCGATCATCACCCGCTGGCGCATGCCGCCGGAAAGCTGATGCGGGTAACGCCCCAGCACCTCTTTGGCCTCCGGAATGCGCACCAGATCGAGCATGCGCAGCGCCTCCTGACGCGCGCTGCGGTGGTCCATGCCCTGATGCAGGCGCAGCGATTCGGCGATCTGCTCGCCGACCGGAAATACCGGGTTGAGCGAGGTCATCGGCTCCTGGAAGATCATCGCCATGTCGGCGCCGCGCACCGTGCGCAGCGTGCTCTGCGAGGCATGCGCCAGCTCGAGCAACGCGCCGTCGCGCCGGCGCAGCGTCATGGCGCCGCTGACGATGCGCCCACCGCCCTGCTCCACCAGCCGCATCAGTCCCAGTGAAGTCACCGATTTGCCAGAGCCGGACTCACCGACGATCGCCAGCGTCTCGCCGCGATCGAGATCGAACGACAGGTTGCGCACCGCTTCCACGGCGCCGTCCGCTTGAGGAAAACGGATGCTCAGATCGCGCACCGTCAGCACCCGCTGCGGCGGCAATGACAACCCGTCGCCGGCGGGCCGGAATGAAACGTCGGTCATACACCCTCCCGGTGAACGCTTAGCGATAAATCCCGACGGACGGCGCATCGCCGACATAACCAAAACCGCGATACATCCCCTCGCAGTTAAACGGCAGCGCGATATTGCCGTGGCGATCGACGGCGATCATGCCGCCGCTGCCACCCAGTGCAGGCAGCTTCTCCATCACCACCCGATCGCTGGCCGCCTGCAGGCTGAGGCCGCCGTATTCGATCAGGGCGGAGACGTCATAGGCCGCCACGCCGCGCATGAAGATCTCGCCGGTGCCGGTGCTGGAGACCGCCACAGTGGCGTTGTTGGCATAGCAACCGGCGCCGATAATCGGCGTGTCGCCCACTCGCCCTGCCTGCTTGTTGGTCATGCCGCCGGTGGAGGTGGCGGCGGCAAGGTTGCCCAGCGCATCCAGCGCCACCGCGCCGACGGTGCCGAATTTGCGATCGGGATCGAGCGGATCGCCGGCCTGTGCCGCGCCGTCGTGATCGAGCAATACCCGGCCCTGCTCCGCCTGGGCGCGGTGCAGCTGATCAAAGCGTTCTTGGGTAAAGAAGAAGTCGGGAGTAACCATTTCCAGTCCGTGGGCGGCGGCAAACTTCTCGGCGCCTTCGGCGGCAAACAGCACGTGTTCGCTGTTTTCCAGCACCGCGCGCGCCGCCAGCACCGGGTTGCGGATATGGCTGACGCCGGCGACAGCGCCGGCGTCGCAGGTGCGGCCGTCCATCACGCAGGCATCCAGTTCGTGGGTGCCCTGATGGGTAAACACCGAGCCTTTGCCGGCGTTGAACAGCGGGCACTCTTCGAGCAGCCGCACCGCTTCGGTCACCGCATCCAGCGCGCTACCGCCCTGTGCCAATACCGCCTGCCCGGCGGCCACGATCTCGGACAGCGCCTGGATATACTGCCGTTCTTTTTCCGCACTCAGCGCCGCCCGGGTAATTGCGCCCGCGCCGCCATGAATGGCAATCACTGGTTTGCTCATTTGCCTGACACCCTGTGTTAATCCCGCCGTTGCGCAGCGAATAAGCTGAGCGCGGTATCATTATTATTCAGTCTTTTCGACTCTATTTAGTCCTACAGTGGAAGTACAGCATAACGTCCACGTCCCGCTTTTAGCGTAGCGCGCTTAGACCATTTCGCACCTTGAAATAGCTTATTGGAATAAAAACAGCAGGTTATAAAAAGCAGTAAACCGCTGGTAGTGCGGCTGGGATTATTGGTAATTTCGCGAGAGGAAATAGCGGTAGAGCGTAATGAAATAAACGTTCGCGCTGAGTAACGCTTATTGCGGCGCCCGGCCTGCTGTTTTTTACCCGGCCGGGCGCAGATAATCCAACGATTAAAAACCCGAGCCGGGCTGCCGTAAAAAGGCCTCTTCTTCCGGCGTGCTGGTGCGCCCCAATATCGCATTGCGATGCGGGTAGCGGCCGAAACGATCGATGATCGCCTTATGCCGCAGCTCGAACTCCAACTGGTCACCGTTATTGAGCTCGGTATACAGCACCAGCGCCTGCTGGTGGATCAGCGGCGATTCCGAATGCATGAACGGTAGATAGAGAAAACCTCGCTGCTCGCGGCTCAGCCGTTCGCACTCGCCGCTGCGGATCGCCTCCTGCGCCAGGACCAGCGCCATGCCGTCGCAGGCAAACGACTGCGGCGTGCCGCGGAACAGGTTGCGGCTGAACTGATCGAGCACGATCACCTCCGCCAGGCGTCCTTCGATGGTGTCGCGCCAGTGCGCCAGCTCCCCCGCCGCCGCCGCCCGCCAGATTTCGCCGAAACGGCTGTGCAGCAGACGATCGAAATCGTCGTCCTTTTTGAACCACATCACCGGTTCGATCTCGTCGAACCAGAACTCGATAACCTGTTTATGCATCATGATCCTCCTCTGTTTTACCCAGTTTATACCCGTTCGCGCTTCCGGCGCAGTGCGAAAGATGGCGGGCATAACCCGTTCTCCCCCCCGGCGTTCTCTGCCATAATACCCGCACTTTGTCGCTATCAATGCGCACCCTGATTACGGAGTTCCCCTTATGGATCATTGCCATACTTCCGATCTCATCTCCCTGGAGCAAGCGCTGGAAAAAATGCTCGGGCAGATCGCCCCGCTGCAGCAGACCGAATCCGTCGCCCTGACCGCCGCCGCCGGCCGCATCACCGCCGCGCCGGCGGTCTCGCCGCTCGACGTGCCGCCGTTCGCCAACTCGGCGATGGACGGCTATGCGGTGCGCCTCGCCGATCTGGCGGCCAATGCGCCGCTGCCGGTCGCCGGGAAAGCCTTCGCCGGCGCGCCGTTCGACGGCCAATGGCCGGCCAACAGCTGCGTGCGCATCATGACCGGCGCGCCGATCCCGGCCGGGGCGGACGCGGTGATCATGCAGGAGCAGGCCGAAGTGAGCGACCAGGGCGTGCGTTTTACCGCACCGGTTGAAGCCGGCCAGAATATCCGTTTGGCGGGTGAAGACATTCGCCAAGGCGCGAGCGTGTTGCCAGCCGGCGTGAAGCTAGGCGCCGCGCAGCTGCCGCTGCTGGCTTCGCTCGGCGTCGCCGAAGTGCAGGTAATGCGTAAGCTGAAGGTCGCGGTGTTCTCCACCGGCGACGAACTGCTGCCGGTCGGCCAGCCGCTGCAGGCGGGCCAAATCTATGATACCAACCGCTTCGCGGTGCGCCTGATGCTGGAACAGCTGGGCTGCGAGGTGCTCGATCTCGGCATTATCCGCGACGATCGCGATGCGCTGCGCGACGCCTTCACACAGGCGGACAGCCAGGCCGACGTAGTGATCAGCAGCGGCGGCGTCTCGGTCGGCGAGGCCGACTACACCAAACAGATGCTGGACGAGCTGGGCCAGGTCAGCTTCTGGAAGCTGGCGATCAAACCCGGCAAACCGTTCGCCTTTGGCAAACTGGGCCACGCCTGGTTCTGCGGCCTGCCGGGCAACCCGGTTTCCGCCGCCCTGACCTTCTACCAACTGGTGCAACCGCTGCTGGCGAAGCTGGCCGGTCACAGTGACTGGCGCCTGCCGCCGCGCCTGCGCGCACGGGCGCTAACCCCGCTGAAGAAATCGCCGGGCCGCCTCGATTTTCAGCGCGGGGTGTTCAGCAGCAACGCCGCGGGTGAACTGGAGGTCAGCACTACCGGCCACCAGGGCTCGCACGTCTTCAGCTCCTACAGCCAGGGCAACTGTTTCATCGTGCTGGAGCGCGAACGCGGTTCGGTGGCGGTAGGCGAAACGGTGGAGATCGAGCCGTTCAACGCCCTGCTGAGGAGCTGAACATGCTGCCGGAATTGACCGACGCCGAAGCGCTGCGCTACAACCGCCAGATCGTGCTGCGCGGCTTTGACTTCGACGGCCAGGAGAAGCTGAAGGCCGCCCGCGTGCTGATCGCCGGGCTGGGCGGGCTGGGCTGCGCCGCCGCGCCATATCTGGCGGCGGCCGGCGTCGGCCATCTGGTGCTGGTGGATTTCGACACCGTCTCGCTCTCCAACCTGCAGCGCCAGATCCTGCACCGCGACGATCGCATCGGCCAGAGCAAAGTCGCCTCTGCCAGGCGGGAACTGAGCGCCATCAATCCGCATATCCGCATCGATGCCATCGACGGCCGTCTGGAAGATGACGCGGTTGCGGCAGAGATCGCCGCCTGCGATCTGGCGCTGGACTGCACCGACAACGTGGCGGCGCGCGATGCCCTGAACCGCCTGTGCCACGCGCAGCGCAAGCCGCTGGTTTCCGGTGCGGCGATCCGCATGGAAGGCCAGCTCAGCGTGTTCACCTATCAGCCGGGCGAACCCTGCTACCGCTGCCTGAGCCGGCTGTTCGGCGACAGCGCCCTCACCTGCGTGGAAGCGGGCGTGATGGCGCCGCTGGTCGGCACCATCGGCACTCTGCAGGCGATGGAAGCCATCAAGCTGCTGGCCGACTATGGTCAGCCGCTGCGCGGCAAGCTGTTGATGTTCGATGCGATGAGCATGCAGTTCCGCGAGATGAAGCTGCCGAAGGATCCGCACTGCGAAGTGTGCGGCGGGGAATGACGGATAAAAAAAGGGCGGGATAATTCCCGCCCTGATGCGTTACCGCGAGGGTTACACGATGCCCTGGCTGCGCAGATAGTCTTCGTAGTTGCCGGTAAAGTCGATCACCTTGTTCGGGGTGATTTCCAGAATCCGGGTCGCCAGCGAGCTGACGAACTCACGGTCGTGGGAGACGAAGATCAGCGTGCCTTCGTACATCTCCAGCGCCATGTTCAGCGATTCGATGGATTCCATATCCAAGTGGTTGGTCGGTTCGTCCATCACCAGAATATTCGGGCGCTGCATCATCAGCTTGCCGAACAGCATGCGGCCCTTCTCACCACCGGATAGCACCTTCACGCGCTTCTTGATGTCGTCCTGGCTGAACAGCAAACGGCCCAGCACACTGCGCACCGCCTGCTCGTCGTCTTTTTCCTGCTTCCACTGGCTCATCCAGTCGAACACGGTCAGGGTGTCGTCGAACTCGTATTCGTGATCCTGCGCGTAATAACCGATACGGGCATTTTCCGACCACTTCACGGTGCCGCTGTCCGGCTGCGCGTCGCCCACCAGCGTTTTCAGCAGGGTGGTTTTACCGATGCCGTTGGCACCCAGCACCGCGACCTTCTCGCCCACTTCCACCATCAGGTTCAGCTTGTTGAACAGCGGGCCTTCGTCGAAGCCCTTGGTGAGCGCTTCCACTTCCAATGCGTTACGGAACAGCTTTTTGTCCTGCTCGAAACGGATGAACGGGTTCTGGCGGCTGGAGGCTTTCACCTCTTCCAGCTGGATCTTGTCGATCTGGCGGGCGCGCGACGTGGCCTGCTTGGATTTGGAGGCGTTGGCGCTAAAGCGGCTGACGAACGATTGCAGCTCGCTGATCTGCGCTTTCTTCTTAGCGTTGTCCGCCATCAAACGCTCACGCGCCTGGGTGGCGGCGGTCATGTATTCGTCGTAGTTGCCCGGGTAGACGCGCAGCTCGCCGTAGTCCAGATCCGCCATGTGGGTGCAGACCATGTTCAGGAAGTGACGGTCGTGCGAGATGATGATCATGGTGCTGTTGCGTTCGTTCAGCACCTGCTCCAGCCAACGAATGGTGTCGATGTCCAGGTTGTTGGTTGGTTCGTCGAGCAACAGGATTTCCGGATCGGAGAACAGCGCCTGCGCCAGCAACACGCGCAGCTTGAAGCCCGGTGCGATTTCGCTCATCGGGCCATAGTGCTGTTCCACCGGAATGCCCACGCCAAGCAGCAGTTCGCCGGCACGCGCTTCGGCGGTATAACCGTCCATTTCGCCGTAGGCCACTTCCAGGTCGGCTACTTTATAGCCGTCTTCTTCGCTCATCTCCGCCAATGCGTAGATGCGGTCGCGCTCTTCCTTCACCGCCCACAGTTCGGTGTGACCCATGATCACGGTGTCCAGCACGCTGTACTGCTCGAAGGCGAACTGATCCTGACGCAGTTTACCCAGGCGCTCGTTCGGATCGAGGAACACGTTGCCGCCGCTCGGCACCAGATCGCCGCCGAGGATTTTCATAAAGGTGGACTTGCCGCAGCCGTTGGCGCCGATCAGGCCGTAACGGTTGCCGCCGCCGAATTTAACAGAGATGTTTTCAAACAACGGCTTACTGCCGAACTGCATGGTGATGTTGTTAGTGCTTAACACAGCGCTCGCTCTTTATACATAGGGAATGTGATTTGGCGCGCATTATGCCACAACGGGGTGCAGAGATCGCGGGAAGTTTCGGTGACATTTTGAGCGTCAGGCTGGTGCCGTTTGCCGGTGGGCATTGGCTTGCGTACAAAAAGTCTGCTAGATTCGGCGGTTCATATTGAAAAGGATTTCTATGAAAAGCGCAAAGCAGATAGCCAACGACATGGCGGATGCCGTAAACATTGACAGCAATTTAGTGCGCGGGTTTGCACAAGGTTTTATCAGCGTACCGGTCGATTTCTACTACCTGGGCTACGACTATATTGATACTGAAAACAGATGGTTAAACTCGCAAGATAAAGAGCGATTTATCAGACTCATCAAGTCAGGCCTGGCCAATAAAGCAAGCATCGAGAAAGTGGCTCATATCTTCATCGAAAACTTCGCCAGTAAGGTCAAGTTTGAAGATGTTAAGGACATGACCATAAGAACATCAGGCAAACTCATCGGCAAATTCGCCTTTAATCAGTTAGCCACCGCAAACATGGGATATATATTCTCTAAACAAATCATCCCACGGTTTGTCTCCGGTGTTGCCGTTGGCTCAATTCTCACCGCTGGGGCAAGCATATCGCGCTCTGTCTATACATCACGCGACTTGAGGGCAAGAAACTCACGGATGTATGATCAACTCAGACGCCTGGGAAACCTCGATCTGCTGTACTTTCTGTTAGAAAACAAAGTCCGACCATTCGAGGATGCCGTCTCGGTTTGGGAAAGAGATCGAAAGAAATTCAACCAAATTTGTCAGTACTTTTTTGCAAAGGTTAACGTATGAAGAACTTTATGCTGGCGGCTTTATCCAGAATTATTCAGGGCATTGGGTGCGGCGTTGTGGCCCTCTCGCTGTTAGCCATTGTCTGGTTCATGTTTTATTCCGACGATAGTTTTAAGTATCTGTGGGTTGCGACCTCCATAGCTGGAATTTTCTTAGGGTATTTCATTTTCAGGTTTGCGGTTAAAAAAATACACGACGGAAGCCCTGATTAAATAACATTGTGTTCAATTGAGCAGCAGATCACTCAGTCCAAAGAAACTCGCGTCAATTATTACATAGTTTGTCCTAATACCGACGCTCAGCGCAGCTGCTTCTCCAGCCACGCGCGCATATCCGCCACCACCCGCGTCATTTCACTCTCGCCATTTTCGCGCCGCATCACATGGTCTAAAGC
Organism: Serratia sp. PF-27; assembly: GCF_030053255.1. Classification (NCBI taxonomy): domain Bacteria; kingdom Pseudomonadati; phylum Pseudomonadota; class Gammaproteobacteria; order Enterobacterales; family Yersiniaceae; genus Serratia; species Serratia sp. PF-27. Next base: position 136,258 of record NZ_JASGBT010000020.1, read on the forward strand.
CGGATAATTCAGGTAAGTGATATTCGTTTTGCCGTCGGCCCGCAGCTCGGCGATCATTTTCCCTACCGCCCCCGGCGAAACGGCGCGATCCTGGTCACCCTGCACGATCAGCACCGGCGTCTTGATGCTGCGCAGGGTGGCAAGCTGATCGATGTTCAGCATGCCATGCCACCAGGCATAGCCATGATCGCTGGCGTTCAGGGGGAACGGCGGCGCCGTCAGCACCTGCTGTAAAAATGCGTTCAGCCCGGCTTTCTCTTCTTTTGGCGCGTCGGCCACGCTGTGGCGCACATCGTCAATAAACCAGCGTCCGCCGCCGCTGAACGCCAGGGTGGCGTCAACCAGGCCCGAGGAGGCCGTCACCAGATTGGCGATCACCGCCCCTTCGCTGCCCCCCAGCACCGCGACCTTTTGATAGCCGTTGCGCGCACTCACCGCCTGCAGTACCTGGGTGACATCGCTCACCCGCCGCTGCGGCGTATCATGCTGCACGAAAGCGTCCGGGCAATCCTGCCGCGGCACCTCTTCGCGGTACGGCAAGGTGTCGTCGATGCCGTATTTCTCCACCGTCAGCAGATCTGCGGCGGGTAACACCTGCCGCATCGGCGTGACCAGGCGGATATGCCGCACGCTGTTGCAATCCGAACCTTGCAGGATCACCAACAGCGCCGCCGACGATTGCCCGGGCACCGCAGCGTCCAGATAGTAATGAATACTCGAACCATCCTCCCGCGGCAGCGTCAGCGCTGCAGATTGCGCCATCGCCAGCCCGCTCCACAGCGCCAATACGCTCAGCATGCCTGTCGCCACTCTCATCACTTGCTCCTCTTCCCTGTTGCGTTCGGTTAATTCGTCTTTTCTGGTCTACGCTTCATGCCAATCACGTTTCTGACAGGGAAGCCTTACCATGCCACACCTCTATAACACCGCACTGCTGATCGGCGCCGCGCTGAGCACCATCGCCGCCCTGCTGCATATTTGGGTGATCGCCGCCGGGCCGCGCGGCTATCGGCTGTGCGGCGCCGGCGATCGCTTCATTAAGGCGGCGGAAGCGGGTAAAAAGTTCCCGGCCGTCGTCACCGCCGGTATCGCGCTGGTTCTGTTTATTTGGGCGCTGTACGCGCTGTCCGGCGCGGGCCTGATCGTGCCGCTGCCGCTGCTGCGGCCCGCGCTGTTTATCATCACCTTTATCTACCTGCTGCGCGGCGTCGCCGGCCCTTTCGCCCTGCGTGATACTGGCCGCAGCCAACGCTTCATCGTCGTCAGCTCGCTGATTTGCCTCGGCTTCGGGCTGGTGCATCTGCTGGGGATGACGCAGCGCTGGAGTGCGTTGGCGTAACGCCCTGTTGCTGCAAAACGGCGATAAACGCCTGCGCGGCGGCGCTGCGGTAAGCGCCTTTGCGCTGCAGCCATACCGCCTGTCGCACCGGCATGGCGTTGGCCAACGCCACTTTTTTCAACTGCCGGTTCTCGCGCGCAATGGCGGCTGGCAGCAGCGTGGCAAGCTGCCCGCGCCGCACGATCTCGACGATGGCGCCCAGCGCATTGGCCTCCACCGCCACCTGCGGCCGAAATCCCAACTGTGTGCAGTAGCGATCGATAAACTGCCGCGTGGCGAAGTCGCCACTCAGCAAAGCCAGCGGCAGATGTTGCCACTCCGCCAGCCTCAGCGGACGGCGATGCGCCGCCAGGGGATGATCGGCGCCGACCATCAGCTCCAGCGTCTCGCTGAACAACGGCGTGGCTTCTACCTCCGCCGACTGCGCCATCTCGAAGGCGATCCCCAGGTCCAGCCGATCCTGCGCCAGCAGCGCCTCGATCCGCTCTTGCGCCATCTCCTCAATGCTCAGGGTAATCCCCGGGTAGCGGCGGTAGAACGCATCGATCGTCGGCCCCACCAGATAGGCGGTGAAGGTTGGCGTCATCGCCAGCCGCAAATGGCCGCGCGCCAGCGTCGCCACGTCATGGATCGCCCGCGCGCCGGCGCCCAAATCCTGCAGCGCCAGCCGCGCATAGCGCATCCACGCCTCACCGGCGTCGGTCAGGCGCACGGCTCTGCCACTGCGATCGAACAACGGCGCTCCCAGTGCGTCTTCCAACTGCTTGATCTGCTGGGACAACGTCGGTTGCGAGACGTGCAACGCTTCGGCGGCGCGGGTGAAGTTGCCCTGTTCGGCAACGGCCAGAAAATAACGGATGTGTCGCAGCAGCATAGCGCCCCAGCTATTAGTAAAACCTATAGCCAGCATTATAAATGGGTCTTAGACCCTATAGCCAGAAGCGTTCATCATGCCGCCATCGCATAACGACACCCAATGGAGAAACGGATGAAAGAGGTGATTGAAGGCTTCCTGAAGTTCCAGCGCGAAGCCTTTGTTGAACGCACGGCGCTGTTTCAGCAGTTGGCGACCCGCCAAAACCCGCGCACCCTGTTTATCTCATGTTCCGACAGCCGCCTGGTGCCGGAGCTGGTCACCCAGCGCGAGCCGGGCGATCTGTTCGTGATCCGCAACGCCGGTAACATCGTGCCTTCTTTTGGCCCCGAACCCGGCGGGGTGACCGCCTCGGTCGAGTACGCCGTCGCTGCGCTGGGCGTAGAAGACATCGTGATCTGCGGCCATTCCGACTGCGGCGCGATGACCGCCATCGCCACCTGCCAGTGTCTGGATCACCTGCCGACGGTCGCCGGCTGGCTGCGTTACGCCGATTCCGCCAAGGCGGTCAACCAGGCTTATCCGCACACCTCCGACGCAGCCCGGGTCGCATCGATGGTGCGCGAAAACGTCATCGCCCAGCTCAACAACATCAAAACGCACCCTTCCGTCGCCCTGGCGCTGGATCAGGGCCGCCTGGCGCTGCACGGCTGGGTCTATGACATCGCCAGCGGCGCTATCGAGGCGCTGGACGGCGAAACCCGCCGCTTCGTGCCGCTCGCCACCCATCCCGAGGTGACCGCCACCCCGGCGATCGCCCGTTTTTAAGCCCACAAAAGGAGTCAACATGACACACTCTCTGCACAACACCGCCCCGCGCGAAGCGCTCACCGACACCATCATGGCCGCCAAGATCCGCCATAATCTGACGTTCGAAGCGCTGGCCGAGGGCACCGGTCTCAGCCTGGCGTTTGTCACCGCCGCCCTGCTGGGGCAGCATGCGCTGCCGGAACCGGCGGCGCGCACGGTAGCGGCCAAGCTGGGGCTGGACGAAGAAGCGGTGCTGCTGCTGCAAACCATCCCGCTGCGCGGCAGCATTCCCGGCGGCGTGCCAACCGATCCGACCATTTATCGCTTCTATGAAATGCTGCAGGTTTACGGTTCCACGCTGAAAGCGCTGGTGCACGAGCAGTTTGGCGACGGCATCATCAGCGCCATCAACTTCAAGCTGGATATCAAGAAGGTCGCCGATCCCGAAGGTGGTGAACGCGCGGTGATCACCCTGGACGGCAAATACCTGCCAACCAAGCCTTTCTAATTGGCCTTTCGCCGGCGGCCCGCGCTGCCGGCAAATTGACAGCCAACCTGCCATTGGCTACATTAACTGCGCTTAAACGCCGCCCTGGCGTTTTTCACTGCCCGAGGCCTGTATGTTGGAGATTGTAACCACCCGATAGTCGCTTCCTTGCCGTATGGCGAGGGACTCTGACGTATCCGACGCGCGTTTGCGCGGGGATGCGCGTATCTGGGGTTATTACAGGATCTCCCAACATGAACATTTCCAAAGCGGAACAACGCGTGCTGCACGTGTTGGCCAAAGGCGGCTATATCGCCTTCACCCGCAACGACGCCGGTCGCGTCACCCACGTCGAATGCTACACCCGCGAAGGGCTCGGCCTGGCCGACTGCTCGCTGGCCGTCTTCACCAAGCTCAAAACCAAACGCCTGATCCTCTCTCGCCAGGGGCGCCCTTATCGCGTCACCTTCGCCGGGCTCAAGGCCGTGCGGGCGCAGCTGGATAACCGTTAATCATCGATACCGGCCGGGCAGGCAGCCCGGTCGGCACAGCCTTATTTAATCAGGATACAACCATGAACATCACGTTACGCCACGAAACGCCGGCCGACGTCGGCGCCATCGCCACCCTGACCGCCGCCGCGTTCCTGCATGCCGAGCACAGCAGCCACACCGAGCAGTTTATCGTCAGCGCGCTGCGCGCGGCAGGCGCTCTCACCCTGTCGCTGGTCGCCGAGCACAATGGCACACCGATCGGGCACGCGTCCGTCTCGCCGATCGTGCTCAGCAACGGCGCCGCCGGGTGGTACGGGCTGGCGCCGGTGTCGGTGCTGCCGGCCTATCAGAGCCAGGGGATCGGTAGCCGGCTGATCCGCCGGCTGCTGGCCGAGCTGCAGGAACGCGGCGCCGCAGGCTGCGTAGTGCTGGGCGATCCGAACTATTACGGCCGTTTCGGCTTCCAGGCGCAGTGCGCGCTGGCCCTGCCGGGCGTGCCGCAAGACTACTTCCGCGCCATCGCCTTCCAGGGCGCGCTGCCGTGCGCGGAGGTCACCTTCCACAACGCGTTTAACGCCGAAGCCTAACCCTGTTGCCGGCGCCGTCATGGCGCCGGTTTTCAGTCCTGTTCGCCATAACGCAAGATAGTCATCCCTTCCTCTTCCGCCGGGGGAACAAAGTACTGCGCCAGGCGCTCAAACTCCGCTTCGCTCAGTGTAAACGGGTGCTCGCCGCGCGCATTTCTCAGCGTTATCCTGCTCAGGCACTGCGCATGGCTGACATCGAGAAAGTGCAGGCAGTGTGCGACGCCGGCCTCCTCCGCCAACGCTTTGGCCCAGCGCCGCCTGTCCGGCGTATTCATCGGAAAATCGAGCGCCACGGACCAACCGCCGCGCAGCAGCTGAAAAAGGTGCCCGCCCAGCGCCCGCCGTAACCGTTCGGAACAGCGCGCATAGTCTTGCAGGCTGGCCATTTCCTGTTCATACAGCGTCGCCAGCCATGCATCTTCGACCAGCAACAGCGTTTGCGGCCGCTGCGCCAAACGCTGCGCCAGCGTCGATTTGCCTGCGCCGGCCTTGCCGCACATCAGGTGTAAAACTGCAGGGTAGGTTTGCATGACGTTCTCCGGTCGTTGCCGGAAGGGGATAATAAAAACCCGCCTGCCGGCGGGTTTTTATTGGCGACACACGCGCTATCCCACCCTTTGGAGACGGGTGATAATAATTAGCGCGAATGAGCGGTAGGATTTTTTCATAGCTAATGAATATGACAACCGTGCGCCGTTGTCAATTCGCCGTCATCAATCCCTGTTCTCGCACAAACTCGGTGAATAAACTCACTTTCTGCTGCAGATGCCGGCGCGTCGGGTAAACCGCGAAAATCTGATGCACGTCGGCAATCTGTTCAGGGAACAGCCGCACCAGCCTGCCGGCGGCGATCTCGGGATCCGCCACGAACGACGGCAGCGAACCGATACCCAGTCCCGCCACCAGCATATCCCGCAGCATCAGGCTGTTGTTGGCGATCAGCCGGGGAGTGAACGCCACGCTCAGGCTCTCCTCGCCGGCGGTGAACTGCCACTGCCCCGGCCTTTCCGCCAGGGAATAGGCCAGACAGCTGTGCCGCTGCAATTCATTGGGCGTTTGCGGCACGCCGTGCTGCGCCAAATAGCCGGGCGCGGCGCAAATTCGCTGGTGCACGTCACCCAGCGCCCGGGCGCTGAGGGAAGAATCCGGCAGCCGTCGGCGAATGCGCAAGGAAATATCGAAACCGGCCGCCACTACGTCCAATACCCTGTCGTCCAGCGTCAGTTCCACCTGCAGCTGCGGGTAGCGTTGCATAAACGGCGGCAGCAGCGGCGACAGCACCGTCAGGCCGAACGAGAGCGGCGCATTGACCCGCAGCGTGCCGGAGACCTGCTGCGCGCTGGCGGCAACCGTTTGCTCCAAGGCGTCGAACTCGCCGAGCAGCCGACAGGCTTCCTGGTAATAGAGCTGCCCGGCTTCGGTCAGGCTCATGCTGCGGGTGGTGCGCACCAGCAACAACGTACCCAATCGGCTCTCCAACTGCTTAATCTGCTTGCTCAACGCCGCCGGCGTGATCGCCAGATCCTCCGCCGCCTTATAGAAACTGTTGCGCTCAACCACGCGGCGAAAGGCGCGCATCGTCAGTAGCACGTCCATATTATGTCCTATTGGTTAATTATAAATTCAATAAAACACAGATTATTAACCTCAACAACCTCAGTAGACTTCATTCAACCGCTTCCCTGAGTGGGAAGTGAATTTAATCTACTGATAATCATGGAGTTAATAATGAAAAAGACCCTAATCGCCCTGATGCTCGGCCTGAGCGCCGCCGCCGCCCCCGTCGCCGCGCTGGCGCAATCCCCCGCCGCCGATAGCCGCCAGGCGGGTTATGTGCAACCGCTGACCGCCGACAACAGCCTGTTGCTGCTGGTCGATCTGCAGGACATGTTCGGCATGACCATTTCCTCTATCGATCAAACCAATCTGGTGAATAACGCCGCCGGCATCGCCAAGGCCGCCAAGGTGTTCAACGTGCCGACCATTCTGGCCTCGGCCAACGCCAAAAGCTTCGCCGGGCCGGTATTCCAGCAAGTGACGCAGGCACGCCCGGACCTGCAGGTGTACGATCGCACCGCCATCAACGTCTGGCAGGATCGGCGCGTGGTGGATCTGATTAAACAATCCGGCCGCAAGAAAATCATCATCGGCGGGCTGTGGACCGCCAGCTGCGTGATGCTGCCGGCGCTGTCAGCCCTGGGCGAGGGGTATGAGGTTTATATTCTGTCGGACGTCACCGGCGACATTACGCCAGATAGCCAAAACAACGCCATGCAGCGCCTGATACAGGCGGGCGCCACCCCTATCAACTGGGTGGCGTTGATGCTGGAATGGCAGCAGGACTGGAGCCGCAAGGCCACGGCGGGGGGCGTATTGCAGATCGCCCGCGACCACGGCGCCGCCTGGGGAATGGGCGCCAGCTACGCCGGAGCGATGAAGGTGGGCAGCGAAGCGAAATAGCGGACGAAAGCCCGCCGCCGGCGGGCTTTTTTCAGGTGCGATGATAGCAACGGCTATCCTGCGGCGCCTGGTCGCGTCTCTCCAGCCCGTAGTCCCGCACCACCTCCGCCACCCGCAGCCGGTACTGCGCCAGCACCTCGCCACGGCCGCGCGCCTGTGCCGCGCGATGCTGCTCGAGATTGCGCCACTGCTGCACCGCCGCCTCGTCACGCCAGAAAGAGAGCGACAGCAGGCGCGCAGGATCGGCCAGGCTTTGAAAGCGCTCGATGGAAATGAATCCGTCGATCTGCGCCAGCAGCGGCTTCAGCTCCGCCGCCAGCGTCAGATAGGTATCGCGCCGCCCATCGGCGGCCTGCAGTTCAAAAATCACGGCGATCATTATCGTCTCCTCTCACGGTAAAATTCCGGTACGCACGCATGGTAAGAATGGCGCCACCGCACCGATTCCAACGCCCGCTCATCAATATCAAGCGAACGCAGACGCACAGCACCAGAGTGCGATAACCACAGACTAACGATGGACGCGCAGCCATACTTCGTCTAACCTCGAAGTATGCATAACATCGACATTGAAGATCGTTTAGCGGCGCTGAGCGCCGCCATCGCCGACCGCACCCGGGCGCGCATGCTGTGCCTGTTGATGGACGGGCGCGCCTACACCGCCACCGAGCTCAGCGCGGCGGTCGAGGTTGCCCCGTCCACCGCCAGCGCGCATCTGGCGAAACTGCTGGAGCAGCGGCTGATCGCCTGCGTCAAACAGGGGCGCTATCGCTATTTCCGGCTGGCCGGTCAGCCGGTGGCCGACGCACTGGAAGGCCTGATGGCGCTGGCGGGCGTACCGCGCCCGTCGGTGAAAAGCAGCACGCCCACCACGCTGCAATATGCTCGCACCTGCTACGACCATATGGCGGGCGAGGTAGCGGTGAAGCTGCACGATCGGCTGCATGCGCTGAACTGGCTGGCCGGTGAAGAAGACTACCGATTAAGCGACGCCGGTCAGGCCGCGCTGACGCGGCTGGGCGTCGATTGCTCCCCCGCGCCCACTCGCCGCCGCTTCGCCTGCGGCTGTCTGGACTGGAGCGAGCGCCGATCTCACCTCGGCGGCGCGCTGGGCGCCGCGCTGTTGGCCGCCTTTATCCAACGCGGCTGGATCCTTCGCCGGCTCGACAGCCGCGAGCTGCAGCTGACCCCCGCCGGTAAAAAAGCGCTGGCCGCACATTTTGACCTCACGGTGTAACCCGGCGACAGGGTAGTTTTACTGCAATACTCTAGGGGTACGCTTAAGCGACCCCGCCAACCCGAGGAGTTTCCATGCTCGATTCCACCCAATTCCCAATCGTCAAACGCTGGCCGGCTCAGCATCCGGAATGGCTGCAGCTCTACTCTCTGCCGACGCCGAACGGCGTCAAAGTCTCCATCATCCTGGAAGAGATCGGCCTGCCTTATGAAGCGCACCTAATCGACATCGGCAACAACGAAACCTGGACGCCGGAATTCCTGGCGCTGAATCCGAACGGCAAGATCCCGGCGATCATCGATCCCGACGGCCCCGGCGGCCGGCCGCTGCCGCTGTTCGAATCCGGCGCCATTCTGCTCTACCTGGCGGAAAAGAGCGGCCGCTTCCTGCCGCAGGATCCAGCCCAGCGTTATGAAACCATTCAGTGGGTGTTCTTCCAGATGGCCGCCGTCGGCCCGATGTTCGGCCAGCTCGGTTTCTTCCATAAATTCGCCGGGCGCGAATATGAAGACAAGCGGCCGCTGGAGCGTTACAAAAACGAATCGAAACGCCTGCTTGGTGTGTTGGAAACGCGCCTGGAGGGCCGTGACTGGATCATGGGCGCAGACTACACCATCGCCGATATCTCGCTGCTGGGCTGGGTGCGTAACCTGATCGGCTTCTATGAGGCCCGCGATCTGGTGGAGTTCGACAGTTTCCCGCGCGTCGCGCAGTGGCTGGAGCGCGGTTTAGCGCGGCCGGCGGTGCAGCGTGGGCTCGCTATCCCGGCGCGCGCGGCCTGATCGTCACACGGGATGGCCGTCGGACCGTCCCGTCTTTCATTGTCATAAAATTGTCATCCCCCTGCTCTACTCTCCTTTCGTAACAATTTGATGTTATTTACATTGTTGTATTACGACAAGGAGCTTACCCATGCAACCTGCTGTATCCCTGATCGCCGGCGCCGTGCTGTCCGCCCTGCTCTGTTCCTCCGCCATCGCGGCGGAAACCTCGGCCAATGCCGATGGCCTGACCGAGCGCGCCGCGCGCGGCCCCCTCACCGAGCCGGGCGGCGCCCGTCGCCTGGCCGGCGATCAGACCGCCGCGCTGAAGGCGTCGCTGTCGGACAAAACGGTGAAAAACGTGATCCTGCTGATCGGCGACGGCATGGGGGATTCCGAGATCACCGCCGCGCGCAACTACGCTGAAGGCGCAGGCGGTTACTTCAAGGGCATCGACGCCCTGCCGCTGACCGGGCAATACACCCACTACTCGCTGGACAAGAAAACCCACAAGCCGGATTACGTGACCGACTCCGCCGCCTCGGCCACCGCCTGGGCCACCGGGGTGAAAACCTATAACGGTGCGCTCGGCGTGGACGTGAACGGCAAAGACCAGCCAACGCTGCTGGAGATCGCCAAGGCGGCCGGCAAGGCCACCGGCAACGTCTCCACCGCCGAGTTGCAAGACGCCACGCCGGCGGCGCTGGTGTCGCACGTCACCTCGCGCAAATGCTACGGCCCGGAAGAAACCAGCGAGAAATGTGCCGCTAACGCGCTGGAAAACGGCGGCCGCGGCTCGATCACCGAGCAACTGCTGAAAACCCGTGCCGACGTCACGCTGGGAGGCGGTGCGAAGTCCTTCAACCAGCTGGCGAAAAGCGGCGAATGGCAAGGAAAATCGCTAAAGGACCAGGCGGCGGCACAGGGTTATCAGTGGGTGAGCAACGCAGATGAACTGCAGGCCGTTACCCTGGCCAATCAGCAAAAACCGCTGCTGGGCCTGTTCGCCGACGGCAACATGCCGGTGCGCTGGCTGGGGCCGAAAGCCAGCTATCACGGCAACCTCGACAAGCCGGCGGTAACCTGTGAAAACAACCCGGCGCGCACCGCGGCCACGCCAACGCTGGCGGCGATGACCGACAAAGCGATCGCGCTGCTGAAAGACAACCCGAACGGCTTCTTCCTGCAGGTCGAGGGGGCGTCGATCGATAAGCAGGATCACGCCGCCAACCCGTGTGGGCAGATTGGCGAAACCGTCGATCTGGACGAAGCGGTGCAAAAAGCGCTGGCCTTCGCTCGCGCCGACGGCAACACGCTGCTGATCGTCACCGCCGACCACGCGCACTCCAGCCAGATCGTCGCCGCCAACGCCAAAGCGCCGGGCCTGACCCAGATGCTGATCACCAAAGACGGCGCACCGATGACCCTCAGCTACGGCAACTCGGAAGAAGAGTCGCAGGGGCATACCGGCACTCAGTTGCGCGTCGCGGCCTACGGCCCGCACGCCGCCAACGTGGTGGGATTGACCGATCAGACCGATCTGTTCTTCACCATGCGCGATGCGATGGGCATCAAGTAACCGCCTGCTGAACGATGGCCGCTCGCAACGGCGGCCATTTATTATTGGTTACCGATAGGTATTTGCAATTTAACCGCAATTATTGTGTGATAATGAAATAACGTTTAATTGCGCGACAATTAACCCCTGAAAATAACGCGGTTATACGGCCTTTCTCCCCTCTCTGTTTATTCCTGCGACAGCAACCGCCCTATTTTTGCTTATATTCATTTTTTTTAGTTACAAAAGTAGTTTTTAACATTCTCGCAAACAATAATACCCCGCCAGTAACGTGAACCGATCAATTTGCATCCGGACGGCCTGCAATAGTTCACTTTTCGTTAAATACCCTATTAACAAAAAGGCATTATCGCTGCCTATCGGCTCACGCCGGGCGGTCGGCTTCATTATTTTCCAGGGTAACTCCCGCTAAATTCTTTCACCTGCAATGAGTAGAATTTACACACAAGAGATTTAATTCAATGAGAAAATTACTCGTCCTGATTTTCAGTCTCAGCCTGTTTAGCGTTACGCAGCAGGCGGCAGCTGAAGAGAAGAATAAAACCGTCGACGTGGTGTTGATCGGCGGCGGCATCATGAGCGCCACTTTGGGTACCTATCTGCATGAGCTGGAGCCGACCTGGACCATCGACATGTACGAGCGCATGAACGGCGTGGCGGAAGAGAGCTCCAACGGCTGGAACAACGCCGGTACCGGCCACTCCGCCTTTAGCGAAATGAACTACACGCCGGAAAAAGCCGATGGCACCATCGACATCAGCAAGGCGGTGAAGGTCAACGAGTCTTTCGAAATCTCTCGCCAATTCTGGTCTTATCAGGTGAAAAACGCTGTCCTGAAAGATCCGAAATCCTTCATTAACAGCGTGCCGCACATGAGCTTCGTGTGGGGTGACGACAACGTCAACTTCCTGCGTAAACGCTACGCGGCGCTGCAGCACAGTACCCTGTTCCGCGGCATGGAATATTCCGAAGACCCTGCGCAAATCAAGCAGTGGGCGCCGCTGGTGATGAACGGCCGCGATCCGGCGCAGAAAATCGCCGCGACCCGCATGCCGCTGGGTACCGACGTCAACTTCGGCGTGATCACCCACCAGTTGGTTGACGCGCTGAGCGCCAGCGACAAGTTTAAGCTGAACCTGAGCCACGAAGTGCGCGACATTAAGCGCAACGCCGACCAAACCTGGAGCGTGACCGTTGCCGCTCTGAACCGCGACGGTAAAGAAACCACCGTTAACGCCAAGTTCGTGTTCATCGGCGCAGGCGGCGCGTCCCTGACCCTGCTGCAGAAATCCGGCATCCCAGAAGCCGACGGCTACGGCGGCTTCCCGGTCGGCGGCCAGTTCCTGGTCACTACCAACCCGGCGATCGCCAACCAGCACCTGGCCAAAGTGTATGGCCTGGCCAGCGTAGGTTCGCCGCCGATGTCCGTGCCGCACCTGGATACCCGCATGCTGGACGGCAAGCGCGTGCTGCTGTTCGGGCCGTTCGCCACCTTCTCCAGCAAGTTCCTGAAGAACGGTTCGCTGTTCGATCTGATGCACTCGCTGAGCACCTCGAACCTGATGCCGATGACCCACGTCGGTCTGGATAACTTCGATCTGGTGAAATACCTGGTCGGCCAGCTGATGATGAACGACGACGATCGCTTCGCCGCGTTGAAAGAGTACTTCCCGGACGCCAAGCAGGCAGACTGGAAGCTGTGGACCGCAGGCCAGCGCGTACAGATCATCAAGAAAGACGCGGATAAAGGCGGCGTGCTGCAGTTCGGCACCGAAGTCGTCAGCTCTGAAGACGGCAGCATCGCCGCTCTGCTGGGTGCTTCGCCGGGCGCTTCTACCGCTGCGCCGATCATGCTGCATCTGATGGAAACCGTGTTCAAAGACAAAGTGGCGACGCCGGAATGGCAGAGCAAGCTGAAAGAGATCATCCCGTCTTACGGCCACAAGCTGAACGGCGATATCGAGATGACCAACAAGATCCGCGGTTACACCAGCAGCGTGCTGGGTCTGAACTACATTGAAGTGAAACCGGAAACTAACTGATTTTCCATCGCTTCCTACTGATAAGGCCGCTTTATGCGGCCTTTCTTTTATCCCCCTGCCGTTCAAAGAGCATTTTTGGCCACCTTTTTACCCCCGGTTTACCCTTGCGTAACGGCGCACTCACGCCTATTATCAAAGTATATTCTTGGATAATTAAGCTAAGTCACTGTGACCTGAATGTCGTTTTTGCGGGAGAACTAAAACCATGGATCGCGTCAATATCATTCACGATTTACTAGACTGGATTGAAACTCATCTGGACCAACCGCTGCTGCTGGATAACGTCGCCGCCAAGTCGGGCTACTCCAAATGGCACCTGCAGCGCATGTTCCGCAGCACCACCGGCCACGCGCTCGGCAGCTATATCCGCGAGCGGCGCCTGTCGCAGGCGGCGCAGGCGCTGCGCTCCACCCCGCGTCCGATCCTGGATATCGCCCTGCAATACCATTTCGATTCTCAGCCTTCGTTCTCACGCGCCTTCAAGAAACAGTTCGGTAAAACCCCGGCGGTATATCGCCGTACCACCCGCTGGGATGTTGCGGAGTGGCCGGCACAGCCGATAGAGGCGCAGGCTGAATCGCACCATGATGCCCCCACGCTGCCACGCTGGTACGCCGGCAAACCGCCGGAAGGCGTTTGCACCAGTTGGATGGGGCTGCGTTAACCAGCGCGGTATAAGGCACAAAAAAGGGTTCAGTTTGCGAGAACTGAACCCTTTCTTTATTGACCAGGCACCGAATTATTTGAAGGTGACGTCAATATTCGCCGATGCGCTGAACGGCCCCACTTTCGGGTTGGTGCTCAACCATTTCAGGCTGGCCATAAAGTTCTTTTCAACGATGGTGCCGTTAACCAGACCCAGATCGACCGGGCTGTTCATCATGATCGGCGTATTCGGTGTCGCCGCCTGCGAGATCAAAATACCGAAGCCGCTGTCGCTGGTCGGCAGGATCACGCTGTTATCCTGCAGCGGATAAGTGCTGCTGAAGCTGGCCTGCAACGTCTCCCCCTGGCAGTCCTGTCCAGTCGTCGGATCGGACATATTGGCGGCAACCGAGAACGGCACCTGTTTCTCGATTTTACCCACCACCGCATTCTGACGCGGGATAGTGCCGAAATTCACCGTCGAACCGTTGTTGGCCACCACGGTAATTTTTGGGTTGCAGGAAATAAACTGAATGTTGCCCAGCCCGGAAATGTAGGCGTTAAAGTTGCTGTTCGGCGTGCCGTTCAAGCCGCCGACGCCATCAACCTGAAATACCGAGTACGAGTTGTTGTCGTTGATCTTGCCACCGGCCGGCGGCGCCTTGCCGGTTGCTTTAATATAGATGGCGTAAGACACGGTTACCGTCAGCGATCTGGCCGGAGACAAACAACGGCTGCCCGAACGGCGGCATTCCGTGCCGGGACCGACGTCCTGACGCGCACCTTTTGTTGGTTTGACATCGATCCCCTGATAAGTGACACCCACTTCGATCGAATTATGGATCTGACTCATCCGGGACTGCGGATCCCAGTACAGGTAGGCATTTTCCCCTTTAGGGTTGTTCCAGTCATCGGTACATTGGAAGGTCGAGGTAAAGGTCTGCGAACGCCACAGCAACGCGCCCGGCGCGGTATTAGCGGTCGACACCTTGATGGCTTTATCCAGCACGATATCCTGGCGAATGCTGCCGTTCTGCTTACATGACAGCGCATAGCTGCTCTGCGAAAACGCGCCCAGCGTGACCAGCAGCCCAGCCGCCAACCCGAGATTCTTATGCTTTAACAAAGAAGACATATCCTTTCCTTTTACGGTTTTCCGCAGGTCAGCGAAAGTTCCTGATAACCCATCAGCTGTTCGGTCGCCGCTTTCAATTCCGGCACTACCAGTGAGCAGCTTTCGCCCGCGTCGTTGCCCCATTTCACCAGCAGGCGATCCCCTGCAGAAGCCCCTGAAATATAAATATCGCCGTTGGTACCGACAGTACCGTTATTCTTGCCGTCCGCACTGAAGACGTTGGCGCCAATCGGCGGTACGCTGCCGTCGGCCATCTTGCTGTGTACCAACAGACTTTGGCCCGTGTGCGTTTCAAACTTCACGCGGGTGATTGCACCGTAAGTCGGCACCACGTCTCTCGCCGCCATAGGAATATCCAGGCCGTTGCCGATATCTTCGGTGCGCAGCGCCACACGGTTATGGCGGTATGGCGACGCAGAGGTCATCACCGCGTAACCGAAGCGGTCGATGGCGACACCCGGTTGGTTTTCGATACGAACGCCCTTGGCGTCTTTCGCTTCCACCAGCACAAACGTATTCTGCAGCGGCTGGGTCAGTGTCACGCCGCCGGAATGTGCGACGATGCCGCCCGCCACGCCCAACGAAGACTGCTGATAATCTTTGCTGTAGCTATAACCAGCATTGATGGTCCCCATGCTGCCCTGATAACCGACGTTGGCCGAGCTGGTTTGGCCCGAATAACGATCATGACCGCTTTGTACCGCGTAGTTCAAGCGGTTGTCATCCAGTGCAGTGCCGCTCAGGCCGGCGCTGTAGGTATTGCCGCTCTGCTTGCTGTGGCCGGCGTTGAAGCTGGCAGTCATGTCCGACGAATCCTTGCTGAAGAAGCTGAAAGGAATCGATACGGTCAGGTTGACGCTGCGGTCTTTATAACCGTAGTTGCTGCGGCTGTCCTGATAGAAGACGCCATAGCTGATATTTTTATAGCTGCTGTTGAAACCGGTTTGTACGGTACGGTCTTCGCCGGATCCGCCCCAGTAAGACTGGTTGCTGAGGTTGGCGTACAACGTCGAGCTACCGGCGATGCGCTGGTTGACAGACAGCTCAACGCGCTGGCGTTTGTTGTTGAAACGGCTGGTGTAATAGCTGCGACGGCGAGATTCCGCCCAGTCCGGCACGCCCAGGTTGCGATCGTTTTGATCGTAGTAATCGTTACGGTAATAACCGTTCTCATAGCGTTCGCGCTCGGCCACCGCATCGGAGAAATCATAATAGCCGGAGGTCGAGTAACGGTAACCGGCAATGCGGAATTCCGTCCCCCAATCGTTGAGTGACTTGGAATACAGGAAACGGAAACTCTCCCCTTGTTTGTCATCGCCGTTCACCAGATTGGTGTCGGAATAGGACATATCAAAGGAGACAGCCCCCCAGTTCCCCAGGTTTTTACCGAGGCCCACGACCGCTGAACGGTAGTTTTCCGCCACCAGCACGCCGCCGTATGGCGTGATGTCATACGCCATGCCGTGCGACAAGGTGCCTTGGACAAACTTGGGCTGATAGCGGCTGGTGCCGTCGTGGTATTTACCAGCGGTCAGCTGATAGTTCCAAATCCCTTCGCGCAGCATGTTCGGCACCGAGGAGAATGGCACGACGAAAGAGGTTCTCGAACCGTTGGCTTCGATGACCGTCACATCCAGGTTACCGCTCAAGGTGCTTGGGAAAATGTCCGTCAGCGCAAACGGCCCTGGCGGCACGTTAGTGCTGTAAATGGTATAGCCGTTCTGACGCACTTCAACGCGCGCGTTGGTCGTCGCCACACCGCGCACCACCGGCGCATAGCCGCGCTGGCTTTCCGGCAGCATGTCGTCGGCGCTGGACATCTGCACACCGCGGAACTGAATGCTGTCGAAAACGTTGTTATTGGTGTTGGTCTGGCCGATCACCAGACGGCTGCGCAGAGAAACGATGTCCGTTTCCGCCCAGCTGGAAATGTTCTTCCAATGCGTACCGGCGCCCGACTGTTGGTTCAACGTCGAGTTGTTGCGCAGGCGCCAATCGCCAATATTGAGGCCGTTGTTAAGGCTCAGGAAGTAATAGTCGGAAGTCTTGTCGTTCTGGTTGTTGCCGTAGCGGTTATGAGTGCCGCTAAAGTTATAGTTAACAAAGCCGGCGTTGATGCCGCGATCGTAAACTTTCGGTGAAATGGCGCCTTGCGGACGCGGGATCAAAAACACCTGCGGCACTTCCAGATCCATACGCTGTACGGCGGCGTCATAGTTCAGCTTGGCGCCAGAGATCTGCTGCGGCAATGCGTAGCATTGCTCGGCACCTGCGGTGGTCAGATCGCCAGGCAGCTTTACGCCATAATCCTGATAGTCCGCCGCCGTCAGGCATGGCGCTACCGGAGAGTCCTTGGATTCTTTCTTGAACTCGATTTCACGGTGATCGATACGCTGCCCGTTGAGATAGATATCAAACGGATATTTACCCGGCAGAATATCATCCCCGCTGGCCAAAGACGCCACCTGAGCGATATTGTCATCGCCATGGATGAAGGAAGTGTTGAACTGCTCCTCCGCCATGGCCATATGTGAGAATGAAAAAGGCACAGCAGAAAAATAAATTACACCATTAATCAGCTTCACCAAACGTTTTGGCGCGAGGGTTGTTATTCTTTTGTGTGCCATTTCTTTCATTCCTTGAAGTGCTTCAAATCAATTCAGTGCGACGTTTTTAATCTCGGTGTGACCGCCATAGTCGTTGATATAGGTAAACGACATAGTGTTGGCTGATTGCGCCCCCTGAGGCAGGGAAATACGCAGGCTGTCGTGTGGCTTGACCATGTCGGCGTTCACTTTCCAGCTTTTACCGCCGCTCTTGAGGTTCAATACGCCCAGCGTGACGAACAGCGGGCCATCGTTGGTCACGACCAAGTTCCCGCCCTGGCGCGTCCATTTCAGCGCTTCTGCCTGCTGCTGCAGGTTGGTTTTCAACGAATCCGGGCGGTAGAACAGCTTGATACGAGTACGGATCGCCACCTGCAGCACGTTATCTTGCTTAGGCGTTGGCGGAATTTCCTGTACGTTAACCCAGAGCAGAGATTCTCTGTCCTGCGGCAAACCGCTGCCGGAATAAATAAAACGCAAAATGGCGTCTTTCTTGGCAGCCAGCTTCAAAATGGGTGGTGTCACCACGATCGGCAAATTCTTAGGCATCTGGCTTGCGTCGCCAGTATCCAGCCAGGTTTGCACCATGTAGGTATCGTCGCTGTCATTGCTGATTGAGAGCGATGCGGATTTACTTGCACTGTTATAGATGACACGCGTCGCATCAACCTGAATGCCGGCAAAGGCATTAACAGAGAATGCGAATAAAATACCAGTCAGAATTTTTTTCATCGGAATGTCTCAACTCTCAAAATTTAGCCATCCTTGGCCAATAACTCTATCTATCCTGCCAGCGAATTATTTGTATTCGATGGTGAAGGTAGCGTTAGAGTTTGCCTGACCGGCAGTTACCAGATCCTGGAAGGATTTGTAACGAGCGCGCAGGTTGAAAGTCGCAGCGCCTGGGTTATCGCCATCAGCAGCAACAGTTACGGTAGCTGGGGTAGCCACTTCCTGAGAGATTGGCAGAGTAGAACCGTTGTTATCCAGAATTTCAACGCCAACGCCAGTTGCGCCGCCAGTTACAGCCAACAGCTCTGGGTGGCCAGCTGGAGTGTTACCGTCGAAACGCAGGGTGTAGTTACCCGCTTCACATTTCTCCAGGCTAATATCGAAAGCTTTAGCACCGCTGGTAGAACCGGCAGTTGGGAAAGCGGTGGTAGGATATTTACCCAGGTAAACTTCTTTATTCTGGTCTTTATCAACAACTTTACAGGTGGACTGTACAATTTCACCGGTGAATTTAACGTTGCCGTTTGCTGCCATTGCGTTGGAAGCAGTTGCAGACAATACCAGGGCAGCCAAAGGCAATAATACTTTTTTCATTTCCAGCTCCATAGAACAATAAAATAATCGATTCAGTGGCGGGCTTATATATATATTGCCGCCACTGAGCATACACTCAGCGATAGCACTCCCTTGCTGAAAAGGAGCGTTGCCTCGATGAACTCATTGCCGGACGAAATATAGACTAAGCATATTCTTAATGTTAAATCGTTTAAAACATTCATAAGGCCCCTCTTGATAGGAATAAACTATCGGCGGATACCTATCGATCGATGTTGACGATTCATATGAATAGGAATAATCTGTGTTTGGGAAAGCTGCAGAGTTCAAGATTTTGCATTAAGGCCTGAAAATCAGAATATTATCCCGAATATTTACATTTAGTAACAGATTGCGACGTTTGGAATTTGGCACGAATTACGCGTTAAATGGTCTGTCGACACGCTTCGGCCATTCTGACGTTTTAAATAAGAAATTTACCAATAAACCTGGAGTAACTTTCTTTTTAAGCATTTAAAATCAACAAGTTAAATATCAATCCAAGGATTGGGAAATGAGCGGTTCTTTCAGAGAGAAAAATAACGGCATTAATTATGTTTTTCAGCCAATGTTCGCGAAATCGGGACAATTGCTGGCCGTTGAATGTCTGTCTCGCTTTACGTTTAATAGCGAATACGCCCATTTTTCTCCTGAACAGTTCTTTCGTCACGCCGACAGCGCAACCCGGATTGAGATTTTGATGGATCAGATCAATCTGATCGATAAATACAAACACTGGTTTCATGAAAACCAAGTGATAGCCACTTTGAATGTTGACGATTATTCCCTGCAATCGCTGGCGAATACTCACTTTGCCGAAAGAATTAATGCCCTGCGCTGTATTCATTTTGAGATCAGCGAGAATTCAACCCGGCTGGTGAAAGATCGCGTGCACGGCGATCCGTCATTGAATAGTTATTCATTTTGGCTCGATGATTTTGGTTCTGGCTATGCGGGTTTTTCCGCGTTGTACAACAGCCAGTTCCGCTTCGTTAAGCTCGACCGTTTTCTGCTTTGGGACTTCATGAAAAAGTCCGGCGGCGAGGGCTTGATGCGCGCGTTACTGCGCTTTTTTTACCTTAATCATTACAAGGTAATTATCGAAGGAGTTGAAACTCCCGAACACAAGAAATGGCTGGATGAAATGCCATATTACGCACTGCAGGGAAAGCTGTGGAAGGAATCCAGCATCAAGGATTTGAACTCGCTTCTTACAGCTGAATACTTTTAACTCGGTATTGGTGTTTGCCCTATGTCTAAAAACAACGTTCTTGTGATTAGTGAGTGTAAGTACAGCTATGTTGGCCTGTCGGTGCTGCTAAAGAAACACTACGGCGCGTACGATATCCGCCTGTTTTCCGATTTCATGCACGGCGGCGCCAAAGCAGAGAAGATCACCAAGCACGATATTGCGCTGATTTTCACCTCGCAAAACCTGGAACAGAGCGTCAACGTGATCGAAAGCCTGGTGTCCCTGCATCAGCAGTACAACAGCAAGACGCGCCTGCTGGTGTTTTATGACGACGAGCGGGTAGTGAAACTGTTGTCGATCCTGGGGATTTCCGTCGAGTTGGTCTCCACCCGCATTCCGCTTTATTCGCTGCAGGAAAAAATCCAGCGGCTGCTGGAAAGCAAGGAACCGGGCGGTATCCGGGTGCAGAAAACCCGCGAGCTCAGTCCGGCGGAAAGCGACGTGATCTTCAACCTGCTGCGTGGCGACAGCCTGCTGCACATTGCGGAAAAGCGCGGCACGCACCCGAAAACCATCTTCTCGCAGAAATACAGCGCGATGAAAAAACTGCGGCTGCGCAGCATGAGCACCATCTTCGTCGCCGGCAAATAAATACCCAGGCTTGTTGCGCGGTTCGCCGCGCGGCAACCCGCCCCCCCTTCCGTCACGTTAAATTAATGTAACAACTGGCGACAAAGCAGCAACAGACACACAACATCCCCTCCTGTTGGTTACGATTTGCACACGGATTATCCGTGAGTCATGTCGTGTGGATTAAAATAAACATCAGGAGATGTTATGAAGTCGTCCTTATTCAGCCGCTATACCTGCTTTGTGCTGAGCATCTTGCTCACCCTGGTTTTCTTGATCATGATGCACAATCATCCGTGGTTCTGGCTGCCGGCCCTGGCCTGCGGTTGCCTGATGGTGCTGGGTATCTACGATCTCACGCAGCAACGCCACGCCATTTGCCGCAACTACCCGATCATCGGCCGCTTGCGCTTCTTCTTCGAGTTCATCCGCCCGGAACTGCGCCAGTATTTCCTCGAGCAGGACAATGAAGAAATCCCGTTTTCGCGCACCCAGCGCACGCTGGTGTATCGCCGGGCGAAAAACGAGATGGGCGACAAGCCGTTCGGCACCCTGCTAGATGTGTACCAAACCGGCTATGAGTGCATCGGCCATTCCATGCGGCCGGTGGAAGCCGCCGATCCGACCAGTTTTCGCGTCACCATCGGCGGCGCCGACTGCCGCCAGCCCTACTCCGCGTCAATCTTCAACATTTCGGCGATGAGCTTCGGCGCGCTCTCCGCCAACGCCATCCGCGCGCTCAACCTCGGCGCGGCCAAAGGCAACTTCTACCACGACACCGGCGAGGGCAGCATCAGCCGCTATCACCGCGAAAACAACGGCGATCTGGTGTGGGAGCTGGGCAGCGGCTATTTCGGCTGCCGCACCGCCGACGGCCATTTCGATCCGCGCCGCTTTGCCGAACAGGCGCAAAGCCCGCAGGTGAAAATGATTGAAATCAAGCTCAGCCAGGGCGCTAAACCCGGCCACGGCGGCATTCTGCCGGCGAAGAAGGTGGATGCGGAAATCGCCGCCACCCGCGGCGTGCCGGAAGGCGTCGATTGCATCTCGCCGGCCTCGCACAGCGCCTTCACCACCCCGCTGGAAATGATGCAGTTCATCCAACAGCTGCGCGAGCTGTCAGGTGGCAAACCGGTCGGTTTCAAGCTGTGCATCGGCCACCCGTGGGAGTTCGTCGCCATCGTCAAGGCGATGCTGCACACCCGCATTCTGCCGGACTTTATCGTGGTGGACGGCAAGGAAGGCGGCACCGGCGCCGCGCCGCTCGAACTCTCCAACTATATGGGCATGCCGCTGCGCGAAGGGCTGCTGTTCGTGCATAACACGCTGGTGGGCTGCGGCCTGCGCGACCAAATCAAGATTGGCGCCAGCGGCAAGATCATCAGCGCCTTTGACATCGCCAGCGTGCTGGTGCTCGGCGCCGACTGGGTGAATTCGGCGCGCGGCTTTATGTTCGCCGTCGGCTGCATCCAGTCGCAAAGCTGCCACACCAACCACTGCCCGACCGGCGTCGCGACGCAAGATCCGCTGCGTCAGAAGGCGTTGGTGGTGCCGAACAAGGCGGAGCGCGTCTATCACTTCCATCAAAATACGGTGAAAGCGCTGGCGGACATGCTGGCGGCGGCCGGCGTCAGCCGCCCGGAGCAGCTGACCTCGCACCATATGCTGCGCCGCATCACGCCGACCGAGATCAAGGTGTATGCCGATATCTATTACTACCTGGAGCCGGGCGCGCTGCTGCAGCCGGAGATCAAAAGCGAGTTCTACGCCCGCATGTGGCGCATGGCGACGCCCAACAGTTTCGATCAGGCGATCTCGCTGCCGGCGGCATGATGGGATAAGGGATAAAAAGAGAGTTGCCCCCTCGCCTTGGGGAAGAGCATATGGAGAGGGGTTGCTTGCTACGGCGGCCCTCCCCCTCAACGGCGAGAGGGCGTGTCGGTTACTGCTTGCGCACCGGCGCATCGCCGGCGACGTAGTAGTCGGCGGTGCTACGCGGCAGCGGCGCACGCTGGCGAATGCGATCGGCGATCTTCTCGGCGATCATGATGGTGGTGGCGTTCAGGTTGCCGGTGATGATCAGCGGCATAATCGACGCATCCACCACCCGCAATCCTTCCATGCCGTGCACCCGGCCCTGGCCGTCGACCACCGCCATCTCATCCTCGCCCATCTTGCACGAGCAGGACGGGTGGAAGGCGGTTTCGGCGTGCTCGCGCACAAAGGCGTCCAGCTGTTCGTCGGTCTGCACGTCCGGCCCTGGGCTTATCTCGCGGCCGCGGTATTCGTCCAGGGCCGGCTGCGCCATGATTTCGCGCGTGATGCGGATAGCGTCGCGGAACTCCTGCCAATCCTGTTCAGTCGCCATGTAGTTGAACAGAATGCTCGGGTGCTGACGCGGATCTTTCGATTTCACCTGCACCCGGCCGCGGCTCGGCGAACGCATCGAGCCGACGTGCGCCTGGAAGCCGTGCTCTTTCACCGCGTTGCTGCCGTTATAGTTAATCGCCACCGGCAGGAAGTGATACTGAATGTTCGGCCAGGCGAACTCTGCGCGGCTGCGGATGAAGCCGCCGGCCTCGAACTGGTTGCTGGCGCCGACGCCTGTGCCGTTGAACAGCCACTCCGCACCGATCTTCGGCTGGTTAAACCATTGCAACGCCGGGTACAGCGACACCGGTTTCTTGCAGGCGTATTGCAGGTACATCTCCAGGTGGTCCTGCAGGTTTTCTCCGACGCCCGGCAGATCGTGCACCACGTTGATGTCCAGGCTTTTCAGCAGCGCCGCCGGGCCGACGCCCGAACGCTGCAGAATTTGCGGCGAGGCGATGGCGCCGGCGCACAGCAGCACTTCGCGGCGCGCTGTGGCGTGAGTCAGCTGATTGCTGTCGCCCTGCAAATACTTGACGCCCACCGCACGCTTGCCGTCGAACACGATATGGTCGGTAAGCGCATGGGTGACGATTTTCAGGTTCGGCCGCGAACGCGCCTGATCCAGATAACCGCGGGCGGTGCTAGCGCGGCGCCCTTTCGGGGTCACGGTGCGATCCATCGGGCCGAAGCCTTCCTGCTGGTAACCGTTCAGATCGTCGGTGCGCGGATAGCCCGCCTGCACGCCGGCTTCCACCATGGCGTGGAACAGTTCGTTGTTACCGGCCTTCGGCGTGGTGACGCTCACCGGGCCATCGCCGCCGTGGTAATCGTTCGGGCCGATATCGCGCGTTTCCGCCTTGCGGAAATACGGCAGGCAGTCCAGATAGGTCCAGTCTTCCAGACCCGGCGCCTTGGCCCAGTTGTCGAAATCCATCGCGTTGCCGCGAATATAACACATGCCGTTGATCAGGGACGAACCGCCCAGCCCTTTGCCGCGGCCGCATTCCATTCGGCGGTTGTTCATGTGCGGCTCAGGATCGGTTTCATACGCCCAGTTATAGCGGCGGCCCTGCAGCGGAAACGCCAGCGCAGCCGGCATCTGAGTACGGAAATCCATCCGGTAATCGGGGCCGCCGGCTTCCAGCAGCAGCACGCTGACGTCGGCGTCCTCGGTCAATCGGGTGGCTAACACGTTGCCGGCGGAACCGGCACCGATAATGATGTAGTCAAATTCCATTCATTATCTCCTTACTTTATAGGCCTGCACGATGCGAAAACGCGAAGCGCTGATCCGCAGCAGGCGGTGTATTTGGCTCTCGAGGAGTGTCGGCCGCAGCCAACGCGGCTGCGGCTCGAAAGGCGACGGGAAGATCAGAATACCGAGGCGTATTCGCCCAGCTCGACCTGCACCGATTTGATCTGGGTGTAGTGCTCCAGCGTGGTCAGGCCGTTTTCGCGGCCGACGCCGGACTGCTTATAGCCGCCGACCGGCATTTCCGCCGCCGACTCGCCCCAGGTGTTGATCCAGCAAATGCCGGCTTCCAACTGATGAATCACGCGGTGTGCGCGGGCCAGATCGTGGGTCACCACGCCCGCGGCCAGGCCGAATGTGGTGTCGTTGGCGCGGCGCACCACTTCCTCTTCACTCTGGTAGCTGAGAATGCTCATCACCGGCCCGAAGATCTCCTCGCGCACGATTTCCATCTCGTCGCGGCAGTCGCTGAATACCGTCGGCGCCACATAAGCGCCCTTGCCGAATTCGCCATGGGTGACGCGTTCGCCGCCGCACAGCAGGCGCGCGCCGCTGTTCTTACCGCTTTCGATAAAGCGCAGCACCGACTCCATGTGCGCGAAGCTGACCAGCGGCCCGAAGTTGGTCTGCGGATCGGTCGGATCGCCGAGGCGAATGCGCTTCACGCGTTCGAGGATCTTCGCCTCAAACTGCGCCTGCAGCGCCGCCGGCACAAAGACGCGGGTGCCGTTGGTGCACACCTGGCCGGAGCTGTAGAAGTTGGCCATCATGGCGATATCGGCGGCACGATCCAGATCGGCGTCGTCGAAGATAATCAGCGGCGACTTGCCGCCCAGCTCCATGGTGACTTCCTTCAGCGTCGAACCCGACGCGTTGGCCATCACCTTCTTGCCGGTTTTCACCCCGCCGGTGAAAGAGACTTTGGCGATGCCCGGATGGTCGGTCAGGTACTGCCCCACCTCCGCACCGCTGCCGGTCACCACGTTGAATACGCCGTCCGGCAGGCCGGCTTCGGTGTAGATTTCCGCCAGCTTCAACGCCGTCAACGACGTAACTTCACTCGGCTTGAAGATCATCGCGTTGCCCGCCGCCAGCGCCGGCGCGGACTTCCACAGCGCGATTTGAATCGGGTAGTTCCAGGCGCCGATGCCGGCCACCACGCCCAGCGGTTCGCGGCGGGTGTAAACGAACGAAGTGTCGCGCAGCGGGATCTGCTCGCCTTCAATGGCCGGGATCAGGCCGGCATAATACTCCAGCACGTCGGCGCCGGTGACGATGTCCACCGCGGTGGTTTCCGACATCGCTTTGCCGGTATCCAGCGTTTCCAGCGCCGCCAGTTCATCGTTGCGCTCGCGCAGAATATCCACCGCGCGACGCAGGATGCGCGAACGCGCCATCGCCGTCATCGCCGCCCACACCTTCTGCCCGCTGGCCGCGCTGGCCACCGCACGATCGACGTCTTCAGCGCCGGCGGACTGGACTTCAGCCAGAACTTCGCCGTTCGCCGGGTTAATGGCGTTGAAGGTTTTTCCAGCGGTGCTGTCTACATAGGCGCCATGAATATAGAGCTTCTGCAAGCCAAAACGGGACATAGGATCTCCTTGAGTTAGCCTCCGGGCGGCGTTTGCCCCCGGAGTTGGAACGTGATGTATTCGGTCGTGAGCGTCAACGCCTGCGACTGATTGAACGCCGAGCCGCGCAGCGCGCTGCGCAGCCACAGCCCATCGATCAGTGCCGCCAGCCCCTTGGCCGCCAACCGCGCCTGCGGCTGCGGCATAACGCGGCGAAACTCGGCGCACAGGTTGGAATAAAGCCGGCGGCCGTTCACCTGTTGCAGCCGGTTGAGCTGCGGCTGGTGCAGGCTGCTGGCCCAAAAGGCCAGCCAGGTCTTCATCGCCGCGCTGTTGATCTGGCTGTCGTCGAAGTTGCCGGCGACGATCGCCTGCAGCCGCGCCGCCGGGCTGTTATCGGTCAGCGCCTGCAACCGCAGCTTCACCGCCTCGCCCAGATGGCTGATCAGATAGCGCATCGTGGCTTCCAGCAGGCCGTTCTTGTCCTTGAAATAATGGCTGATGATGCCGTTGGAAACGCCGGCCCGCCGCGCGATCTGCGCGATGGTGGCGTCATGCATTCCCACTTCGTTTACCGCGGCGAGCGTGGCATCAATCAACTGCTGCCTTCTGATTGGCTGCATTCCTACCTTTGGCATATTTCGACTCTCACAAAACCGACTTCGGCCTTATCTCAGCGGGCAAATTTCACTGCCGTTTCGCCCGTGATTCAGGTCATCATGAGGACTATTAAACTTTTTTTTGATTGAACGTTCAATAAAAATTGCATATATTTTATTGCCGCCTGGTTAAAAATTTGTACTATCTGGTTGTGGAACTGGCTGATTTTTGTGAGGTAATTAACGAATCTGACCAAAATCAGTGGCTGTAAGCGGTTCCCGCCACGAAGCGCTCCGGTGCTTCAGCAACAGGCGAAAGCGGCGTTTTTCAGGCCATTCCCATGGGGATGGTCGCCGCCTTCATTCGCCCGTTTTCCGGCGGCGCCAACGCGCCCCGAAATGCGGAGCGGCACGATTTTACTCAGTTCAGAGGATGACGATGACAACACGCGAAACCTCCTCCAAACCGCAGCAGGACCGCCTCAACCCTGTGGTTTTCTTCACCTCGGCGGGGCTGATCCTGGCCTTCTCGCTGATGACCATCTTTTTCACCGACTTCTCAGGGCAGTGGATCACCCGCACGCTGAATTGGGTGTCGACCACCTTCGGTTGGTACTACCTGCTGGCGGCGACGCTGTACATCGTGTTCGTGGTGTTTATCGCCGCCTCGCGCTTCGGTTCCATCAAGCTCGGGCCGGAACAGTCCAAACCGGAGTTCAGCCTGATGAGTTGGGCGGCGATGCTGTTCGCCGCCGGCATCGGCATCGATCTAATGTTCTTCTCGGTCGCCGAGCCGGTGACCCAGTACATGATGCCGCCGGAAGGCGACGCGCAAACGCTGGAGGCCGCCCGCCAGGCGATGGTCTGGACGCTGTTCCACTACGGCCTGACCGGCTGGTCGATGTATGCGCTGATGGGCATCGCCCTCGGCTACTTCAGCTATCGCTACAATCTGCCGCTGACCATCCGCTCGGCGCTGTACCCGATCTTCGGTAAGCGCATCAACGGCCCGATCGGCCACAGCGTGGACATCGCCGCGGTGCTTGGCACCATCTTCGGCATCGCCACCACGCTGGGCATTGGCGTGGTGCAGCTCAACTACGGCCTCAAGGTGCTGTTCGAGATCCCGGAAAACCTGACGGTGCAGGGCTCGCTGATCCTGCTGTCGGTGATCATGGCCACCATCTCGGTCACCTCGGGGGTCAACAAGGGCATCCGCATCCTGTCCGAGCTGAACGTGCTGCTGGCGCTGGGCCTGATCCTGTTCGTGCTGTTCTTCGGCGACACCGAGTTCCTGCTCAACGCGCTGGTGCTCAACGTCGGCGATTACGTCAACCGCTTTATGGGCATGACGCTCAACAGCTTCGCCTTCGATCGGCCGGTGGAGTGGATGAACAACTGGACGCTGTTCTTCTGGGCCTGGTGGGTGGCGTGGTCGCCGTTCGTCGGCCTGTTCCTGGCGCGCATCTCGCGCGGGCGCACCATTCGTCAGTTCGTGGTCGGCACGCTGATCATACCGTTCGTGTTTACCCTGCTGTGGCTGTCTATCTTCGGCAACAGCGCGCTGTACCAGATCATCCACGGCAACGCCGAGTTTGCTCAGGAAGTGATGCAGTTCCCGGAACGCGGCTTCTACAGCCTGCTGGCGCAATACCCCGGCTTCACCTTCAGCGCCTCGGTGGCCACCATCACCGGCCTGCTGTTCTACGTCACCTCGGCGGACTCTGGCTCGCTGGTGCTGGGTAACTTCACCTCGCGCCTGGCCGATATCAATAATGATGCACCGAACTGGCTGCGGATTTTCTGGTCGGTGGCCATCGGCCTGCTGACCATCGGCATGCTGATGACCGACGGCGTACCGGCGCTGCAGAAAACCACGGTGATCATGGGCCTGCCGTTCAGCTTCGTGATCTTCTTCGTGATGGCCGGGCTGTATAAATCGCTGCGGGTGGAAGACTACCGCAAGGCCAGCGCGCTCAGCACCCTGGCGCCGGTGCCGGTCTCCAGCCACGATGTGCTCAATTGGAAACAGCGTCTGTCGCGGGTGATGAACTACCCGGGCACGCAGTACACGCAGAAAATGCTGGATAAGGTTTGCCGCCCGGCGATGCAGGACGTGGCGCGCGAGCTGGAGTTGCGCGGCGCGAAAGTGGAGTTCAGCGAAGTGCCGCCGACCGAAGACGAGCGCCTGAACCACCTGGAACTGCTGGTGCACCTGGGCGAGGAACAGAACTTCATCTATCAGATCTGGCCGATGCGCTACTCGGTGCCGGGCTTCACCTACCGCGCCCGCTCCGGTAAATCGCACTACTACCGGCTGGAAACCTTCCTGATGGAAGGCACCCAGGGCAACGACCTGATGGACTACAGCAAGGAACAGGTGATTGGTGACATTCTCGACCAGTACGAGAAGCACCTGAACTTCCTGCACATTCATCGCGAGGCGCCGGGGGGCACCCTGACCTTCCCGGATATGTGATGGCCGAGAAATAACCACAGGGCGTAGCCAGGCTACGCCCTTTTTTATGCCTGCTCGGCCGGTAAATCGGCCTTCAGCAGCACCAGGGAACCGGCCAGCAACACCAGATCCTTAATTAAAAAACTGGTGGCCCCGGCCATGGCGGGAAACCCGCCGGCGGAGGGCTCCCAGGCACCCGGCGTGGAAAAGATCAGCGTCAGCGTGGTCAGGTAGGTCACCGTCGATCCGATCGCCCCCAGCAAACCCAGCCGCCGCGACCAGAACCCCGCCAGCAACAGTAAACCGAAGCTCCATTCGGCGACGCCCAATGCATAACTGGCGCCGCGAATGCCGAACGCCTGATGCATCCAGCTCAGCAGCGGGCTGTTGCCGATCAGAGGCACTAACCCCTGCGCTTCGTAATCAAACCATTTGGCGTAGCCGAAGGCGGCGAAGATCACCACCAACGCCGCACGCATAAAGATAACGTCCCCGTTCGAGCGCCGAAAGCGCCGCAGCCATGTCGCCAGCATCATCCTCTCTCCTTATGTTGCCCGCAGCCGCTTGCGGCCGCGGGGTGAGGCGGCTTAGTGCCCCATCGCGTCCTTTTTCATCTCGTCTTTCTTCATACCGTCTTTGGCCATACCGTCTTTCGCCATACCCTCTTTTTTCATGGCGTCTTTGCCCATTTTGTCTTTCTTCATGCAGTCCTTGCCCATGCACTCTTTCTTCATCCCATCTTTCGCCATGCCGTCGTGCGACATCTGGCTCATGCCGTCCTTTTTCATCGCGTCTTTGCTCATGCCGTCCGCGGCGTTGGCGCCGGCCACACCCAGCATCAGCGCGCTGCACATCATCATTGCGAATAACTTTTTCATGGTATTTCCTTCCGTCATGTCAAAGGCACCGGAGTGCCGGAGAATGGCCGGCGGCCGCCTCAGCTGCCGCCAAACCAGTTGTAACCCTGATCTTCCCAGTAACCGCCCGGGAAGCGGTTGGTGACCTCGATCACCTGAATGTGCTTCGGATTCTTGTAGCCCAGCTTGGTCGGCATGCGCAGCTTCATCGGATAGCCGTACTTGCGCGGCAAGATCTGGCCGTCGTAGGTCAGCGCGATAATCGTCTGCGGATGCAGCGCGGTGGCCATGTCGATGCTGGTGTAGTAGTCATCGGCGCATTTGAAGCTGACGTAGCGGGCGCTCAGATCCGCGCCGATCGCCTTGAGAAAGGTGGCGAACGGCACACCGCCCCACTTGCCGATGGCGCTCCAACCCTCAACGCAAATATGGCGCGTCACCTGGCTGACCTGCGCCATCCGATGCAGCTGCGGCAGGCTCCAGGCGCGCTTGTCCTGCACCAACCCCGCCACTTCCAGCCGATAGTCGTCGCCGTTGATGTCCGGCGCGTCCTCCTCGGCGTAAAAAGCGTTGAACGGGAACGGACGGGTGATCATCGATTCCGGGTAGACCGGCGCCAAACGATCGCCGTTGAACAGCCAGCCCTGCACCCGATCGTTGAGGCGCGAAATGCGGCTTAGCGCTTGCTCAACGTTGGCGTTGTCGCTGAGATCGCAGCCGGTGAGCATGGCGATGCCGCCCAGCGTCAGGCCATTGCGCAGAAAGCGGCGGCGCGAAGACGCGCTCAGCAAGCGCTGCGCTTCTTTGACGATCGTCTGCCCTTCGCCAATCGTCATGATCGGTTTATCCTTTTTCATCGTGAACTCCTTAACGTCCGCGCAGCATGGCCAGCAGAGTACGCGGCACCAGCGCCACCATCACCAGGTGGATCGCGACGAAGGCCACCAGCGCCGACATGGCGAAAAAGTGGATATAGCGCGCCGCCTCATAGCCGCCGAGCAGCGCGCGCAGCAGCGGAAACTGCACCGACTTCCACAGCACCAGTCCGGACAATGCGCTCAGCACGCCGAGGATCATCACCGACAGATAGGCCACGCGTTGCACCATGTTGTAATGGCGCAGGTCGGCGTGCTGCAGCCTGCCGCGCAGCGCAGCGCCGACATCGGCGAGAAACTGCTTCGGGCTGAGCGGCCAATATTTGCGTTTGAAGCGCCCGCTGGCCAGGTTGAGCAGCAGATAGCACAGCCCATTGACGCCGAACAGCCACATGCCGGCGAAGTGCCACTGCAGCGCGCCGCCCAACCAGCCACCGAGCGTCAGCTCGTTGAGAAAGCTGAAGTTGAACAGCGGCGAGGCGTTGTAGATGCGCCAGCCGCTGGTGACCATGATCAGCATCGCCAGCGCATTCAGCCAATGCGTCAACCGCAGCCACAGCGGATGCACCGTCTGTCGTTGTTCCGGGGTAAGAGTGAGGCTCATAAAGATTCCTGCCAGCTAACGATGCGATGGGCCGAGTATTCACCGGATTTGTTCCCCAAGACCTCACGCAAAGTTAAATAAAATGTGATAACTCCGCCGGTGGGGGTTGTGTAGACTTCAAAGAGGATCGGGCAATCAGCGGTAATGAGAATGGACAAGCCAAAACGAATTTTGATCGTCGAGGACGACGGCGACATCGCCGAGCTGCTGCAGCTGCATCTGCGTGACGAGGGTTACGCCATCAGCCACGCCGCCGACGGTAACCGAGGCATGGCGATGCTGGAACAGGGCGGCTGGGATGCCCTCATCCTCGATCTGATGCTGCCGGGCGTGGACGGATTGGAGATTTGCCGCCGGGCGCGCACCATGACGCGCTACACGCCGATCATCATCACCAGCGCGCGCTCCAGCGAGGTGCATCGCGTGTTGGGGCTGGAGCTGGGCGCCGATGACTATCTGGCCAAACCCTTCTCCATGCTGGAGCTGGTGGCACGAGTCAAGGCGCTGTTTCGCCGCCAGGAGGCCATGAGCCGTAACCTGCGCATGGACGCCGGCGTGCTCAGCTTCAACGATCTGACCATCGACCCCATCGCCCGCGAGGTGCACCTGCACCAACAACCGGTCGAGCTGACGCCGCGCGAATTCGACCTGCTGTATTTTTTCGCCCGCCATCCGGGCCAGGTGTTCTCGCGCCTCAGCCTGTTGAATCAGGTTTGGGGCTATCAGCACGAAGGGTATGAGCACACCGTCAACACCCATATCAACCGGCTGCGCATCAAGATCGAGCGCAACCCGGCAGAACCCGAGCGCATCCTCACGGTGTGGGGCATGGGCTATAAATTCGCGGCCACGCCGCATGAGTGAGCCATGAAAAACCTTACGTTAGCGCAACGCCTCACGCTGATCTTCACGCTGCTGATCGTCATCGGCTGCGCCTTTTCCGGCTGGATGCAGGTACGCAGCAGCACCCAGTACAGCCAGGCGGTGATCCAGCGCCTGTCCGGCAACCTGGCGCAGCATATCGCCGACAGCAATCCGCTGCTGGGGGTGAACGGGCCGGATCCTCAGGCGGTGCATACCCTGTTCGACCAGCTGATGGCGGTGAACCCCAGCGTGGAGGTTTACCTGCTCGACAAACAGGGCGCGATTATCGGCAACGCCGCGCCGGCCGGGCATCTGAAGCGGCAGCGGGTCGCGCTGGCGCCGCTGCAGGCGCTGCTCGATGGCGCGCAGATGCCGGTGTATGGCGACGATCCGCGCAGCGCGGACGGGCGCAAGGTGTTCAGCGTCGCGCCGCTGAAGGTCGACGGCCGGGTCGAAGGCTATCTGTACGTGGTCTTGCTCGGCGAAGAGTACACGGCGCTGGCCAGCAACGCCCAGTTCAACTCGGCGGTCAGGATGGCGCTGTGGACTTCTGGGTTGATGGTGCTGTTCAGCCTGCTGGCCGGCGGTTTCGCGTTTTATTGGGTAACGCGCCCGATCCGTCGCCTGACCCGGCAGGTCAGCGCGCTGGACAGCGGCGGCATCGAAGCGGTGCAGGCCTACGCGGCGCTGCCGGCGGTACGGGCCGGGCGCGACGAAGTCAGCCAGCTGCAACAGGCCTTCCACCGCATGGCGCAGCGCCTGGCCGAACAGTGGCAAACGCTGGCGCAGCAGGATCGGCTGCGGCGTGAATTCATCGCCAACGTCTCGCACGATCTGCGCACCCCGCTCACTTCGCTGCATGGCTATCTGGAGACGCTGTCGGTTAAGGCCGCCACCCTGAGCGAAGCCGATCGGCGGCGCTATCTGGAGATCGCGCTGGCGCAAAGCCGCAAGGTGGGCAAGCTGGCGCAGGAGCTGTTCGAGCTGGCTCGATTAGAGTATGGCGTGGTGAAGCCGCAGAAAGAGCCCTTCTCCCTCAGCGAGCTGTTGCAGGACGTGTTCCAGAAGTTCGAGCTGGCGGCAGAGGCGCGCAACCAGCGGCTGCACGCCGACATCGCTCCCGGCATTCCGCCGGTGTTCGCCGATCTCAGCATGATTGAGCGGGTGCTGACCAACCTGTTGGACAACGCCATTCGCCATACGCCGCCCGGCGGCGACATCGGCGTGCGGCTGTGGCGGCAGGACGATCGGGTCATGGTCCAGGTCAGCGACAGCGGCCCCGGCATTCCGCAGACGCTGCGCGCCGATCTGTTCGTGCGCCCGTCTGTTCTGAGCGGCGCCCGGCGCCCTTCCGGCGGACTGGGGTTGATGATCGTGCGGCGTATTCTGCAGCTGCACGACAGCGATATTCAGCTGATCGAACAAGCGCAAAGCGGCGCCTGCTTCCGCTTCGCCATTCCGCCGCGTTAACACGGCACAACGGTTATTGTGCGATCGGGAACCGCAGGCTGAAGAGGATGCTGGCGACAGGCGCGCGCCCGATACATTCGGCGCGCACCTCACCGCCGTGCAGCGTCATGATGGCGCGCACGATAGACAGCCCCAGCCCACTGGCATGATTGCCGGCGCTGCGTGCGGGATCGGCGCGATAGAAACGATCGAACAATTTTTCCAACTGTGCCGGCGCGATCGGCTGCCCCTGATTGATGACCTGCACCCACCAGGCATCGGCGCGCCGTTCAGCCCGCAGGACGATCAGGCTGTTTTCGTCGGCATAACGTACCGCGTTGGCCACCAGGTTGCTCAGCGCCCGCTGGAACAACATCGCGTCCGCCTCCAGCGCGCCTTCCCCTTCGCAGCTCAACGCAATGCCGCGCTCTTCCGCCAGCCCTTCGAAGTAATCCGCCACCCGCCGCAGCTCCAGCGCCACATCCAGGCGGCTGTAGTTTAGCGCAGACTGCGCCTCGCCGGCGCGCGCCAGAAACAGGATATTTTCCACCATGCGGGAAATGCGCTCCAGCTCATCCATATTGTTCGACAGCAGGGTTTCGTACTCCTCCACGCTGCGGGGCTGGTAAAGCGCCACCTGGCACTGGCCCATCAACGCCCCTACCGGCGTGCGGATCTCATGGGCCAGATCGGCGGAAAATTGCGTCAGCCGCTGATAGCCTTCATTCAACCGATCGAGCATCGCATTGAACGAACGGGTCAGCTGCTGCAACTCCTTCGGCGCCCCCTGCTCGCTGAGGCGTGTCGACAGCGTATTGGGCGCAATCTGCGACGCCTGCGCCGCCATGCGCCATAACGGCTTCAATCCCCGCCGCATGACCCCATAGCCCAGCAGCGCAATCAGCAGGAAAGCCACCGCGACCGCCGCGACGATGCGCCACAGGTAACGCGCCAGCATCTTCTGCTCGTTGGCCATCACATGCGCGGCGGAGATCTGCAACAGGCTGCCGTCTTCCAGACGCACCATCGCCGAAGCGGCGCGCAGCGGCACCCCCTGCGCCGTTTCTCCGCCGCGTATGGCGGCCAACGTCTGCGCCTGTTCAGGCGGCGTCGGCGCGATCGGCGGCAGGGCCACCCTGGCGGGGTTCACGTTGATGAGCGGTTTTTGCCCCGGGATTTGGAAAATCAGCACGTCCTGTTCATTGCCCAGCATGTTTTCAAACAGGCCGTTATTGGCGGTCAGGCGCGCCAAAGGAAAGCGCTGCCCCAGTAAATGGCGGAAATACTCTACGCGCCCGGTCACCTGCAGATCGCTGCGCAGCGTCATTTCCTGGCGCATGGCGCTAAACAGATACCCGCCTGTCCCGCTCACCACCAACGCGGCCACCAGCGCGAACAGCGTAGCGGTGCGCAGCGTCAGCGACACCGGCCGACGTGACGTGCGCCCGCTCACGAGCGTGGCTCGCAGACATAGCCGATGCCGCGCACGCTGTGGATCAGCTTGACGTCGAACGGCCGGTCGATTTTGGCGCGCAGGCGTTTGATCGCCACGTCAACCACATTGGTGTCGCTGTCAAAATTCATGTCCCACACCTGAGAGGCGATCTGCGTGCGCGACAGCACTTCGCCCTCGCGCCGCACCAGCAGGTGCAGCAGCATGAACTCCTTGTTGGTCAACGGGATCACCTGATCCTGGCGCACCGCCCGGCGGCGCAGCACGTCCAGCTGCAGATCGGCGATAGCGTAATGATCGGCTTCGCGCGCCGGCCCGCGGCGCAGCAAGGTGCGCAAACGCAATACCAGCTCGGTGAACGAGAACGGCTTGATAAGATAGTCGTCCGCGCCCAGCTCCAGACCGTGAATGCGATCCTGTACGCCATCGCGGGCGGTGAGAAACAGAATCGGCACGTCGCTTTTCTTGCGCAGCACCTCGATAATCTGCCAACCATCCAGCCCCGGCAGCATTACATCGAGCACGATCGCATCGTAGTCCTGCTCCAACGCGCGAAACAATCCGTCGGTGCCGGTGCGCGCCAAATCGACGCCGTACCCCGCCTCACCCAGCCCTTTCTTCAGGTAATCCCCTGTGCCGATATCGTCTTCAACTACCAGTATTCGCATGCTCACCACCTCGTTACGTCTGCAAAAATACTAGCAGCTTCGGCGGACAAACTTGATGACATTAATGTCATCAAACGGCCATGGCGCTGACCCAGTAGGTCAACCATGCTTAACCGGCAAACTCATTTCAGGAGAACGTTATGATTACCCGTCATCGTATAGCCGGTTTACTGTTGTCCACGTTACTGCTTTCCAGCGGATTGGCCGCCGCCGCCCAACCGCCGGGCAAGGTGATTGCGCCGCTGCGCGGCACCATCACGCAGGTTGCCGACGGCAATCTGCAGCTGACCGACCGCAAGGGCGAGACACTCAGCGTCAAGCTGAACGATCAGACCAAAGTGCTCAGCGTTTCCAAAGCCACGCTGGACGATATCAAACCGGACAGCTTTATCGGCACCGCCGCCGTGCCGCAGCCGGACGGCACGCTCAAAGCGCTGGAAGTGCACGTGTTCGCCGCCAGCCTGCGCGGCACCGGCGAAGGGCACTCGGCCTGGGAATCCGCCGACGGCAAAGTGGACACCATGACCAACGGCACCGTCGGTAAACTGGTGAAATCCAACGGCCGCACCCTGACCGTCACCTACGGCAACCAGCAGAAAACCGTCGTCGTGCCGGAAGACGTGCCGATCGTGACGCTGGATCCGGGCGATCTGAGCCTGCTGAAACCGGGCGTGCACATCGTGCTGTTCTCCGCCGCCGACGATAAGGGCGAACGCATCGCCACCCGCATTTCCGCCGGCAAAGACGGCACTGTGCCGCCGATGTAACCGGAGGAAAGCCATGAAGACCAACGCGTCGCCGCCGGTGCATCGCTGGCCGGTTCGAATCACTCATTGGATCAACCTGTTCGCCATGGTGTGCATGTTCATGAGCGGTTGGGAAATCTACAACGCCTCGCCGCTGTTCGATTTCCGCTTTCCGCCGCAGATGACGCTGGGCGGTTGGCTGGGCGGCGCGATTGGTTGGCATTTGGCGGTGATGTGGCTATTGGCGCTCAACGCCGTCTGCTATCTGTTGTGGAGCCTGTTCAGCGGTCATTTTCGCCGCGATCTGTTGCCGCTTCGCCTCGGCGCGCTGCGGCAGGATATCTGGCTGGCGTTGACGCTGCGCCTGCGCCACCGGCATGGCCGCTATAACGCCATTCAGAAACTGATGTACCTCGGCGTACTGGCGCTGGGGCTATTACTGGTGCTGTCCGGCCTGGCGATTTGGAAGCCGGTTCAGCTGCAGGGATTGGTCGCCCTGTTTGGCGGCTTCGATTTCGCGCGCTACGTGCATTTCTTCGCCATGGCCGGCATTGGCCTGTTTGTGGCGATCCACGTCTTTATGGTGGCTGTCGTGCCCAAAACCCTGTGGGCGATGATAACGGGTGGCAAACATGAATGAGAAAAAACCGCGGGCAACCGCGCCAAAACTGGAACCGGACCAAAAAAAGCAACTGGTCAATCTGCAGCGCCGCCTGATGTTGCGCTCCGGGCTGACACTGGGCGGCATCGCCATGCTCACCGGTTGCAACCTGCAAGACGGCGATCGGGTGGATAAGGTGCTGTGGGCCATGTCACGCTGGAACGACCGGGTGCAGGCCTGGCTGTTCAGCGGCCAGCGGCTGGCGCAAACTTACCGGCCGGACCAGATCACCCACCCTTTCCCCTTCAACGCGTTTTACCCGGAATACAACGTCCCCGAGATCGATCTCGCCGGCTACCGGCTTGAAGTCGCGGGGAAGGTGGAGAAAAAAGCCCCCTGGACGCTGGAACAGCTGCAGCGGCTGCCGCAGCAAAGCCAGATCACGCGTCTGATCTGCATTGAGGGCTGGAGCGCCATTGGTCAATGGGGAGGCGTGCCGCTGCGCACCTTTCTGCAGCACGTCGGCGCGGATCTGAATGCCGGTTACGTCGGCTTCAAATGCGCCGATCGTTACTACGCCAGCCTCGACATGGCCACCGCGCTGCACCCGCAGACCATCTTGGCGCTGGATTTCGGCGGCAAGGCGCTGCCGGCTGACTATGGCTACCCGTTGCGGCTGCGCGTGCCGACCAAACTGGGGTTCAAAAACGCCAAACATATCGCCGCGATCTTCGTCAGCGACGTCAATCCAGGCGGGTATTGGGAAGATCAGGGCTACAACTGGTTCAGCGGCATTTAGTTTTGCGCGGCGCTGCGCACAACTTTCATCGGCGGCTGGAGGATCGTCTCCGCCGCGGTTAATAATCTGTTCGTCACAAAGGGGATAACTATAGGAAAAATAATAGTAAAAAGGATTTTATCATGGATATTGATGTGAGGGAGATCAATGCGCGACCTGTCACGGAGTATAGGTACCGAATAACAGTTTATAAAAAAGCCAGCAGCGTTGCTGCGTATTACCTTGATTTTAAAAAAGCGACGTTAAGGATGCGTCAATGGCTTATTGGGGCGTATCCTGCCCCGGAAGTATTGGACAATGCTTACGTCATGGAACTGTACGATGTAAGAGCATTGGAAACCCGCGCCGAAGTAACCAGATCCTTATTTGATACCTATACCAGGATGGCGTACACCCGAGATGAACGAGAACAACTCTTCATTAATGGCATCGGCCTGGCGATCGTCACTTTTGTGGCGCAATACCAAGCAAGATTGGTTTTCAGCGTACCGCTCAGGCCAGCATTAGCCAGAATTTACGACTCGCTCTTGAAAAAACACGCGCATCGCGTACATTATTTGTACAACCAAGCGCTTATTGAGGACGGATTATATGTCATCGAAATCCCGCCTGTTAACGGCAGAATCCCACCCAATCCCTATGAGCATGAAGGAACGGCACCAAAAAGAGATGCAAGCCTTCCACGAAGAATGGGCTGAACAAAGGCGCCGCGAATGGCGTGAACGCGGCGGCGTTGAAGCCAGTGAACCGCCCGCACGTAGCATCGATACCGAACTTTCATCCTGATTCCGGTTCGTCCTTATTCTTCTTCTCCCGCCGTCAGCAATGCAATCCCCGCTTGCTCAATGGCCTCCCGCGCGGCGGCGGGCAACCCCTCGTCGGTAATGACAGCGTCAAAGGCAGCAATCGGCAGCGCCAGGTAGGTCGCGACCTTGCCGTATTTGGACGTATCGCTGAGCAGAATGCGGCGGCGGCTGGCCTCGACGATGGCCTTCTTCACCATCACCTTGTCTTCGTTCGGCGTCGACAGGCCGCGCATGCTCCACGAAGAGGCGGAGATAAACGCCAGATCGATAAACAGACCGCGCAGCGCCTGCGCCGCCGCTTCGCCAACGCAGGAACGGTTTTCCCGGCACACCGTGCCGCCGGTGTGGATGATTCGGCACTGGCTATGCTCTATCAGGAACCCGGCGATGACAAAGTCGTTGGTCACCACCGTCAAATCTTCACGTTCACCGATCTGTTTCGCCAGCGCCAGCGTGGTGGTACCGGCATCCAGATAAATACAGCTGTTGGCGGGAATTTGCCGCGCCGCCAGCCGGCCAATGGCGATTTTCTGCCGGCTGAACATCCCTTCTTTGGCCTGGTGCGAAGGTTCGCTTGCCACTCGCTCAGGCGCCTGCACGCCGCCCGAGACCGACTGCACCGCGCCCTGTTCCTCCAGCTTTTGCAAATCGCGGCGGATCGTCATGTGCGACACCCCCAGCCGTTCGGTCAGCTCGGCAATGCTGACGACGCCGCGTTCGGATACCAGCGCAAGAATTTGTTGATGGCGTTCTACAGGTATCACGGTTCCCTCTCGTTGCTGCGGTGATAATAATTGTGATTTTACGTCAATTTTCGTTCGCCGATAGCCCTAATTTTTCGCGGCGTGACGGCGAGCGCAGTTAGGTCAGGTAAACATAATCTTATTTAAAAACATAATAGTAATGTTGATACGGACCAGAAATCACCCGAAAAATTCGTTTCACACATTGTTAATTATTGTGATATCGATCGCGGATAAACGGCCACTAAGCGCTTACATTTAACACAACAAAACAAATTATCACTAAAATTAACAGGAGTGCAGTATGACACACCCAGGGAATTATGCCGTTTGCGTCATCGGGCTGGGGGCGATGGGCATGGGCGCGGCGCGCTCGTGCCTCCGCGCCGGATTGACCACCTACGGGGCGGACCTGAATCCGCAGGCACTGTCGGCGCTGCAACAGGCCGGCGCTAAGCAAACGTCCTCCCGCGCGTGCGACTTCGCCGCCGAGTTGGACGCCGTGCTGCTGCTGGTGGTGAACGCCGCCCAGGTGAAGCAGATCCTGTTCGGCGAACAAGGCCTGGCGCCAAAGCTCAAGCCGGGCACCGCGGTGATGGTCTGTTCGACCATTTCCGCCGATGACGCCAAACAGATCGAGCAACGGCTGCTGGACTACGGGCTGCCGATGCTGGATGCGCCGGTTTCCGGCGGAGCGGCCAAGGCAGAGGAAGGCCAGATGACGGTGATGGCCGCCGGCGCAGACGCCACCTTCGAGCGCCTGCAACCCGTGCTGGACGCCATCGCCGGCAAGGTTTACCACATCGGCGAAACGATCGGCCTGGGCGCGACGGTAAAAATCATCCACCAGCTGTTGGCTGGCGTACACATCGCCGCCGGCGCGGAAGCCATGGCGCTGGCCGCCCGCGCCGGCATCCCGCTGGACGTGATGTACGACGTGGTCACCCACGCCGCCGGCAACTCCTGGATGTTCGAAAATCGCATGCGCCACGTGGTCGACGGCGACTATACGCCCAAATCGGCGGTGGATATCTTCGTCAAGGATCTGGGGCTGGTGGCGGATACCGCCAAGGCGCTGCATTTCCCGCTGCCGCTGGCCTCCACCGCCTTCACCATGTTTACCGCCGCCAGCAACGCCGGCTACGGTAAAGAAGACGACAGTGCGGTAATCAAAATCTTTGCCGGCATTGATTTTCCGCAAAAAAAGGAGGCGCTCTGATGCTGCTTGGCGTAATCGCGGATGACTTTACCGGCGCGACCGACATCGCCAGTTTTCTGGTGCAAAATGGCCTGCCGACGGTGCAGCTGAATGGCGTGCCGCAAGACGAAACGCAAATAAACGCACAGGCGGCGGTCATTAGCCTGAAATCGCGTTCCTGCCCGGCAGAGCAGGCGGTCGAACAGTCGTTGCAGGCGCTGGCCTGGCTGCAAGAACAGGGCTGCCGTCAGTTCTACTTCAAGTACTGCTCCACCTTCGACAGCACCGCACAGGGCAATATCGGCCCGGTGACCGATGCTCTGCTCGCCGCGCTGGGAGAAAATTTCACGGTTGTCTCACCGGCGTTGCCGGTAAACGGCCGCACGGTCTATCAGGGCCACCTGTTTGTCGGGGAACAGCTGTTGTCTGAATCCGGCATGCGTCATCACCCGGTCACGCCAATGACTGACAGCAACCTGCTTCGCCTGATGGAATCCCAGGCCACCGGACGCTGTGGGTTGGTGGCGGCGGCAGAAATGGATCGCGGCGCCGAGGCGGTCAGCGAGAAGCTGCAGCAATTGGCGCAGGACGGCGTGCGCTACGCAGTGCTGGATACGCTCAACGAACGGCATCTGCTCACCCAGGGTGAAGCGTTGAAAACGATGAAGCTGGTGACCGGCGGTTCGGGCCTGGCGATCGGCCTGGCGCGTCAATGGGCGCAGAATGGCGAACGTTCGGCAGAGGCGGCCGGTGCGCCGCAGGGGGAAAAAGCGGCGGTGCTGTCGGGCTCGTGTTCTGTGATGACCAACCGGCAGGTGGCGCACTACCGTGAACGCGCGGCGGCGCAGGCCATCGATATCGGCCGCTGTCTCGATCCGCAGGCGCGAGCGGCCTACGCCGCCGAGTTGGCGCATTGGGCGCAGCGCCATGCCGGGGAAGCGCTTGCCCCGCTGATCTACGCCACTGCATCGCCGGAGTCGCTGCAGCAAACGCAACAACGGCATGGCGCCGCCGCCAGCGAAGCGGTAGAAGCCTTGTTCGCCGAACTGGTGGGGCAACTGCATCAGTTGGGGTTCAACCGCTTTATCGTCGCCGGCGGCGAAACCTCCGGCGTGGTCACGCAGGCGCTGGGCATTCGCGGCTTCCATATCGGCCCCAGCATTTCCCCCGGCGTTCCCTGGGTGCGCGCCAGCGATCGGGCCATTTCCCTGGCGTTGAAATCAGGCAATTTTGGCGATGAAGCCTTCTTCTCACGCGCGCAAACGGAGTTTTCAGTATGAGCATGACCACCGAACAGCAGGCGCGTGAAGAGATGGTGCGCCTGGGCGCCTCGTTTTTCCAACGCGGCTACGCCACCGGCTCTGCCGGCAACCTCTCGCTGTTGCTGCCGGACGGCGCGCTGCTGGCGACGCCGACCGGCTCCTGTCTCGGCGAGTTGCAGGCCGACCGCCTGTCTAAAGTGAGCCTGAACGGCGACTGGCTCTCCGGCGACAAACCGTCGAAAGAGATCAGCTTTCATCGGGCGCTCTATCTGAACAACCCGGAATGCAAAGCGGTCGTGCACTTGCATTGCACCTACCTCACGGCGCTCTCTTGCCTGCAGGGGCTGGACGCCGACAACGCCATCAAACCGTTCACCCCCTATGTGGTGATGCGCGTCGGCAAGGTGCCGGTGGTGCCTTACTACCGGCCCGGCGACGAAAGGCTGGCACAGGATCTGGCCCGCCTGGCGCCGACCCACCGTGCCTTTTTGCTGGCCAACCACGGGCCGGTGGTGACCGGTAAAGACCTGCGAGCGGCGGCGGACAATGCCGAAGAGATGGAAGATGCGGCGCGACTGATCTTCACCCTCGGCGATCGTCCGATCCGCTATTTGACCGATGATGAAATTGCCGAATTACGGAGCTGAACCATGCCTAAATTTGCCGCCAATTTGTCGATGATGTTTACTGAGGTGCCATTCCTCGATCGCTTCGCCGCCGCTGCCGCACAGGGCTTCAACGCGGTGGAATTCCTGTTCCCTTACGAGCATCCCGCGGAGCTGTTGGCCGAGAAGCTGCGCGAACACGGCCTGCAACAAGTGCTGTTCAACACCGCGCCCGGTGATGCCGCCACCGGTGAGTGGGGGCTGGCGGCGCTGCCGGGCCGCGAGCGGGATGCGCGCGCCGATATCGATCGCGCGCTGGCCTACGCCATCGCCCTTTCCTGCCCCTGCGTGCACCTGATGGCCGGCGTAGTGCCCGCGGGCGCTGATCGACAGCGTGATCTCGACACCTTTATCGCCAATGCGCGCTATGCC
The DNA here is from genome assembly GCF_030053255.1 of Serratia sp. PF-27. Taxonomy (NCBI): domain Bacteria; kingdom Pseudomonadati; phylum Pseudomonadota; class Gammaproteobacteria; order Enterobacterales; family Yersiniaceae; genus Serratia; species Serratia sp. PF-27. The sequence goes on from NZ_JASGBT010000020.1 coordinate 178,617, forward strand.
GCCGACGCCTTCGCCCCGCACGGCGTCAAGGTGCTGATCGAAGCGCTCAGCCCGCCGGTCAAGCCCGACTACCTGTTCGCCAGTCAACATCAGGCGGCGGAAGCGGTGGCGGCGATCGAAAGACCGAACGTGTTCATTCAGTTCGACTTTTTCCACGCGCAGTTGGTGGACGGCAATATCAGCGGGCTGCTGGAGACGCTGGCCGGGCGCTACGCGCATATCCAGATAGCCTCGGTGCCGGATCGCCATGAGCCTGACGAGGGCGAACTGAATTACCCGTGGCTGTTCGACAAGCTGGATGCGCTCGGCTATCAGGGCTGGATCGGTTGCGAATACCGCCCGCGCGGCGACACCGCCGCCGGGCTCGGCTGGCTGAAGCCTTACCGCTAAAGCCGCACGCCGACACCAGGAAATCGATTTTATAACAATGAAACGCACCCGTATCGCCTCGCGGCGATCGCGGTGCCAACGCTTACCCAACGAAAGGCTTTTTCATGTCTACCTCTCTGCTGTTGCTGATTGCCGTACTCGGCGTGGTGCTGCTGTTATTGATGGTGATTAAGGCGAAGGTGCAGCCCTTTGTCGCGCTGTTGGTGGTCAGTCTGCTGGTGGCGTTGGCCAGCGGCATTCCGACCGGTGAAGTGATGAAAGTAATGACCGCCGGGATGGGCGGCGTGCTCGGCTCGGTGACCATCATCATCGGTCTGGGGGCGATGCTCGGGCGCATGATCGAACACTCAGGCGGCGCCGAGTCGCTGGCGCAGCGCTTCAGCCAGGGGCTGGGGCCGAAACATACCGTCGCCGCGCTGACCCTCGCTGCATTTATCCTCGGCATTCCGGTGTTCTTCGACGTCGGCTTTATCATTCTGGCGCCGATTATTTACGGCTTCGCCAAGGTCGCCAAAGTGTCACCGCTGAAGTTCGGCCTGCCGATGGCCGGCGTGATGTTGACGGTACACGTCGCGCTACCGCCACACCCCGGCCCGGTCGCTGCCGCCGGCTTGCTCAACGCCGACATCGGTTGGCTGACCATCATCGGCCTCGCGATCTGTATCCCGGTCGGCGTGATCGGCTATTTCGCCGCCAACTACCTCAACCGCAAAACCTATCCATTATCGATAGAGGTGCTGGAACAGCTGCAGCTGGCGGCGCCGGAGCCGCGTCCGGAAGGGCAAGCGCCCCTCAGCGATCGCATCAACCCGCCTGGCGCCGGCCTGGTGGCGGCGCTGATCGTCATCCCGATCGCCATCATAATGCTCGGCACCGTCTCCGCCACGCTGTTGCCGGCAGGTTCGGCGCTGCGCGATGCGCTGTCTCTGCTGGGCTCGCCGGCGGTGGCGCTGATGATAGCCCTGCTGCTGGCCTTCTATTTCCTGGCGCTGCGCCGCGGCTGGAGCCTGCAACACGCCAGCGACGTGATGGGCGCCGCGCTGCCGACCGCCGCGGTGGTGATCCTGGTGACTGGCGCGGGCGGCGTGTTCGGCAAGGTGCTGGTGGAATCCGGCGTCGGCAAGGCGCTGGCCGAAGTACTGACGGCCATCGGCCTGCCGCTGGTACCCGCCGCCTTTATCATTTCGCTGGCGCTGCGCGCTTCACAGGGTTCCGCCACCGTGGCGATCCTGACCACCGGTGGCCTGTTGTCGGAAGCGGTCAGCGGGCTGAATCAGCTGCAGCTGGTGCTGGTGACGTTGGCGACCTGTTTTGGCGGGCTGGGGCTTTCCCACGTCAACGACTCCGGTTTTTGGATCGTCACGCGCTATTTGGGGCTGTCGGTGGCCGATGGCCTGAAGACCTGGACGGTGCTGACCACCCTGCTCGGTCTGAGCGGCTTTCTGTTCACCTGGCTATTGTGGCTGGCGGTGTGATTTCTCTGGCATACTGAACGCCGTTGTTTTTCATCGCCTTTCACCCTGTGCAGGAGCAGCAACATGACCGTAATCAACACCGCGCCAACGCTTGTCACCGAACGCCTGCGGCTGGACGCACACACGCTGGACGACTTCGACTCGCTGGCCGCTCTGTGGGCCGATCCGCTGGTGGTACGCTATATCGGCGGCACCCCGCGCGACCGAGAAGACTCCTGGGGGCGCCTGATGCGCTACGTCGGCCACTGGGCGCTGTTGGGGTACGGGTATTGGGCGGTGCGTGACAAACAGAGCGGCGAGTATCTCGGCAGCATCGGCTTCTCCGACTTCCTGCGCGACATCACCCCAGCGCTCGATGCGCCGGAGATGGGCTGGACGCTGGTGAGTTCGGCGCACGGCAAAGGCTATGCCACCGAGGCGCTGCGGGCGGCGCTGGCCTGGGGGAAAACGCACCTGCCGGGGGAAAAAACCGTCTGCATCATCTCGCCTGAAAACCAGGCTTCGCTGGCGTTGGCGAAAAAGGTCGGCTTCAGCGAAAGCCACCGCAGCGAGTATCACCAGAGCCCGATCGTGGTGATGCATTGCCCGCTTTGAATGCCTAAGCGCGTTGTACCGCCAACGCCGTCTGAATGAAGTTGTCCCGCAGCGCGTCGGTGCGCTGCGGATCCCAGGCGATACCGACCTGCCACTCCGTCTCCTCGCCGCTCAGCGGTAAAATGTCGATGCCGGCCGGCGCGATATGCGTGATGCTGTGCGGCAGCAGCGCGACACCGACGCCGGCGGCGACCAGCGCCAACAACGTTTGGATATCACCGGCCTGCTGCACCACGTTCGGCGTCAACCGGTGAGCGGCGATAAACCGCAGCGACTGATCGCTCAGCCCGCGCCCGCGTTTCGGCGTCAACTGCAACAGCGGCAGCAGATTGAAACGCGCCATCAGGTCGTCGGCACGTAGCGCCAGCGCACCCGGCGCAGCCAGCACCAACCGATCGCTCAACAACGCGACGCCGCACAGCGGCGTATTGACCGGCAAGCGCACGAACCCCGCCTGCAACTCTCCCTGCAGCAACAGCTGATACTGCCGTTCGGACGGCAAGTCTTCCAGGCCGATCGCCACCTCGGGAAACCGTTGGCGAAAGGCGGCCACCAGCTGCGGCGCCAGATGAAAGCTGGAAAGGCCAAATCCCAGCGACAGCCGCCCCGCTTCCCCGAGCGCCACCCGCCGAGCGCGCTGCTGAAACTGCTGGTACTGCGCCACCAGCACCTGCGCCCCCGGGTAGAGCCGCTGCCCGCCGGCGGTGAGCACCGCCCCCTGTCGGCCACGCTCGAACAATCGAACGCCGAGCTGGGTTTCCAGCGCCTGAATTTGCTTGCTCAGCGCCGGTTGGCTGATGCATAGCCGGCTCGCCGCCTGACGATAGTTGCCCTGTTCGGCCAGCGCCACCAGGGCGCGCAGTTGTTTTATATCCATTCCATTAAGTTATCGAATAGGGAATTTAATTGATTATACAGTAATCAATTCGCCTGCTGTAATCAACGCAGACCCTAACCGGAGAGACACCATGACCATCTCATTACGCGCCGCCACGGTGCAATTCCAGCATCGCGCCAACGATAAAAATTACAACCTGTCGACCATGGAGCGCTTTATCGCTCAGGCGGCCGAGCAGCAGGTACAGCTGCTGGCCTTCCCGGAAATGTGCGTCACCGGCTATTGGCACGTGCGCCATCTGTCCGACGCCGAAGTGCGGGCGCTGGCGGAGCCGATCGTGAGCAGCCCCTCGCTGGCGCGCATTCGCCCGCTGGCTGAGCGTTACAACATGGCGATTGGCGTCGGGCTGATCGAGCTGGGCGATGATGGCCGGTGTTACAACGCCTATGCCGTTTGTCTGCCGGACGGCGAACTGCATGTGCACCGCAAACTGCACGCCTTCGAGCACCCGGCTATCGCCAGCGGCGACCGCTATACGGTGTTCGATACCCCCTGGGGCGTACGCGTGGGCGTATTGATCTGCTGGGACAACAATCTGGTGGAGAATGTGCGCGCAACGGCGCTGCTGGGCGCGGACGTGCTGATGGCCCCGCACCAGACCGGCGGCACCCATTCGCGCAGCCCGCACGGCATGAAGCCAATCCCGCAGGCGCTGTGGCAGCGGCGGGTGGAAGATCCGCAGGCGATAGAAGCCGCCTTTCGCGGCGAACACGGCCGCGGCTGGCTAATGCGCTGGCTGCCGTCGCGCGCTCACGACAACGGGCTGTTCTTGCTGTTCAGCAACGGCGTGGGCCGAGATGACGATGAAATACGCACCGGCAACGCGATGATCCTCGATCCTTACGGCCGCATCGTAGCGGAGACCTGGGCGGCGGAAGACCGGCTGGTCAGCGCCGATCTCGATCTGACGCTGATCCCGCTCAGCACCGGCCGCCGCTGGATTTACGGACGCCGCCCCGAGCTGTACGGGTTGTTGACCGAACCGCAAGGCTATGAACGCGATGCCCGCAGCGCGCGCTTTTCGACACAGCCGACGGGGCGCGGCAGCCGATAACAGATAAAAAAAATCCGCCCGGAGGCGGATTTTTTATCGGTGCGACAAAAGCTGCCGCAGGTTCATGCCCTCAGGCACGAACACACTTAGAAGCGGTAGCCTACGCCAACGTTCCAGGTGCCAACGTCAACGCTACGAATGCGGTTCTGCTCGTAACCGACATCCAGGGCAACGTTCTCGATTGGGTTGAACTGCAGACCGGCACCGTAGGTGAAGCCGTAGTCAGCGGTATCGTGACGAGAAGTACCGTTCTGAGCGTTGGTAGTGAATTTACCGTAACCCAGACCAACCAGACCGTAGATGCTCGCCCAGTCATTGATGCGGTATGCTGGACCGGCAGAGATAGAGTTGTACTGAGCTTTGTTGTAGAAACCGTCCTGAGAACCGTCCTTTTCCAGGTGGGTAAAGGAACCGATTACGCCCAGTGGGTTGTTGTCGAACTCGTAACGGTATTTCAGGTTGAAACCGTCGGCCTTGTTAGCAACGCCTTGGAAATCACCCTGCGCATAGCCAGCGGATACGGTGCTCTGACCAGCGAATGCGGTACCTGCGCTAACTGCTAATACGCAAGCTGCTACTGCGGAAAGACATGCAATTTTTTTCATAACCACCTCAAACGCGTTTTATTATTAAGTACATCCATTTGTTCATGCTTTGAAAATATAACAAAAATTAGCGTGAAACTCTGCCTTGAAATGAGTGTCTAATGCTTTATATCGTGTAACAGAAGATTTCAAGAACAGTGTATCTGCTTCTTTTCGCTCTATTTTCGGCCATATTCTACGGCTTTCTGTGACAAAAATCACCAATTTAATATCCAGATAATTCTTAAGAAAAAGCGCACTTTTTGACCAAATCCACCCCATCTCATCCGAGGATCGGTGGATTTCACCGCGATGCGCGCTTTTCTCAGACAGATTTTCGCCATTTCATTTACACTGCTCGCATCCCCGTTTCGACCGTTTTCTCAAGGCTGAGGAACGGCGCATAAAAGGCCCGTTAAGGATGTCGTTATCTACTTCCGGCAGAGCGCCCTCCGCGCTGCTGCCTATCTGTCTGTTAATCATCGCCATGGTGTCTATCCAGAGCGGTGCCTCGTTGGCCAAAAGCCTGTTCCCGATCGTGGGTGCGGAAGGCATTACGACGCTGCGTCTTTTCATCGGCACCCTGATTCTGTTCATTATCTTCCGCCCATGGCGTATGCGCATCGCCGCTGGTAGCCGCTTGCCGCTACTGATTTACGGCCTGTCGCTCGGCGCGATGAATTACCTGTTCTACCTGTCGCTGCGCACCGTGCCGCTCGGCATCGCCGTGGCGCTGGAGTTTACTGGCCCGCTCGCGGTGGCCATGTTCTCCTCGCGGCGGCCGATCGACTTCCTCTGGGTGGCATTGGCGATCGCCGGATTATGGTTCCTGCTGCCGCTCGGCCACGGCGTGGGCGGGATAGACCCCTTCGGTGCCGCCTGCGCGCTCGGCGCCGGCGCCTGCTGGGCGGTCTATATCATCTTCGGCCAGAAGGCCGGCGGCGATCACGGCCCCGGCACGGTGGCGCTCGGCTCGCTGATCGCCGCGTTGGTGTTCTGCCCGATCGGCGCCTGGCAAACCGGCAGCGTGCTGTTCAACGTTGAGATTCTGCCGATAGCCCTGGCGGTAGCCATCCTCTCCACCGCGCTGCCTTATTCGCTGGAGATCATCGCGCTGCCCAAAATTCCGGCGCGCACCTTCGGCACCTTGATGAGCCTGGAACCGGCGATGGCGGCGTTATCCGGCATGCTGTTCCTCGGCGAACACCTGAGCGGCGTGCAATGGCTGGCGCTGGCGGCGATCATCGCCGCCTCCATGGGCTCCGCCCTCACCATTCGCCCCAAACCTCGCCTCGAAAGCCTTTCCTGATCGCCCGACCCGCCTGCAGACCGCAACGTCGGAATGCAGGCGGGTTAACTGTTTTCCTCGTGACAAGTCGGCATACTTCCCCTTAGCCTGTATCGCAGGCTCTTTGGACTTTCGCTCACATGGAGAATAACAGTGATTCACAACAGCCTGTTCAACCCACGCTTCGGCCGCGGACTCGCGCCGGCGCTGGTTTCAACCCTGACCGAGTTGCGCCGATGCGACCTGCCCGAACTGGCGCTGGGGCATCACCCGATCGACGGCGACAACATCTTTATGGACGTGATGACGCTGACCACCGCGCCGGCGGCGGAAAAGCGCGCCGAAATGCATCAGGAATACATCGCGCTGCATCTGCTGATCAGCGGTGAAGAACGAATCGAATACGGCCTGGCGGGCAACGGGCATCGTGAACACCCCCACGCGGAAAATAGCGATCTGCTGCTGCTGGACATTAAACGTCACCCGCAAACGCTGCACATGACGCACGGTATGTTCGCGATCTTTTTCCAGATGGAACCGCACAAGACCGGCTGCCTATGGCAGCGCCCGCAGCACATTAAGAAAGCGGTGGTGAGGATCCATCACCGCCTACTGCTGTGACCCTGCGGCAGCGCCCGTAGAAAATCGGCGGCCTGGCGGGGAGAGCGCAAGCGCTTGAAATGGCGCCCTACATCGGTACGGGCCATCTCCGCCAGGTATTTTCGCCGGTTCTTCGAGTAAGTGCGGATCGTCCACAGCACGATCGACTCACGGCTGAAGAAAGAACGGCGGAAACTTTCACGATTGCCGGTGCCCGGCCACAGCTCACGTTTGCTGGCCGCGCGTCGGCACGCCCGGCGCACGGCCTGCCACAGCGTGCGGCAGAAGCCGTAGTCCAACCACAGGATATAATCGACTTCGCGCCACTTAATCGGTTGTGTGCGGCTGTAGTTGCCGTCCAGCACCCAGCCTCCTCCCGCTTCGGCCAGCGTCTGCTCTAACCGCGCCAGGAACGCGTCATCGGGCGTACCCTGCCACTCGGGCCGCCAATACAGGCTGTCCATCTCGATATAGGGAACGTCAAGCCGTTCCGCCAATTGACGCGCCAGGGTGCTTTTACCGCTGCCGCTGGTGCCGACGACGTTAATTTTCATCACTCGCCAATAAAAACTGGGATAATTCCCTTACTTTAACCGCATCAATTACGGCTATCAATCTGAATAGGCTTACAATTAACAGCACGATAACAATATGGATATTTAGTCGAATCAGCCTATCCGCAGAAAATAAGATAACAGGGATAAATCGTCACTAACCAAAACAATAACAAAAAAATAAAAATAGCAATTAAATTCATTGCATTACATAGAAACACAAACCAAATTAAAATATTGACATTAGACCAAGCCTATTTGTGCAATAGCCATTTTCGTACGGCAAAAATAAATACCCCTGCTATAATTGATCCCGTAACGAAATAGGACAACGACTAATCAAGAGGATATCTGATATGAGTACCGCTAAACTGGTGAAAACGAAATCTTCTGATCTGCTGTATACCCGTAACGATCTGGACGAAAAAGTCAAACTGGCCGCCATCAAGGCGCTGAACCATCAGGTCGTGCAATTTATCGATCTTTCGTTGATCACCAAACAGGCGCACTGGAACATGCGCGGCGCGAACTTCATCGCGGTTCATGAAATGCTGGACGGCTTCCGTACCGCCATCATCGAGCATCAGGACACCTTCGCCGAGCGCGTAGTGCAACTGGGCGGCGTGGCGCTGGGCACCGTACAGGTCGTTAACGATCAGACGCCGCTGAAAAGCTATCCGACCAATATCCACAGCGTGCAAGAACACCTGAAAGCGCTGGCCGATCGCTACGGCGCGGTGGCGAATGACATCCGTAAGGCCATTACCGAAGTGGAAGATGAAGACACCGCCGACATGTTCACCGCCGCATCGCGCGATCTGGACAAGTTCCTGTGGTTCATCGAATCCAATATCGAATAACGCCGCAACGCGTTGCAGACCGCCCGTCGTGCCGGGCAGAACAGGCTGGGCTTCGCCCGGCCTGTTTTCTTTTGCGCGGTCGTTGAATTGTGCAAAAAACGGCCCATATTAAACGGTAGAGTTCCCTTGTTAGGAGGTGATGATGGCCAGCGGCTGGGCGGCAGACGGCGCCGTACAAGATCAGATTGACTCCACCGTCGACGATGCGGTGCAGCGTGCGCGTGATGCGCTCGGGCATGGCGAGAGCGAACGCTATTGCCAGGAATGCGGAGAACCGATCCCCGAGGCGCGCCGCAAGGCGTTAACAGGCGTGCGTTTTTGTCTCGCCTGCCAGGCAGAACAAGACAAAAAACACGCGGCCAATAGCCTGTACAACCGGCGCGGCAGCAAAGACAGCCAGTTGCGTTAGCATTATCTGCTCCCCTTTTTCTCCTCTCGCGGCCCCCGCTTGCACCGTCGGTGCATCATGAAAGTTAGAGTTAGTTATCAATATTGAAGCAAAAACGTTAAAGAACGGTTGTTTCACAGCCAAAATTTGGTTAATGATAGCCCCGTGCACCAAGATAATTCTTACGCACCATTTCGGTGCCTCATTGTGGTGCACAACCATAACAATTCGCCTTTTCGGCACAACATCACGAAGTAACTCTTTGTTTTTATAGTAGTTGAAAACATGGCACGATTTTTTCATGGCACCAACTGCAATATAAAAAATGGGTAATCCGCAACCTGTACAGGAATTCCTCTCATGAAGTCGATTTTTAAAGTCTCCCTGGCCGCACTCTCTCTGGCCTTTGCCGTAAGTTCCCACGCAGCAGACAAACTGGTGGTTGCCACCGACACCGCTTTCGTTCCTTTTGAGTTCAAACAAGGCGACAAATACGTCGGCTTCGACATCGATCTGTGGGCGGCTGTCGCCAAAGAGCTGAAGCTGGACTACACCCTGAAACCGATGGACTTCGGCGGCATCATTCCGGCGCTGCAGACCAAAAACGTCGATCTGGCGCTGGCCGGCATCACCATCACCGATGAGCGCAAGAAAGCTATCGACTTCTCCGATGGCTACTACAAGAGCGGCCTGCTGGTAATGGTCAACGCCGACAACAACAGCGTGAAAAGCATCGACGATCTAAATGGTAAAGTGGTGGCGGTGAAGAGCGGCACCGGTTCGGTGGATTACGCCAAGCAGCACATCAAAACCAAGGATCTGCGTCAGTTCCCTAACATCGACAACGCCTACATGGAGCTGGGCACCAAGCGCGCCGATGCGGTGCTGCACGACACGCCAAACATCCTATACTTCATCAAGACGGCCGGCGCCGGCAAGTTCAAAACCGTCGGCGATTCGCTGGAAGCGCAGCAGTATGGCATCGCCTTCCCTAAAGGCAGCGACGAGCTGCGCGAGAAGGTGAACGGCGCGCTGAAAACCCTGCGCGAGAACGGCACCTATAACGAAATCTACAAGAAGTGGTTCGGTACCGAACCTAAGTAAGCTGTGAATTTGGCAAGCTATTAACTTAAGCACAGGGGGTCGCTTAACCCCCTGCGCTTCGTTGTATCTGATACCCACGTTTGGGATCACCGGGAGAAATATCATGCAGTTCGACTGGAGCGCCATCTGGCCCGCCATTCCTATCTTGTTAGAGGGCGCCAAAATGACCCTGTGGATTTCGGTCCTCGGTCTGATTGGCGGCCTGATCATCGGCCTCGTCGCCGGCTTTGCCCGCACCTACGGCGGATGGATCGCCAACCACATCGCGTTGGTGTTTATCGAAGTGATCCGCGGCACGCCGATCGTGGTACAGGTGATGTTCATCTACTTCGCCCTGCCGATGGCATTTAGCGACTTGCGTATCGATCCGTTCACCGCGGCAGTGGTGACCATCATGATCAACTCCGGCGCTTACATCGCGGAAATCACCCGCGGCGCGGTGCTGTCGATTCATAACGGTTTCCGCGAAGCCGGCCTGGCGCTCGGCCTGTCGCGCCGCGAAACCATCCGCTACGTCATTATGCCGCTGGCGCTGCGTCGCATGCTGCCGCCGCTGGGCAACCAGTGGATCATCAGCATCAAAGACACCTCGCTGTTCATCGTGATCGGCGTGGCGGAGCTGACCCGTCAGGGTCAGGAAATTATTGCCGGTAACTTCCGCGCGCTGGAAATCTGGAGCGCCGTGGCGGTTATCTACCTGATTATTACCCTGGTGCTGAGCTTCGTGCTGCGTCGTCTGGAAAGAAGGATGAAAATCCTGTGATTGAATTTAAAAACGTCTCCAAGCATTTTGGCCAAACCCAGGTGCTGCACAACATCGATTTGAAGATCGACAAAGGCGAAGTGGTGGTGATCATCGGGCCATCCGGCTCTGGCAAATCCACCCTGCTGCGCTGCATCAACAAGCTGGAAGAGGTGACCAGCGGCGATCTGATCGTCGATGGCCTAAAAGCCAACGATCCGAAAGTGGACGATCGGTTGATCCGCCAGGAAGCCGGCATGGTATTCCAGCAGTTCTACCTATTCCCGCACCTGACGGCGCTGGAAAACGTCGCCTTTGGCCCGATCCGCGTGCGCGGCGCGAAGAAGTCCGATGCGGAAAAGCTGGCGCGCGAGCTGCTGGCTAAGGTCGGTTTGGCGGAGCGCGCCCACCACTACCCGTCCGAACTGTCGGGCGGCCAGCAGCAGCGCGTGGCCATTGCGCGCGCGCTGGCGGTGAAGCCGAAAATGATGCTGTTCGACGAGCCGACCTCTGCGCTCGATCCGGAGCTGCGCCACGAAGTGCTGAAGGTGATGCAGGATCTGGCCGAGGAAGGCATGACGATGGTCATCGTCACCCACGAAGTCGGCTTTGCCGAAAAAGTGGCGTCGCGCCTGATCTTTATCGATAAGGGCCGGATTGCCGAAGACGGCAACCCGCACGACCTGATCAACCATCCGCCAAGCCCGCGTCTGCAGGAGTTCCTGCAGCACGTTTCCTGATCCTGGCGGTTTAACGGCGGGCGCGCCACGCGCCCGCCGCTTTCATTCCGCACGCGTTCCCACGCCCCATCGCGTTTCCTTTCCTACTATATTCATTGTTTTCATCGTATTGCTCTGACATCCGCCGATCACAGAACGCCAAAGAGAGGAACAATGCCGCCAAACGCATACTCCCGACGAGGTTCTCATCTGCGAGAACACCTGCTTTTCCTGCTGCTGTTGCTGACCTTGAGCGTCTTCGCACCACCGGCGCTGGCGCAAAACGCGCCGCCTGCGCCCGCCGACAAGAGCGAGCAGCAGAAGGCCGCCTACGCCGCGCTGGCCGATCTGCTGCAAGACGACAAAGCGCGCGCGGAACTCATCAATCACCTGAAACAGACCGCCGGCGACGCCCCCGCCGCAGCGCCGGCAACGTCGGAGGAATCGACGCCAGCCACGCTGAGCGACAGCCTGAACTCGCTGGCGCAGGAAGGCATCGGCACCTTTAACCAGAAGCTCGGCGCGCTGCAAAAGCTGATCGACTCCGGCCCGAAGCGCGTTTTCAATCCCGCCGGCTTTTTCCGCGCGCTGGGCTACTTTCTGCTGACGGTGGCGGTCACCTTTGCGCTGTTCCACCTGATCCGGCGGTTGATCGCGCCGCTGTACAAACGCATGGGCAGTTGGGGGCACAATGCGCGGCTGCAACGCGGCCCGTGGTATAAGCGCCCCGCCGCCATTCTCGGCGCTTTCGCCGTCGATCTGCTGGTGCTGCTGCTGGCGCTGGCGGCGGGCAATCTGTTCGCCCGCCACGTCCACGCCGACAGCGCCACCATTCTGCGGCTGCAGACCCTGTTTCTCAGCGCCTTCGCGGTGATTGAATTTTTCAAGGCGGTGCTGCGGCTGATTTTCGCCCCTAACTTCGACTACCTGCGTCCCTTCCCCTTCAGCGACCGGAGCGCACGCTACTGGAACACGCGCCTCGCCTGGCTCAGCGGGCTGATCGGCTACGGTCTGATGGTGGTGGTGCCGGTGGTGGCGGTACAAATAAGCTACCCGGCCGCCGCCGCCGTCAACCTGGTGGTGATGCTGGCGCTGACGCTGTACGCCATTTGGCTGATCCTGCACAACCGCAAACCGATACAGCAACAGATCAACCTGCTGGCCGAACGGTCGATGGCGTTTTTCAGCGTGATCCTGCGCGGCCTGGGGCATATCTGGCACCTGCTGGCGATCGCCTATTTTCTGGTGTTGTTCGTGCTGTCCCAGTTCGACATCGGCAACAGCCTGCGCTTTATGATGAGCGCCACGGTGAAAAGCCTGCTGGTGGTCGGCGTCGGCGCCCTGCTGTCCGGCATGCTGACCCGCTGGATTTTCCGCCGCATTTCGCTGCCGACCGACGTCAATCTGCGCTATCCGATGCTCGAGCGGCGCATCAACTCCTACATCCCCAACGGGTTGAAGATACTGCGGGTGATGGTGGTGCTGACGGTGACGCTGTTTCTGCTCGACGCCTGGCACCTGATCAACCTGTACCAGTGGGCGGGCAGCGAAAATGGCCAGCGGACGCTCGGCGGGCTGGTGCATATCCTGCTGATCCTGCTGATTGCCGTCTTCAGCTGGACGCTGATGGCCAGCATCATCGAACACCGCCTGGCGCTGGAACTGAGCAACGGCGTGCGGCCGAGCGCGCGTGAACGCACGCTGCTGACGCTGTTTCGCAACGTGCTGGCTATCGTGATCAGCACCATTACCGTGATGATCGTGCTGTCGCAGGTCGGGCTGAACATCGCGCCGCTGCTGGCGGGCGCCGGCGCGCTGGGGCTGGCCATCAGCTTCGGTGCCCAGACGCTGGTGAAAGACGTGATCACCGGCGTGTTCATCCAGTTTGAAAACGGCATGAACACCGGCGAATATGTCACCGTCAGCGGCATCACCGGCACCGTGGAGCGCATGACCATCCGCTCGATCGGCCTGCGCGACGACTACGGCGTCTATCACATCGTGCCGTACTCTTCGATCACCACGCTGGCCAACTATGCGCGTGAGTTCGGGGTGTATCGCGCCAACTACACCGTCAGCCGCGACGAGGACATCGATCGGGTCAATGAGGTGCTGCATCAGGCCATCGCGGCGCTGAAGCAGGATGAACAGGTGAAGCATTTCCTGATTGGCGAGCCGGTCTTCAACGGCGTGGTGGCGCTGGGAGACCGCTCGTTCACCACCCGCGTGACGGTGCGCACGCAGGCGCTGAAACAGTGGGTGGTGCAATACGCCCTCGACCGGCTGGTGAAAATCCATTTCGATCGGGCCGGTATCGGCATGCCGCAACAGGCGATGCAGATCTCCCGCGCGCCGCAGCCGCACGAAGAACAGGCGCCGCCCGCGGCGATCTGAGGTTAGCGCCCGCGCCCGCAGGGCTGAGCGGCCAGGAAGGCCGCCACGTCCTGCCGGTAGGCATCGTATTGCACCGAGCGCGGCGCAAACAGGCCCACCACGTTGATCAGCCACGGATGGCGCGCGAACAGCGGTTTGATCATCACGTGGTCGGCTTCGTCGATGCGCGTCACCGTCAACAGCGAGGCCGGGACCGTTTGCCGATAAACGCGCTCGGTTTCGTCCGCGTCCACGTTGACGTCACGCCCGCCCAGTATCAGGTGTACCGGCGTGTTGAAATTTCGTAATCCCGCCGTCGCATCGCTGGCCATGTTGGCGCGAATAAAGCGCCAGCGGTCGGCGCTCAATGCGGCGGTGGCGCCATACTCACGGCGGTACTGCGCGTAGCCGTCCGGTTGTTCGAGCAGCGTTTGAATGTGGCGCCAGTGCGCCTCGCGCGCGGCGATCGACGCTTCATTGTCCCCTGCCGCCACCATCGCTGCCCAGGTGTTATAACGCCCTTGCTGCAGCCAGTTGATCGCCGGCGCCAGCGCCAGCGTGAAGGCGATGTCGGGGCGCAAACGCGCCACCTCCGGCATCACCCACCCCGCCTGGCTGGTGCCCCAGAGCCCCACGCAGCGCGCATCGAAGCGCCCGTCCCGCCGGGCCCAGTCGATGATATCGGCGGTTTCCCGTGCGCGATCCGCCATGGTCTGATGCAGCCAGTTGCCGCCGGAGCCGCCAACGCCCGGCTTATCGAAGGATAAAACCGCATAGCCCTGCTGCGCCATCGCCTCCCAAATGCCGTAATAGCCTTCGTCGCGGCTGGCGTTAGCCGGCCCATCGCCGTGCACGAACACCACGATACCGGGCTTGATCGGCGCATGCTGCGGCAACACCAGCGTGCCGGTCAACCGGTTGCCGCCGGCGGTCACCACGACCGGTTCGGTGACAAAGCGAAAGTCGTTGACGTAAATCACCCAGCCAAACGCCGCCAAAACCAGCGCCACGAGGCACAGCCCTATTTTGCGCACGTCGCCTCCCCGTTGCGTTTCTCCATCAATATCCAATCGGCCTGGCCGAACAGTAAGCCCAGCGAGGCGTAATGCTCTTCGCGCCGCACCTGAAAGCCGCAGCGCCGGTACAGACGCTGCGCATCCACGTTGCGCCGGCTGACGTGCAGGCTCAGACGCCGGCCTGTGCCTTGTTCGGCGGCGTAGTCGTTCATCCACTGCAGCAGCCGCCTGCCCACCCCTTTACCGCGCTGGTTCTCGGCCACCGCCAGGTAAGAGAGATACAGCTCACCGGCCGCCGGAGTGTGCTGCAGCACCGCAATTTGCAGATACATGCGCCAAACGTTCAGCCAGCCATAGCGGCGGCACAGCCGCCAAATCGGCAAGGTGCGCGGACGCAGCCCGACGTTGTTCTCGCCAGCGGCCGCATTGAGCGCAAAGGCCGCCACCACCTGTTCATCTTGCTTCACCACGAAGCTGCGCTCCCGGCTGCCGCTTTGCTGCCAACTCCACAGCCGATAGAACAGACGCCACTGAAGGCGGGCGCTGAGACGGCGCGCGCGCTGAAACTTGTCGCTGAACGCGGCGTAGATCAGCGCCGCCGTTTGCAGGCGATCAGCGTCGTGATAAGGATCAATATGCAACATATCAACCTCGTCTAGGGTTGGCGGTAGAGCAACTGCTCCAACAGCCGCACCGGCGCGGTCTCCTCCGGCGCAGGCGACGCAAAGATCGCCTGCCGCCAGGCCTGGCTTTCGATCACGTCCAGCACCAGCTGCGCGAGCGGTAACGGCGCTATCGCCGCCGCGATCTCACCGGTTTGCTGAGCGTCGGCGATCGTCGTCGCCAGCGCCTCAATCAGTTGCCGCTGGTTGGCGCTGAACGGCTCGGCCAACGCCGGGTTGCGTGCCACCTCCGCCACGATCTCCGCCGACAGTTGCACATTGGCCGGCTCGGCGACAAAGGCGTGATAGGCGGTGAAAAAGGCCGACAGCGCCTGTTTCGGCCGCGTTCTGTCGGCCCGCAATCCGGCGGCGAACTCGGCGAATATGCCGTTTTCCAGCAGCGCAATTTCGCCGATCAACGCCTCCTTGCCGGAAAAATGGTTATAGAGGTTGCCGACGCTGACGCCCGCTGCCTGCGCGATATCTCGCATGCTGGTCTGGTGAAATCCCTTATGGGTAAAGCTGTGCAGCGCGGCCTCGACAATCTTTTCTCGATTTCCCATCGTCAGCTCCCGAAACGGTGAAGGGGCGCCTGGCGCCACAAATTGACATCAACAAATGAACGAACGTTCGTTCATTTTCAAGTCTAGCATAGACCGATAAAATTGAACCGCAGCTCAACGGCGCAGGAATCGGTAGGAAGAGGCAAACGCCGCCCCTCTTTTAGGGGCGGCGCCCGGCACACTCAGTGCAGCGCGTCGCCCTGCTTCACTGACGTAAATGCTTGCATCAGCTTCACGACGTCGTGCATGCCGATGTTGACCTGGTTGATCACTTCCCCGGCGTCATGGGTCAATGCCACGCCGCCGCCAGCCTGTTCCACACAGGTCGCCATGCCGGCGATCGCCGCCGCTACGCCCTGCTGGATAGACTTGGTCATGCGTTCGATCTCGGTCGCCGCCTTGCGCGACTGCTCCGCCAGCGTGCGCACTTCGTTGGCCACCACGGCAAAACCGCGCCCGTGCTCACCGGCGTGGGCGGCTTCGATGGAGGCGTTAATCGCCAGCAGGTTGGTTTGGGAGGCGATTTTACGAATGGCTTCGACGATGGTGCCGATCTGCTGAGAGCACTTACCGAGCTCGGTGACCACGTCCGACGTTTCGCGCGCCGCCGCTTCGACCTGCTGCATGCCCTTCACCGCCTGCTGTACGATGACCGCACCCTGCGCCGCCTGCCGATCGGTGTCAAGCGACAGATGATGCGCGTTACGCACCATCTCTTCTTCGTGCTGCTGCTGTTGCATCAGCCGGGTGATGTCCTGGGCGATCTTCACCACTTTCACCACCTGGCCGTCGTTGTCGAGGATCGGGTTATAGCTGGCCTCCAGCCATACCCGTTCACCGCGCCGGTTGACGCGCTCAAAACGCCCGGTGATGAACTCGCCGCGCGCCAGGCGCTGCCAATGCCGCCGATAATCGTCGGAAGCGGCGAACTCCGGCGGGCACAGCACCGCATGCGACTGCCCACACGCCTCTTCCAGCCGATAGCCCATCAGCGCCAACATATTGTCGTTGGCGCTGACAATGGTGCCCTGCGGCGTGAAAGCGATCATCGCCATCGAGCGATTCAACGCCGCCAGCAGGCTGCGGTGCTCCTGCGCCTGCGTCACTCGCTCGGTCACTTCGCTGGCGATCTTGACGATTTCCACCACCTTACCCTGTTTATTCAGCACCGGCGCATAGGTGCCCTGCAGCCACACCGCCTCGCCGTTTTTCGCGATGCGCTTTATGGTGTCCGTGATGGGTTGGCCTTTATTCAGCGTCTCCCAATGTTTGCGATATAACGGGCTGGCGACATAGTTCGGATCGCAGAAAATACGGTGATGCTGACCTATCACGTCATCACGTTGAAATCCCAGCGTGCTGAGGAAAAGATCGTTGGCGCGCAAGACCGTGCCGTCGAGCGAAAATACGATCATCGGAACGGCGTGTTCTATCGCGCTCAGCTCGGCGCCTTTGTGGGTAGTTAACTGACTGAATCGTAACAGCATAAGGTGTAGTCCTTGTGGCAGATGATGGCGCTTTTCTTATTTTTCCTGGCCACATGCCGCGCCCACACGCAGACGTGCCATCGCGGAAGGAACGGGCAGCGCCGCTCCTTCTGGTTATTGCTCTTAACCGGATTAAATTTATTTATTCAGTAAAGTAATTATTCGAATTTAAATAAACCAACAACCTAAGATTTTTATTATGAAAACTGTATTGAGAATAACGTAAGTGATGAAAATTGAAAGGTAAAATGCGGATTTTTGTCGGCGCCGGCAGGATAACTGGCGCCGGGAAGATTAACGCCAGCGTTCGGCTGCCCAGGCGGCCTGTTGCTCGGCGTCGTGGAAGGTCCAGGCGACGAAGCGGCTGATCTTCTGCCCTTGCGCCATCTCGATGGTGCGCACCTCGGCCGCGCCCGCCACCTTCAGCGCATGATAAATGGCCGGCAGCGTGGTGTTTTTCGAGATGAGCGAAGTGAACCACAGGCAGTTGTTGGCCTTGCTGACGCTCTCTTCCACCATCTTGCGCACAAAGGCTTCTTCGCCGCCTTCGCACCACAGCTCGTTGTTCTTGCCGCCGAAGTTTTGCACCGGCTTGTCGGCCACTTCCCCTTTGCCCAATTTATGCAGCTTGCGGCGGGTGCTGGCGCGCGCTTCCTGCTCGGACGCGTGGAACGGCGGGTTGCACAGGGTGGCGTCGAATTTCTCGGCCGCGCCGATGATGCCGCTAAAAATCAGCTCAGGCTGTTTTTGCAGCCGCAGACGCACGCTATTGCGCAGTGTCGGGTTCATCTCGACGATCATCTTGGCCGCGTTGAGCGACACCGGATCGATTTCAGACCCGGTGAAACGCCAGCCGTATTCGCGCAGGCCGACGATCGGGTAGATGCAGTTGGCGCCGACGCCGACGTCGAGGATCGCCACGCCCTTGCCGCGCGGGATCTCGCCGCCGTTGCTGGTCGCCAGCAGATCCGCCAGGTGGTGCAGATAGTCGGCGCGGCCGGGGATCGGCGGGCACAGGTAGTCCGCCGGAATATCCCAGTGTTCGATGCCGTAAAAGTGTTGCAGCAACGCACGGTTGAGCATTTTCACCGCCGCCGGATCGGCGAAATCCACCGAGACATCGCCCCAGGCGTTCGGTTTCACGAACGGCGCCAGCGCCGGGCAGCTGGCGATCAGCGCCGGGAAGTCGTAGCGCGAACGATGACGGTTGCGCGGGTGCAGGCCGCTTTTCTGCTGCGGGAAGGTTTTCTTTTTTTCCACCGTGACGGGCTCTCTTGAAGGGATTTCCGGCGCGTAAGATAACACATCCGGCCCGCAATGGCGCAGCGGCGGGAAACCCGGCACAATGAAAGCTTCATCGATTGCCACAGGGTCCCCCATGAGCCGTGAATCTCGCTATTATTATGAACCCGCCGCCGGCCACGGCCTGCCGCACGATCCGCTGAACGCCATCGTCGGCCCGCGCCCCATCGGCTGGATCTCTTCCCGCAGCGCCGCTGGCTTGCGTAATCTGGCGCCCTACAGCTTTTTCAACTGCTTCAACTACCGCCCACCGATCATCGGTTTCGCCAGCACCGGCTGGAAAGACAGCGTGGCGAATATCGTAGAAACCGGCGAGTTCGTTTGGAACCTGGCGACGCGCCCGTTGGCGGAAGCGATGAACAACAGTTCCATCACCCTGCCGCGCGGTGAGGACGAATTCGCCTTCGCCGGCGTCACGCCGCTGCCCGGGCGCCGGGTCAAAGCCGAGCGCGTGGCCGAAAGCCCGGTGAACTTCGAATGCCGGCTGACCCAATGCATCCAACTGCAAACCGCCGCCGGGGAACAGGTGGAGACCTGGCTGGTGTTGGGCGAGGTGGTGGCGGTGCATCTCGATCCGGCGCTGCTGGATGAACACGGCGTCTACCAGACGGCCGCCGCCGAACCTATCCTGCGCGCCGGCGGCCCGACCGCCTACTACGGCATTTCCGAACAGCACCGTTTCGATCTGACGCGCCCGTCACGCTGATCGTTTCCCCCGTTTATGCAGAAGATAAACGGGGGAATTAATAATCAAAAAATCTGAATAAAACTATCAACACTCTCCGATTTCATCCCGCCTGTCACTGCGCAATAATCTGCCCATCGAAAGGCAAACCCTTTCTCCCTAATTCACTTTGACAGGAATGACGAACATGAAAACCATCAAAACTTTTGCTGCTGCTATTGCTCTGGCCACCGTTTCTTTCACCACTTTTGCCGCTGAACACGTCAGCGCCCAGGATGCCGCCCAATTCGAAAAAGCCGGCGTGATCGTCGCCAGCGGCGCAACCGACCTGAGCAGCCTGACCTCTCAGCTGGCCGCCAAAGCCGATGCCGTAGGCGCCAAGGCTTTCACCATCACCTCTACCAGCGGCAATAACCTGATGCACGCCACCGCGGTTATCTACAAATAATCGCCGCCCCAGACGTCCAAAAGCCCGCCGGATATCATCCCGGCGGGCTTTTTTTATGTTCGCGTACGTCAGCGCTGAATGGGTACGACAGCAATTTTCCTATCGTCCGCTTTGTCAGCAACCCACGCGTCAACGACCCGGAAAATACCGTCGCCAACAGGCAGAAACCCTTTATTTTATGGGGTTTGCAGGCAGTTAAGCACACATTTTTTTACCACCCCATTGCTGGACTAACGGGAGAGGATGATTATCATGTTACGCAGACTACAGATGCAGAGAGCGTTGTATGCAACATATCATTGAAGGTTTCCTCAGTTTCCAGAAAGAGATTTTCCCGCAGCGTAAGGAACTCTTTCGCAGCCTGGCCTCCAGCCAAAATCCTAAAGCGCTTTTCATCTCCTGTTCTGACAGCCGTCTGGTGCCCGAGCTGGTGACGCAGCAAGAACCTGGGCAGCTTTTCGTTATCCGTAACGCCGGTAACATCGTCCCTTCCTTTGGCCCGGAGCCGGGTGGGGTTTCTGCGACTATCGAATACGCGGTGGTGGCGCTGGGCGTGACTGATATCGTGATTTGTGGCCACTCGAACTGTGGCGCCATGAAGGCTATCGCATCCTGTCAGTGCCTCGATCCCATGCCTGCCGTTGCCCACTGGCTGCACTACGCGGATGCGGCCAAAGCGGTGGTCGAAAAGAAAACCTGGGATAGCGAAACAGACAAAGTGAACGCTATGGTGGAAGAAAACGTCATAGCCCAGCTAAATAATATCAAAACCCACCCTTCTGTGGCGGTGGGTCTGCGCAACAGTGGGCTGCGCCTACACGGCTGGGTATACGACATCGAAAGCGGCGAAATTCGCACGCTGGATAGAAACACCAAGAGCTTCGTGTCTCTGGCCGATAATCCCGACGTCTATTTCGAATAAAATAACGCCCGGTTTTTATCATTAAATAAAATCCACGCCGCGGCGTGGATTTTATTGTCAGCCTTAAGGCAAGCGCGCCTCTATCGCCGCAGCGAAGTCGCGGCACATCCGCTCGTCACCCTCGGCGTTGTCCGCCAATACCGTCTCGCCATCCACCACCCGGATGTGCGCCTGCAAATCGAAATCTGCCGGCGGCTGCGGGCGCTTGGCCGCGGCGGCCATCGTCTGCTGCGCCTCATGCCACGCCTGTGCCACCGTCTGGTTGCAGGCCTGCGCCAGATAGTCAGGATTAAACCCTTCGCCGGTCAGGCTGTGCAGCGTGTCGTCATGGCTGACGCTGTTGCCCGGCAACCAGTAGTGTTGCGCCAGATCCGGGCCAATGGCCGGGTTGTCCGTCAGGTAACCGTCGCGCTGCAGGAAGAAGTGACGGGTTTGCTCTACCGCCATCATCGCCAGCAGATAGCCCTGGTAGGAACAGGCGGATTCTAGCGACAGCAGGTGCGGGATCGCCAACGTCGGACGCGGGCTGCCGCTGATGCCGAGGATCTTTTGCTCGACCTCGCGCGCCAGCGCGGTAATGGCTTCCGGCGTGCGCTGCTCGTCATCCCACTGGTACAGCGCCCACTCGAAGTACGGCACCAGCAGGATGTGGCGTTCGTTGAACGCACGCATCGGCTGGCGCGCCGCGATGCCGGCCTCGATCAGCGCATCAGGCACCGCTTCGCCGGCGGCGTTTTTCGCATAGCGTTTCAGCCAGTCGGCGTCGTCCAGCAGGCTGTCGCAGAACATCGACTGGGTTTCGGCATAGGCCATCGAGGTCGGTGGGAACTCCTGCGAGAAGCACGGCGCATTCTGGCGAATGTTGGCGAAGTGCGCCGCGTGGCCGCCCTCGTGGAACAGGGTGTTGAGCCCGTAAGCGCCGCTGCCCACCTGCCCCGGCTGCGCCAGGCTGGTGAAGTTGATGCGCGCCGGCACCCATTCCCCCTGGCGCACAAACGGCGGCACCGGGCCGTGCATAAAGCCGTTCTCATACTTGCCTTTGCGCACCAACAGATCGAGGTTCATCTCGGCGCCGCCAAAGCCGATGTGCAGGCGTTTGAAGCTGTCGACCCAGCGTTCCAGCGAACGAGAAAACGGGAAGTAAGGATCCAGTTGACGGGTGACGTCGCCGGCGCTGGCGAAGCGGACGTTCCACGGCTCCAGCGCCTGGCCGCCCTTGTCGGCCGCCAGCTGTTGCAGGCTGCGCGCGTTGGCCTCGCGGGTTTCCCGCTCGAAACGATCCAGAATGGCGAACAGCTGCTCCGGCGTCATGCGCTCGGTTTTGTTCACCTTGTAGTCGAAATAGTTGCGATAGCCCATCTGGCGCGCAAAGCGGTTGCGCAGGCCGATCAGCTCCGGCAGGCCGTTATGCAGCAGCCATTGCTCCAGGTCGCGCAGCGCCTGCTGCGAACTGCGGCGGTAGTCTTCGTTCGGGTTGGTCGCCTGGTTGGTCAGCAGCTCGCCGAGCGAGGCCGCCACCCGCTGGCCGTCGGCGTTCAGATGTGTGACCTGATAGCCCTTGCGGCGCGAGTAGAGATCGGACTCGGCGTGAATGATCTGATCCAACAACGCCTGCGCCTGCGGATCTTCAATGGCGTTACAGTCGAAGAAACGCAGCCAGCCTTGCAGGCCGTGGATCAGCGCATCGCGCTGCGCCTCCTGCGGCAGCGTTTCCAATCCGGCCAGCAGATTGCGGATCTCGGCCAGCCGGCGCGGTTCGGCGATAAAGCGCTTATAGGCGCTTTCCGCGGCGGAAAAGCGCGCCGACACGCCTTCATCGCCGGTGCCCATGTAGTTTTGCCAGAACAGCTCTTCTTTGGCGCGGTGAACGTCGAGGTAATCCTGGTTCAATTGATTGAAGTAATCGAGAGCCTGTTGCATAACCGTCCTTCTCAGCCGATGAGGAAATATCCCAGTATAGTCGCGCTTAGGCCTGACGCAGGCGCTGCAGCCCCTGCTCGAGCGTCTCGCTCTCGCCGGCGGCCACCAGGCAACAGGCGACCTGCCGCTGGATGGCCTGCGGGATCGCCACCTCGCCCGCCAGGCAGCGCTCGGTCCAGCGTGCGGTGGTTTCCGCGTCTTTCGCCGCCGGCAATGCCGGCGTTTCATCCTGCAAGGTGCGCTCCAGCAATACGTGCTGTTCGCCGCCGACGATATGGTGAATCTGCGGGCAGCGCTGCGGGTTGGCGTAGGCTTCGCCTTCGGTGCCGTGCATCAACAGCCCGCGGGCGCCGATCTGGCGGAAAAACGACGCCACCCGGCCAACATACTCCGGGTGAGAGACGCTGGCGAGGCGCAGCGCATCCTGTTCGCCGAACGGCGTCGCCAGCTTGGCCAGCGTATGGGCGCTGTTGCGCACCCCCATGCGCCAACGCAGCCCAAGCTGCTGCGCCAACGGCGCCGACAGCGCGGAAACCGGCATGAATACCGCCTCGCCGTTATCGAGGCGCTGCTGGGCATGAGCGGCCTGTTCCGACCACGGCAGCCCCAGGGCACGGAAAATCTCGGCGCTGGTCACACGGGTGCTGTCGTCCAGGATGCCGTGCACCACCACCGGCAGGCCCACTTTCGCGAGCAGCAGCGCCAGCAGCGGCGTCAGGTTGGCCTGCTTGCGCGCGCCGTTGTAGCTCGGCAGCACCACCGGCAGTGGCCGCCCCTGCGGCGCCTGCAGCGGCAAGACCTGCTGCTGCATCGCCTGATAGAAGCCCAGCATCTCCTCTTCGGCTTCGCCCTTGATGCGCAGCGCGATCAGAATGCCGCCCAGCTCCAGCTCGGGGACCTCTCCAGCCAGCATCGTCTGATACAGCTCAAAGGCGGTCTGCCGATCCAGATCGCGCGCATGATTTTTGCCGCGGCCTATTTCTTTGATAATTTTGGTGTAATCCATCCGAAGGTTCCCTCAGCTCACTCTTCGGTTAGCATACCCTATCCGCGCCGCCGCTCAACCTCCGCCGCCAACCGCCGCTGCGCGTCATCGCCCTCGCACAGCCCGGCGATCACCCCGCCGGCATCGTCGGCGCTGCGGTTTTGGCTCATCTTGCATTTGCCTTCGCGCCGGGTGACGGCGATCTCGATACCGACGATGCCTTTAAGCTGCGCGGCGATGTAGTTGGCCGGCGCATCATCGAGCCGCCAGGGCGCCGGGCGGCGCCCTTCCTGCTGCGCGGTCAGATCGATCAGTTGGCGGCGCAGCCAGGCCGGGTCGTCCATCACCGTCGGTACGCCATACAGCTGCACCACGCTGTAATTCCAGGTCGGCACCACCTTGCCGGTCTGGCGCTTGCTCGGGTACCAGCCGGGCGACACATAACCTTCCACGCCCTGAAAAATTACCAGGCATTCCGCCGCATGCTGCAGCCGCCGCCAGTGCGCGTTGGCACGCGACAGGTGCGCCCGCAGCCGGATTTGCCCCTGTTCGACATCGGCCAGAAACGGCAGTGGATCGGCCGTCAATCCCTGTTCGCCGTGGCTGACCAATAGCCCCAACGGGTGGGCGCGCACCAGCGCCAGTTGGGCATCCAGATCGTCTTCGCGAAATGCGGCGGGTTGAAACATCAGTGTGGCTCCTTACGCTCTCTCATGATGACGACAGTAAAGCACCTGCCGGCGGCCTACTTAAGATCCGCTTTCTGAGTATTTCGAGTGATCCGGTTTAACAACAGCAGGGCAATGCCCATCGCCACCAAATTACAGAGCATCGCGCCGGCAAAGGCCTGGGCATAGCGCTCCGCTGCGCCGCCGCTCGCCAACAGCGGCACAAAACCGACGCCGCTGACCACGATGCCCAGCGCGCCCCCCACCTGCTGCACCGTGGCAACCAGACCCGCCGCCATGCCCGCCTGCCGCTCCGGCGCCAAACCGAGCACCAGATTCAGCAGCGGCGTCATGCTCAGCGCCTGACCGAACCCCAGCACCACTAACCCCGGCAGCAGCCGCAGAGGGTGCGCCAGCGCCTCACCCCACAGCGCCTGCGCCATCAATAGCGCCAACCCGGCGGCGTAAATCGCCACGCCCACGCTCAGTACGCCATTGCCCCAACGCAGCGCCAGCCGGGGCGCCAGCATCGACGCCAGCATAAAGGCCGCGCTGGCCGGGGCGAACAGGCTGCCCGCCTGAAAAGGCGTCAGCCCCGCCCCCGCCTGCAGCAGCAGTGCGAAACACAAGAAAAACGAGGAGGCGGTGGCATAAATCGCCAGCACCACCGCCATGCCCGGCGCGAAGCCCGCCTGACGGAACAGCGCCGGATCGAGCACCGCATCATCACCGCGCTGCGCCAGACGGCGCTCCCAACGCAGAAAGCCCCACAGCGTCAGCATCGCTAACGCCAACATCGGCGCTATCCACCACGGCCAGCCGCGCGCCGGCCCCTCCAGCAACGGCAGCAACAACAGCGACAGGCCGGTCGCCGCCAGCCACAGGCCAACGCCGTCCAGCCGCTGCGCCTGCGCCACGCGCGATTCGGGAATGCGCCGCGCCGCCCACAGCGCCATTGCGCCGATCGGCAAATTGATCAAAAAGATCATGCGCCAGCCGCTGCCGAACAGGTTAGCCTCGATGATAAATCCGCCGAGGATCTGGCCGAAGATTGCCGCCAATCCCAGCGTCATGCCCAGCCAAGCGAAGGCGCGCCGCCGCTGTTGCGGCGCGTACAGGACCCGCATCAAGGCGTAAATTTGCGGGAACAACAGCGCCGCCGTCGCCCCCTGCAGAATACGCGCGGCGATCAGCAGGCCGAGCGATCCCGCCAGCCCGCACAACAGGGAGCTCAGCGTGAATCCCAGCATGCCGAGGCTGAACAAGCGCCGACGCCCGAAGCGATCGCCCAAACGCCCACCGGCGATCAACAGCACCCCAAACGCCAGCTCATAACCGGCGACGATCAAACCGATCCCGGCGAAATCGGCGGCGAACTGCCGCTGGATCACCGGCGCCGCCACGTTGACCACGAACAGATCGAACACCGTGACGAACCCGCCCAACAGCAGCACCGGCAGGCCAGGCAGCCCTCGCCGCTCACGAGATAATGAATGTTCCATACCACCTCCAGAGATTATGATGGCCGCAGTATGGAACAGGGTTTAAACTGTTACTATATAGCCATTTATACTATTACTGACAGCAACAGGACGGCCGACATGCCCCCACGCACCCTCGAACGCACCCGCCACGAACTGGGGGATTTTCTGCGGCAAAAGCGAGAACAACTGTCACCAGAGTCAGTCGGCTTGCCAAGCGGCAGCCGCCGCCGCACGCCGGGATTGCGGCGCGAGGAGGTGGCGGCGCTGGCCGGCGTCGGCCTCACCTGGTACACCTGGCTGGAGCAAGGCAGGGAAATCAATGCGTCGGTGACGTTTTTGGAAAATCTGGCGCGGGTGCTGCAGCTCGACGCCGCCGGCCGCTACCACCTGTTCTTATTGGCGCATCAGCGCCCGCCGGTGCCGGTTGGGCATCAGTGGTGCCAGGTTTCGCCGTTGGTGCGGCGCCTGCTGGACGATTTGACGCTGCGGCCGGCCTACGTCATGAACCTGAGTTGGGACATCATCGCCTGGAATCCGGCGGCGCAGCGGCTGTTCGCCATCGGCGATCGCCCGGCGCAAGAACGCAACATGTTGTGGATGCTGTTTGCCGATCCGCAGCTCAATGCGCGCCTGCTGGAGTGGCGGGCGCAGGCGCCGCAAATCCTGGCCAGCTTCCGCCGCGACTACGCCCGTGCGCCGGAGGATGAGGTGATGCGCCAACGGGTACAGGCGCTGGAGCAGGTATCGCCGCAATTCCGCCAGCTCTGGCGGCAGCATGACATTCACGGACGTTGCCAGGGGCGGCGCAGCTTCATCGTCCCGGCAATCGGCCCGGTCACCTTTGACCACGCCTCTTTCATCGTCGACGAAGAGAACCACCTGCGGCTGGTGATGTACAGCGCGCTGCCGGACGAACCGGCCAGCGCGGCGTTTGAAGCGCTGCTGCGCGAGGGTTAGCGGCGGCTGTCGAAAATGAGCTTGCAGGCCAGCCCGGCAAATACGCCGCTCAGCAGGTAGTTCGGCCAGCGGGCGCTGAAGCGGCGGCCGGCGAAGCGGCTTTTCATGCGGCTGACCGCCAGGATCACCCCGCCGTTAATCAGCAACCCCACCAGATTCAGCACCGTCGCCAGCGCCAGCATCTGTACCACCACCGAGCCGGCACGCGGATCGATAAACTGGGGGAACAGCGCCAGCACGAACAGTGCCATTTTCGGGTTGAGGATGTTGGTGAACAGTCCCTGCCGGAAAATTCGCGCCGTCGGCACGGCCTGCAACCCGGCAGAAGCCTGCAGACTGCTGCCGGATCGCAGCGTTTTCCACGCCAGGTAGAGCAGATAGGCGGCGCCCAACATTCTCACCGCGTCGTAAGCCAGCGGCACCGCGACGAACAGTTGCGACAACCCCAGCGCCGCCGCCAGCGCGTGGCAGTATGTGCCGAGCTGAATGCCCGCCAGCGAAGCGAAACCGGCGCGCCGCCCCTGGCTGACGCTGCGCGAAGCGATCAGCAGCATATCCGGGCCGGGGGTCAGCGCCAGCGCCACGCAGGCACCGGAAAACAACAACAACGTTGCGGCATCAATCATGAATCACCTGATAAGAAGACGGACGGGGATGGAACGTCCATCATAGCGACGCCGACGTGGCTTGTCAGCGCCGCTCACCTCAGATCACCCACAAATCGAGATACTCGTTGACCGGCATCTGCGCCAGCCGCTGGCGGTCCAGCGACACCTCGAGAATGCGCTGCTGCTGCAGGGCTGGGAACTGGCGCGCCAGGTTGGTTTTGAACTTCTCGATCAGCAGCGGGATGCCCTCTTCGCGCCGCCGCGCATGGCCGATAGGATACTCCACCGCCACCTCATCCAGACGGCTGCCGTCGGCGAACTCCACCGTCAGCGCATTGGCGATCGAGCGCTTTTCCGGATCGTGATAATCGCGCGTGAAAGCGGGATCTTCATGGCAGTGGATCTTGCTACGCAATGCGTCGATACGCGGATCTTCGGCCACCCGGTCTTCGTAATCCGCCGCCGTCAGCCGGCCGAACAGCAATGGGATCGCCACCATATACTGAATGCAGTGATCGCGATCCGCCGGGTTATCCAGCGGCCCCTGCTTGTCGATAATGCGCAGGCAAGCCTCGTGGGTGCGGATGCTCACCCTGGCGATGTCGGCGGCGGTTTTGCCGGCGGCCTGCATCTGGCGGTGCAGCGTCATGGCCGCCTCCACGGCGGTCTGGGCATGGAACTCCGCCGGGAACGAAATTTTAAACAGCACGTTCTCCATCACATATGCGCCGTACGGCCGCTGGAAGCGGAAAGGTTTGCCGTTGAACGAGACGTCGTAGAATCCCCAGGTCGGTGCCGTCAGCGCCGAGGGGTAGCCCATTTCGCCGGTGGCGGCCATCAGCGCCAACCGCACCGCGCGGGCGGTCGCATCTCCCGCTGCCCAGGATTTGCGGGTGCCGGCGTTCGGCGCGTGGCGATAGGTACGCAGCGACTGCCCGTCCACCCACGCCAGCGACACCGCGTTCAGGATCGCCTCGCGGCTCAGGCCGAGCAGCTGCGCCACCACCGCGGTGGACGCCACCTTCACCAGCAGCACGTGATCCAACCCTACCCGGTTGAAGGCGTTTTCCAGCGCCAGGCAGCCCTGGATCTCATGCGCCTTGATCATGGCGATCAGCACCTGCCGCATGGTCAGCGGCGCTTTGCCTGCCGCCACCGCCTGGCGAGAGAGCCAATCGGCCACCGCCAGGATCCCGCCCAGGTTATCCGACGGGTGGCCCCACTCCGCCGCCAGCCAGGTGTCGTTGAAGTCGAGCCAGCGGATCATGGCGCCGATATTGAACGCCGCCTGCACCGGATCCAGCTGGAAACGGGTGCCCGGCACCCGGCTGCCGTTCAGCACCTCGGCGCCCGGCACCACCGGCCCCATCAGTTTCTTGCAGGCCGGGTAGCTCAGCGCCTCCAGCCCGCAGCCGAGGGTGTCGAGCAGGCAATAGTGAGCGGTGCGGTACGCCGCCGGGGTATCGACGGCCTCTTTCATCACATAATCGACGATATCGACCATTTCGCGATCGAACGGCGGACGGCGGGTATTGGCAGACTCAAGCATCATGATTCCCAAAGGCTCCAGAGTGAAAACGACACGATAACGACCGGCGCTCAGCGCTGATCCAGCGGTACGAAGGCTCGCGCTTCCGGCCCGGTATAGTTGGCGGACGGGCGAATGATTTTGTTGTCCTGCCGTTGCTCGATGATGTGCGCCGACCAGCCGCTGACGCGCGCCATGACGAACAGCGGCGTGAACATTTCGGTGGGCACCCCCAGCTGGTGGTAAGACACCGCCGAGAACCAGTCGAGGTTGGGGAACATGTTTTTGGTGTCGTGCATCACGCTTTCCAGCCGATCGGCGATGTCATACAGCTTCATCGCGCCCGCTTCCTGCGACAGGCGCAGTGCGATCTCTTTGATCACCTGATGGCGCGGATCGGAGACGGTGTACACCGGGTGCCCAAAGCCAATCACCACCTCTTTGTTGTCGATGCGGCGGCGAATGTCGGCTTCCGCTTCGTCCGGCGTTTCATAGCGTTGCTGGATCTCCAGCGACACCTCGTTGGCGCCGCCGTGCTTCGGCCCGCGCAGCGCGCCAATGGCGCCGACGATCGCCGAATAGACGTCGGATCCGGTGCCGGCGATCACCCGGCCGGCGAAGGTCGAGGCGTTGAACTCATGCTCGGCGTACAGGATCAATGACGCGTGCATCGCCTGTTCCCAGCTGGCGGAAGGCGCCTCGCCGTGCAGCAGGTGCAGGAAGTGGCCACCAATGGAATCGTCGTCGGTCTCCGGCTGAATACGTTCGCCGTTGTGGCTGTAGTGATACCAGTAGAGCAGCATCGATCCCAACGACGCCAGCAGCCGATCGGCAATGT
Source organism: Serratia sp. PF-27 (assembly GCF_030053255.1). Classification (NCBI taxonomy): domain Bacteria; kingdom Pseudomonadati; phylum Pseudomonadota; class Gammaproteobacteria; order Enterobacterales; family Yersiniaceae; genus Serratia; species Serratia sp. PF-27. Next base: position 208,313 of record NZ_JASGBT010000020.1, read on the forward strand.
CGCGCGCGCCGGCCGCGCCGTGCTGCTCTTTTTCCGGCAGCGTGCAGCCAAGGGCCGAAACGCCGGTGCGCATCACGTCCATCGGATGCGAAGCCGCCGGCAGCGCCTCCAGCACCGTGCGCACGCTGGCGGGCAGGCCGCGCAGCGCTTTGAGACGGTGTTTATAGGCCTGCAGCTCGTCGCGGTTGGGCAACTTGCCGTGGATCAGCAGATGGGCGACCTCTTCAAACTCGCAGTGGCGCGCGAGATCGAGGATGTCGTAACCGCGGTAGTGCAGATCGTTGCCGCTGCGCCCTACGGAACACAGCGCAGTATTTCCGGCGGGCACGCCGGATAACGCCACGGATTTTTTCGGCTTAACGCCAGTCGGGCTTTGCGGGGGGATCGCTTGGCTCATACTGTCCTCATTTGGCTTCTGCGTGAATGGCGCCTATTCGTCGCGTTGGCGAGCGAACAGAGCGTCGAGTTTCTCTTCGAACAAATAGTAGTTGATGCTTTCGTACAGCTCGTTGCGGGTCTGCATGGTGTCGATGACGCTTTTCTGCGTGCCCTCCTCGCGCAGGGCGCGGTACACCCGCTCCGCCGCCCGGTTCATCGCCCGAAAGGCCGACAGCGGATACAGCGCCATATCCACCCGAGCGCTGCGCAGCTCGTCGGTGGTGAACAGCGGCGTCGCGCCGAATTCGGTGATGTTGGCGAGGATCGGCACCTGCGTCGCTTCGGCGAAACGGCGGTACATGCCCAGTTCGGTGATCGCTTCCGGGAACAGCATGTCGGCCCCGGCCGCCACGTAAGCCTGAGCGCGCTCGATGGCCGCCTCCAGCCCCTCCACCGCCAGCGCGTCGGTGCGCGCCATGATCACGAAGTCCGGATCGCAGCGCGCATCTACCGCCGCCTTGATGCGATCCACCATCTCTTCGGTGGAGACGATGGCCTTATTGGGCCGATGGCCGCAGCGCTTGGCGCCGACCTGATCTTCGATATGCAGCGCCGCCGCCCCGGCCTTGCTCACCGAGCGCACCGTGCGGGCAACGTTAAACGCCGATGCGCCGAAACCGCTGTCGACATCCACCAGCAGCGGCAGCGGGCAGACGTCGGTGATGCGGCGAATATCGGTCAACACATCGTCCAGCGTCGAAATGCCCAGGTCCGGCAGCCCCAGCGAACCCGCCGCCACGCCGCCGCCGGAAAGATAGATGGCCTGGAACCCGGCCCGCTGGGCCAGCAGCGCATGGTTGGCGTTGATCGCGCCGGCGATTTGCAGGGGTTTCTCTTTATTCAGGGCCTGACGAAAGGCGAGCCCGGGTGAGCGCAGCGTCATGACGTTTTCTCCGATTAGCCAGATGAAACAGACAGAGCAAGGAGCGGGCCAGGTTTCACTTCGGTGAGGGGAAAAATTAAAAACGATAAAAATAAGTGAATTACAACATATTCAGCGCCATTGGCCTGGCAAAGGGATAAAAAACGTTTCAGTTAACGTTTCAATCGCGGTTTCAATCGGCATATTTGAAACATGACTGAAACAAGGCTACACCTAATGCAGCCACTTCCATTCGGTAACCCACCATGAGCGATCACATCACGCCATCCCGCGCGCCGGACAAACCGGTGATCTGGACTGTCTCCATCACCCGCCTGTTCGATCTGTTCCGGGACATCAGCCTCGAGTTCGACCATCTGGCGACCATCACCCCGATCCGTCTCGGCTTCGAGGAGGCGGTGCAGCACATCCGCGCACGCCTGGCTACCGAGCCTTGCGACGCCATCATCGCCGCCGGCTCCAACGGCGCCTACCTGAAAAGCCGCCTGTCGGTGCCGGTCATTTTGGTCAAGCCCGGCGGCTTCGACCTGCTGCAGGCGCTGAGCAAGGCGCGCAGAACCGCCGATCGGATCGGTGTCATCACCTATAAAACGCCCCTGCCCGCGCTGATGGAGTTCCAGCAAACCTTCGATCTGCCGCTGGAGCAGCGCAGTTACGTCACCGAAGAGGACGCGCGCGGCCAGATCGCCGAGCTGAAAGCCGCCGGTATTCAGGCGGTGGTCGGCGCCGGCCTCATCAGCGATCTGGCGGAAGAGGCCGGGCTCACCGCCATTTTTCTCTATTCCGCCGCCACCCTGCGCGCCGCCTTCAGCGATGCGCTGGACGTAACGCGCCTGATGCTGAGCGGCGGCAAACGCGGCGGCGATTACGCCGCACGCGATACCCTGCAGCCACGCTATGGGCTGGGCGATTTGCAGGGCGACTCCCCGCAGATGGAGCAGACCCGGCGCACCATCATGCTGTACGCCCGCTCGCCGGCGGCGGTATTAATTGAAGGAGAAACCGGCACTGGCAAAGAGCTGGCGGCGCAGGCAATCCACCGCGAATACTTTTCCCGGCGCGGCGCACCGTCCAGGGGGGCGACGCCGCCGTTCGTCGCCATCAACTGCGGCGCCATCGCCGAATCGCTGCTGGAGGCGGAACTGTTCGGCTATGAGGAAGGCGCCTTCACCGGATCACGGCGCGGCGGCCGGCGCGGGCTGCTGGAAACCGCCAACGGCGGCACTCTGTTTCTGGATGAGATCGGCGAAATGCCGCTGCACCTGCAAACGCGACTGCTGCGCGCGCTGGAAGAGAAAACTATCACCCGGGTGGGCGGGCAACAGCCGGTAACGGTCGACTTTCGCGTCATCAGCGCCACCCACACCCGCCTGGAGCAGGCGATTCAACGGGGCGGTTTTCGCGCCGATCTGTTTTATCGCCTGAGCGCCCTGCGGCTGCAGCTGCCGCCATTGCGGGCGCGCGGCGACGATATTGCGATGCTGGCGGAACACTTTCTGAAACAGTCGCTGGCGGCGCTCGATGTGCCGCTGACGGAGCCGCTGCGCACCGCCCTGGCCGGCTGTTACGCCGCGCTAAGCCATTACGCCTGGCCCGGCAACCTGCGCGAACTGCGCAACATGATGGAACGGGTAGCGCTGATGCTGAGCACCGGCGCAGCGCCGAGCGGTGAAACGCTGCAGTGGCTGTTGCCGGAGCTGGCGGCGGTCACGCCGCCCGAGACGCAGGCGGCGCCCATCTCCGCCCACGAAGCCCTGGCGCGGTGCGGGGGCGACCACGCCGCCGCCGCCCGGTTGCTCGGGATCAGCCGCACCACCTTATGGCGCCGGCTGAAAAAACCGAACTGAGCATCAGCCGGCGCGCCGGCCGTCCGAGGCCGGCAGCAGTCGCGCTCGCCGCTCGCCCAGCAGGTTCATGCCCGCCGCCGCCAGCAGGATGATCGCCGCGCCCAGCAGCTGCCATGCCGACAGCCGGTGGCCAAACGCCAGGCGATCCACCAACATGGCGGCGATCGGGTAGATAAACGACAGCGAGCCGATCAGGTTGGTGGGCAGCTTCTGCAGCGCACCGTACATCAACACGTACATCAGGCCGGTGTGCAACACGCCGAGCGTCGCCAGCATCCCCCACTGCCCAACGCTGGCCGAAACATGGAAATCCACCAGCGGCAACAGCATCACCGCCCCTACCGTCACCTGGATCAGCGCAATGAGATGCGGCGGCGTGCCCTTCAGCCGCTTGGCCGCCAGCGCCATCAGGGCGTAGAAAAACGCCGCGCCGAGCGCCAGCGCGATGCCAGCCAGATAATGGCTCTGCTCCCCCGCCTGCCGCGGCTGCGCCAGCACCACCAGCATCATGCCGCCGAACGCCAGCCCCAGCCACAGCAGCTTGCGGGCGGTCAGCCGTTCCCCCAAAAACAGCGCCCCCAGCCCCACCAGCATAAACGGCTGGGTGTTGTACACCGCGGTGGCGATGGAGATAGAGGCATAGGAATAGGCGGCGAACAGCAGCAGCCAGTTGATCACCAGCGCGACGCCGCCGGCGATCGCCAGCAGCAGCGTGGCGCGCGTCAGCGCATCGCGGCGCAGCTGGCCCAGCGCGCCGCACACCGCCAGCAGCACCAGCGCGCCTACCGCGCAGCGCCAAAACACCACGTTGATAACCGGCTGGCCGGACATCAACACAAACCAGCCGATAGAGCCGGAAATCAACATCGCCGCCGCCATCTCCAGCGATCCGCGTTTTATCTCTGCATTCATTCTGCGTTCCTCGAAGCTTGCCCAGAGACATAGCTTGCGGCTTCGCGGGGCGGCTTTCCATAGCATAAAAAAGGCAGATATGCTTAACTGCCTTTTTCTCGCAGCTATAATAAAGAAAACACCTAACGGAGGCGTTATGGATGATATCGATCGCCAAATCCTGACCATTCTGGCGGAAGATGCGCGTGCATCGTTGAAGACGCTGAGCGCGCAGGTGGGGCTGTCGTCGCCGAGCACGTCGGAAAGACTGCGGCGGCTGGAAGAAAGCGGCGTGATCCAGGGTTATACCCTGAACGTCAATCTGCAGGCGGTAGGCTATGCCTTCGAGTCGCTGGTGCGCATCAAGCCGCTGCCGGGCATGCTGAAGAAGGTCGAGCAGCTGATTCAGGCGATCCCGGAAGTGGTCGAATGCGATAAGGTGACCGGCGAAGACTGCTTTATCGTGCGGCTGGTGGCGCACTCGATGGAACAGCTCGACCATACCCTCGATCGGCTGGCCGAGCATGCGCAGAGCAACACCTCGATCGTGAAAACCACGCCGGTCAAGCGCCGCCTGCCGCCGCTGCTCTGATCAACGCCGCCGTTTGCGGGCGAACGGGTTGCCGCGCTTCTTCTCTTTTTTGGCCGCGTCGGCGGCGGATTTCAGCGCCGCCAGATGCGCCTTGTCGGCCTCCGGCACCGCGCGCTGCTCAATCGGGAACACCGGCAGCGACGCCAACAGCCGCGAACCGTAGTTTTTGGTCAACAGCCGGCGATCGTAGATCACGATCTCGCCGTAGCATTGGTTACTGCGGATCAGTCGGCCGACCTGCTGGATCAGGTTGAACGAGGCGCTCGGCAGGCTCTGCACTTCGAACGGATAGCGCTTCAGTGATTTCAGCCACTCGCCTTCGGTGATGATCACCGGGCTGTCGATCGGTGGGAACGCGATTTTGTGAATATGCACCTGGGTCAGCAGTTCGCCTTTCAGATCCAGCCCTTCGGCGAACGATTGCAGCCCCACCAGCACGCTGGCGACGCCCTTCTCCACCCGCTTGCGGTGCTCTTCCACCAGCCGGTAGCGCGGCTGGTCGCCCTGCACCAGCAGCATCAGCCGCAGATCGGTCACGTAGCTGAGGAAAGTCTGCATCGCCCGGTGGCTGCTGAACAGGATCAGCATGCCTTTGTGCTTGCCGCTCGCCTGCTCGGCGCGGAAAAACCGCGCCATCTCCTCGAGGTGCTCCGCCTCGTTGGCGATCGCCGGTTCATAGCGCATCTGCGGAATGACAATCTTGCCCTGTTCGACGTGATTGAACGGCGAAGAGAGCGTTTCGAAGCGATCGCCGGCCTTCTCGCTCAGCCCGCTCATCTCCTGCAAACGCGCGAAGCTGTTCAGTGAACGCAGCGTGGCCGAGGTGACCACCACGTGCGGCACCTTGCGCCACAGCAGCTTCTCCAGCTGGTCGCTGACGCGGATGCCGACGCAGTGCAAATACAGATGGGTAACGTTATCGCGCAGCTCGCGCGTGACCCATTTGGAGATCGGCGCGTTGGACGACTTGTCGAGCGCCGCCAGCCGCCACAGCTTGCTCATCGCCTCCAGATAGCCCAGCGTGCGGCTCATCTGAATGATCGCGCGATGCAGACGCACGATGTCGTGCTTGCCGGTCTGCTCGGTAAGATCGTTAAGCACGAACTCCGCCAGCCCCCGTAATGCATCGGTCAGTTTAAACAGCCGCGCGCAGCTCTCCACCATCTCCGCGGGCAGCTCGCCCATTTCAAAACGGTGCTCGGCCGCCACGCTATCGCCGGGCAGGTAGGCGCTGACCTGATGCTCGAAGATCTGCACCAGCTCGCGCAGCTCTTCGCAATGATTTTTCAGCCGTTCGCTGTTGGCCAGCCCCGGCGGATTTTTCGGCCGGTACTGCGTCATGCACTGCTCGACCTGACGCACGATCATATCCAGCTGCAGGTTGGTCGACAGCGCGGTGATTTCCCCGTCGATCTCCAGCGCGTCGCGCGCCACCTCAGGCAAATGATGGCCTTCGTCCAGCACCAGCAGCAATTCTTTCGGGTTCGGCAGCACCGATTCCGTCTCCAGCGCCGCCATCACCAGCGCGTGGTTGGCCACCACCACGTCGGCGCTCTCGATCTCTTTGCGGGCAATATAGAACGGGCATTCGCGAATGTAGTGGCAGTTGCGCCCCAGGCAGTTGGCCTTGTCGGTGCTCAGCTTGGCCCACAGCGGATCGTCGATGCTCTGCTGATAGTGATCGCGCAGCCCGTCCCACTCGAAGCGAGCCAACGCCTTGGTCAGTTTCTGGCACAGCGCCTGCTCTTCGCCGCTGGACGGCGCCAGTTCGTCGTCGAGGAACAGCGTCAGATCGCCCTGTTGACTGACGTCGGTGCTCATCGCCGCCAGGTTACGCGGGCAGACGTAACGCCCGCGGCCAAAGGCACCGGTAAATTTCAGATCGGGGATAATCTTCTTCAGCAGCGGCAAATCTTTGCTGTAGATCTGGTCCTGTAGCGCCACGTTGGCGGTGCTCACCACCAGCGGCTTGCTCTCCGCCCGCCCGACGGCGATGCCCGGGATCAGATAAGACAGCGTTTTACCGACGCCGGTCGGCGCCTCGATCGCCAGATGGCGCGGGTAGTCACCGGCCAACGTCTTCGCCACCTCGGCGATCATCTGACGCTGGGGCGCGCGGGAAATGAAATCCGGTATTTGCTGCTGCAGGGCTTTGTACCACTGGCCAATCTGATCTTTAACTGCGGAGGAGAGCGCCATTCAACTCTTATCTAAACGAAATGATGGCGCTATTGTCCCACAGACCGCCGGCGACGTCAGCCCGAGTTACGCCTGCGGATCGATCATCGAGGCGCGACCACCGCCGAACGACCACTCGTCCAACTGGGTGGTGGCGATCACCACCATCACATCCTCGGGGTTCAGCCGCAGCTTTTCCATCAGCAACGCCGCCAGCCGTCGGTAGAAACGCCGCTTGGTGTCGCTGTCGCGCGGCCGCCCGGCGGTGATGTAAAACAGCACGAAATCCGCGCTGCGCGGCCCGCCGAGATAGTCGCGATCGTAGATAAGCTCACCGGGGCGGTATTGATCGAACACCTGAAATTTGTCCGCCGGCGGCACCTCGAACGCCTCCACCAGCGCCTGATGCAGGCTGTCGGACAAGGTTTGCAGGTAGTCGGCGGATTTGCCCTGATGCAGGGCGATGCGGCTAAACGGCATGGGGCGCCTCCGGTTCCAGCTCGCGCAGGCGCGCCACGGCCGATGCCGCTGCAGGCCAGCCGGCGTAGAACGCCAGATGGGTGATGAGCTCGGCCAGTTGCTGACGCGCCACGCCGTTGCGCTGCGCCAGCTGCAGGTGAAACGGCAGCTGTTCCACGCGGTTGAGCGCCACCAGCGCGGCGACGGTGATCAGGCTGCGCTCGCGCGGGCTCAGCTCTGGCCGCTGCCAGACATCGTCAAACAATATGTTGTCGCTGAGCTGCGCCAGCTTGGGGGCAATATCGCCGAACGCCTGTTGCCCGGCCTGGGATTCTGATGGCATCACACTCTCCTGTCAGTTGCGGATAGCCTTACGCTACCCGCCGCCGCAGCGAGTGAAAATCGGGATTTTCGGCAGTATCGATTCAGAAAAACGGGAGGGTTCCCCGCCGGGCGGCGGGGAGGTTTCACGATTCCAGTGGGGCAACGCCGTCGAAATGGGCGCTCAGCAACGCATTCAGCTCCGGCCGCTGCTCTACCCGTTCGGCGATGGCGTACAGCCGCGGGCAGTGCTGCCGGAACCATGCGCGGCCCGGCCGCCAGTTGCACATCACCGCCACGTACAGATCCAACGCGCTGAAGCTCTTGCCGAGAAACCACGGGCCCGCTGCGCCGGCGGCGGCGTTCAGCTGCTGCAATAAACGCTCGCGATAATCCATCACCGCATTTTTCAGCTGCTCCGCCCCCGCCGCCTGCGGCTGCCAGCGCTGCGGATGGTCGGCATAGGTGAAGGTGGGGTAAATCTCCGCGTTAATGAACAGCAGCCAGCGCAGAAAACGCGGCAACAGCGGCGAGCCGCCGGGCGGCGCCAGTTCAGCATGCGGTGCGCGATCGTGCAGCAGCAGGATAATCGCCGCGCTCTCCGTCATCACTTCGTCATTGGGCAACACCAAGGTAGGCACCTGGCCCAGCGGGTTTAGCGCCAGCAGGCGATCGCGCTCCGGGCCGTCCTGCGTGTAGTCCACCTCCTCATAGCCCCAGGGGAACGCGGTCAACGCCAACGCGGCGGCCACGATCGTCGAACCGCAACCCTGCGTGCCGAACAAAGTATAAGTATCGTGCATGATTCCTCCCGCAGCGGAACAAGGTATCGATAACTGTAGACCAGCCGCCGACCGTCGGCTGAAGAAAAAATTCACCCTTTGCGCGACTTTTTTAATCGTTCGACATGAAAATGAATTTTTTGTCATAAATGGATCACATTACTACGGTAAAAATTCTCCGCCGCCAACAATCAGGCGGCACAGTGAAACAGCAATGCAACTGATGATAAGCGTCTTTCAATCGAATAAAGCAGGGTAACCCATGAAACGTAATCTTCTGGCCGTTATTATTCCGGCACTTTTACTTGCGCAAGCGGCACAGGCAGCAGAAATCTACAATAAAGACGGCAACAAGCTCGATTTTTACGGCCGTGTAAAAGCCCTGCATTATTTCTCCGATGATGCCGGCAACGACGGTGATAAAACTTACGTCCGTATCGGCTTTAAAGGCGCGACTCAGATTAACGATATGCTGACCGGCTACGGCCAGTGGGAATATCAGATCGCCGCCAACCATACTGAATCCGACGGCACTAAAGACACCAAAACGCGTCTGGGCTTCGCCGGTCTGAAATATAAGGATCTCGGCTCCTTCGACTACGGCCGCAACTACGGCATCATTTACGACGTCGGCGCCTGGACGGATATGATCCCTGAATTCGGCGACGATGCTTATATCAAGACCGACAACTTCATGAACGGCCGCACCAACGGCGTCGCCACCTACCGTAATAACAACTTCTTCGGTCTGGTTGACGGCCTGAAATTTGCCGTGCAGTACCAGGGCAAGAACGAAAACGACGGCCGCTCCGCCAGCAAGGCGAACGGCGACGGTTGGGGCCTCTCCTCCAGCTACGAAATCATCGACGGCCTGAGCGTGGGTGCCGCCTATGCCTCTTCCAACCGCACCGCCACGCAAAAAGCGGGCACCTTCGGTAAAGGCGACAAGGCCGATATCTGGGCCGGTGGTCTGAAATACGACAACAACAACGTCTACCTGGCCGCGACTTATTCGCAGAGCCGCAATATTGCGCCTATTTCCGGCACCGCCACCATCAATAACAATTCGACTTCCGTTAGCGGCTTCGCCAATAAAGCGGAAGGGATTGAATTGGTCGCGCAATATCAGTTCGACTTCGGTCTGCGCCCATCGCTGGGTTACGTTCAGCAGAAAGGCAAAGATATTGAAGGCATCGGCGATGTCGATCTGGTTAAATATTTCGACGTGGCGGCGACCTATTACTTCAACAAAAACATGTCCACTTATGTCGAATATAAAATCAACCAGCTCGATGACGACAACAAGCTGGGCCTGAAAAACGACGACGTCGTTGTTCTCGCCCTGACCTACCAGTTCTGATGTGATGAATGAATAACCACCACTGCAAACTTTAGCGTCACTTGATACCCAGAGTTTTATTTCGCCGGGCGGCTGCGTCCGGCTTTTTTGTTTTTATTTTCCCCGCCAACGAATCCCCCCGCTTGCCTTGCAAAACAAACGGGTCTACATGTATAGCTTTCCCCCGAGCGGAATCAGCCATGCACAACGACGGACGCTTCGACTTCCACAACGCCGTGCGCTACAGCAGCGACGAGCTGGCCAATATCCTCACCCACTGTTTTGAAAACTACATTGTACGCTTCGTGCTCGACGGGCCGGCCTTCGCCGCCCGCTTCGGCGCCGAAGACCTCAGCCTGAACGACAGCCTGATCGTCACCCATCGCCAGGAACCGGTGGCGGTGGCGCTGATCGCCCGTCGCGGCCGACACAGCCGGGTCGCGGCCTTTTCCATACGCCCCGAGATGCGCGGTCAGGGGCTGGGTAAGGCGCTGATGCAGCGGGTGGTGGCGGATGCCCGTCAGCGCGGCGACCATCGGCTGTCGCTGGAAGTGATCGAAGGCAACGAAGCCGCGCTGGCGCTGTACCATCGCGCCGGGCTGCGCATCGTGCGCACCCTGACCGGCCACCAGGCGCCGGCGGAAGTGCCGCCAGGCACGGCGGTGCTGCAGGCGGTCGATCCGTTGACCGTCAGCCATCGCCTGACGGCGGAAGGCGCCACCGACCTGCCCTGGCTGATTGCCCCCGAATCGCTGTTCAAGCTGCCGGGCACACCGCGAGCCTATACGCTCAATCGTCAGGCCTACGCCGTGGTGATGCCCGGCGCCGAGCACTGCTGGCTGCGCCTGATCTACGTGCCCCCGCAGCACCGCGGTCAGGGGCATGCCCGCGCCTTGCTAGCCGCCCTGCAAGCGCAGTTCGCCCCTTTGCCGCTGACCGCCAACGTCTTTGTGCCCGAGGTGGCCGCCCCCTTCTTTACGCATCTTGGCTGGCGTCAGGAGCCCCTGCGCCAGTTCGAGATGGATATGCTGCTGGACAGCCCACAAGACTAAAACCGAGAGAGAGAACGATGGCAGGAAAACAGGCAAGGAAACTCACCCTTGGCGCGGCAGTTGGCGTCGCGCTGCTGACGCTGGCCGGTTGCGCGCAGCCGCCGCATACCGACGCTCAGGCCCAGCAGCGGCTGGCGGATCAGTCGGTGCTGGCGGTGAACTGGTTCCAACAGTCCGGTGAATACCAGGCGCTGGCGCATCAGGCGTTCAACAGCGCGCAGCGCGCCTTCGATCAGGCCAAGGCCGCACCGGGCCGCAAAAAGGCGGTGGTGGTCGATCTGGATGAAACCCTGCTGGACAACAGCGCCTACTCCGGCTGGCAGGCGCAGCAGGGCCAGCCGTACGACGGCACCACCTGGGCCCAGTGGACGCAGGCCGAACAGGCCGGCGCGGTGCCGGGTGCCGTGTCGTTCGCCCGCTACGTTAACGCTCATCAGGGAACAATGTTCTACGTCTCGAACCGCAAGCAGAGCGAATACGCTGCCACGGTGGCCAACATGCAGAAGCTCGGCTTCACCGGCATGTCGGAAAAGACCGTCTTGCTCAGTACCGACACTTCCAATAAGCAGGCGCGCTTCGACGCCATCAAACAAGCCGGCTATGACATCGTGGTGTACGCGGGCGACAACCTGAACGACTTCGGCGCCGCGACTTACCACCAGGATAATGCGCAGCGCCGGGCGTTCGTCAGCGAGAACCAGAACAAGTTCGGCACCGAATTCATCGTGCTGCCCAACCCGCTGTACGGCGATTGGGAAAGCGGCCTGGCCCGCGACTACAACAAGCTGACGCCACAGCAGAAGCTGCAGGTGCGCCAACAGGCAATCAAAGCCTGGCACGGGCGCTGATTCAGGAATAGGGAGGAATGCTCCATATAACCTAATATTTTGTCAAAAAAGGATTAACGGCGCATGCCGCCGAACCAATGGGGACGTTAGTTCGGCGGCATGAACATGAAGAAATGCGTATGCTCAAATTTTGGGTTGTGGGTATCAGAAATGTGAGAAATCGGTATCGGCACCGCCCTGTGAGCCAATCCAACAACGCTTCCCGGTGAAACGAGTTCTTTCACTCTCCTTTCAGCAATATCAGAGAAGTTCGTCCCTTAACTCTCTCGATTTTAACCGCCCGAAAACCGTAGCGGCATCCGCTCTTTGATTTAATCTGGCCGTAACCTAAGCAGCAAAGCACGGCTCTTCAATGTCAAATGGCTATAGGGATTTGCAACATCATTACAGAACTTTTTCGAAACAGACCGCCTGCGCGTTACCTCGATAACGGCCATAGTTCTCGCGTACCCGATACCCCTGAGCCAGATAAAATTTGATGGCACGCAGGTTGACTCTTCGGGTTTCCAGCCACAGTTGTCGATACCCCAACCATCGAGCCTGCTGTTCCAGAGCATGCAATAATTTACGACCAATACCATTGCCAGGCTCACGTACATACATTCGTTTTAACTCTGCAACGCCCGACGTTAATCGACGCAGCGCTCCACAAGCTACGGCTTCATCGGCAGCATTGCGTACCAACATAAAACAACCTCCATCCGCTTCTATAGAAGCAGGATCAAACGAGGATGTACCGCTATCGCCGGTGATCTCAGCCAGTTGCACCGACAATTCCGCCATCAGTGCCAATGCGTCTGGGCTATCGACTTCACTTAATAGTATCCGAAGCCTCACAGCAGTTTGTACATATAGCAGGTGGCCTCCAACGCCCCGCCATCGCTGGCGCGGGCGTATTGCGGGATATCGCCCGCCGCCTCGAACCCCAATTGACGGTACAATCCCTGCGCCGCGCTGCCGCTCAGAGTGTCCAGCACCAACAGGCTGCGCCGATGACGCGCCGCCAGCGCCTGCACTTCCTGCATCAACAGCCGGGCGATGCCCTGCCGCCGCGCCTGCGGATGCACCATCAGCTTGACCACTTCCGCCCGGTGACGGCCGTTGTCCGGCATCGCCAACAGCAGTTGCACGGTGCCGACCGGCCGACCGTTCTCGAGCGCCACCAGCATCGCACGCTCTCCCCGCACCAGGGCCGGCAGCAGCCCCAGCCAAAACGCCTGCGCCTGTTCCAACGTAAAGGGCATGATAAAACCGATGCTGGCGCCGTGCGCCACGCTGGCGTGCAGCATCTCGGCCAACTCGGCCATGGCACTTTGCGCCGCATCGGCGTCCCACTGTTGCAATTCAATCATGGCTATGGCCTGCAGATAACGAGCGTGTAATGGGCCGGCTCATCGCCGGGGACATGGAAACGGGAGGCGCCGAACAGGCGGTAGCGCAGGCAGTCGCCGGGCGACAGCCGGAAAACGCGCCCTTCCAGGGTCAATTCCAGCTGCCCGGACAACAGCCAGAGGTGATGCTCCAGCGCTGGAATCGACGGCAGGTCGTAATCGATCTGCGCGCCGGCATCCAGCCGGGCTTCGATAAACTCGGCCTTATACAATGCGCCGGGCGGGGAAACGGAGCGACGGTGAAAACCGCTGGCCCGATCGACCCACACCGGCTGTTGCGGCGGCCGCAGCAGCTCCGGCGGTTCGTCTTCGATTTCGCTCAGCAGGCGCGACATGGTCAACCCGTAGGCGGCGCACAGCCGGTTCAGCAGCGACGCCGTCGGGCTGGTTTCGGCGCGCTCCACCCGCGAGAGCGTCGCCCGGCTAAGGCCGGTGCGCTGCGCCAACTCCTCCAGCGACCACGCCCGCTGCTGGCGCAAATCCGCCAGCCGCTGCGCCAACCTCAGGTCGGCCGTCTCCAAACCATTATCCACCGCTCATACCTCGCCTAAAAAATCTCATAAAAGAGAAATAATCTCAAATTAGAGATATGGCAAGCGAATTTTAAAAAATGCCGCGCAGCGCGATGAAAATCAGCATGCTCAGCAACACCACCGCCAGCATATTGCGTAGAAAGAACGCCAGTATCACCGCAAACACCGCCCCCCACAGGTAAGGGTTATCCGGCGCGGCGCGCAGCTGGTCGCCGCTGAAGGCGACAATCGGCCCGCAGATCGCCGTCAGCACCGCCGGCACGGAAAAGCTCAGCAGGGTTTTAACGCGCGGCGACAGACGCAGCGGCAACCCGGGCGCCAGAAAACAGTAGCGGTTGAAAAACACCACCAGCCCCATCAAAACGATCGTCAGCCAGATCATCGGCGCCCCCCGCTGCACAGCAGCCCGACCAGCATCGCCGCCACGGTGGCGATCACCAATGCGCCCGGCGTCTGGAAATGGTGCAACACGATGGAAAGCAGCAGCGCGGTCAGCACGCAGGCCAACACCGGCAGGCTGCGCACCAGCGGCACCACGATGGCGATAAAGGTGGCGGCGATGGAGAAATCCAACCCGTAACCGTCCAGATCGCCGGCGCTGCCGGCGGCCACGATGCCAAGCAGCGTGGAGAGAAACCAGCACAGGTAAAAGGTCAGCCCGGCGCCCAGCGCATACCAGCGGTTGAAACGCGCCGGCGTCTGTTCGCCGGTCAGCGCGAACAGTTCATCGGTGAGCAAGAATCCCAGCGCCAGCCGCCAGCGCAACGGCAGCGGCGCGATACGCTCCCGCAGCCGCAGCGCGTAAAGAAAATGCTGGGCGGTGACGAAAAAGGTCGACAGCAGGATCGCCAGCAGCCCGGCGCTGCCCTTGATCATGCCCATCGCCACCAGCTGCGACGCTCCGGCGAACACGATGGCCGACATGCCCAGCCCCTGCGCCGGCGTCAGGCCACTTTGCAGGGCCATCGAGCCCGCCAGTACTCCCCACGGCACCACCGCCAGGCACAGCGGCAAGATAGCCACCCCGCCCTGCAGCGCGGGGCGCAGGCGGGCGGAGGGCGGCGTGATGAGGGGGATTGAATCAGTCATGGGCTTCTCCTTGAGTTGAAGAAGCCAGCTTACGGCGCAGGCGTACACGGGTATTGCACCCGATTGCCCGGCTATTTCAGCGATTTGACGTAGTCGCCCGGCGTGACGCCCATCGACTTGCGAAAATGGCGGTGGAAATGGCTTTGATCGTGAAAGCCGCAGCTCAACGCACTGTCCAGCACGCTGTTGCCGGCCTTCAGCATGCCGCGCGCCTTGCGCAGCCGCGCCTGAATTTGATAGGCGTGCGGCGGCAGGCCGGTGGCCTGCTGAAACTGCCGCAGCAGGTAATAAGGACTGAGCGCCACGCGATCCGCCAGCTCCAGCAGCGAAATGTCCGCCTCGGGGAAATCGTCGAGAAAGGCTTTCACCCGCGCCACTTGGCTTTGCGCCCGGCTCTGCGGCGCAGGATCGATACGGCTTTTGCCGTGCCGCAGCATCAGCCAGGTCAGCGCCGAGAACACCATGGTCTCCTTCATCAGCCGGTTCTCATCGCTGCGCAGCAGGCTGAACGCCATGCGCAACTGGCCAGCCAGGCCGACGTCGTGCACCACCGGGTTGGGAAAATAAGGCGTCGCGCCGGCGCCGGTTTTCAGATCGCGCGATAAAAAGGCCAGTAGCTCCGGCGTCGGGTACATCGCCTGATACGACCAGCCCTCTTCGGTGGCGGAACTGCCAGTATGAATATCGTCGGCGTTGACCAGAATGATGCTGCCCAGCGGCGCCACGTGTTCGCCGCCGGTGCGGTAGAAGCGCTGGGCGCCATCGTCGATGACGCCCACGCAGAAGCCTTCATGGCTGTGGCGCGAGAAGGTTTGGCGGCGGTAGGTGGCCTGCAGCACTTCCAGCCCGCCAAGATCGTCGACGTGCATAAAATGAGCCTGCTCCCGGGATGCTTTGCGCGCTATGCCTTCCGCCTTCATCTTGCCTACCTCCGCTGAATGAGAGGCATTCTAGCACTCGCGCGAGGGCGGGTTTTGTACAAAATTGCCCGTCTCGGCCCCCGGCGGCGCGATCGCCGCGCAGCGCCAGGCGCTGAATACCGCCAGCAGCGGCGCCAGCGCGAACGCCAGGAACAGCCAACGCGCCGCCGATGCCGCGCCCGTCGCGCCACCCGGATCGTTCAGCCCCGCCAGGTTGGCGATCATCCCGGCCAGCGCCGCACCGAATGCGGTGGCGAACAGCTGCACCGTGGTAATTGAAGCGCCGGCGATATCTTTGTCCGCTTCAGGTGCCACCTGCAAAATGCGCGTCAGCAGGTGCGGCCAACCGAAGCCGATGCCGAATCCCACCAGCAACAGCGCAATGACGATCGGCGCCAACGCCTGCCAGTGGCCGCCGGACGGCATCGGCATCAGGATCGCCAGCGCCAGCAAGCCCACCAGCACGAACAGCGGCCCGCTGACGATCGCCCGGCGAATGCCCGCTCCGCGCCAGCCGGAGCTGAGGATCTCGGACAACGTCCAACCGGCGGCCATAGCGGCGGCGATATAGCCGGAGATCAGCGGCGACTGGCCGTGCAGCAGCTGCAGGAAATAAGGCACGAAGATTTCGCTGGTCATGCCGATCACCAGCAACGCGGTCGTGATGTACAACGCCGCCAGCGATGAGCCGCGCCGCAGTGCGCCGTGCGGCAACAGGCGGGCGCGCGAGTGCGCTTCGCGCTTCAGCAACCAGGCCATCAGCACCAGCGAGAGCGCGATGCCCGCCAGGTTGATCCAGGCACTGTGCGCCAGGCTGCCGGCGGACACCACCAGCACCGCCACGGTCAGCAACAGCAGCTGTGCGGTCGGCAACGGTGCGGCCGCCTGCTGCGCTTTGCCCTTGGGCAGGATCAGGAAGGTAAACGCGGCGTACAGCGCCATGATCGGCAGCAGAATGCCGAAGGCCCAGCGCCAGGCGTTCAGTTCGGCGAAAATACCGCCTACCGCCGGCCCCACCAGGGTGGCGATGCCCCACATCGCCGAGATGAGCGCCATGGCGCGCGGCCACAGCCGCTGCTCGAATACCAGATTGATCATCGCGTAGGAGAGCGCAAAGATCAGCCCGCCACCAAAGCCCTGCACCGTGCGGCCGATCAGCATCACCGGCATGCTCGGCGCCAGCGCGCACAGCGCCGCCCCGGCGATGAAGAACAGCGAAGCCACCAGATAGGCGCTGCGCGCACCGTAGCCGCTGAGCAAGCGGGCCGACAGCGCGGAGCCGAGGATAGACGCCACCACGAACAGCGTGGTGTTCCAGGCATAGAGATCCAGCCCGCCGATATCCTGCACCACCGAGGGCAAGATGGTGGTGGCGACCAGAATATTGATGGCATGCAGCGCCACGCCGAGCGAGAGCGCGATCGCACTGGCCGCATTTTTGCCAGAGAAAAGGTCGCTCCAGCGGCTATCGTCATGGGTTATCACGGTTGTCGTCCTGTTTTCAGAGGAATGGCATTGAGTTGATCATAAGATTGCGTTAAATTTAACAAGAGTTATCTTGGAATAAGTTAGGGCGAGGCGGAGAAATATGTCAAGAATAAACTTGGAAAATAGCGGAAAGACCGCACAATCGGTCAGTGACCGCTTGCTGACGCTATTGAAAACCCGCGGCCCGCAGCAAGCTTCTGACGCAGGAAAGGTGCTCGGCACCACCGGTGAGGCGGCCCGCCAGCAGTTCGTCAAGCTGGCGAAAGAGGGGCTGGTCGAAGCGGTGGCGGAAACGCGCGGCGTAGGCCGCCCGGTACAGCTGTGGCATTTGACCTCGGCCGGCAATGCGCGCTTTCCCGATACCCATGCGGACCTGACGGTTCAGCTGCTGCGCACCGTGCGCGACAAGCTGGGCGAACAGGCGCTCGACGTGCTGATCGAAACCCGCGAGCAGGAAAACCGCATCAACTACAAGCAGGCGATGATTGGCGCCGCCGATCTGCAGGAGCGCGTGGCGCGCCTGACCGAGATCCGCTGTCGCGAAGGGTATATGGCCGAATGGCGCCAGGAGGAGGACGGTGCCTATCTGCTGGTGGAAAACCACTGCCCGATCTGCGCCGCTGCCACCGTCTGCCAGGGCTTCTGCCGGGCGGAGCTGAGTATCTTCACCGAAGTGCTGCAGGCGCAGGTGGAGCGCGCCGAACACATTCTGGCCGGCTCGCGCCGCTGCGCCTACCGGATTTCGCTCCTGTAACACCGGTTTTTGCCCACGTTTTCAACCGGTACAGATTATTCTGCTTGTGCACCCCACACCTTCCCTTCTAAGGTTGAATTAACGAACATTCAGGCAAACAGCGGGCCTCGCGCCCGCTTGGCAAATCCGTCGGCGCTAAGCGCGCAGCGGCAGAGTAACCCCACGGGAGTTGAACGATGAAGAAGCCGCATGCCGGATTCTGGCTGGCGACGCTGGGACTGGGCGTTTGCTGGCTGCTGGCGCTGCTGACTCGCGATCGGCTCAACGGCCTACTGCTGGCCGGCGCGGCGCTGGCGCTGATCTTTACCCCTGCCACCCGCCGTAAGGGCGCGGCTCTGGCTGCCCTGGGCGGTATCGGCATGGATGGGCTATGGAGCTACAGCGGCGTGCTGCACTACAGCGGGCAACACGGCCTGCCGCTCTGGACCCTCGCGCTGTGGATCGGCTTCGGCTGCTGGTGGTATTGGCTGCTGGACGTGGTCAGAGCGGCGCCCTGGCCGCTGGCGGTGCTGGGCGCCGCCGTCGGTCCTTTCGCCTACGCCGTCTCCTGGAAGCTGGGCGTGTTACTGCCCGGCGTGCCGCCGGAGTTCATGCTGCTGTTGCTGGCCGTCGGCTGGTCGATTTACCTGCCGGCCGTCAGTTGGCTGCAGTGGAAGCGGCGGAACAGCTGAACGGCTTGCGGCAGTCGGGAAAAATAATGCCGAAAGCCATTGCTTATCGGTTGCCCAATCGGGTTTACTGAGCGTTCTAATAATAATCATCCCTGCAAAAACACATCCCTATGCTTAGCCAACAAAGCCGTAGCGTCCTGCCGTTGATCGGGGCGTTGTTCACGTTATATATCGTTTGGGGTTCCACCTATTTCGTCATTCGCCTCGGCGTCGCGCAGTGGCCGCCGCTGATGATGGCCGGGATTCGCTTTCTGATTGCCGGCATCGTGCTGTTCAGTTTCCTGGCCTGGCGCGGCCACGCGCTGCCGACGCCGAAGCAGTGGCTGGCCGCCGGCGCCATTGGCATTCTGTTGCTGGCGGTAGGCAACGGCCTGGTGACGGTGGCGGAACACCAACATGTGCCGTCCGGCATCGCCGCGGTGATGGTGGCGACGGTGCCGCTGTTCACCCTCTGCTTCAGCCTGCTGTGGGGCATGCGTAACACCAAACTGGAATGGGCCGGTATTGCGCTCGGGTTAGTGGGCATCGTGCTGCTCAACACCGGCAACAACCTGGTGGGCAACCCGACCGGCGCGCTGTTGATCTTGCTGGCGTCGGCCAGTTGGGCTTTTGGCTCGGTATTGGGATCGCGCATCTCGCTGCCGGCCGGGCCGATGGCCGGCGCGGCGGAGATGCTGGTCGCCGGCGTGGTGTTATTGGTCGCCAGCCGGCTGAGCGGCGAGCACCTGGCTCAGATGCCGAGCACCGGCGGCTTTCTGGCGCTCGGGTACTTGATTGTCTTCGGCTCGATGCTGGCGATCAGCGCCTATATGTTCTTGTTGAAGAATGTGCGCCCGGCGGTCGCCACCAGCTATGCCTACGTCAACCCGGTGGTGGCGGTGCTGCTCGGCATCGGCTTTGCCGGCGAATCGCTGGCGCCGCGCGAGTGGCTGGCGCTGGTGATCATCGTGGCGGCGGTGGTGCTGGTGACGCTGGGAAAATACCTGTTCGCCCGCCCGGCCAACGTACAGGCCATCGACTGCGAACGGCGGTGATCACAAAGGGCGGTCTGCGGGCCGCCGTTAAAAACGATTCTTGTTTCACCCGGCGAAGGGGCTATAATTCCCGCTGTTCCAAGCAACCTGCGAAATTATTCCTATGCTGAAAAAAGCGTTCCTCATCGTCATCGCCCTGTGCGCCTTCGGTTCTCTGGGCGGCGTATTCCTCGCCGGGCTGAACATCTACACCCGTTCCACCACCCCGCATGAAGAAAGCGCGCCTGCCGGGGATACCGCCGCCACGCCGGCGCAAACCGAAACCCTTCAGGCCAAGTGATCGTCCATCCAACGCTGACAGCGCTGCTGTAAAAAGCGCTGCAGCTGCCTGACGCGTTCCGACACCTGCGAGCGATGCGGGCAGACCAGATTGATCGGCACCGCGTCGCTGCGCCATTCCGGCAACAGCTGCACCAGCCGCCCGGCGCGAATGTCGGCCACCACGTCGATCGCCGACTTGCGCACCACCCCGTGGCCAGCCAGCGCCCAGCGCCGCGCCACCTCGCCATCATCGGTAAAATAGCTGCCGTTCAACGGCACTTCGATCAGTTCCTCACCGCGCCATAGCCGCCATTCCACCTGTCGTTTGCCGCTGGGCTGATACACCAGAATGCTGTGCCGAACCAGATCGGCCGGCGTTTGCGGCGCGCCATGCCGCCGCAGGTAATCGGGGCTGGCGCAGATCAGCCGCCGGTGCTGCGGCAAAATGGGCAGCGCCACCAGCGAAGAGTCGGCCAACGGCCCGAAACGGAGCGCCACATCCACCGGTTCGCGAAACAGATCGGCCTGCCGATCGTTGATCAGGAGCTGCAGCTGAATATGCGGGTGCTGCAGGCGGAACTCATCCAGCCAGCAGAGCAGCAAATTGCGGCCAAAATCCGACGGCGCGGAAATCTGCAGTACCCCGGACAGCCCCTGATGCTTCTCGCGGATCGCCTGCTCTCCTTCGGCCAACGCGCCCAGCGCCAGGCGCGCGCTGTCGAGATAGCGGGCGCCCTCCTCCGTCAACCTCAGGCTGCGGGTGGAACGCACCAGCAGCCGCGCGCCCAGCTGCTGCTCCAGCCTTTTCACCGCGATGCTGGCCGCCGCCGGCGTCATGTCCAGCGAGCGCGCCGCGGCGGAAAAACTGCCGCCGTCCACCGTGCGGACAAACACCTCGAGATCGACAAATGAGGTCATGTATTTCCCCTCTTTTTAGCCCAATCAATTATTAATATTAATTTACAAGTGTTTGCTATTAGGCGGGCTTTTTTCCTCATTTTCAATCAGGAAAGATAGATCCCGTTGAAACTTACCTAAAAAGAGGCCTTAACATGACGATTCCCGACTCCCCCCTGAAACGACAAAAGCTGGTGATCCTGGGCGGCACCAGCGGCATTGGCGCCGCGGTGGCCTACGCGGCGGCGGCGCGCGGCGCTGAAGTGGTGCTGGCTTCGCGTCGCCTTCCCCACGCCGGGGAGAAAAACGACGCGCTGCATCTGATGCAGGCCGATCTGACCGATGAAGCATCACTGCATGCGCTGTTTGCCGCCGTCGGCGCTTTCGACCATCTGGTGATCACCGCCGGGCCGTTGGTGGACGCGAAACCGCTGGCGGAGACTGCCTTTGAGCAGGCGCAGGCCGACTTCAACGTCAAATTCTGGGGCAGTTTGCGCGCGGTGCAGGCGGCGCTGCCGACGCTGGCGCCGCAGGGCTCCATCACCCTGACCTCCGGCCAGCTGTCGCGTAAATACCTTGGCGGTCAGTTGATCAAAACCGGCATCAACGCCGCGCTGGAAGCGGTCGGCAAACAGTTGGCGAAGGAGCTGGCGCCGCGGCGGGTGAACGTGGTCAGCCCCGGCATCACCGCCACCGAAGCCTACGACGGCATGAGCGCCGCGCAGCGTCAGGCGCTGTTCGAGCGCGTAAGCGGCAGCCTGCCGGTCGGCCGGATCGGCCAGGCGGCCGACGTCGCGGCGGGTTACCTGCTGGCGATGGAGAACGGTTTCGTCACCGGCAGCGTGATCGACATCGACGGCGGCGGCCTGCTGTAACGGCGGCTAGAGCGCCGTCACGCCCTGTGCGGCGGCCTGCTGCTCCAGCACGGTGATAATCTGGTAAGCCGAGCGCGGCACCAGGCTGAAATCGCCGATCAGCAGGCGGTCGCTGACCGCCTCATCCAGCATCGCTCGGGCGCCGGCGCGCAGGATGTCCACCTGTTCCGGTGGCGTGCCGGCTGCGGTGATCAGCGGCAAACCGGGCACCGCCGCCGTGCGGCCGATGATTTTCAGCCCCTCCAGCGCCTGTGGCTGCGCGCGGCGCAGCAGTTCCATGCTGATGGAATCGATGGCGGCGATATCCGCCTGCCCGCTGCGGATCAGCTTCAGCGACTGGTAATGCGCCCCGGAGGCGATAGCCGCACCGAAGAATTTCCCGTCCTGCGCCAGCGGCGCGATCAGCGCGCGCAGGCCGTTGTAGCCGGACTGGGAATCGGTGCTGTTATACGCCGCCGTTCGGCCGCGAAAATCCGCCAGCCGCTCGCCGGGATCGTCCGCGCGCACCACCAGCCAGCTGCGGTAATTCGGCCCGTCGCACCCTTCCACCCGGTAGTGGTAGGTGCCGATTAGCTGCACCTGCGGCAAGGTGCTGACCAACGGATAACCGCAGGTTTGGCTGAGCAGCAGATCCTCGCGCCGCCAGTGCTGCGCCAGATCGTCCGGCCAGCTAAGCCGTTCCGGCGCCGCCGGCAACCCCAGCCGCAGCAGCTTGCCGCGCAAGACCTGCCAGAAGGATTCGGCCTGCTCCCGGCCAACGCCGTACATCGGTAGAGACACCTGCATCATTTCCCCCTTACCCCGCCGGAGTGGCCGCCAGCGTCTGCTGGCGCCAGGCGGTGAGATAACGCACCCAACGTTCGAACAGCATATCGGTGATAATAGCCAACAACGCCACGACCGCCGCGCCCTGGATCACATAGGCGGTGTTAAACCCGCTCAGGCCGATGATGATCGGCGAACCGAGCGTTTTGGTGCCGACGGTGGAAGCGATGGCCGCCGTACCGATGTTAATGATCACCGACGTGCGGATCCCGGCGACAATCACCGGCGCCGCCAGCGGCAGTTCAACCCGCCACAGAATTTGCCAGGCGCTCATCCCCACGCCGCGGGCGATCTCGCGCGTGGCGGGCGGTACCGATTCGATGCCCGCCAGCGTGCCCTGCAGGATCGGCAGCAGGCCGTACAGCACCAACGCAATGATCGCCGGCTGCTCGCTGAAGCCCATCACCGGCACCGCTACCGCCAGCACCGCCACCGGCGGGAAGGTCTGCCCCACCGCCACTACCGTTTCCACCAGCGAACGAAACTCCCGGCCGCTGCGTCGGGTCACAGCGACGCCCGCCGCCACGCCGATTACCACCGCGATCAGGCTGGAGATCGCCACCAGCGACAGGTGCGCCCCCACCAGCGCGATAAAGCTGTCCTGCTGATAAATGGGCCGCTCCAAATCAGGGAACCAGGCGGCGAACAGGCCGCGCAGATGATCCATGCCGAACACCAGCGCCAACAGCAGCGCCAACGTCCAGGGCAGCGGATCGCGCAGCAGGCGCCCGATGCGCCCGCTCATGACAGCGCCTGCCCGGCGATCAGATCGTGGAAGTGCAGAACCCCCAATGCTTCGCCCCGTTCATCCACCACCGGCAGGCAGTCGCTGCCGCGCGCCACGAACACCGACAGCGCCTCGCGCAGGCTCATGGCGGCGGCGATCGGCTCGCCCCCAGCGACGCCGGGCCGCACCCGCTCCGCCACCGTACCCAGCGACAGCAGCTTGATGCCGCGATCGCTGCGCCCGAAGAAATCGCGCACGAAATCGTTGGCCGGCGCGGTCAGCAGCGCCAGCGGCGTGCCCTGTTGCACCACGCGCCCCTGATCGAGCAGCACCAGGCGATCCGCCAGGCCCAGCGCCTCGTCGATGTCGTGCGTCACCAGCACGATGGTGCGGCCCGAGATCTGATGAATGCGGGCGATCTCCGCCTGCAGCGCCGTGCGGGTGACCGGATCCAGCGCGCCGAACGGTTCGTCCATCAGCAACACCTCAGGATCGGCGGCCAGCGCACGCGCCACCCCCACCCGCTGCTGTTGCCCGCCGGACAGCTGGTGCGGATAGCGGCGGCGAAACAGATCCGGCTCCAGATGCAACAGCTCCAGTAACTCGGTAACCCGATCGCGGATGCGCGTACGCGGCCATTTCAGCAGTTGCGGCACGGTGGCGATGTTCTCCTCCACCGTCCAGTGCGGGAACAGGCCGATCGACTGGATCGCATAGCCCATGCGCCGCCGCAGATCCTGCGGTTTGAACGACTGGATCTCTTCGCCGGCAAAGAGGATCTTGCCCCGATCGTGTTCTATCAGGCGATTGATCATTTTTAACGTCGTGGACTTGCCAGAACCCGAGGTGCCGATCAACACGGTGAATTCGCCCTCGGCGATGTGCAGCGTGAGATCGTCGACCGCCGGCTTGCCCTGAAAAATTTTGCTGACTTGCTCAAAGTGAATCATCGGCGCGATACGTCCAGGATTGAAACCCAAAATTTAAACAGCGAATCGACGATGACCGCCATCACGACCACCGGGATCACCCCCAGCAGAACCAGATCCAGCGCGCTGCTGAGCAGCCCCTGGAACACGATGGCGCCAAAACCGCCGGCGCCGATCAGCGCCGCCACCACCGCCATGCCGACGGTTTGCACCGCCAGGATGCGCACGCCGGTCAGGAACAGCGGCAACGCCAACGGCAGCTGCACGCGCAGGAAAATCTGCCCGCGCGTCAACCCCATGCCGGTGGCGGACTCAATCACCCCGGCCGGCACGCTCTGCAGCCCCGCCACCACGCTGCGCACCAGCGGCAACAGCGCGTACAGCACCAGCGCCACGATCGCCGGCGCCATGCCGATGCCGCTGACGCCGTGCTCCGCCAGCCAGGGCACCGCCGTCGCCAGCCCCGCCAGCGGCGCGATCAGCAGGCCGAACAGCGCGATGGAAGGCACGGTCTGGATAATGTTCAGCGCGGAAAAAATCGGCCTCTGCCAGCGCTCGGAGCGAAAACACAGCACCCCGAGCGGCACGCCGATCGCCAGCGCCGGGGCCATCGTCGCCAGCAGAATGGTCAGGTGCTGCAGCAGCGCGGCGTCAAACACCTCCTGACGATTGTGGTACTCCTTCAGCAGCGACAGCTGATCGAGCTGATGCCCGAACAGCAGCAGCGCCGGCGGCACCAGCACCAGCGCGTTGCCCAGCATGCGCCACAGGTGCGACGCGGTGAGGCGCGCCATGGCGTCGGCCGCGATCAGCAGGCTCAGCGCCATCGTCAGCCAGCAGCCGCTGCCCCAAGAGGTGCGCGCCAGGCGCGACCCCTCCTGCGCCAGGCGTTCGGCGGCCTGCCCACTGATCCAGAAGGCCAGCGTCAACACCCCGCAGGCGGCCAGCGCCGCCAGCAGCGCCCGCCCCCGCGTCGGCGGCAACAGGCTGAGGCTCGCCAATGCCGCCAGCGGCAACAGCAGCCACAGCGCCGGGCCGTGCAGCAGGGAGAACAAGGGGAGGCTTTTGCCCGACAACAGGCGATTGGGGGCATAACTGAGGAACGGCAGGCCGAACGCGGCCAGCAGCAACAGCATGAACAGCGTCAACAAGACGCGATGTTTTACGGCGATAGTCAAAGAAACGCTCCGGCTCCCTCGGTTAACCCCCTCTCCCGACGGCAGAGGGGGCACCTCGGCATTATCCCTTAACAAACCCTTTCTCTTTCAGGTAAGCGGCCGCCACCTGTTTGGCGTCCTGGCCTTCCACGGCGATCTGCGCGTTGAGTTTTTGCAGCGTGGGCCCGTCCAGCGAGGCGAACACCGGCTTCAGCAGCTCAGGTAGATTGGCGTGCGCTTTCAGCGCCGCTTCGCGCACGATCGGCGCCGGCGCGTAGATCGGCTGTACGCCTTTCGGGTCCGCCAAGGTCTGCAACCCCAGCGCCGCTACCGGGCCATCGGTGCCGTAGGCCATCGCCGCGTTGACGCCGGAGGTCTGCTCCGCCGCCGCCTTGATGGTCACCGCCGTATCACCGCCGGCCAGGGACAGCAGCTGATCCTGATTCAGTTTGAAACCGTAGGCACTCTGGAACGCCGGCAGCGCATCCGGCCGTTCGATAAATTCCGCCGAGGCCGCCAGCTTGAACTTGCCGCCACCGTTGATCCACTTGCCGAGATCCGACAGCGTTTTCAGATGATTGGCCTCCGCCACGTCCTGGCGAATAGCGATGGTCCAGGTGTTGTTGGCCGGCGCCGCGTCCAGCCAGACGATTTTGTTTTTGTCGTAGTCGAGCTGTTTCACTTTCTCGAAGCCGGCCTGGGCGTTCTTCCACGCCGGATCTTTCTCATCGGAGAAGAAAAACGCGCCGTTGCCGGTGTACTCCGGGTAGATGTCGATCTCACCGGAGGTGATGGCGCCGCGCAGCACCTTGGTGGTACCGAGCTGCAGCTTGTTGGTGGTCTTGATGCCGTTGGCTTCCAGCACCTGCACGATGAGGTTGCCGAGCAGCGAACCTTCGGTATCGATCTTGGAGCCGACGCGCACCGAGTCGGCCGCCTGCGCCAGGCCGCCGGTGGCCAGCAGAGCCAGCGCGACGGCAAAGGAACGTCCGCGTGATAAGGTGATTGCCATACTTTTCCTCTGGTTGTACGTTTTCCGGCTCATGGGCCAGTTAGGTTGGAAAATCCTGAGAAACGCGCTTCCAGCGCGCAATAAATTTTTCCGTCGGCAGGGCATCGCCTCCCCCCTGCGGTTCACCGGCGCGCAACGGATGCACGCCGACGTCGATCGGCGTCAGGGCGTAATCGCGCAGCCACTCGCCGTAGCCTTGCGCGACAAATCCCTGACTGCGCCGCTGATACGCCTCGCGCTCCGCCAGATAGACTTCGCGCAAACCATACCAGGGCAGGCCGGGCAGATCGTGATGCACTAAATGGTAGTTCAAATTGAGAAACAACAGCCGCCACGGCCAGCCCGCCTCATTAATAATAGAACGTGCCTGCGGTGCGTCCACGGCGCGATGCTCAAAAAACGATCTCACCTTGGTCAGCGCCAACGCCGGATAGCTGATGGCCAACAGGTAAAACGCCGTGCCGATACCCTGCATCTGCAACCAGTGCAGCAGTACCGCCAACAGCGACAGGTGCGCTAACCACCTCGCCCAGGCGCGCCACTCCCCTCCGGCGAGCGCTTTCACCGCCCCGGCCAGGGTCGCGGCAATATCCAGCGCCGGGCCGAGGAGCACCCGGCCGATCAGCGTATTGCGCACGGCGGCCAACAGCGGCAACAGGCGGGGATAACGCCGCCACTGCGCGGCGCTGAAGTAATAGCTTTCGGGATCTTCGTGCGGATCGGTCAGGTGGTCGTTGCGGTGGTGGCGCAGATGCGAATCGCGATACAGCCCATAGGGATACCACACCGCCAGCGGCAACAGGCCGAACAGCTGATTGACGCGCGGCCAGCGCGTCGGGTGGCCGTGGATCAGCTCGTGTTGCAACGACAGGTACCAGGTGGTCAGGAGGATCAGCAGCGGTGCGCCAAGCCACGGGCCCAGCGCCTGCCAAGAATACGCCACGCCGAACCAGCCGCCGTACACCGCCGCCATGATCCCCCAGGTGGGCAGCTCCAGCCGCCAATGCCGGCGCCGATAAAGCTGCCTGATTCGTTCGCGCTGTTCGGGGTGCAAATAGTGGGCGTGGGACATGCTGCGGCTCGCGGTAAGAGATTTTCTCTCAGTATCCGTGAGCCGTTGCGGCGTTCAAAATAACGAAAATGGCAAAGCTAAGTGAAAATTCAGCGGGTTGCGTACGCGGCCTGCGGTTCGCACGCCACCGGGAAATTCACCGAATTGGCGATAAAGCACAGGTGATGCGCCTTCTCATGCAGCTGTTGCGCCAGTTGCAGATCGTCGCCATCGCGCACCGTGACCTGCGGCCGCAGCGTCACCGAGGTGAAAAAGCCGCCGCGCGCGGCGTCTTCGCGCATCACGCCCACGGCATCGTCCTGATAGGCCAGCACCGAAATCCCCGAGGTGGCGCACAGATGCAGGTACCATAATTTGTGGCAAGCGCTGAGCGATGCTACCAGCAAATCCTCCGGATTCCAGCGCGTCGCGTCACCGCGGAAGGCCGGATCGGCTGAGCCGGCGATATCTGCCTTGCCCACGGCGCCGATCAGGTGATCGCGTCCATAAGCGCGATAATCTTCCGTGCCTGCGCCCAGATTCCCCTGCCAGGTCACCGAGACCTGATAATGATGCTCGCCTTTCATGTCTTTTGCTCCCGTTGGCCGGCCAATGAAAAATTGTCTGGGTGCATGCCCGGAGAACACTATTGGCGGAAAAGCGTGAATACGCAAACGGCGAAACGAGAAAAAACGGGCCGCGCAGGCGGCCCATCGGTCACATCCCTTCAGGGAACGAAATCGAGCACCACGGCGTTGAACAGCGCGTACTCGGTGGCGTTGGCCATCGGCGGAAACTGCGCGTGCTGCACCGCCGCGCTGGCCGCCGCACACAGGGGCGCATCGCCCCTCACGATCTTGCTGCTCACCAGCTTGCCGTCCGGCCGCAGCCGTATGCTGATGGTGCAGCGTTGGCCGCGCGCGTGTTCCGGCAAACGCAGCTCGCGGCTCACCGCGTTATGCACCCGCACCGGATAGCTGAGCGGCGTCGCAGTCTGCGCCTCGGCCTGCGGCCCCGGCAACGGGGTG
>NZ_JASGBT010000020.1:236654-416030 GCF_030053255.1 Serratia sp. PF-27
GGCCTAGTGTCTTTTTCATTCCCGATGTCCTTATTGGGGATTAATCTTTATCGAGCGCCCTTACTGCGCCGCTGGGTAAGCCTCACCGTCATCCGCGTAACGCTGCAGGCGCTCGCGCCACC
This sequence comes from Serratia sp. PF-27, assembly GCF_030053255.1. NCBI lineage: Bacteria > Pseudomonadati > Pseudomonadota > Gammaproteobacteria > Enterobacterales > Yersiniaceae > Serratia > Serratia sp. PF-27. The sequence goes on from NZ_JASGBT010000020.1 coordinate 236,777, forward strand.
ACTTGGCCGCCAGGCCGCTGGCGCTTTCACGCCAGCCGAAATAGGCAGCGTCGCTGCAGCGCTCAGATTCAACGCGTTTCGCCACCAGTTCGCCGCTGTTCAGGTAAGGTTCCGCCAGAGAGCGCGGCAGATAGCCACAGCCCAGCCCGGCCAACTGCGCCTGCAGTTTGGCGTCAAAGCCGAAGACCGTCAGCGTATCCTGTTCTTCCAGCAGGTTCAGGCTCTGCGGCGCGTTGACGCGCGAGGTATCGCGCACCACCACCGCCCGGTGCTGACGGATCTCATCCTTCGGCAACGGTTCCGGCAGCGCCGCCAGCGGATGCTGCGGCGCGACGGCGAACACGTAATCCAGCTGCCCCAGGCGGCTGAACGCATAGCCCACCCGCGACGGCGGCTCGCAAATGGCGCCGATGATAATGTCGGCGCAGCCGTAAACCAGCGACTCCCAGGAACCGGCCAGCACCTCGTGGCTGAAACGCAGCCGGGTATGGTGATGCTGCCGATAGAACTCGTCGATCAGCGGCAACAGGCGGGCAAACGGGAAGGAGGCGTCGATCCCAAGCGTGATCTCGCTTTCCCAGCCGTTCTCCACGTAGCGCGCCTGCTGTTCCAGATCCTGCGCCGCGCGCAGCAGCACCCGCCCTTTTTCCAGCATCAGCTTGCCGGTATCGGTGAACTTCGCCCGATGGCCGGAGCGGTCCAGCAGGGTGATGTCGAGATCGTTCTCGAGCTTTTGCACCATATAGCTCAGTGCCGAAGGGGTTTTAAACAGTGCGGCGGCCGCGGCGGCGAAAGATCCGTGCCGGTCCAGCGCGTCCAAAATCAGCAGCGCTTCCAGGTTTAATCTCATGCTTTCTCCCGTGTATAAAAAAACTCAACAAGTCGGCAAAAATTCTGCGGTATCTTTGAAATCGCCCTCTGCCTACCATGGGTTTTATCGGCGTTACACTCATCAGATGTTCAACCGAAATATCACTGGGAAGGTAAATTATGTCCAAGTTTCAACTGCTTGATAAAGACAACTCCGCACTGATTTTTATCGATCATCAACCACAAATGGCCTTCGGCGTGGCTAATATTGATCGTCAGCAACTGAAAAACAACGTTGTTGGTTTGGCGAAGGCAGGCAAGATTTTCAACGTCCCCACCCTTTTCACCTCGGTCGAAACCGAAAGCTTCAGCGGCTATATCTGGCCGGAACTGCTGGCGGTACACCCTGAAATCACCCCGATTGAACGTACCTCGATGAACTCCTGGGAAGACGCGGCCTTCGTCAAAGCCGTGGAAGCCACTGGCCGCAAAAAGCTGGTGATCTCCGCGCTGTGGACCGAAGTCTGCCTGACCTTCCCAGCGCTGATGGCGCTGGAAGCCGGCTATGAAGTGTACGTGGTGACCGACACCTCCGGCGGCACCTCCGTCGATGCGCACGAACGCTCGATCGATCGCATGGTGCAAGCCGGCGCCGTACCGGTGACCTGGCAACAGGTGCTGCTGGAGTACCAACGCGACTGGGCACGCAAAGACACCTACGACGCGGTGATGGCGCTGGTGCGCGAACACAGCGGCGCGTACGGCATGGGCGTCGACTACGCTTACACCATGGTGCACCACGCACCGGCCCGCACGGTGAAATAATTCCCCCTGCCCCGGCCCCGCGCCGGGGTATTTTCAGGAGTCGGTTTTATGGCCCATCCGCAGCATGTCACGCTGGTGATCACCCACCGTTTGGCGCCGGGGAACGAGCAGGCCTATGAGGCCTGGCTGAACCGCATCATGCCGGACGCCGCGGGCTTCACCGGCCATCTGGGCGTCAACGTCATCCGCCCATCCGACAGCGAACAGGCCTATACGGTGCTGGTCCGCTTCGACAATGTCGACAATCTCTACCGCTGGCTCAACTCGCCGCTGCGCAAGCAATACATCGAAGAAGTCACTCCGCTGTTGCTGGAGAACGACCATATCGAGATCCGCCCCGGCGCGGAGTTCTGGTTTACCCCACCCAACCCCAACGTGCGCCAGCCGCCCCAGTGGAAGCAGTTCATCATCACCCTGCTGGTGATCTTCCCTTCCACCAATCTGGTGCCCTGGTTTTGGGGGCTGGCGCTGCCGCAGCTGGACGGCACGCTGCTCGGCCATTTTCTCAATGACGCCACCGTGGTCGCCCTGGTGGTGTACCTGTGGATGCCCATCGTGACTCGCGTTTTTCATCAATGGCTGACCCGCCGCTAGGCGGTTCGCCGGGAGAATGTTATGAACCACCACGCTTCATTGATCATCACCAACGGCAAGTTTCACACCGTCGATCGCCAAAATCCTACCGCACAGGCGGTCGCCATCCGCGACGGCAAGTTTCTGGCGGTCGGCAGCGAAGGCGAAGTCATGCAGCACGCCGGGCCGGAAACCCAGGTGATCGACCTGCATGGCCACACCGCCATTCCGGGCCTGAACGACTCGCACCTGCACCTGATCCGCGGCGGCCTGAACTACAACCTGGAGCTGCGCTGGGAAGGCGTGCCTTCGCTGGCCGACGCGCTGCGCATGTTAAAAGAGCAGGCGCTGCGCACGCCGAGCCCGCAATGGGTACGGGTGGTCGGCGGCTGGACCGAATTCCAGTTTGCCGAACGCCGCATGCCAACGCTGGACGAAATCAACCAGGCGGCGCCGGACACGCCGGTATTTATTCTGCATCTCTACGATCGCGCGCTGCTCAACCGCGCGGCGCTGAAGGTGGTCGGCTACACCAAAGACACGCCGAACCCACCGGGCGGCGAGATCCAGCGCGACGCCAACGGCAACCCGACCGGCATGCTGATCGCCAAACCCAACGCCATGATCCTGTACGCCACGCTGGCGAAAGGGCCGAAGCTGCCGCTGGAACAGCAGGTCAACTCCACCCGACAGTTCATGCGTGAGCTGAACCGCCTCGGCCTCACCAGCGCCATCGACGCCGGCGGCGGTTTCCAGAACTACCCGGAGGATTATCAGGTGATCGCCGAGCTGCACGAGAAAAAGCAGCTGACCATCCGTATCGCCTATAACCTGTTCACCCAACGGCCGAAGCAGGAACTGGAAGACTTCGAGCTGTGGACTGATATGCTCAAGCCAGGCCAGGGCACCGATTTCTATCGCCACAACGGCGCCGGCGAGATGCTGGTGTTTTCCGCCGCCGACTTCGAAGACTTCCTGCAGCCGCGCCCGGATCTGCCGCCGGGCACCGAAGACGAGCTGGAGCGAGTGGTGCGCCATCTGGTCGAGCACCGCTGGCCGTTCCGCCTGCACGCCACCTATGACGAATCCATCAGCCGCATGCTGGACGTGTTCGAGAAGGTGAACCGCGACATTCCGTTCAACGGCCTGCACTGGCTGTTCGACCACGCCGAAACCATTACCGAACGCAATATTGAGCGCGTCAAGGCGCTGGGCGGCGGCATTGCGGTGCAGCATCGCATGGCGTTCCAGGGCGAATATTTCGCCGATCGCTACGGCATCGAAGCCACCAAACATACGCCGCCGGTAGCGAAAATGCTGGCGGCTGAGCTGCCGGTCGGGCTGGGCACCGACGCCACCCGCGTCGCCAGCTACAACCCGTGGACGGCGCTGTACTGGCTGGTCTCCGGCCGCACCGTCGGCGGCATGGCGATGTACGACGACAGCGCCCGTCTGGATCGCGAAACGGCGCTGATGCTGTGGACGCAAGGGAGCGCCTGGTTCTCCACCGAACAGGGCAAGAAAGGCCAGATCAAGGTCGGTCAGTTGGCGGATATGGCGGTGCTGTCGCAGGACTATTTCAGCGTGCCGGAAGAGCAGATCAAAGGCATCGAGTCGGTGATGACGGTGGTGGATGGCAAAGTGGTCTACGCCGCTGGCAGCTTCTCGCCGCTGGCGCCACCGCCGCTGCCGGTGCTGCCGGAGTGGTCACCGGTCACTCAAGTGCCGGGCCACTACCGCTCCGCGCCGCCGTCGGCGGCGGCCCGCGTCGGGGTAGTGAGCCAGGCGCACCAATGCTGCGGCCCGTGCGGCGTACACGCGCATCAGCATGACATTGCGCGCCGCTCCAGCATCCCGGTGTCGGACGAGAATGCCTTCTGGGGCGCGTTCGGCTGTTCGTGCTTCTCGTTCTAAGTTGCCAGCCCAGCAACTTATTACGCAACTAGCTTAATAAGATACTAAGTTAGTAAAGTAGCAAATTAATGGCGCTGTCCACGGAGAGCGCCATTTTATTGTCAATCGCGGTTGATCTCCAGCCAGCGCCGCTGCTCGGCGGAGGTGGCTATCGCATCCAGCACGCAAGACACCTTCCAGCCTTCTTCAAAGTCCGGCCACATGCGATCGCCCGCGGCGATGCCGTTGACCAGATCGCGGATCTCCACCGTTTTCTGATCGTTAAAACCAATGCCGTGCCCGGCGCTGATGCAAAACGCCGCATAGTCCGGGTGCTTCGGCCCCACCAGCAACGTCTTGAACCCCTGCCGCTCCGCCGGTTCATCATGCCGATACAGCTTCAGCTCCGCCATCCGTTCCTGGGTATAACTCAGCGTGCCTTTGGTGCCGGTGACCACATAGGTCAGCCCCATCTTGCGCCCGCAGGCGATGCGCGACGTTTCGATCGTGCCCATCGCCCCGCCGGCGAAACGCAGCAGTGCACTGGCCTGATCTTCGTTTTCCACCGGCAGCAGGCGCGCCGGGTCTTGCGGGTCCGGGCGCTGCTTGATCACGGTCTGCATATCGCCAGAGACCGCCACGATATCGCCCACCAGGTAGTGCGCCATATTGACGATGTGCGCCGCCAGATCCCCCAACGCGCCCAGCCCGGCGCTGGCGCGGCGGCAGTGCCAGTCGATCGGCGTGCGCGGGTCGGCCAGGTAATCCTCATTGTGGGTGCCGTAAAAATGCACCACCTCGCCGATTTCGCCGTTGGCGATGATCTCGCGCGCCAGCTGGCTGGTCGGGTTCTTCATGTAGTTGAAACCGACCAGCGTTTTCACGCCCTTGGCGCGGGCGGCCTGCACCATCTCCGCCGCGTCGGCGGCGTCCAGCGCCAGCGGTTTTTCCGAATATACGTGCTTGCCGTGGCGGATCGCCTCCAGCGCCATCTCTTTGTGCAAGAAATTAGGGGCGCAGATGTCTACCACGTCGATCGCCGGATCGGCCACCAGCTGCCGCCAGTCGCCGGTCGAACGCGCAAAGCCGAACTCGGCCGCGCGCTGCGCCGCCAGCTCGGGCGTCACCTCCGCCAGCATCTCCAGCACCAGATCCCCTTTAAGGGGAAATACCGTGGGGGCCTGCGCATAAGCGATAGCGTGACAACGCCCGATATAACCGGTGCCGATTAACCCAACGCGTACCTGTTTCATCATTTTCTCCCGTGACCGAAATTCTGTGTAGAACCAGGCGCGGCTCAATGAAACGCGCCGATTGATAACGGGTTTATATGGAATATAAATTTCAATAACAAGCACGCGGGAAAATAAAGTTCATATTCGTGATGCCGTTCATGAAACGTTGACGGGATGATGCAATGAGGAAAGCCCGGACGCGGCTGGTCGTATCCGGACGGGATAAAATGAACCATTTATTTCATATTACGGTAAACCGTTGGCACCGTGTTGCACGTAGCCAGGGCGTTGCAGCAGGCGCTGCTGATAGGCCGCCAGCGCCGCATAATTCGGCCGCTCGAACGGCGTCATCAGCCAGCGGTTCAGCGACAGCCCCAGCACCACGTCCGCCAGCGTGAAGGTGGCGCCGGCGGCATAAGGGCCGTGCTGCGCCAAATGCCTGTCCAGCAGCCCCATCAGCCGATTCCACTCGCGTTCGGCGGCGGCCAGGCTGGCGGCATCTTGGTAATCCGCATGCCCGCGCACGCGCGACATGAACACATAGCGCCAGGCGCCGTTCAGATCGGTGGCCTGCCAGTCCATCCACATCTCCACCGCCGCGCGCGCGCCGGGTTCCTGCGGCAGCAGATCGCGGCGCCCTTCCCGCCCCACCAGATAGCGGCAAATGGTGTTCGACTCCCACAGCACCCGCTCGCCGTCAATCAGCACCGGCACCAGGCCGTTGGGATTCAGCGCCAGAAACGCCGGCTCCTGCGTGGAGCGAAAGCCGCTGCCCCAGTCTTCCCGTTCCAGCGTCAGCCCCAGCTCCTGACAGGTCCATAACACTTTGCGCACGTTGATTGATGAAGCCTTGCCCAAGACTCTCAGCATCGGTTTTCCTCTTATCTATTCTTTCCAGAAAGGTTTACATCCTTCACGCAGCGCTTCTGCACGCGACAAACCAATATCGATCAGCCGCGCATCGTCCAGCAATAATAATTCTTTTCGCGTCCTGTAGCGTTGCAGATACAGACGCCAGCGTGACCCACCGAATGAGCGCCGCCGCGGCGCGCCAGTAAACAGAGCCATCTTGTTATTCTCCCTGATGTTTTCGCGTTGCAGTCATCATGCTCGCCGAGAGAAAAACAATACAGATTCACGCTGGCGCTATTTTTTTCATACAGCTGCACCAAAAAACCCACTGAATGGTTTACTTTGAAAGCATCTGTACCGGTTTTTTAATTCTTACCGCCGATGAGAGGCCTCTGTATGACACGCTACGCCACGCTGGCCGCCATTCTCAGCCAACGCATTCAGCAAGGGTTGTATCCGGCCGGCCATCGCCTGCCTTCGGTGCGCGCATTGAGCCAGGAGCACGGCGTCAGCATCAGCACGGTGCAGCAAGCCTACCGGCTGCTCGAGGAACAGCGCCTGGTGGAAGCGCGGCCGAAGTCGGGCTACTTCGTGCATACGCGGCGCGCTCAGGCCGAGCTGCCCGCTATGACGGCGCCGGTGCAGCGGCCGGTGGACATTTCGCAATGGGAGCAGGTGCTGGAGCTGGTGCGCAGCCGGCCGCGCGAAGGCCTGATCCAACTGGGGCGCGGCATGCCGGACGTCGCCGAGCCGACGATGAAACCGCTGATTGTCGCCCTGCGCAACGCCGCCCGCCACGGCGACCTGCGCAGCCTTTATTACGACAGCATTCAGGGCGTGACCGCGCTGCGTGAACAGGTCGCTCGTCTGCTGCTGGATTCCGGCTGCCATATCGGTGCCGATCAGTTGCTGATCACCACCGGTTGCCAGGAAGCGATCTCCGCCGGGCTGCGCGCCGTTTGCCAACCCGGCGACATCGTGGCGGTCGATTCCCCCTGCTTCCACGGCACCATGCAAACGCTGAAGGGATTGGGCATCAAAGCGCTGGAAATCCCCACCGATCCGCTCACCGGCGTCAGCCTGGCCGCGCTGGAGATGGCCCTTGAACAGTGGCCGATCAAGGCCATTCTGCTGACGCCCAACTGCAACAACCCGCTGGGCTACATCATGCCCGACGCCCATAAACAGCGGCTGCTGACGCTGGCGCAACGCCACGATGCGGCGATCATCGAGGATGACGTTTACGGCGACATCGCCTATCACTACCCGCGGCCGCGCACCATCAAGTCGTTCGACGACGACGGCCGCGTGCTGCTGTGTAGCTCGTTTTCCAAAACGCTGGCGCCGGGGCTGCGCGTGGGCTGGATCGCGCCCGGCCGCTATCTGGAGCGGGTGCTACACATGAAGTTCATCGGCTCCGGCGCCACCGCCACCCAGCCGCAGCTGGCGATCGCCGAATTTATCCGCAGCGGGCACTATCTGCAGCACCTGCGGCGCATGCGCGCCCGCTACCAGCAGAACCGCGATCGCATGACCGATTTGATCCTGAAACACTTCCCGGTCGGCACCCGCGTCAGCCGGCCGCGCGGCGGTTTTATGCTGTGGATCGAATTGGACGAAGCGTTCGATACCCTGCGGCTAAACCGCCATCTCGAGCAGCAAGGCGTACAAATCGCCGTCGGCAGCATTTTTTCCGCCGCCGGCAAGTACCGCAACTGTCTGCGCATCAACTATGCGCCGACGCTGACGACGGAGATCGAACAGGCGGTACAACGGGTCGGCGCCACCATCCAGGCGCTGATGCCAACCGACAGTTTGGCGCAATCGGATTAAATCTTGACGCGATCGGATTATCGGCGCACGGACGGGCTGTTTTAGAGTAATGCCTTCTCTTACCACTGGCAGGCAACAACCATGAGCAGCGATCAAATTCCGGTTTCCAACGCGTTGGCGGTGCGCCTCGCGGCGCAAGGCGTCGATCTCGAACGGGTCGGTCAGTTAGCCGGCTTGCCCGCCGGGCTGCTCAGCGAGCGGCGCGTAAAAGTGCGGTTGACCACCCACCAGTTCTTCGCCGTCTGGCGCGCCCTCGCCCAACTGAGCGACGATCCCGCCTTTGGTCTGCGGCTGGGCGGCGACGTCGCGCCGGAGCATTACGATATCGCGTCAGTCGCCGCACTGCACTCCGCCACGATGGGCGAAGCGCTGCGTAAAGTCGCGCGCTACAAACGGTTGGTGTGCCCGGAAGAACTGATGCTGGAGGAAGATGGCGACAGCGTTCGGCTGCATACGCGTTGGACGATGATCGAGGACCCTACGCCGGAATTGCTGATAGACACCATGTTCGCCTCTATCACCACCCTGTGCCGCCGTGGCACCGGTTTACCGCTGCAGCCCAAGGCGCTTGAGGTGACCCGCCGTCGCGATCCCCACTCGCCGCTGCTGCGCCACTTCGGCTGCCCGGTGCGATTCGACGCGCCGCAGGACGTGCTGGTGTTCGATCGCGCGCTGATGCGGCAGCCGCTCATCACTTATGATCAGGACATGTTGGCGCAGCTGCTGCCGGAGCTGGAGGCCGAGTTGGCCGAGGTGTGCGCCGAGCAAAACTTACCGATGCAGGTGATGGCGATCCTCGGCCGCAGCATGCGCGGCCAGCGCCCCAGCGTCAACAGCGTGGCCGCGGAGCTCTATCTCAGCCCGCGCACGCTGCAGCGCCGTCTGCAACGGCACGGCTACAGCTACCAGCAGCTGCTGGACAAAACTCGCCATCGTACCGCCTGCCGCTTGTTGGCGGATACCGATCTCGAGCCGGGCGAAATCGCCTTTGTGCTGGGATTCGAAGAGCTGAATTCGTTCAGCCGCGCCTTTATTCAGTGGGAAGCGCTGACGCCCAGCCGCTGGCGCACTCAGCGTGCAGCCGACCATCGGGAGGACAGAGCATGAAAGTGATTATCTTCGGCGCCAGCGGCATGGTGGGCCAGGGCGCGCTGCGAGAATGCCTGCGCGATCCGCGGGTCAGCGAAGTGCTCAGCATCGGCCGGCGCCCGTTGGCGCAGAGCCACGCCAAACTGCGCCAGCTCTCCCTGCCCGACCTGCGTGACCTGTCGGCGCTGGAGCCGCAGCTCGCCGGCTACGACGCCTGTTTCTTCTGTCTGGGGATTTCGTCCGCCGGCCTGAGCGAAGCCGAGTATCGCTCGGTAACTTACGACCTGACGCTGGCCGCGGCTCGCCCGTTGGCGACGCTGAACCCGACGATGGTCTTCATCTACGTTTCCGGCGTCGGCACCGACAGCAGCGAACGCGGCCGCAGCATGTGGGCCAGGGTCAAGGGCGCCACCGAAAACGCACTGCTGGCGCTGCCGTTCCACGCGGTGATGTTCCGCCCCGGCGCCATTGTGCCGCTGCACGGCATTCGCTCCAAAGTCCGTACATACGATCTGATTTATCGGCTGTTCAAACCGCTGTGGCTCGGCGCATTGCGGCTGTTTCCCTCGCAGGTGAGCAGCACCGAACGAATCGGGCTGGCGATGCTGGCGGTGGCGCGCCGGGAAACCGCCTTGCGCATCCTGGAGCCGCCGCAGATCAATCAACTGGCGACGCGCTGAAATACCGTCATCCACCGCGCCGCCGCCAATACGCCGCCACCCGGCGGCGCAGATGCTCGATGCCCTGCGGATGCTCAATAAACTGCGCCACCGGCATCATCCGCCAGCGCTGGCCTTCGTCGCCAAAGCGAATGGCGGCGATCTGCGCCGGGGCGATCTCGCCGGCCATAAACCAGGTCGGCGGGGAGCCGGGCAGAACGCCATCGTAGCGCCGCCGCCAGACAACCTGACAATCCGCGATCGTCACGCCGAACTCTTCCTGCGTTTCCCGCTGCACGCACTGCAGCGGCGTTTCGCCGTTTTCCCGCCCGCCGCCAGGCAGATCCCATTGACCGGGCCATGGAATGCCCGGCTTGTCGTCCCGTTGGTAAACCAGCAAGCGATCGTCGCACAGCAGCGCGATCTTGGCCCCGCCAAACGCCTCGTCCGTCATGATTTCTCCGCTCCCGGCCCATCGCCTTTGACCGAACATCATACTTCATCCCCGCGCGGCCTGGTGTATAGTGAAAATCCGTTTTCACAACAGGCGAACAATAACGATGAACTCTCCGTTTCTGGTGACTCCCCAATGGCTTGCGCAACATATCAACGATGAAAATCTGGTGGTGATCGACGTTCGGATGTCGCCGGTGGGGCTAACGCCGAAAAAGGACATGCTTGCCGAGTTCGAACGCGGCCATATCCCCGGCGCGGTCTATTTCGACATCGACGACGTGGCGGACAAAAACACCGCGCTGCCGCACATGCTGCCGACGGCGGCGGAGTTTGGCGCGGCGGTGGGCAAACTGGGCATCAGCGAGCGCGATACCCTGGTGATTTACGACGAGGGCAACCAGTTCTCCGCACCGCGCGGCTGGTGGACCTTCCGCAATTTCGGCGCCGAGCATGTTTACGTACTGGACGAAGGGCTGAACGGCTGGACCGCGCTGGGGCAAGCGCTGGCAACCGGCCCGGCGCAGCCTGCCCCGCAGACGTTCAACGCCCGGTTCAACGCCGACGCGGTGGTGGATATGCGGCAAGTGGAACAGGCGCTAGGCACGCCGGTGCAAATTCTCGACGCGCGCGCCGCGCCGCGTTTCCATGCCGAAGCGCCGGAGCCGCGTCCCGGCCTGCACCGCGGTCACATTCCGGGCAGCATCAACATTCCGTACGGCGAGCTGCTGGAGAACGGCCGTTTCAAATCGCTGGAGGCACTGCGCCAAACCTTCAGCGACAAGGGGGTGGACATCAACGGCCCGATCATCACCAGCTGCGGCTCCGGCGTGACGGCGGCGGTGCTGGCGTTTGGCTTGTTGTCGCTCGGCGCGCCGCAGGTCAAGCTGTATGACGGTGCCTGGAGCGAATGGGGCCAGCTGAGCGGCAAGCAGCCAATCGCCCAAGATTAGGTTTCGATCCGCTCGACCACGATCTGCGCCAGCCGCTGCACGGCGGCCGAAGGCTGATCCTCGGCGCGGTGCAGCACCACGCCGAGTTGGCCAAGAGCGGGCAGCAGATCGGGGGCCAGCGGTGACAGGCCGGGCGGTAAGCCCGCCGCCGTGCGCACCGTGACGCCCAACCCGGCGCTCACCGCCGCCCAAACGCCATTCAGGCTGCGGCTGGTAAAGGCGATGCGCCAGGGAATACCGGCGCGATCCAGCGCCTGCGTCGCCGCGCTGCGCATCAGACAGGGCGCGTCGAACATCACCAACGGCAAGGGCTCATCCCCTTCTCGCCACGGCGCCAGCGCGAAGCCGGGCGAGGCGATCCAGTGCAGCTGCCGCTGCCCCAGCGCCTGATGAAACGGCGTGCTCAAACCGCCATCCCACGCCAGCGACAGATCCAGCTGGCCTTTCAGCACCCAGTCGATCAGCTCGGCATTGCGGGCGATGCGCGCCTCGATGCGCACCTTCGGATTGGCGCGCGCGAAGCTGCCCAACACCTGCGGCAGAAACGTCTCGCCGAAATCCTCCTGCAACCCCAGCCGCACCGTGCCCTGCAGATCCAACCCGCGCACCGCGGCGGCGGCTTCGTCATTGAGCTCCAGCAGACGGCGCGCGTAGCCGAGCAGGGTTTCCCCCGCCTCGGTCATCACCATGCCGCGCCCAGCCTTGCGCAGGATCGGCGCGCCGACCTGCTGTTCCAGCTTTTTCAGGTGGGCGCTGACCGCCGACGTCGAACGCCCCAGCCGTTCAGCCGCCTTGGCGAAGCTGCCCAGCTCGACGCCGGTGACGAAGCTGCGCAAATCCTCGAGATCGAACGTTATTCGCCCCATGCTGACCGTCCTGATTTTTTGAACCATCAATCAAAATAATACCGATTTTACTGATAAAGATGGCGTGTCACGCTCTCCGGGTCAATGTCTTTCCGGAGAATCCTTATGCTCGCGATGCAATACCGTTTCACCCTGCCCGCCGATTACGCCCCTCTGTCCGCCCCCTTTGACCACACTGCGCCGCGGGTTGACAGTCAAACTTGATATTGATAATCATTATCAACATTAAACATTCACTTGCGGCTCGCGGGATGCGGCCGCTCTCCGGGGTCAACCGCCATGCCGTCATCACCGATCACACCTTACGCCACCACCTGCTGCATCGTGGGGGGCGGCCCCGCCGGGCTGATGCTCGGCTATCTGCTGGCGCGGGCGGGGATCGACGTGACGGTGCTGGAGAAGCACGCCGACTTCCTGCGCGATTTTCGCGGTGACACCATTCACCCGTCGACGCTGGAAGTCATGCACCAACTGGGCCTGCTCGACGAACTGCTGACGTTGCCGCACCAGCGTGCGGAGTCCCTGCACGCCGAAGTCGCCGGGCGCGACATCAAGCTGGCGGATTTCACCCGCCTGCCGACGCGCTGCAAATTTATCGCCTTTATGCCGCAGTGGGAGTTCCTCAACTTTTTGGCCCAGCAGGCCGCCGCCTTCCCCAACTTCAGGCTGCTGACCTCGGCGCAGGTTCATGAGCTGCTGTACGACCGCGGCCAGGTATGCGGCGTGCTGGCCGACACGCCGGAAGGCCCGATCCGCGTGCGCAGCCAGCTGGTGATCGGCACCGACGGCCGCAACTCGGTGGTGCGCGAGCAGGCGGCGCTCAGCAGCCGTTCCTTCGGCGCGCCGCGCGACGTTGTGTGGATGAAGCTCAGCAAGCAGCCGGGCGATCCGGCCTGGTCGATGGGCCACACCGGGCCGAAGCAGAACTTCATCATGATCGATCGCGGCGACTACTGGCAGTGCGGCTACTCGATCGATAAAGGCAGCTTCGACGCGATCCGCGGTATCGGCCTGGAGAAATTTTTGCTGCACCTCGCCGAGGTGGCGCCATTCCAGGACGATCGTCTGCAGGAGATCGTCGAGTGGGATCAGGTGAAGCTGCTGAGCATCCGCATCGATCGTCTGGATCGCTGGGCCAAACCGGGGGTGCTATGCATCGGCGACGCCGCGCACGCCATGTCACCGATCGGCGGCGTGGGCGTCAACCTGGCGATTCAGGACGCGGTGGCCGCCGCCAATGCCCTGATCCCGCCGCTGCGCCAGCATCGGCTGCAGCTGAAGCATCTGCTGAGCGTGCAGCGCCGGCGCGAATTCCCCACCCGGGCCATCCAGTTTTTGCAGATAAAAATGAGCCAGCGCAAGCCGGGCGAACGCCGCGCGGCGGGCGGTTCGCGCCTGATCGCCCGCGTCGGCAACAGCCGCTGGCTGCCGCGCCTGTTCGGCCGCATCATCGGCCTGGGTTTTCGCCGTGAAACGCCGCGGCATCTGTCCAACGAAACCTGCCCGCCGGAATAGCATTGGTGATTTTTTCATCGCGCCGTATAATGGTTAAATCGAACGATTTAATTAACTGGAGCGATTAAATGTACGCACTCACCGCGAACGAGGCAAAAACCCAATTCGGCGATTTGCTGCTCAAGGCGCAGCGTGAACCGGTGCAAATCAATCGCAACGGCAAACCGGTCGCCGTCGTCATGTCGGTAGAAGACTACCAGGCGCTGGAAGATCTCAAATTACGCGCGCTGCAGCAAAAAATCACGCAGGCTACCGCCGAGGAAGACGCCGGTAAGGCAGTAGACGGCGATGCCTTCTTCAACCGTCTGCTCACCGACGAAACCGACTGATATGCCCGCGTTTCGCCTCACCCCGCAAGCCCAACAAGATCTGCTGGCTATTCGTCATTTTACCGTCGAGCACTGGGGCCAAGCGCAATCTCGCCGCTATCTTGAGCAGATGAGAGAAGTCATGCATCATCTGGCGAACATGCCGGAAGCGGGTAAAGCTCACTTTCACGATCTGGGCGAAGAGGTACGCAGTTTTCCTTACGCCAGCCATAGGATCTACTACCGCAGCCGTCCTGCCGGCATCACCGTTCTCGCCATTCTGCATCAGGCGATGGTGCCCCACCGGCATCTGGAACAACGGCTGTAATTTCTCTTACTCAAAGGGGCACAGATGTTCACCGTCCGTCAGGCATTGCTGGAAGATTTAACGCAGGTGCGCGATATCGGCATCCGCACCTATCGCGCGCACTTCGGTGAGCTGTGGCGCTACCCACACGAGCTGGAGGCCTTTTTGGCCGAGGATTTTTCCGTCTCCGCGCTGGAACAGACGCTGCGCGATCCCGACGTGTGCTGGCTGTTGGCCTATGAGAATGCCGCCCTCGTCGGCTATGCGCGGCTCAACGTCGACAGCCTGCTGGCGCCAACGCAAACCCGCGGCGCAGAGCTGCAGAAAATCTATTTCCTGCCGGGCCATGCCGGCAATGGCTATGGCCAGCGCCTGTTCGAACAGGTGCAACAGCGGGCCATCGAGCGCCGGCAAAAGACGCTGTGGCTGGAGGTGCTGCAACGCAACACCGGCGCCCAACGCTTTTATCAGCGTCAGGGATTGAGCATTTGTGGCGAGACCTGCTACACCAGCGCCCAGGGCTCGATAGGCATCTGGTATATGAGCAAGGCGCTGTAACCGCGCCCCGCTCCGCCGTCGTTTAGCGCGGCTCCCGCTGCAGCATCAGGAACAGCAAGGCAAACGCATTGGGCGCCAGGTAGATCAGCGCCCCCAGCTGCACCGCCAGCGGATCCTTCTTGGCCTGCCAGGCCATAAACCAGTCGCCGGCGACCACCATAAAGCCGACGCCCCACACCGCAATTGCGCAAATCGCCCCCAGCATCGCCCAGGCTTTACCCTTGGCGAAGGCGGCGTAAGGGCCTTTCAATCGCCCGATCATCAACACCACGCCTGCCGCCGCGAATAGACCGGCCAGCGTTTCCAGCGTGGTGATGACCGCCAACCCCAACATGCAGGCCCAGTCGGCGCTGATCGCGCGCCACATCAGCCCCGGCGTCTGATAGGTATCCTGCATGGCAAGCAATGGCCCCACCGCATTGCGCGCGGTGCCGGCAAAATCCGCCGTATTGTTTAACAGGCTGAACAGCCCCCACAGGGCCGGAAACAGGGACAGGACGATGCAACCGAGGCGTGACACAGTGATTTCGTTCATGGTTATCCTTAATGAATAAACGGGTGACTCCCGCCCTCATGACGGGACCGCTATTGAGATCCTGATAGTTTGACGTGCACAATGTAAGAACTAATCTTACAATGACGCAGCATAGCCGAAAGTGAGGAGGAACAATGGGCAGAACATTAACGGTAGATCTGGGTGACGAACTGCGTAGCTTCGTCGAAGACCTGGTGGCCAGCGGCGATTACCGCACGCCCAGTGAAGTCATCCGCGAATCGGTGCGCACCTTGCGCGAACGTACCGCCGCCTCAAAGCTGGAAGAGCTTAGGCGCCTGATCGCCGAAGAAGAAAACAGCGGTGAGGCCGTCGAATGGGATCGTGATGTGTTCATGGAAAGAATACGGAGCAAAGCAAGAGGATGCGCAGAAAAGTAACCGTTCGTCCAAAAGCGTTGGACGATATGGAAGAGATCTATTTTTACGGGTTGGCGCACTTTGGCTTACAGGTGGCCGAAGATTATCTGCGCCACCTGCATCAGGCTTTCGATAACCTTAGCCACCACCAACTCGGCAGAAACCTCGATGCAATCGACCCCCGGCCTATGGGTATTGCCCGTCGCCAACCACCTGATTTATTTTCGACAGCAGAGGCGGGAGGTGAATATCATCAGAGTGCTGCATCATTCCCGCGATCCGCTCAGCCAATCCTTTTTAAGCTGACCCAACGTCAAATCGCCACCAGCCCGCGTACGCCGTCCTGTTCCATGGCGCTGCCGGCGCCGCGCTGCACGATGCTGCCGCGCGACATCACCAGATAGCTGTCCGCCAGATCGGCGGCAAAGTCATAGAACTGCTCCACCAGCAGGATCGCCATATCGCCCCGCGCCGCCAGTTGTTTGATCACCACGCCGATCTCCTTGATCACCGAAGGCTGGATCCCTTCCGTCGGCTCGTCGAGGATCAACAGCTGCGGCCGGCAGGCCAGCGCCCGGCCGATCGCCAGCTGCTGCTGTTGCCCGCCGGAGAGATCGCCGCCGCGCCGATCCTTCATTTGCCGCAGCACCGGAAACAAGTCATAGATCGGATCCGGCACCGCGCGCGCGTCGGCGCCGGAAAAGCGCGCCAGCCCCATCAGCAGATTTTCCTCGACCGTCAGACGCGGGAAAATCTCCCGCCCCTGCGGCACATAGGCGATGCCCGCCTGCACCCGCTGATGCGGCTTTTTGCCGGTGATGGTTTCGCCCTGCCAACGAACGCTGCCGCTGCGCGCCGGGACCAACCCCATCAGGCATTTCAGCAGCGTGGTCTTGCCCACGCCGTTGCGCCCCAGCAGACAGGTCACCTCGCCGATGCGCGCCTCGAACGACAGGCCGCGCAGGATGTGGCTGCCGCCATAATACTGATTCAATTCCTCTACCTGCAGCATGATTACGCCTCCTCAGCGCCCCAGATATACCTCAATCACCCGTTCATCGGCCTGCACCTGCGCCAGCGATCCTTCCGCCAGCACCTGCCCCTGGTGCAGCACCGTCACGCGATCGGCGATGGTTTCCACAAACCCCATATCGTGTTCCACCACCATCAGCGAATGCTTGCCCGCCAGCTCGCGGAACAGTTCGGCGGTGTAGTCGGTTTCGGCGTCGGTCATGCCGGCCGCCGGCTCGTCGAGCAGCAGCAGGTGCGGCTCCTGCACCAGCAGCATGCCGATCTCGAGAAACTGTTTCTGCCCGTGAGATAAAAGCCCGGCGGGCCGGTGGCGTTCATGCCCCAGCCGCAGGGTCTTCAGCATCTCGTCGATGCGGTCGCGCTGTTCGCTGCTTAACCGAGCGCGCAGGCAGGCCCACACCGACTTGCGGGTTTTCTGCGCGATCTCCAGATTTTCGAACACCGTCAGCGCCTCGAACACCGTCGGTTTTTGAAACTTGCGGCCGATGCCGGCGTGGGCGATCTGCATCGGCGCCAGCCGGGTCAGATCGACGGTCTGATCGTAAAACACCCTGCCGCTGTCCGGCCGGGTCTTGCCGGTGATCACATCCATCAGCGTGGTCTTGCCGGCGCCGTTGGGGCCGATCACGCAGCGCAATTCGCCGACGCCAATGCGCAGCGACAGATCGGTCAGCGCGCGAAAACCGTCGAAGCTGACGTTGACGTTGTCGAGCTGCAGCACCGGATCGGTTTGCTGCCGGTATTTATCCGCCGGCAGCGGGTGGGTAAACAGCTCGTCGGTCACTTGCATCGCTTTCATGAGGTTTTCCTCCGGCGCAGCAGACCGATCACCCCTTTGGGCAGAAACAGCGTGACGACGATAAACATCAGGCCGAGGAAGAACTGCCAGTATTCGGGAATGGCCATGGTGAACCAGCTCTTGGCGCCGTTGACGATGCCGGCGCCGAGCAGCGGCCCTACCAGCGTGCCGCGCCCGCCGAGCGCCACCCAGATGGCGGCCTCGATCGAGTTTGTCGGCGACATTTCGCCGGGGTTGATGATGCCGACCTGCGGCACATAGAGCGCGCCGGCCAGCCCGCACAGCACCGCCGACAGCGTCCAGACGAACAGCTTGAAACCCTTCGGATCGTAGCCGCAGAAGGTCAGCCGGTTTTCCGCATCGCGCACCGCAGTCAGCACCCGGCCGAATTTGCTGCGCGCCAGCGCAAAGCCGATGGCCAGGCTGGCGGCCAGCAGCAGCACCGTCGCCAGAAACAGCGCCACTCGCGTGCCGGCGGCGGTGATGGGAAAGCCGAGCAGCGTGGTGAAACCGGTAAAGCCGTTATTGCCGCCGAAGCCGGTTTCGTTGCGAAAGAACAGCAGCATGCCGGCATAGGTCAGCGCCTGGGTCATGATCGAGAAATACACCCCTTTGATTTTCGAGCGAAAGGCGAAGTAGCCGAACAGGAAGGCCAACAGGCCCGGCACCAGCACGATCAGGCACAGCGCCCAGGCGAAATGCTGGGTGCCGCTCCAAAACCACGGCAGCTCATTCCAGGAGAGGAACGCCATAAACGCCGGCAGCCCGTCGCCCGCCGCCTGCCGCATCAGGTACATGCCCATGGCGTAGCCGCCGAGCGCGAAGAACAGCCCGTGGCCGAGCGACAGCAGCCCGGCATAGCCCCACACCAGATCGAGCGCCACCGCCACCACCGCGTAGCACAGGATCTTGCCCGCCAGCGTCAGGGTATAGGTGGACACCGCCAGCGGATGATCCGCCGGCAACAGCGTCATGAACGGCATCACCAGCAGCGCCAGCAACGCCAGCCCGCCGATGCTCAACGCCAGCCGGGGCGCTTTCTGCACGCCGGTTACGGTCAATGGTTGGCTCATCAGTCAATCACCCTGCCCTTAAGGGCGAACAGCCCCTGCGGACGCTTTTGAATAAACAGAACGATCAGCACCAGGATCAGGATCTTGCCCAACACGGCGCCGATCTGCGGCTCGAGGATCTTGTTGACGATGCCGAGGCCGAAGGCCGCCGCCATCGTCCCCGCCAGCTGGCCGACGCCGCCGAGCACCACCACCAGGAACGAATCGATGATGTAGCCTTGCCCCAGCTCCGGCCCGACGTTGCCCAACTGCGACAGCGCCACCCCGCCGAGCCCGGCGATGCCGGATCCCAGCCCGAAGGCCAGCATGTCCACCCGGCCGGTGGGCACGCCGCAGCAGGCCGCCATCGCGCGGTTTTGCGTCACCGCGCGCACGTTCATGCCGAGGCGGGTCTTGTTCAGCAGCAGCCAGGTCATCGCCAGCACCAAGAGCACGAACGCGATCACCGCGATGCGGTTCCACGGCAGCACCAGGTTCGGCAGCAGCTGCACGCCGCCCGACAGCCACGCCGGGTTGGCGACCTCCACGTTCTGCGCGCCGAACAGCACCCGTACCAGTTGGATCAGCACCAGGCTGATGCCCCAGGTGGCCAGCAGGGTTTCCAGCGGCCGACCGTACAGGTGGCGGATCACCGTGCGCTCCAGCAGCATACCGATCCCGGCGGTGATGGCGAACGCCACCGGCAGCGCCGCCAGCGGGTAGAGCGCCAGCCACTGCGGCGCAAATTGCTGAAACAGCCCCTGCACCAGATAGGCGGAATAGGCGCCGAGCATCAGCATTTCACCGTGCGCCATATTGATGACGCCGAGCAGGCCGTAGGTGATCGCCAGGCCGAGCGCCGCCAACAGCAGGATCGAGCCGAGCGACAGGCCGCTGAACGCCTGGCCGAGCAGATCGCCGATCATCAGGCGGTGCTGCACGCGCTGCAGGCTGCGCTGCGCCTCGGCGCGCACCGCGGCGTCCGGCTCATTGGCCGCATCGGTCAAGGCTTGCAGCCGCGCGCGGGTTTCCGGCTCGCCCGATTCCCCCAGCAGCCGCACCGCATTGAAGCGCACCTGCGGGCTGGCGTCGGCCAATTGCAGGTTCGCCAGTGCAATGCTCAGCGCGTCGCGTACCTGCGGGTCTTTCTCCTGCGCCAGCCGCCGGGTCAACAGCGGCAACTGCTCGCCCTGCGCCTCGCGCTGCAGCGCGGTCGCCGCCTGCAGCCGCACCGCCGCGTCCGCGCTGACCAGCCGCTGCGCCGATAACGCGTTGGCGATCAGAATGCGCAGCCGGTTGTTCAGCCACACCTTCTTCGGTTCGCCAACCGGAGCCGCCTCGCCCTCGAGCGGCAGATAGCGATCGCCCTGACGGATAAAGGCGCGCTTCGCCCCGTCGATCGCCACGGTTTCCTGCTGCAGCCCCTGCAGCAGCGGCAGGCGCGCGGCGTCCGGCTCGGCCGCCCACGCCTGCAGCAGTTTGGCCTGCTGCGCACGGTTGGCCGCCGCAAACTCATCGGCCGGCCCGGCCTGCGCCAGCAGGGGCCAGGTGCACAGCAGCCACAGCCCGACACGCAAAGAAGATAAAAACGGAGATTGCATCAGCTGCCTCTTCTGTTGGGCCGGCGGGCGTTGGGCCGCGCCGGCGCTGAGTGACGTTACTTGCCGCCTTTCACCGGGTAATCCGGTTTTTTGTCGTTGCCGGCGATATACGGACTCCACGGCTGCGCGCGCACCGGCGCTTCGGTCTGCCACACCACGTTGAACTGGCCGTTGCCCTCGATCTCGCCGATCATCACCGGCTTGTGCAGGTGGTGATTGGTCTGATCCATGGTCAGCGTGAAACCCGACGGCGCGGCGAAGGTTTGCCCGGCCATCGCCGTGCGCACCTTATCGACGTCGGTGGTGCCGGCCTTTTCCACCGCCTGCGCCCACATATGGAGGCCGACGTAGGTCGCTTCCATCGGATCGTTGGTGACCGCGGTGCCGTAATTCGGCAGGTTGTGCGCCTTGGCGTAGGCTTTCCATTGACTGACGAATTGTTTATTGGTCGGGTTATCCAGCGATTCGAAGTAGTTCCAGGCCGCCAGGTTGCCCACCAGCGGTTTAGTGTCGATGCCGCGCAGCTCTTCCTCGCCGACCGAGAAGGCGATCACCGGCACGTCGGTGGCCTTGACGCCTTGGTTGGCGAGCTCTTTGTAGAACGGTACGTTGGAGTCACCGTTGATGGTGGAGATCACCGCCGTGTTGCCGCCGGCGGCGAATTTTTTGATGTTGGCGACGATGGTCTGGTAATCGCTGTAGCCGAACGGCGTATAGACCTCTTCGATATCCTTGTCCTGCACGCCTTTGCTGTGCAGGAAGGCGCGCAGGATCTTGTTGGTGGTACGCGGATAGACGTAATCGGTGCCCAACAGGAAGAAGCGCTTGGCGCCGCCACCGTCCTCGCTCAGCAGGTATTCCACCGCCGGGATCGCCTGCTGGTTCGGCGCCGCGCCGGTGTAGAACACGTTCGGCGACATCTCTTCGCCTTCGTATTGCACCGGATAGAACAACAGTCCGTTCAGCTCCTCAAACACCGGCAGCACCGACTTGCGCGACACCGAGGTCCAGCAGCCGAACACCGCCGCCACCTTGTCCTGGCTCAGCAGCTGGCGCGCCTTCTCGGCGAACAGCGGCCAGTTGGAGGCCGGATCCACCACCACCGGCTCCAGCTTTTTGCCGAGCACCCCGCCTTTGGCATTGATCTCGTCGATGGTCATCAGCGCCACATCCTTCAGCGGCGTTTCGGAAATCGCCATGGTGCCGGAGAGCGAACTCAGAATGCCGACCTTGATGGTGTCGGCGGCCTGCGCGCTCCAGGCCAGGCCCAGGCCGACAGCGGCGGCGGACAGCGCAAAAGCTTTGATAAAACGGCGACGTTGCATAGTTCAAACTCCTGATGTGTATGAAATCAAAATCGTTGCGCCGAGTGCGCAGGCTGCTGGGCCCGCGCCTGATGCAACATGTGCAGCGTTATTTTTCGTACCTCTGCCTTGCTGACGGCGATGTGCTCGCCGAGCAGCGTTTGCGCCGCCCCGCTTTGCCGCTGCAGGATCGCCTGCAAAATGGCGGCGTGTTCGCGGTAGGTGGCGTCCACCCGCGCCTGCTGGGTGAAATCCAGCCGGCGAATGATGCGGATCTTTTCGGTCAGTTCGCGGTGAATGCGCGCCATTTCGCCGTTGCCCGCCGCGGCCACCAACGCCTGATGAAACTGCTCATCGTGCTGCGACACCGCCTGGCCGTCAGCCAGGCGCGGCGCTGCGGTCCAAAAATGGCTCAGCGCCGCCAGCGCGTCCGGCGTTTCCCCAGCCGGACGTTCGCACAGCCGTTTCACCGCCTCTTGTTCCAGCACGATGCGCAGGTCGTACAGCTCTTCGAAGTAGGCGAAGTCGAACGGCCGCACCTGCCAGCCGCTGCGAAACAGCACCTCGACATAGCCTTCGCGCTCCAGCCGAAACAGCGCCTGGCGCACCGGCGTGCGGCTGGCCGCCATGCGCTGCGCCACGTCGCTTTCGCTGAAGCGATCGCCCGGCAGCAGGCGAAACTCGAAGATGTCGGCCTTGAGCTGCAGATAAATGCGCTCCGCCAGCCCCTCCGGCCGCGCCTTGTGCTCCCCGTTGGTGATTTGCATCATCGCCCCTCCGTTCAAACCGCCTTTTCCAGCCACAGCAGGGCGTCGCCCGGCCCGACCGGCCGCCCCTGCCGGCAGCTGATGCGTTTGACGATCCCGGCGCGCGGCGCGGTGACCGCCAGCTCCATTTTCATCGCCTCGACCACGATCAGCGGCTGGCCGGCCGCCACCGCCTGCCCCGGCTCCACCAGGATCTTCCACACGCTGCCGTTCAGATCGGCGCTGACCCGATCGCCGTCGATCGCGTCGTCTTCAACCGGCGGCAACAGCTGCGCCTCGGCTTCGTCGTCATCGCTGCGCCAGCGCGCCACCTCGGCGCTGAACGCCTGCTGCTGGCGATGCTGGAAATCGGCGATCGCCT
The DNA here is from genome assembly GCF_030053255.1 of Serratia sp. PF-27. Lineage (NCBI taxonomy): Bacteria > Pseudomonadati > Pseudomonadota > Gammaproteobacteria > Enterobacterales > Yersiniaceae > Serratia > Serratia sp. PF-27. Next base: position 259,334 of record NZ_JASGBT010000020.1, read on the forward strand.
CGGCGTTGTCGGCCAGGAAATCGGTGTAGGCGGCGAAGTCGAATTCGCTCTCTTCGATGCGCACCTGCATGCGCCCTTCACGGAACGCTTCGCGCTGCTCGTCCAACTCTTGCTCGCTGACCGGGTAGAAGCGCACCTGATCGAAGAAGCGCAGCAGCCAGGGCTCACCGGCGGTGAACTGCGGGTTTTTGAGGAATTTGTTCCAGATCGGCAGCGTGCGCCCCACCAGCTGGTAACCGCCCGGCGAGTCCATGCCGTAGATGCACATGTACATGCCGCCGATGCCGACCGTCCCTTCGGCGGTGTGGGTGCGCGCCGGGTTATATTTGGAGCTCAGCAGGCGATGGCGCGGATCGAGCGGCACCGCGCAGGGCGCGCCGAGGTAGACGTCTCCCAGACCGAGGATCAGGTAGCTGGCGTCGAACAGAATGTCGCGCACCTGCTCGCGTCGGCTCAGGCCGTTGATGCGCTGGATGAAATCGACATTGTTCGGCAGCCAGGGCGCCGAGGCGCGCACCGTCTGCTGATAGCGATCCACCGCGCCCAGCGTGGCCGAATCCTCGAACGCCAACGGCAGCCAGACGGTGCGCGTCGGCACCTTCAGGCGGCTGACGTCCCCCAGCGCCCGTTCGCGCGCCAGCAGGCGCTGCAGCAGATCGGCCTGGCTTATCAGCCGGCTATCGTAGCGGATCTGCAGCGAACGCACGCCCGGCGCCAGCTCCGCCACGCCCGGTATCGCCTCCTCTCGCAGCGACTGCATCAGCAGATGGATGCGCAGCCGCAGCGCCAGATCGAGCACGTTGTCGCCATACTCCATCAGAATGTAACCGTCCCCCGCCTGGCGATACGCCACCGCCGGGCGCCCTTCCGCCGCCGGCAGCGCCGCCAGCACCGCGGCGGAAACGGTCTCCGCCGGGGCCAGATCCGGCGGCGGCAGGGTGATGGCCTTCACCGCCGCCAGCGCTTCGATGCTGCCAAGCTGCGCCTGCTCCAGCGACTGCGCCTGGCGAAAGCCGATCGGATGGAACCGGATGCGGTCGCCCGGCTTCACCTGCCCCACTTTCCACAGCTCGGCCTTGGCGATGGTTACCGGGCAGACGAAGCCGCCGAGGCTCGGCCCGTCGCGGGTCAGGATCACCGGGAAGTCGCCGGTGAAATTGATCGCGCCGATGGCGTACTCGCAGTCGTGCACGTTGGAAGGATGCAAACCGGCTTCGCCGCCGTCCTCTCTCGCCCATTCGGGCTTCGGCCCCGCCAGGCGCACGCCGAGGCGGTTGGAGTTGTAATGCACCTGCCAGTCGGTGGCGAAGAAGGCCTCTATCGATTCAGCGGTGAAAAAATCCGGCGCGCCGTGCGGCCCGTACAGCACGCCGATGTGCCACTGGTCGCCGTAGTGCGGGATCAGGCTGTCGTCCATCGCCTGCGGCGCGGCGATCGGCGCCGGGGTGGTGCTGGCCGCCAGCGCCGGTTGGGCGATCGCCAGCATGTCCGCTACCCGCAAGGTGCGCCCGGCGTGGCCGCCGAACTGGCCCAGCGCGAAGGTGGAGCGGCTGCCGAGATACACCGGCACGTCAAAGCCGTTGCGTACCGCCAGATAGGTGCGGCAGCCTTGCGTGGCGCGCCCCAGCGTCAATACCTGCCCGGCCCGCACCGCGATCGGCCGCCAATACGCAACCGCCTCGCCATCCAGGTCGGCCGGGCAGCTCGCGCCCGTCAGCGCGATCGTGGCGTCGCAATGAAAGCGCAGCGTCGGCCCCTGCAGGGTAAACTCCAGCCCGGCGGCCGCCGGATGATTGCCGACGATGCGGTTGGCCAGCCGAAACGCGAAGTCGTCCATCGGGCCGGACGGCGGCACGCCGATGTCCCAATAGCCGAGGCGGCCGGGATAATCCTGCACGCTGCTGTAGGTGCCGGGTTGCAGCACTTCGAGGCAGTGCGGCTGGAAACGCACATCGTCCAGCAGGCGCGTCCAGACGTCGCCGCGCTGAAATTGCGGCGTGGCGATCACCTGCCGCAGATAATCGAGGTTGGTGGCGATGCCGTGCAAGCGGGTCGCCGCCAGCGCCACGCGCAATTTTTCCAGCGCCTGCGCCCGATCCGCGCCGTGCACGATCAGCTTGGCGATCATCGGGTCGTAAAACGCCGAGACTTCGCTGCCGGTCGCCACCCACCCGTCGAGTCGCACGTCGTCAGGGAAATGCACCTCGGTCAGCACGCCGGGGCTGGGCTGGAAGTTTTTCAGCGGATCTTCGGCGTAGAGGCGCACTTCGATCGCCGCGCCCTGCGGCGCGCGCTGCAACGCCGCCCAATCCAGCGCGTCGCCCGCCGCCACCTGCAGCATGCATGCGATCAGATCCAGGCCGGTGACCATCTCGGTGATCGGGTGCTCGACCTGTAAGCGGGTGTTCACTTCCAGGAAGTAAAACTCGTCGCGCGCGGCGTCGTAAATGAATTCCACGGTGCCGGCGCTGCGGTAATTCACCGACTCGCCCAGCGCCACCGCCGCCCGATGCAGCGCCTGACGGGTCGCCGCCGGCAGGTGTGGCGCCGGGGTTTCTTCCACCACCTTTTGGTTGCGGCGCTGCAGCGAGCAGTCGCGTTCACCGAGCGCCGCCACCTGCCCCTGGCCGTCGCCGAAAATCTGTACCTCGACGTGGCGCGCCCGATCGACGAAGCGTTCGATAAAGGCGCCGGCGTCGCGGAAGAACTGCTCTCCCAGCCGTTTGACGCTGTCGTACGCGTCGCGCAGCGCCGCCTCGTCGTCACAGCGCGTCAGACCGATGCCGCCACCGCCGGCGGTGCTTTTCAGCATCACCGGGTAGCCGATGCGCGCAGCGGCCGAGACCGCCTGCTCAACGCTCTCCAGCAAGCCGGTGCCCGGCGTCATCGGCACCCCGGCCAACGCCGCCAGCTCGCGCGCCCGGTGCTTGAGGCCGAACTCGCGCATCTGCGCCGCCGTCGGGCCGATAAAGGCGATGCCCGCCGCCTCGCAGGCGTCGGCAAACTCGGCGCTCTCGGACAAAAAGCCGTAGCCGGGGTAGATCGCCTGCGCGCCGGTGGCCGCGGCCGCCGCGAGGATCTTGTCGATGCGCAGGTAGCTGTCGGCGGCCTTGTCGCCGCCAAGCGCCACCGCCCTGTCGGCCTCGGCGACGTGCGGCGCATTGCGGTCGGCGTCGGAATAGACCGCCACGCTGGTTACGCCCAGGCGTTTCAGGGTGCGAATGGCGCGGCAGGCGATTTCGCCGCGGTTAGCGATCAGTACGGTAGTAAACATGTTCATGCCCCCTTAACGCTGGCGAGATAGTCGCGCCAGCCGCCAAACTCAGTGATATCCGTCGCGTCTTCCAGCGCCCAGGCTTCGCAGATAAACCCCTTCACCCGCCGGCCGTCCGCCAGCAGCAGCGTGCCGATGCCCAATGGCGCCGGAATTTCCGCCACAAACTCGCCGAAACGGGCCAGCGGGATGTCCCACAGCTCAACCCGGATCGCCGCCCCCTGCGCCGCGCGCGCCAGCCCCGGCTTCGGCGGCTCGGTATCGGCCAGCGCATACAGGCGATAGCAGGGGGCGGTAGCGGTTTGCTCCACCTGCACCGCGTCGCGCTGTGTCAGCTGGACGTTGAGCGGCATGCCGCTAAGGTGAGCGCCCACTACCGCCAGACGCACGTGCCCTGTGGACGGCGCAGGCACAGGCTGCGGCGGCAATGCCCGGCCGATAGCGCCGAGCGGCAAGGCGCTTTGCCGTTGCCAGCGCAGGCCAAACGCCGCCAACGCCCGGTCATGCCAGGCGGGCGCAATCAGGGTGATGCCCGCCGGTAGACCGTCTTCGCGCTGCGGCCCCGGCAGCGCCAGCGCGCTCAGATCGGCCAGGTTGGTGAAATTGGTGTAAGTGCCGAATTGCGAATTGAAGAGCACTGGCTCCTGCGCCATCTCCGCCAGGGTGCGGATAGTGGGCGCGGTCGGCACCACCAGCGCGTCGAACGGCGCCAGCCGCTGGGCGATTTGCCGCGCCAGCTCGGCGCGCAGGTATTCCGCCTTGTAGGCGTCGCAGGCGCTGTAGCCGAGGCCGTTGCCGACGATACCGCGCACCACCGGATCGATGGCCTGCGGGCTCGCTTCCAGCACCTGCTCAATGGCTACCGTGCGCTCCGCCACCCAGGGGCCGTAATACAGCTGTTCCGCCAGAGTGCGAAACGGCGCGAAATCGAGGGATTCCAGCGTGGCGCCGCCCGCCTGCAGCTGCGCCAGCGCTCGGTGAAACGCCCGCTCGGCCTGAACGTCGCCGAAAAACTCCAGCTGGGCGGGAACGGCGAAACGCGGCGCGGCGGGGATATCCGCCGGCGCGGTATGCGGATCGGGGCGGGAATACGGGTCTGCCGCGTCAAAGCCGCTCGCCAGTTCCGCCACCAGCGCGGCATCGGCCACCGTCAGCGCGAAGACCGACACCGTATCGTTCAACCGGCAGGCCGGCACCACGCCCCGGTTGGACAACCGCCCCTTGGTCGGCTTCAGCCCGACGATGTTGTTGAACCCGGCGGGCACGCGCCCCGAACCGGCGGTGTCGGTGCCGAGCGCGAACGGCACCAGGCCGCGCGCCACCACCGAGGCGGAGCCGGAGCTGGAACCGCCGCTGACGTAGCGGCTGTCGAAGCTGTTGACCACCGCGCCATAAGGTGAGCGAGTGCCCACCAACCCGGTAGCGAACTGGTCGAGGTTGGTTTTACCGAGGGCGATCGCCCCGGCGGCGCGCAGGTGGGCGACCACGGTGGCGTCCGCCGCGGCCTGATAGGTGAACGCCGGGCAGGCGGCGCTGGTTGGCCAGCCGCCGACGTCGATATTGTCTTTGATGGCGAAGGGCACGCCGAACAGCGGCAGGCGGCTGAGATCGCCGGCGACCGCCTCGAGCCTCTGTGCCAGCTGCCGATACTGCTGCTCGCGCTGCGCCGGCGTAGCGAGATACAGCCAGGCGTTATCGTCTGGGTTCAGCCCGGCGACCAGCGTTTCGATCGTCGCACTGACGCAGGCAAAGCGCTCGCCCGCCGGGCGGGTTTGGTAATGGTGTTGCCATTCACTGAGGGTAAAACCGCACGCTACAACAGATTCGCTCATCGACTGAATTCCATCTGGTACACAAGATGGGATTCAACAGAGCAACCGGCGTGCCAATTTTTAATCTCATGATTTCAATAAATTATAATTAAAACTTATGACGGCGGCGGCAAACGGGCTGCACCAGCGGCGCGCAGCGGGAGAACAAAAAGAGTGCAATAAGGGGATGATGCAGAGGAAAAAACGGGGCGGCGACACTCGCCGCCCCGCAGGCCGATGGGGATCAATCCTTGATGCGTTTCAAACCGACCGGCGTAATGCAGTAGGTCTGTTGCTTGCCCTTCTCCGCCAGCCGCAGGTGCTGCATTTCGTTGACGATCGCCAGGCGGCTGTCCGGCTCTTCATGCCGCAGATGAATCACTTCACCGCCGTAACCCGACAGCGGCAACACCCAGGTTTTGGCCGGTTGATTCTGGCTGCCGATGACGTCGTAGCTGAGCAAGACGTTGCCGTCCGCATCCGTCACGCTGAGGAAGGCGTAGCTGTCGGCAAAGTAGTGGTGAGCAATCCCCGCCGCCAGCGTGACGGTAACGGTTTTCTTCACCAGATCGATGGCGCCGGTCAGGAACTGGCGATCGCCAATCCCTTTGCACGCCACGGTAAACGCATTGCCGACGTTAGCGCCCGGCGGCGTATTGTCGGCCGGCAGGCAATCCCGATAGGTCGCCAACAGTGACTCGCGCTGCGGCTCGGCAAAGGCGCCGATCGCCAGATAAATATCGTCCTTGAACGACGACGATGGCGCATAGTAAGCCGGCAACAGGCGACGCAAACGCTGCGCCGCCTGTTCCAGGCGCGCCAGCAGCGCCTGTTCGGGATCGCCGGGCAACGCCGGGTTTTTCAGCCCGCTTGTTTCGATGCGCAGTACATTGGTTTTGTTTTTGTTATCGATGACGCCGGCCGCCGCCGGATTCAAACGCACCCGGCTCGGCTCCACATGGTAAATCTCGATGTCATCGCCCTCGGCAAACGGCAGCTCGTCATGACTTAACGTAGCCTGAGTGCCCTGAATCTCCTTGCTGAAGCGCACCGCGCCCTGCCGATCGCGCAGCGTCACCCGGGCATAGGTTTCACCGGGGAAGTAGGCGTGCGGCGTGGTGCTGGTCACGTCAACCACCACCGCTCCTTTGGCGCGATCGACGACCACGGTGGCGAAGACCGCATCGCTCAGGCCCAACAGAGTGATCTCCTGCGAAACGATCGGCGAAGCGGCTTTGCGCTCGAAGCGAAGCGTCACCGCGTTCTTCCCCTGCTTCACCGTCAGGTAACCCGCCGTCGGCCGATATTTACGATCTTTACCGGTCGGCAACCGCAAGGTATACACGCCGATCGGCAGCGCAGTCAGCGCCAGGGTCGGCGCATCGATACGGACTTTGTGGGCATAGCGCGCCCCTTCCATCAGGATCAGGTCTTCACCGTAGATCTGCGCAAAGTCATCGATATCCAGACTCAGGGTGACGTCGCCTTTCAGCCCGCTGGCCTTGAGCTGGCAAGAATCGACCAGCCGCAGCGAGGAATCCAGCTTCAGCTGTGCCTGCACCACCGGCAGACTCTGCGCGTCCACCAGTTGATACAGCGGATACACCGCCTTGGCGTGGCTGAACGCGTTGCGGTCGCGCTGCGCTTGGGTGATCACGCCGCCGGTCAGCTCGACGAACGGCGTCACGTCGATTTGCTCGCCGGCTGCGGCGAAGCTTGCCGACAGCAGATCCAGCAAGGCATGTTCCGACGGCACGAAACCCGCCGTGTTGCAGCTTTGGCGATACTGCTGATTAAAGTGCGTGAAGGCGTTCTTGCCTGCCTTGTCGACCATCAGCATCGCGAAGAACAGCTTGGAGCGCAGATCCCACTGGTTGAGCGGCGTGCCCTGAGCGATCAGATCGATGATTTTCTTCTCGACGCCGGCCGCGTTGCCGTAGTTATACAGCCACCCCTCCTGGTATTTACGTTCCCCCAGCATCACGTCCTGATAGCAAGCGGCATAAATATTGTTCCACATCTCACCGGTGGAGAAATATTTGTCGCCCATAAAGTGCCCCTGATAGCCGTGCGCGATCTCATGCAGGCTGCCCCAGTTGCTGTCTTCCGGCGTCAGCCAGAAGCTGCTGACCGAGCTGCTGGTTTCCGCCGTCCAGCGGCCGCCGTAATACGCGGCGCCGGCGCCGTGTTTATCGGCCTTCATAAAGTAGCGGTTGCGAATATTGCGATCGGATTCGTGTTCAGCCTCGAACGAGACGCCGGTCAGCGCATTGTAGAAGGTGAAAATGCGATCGTAGTAGGCGATCAGTCCGTCGATGTTTTTCGCTTCGCCCAGTGACTTCAGCGCCGGTTTACTGATTTTCGGCACCAGCAACACGGCGTATTCCGCATCGATCAGGGCAAACTCGGCGTCCCGATCGTCCCAGCGGGCAAAGAACGCGGCTTCGTTTTCGCCACGGCGATAAACCGGCAACGCTTTCGCCGTGTCCGGGTGCTCGAACTCCAGCACCGGCTCGCCCTGCCCATACGGCGTATCGATGAACGGCACCGAGACGGCATTGACCTGGGCCTCGACCCAGCTCGCGCCGACGCTGAATTCCGCCTCCGTTTTGCTGTCGTCATTCAGCAAGCGCAGCGTTAACTTGCCGGTAAACGCCGCGTTGGTCTGGCGCACTCGCAGCACTTGCCCGGCGGCGAGAATGACGCCCAGGTGCTGGCGATCGTGATCGATGCCTTTGCTCATGCCTGCCGCATCCAGCCAGACTGGCCGGGTCAACGTGTAAAGTGATTGGGTTTTCGTGATGGTTGGCATCCTGCTTTCCTCATGGTTTGGGTGATTGAATTGACCATGAAAAAGTAACCGGACGGGCGGCACGCCCTCCATCGATGACGGGTGGCTGAGGGCCAGTACAACAACGGCGAGCGGGAGAGCGGCAATAAAAAAGGCGCAACCTTGCGATTGCGCCTGATGTTCGGTGAACGCTGCGCGTTACTCGCCGCGAACGCGCTGCGCCAACCCTTTGAGGAAGTAGCGCAGCATCTGATCGCCGCACGGGCGGTAGTTCTTGGTGCCCTCTTTGCGGAACAGCGCGCTCAGCTCCGGCTTGGAGATGCGGAAGTCCACCGCGGTGAAGATCTGGTGCATGTCGGTGTCTTTCAGCTCGAACGCCACGCGCAGCTTTTTCAGCACCAGGTTATTGGTGATCGGCAGCTCAACCGCCGGCGCCGGGAACTTGTCGTCCTTACCGCGCTTGAAGAACACCAGGCCGTTGAGGAAGTGCGCCATCACTTCGTCCGGGCACTTTTCGTAGCCCGGCTCGCCTTCTTTAATCACGTAAGCGTCCATCGCCGACACCGCCACCTCGAAATCGTCCAGTTTGATAATCTCGACCATTTTGGCGTTATTAATGCTCAGCATATAGCGCACGCTGCGCAGCACGTCGTTGTTCATCATGGGATTGCATTGCCTTTACTTGTCTAACGGGGACGTGCGCATTGTAAAAAAATGCCCCATACCCAAAATAATTGGAGTTGCATCGCGGCGGCAAATTTGTAAGCCCCCCGGAGCATAGTTAACTATGTGACCGGGGCGCGCAAATGCAGCCAACAAAGAGGCAGCTCCAAGTATGACGGGTATGGCCGCACACCTTGAATGTGCGGCAGTATAGGGATCGGCAAGGGGTTTCTCAATCGATTTGGCTTTTTTGCTGATACAGCGGGATGTCTTCGCCGATGATGTACTTGTTGCGCAGCAGCGACGAGACCTTGTCCATGATCATCACCACCACCACCAGGATCAGGGTGATGAACATCACCACGTCCCAGTTCCACAGCCGCATATTCTCCGCATACACCAGGCCGATGCCGCCGGCGCCGACGAAGCCCAGCACCGCCGCTGAGCGGGTGTTGGACTCGATCTGGTACAGGCTGAGCGCCAGGAAGGTGGGGAACGATTGGGTGAAGATGCCGTAGCGGTGCTTCTGCAACCCGTTGGCGCCCACCGCCGTCAGGCCGCGGCTGGGGGACTTGTCCACCGCCTCGTGCCCTTCGGCGTACAGTTTGCCCAGCAGCCCGACGTCCTGCATCACGATCGCCAACACCCCGGCCAGCGGCCCCATGCCGACGGCGCGCACGAAGATCAGCCCCCAGATCGCCATGTCGATACCGCGCAGCACGTCCAGCAAGCGACGCACCAGCACGGAGATCGGCCGCAGCAGCGGCGTCGACATCACGTTGCGCGCGGCGAAAAACGACAGCGGCAGCGCGATCAGCGACGCGGTAATGGTGCCGGCGAACACGATGGCGATAGTAATGCCGATCTGCTGGAAGTAGTACATGAACGGCCAGTTGGCGAAGTCGTGCCAGACGAACATGCGCAGGAAATAGCGCCCCAGCTGCTGGCAGCCGTTGATAAACTGCGGCCAGCTAATGCCGAAGACCAGGAAGAAGAACACGTAATACAGCACGATCGCCAGTGCGATCAGGCCGACGGTGCGCAGGTAGCGCCCCTGCTGCGCGAAGATCGCCGGATGCTGCTGTTTCAACTGGTGCAGCGTTTCCGCCGATGCCGGAGTGCCCGCTATCATTTTGCCCCCTCCACCACGCGCTTGCGCAGCTCGCCCGACACATAGTCGAGCACGGAAACCACCACGATGATCAGCAGCAGCGTCATGCTGACCTGATCGTAGCGGTCGAGTTTAATGTTGGTCATCAGCTCCTGGCCGATGCCGCCCGCCCCCACCAGCCCCAAAATGGTCGACTGACGGAAGTTGATCTCCAGCCGCATGAAGCTGTAGGAGAGAAACACCGGCTTCACCTGCGGCCACAGGCCGAAGCGCATGCGCTGCAGCGGCGTGGCGCCACAGGCCGCCAGCCCGCGCACCGGTTTGTTGGAGGCGGTTTCGATCGATTCATAGAACAGTTTGGTCAGGCTGCCGATGGTGTGCAGCGCCAGCGCCAGGAAGCCGGGAATGGCGCCGATGCCGAACGCCATCACGAACATCACCGCCCACGCCAGCTCCGGCATGGTGCGCAAGAACGCCACCAGCGTGCGGATTGCCAGCCGCACCGAGGCCGGGGTATAGGTATTGCCGGCCGCCAGAAACGCCAGCACGGTCGCCACCAGCACCGAAAAAATGGTCGCCGCCAGCGCCAGCTGCAGGGTCTCCCAGATCAGCGGCAGCTGGATGTTCAGGCGGTAACCCCAATAGGCCAGCGAACCTTCGGTGCGCCCATCGGCGAACAGCAGGTGCCAGTGCAGCGTCGGCACGGTTTCGGCCAGGTAGTCGAAGAAGTGCGGAATAGACACCCAGACGGTGTGCAGGTTGAACTCGGCGAGGTTGCCGGCGCCCAGGTACAGCACCACCAGCCCGAGCGACCACAGCAGCGCTTCGCGTTTTTGCTTGCTGCGGATCCGTTGGTAATAGTGTGCGAAATCGGTATTCAAAGCAGGTCTTCCATCTTGATGGAACAAGGGGTTCAGCACGCTGAACCCCTTCATTCGGACGGCCGAGGCAGCCGGGAATTAACGGTCGCCTTTGGTCAGCTCGCGCTTCATATCGATGATGGTCTGGTATTCCGCCAGGGTGGTGTCGCCGATGTGCTGTTTGCCGCCCATCGCTTTGATAAAGCACTGGTGATCGTCTTTATCCAGCTTCTTGATGGCGGTGACCACTTTGGCTTTGAAGTCGGCCGGCAGCGAGTTGCTCACCAGGATCGGGCCGTTCGGGATCAGCGGCGACTGCCAGATGATGCGGATCTGTTTCATCAGGTCCGGGTGATCCATGCGGATCATGCGGGTGAACGCGCCGCTGGTGTAGCCGGTGTTGTAGTCGCCGATCATCGACGCCCAGGTCACCGCGCCTTCGAACTGGCCGTTCAGCACGCCAAGGATATCCTGCTCGTGGCCGCCGGAGAAGGTGACGCTGGAGAAGGTGTTGTTGTATTTGTTGTCGACCGTGCCGCCGAACAGCTTTTTAAACGCCTGGTTCGGGATCAGGAAGCCGGAGGTGGAATCCGGATCGGCGAAGCCGATGGCCTTGCCCTTCAGATCTTCCAGTTTCTGGTACGGGCTGCCGGCCTTCACCACCACCACCGAGTGGTAGCCGCGCGACTGGTCGACGTCGTCGACCGCGATGCCGACGATGTCCACCGCTTTCGGATCCTTGATGTAGACCGAAGCGAACGATGACGGCGACATGCTCAGCACCAGGTCAATCTTGCCGCCCAGCAGGCCCTGGATCACACCGGAATAGTCGGACGAGTTGCGCAGCTTGGTATCGACATTCAGTTCCTTGTCCAGGAACTGCTTCACGCACTGGTTATCGCCGATCTGCTGGGTGGCGTTCTGGCCGCCGAGAATGCCCAGGTTCAGCTCTTTCGGCGCATCCGCTGCGGCAGCATTAAATACCATCATCGCGCCGGCCATCAGGGTGGTCAGACTCAATACTTTTTTCATTAGGTGTGCCTTGTGTGTAAAGGTAAAGGGTAAAGGTCAAAAGTGCTTCAATGGATCTGATTGGCTTCTTCGCCATACAGCTGGTGCAGGATCCGTTCGTTCAGTTGCGAAGGATGCCCGTCAAACACGATCTTCCCGTGGGCGATACCGATCACCCGCGAGCAATACTCTTTCACCAGTTCGACCGAGTGCAGGTTCACCATCACCGCGATGCCGTCTTCGCTGATTTTCTGCAGCGCGTCCATGATGCGGCGGGTGTTTTTCGGATCGAGCGACGCGACCGGCTCATCGGCCAGCAGGATTTGCGGGTTTTGCATCAGCGCGCGGCAGATGGCGACGCGCTGCATCTGGCCGCCGGAGAGGTGCTCGGCGCGCTGCAGCGCGTGCGGCAGCATGTTGAGCCACTGCAACAGCTCGATGGCGCGAGCGCGGTCGGCGTCATCGAACAGTTTGAAGAAGGATTTCAGGGTGGAGGTGTGGCTCAGGCGCCCCAGCAACACGTTGGTCATCACGTCCAGCCGCGGCACCAGGCAGAAGTCCTGGAAGATCATGCCGCAGCGCGCGCGCCATTGGCGCATCTGGCGGCCGGCAAGCTGGGCGATATCCTGCGCCACGCCATCGTCTTCGAAGTGCAGCATCTCGCCGCAGCTGGAAGGAATGGTGCCGTTGAGGGTATGCAGCAGCGTGGACTTGCCTGCGCCGGAGCGGCCGATCACCGCCACGAACTCGCCGGCGTGCAGATCGAAATTGATGTCATCCAGCACGCGCTGCTGCGCTTTATAGGCCTTGCCGAGTCCCTTTACCGATAATACTTTGCGAGATGCGGCGGCGTGCTGCCCTGGAAAGTCGTGCTGTGCCAATTTTAACAGTGCCTGAGCCATATGATTTCTCTGGTTTCAGTGGCTAATCATTATGGGCACCTATTAACGGATAAGTTTATGACAGTGGGATGATCGTTTTATGGCCGGGGCGTGACGCGTGCCGCCCCGGCGTGCGCATCATTCCAGGCTAAAGAAGTCCAGCCCCAGCGCCATCTTGACCTGCTGCAGCGTCTGCTGGCTGACCTGATGCGCGCGGCGGGTGCCGTGCTGCAGGATACGCGTTAGCTCGCCTTTATCGGCAATGAATTCGGCGCGGCGGGTGCGGATCGGCTCGAGCAGGCTCTGCAGGCAATCCTCCAGCAGCCGTTTGATTTTCACGTCCCCCAACCCGCCGCGCCGATAGTGCGCCTTCAGCTCCGCCACCAGTGCGGCGTCTTCGCAGAAGGCGTCCAGATAGGTGAACACCATGTTGCCCTCCACCCGGCCGGGATCGCTGACGTTGAGATGGCCAGGATCGGTGAACATGCTCATCACCGCCTTGTGAACCTCGTCGGCGCCGGCGCCAAGCGGGATGGCGTTGCCGCGCGATTTCGACATCTTGCCCTGCCCGTCCAGCCCCGGCAGACGCCCGACGTTGCTCAACAGCGGCTGACACTCCGTTAATATCGGTTGGCCAACGATGTGGTTGAAGCGCCGCACGATCTCGTTGGTTTGCTCCAGCATCGGCAGCTGATCCTCGCCGACCGGCACGTGGGTGGCGCCGAAGGCGGTGATGTCCGCCGCCTGGCTGACCGGATAGATCAGAAAACCGGCCGGCAGGCTGCGGGCGAAATCCTTCTCGGCGATTTCGTTTTTCACCGTCGGGTTGCGTTCCAGCCGCGCCACGCTGACCAGATTGAGGTAGTACATCGTCAGCTCGGCCAACGCCGGCAGCGCCGACTGCAGGCAGATCGTGGTCTTGTGCGGATCGATGCCGACCGCCAGATAGTCGGCCACGACATTGAGCACGTTGGCGCTGATTTTTTGCGGGTTGTTGCCGTTGTCGGTCAGGCCCTGCAGATCCGCCACCATCACCGTTTGGTTATGCTGGTGCTGCAGTTCGACGCGTTGGCGCAGCGAGCCGACAAAGTGACCTAAATGCAGTGGGCCGGTAGCGCGATCGCCGGTAAGAATGGTGTAGCTCATGACAGTGCTCCTGAAGGTCTGTAGACCGCCGGATCAACGCCACAAAAGATAATGCCGCCAAACCGGCGGCATTAAAAAGAGATGTGAATACTCGTGCCGCCTCAGAAGAGGCGCCACCATGACTGATTGTGGGTGGAGTGCATCGATATATTCATGCCATCAAGGTATACCCGCAGCGGCAATGCGTCAATAGCCCGCCGCCGGCGCGTAAGAAGGCGTTACACTCCGGCATTTGCGTTCCTGGCCCGGCGCGCTAGGGTAAAACCTTCAACCTGAAAAAGGAGCGCATGATGAAGATCGGATTTGCCGGACTGGGTGGGATGGGCAGCGCCATGGCAACTAACCTGGTGCAGGCGGGCTTCGCGTTGACGGTATGGAACCGCTCGCCGCAGGCGGCGCAGCCGCTGGTAAACGCCGGCGCGCGGCAGGCCGAACGGCCAGAACAGTTGGCCGATGCCGACGTGCTGATCACCATGCTGGCCGACGATGCCGCCACGCAACAGGTGGTGGTGGACAGCGGATTGCTGCAGCGGATGAAACCGGGCGCGCTGCATATCAATATGGCGACCATCTCGATCGAGCTAGCCAAACGCCTGACGACGCTGCATGCGGAACACGGCATCGGCTATCTCGCCGCACCGGTGCTGGGGCGGATCGACGTGGCCGCCGCCGGCAAGCTGAATATTCTGGCAGCCGGCGATAGCGAACGGCTGAAGCAAGCGCAGCCGCTGTTCGATGCCCTCGGCCAGAAAACCTGGCACTTCGGCGCCGACCCGGCGCAGGCCAACGTGGTCAAAATCGCCACCAACTTTACGCTGGCCAGCGCCATTGAAGCGATGGCGGAAGGCAGCGCGCTGGTGCGCAACTACGGCGTTTCCGGCGCCGACTACCTGCAGATGCTGAGCAGCACCGTCTTCGCCGCCCCGGCTTACCAGGGCTATGGTGTGCTGATCGCCGCCGAGAAGTATTCACCCGCCGGATTCCGGCTGGCGCTGGGGCTGAAGGACGTCGGGCTGGCGCTGGCCGCCGGCGCCGACAGCCATACGCCGATGCCGTTCGCCGGAGTGCTGAAGGACAACTTCCTCGACGCGATGGCGCAAGGGGATGCGGATCTGGACTGGGCCGCGCTGGCCAAGGTGGCGGCGCGGCGGGCGGGCCTGAAATAACGAACGGGGGCGCTGGCCCCCGTTTTCCGTTCTCAGAACACGATGTCCGCTGCGGGCACGGCGCGGATCGGCACGCCGAAGCTGTCGATATTCGACAGCGTCTCGTTATGGTGGGTACGGATCAGCAGGCCGTCGGCATAGGATTTGTCGTGGCAGGTGTGGGCATCCGCCGCCAGCGTCACCGGATAGCCGTGCGCCGCGGCGCTGCGCACCGTGGTATCGATGCAAAACGGCGTGGAGTAACCGCAAACCACCAACTGCGATACGCCGTTGGCGATCAGCAACGCGCCAAGCGAAGTGCGCAGGAACGAGTCCGGCGTGGTTTTATCCACCCGATGGTCGCCTGGCGCCACCTTCAGCGCCGCAAGCACTTGCCAGGCGGCGCTGCCGTGCGGCAGTTCGTCGTCCGGCGTATGGTGCTGAATGACGACAACCGGCACGCCCGCCCGGCGGGCGCGCTCGCTCAGTTGGTTGATGCGCGCAACGGTGCCCGCGGCATCCGCCGGCGGCGGCGTAAACAATCCTTCCTGCACATCGATAATCAACAGCGCGGTGGTCATGGCGGCTCCCGAAGATTAAGCCGCGTCAGCACACCGGCTGGCGCGGGCGGAAAATATGATCGACGCCCTGCTCACGCAACCGGTTCACCAGATCGTGCCCGCCGTTCGGCGTGGCGTGCGCCAGCTGGCGCTCGGCGGTAAACACCGGGCTGGCCCAAAACAGGTTCACCGGATCGCCGTACTGCTGCGGCAGAGTCAGGTGCGCGCTATGCGGGTAGAAGGACGACGATAAAATATAGCCCTCGTAGCCCAGCGGCGCCACGTCCGACTCCAGCGTATGCCCTTCGCCGATCCAGGTCAGCCGCGCCCAAGGCGCGTGCGCGAAACCGGCCAGCGCGCTGGCCATCTGCACCGCGTTGTCTTCGGTCATGTATTGGCTGTCGATGGCGATCGCCATCTCCATGCGGCGATAGCGCGAAGCCTCGTCGTTGAACAGGATCTCCACCCACGGCATCGGCCGAATGCTGACGCCCATGGTGAGGAAGTAATAGATGCCGTCGCGCTCGTGCTGGGTGATGGCCATCGGCGGCCACTTGCCCTGATCGATGGCGTAGTATTTTACCGACGGGCCGAAATGCGGCTCATAGCGCGCCTGAAAATCGCGCTGCATCTTCGGCCACGGGTTGCCCTCTTCACGCTGCCAGCTGCGCCAAAACTGGCGGGTGCTTTCCGCCTGCGCATATTGCGTGTTGGTCGAGGCCGAGCCGAGCGGATAGGCCAACGGGCTCTCCTTGATGCAGCTGGCCGAATAGCACACCGAATGGTCGATATACAGGCTCCAACCGGGGATCACCGCCAGCAGTTGGCCGTAATACCACAGGGCCGCGCCGTCGTCGCTTTCGCTCCACACCACCATCAACCCTTCCGGGTTCAGCGGCGCTTCCCCTTCCAGGTTGCGGCAAAATTCCGCCGCCAGCATCGGCGGCTGCCCCTGCTCCAGCGCGGCGCGATCTTCCTGCAGCGGCGCGGCGGCCAGATTGCGCAGCCAACAGGCACGCACCTGATAGCGATCGCTGTAGGCTTCGGCGGGATAGATGTAAAAATAGGCTGCCCGGTGATCTTGCTGAACCACCGCGACCAGCGTCTGGTTCTCATTGCTGACTTCAGCAAGTACGTATGACTCGTTCATATCACCTCAATAGGGTCAGGGCGCGGCAGAATCGGCTGCGCGCAAAAATGGAATGTGGCTTTGCCCCCAAGTGTAAAACGCATTACTGGCCGGATCACCCGTAAAAGTCTCAAAAGCGGCCGTAAACGAAGATAAACAAAGGTTAATTATAGCGGCTGCGGCTCATGACGGCTGAGTGATGCGCCGCACCGCGCGCTGATAGGAACCGTTGCGCATCGACGCGCCCAGCACTTTGCCGAGGCCTGCAGCCCCCGTTCGCACCAACCGCCGCCGCAACGCGCCCGGATGAAAGCCGAACTGCCGCTGCGCCCAATCGGGCAACAGATCGATGCCCGCCTGCATCACCACCCCGCCGAGCGGGCGCGCCAACGCGCTCGGCGCCGGCGCCTTCAGCAGAATGCGCGCCACCTCTTGGGTGCGTTCATCGCAGACCAGCTGCGGCCGCATCGCCTGCAGATAGTCGTCTACCTCCGCGCAGGACTGAGGGATAGCTGTCGCCCCCAGCGCGGCGGCCACGCGCGCCGCTTCGCGGTAGTATTGATCCTGCAAATCGCGGGAAAGATGCGGGTTGCGGTAGCGCAGGTGGCTGGCCAGAAAACGGCTGCTCTCCGCCACGTGCACCCAGGTCAGCAGCGCCGGATCGCTGGCGGCATAGGGCGTGCCGTCGCTGCCGACGCCGGTCACCCGCAGGTGGATGGCTTTGACTTTGGCGATCAGCCGCTCCGCCTCGGCGGTCGGGCCGAAGGTGGTAACCGACACGAACTGGCTGGTGCGGCGCAGGCGGCCAATCATATCGTCGCGGAAGTTGGAGTGATCCCATACGCCGGCCAGCGCCAACGGGTGCAGCATTTGCAACAGCAAGGCGCTGACGCCGCCGCACAGCATCGGGGTGAAATCGCGGTGTACCTGCCAGATGACCGACTGCGGGCCGAACAGCCCCGGATCGCCGGGCGGATTCTCAAAATCGACGCCGCCGAGCGCCAACCCGGTCAGGCTGAGCACCTGTTTTTCTATCGCTGCACGTACCGCTTCCATCCTGCCGCCCTCTTGCTCATTCAGCGGCCAGTGTATCACGCGGCGAGCGCCTCATTGCGCCCTGCGGCGGTTGAAAGCATTAACTTACTGAATTACAGTTGTTATACCGCTTGCAACCAGGCGGGCCTATTCGATCCACTGCAGAGGCGCTTTGCAGGGCGTTAACCCACGTTAATTCGGCACTAACCCCACAAAACCTCTATCTAGTTTCTTTTCCTTCAACTTAGATAGCAGAGAGTTCGATGATTACCATCAGAGCACGCGCGGCGGAAGACAACGCGCAATTGGCAGATATCTGGCTGCGTTCGGTGCGCGCCACTCACCACTTTTTAACCGAAGACAACATCGCACAGCTGTTCCCGCTGGTGCTGAACGACTACCTGCCGGCGGTCAACGTTTGGGTGGCCGAAGAGCGGCCGGGGCATCCCTGCGGCTTTATCGGTCTGAACGGCAACAAGGTGGAGATGCTGTTTATCGACGCCGATCAGCGCGGCAAAGGGGTGGGCAAAGCGCTGCTGACCCACGCGGAAACGCTGCACGATGAGCTGCAGCTGGACGTGAACGAGCAAAATCCGCAGGCCAGCGGCTTCTACCGTCACTACGGTTTTGTCATCACCGGCCGCTCGCCGCTCGACGGCCAGGGCAACCCGTTCCCGCTGCTGCATATGAAGCTGGAAAAACGCTAGCCCTCCACCGGCCGCCCAGCGGCCGGTTTTCTCCCCCCATGGCGCCCGCCGTTTAATATATCAAATCAGAATAAGTAATAGATTTTACATTCTTCCTGTCACTATCAACCCTCGGTAGGATTGCCCGGTATTCACCCGCAACAGAGGTTCCGTCCGCCACTTCCCGCCGGGTCGTGCCCCGCCGAAAAGCCGAACGATCCCTGTCCGGCGCAACGCGCTCCGGACGGAATGCTGTGATGTATCGATAAGGATCCGCTTCGTTATGATCGTTCTTTCGAACGTTTGCAAAACTTTTGACAGCGCACAGGGCCGCGTCGTGGCGGTAGACGACGTCAGTCTGGCGGTGGACGCCGGGCAAATTTACGGCATCATCGGCTACAGCGGCGCGGGCAAAAGCACGCTGATCCGCCTGCTCAACGGCCTGGAAACGCCCACCAGCGGCCGCATTGACGTGGGCGGTTTCGATATTGCCCGCGCCAAAGGCAGCCATCTGCGCCAGGCACGCCTGAAAATCAGCATGGTGTTCCAGCACTTCAACCTGCTGTGGTCGCGCACCGTCAGCCAGAATATCGCTTTTTCCATGCAGATCGCCGGCGTGCCCAAGGCGCAGATTGCGCCGCGCGTGGCGGAACTGATCGCGCTGGTCGGCCTGCAGGGGCGCGAAAACGCCTATCCGTCGCAGCTCAGCGGCGGCCAGAAACAGCGCGTCGGCATCGCCCGCGCGCTGGCCAATAACCCGAGCGTGCTGCTGTGCGACGAAGCCACCTCGGCGCTCGATCCGCAAACCACCGACGCCATTCTCGACCTGCTGCTGGACATCAATCGCCAGCTGAAATTGACCATCGTGCTGATCACCCACGAGATGCACGTGGTGCGCAAAATCTGCCACCGCGTGGCGGTGATGGAAAACGGCCGCATCGTCGAAGAAGGCCCGGTGCTTGAGGTGTTCACCCGGCCACAGCAGCCGATCACCCGGCAGTTCGTCAAACAGGTGTCGCAGTATGCGGACACGGCTGAGAGCTTCAACCCGCAGCTCACCGCTCATCTGCCGGGAGCGATTTTC
The DNA here is from genome assembly GCF_030053255.1 of Serratia sp. PF-27. Taxonomy (NCBI): domain Bacteria; kingdom Pseudomonadati; phylum Pseudomonadota; class Gammaproteobacteria; order Enterobacterales; family Yersiniaceae; genus Serratia; species Serratia sp. PF-27. The sequence goes on from NZ_JASGBT010000020.1 coordinate 278,521, forward strand.
AAGCTGACCTTCGTGGGTGTGCAAACCCATCAGGCGGTGATCTCCGAAGTGATCCGGCGCTACGCCCTGACCGTCAACATTCTGCACGGCAAGATCAGCCACACCCTCAACGGTTCGTTCGGCGAACTGTACATTCACGCCGAAGGCAACGAACAACAAGTCGCCGACATGCTCAGCCTGCTGCACGAAAGAGATATCGCCGTCGAGGTTATCCAACATGATTGAATCCCTGTTCCCCCACCTGCGCCTGGACCAACTGTGGGACGCCACCTGGGAAACGCTGTACATGACCGGCATCGCCGGTTTGGCCACGCTGGTGCTGGGCATCGTGCTCGGCGTGCTGCTGTTTTTAACCTCGAAGGGCCAGTTGCTGCAGAACCGGGCGGTCTACTCGCTGATCTCCGTACTGGTCAACGTCTTCCGCTCCATTCCGTTCATCATTCTGATCGTGCTGCTGATCCCGTTCACCAAGTCGCTGATCGGCACCATTCTCGGCGCGGACGCTGCCCTGCCGGCGCTGATCGTTGGCGCGGCGCCGTTCTACGCGCGGTTGGTGGAGATCGCGCTGCGCGAGGTCGACAAAGGGGTAATCGAAGCGGCGCGGTCGATGGGCGCCAAAAACCGCACCCTGATTTTCCGCGTCTTGCTGCCGGAGAGCTCGCCGGCGCTGGTTTCCGGCATCACCGTCACCCTGATCGCGCTGGTGAGCTACACCGCGATGGCCGGGGTGATCGGCGCCGGTGGCCTGGGCAACCTGGCCTATCTGGAAGGCTTCCAACGCAACCACAGTGACGTGACGCTGGTGGCGACGCTGACGATCCTGCTGATCGTTTTCGTCATTCAGTTCATTGGCGACACCCTGACAAGAACGCTCGATAAACGTTAATTAACCAAGGAAAACGATGATGAAAAAGCACTTACTGATGTTGGCTTTCGCCTCTGTCGCCACCCTCGCCTCTTACGGCGCCGCCGCGGCGACCAAGCTGGTGGTCGGCGCCTCCAACGTGCCGCACGCCGAGATCCTCGAACAGGCCAAACCGATACTGGCGAAGGAAGGCATCGATCTGCAGATCAAGCGCTTCCAGGATTACATTCTGCCGAACACCGCCTTGGCCAGCCACGACATCGACGCCAACTACTTCCAGCACGTGCCTTACCTGAACTCGGTGCTGAAAGACCACGCCGACGACAAGAGCTACGACTTCGTCAGCGCCGGCGCGATCCATATTGAGCCTATCGGCATCTACTCGAAGAAGTACAAGAGCCTGAAAGATCTGCCGGAAAACGGCAAAATCATCATGCGCGACGCGGTGGCGGAAGAAGGCCGCATCCTGTCAATTTTTGAGCAGCAAGGCGTGATCAAGCTGAAGCCAGGGGTGAGCAAGGTGGACGCGCGCATCACCGACGTGGTGGAAAACCCGAAACACCTGAAGTTCCAGGCGAACGTTGAAGGCGCGCTGCTGCCGCAGATGTACAACAACAACGAAGGTGACGCGGTGGTGATCAACGCCAACTACGCCATCGACGCCGGGCTGAATCCGACCAAGGATCCGATCGCGGTCGAAAGCGGCGAAAACAACCCGTACGCCAACATCATCACCGTGCACAAAGCCGACGTGAACAAGCCGGAGATCGTGGCGCTGGTGAAGGTGCTGCACTCCAAGCCGATTCAGGACTTTATCCGCGAGAAATACCAGGGCGCGGTGATCCCGGTCAATCAGTAGTAGGTTATACGGCCCGGTGAAAACCGGGCCTGTTGTTACACCTTATTGCCAATCTGGCTGAGCCGCGGCCACACCAGCATCAGCGCCTCCAGCAACCGCAACAGCTCGCTCCGGCTTGCCCCTTCTCGCGCCTGCACCGACATGCCTTCAATGGTGCAAATGACGTATTTCGCCAGCAGCGCGGTATCGGTTTTCGCCAGCAATTCGCCCTGCTGCACCTTGCGATCGAAGCAGACTTTCAGCGCCGCTTCCTGGGCATGATGTTTTTTGCGCAGCATCTGGGCGACGTCGTCGGAAGCAGACGACAGTGCCGCGGAGGCGCACACCATAAAACAGCCTGACGGCGTATCGGGGTCGGTAAACACTTCGACGGAAGAGCGCACGTAGGCCTCGACGATCTCGGCCACCGGCACATCCTGTTCCAACAGCTGGTTGGTGCAGGTGGTGTATTTTTGCAGATAGCGTTCCACCGCCGCGCGGAACATCCCCTCTTTGTTGCCAAATTCCGCATACAGCGTCGGCGCCTTGGCGCCGGTCACTTCCACCAGATCGGCCAGCGAGGTGGCTTCATAACCGTGCCGCCAGAACAGATCGAGCGCGCTTTCCAGCGCCCGGTCGCGATCAAATTGTTTTGGTCTGCCACGGCTTTTCTTGCCGCAGACCGCTTCATTGATGCTCATCGTTCCTCTCCTATCCCGCTCCACGGCAGGCTTAGCACAAATAACTTAACGATCATTATAAAAAAATATTGCGCGCTCGTCGAGAACCGATTAGCATTTAGTTATCGATCGTTAAGATAATTTAACGAAGCAGATTAAAACCCTCTATTGACCGTTATCGGAAAGGAATTAACATCATGAAAAACTTAAAATTAACCTTAGCAGCTCTCACTCTGGCCAGCGTTTCCTTCGGCAGCTTCGCCGCCGATTTAGTCCAGAACCAACCGGCAGACCAGCAGAAAGTGGGCGTTATCACCGTCAGCGGCGCATCCGATCTGACCTCGCTGGAAAACAGCCTGGCCGCCAAAGCCGATCAGGCCGGTGCAAAATCCTTCCGCATCATCGGCGCCGGCGGTAACAACCAGCTGCATGGTACCGCAGAAATCTATCAATAACAAAGCATTAAGCCAACTGATTGCCTGTCCTTTTGCTCACAACGCCAGGGCGTAAAAAAAATTAATTAACGAGCATTAAAAAAATACTTGCAATCCGTCAAACCGGCATCTAACATTAAATTATCGATCGTTAATCAATTTAACGACCTTACAAAACAAACATCGTAAAGAACAAAGATAGGAAATAAGACCATGAAAAACCTGAAAATGACCATCGCAGCCATCGCACTGGCTTCCGTCTCCTTCGGCAGCTTCGCCGCCGACCTGGTGAACGCCCAACCTGCCAATCTGCAAAAAGCCGGCGTCGTCACCGTCAGCGGTGCGTCCGACCTGAGCAGCCTGGAAAACAAACTGGCGGCCAAAGCCGACGCGGCGGGCGCCAAATCCTTCCAGATCATCGCCACCACCGGTGACAACAAACTGCACGGCACCGCGATCATCTACAATTAATGGCCAGATAGGCAATCGTGCAAAAGGGCGGCTCAGGCCGCCTTTTGTTTGTTTTGACGCCAACGTTCTGTTGTAAGCTGTAGCCACCTTTTCTTGCTGAGCCGAGCAACGCCATGACTCCCCTGCTGTTTCACAAATATCACGGCCTGGGCAACGACTACCTGGTCTGTCACCGTTCGGTCGCCGATCGTCTGAGCCAGGAACAGATCCGCCTGTTGTGCCACCCGCATTACGGCATCGGTTCCGACGGCCTGCTGATCGACAGCGGTGACGCCGTCAATCCCACCCTGCGCATCATCAACCCGGACGGCTCCGAAGCGGAGAAAAGCGGCAACGGCCTGCGTATCTACGCGCGCTATCTGTTTGACAGCGAGCGCGTAGGGCATCAGCCGTTTCTGGTGCACACCGCCGGCGGCGACGTGCGTTGCCAGGTGGCGGAAGACGCGCATCAGATAACCGTGGAGATGGGGCGCGCCAATTTCAGCCCGGCGGCGCTGCCGGCCTTGATCGATCTGCCGGAGGCGCTGAACTATCCGCTGCCCCTGAGGGAGGAGACGTTAAGCGTTTCGCTGGTGTCGATGGGCAACCCGCACTGCGTGGTGCCGGTGGAAAAACTGGATCTGGCGCAGGTGCATCGGCTGGGACCGCAGATTGAGCGCCATCCGCTGTTCCCGAAACGCACCAATGTACAACTGGTGGAAGTGGTCGATCGCCAGACGCTGCGCATCGGCATCTGGGAGCGCGGCGCCGGCTTTACCCTTGCCTCCGGCAGCAGCAGCTGCGCCGCCGCCAGCGTGATGCGCAAGTTGGGACGAGTCGGCGATCGGGTTAGCGTGCGGATGCCGGGCGGCGAACTGCAGATCGCCTTCAGCGGCGATTTTCAGGTCAGCATGCGCGGGCCGGTGCATAAAATCGCCACCCTGACGCTGGACGAAGACTGCTTTGCCGGCGGCGCGGGGCTGTTTACGGGATCCACCCCAGCAGCCTGAACCACAGATAGTCCAACGGCACCAGCAGTGCGAAGCTGAGCACGGCCAACAGCAGGCACAGCTTTAGCCCTTCGCGCGCCGGCACTTTGCCCATCCCCATCGCCACCACGATCGGCGAGGCCTGATACGGCAACAGCGGGGTGGCATAACCGATCACCTGGGTCATCAACACCGTCAGCAGCGGCAGGCCGCTGCCCGCGGACAGCGCCTGCGCCAGCGGGGTAAACAGCGCCGGCACGCCGTTGGCGGTCACCACGAAATTCAACAGCGCGGTGATCCCCACCAGCGAACCGAATGCGGTAAACGGCTTGCCGTGCAGATCCGGCATCATCGCCAGCAGCGCGCCACCCAACCGATCGCCGAGCCCCGAGTGGCTGACCAATGCGGTCAGCCCCAGGATCCCCGCCACGTAAATACAGGTGCGCACGTTAACGCCGGCGGCGAACTGTTCGCCGTTGAGAAAACCGATGCGCGGCAGCAGGCAGACGCAGGCCGCCGCCAACCCTATCCAGGCCGGGGCGATGCCGTGCCAGCTGTCGGTCATCCACAGCAGCACCGTCATGCCCAACAGCGCGATCAGTCGCCACTCGGCGGCACTGAGCGGCGTTTGCCCCGCCTCGGCCACCACCGGTTGCGGCCGCGCCCGGAACAGGCCGCAGATGCACAACGTCAACAATGCGCCTTTGGCCACCCCGAGCACCGGGGCATGCAACAGCAGATAAGAGAGATAGGCGAAGTGGCTGCCGTAGGCGCTTTCCGCCGCGCCGCTCATCACCAGGTTGGGCACGTTGGCCGGCAAAATGCTGGCGGAGAGCTGGAAGGTGCCGAACCCCACCGCCAGCGCCAAACCGATGCGGCCGCGCGAGCCTTCCGCCAGACCTGCGCGATCGGCCAACGCCATGACGATCGGCATCAGCAGCGTAATCCGCCCCATGTTGGAGGGCATGACAAACGCCAACGCGTAGCTTATCGCCACCACGCCGCCCACCAGGCGCGGCCAGGAACCGGCCAGATGCGGCAAGAGGCGGTTGGCCAGGCGATCCGCCAAGCCGGTGCTGCGGATGGCGCTGCCCAACACGAAACCGCTGAGCACCAGCCAGAATGCGGAGGACGCGAAACCGGAAAAGGTCACCGCAGCGGGCGCCAGCTGCAATACCATCACCGCCGCAAAGAACAGCAGCGCGACCAAATACTCCGGCAAGCGGGCGCTGGCCCATAGCGCGATGACCACCAGCGTGACCAGCGCGGACAGCGCCATCGGATCCCCCAACATAGTTTCCTCCCTGATAAAACGTTGTGATTGTTATCAAACGGTTAACAGGGTGACACAAGGCGCAGGCGTTAACCTTGAAACCGCTCACATATCGTCGTTCTGCAGATTTTTCAGCATGCACACATTACAGCCGTGGTGGCCGGTATTGCCGCGCCGTTCCGTCAACAGCGTGAACCCCAGCGCGTAATACAGCCCAATCGCCTCTTTCAACTGTTCGGTGGTTTCCAGATAGCAATAGCGATACCCTGCCGCCCGCGCCGCCTTCAGCGCCTGCACCACCATATAGCGTGCCATGCCCAACCCACGCACACCGGGTTTGAAGAACAGTTTTTGCAGTTCGCAATAGCCGGGCTCTTCGCCGGCCAGCGGCGCCATGCCGACGCCCCCCACCACCTGCCCGTCCCGCTCCAGCACCCAGTAGCGGCCGCCGTTGTCGTGATACAGGCCGGTCAGCCGATCGAGATCCGGATCGTGCAGGCTGACCCCTTCCATCTTGTCCATGCCGTACTCGCGAAACACGTCGCGAATGATCGCCGCCATCGCCGCATCGTCGCGCGCGGCGATCGGCCGCACCCGCAGGTTGGCGTCGCGCTGTTTGCGCGCGCTGCGCAGCGCCGCGGTCATCTTTTTCATCGCCGCAGTGGTACTCGCCAGCTCATCGTCGTCCAACTGCGCCAGCGCCGCCTGCATAAAACCGTCGGCGTCGCTCTCGATGCCGGCCAGCGCCTTACCGCCCTTTTTACTCAGCCGATGCAGGTTGTGCCGCTTGTCATCCGGATGATCCACCGTTTCTATCACGCCGGCGGCCACCAGGCTGCGCAGCGCCCGGCTGGCGCTGGCCTTGTCGATACAAAGCCGGGCCGCCAGCTCGGTGACGCCCAGCGGCTGCTCGCTGACTTCGATCATCAGATGGATCTGCAGCGGCGAAAAGCGCGAGCCGTTGCTCTGCTTGTTCAACATGCCGAATTCTCTGACCAAACTGCGCGCCAATGCTCTGAAATCCCTGATGTTCACGGCGTTATGCTCCCCTGTACTTCCACCTTCACGCTGCGTTGGATGGATTATTGGTTGATAGTGTTACCTAATTTAGAACATAACGATAACGCATAAACAATTGCGAATGAATAACCAACGGGGCATCTGAATATGTCAAAACATTTCATTAACCAGAATTTAAAACCATTTAATTGATTATTTTAAAAACTTAAATCCAAATTAATATTTAAAATTAAAATAAAAGACCAATGAAAATGGGAGTAAAAACATCAAAATTTGACAGAACAAAAAATAAAGCAAATATCTATTTGAAAAATAATTAATAAAAACTAAAACGTGAAAACTTGATAGCAGCAACTTAATCGCTATCCCGTCAATATCGGTTACATATTTACGCCTGCCTTCGCGCGCTCCCCTACGCCATTGTCCCTTTTGCCAAAAGTAGCCCATGCTTTAACTGCTCCTTTCCTTCTGGCTAACCGGGACGCTGGCTCATGACGAAAAAAACCACCCTGCTGCAATTCTTCCACTGGTACTACCCCGACGGCGGCAAACTGTGGCAGGAGGCCGCCGAGCGCGCCCCGCACCTTGCCGAACTGGGCATCACCGATCTGTGGCTACCCCCCGCCTGCAAGGGCGCTTCCGGCGGCTACTCCGTCGGCTACGACACCTACGATCTGTTCGATCTGGGCGAATTTGACCAGAAAGGCAGCGTGGCCACCAAATACGGCGACAAGGCGGCGCTGGAACATGCCGCCACTACGCTGCGCGAACACGGCGTGGGGGTGATCTACGACGTGGTGTTCAACCACAAGCTCGGCGCGGACGAAAAAGAACGGGTACACGTGTTCAAGGTGGACGCCAACAACCGCAACGACATCAACGACCAGGGCTTCGACGCGCTGGCCTACACCCGCTTCACCTTTCCCGGCCGCCAGGGCGTGCATTCCGAGTTTATCTGGGATTACAAATGCTTCAGCGGCGTCGATTACGTTGAGCAGCCGGACGACAAAGGGGTGTTTAAAATCGCCAACGACTACGGCGACGACGGCTGGAACGATCAGGTCGACGACGAGAAAGGCAACTATGACTATCTGATGGGCGCCGACGTGGAGTTCCGCAATACCGCCGTGACGGAGGAGCTCAAATACTGGGCGCGCTGGCTGCTGGACACGCTGCCGTGCGACGGCTTCCGCCTCGACGCCGCCAAACACATCCCCGCCTGGTTTTTCAAAGAGTGGGCGGATCACGTGCGCGACAGCGCGCAGCGCGACCTGTTTATCGTTGCCGAATACTGGTCGCACGATCTCGGCGCGCTGCAACAATACATCGAGTTGGTGGACGGCAAGGTGATGCTGTTCGACGTAGCGCTGCACCTGAAGTTTCATCAGGCGTCGAAACAGGGCGACGGCTTCGACATGGCGCAGATCTTCACCGATACCCTGACCGCCGCCGATCCGGCCCACGCGGTGACGCTGGTCGCCAACCACGATACCCAGCCGCTGCAATCGCTGGAAGCGCCGGTGGAACCCTGGTTCAAACCGCTGGCCTACGCGCTGATCCTGCTGCGCGAACAGGGCGTGCCCTGCGTGTTTTACCCCGACCTGTATGGCGCCAGCTACCGCGACAAGGGGCGCGACGGCGGCGAGTACCAGATTGACATGCCGGCGATCCCGGAGCTGGAGAAGCTGATCGCCGCCCGCCAGCGTTTCGCCAACGGCCCGCAAACCGACTACTTCGACGACAGCCACTGCGTGGCCTTCAGCCGCGCCGGCACCGCCGAGGCCCCCGGCTGCGTGGTGGTGCTGACCAACGGCGGCGAGAGCGGCAAGACCGTCGCACTGGGCGCCGATTTGGCGCACACCGCCTGGCGCGATTTCCTCGGCAACCGTCAGGAGGAAATCACCACCGACGACCAGGGCAGCGCCCATTTCCCGGTCAACGCCGGCAGCGTCAGCGTCTGGGTGCCGGCCGCCAGCCTGTGAGTACCCGCCGCCGCGCAATGATGACGCGGCGGCAAAACTAATGTTTGCCTTTCGGGTCTAACTTACGCTATCAACTGCGCAAGCCATTCACACCGGAGCCTAAATAGGGTACAAGGCTGCATGAAAATTCCAAAACGACTCCAGCCGCTGGTTGATGACGGGTTAATCGACGACGTCATCCGCCGGTTGAAAAGCGGCAAAGAAGCCGACGTGTTTATCGTGCGCTGCGGCGATGAGATCCGCTGCGCCAAAGTGTACAAAGAGGCCGAGAAGCGCAACTTCAAGCAGGCCGTCCACTATCAGGAAGGGCGCAAGGTGCGCAACAGCCGCGACGCGCGCGCCATGAGCAAAGGCTCCAAATTCGGCCGCCAGCAGCAGGAAGAAGCATGGCAAAACACCGAAGTGGACGCGCTGTATCTGCTGGCCAAGGCCGGGGTGCGGGTGCCGCAGCCGGATATCTGCCTGGACGGCGTGCTGCTGATGGAGCTAATTACCGACGAAGAAGGTCTGGTGGCGCCGCGCCTGAGCGATGTCATCCTGACGCCGGAACAGGCGCGGGCCGATCACGCCCTGATGATGAACTACGCGGTGCGCATGCTGTGCGCCGGGCTGGTGCACGGCGATCTGTCGGAATTCAATGTGCTGATGGATAAAGACGGGCCGGTGATCATCGATCTGCCGCAGGTGGTGGACGCCGCCGCCAACAACCACGCCAAAAGCATGTTCGAGCGCGATATCAACAATTTGGCGGAATATTATGGCCAATTCGCGCCGGAACTGCGCGACAGCCAATACGCCAAAGAGATTTGGGCGCTGTATCAGGAAGGCAATCTGACGCCGGACAGCGCCCTCAGCGGCCGGTTCAGCGAAATCCAGAAGCGCGCCGATGTCGGCTCGGTGCTGGAAGAGATCCAGGCCGCCAGCGAGGAACACCAGCGCCGCATCATGGCGCGCAACGCGGAAGAGTAACGCGCCGCGCTATTCGACGCGAAACACGTCCGGCCGCTGCGGCGTCGCGGCCTCGTGATAAATATCCCCCAGATAGCCGGCGATCTCCTCTTCGCGCAGATCGGCCGGCAGCACGATATCGTGGCTGGGGGCATACTTGCGCTCCGGCAGCGTCACGCGGAACAGCCGCCACTCATCCCCGATGCGCTTCACGCCCAGCAGACGGCCGAACACGTTAAAAATCATCATCCGCCATTCCCCCTCTCGTCGCTTTCAGGCTATAACACTGTGATGCCACCGCAGTGAAAAGGAAAGCGTATGAGTGAAAAAACGCCGCAGTTCTGGCGCGATCCGCAGTTGCCGTTCGTCGAAGCCCGCGCCATCGCGGATGGCCGCCAGGCGTGTTACAGCCTGCACAGCCACGAATTCTTTTCCATCGGTGCCATCACCGGCGGCGTCAGCACCTATGTCAACGGCGAGCGGCGCATGCAGGTTAGCGCCGGCGATCTGGTTGTCATCAACCCGCAGCAGGCGCATGCCTGTAATCCGATCGCCGACCGCCGTTGGTCATACATCATGTTCTATCTCGATCTCGCCTGGATCGGCGCGCTGCAGCAGGAGCTGCTCGGGGGCGAAGGCGAGCGTTTTGTTCCCTTCAGCCAGCCGCACAGCCGCGATCCGGCGCTGTTCCACGGCCTGAATCGGCTTTATGCGCTGCTGACGGATCCGCTGTGCAGCGCGCTGGAAAAACAGATCGCCATGGTGGAGTATTTCAGCGCCCTGCAGCTCGGGCTGGGCAGCGGCCGCCAGCCGGAGACACCGCCGCATGCCCGGCTGGAAGCGGCGGCGGCGTTTATCGACGCGCACTGCACCCGGCCGCTGACGCTGGACGATATTTGCCGCGCCGCCGCGCTCTCGCCCTCTTACCTGATCCGCGCCTTCCGCCAGCGTTACGGCATGACGCCGCACGCTTATCTGGTCAATCGCCGCGTGCAGCACGGCCATCGGCTATTGAAAAGCGGCCTGCCGATCGCCGCGGCCGCCAGCGAAAGCGGCTTTGCCGATCAGGCGCACTTTCAGCGCACCTTCAAACAGCTGCTGGCCGCCACGCCCGGCCAGTATCAAAAACCCTCCGCCAACAGATAGCAGGCGCTGGCCGCCAGCAACGCCGCCATCACGCGGTTGAAACGCTGTACGTTGCGCGCCTGCCTGAGCAGGCCGCGCAGCATCGCACCAACATAGGCCCAGCAGGCCACCGAGGCATAGCAAATCACGAAGTAGAGCCCGGCGAATTGCCACAGCAGCCGGATGTCGCCGTCGCCGACAAAAGCGCCGAGGCTGGCCACCGACGCCAACCATGCCTTGGGATTCAGCCATTGCATCAGCGCGCCGTACCAACAGGAAGGCGCCTGCGCCGCGCCGTTGCCCAGCCTGCCGTCGTCAAACGCCAGCCGGTAGGCCATAAACAGCAGGAAGGCCACGCCGGCCCACTGAATCAAGCGCGTCAACGCCGGCCACAGGATCAGCAGCTGGTGCATGCCCAATCCCAGCAGTAACAGCAACAGGGTAAACCCCAGCGTGGCGCCGAATACGTGACGCTGGGTCGCGCCAAAGCCGAATTGCGCCCCGGCGCTCAATGCGACGATGTTGACCGGGCCGGGGGTGATGGAGGCCGCCAGCGCAAACGCGGCCATGGAAATGTAGATATTCATGATGGGCACCTGAGAAAATATTCACAGGTGCCAGAGTGCCGGGCCGGGCCGACAACGTATTGAACAGAATTGCCCTGTTCAATTTAGCGCACGGCGACGGCCCGGCGGCGCGGCAGCCCAAAGGTGTTGACCGCCATGCCGGCCAGCACCAGCAATGCGCCGCCGAACTGCGCCGGCGACAGCGCTTCGTCCAGCAGCAGCCAGGCGGCGAACAGCCCGACCAACGGTACCAGCAGCGTCAACGGCGCGACGCGCCAGGTTTCGTAGCGCCCCAGCAGGCTGCCCCACACAGAATAACCGAACAGCGTGGCGGCGAACGCCAGATAGGCAATCGCCAGCCAGGTGCCGACCTGCACATGGCTCAGGCTGGCGAGCACCACCTGCGGGCCGTCGAACAGCCAGCTGCAGACCAGGAACGGCACGACCGGGATCGGCGCGCTCCACACCACCAGCGACAAAATGTTGCGCTGCGGGAAACCGGCCAGGATCTTCTTGTTGGTCAGGTTGCCCAGCGCCCAGGAAAACGCCGCCGCCAGGGTCAGCAGCAGGCCCGCCAGGGGGACCGCGCCGCTGCCCGGCTTATGCAGGCTGGCCTGCGCCAGCACCAGCATGCCGCCGCTGGCGATAGCAATGCCGACGAAATGGTTGACGCGCAGCTTTTCGCCCATCAGGACGACACCCAACAGCAGGGTGAAGAACACCTGCGCCTGCAGCACCAGCGAGGCCAGCCCCGCCGGCATGCCCACCTTGATGGCGACGAACAAAAACGCGAACTGCGCGAAGCTCATGGTCATGCCGTACAGCAACAGCCATTTCCACGGGATCGTCGGGCGCGGAATAAAGAAGATCGCCGGCAACGCCACCAGCAAAAAGCGCATCCCAGCCAGCAGAAACGGGGGCATGCCCTGTAAACCGAACTTGATGACGACGAAATTCACACCCCAGATCACCACCACCAACAGCGCCAACAGCCGATCGCGCAATGTCATCCCCGCCCCGCTTATCCCATTGAAAATTCGCTTTACCTTGCAGATTACAACCAAACCGGGGACATGGACACCGGCAAACGCCGGCGCTTATTCCGGCATCAGACCGATAAAGGTGGTTTTCTTGCGCGGGCCGGTCATCAGCGCCTCCAGCTTCTCTACGCACTGCAGGTAGTGCGGGGTCTGCTTGTGCGCCGCCACCGCCTGCTCGTCGCGATAGGCTTCGTAGATGTAAAACCGCGTCGGAATATGCTCATCCTGCAGCACGTCGAAGCGCAGGTTGCCCGGCTCTTCGATCGCCCCCAGATGATTGGCGCGGAAAACGTCGATAAATTCGTCGATTTTGTCCTGTTTAACGTTGATCTCTACCAATGTGACGTGCATGACAGCTCCTTGTTTGAACGGCGCGCCGTAGCATGGCGCTTTCCAACCATAGGTTCATTCCCGTCGATTGCCCTGCCGCAACGGCAATTTTGCCGCCTGGCTCACAAATCGCACCGGCGATGCCCACCCCACCCCCGGCGAGGGAAGACGGCGGCATCTATAGTTAACACTCCTCCCCCTGAGAGCATAGGCTATGGATAACTACTTGATGGCGCTGGATGCAGGAACAGGCAGCATTCGCGCCGTGATCTTCGATTTGGCGGGTAACCAGATCGCGCACGGCCAGGCGGAGTGGCAACACCTGGCGGTGCCGGGCGTACCCGGCTCAATGGAGTTTGACCTCACCCGCAACTGGCAGCTGGCCTGCCAGTGCATCCGCCAGGCAATGCAACGCGCTGGATTGAGCGCTCAGGCGATCCGCGCGGTGGCCTGCTGCTCGATGCGCGAAGGCATCGTTCTGTACGATCGCAACGGCGTGCCGATCTGGGCCTGTGCCAACGTCGATGCGCGCGCCAGCCATGAGGTCAGTGAACTGAAAGAGCTGCACAACCACAGCTTCGAACGCGAGGTGTATCAATACTCCGGCCAGACGCTGGCGCTGAGCGCCATGCCGCGCCTGCTATGGCTGGCGCACCACCGCCCGGACATCTATCGCCAGGCGGCGACGCTGACCATGATCAGCGACTGGCTGGCCAACATGCTGAGCGGCGAGCTGGCGGTCGATCCTTCCAACGCCGGCACCACCGGCATGCTGGATCTGAGCAGCCGTGACTGGCGGCCGGCGCTGCTCGATATGGCCGGGCTGCGCGCCGATATTCTGTCGCCGGTGAAAGAGACCGGCAGCGTGCTGGGGTGCGTCACCGAACAGGCGGCGCAGGAAAGCGGGCTGCTGCGCGGCACCCCGGTGGTGATGGGCGGCGGCGACGTGCAGCTCGGCAGCCTGGGGCTTGGCATCGTGCGCGCCGGGCAGACGGCGGTGCTCGGCGGCACCTTCTGGCAGCAAATCGTCAACCTGCCGGAGCCGGCCATCGATCCGGAGATGAACATCCGCATCAACCCTCACGTCATTCCCGGCATGGCGCAGGCAGAATCCATCAGCTTCTTTACCGGCCTGACCATGCGCTGGTTCCGCGACGCGTTCTGCGCCGAAGAGAAACTGCTGGCGGAGCGGCTGGGCGTCGATGCCTATAGCCTGCTGGAAGAGATGGCGGCCAGAGTGCCGCCGGGCGCCTACGGCGTGATGCCCATCTTTTCCGACGCCATGCATTTCAAAACCTGGTATCACGCGGCGCCGTCGTTCATCAACATGTCTATCGATCCGGAGCGCTGCAACAAACAGACGCTGTTCCGCGCGCTGGAGGAGAATGCCGCCATCGTCTCCGCCTGCAATCTGGAGCAGATCGCCGCCTTCTCCGGCGTGCAGGCACGCTCGCTGGTGTTCGCCGGCGGCGGTGCCAAGGGCAAACTGTGGAGTCAGATCCTCAGCGACGTCACCGGGCTGACGGTGCGGGTACCGGTGGTGAAAGAGGCCACCGCGCTGGGCTGCGCGATCGCCGCCGGCGTCGGCGCCGGGTTATACGAGTCGCTGGCCGAAACCGGCGAGCGATTGGTGCGCTGGGAGCGCGAGCATCAGCCGGACATGACCCACCACGCGCTGTATCAGGAACAGAAAGAAACCTGGCGGCGGGTCTACGCCGATCAGCTGACGCTGGTGGACAACGGCCTGACCACCTCGCTGTGGAAAGCGCCGGGGCTATAAGCGCCACGCGGCATTCGGTCATAACCTTATGCCGTTTTATTCCTTTCTCTTAGGCGCGGCGCGAGCCGCGTTTTCACTCGCCGCCGCGATTGTTTCCCTTCAGAAACAGTGTAACCACCGCAGATGGATTTATCTGCGCCTTCGGCCTGCCGTAGATTGTGACTTTGATCACGCCGCGCCCCGAGCGCGGCCTGCGCATTCACCTGAGACGAGCGGCATTATGCTGAATAATAAAGATAACTCTGCATTATCCCCGTGGCCGGCGATCTTTTCGCTGACGGTCGCCTGTTTTGTCATGGTCACCACCGAGTTCTTGCCGATCGGCCTGCTGACCAACATCGCCCCTTCACTTGGCGTCAGCACCGGCACCGCCGGGCTGATGGTCACCATGCCCGGCATCGTGGCGGCGGTGGCCGCTCCCGCATTGAGCCTGATTTCCGGCCGTCTGGATCGGCGTTTACTGATGCTGGGGCTGTCGCTGCTGCTGATGGTGTCCAACCTGGTGGCGGCGCTGGCCGTCAACTTCCCGATGATGCTGCTGGGCCGCGTGCTGCTGGGCATCTGCGTCGGCGGTTTCTGGTCGTTCGCCGCCAACTACGGCCGCCATCTGGTGCCGGAAGCCAGCCAGGGCCGCGCCACCGCGCTGATCCTCAGCGGCATCTCGGTCGGCGCGGTGTGCGGCGTGCCGGCCGGGGCGCTGATCGGCGATCTGTTCGGCTGGCGCGCCGCCTTCTTCGGCGGTGCGGCATTGGCGGTCGGCGTGCTGTTGGCGCAGCTGCGTTTGCTGACCTCGGTACCACCGTCCCGGCCGGTCACACCGCGCGATCTGGTACTGCCGCTGCGCCTGCCAATGGCGCGCATCGGCCTGATCGCCATCGTGCTGTTGTTCATCGGCCACTTCGCCGCCTACACCTACCTGCGGCCCCTGCTGCAGCAGGTGTTCGTCCTCAGCCCATCGGCTATCTCACTGCAGCTGTTGGCCTATGGCGCCATCGGCCTGCTGGGCACCTTCCTCGGCGAGCGTCTGGGGGAATACAGCCTGCGCGCCACCTTCATACTGATCGCCGCCATGCTGGCGGGCATTTTAATCGTTTCGCCGCTGCTCAGCGGCCTCGCCGGCGCCACGCTGATGGTGCTGGTATGGGGGCTGGCCTTTGGCGCCGTGCCGGTCTGCGCCACCAACTGGATGTTCGCCGCCGTGCCGCAGGCGCCGGAAGCCGGCCAGGCGCTGTTGGTGTGCGTCATCCAGATCGCGCTGGCTTCCGGCGCCCTGCTGGGCGGCGAGGTGGTGGACTGGCAGGGCGTCAGCAGCGCCATGCTGTTTGGCGGTGCGCTGATCCTTTCCGCCACGCTGGTATTCGGCCTCAGCTTGCGCTCCGGCGCGATTGGCGCTAAACAGTGTTAATCATTATCTATCTGCAGAAACATGCCCCGGCCGTCGCCGGGGCATGGCGTTGAGAACCTATGGACCATCATTTGCTCGCTATCCGGGTATTTAACCGCGTGGTGGAAACCGGCGGCTTTACCCGCGCCGCCGAGTCGCTGGGCATGCCGAAAGCGACGGTCACCAAGCTGATCCAGAATCTGGAGGATCACCTGCAGACCAAGCTGTTCCAGCGCACCACCCGCAGCGTGTCGGTCACCCGCGAAGGTGAATGCTATTACCAGAATACGGTGAAATGGCTGGCGGATTTGGAGCAGATGGAAGGCTGCCTGACCGAATCGCAAAGCTCTCCGCAGGGCGTGCTGCGTATCGACACCGGCGGTGGCACCGCACGTCGCTTACTGCTGCCGGCACTGCCCGACTTTCTGGCACGCTATCCGCAGATACAGATCGATCTGAGCGTCGGCGACCGCGTGATCGATCTGATCAGCGACAGCACCGACTGCGTGATCCGCAGCGGTCCGTTGGCCGACTCCAGCCTGATCGCCCGGCGCCTGTTCGATTTGGACTGGGTCAGCTGCGCCACCCCAGCCTACCTGGCGCTTCACGGTACGCCGCGCCACCCGTGCGATCTGGAACAGGGTTTTCCGATGGTGCACTATCGCCACCCGCTTAACGACCGCATCCACCCGCAGCGCTATGCCGAACACGGCAAAGAGATCGCCATTCAACAGCGCTCCCCGGTCAGCATCAATGAAGGCAACGCGCTGCTGGCGGCGAGCCTGGCCGGATTGGGCATCATCCAGATCTATCGGTTTATGGCGCAGCCGCACCTCGACAGCGGCGAGCTGGTCAGTCTGCTGCACGATTGGCAGCCGCCGCCGGAGCAAATGTACGTGGTCTACCCGTCCAATCGCCACCTCAGCGGCAAGCTGCGGGCGTTTATCGACTGGGCGGTGGAGACGTTTGACAACGGCAAGATGAGCCGCACGTTGTAGCCGCACGCAGTGTGGTATTATTTGCCGCATAGTGATTCACGACGGACAACCACCATGGCCTATATCCCCAAAAACTATGCGCAGCTGGAAACCGGCTACCGCGAAAAAGCGCTGAAACTGTTCCCCTGGGTGTGCGGGCGCTGCTCACGCGAATTCGTCTATTCCAACCTGCGCGAACTGACGGTGCACCATATCGATCACGATCACAGCAACAACCCCGAAGACGGCAGCAACTGGGAAATGCTGTGCCTGTATTGTCACGACCACGAGCACTCGAAATACACCGAGGCCGATCAATACGGTTCAACGGTGGTGGCCGGTGAAGACGCTCAGAAAGATATCGGCGTCGCCACCCACAACCCGTTCGCCAACCTGAAGGCGATGATGAAGAAGTAACGCCATCGACAGCTTAATGAGCCACTAACTTATTAAGCTGTTAAATTAACAAAAACTCTCTTCCGTTCCGCCACTTCCCAGAGAATTCCTACTTACCCACCCGGCCGATTCACCGCAAAATAAGCTGCGCAGTTAACAACATACTGGCTTGGCAAGCCGCCGCAGTTGGTGCATATTGTTCGCGAGTTGTTCTTGTTAACCTGTTTGATTATCAACCTAATAAGCATATTAACTTAATAAGTTATCAGCTTAATAACTTGAGAGATGGCAGCATGATTGTCCTGATTGGCTCGCAAAAAGGCGGCGTCGGCAAGTCGACGAAAGCGGTGAACATCGCCGGGTATCTGATTCTTAAGCAAGGCAAGACGGCGATCATCGTCGATGCCGACGACCAGAAATCGATCATGACCTGGTACAACGACCGTCAGAACGTCGAGGGGCTGCCGCACATTCCGGTGGTGGCCGCGTCGGGTAAAATCAAGGAAACGCTGCTGGAGCTCGATCGCCATTACGACTACGTGATCGTCGACACCGCCGGCCGCGACAGCGCCGAACTGCGCTCCGGCCTGCTGGCCGCCGATCTGTTCCTCTCGCCGCTGCGCCCTTCGCAGATGGATCTCGACACCATTGGCTATCTGTCGGAGATGTTCTCCACCGCGCAGGAATACAACGAGAAGGTCAAAGGCTACATCGTATTGAACATGTGCCCGACCAATATCTTCATTAATGAAGCCAACGAAGCGGCGCAGGTGCTGAGCGAATACCCGGAGTTCACCCTGGTGAGCAACCGCCTGTGCGACCGCAAGATTTACCGTGACGCCTGGGGTGAAGCCATCACCGTGCACGAGGCGAACAACGAAAAGGCGCAGAGCGAAATTGAATGCCTGGTGAAAGAGGTGATCCTGTGAAAAAACGCACCCCCACCCACCGCATGTCGGAAGACGAATTCATCAACAGCGCCACCTCGCACACGCTGCCGGTCGCGGCGCCCGCGCCAGAAGCCAAACCGGCCGGCCGCAAGCGCACCTATAAGGCGATCTCCGTCAGCCTGACGGACAACCACATTGAGGCTATCGATGAAGTGATCGTGCAGGCGGCGCGCAACGGCATCGTGCGCATCACCCGTTCCGACATCATCAAACTGGCGATCGACGGATTGGCGGAGAAAAGCGAAGCGCAACTGCTGGAACTGCTGAAAAAGCTCTGACCGCACGGCCCGCCGGCTGGCCAAACCGGCGGCTGCCGTTACACCGACGAGAACTCGCGTGGGAACGGCATAGTACGATAGGTTTTGCCGGTGGCCTTATGCAGCGCGCTGGCTATCGCCGGGGCGACCACCGCAGTCGATACTTCCCCGCATCCCTGCGGTGCACGCGCGCTATCGAGCACCACGACCTCCACCTTGGGCATTTCGGCGATCGCGAGCAGCGGATAGCGATCGAAATTCCCTTCCACCACGCCGCCCCGTTCAAAATGCAGCTCGCTGTGCAGACAGGTGGTCAGCGCAAAGCCGATGCCGCCCTCTACGTTGGCACGCACCAGGTTCGGGTTTATCACCTTGCCACAGTCAATCGCACATACCGCGCGCAGCACCCGTAGTCGCCCCCCCTGGATGGCGATTTCAACCACCAAACCGACGTAGGTGGTGAAAGCGTTATTGCGGCCGACCCAAATATTGCACGCCATACCGCGATAAACGCCCGACGGCGGTTCATGCTGCCAACCGGCCGCCGCCGCGGTGGCGTCCAGGACGCGCAACGCTTCCGGGCTGTCCTGCAACAGATGCCGCCGATACGAATATTCGTCCCGGTTGGCCTTATGGCTGAGTTCGCTGATAAAGCTTTCCAAAAAGAACAGGCTGGCGACGCTGCCGACACCGCGCAGATAGCTCAGGGAGATCGGCTGATCGACGATGCCGGCCTCCACCTTCAGGTGTGGGATGCGATACGGCGTGCTGTAAACGCACTCCACCATACTTTCATCCCATCCCCCGGCCTCGTTGACCGTTTCGCGCCGCATTTGCCAGAAGAGAGACTGCCCGGCATAGCGCGCCCACAGCGCCTGCGGGTAGCCGTTTTCATCCAACAGCGCCCGATAATGGCTGATGCAGGCCGGACGATAGTATTCATGCCGCATGTCGATCTCGCGCGGATAGATCACTTTGACCGGTTTCCCCACCGCCCGGGAGGCGGCGGTAGCATGCATCACGGCATCCGGCAGATATTTGCGCCCAAAGCTGCCTCCCAGATAGGTCGTATTCACCACCACATCCGTCGGCTTCAGCCCGAACATTTTCGCCAGAACGTTGCGTACCATGTCCTGGCCCTGGAAAGGGCCCCAGGTTTCGATACGGCCCTCGCCGTAATGGCTGGTGGCATTGCAAGGCTCCAGGGTGGCGTGCGCCACATAAGGTGCGCTGTAACGCGCCTCATGCAAGCGCGAACCTTGTTCAGCGCCACGAATCAACGCCGACGCCTCGCCGCGATCGACCGCCGGCACCAGTGTATCGCCATCCAGCATCGCCAGATTCTCTGCCGCAATCGCACTATCGGTCAGCGCTTTTCCTGTGCCCGGCAGCCAGTCGACCTCCAGCAAATCCGCCGCCTTTTTGGCCTGCCAGTAGCTCGCCGCCACCACGATCACCGTATTGAGCGACATATCGCGATCCAATCCGACCATGTTGTTCATCGACCACTGCCGGGTCAGCACCAGATCCACCACGCCCGGCATGGCCCGAATCTGCCGTTCATTGCGCACGGCGACCAGCTTTCCGCTGAGATCGGGCACCATCCAGGGGACGCCGATCAGCATCTCCGGCAAGTCGATATCGATACCGTAAATCGCACTGCCGTCCACTTTCTCCGGCGTATCGACCCGCAACAGCGGCTTGCCAATGACACTCTCTCGCTCTTGCGCCTCACTCTTTAAACCAGGCTGCGGATCCAACGGCAGCTCGGCGGCATAGCGCACCAGATCGCCGTAGGCGACCTTGCGCTGTCCGCCTTTCTCAAGCACCCAGCCTTTCTCCGTGCGGCACTGCGCCGGTGAAAGCGCGAAATGTTTTGCGCCGGCCCGCAGAAAAAAATCTCTCGCCTGTGCGCCGGCCAGCCGGGCACGCTGATAAAATTTGGTCATGGAGGTTGAGGCGGCGACAAACTGTGCGAAAGCCTCACCCCCGGCAACCTGACGGTAAGCGTCACGGCCGGTGACGAATTTCACCGTCACCTGCGCCCAATCGGCATCCATCTCCGCCGCCACCACTTCGGCCAGGCCGGTGTAAATCCCCTGCCCGACCTCACATTGCGACACGCCGATAACGATGCGCCCATCGCGATCGATCCAGATCCAATCGTTCAATTCATGCTGACCGTCCGGTGGCGCCACGTCCTGTGAAACCACGGCCGCCAGGCTGCGCGTCGATATCGGCAGCAGCATGGCGGCCACTGCCAACGCGCTGCCTTTTATCAAGGTTCTGCGGGTGATCGCCATACTCAAGATCCTCCCTTGTCCGCGGCGCGGTGCACCGCCGCACGGATCCGGTGGTAGGTGGCGCAGCGGCACAGATTGGTCAGGCCCGCATCTATCTGCCGATCGTCCGGCCTCGGGTGTTCCGCCAGCAGCGCGCTGACCGCCATGATCATGCCTGATTGGCAGTAGCCGCACTGCGGCACATCCTCCGCAATCCAGGCCTGCTGCACCGGATGACGGCGATCGAGGGACAGTCCTTCGATGGTGGTCACCTGCCGATCGCGCACCAATTGCAGCGGATAGCAACATGAACGCACTGCCTTACCGTCGACATGTACCGTACAGGCGCCACAGGCGCCAATACCGCAGCCGAACTTGGTGCCGGTTAACTTAAAATGTTCTCGGATCACCCACAGCAGCGGCGTATCCGGCTCGCCGTTAAATTCGACCGCCTGGCCGTTCAAATTGAACTTCATGCCATCCTCTCTTGGATCAATGCTTCACCCGACGTTTCACCCACGCCCCAATGACGATCAATACCAGCAATACGCCGCCCCAGAACACATAAGGCAATGACGCAATCAACAACGGTTTTTCACCGCCCGCCCGCTGCAGAGCCACTTGCTCCGGCGTTATCCTGACCGCCGGATTGCCGAATTGCTGCAATACGTAATTGCCCAACTCGGCCAGTTGCCGGTCATCCAGGCTATCGGCGAACCCCGGCATCCAGGTCTGCAGCGTCTCCCCCTGGCGCTGCACGCCATGCAGCATCACCATGATCAGGTTATTGGCCTGCTCGCTGCCTACGGTGGAGTTGTGCGTCAAAGAAGGGAAATGGCCGTCGTAAGCCCCCTCGCCGCCCAGGCGATGGCAGCTGGCGCAGGCAGCGGCATACAGCGCCTGCCCAGCAGGGTCGCCTTGGCCGCCTCCCTGATAGTGATAGGCCGCTTTCGTTCCTTGTACGGTGACGATCGGCGGCGTTTGTTTAAGCCAATCGGCGATAGCGTCGAGATCATCGTCACTCAGGAAACGCAGGCTATGCTCCACCGCCTCCGCCATGCCGCCGGCCGCCTGGGCTTTGTCATTGCGCCCGGTTCGCAGATACTGCACCAATTCTTCCCGGCTCCAGCCGCCGATGCCGCTCACGGGATCCGAGGTGATATTCGGCGCGATCCAACCGCCCGCCTCCCCGCCCGCTAGGTAGCGATCGTCGCGTTCAGCCATCATCCCATTACGTGGGCTGTGACACGCCGAGCAATGCCCCAACACATCCACCAGATAGCGACCACGCGCCTTCTTCTCGTCTGCATCGACGGGCGTTTTTTTCAGAAACAGCCAGTTCCAGCCGTGGATCGCATAACGCCAGGAAAAAGGGAACCTCAGTTGGGTCTCAGGCACCGCACGATCGACCGGTGCGACCCCGGCCATAAAATAGCGATACAACGCGTGCAGATCGTCATCGCTCAACCCCTGATAAGCGGTATAGGGCATGGCGGGATACAAGGGTTGACCGTCCCGCCGAATGCCCTGCGTTAAGGCGCGGCGAAACTCCGGTTCACTGTAGTCGCCAATGCCGGTTCCTTTGGCGGGCGTGATATTACTGGCGATGATGTCGCCCATCGGCGAAGCGATGGCATAACCGCCGACATAGGGGGCGTCCTGTTGGGCGCTGCCGCGGTGACAAGCCGCGCAATCTGCGGCGGTAGCCAGATATTTTCCCCGTGCGATGACCTGTTGGTCATTCTGGCTGGCGAAGACCGAGCAGGAGAAGATCCCCAACGCGATAACGCACCGCTGTTGTGCTCTCCGCCAGCGGCCGTTCACGCTTCACCTTCCGGCTTCATCGCCCCCGCTCGCTCCTCCGCCAACAGCGCAAACTCGTCCGGCAACAGATTGTCCTGTTCGAGCATCGCTATCGCGTTATGTTTGATGCCAAACAATACGCGGTAAAAAGCCTCCAGATCGTCGGCCGAAATACCGCTAAGCAGCTTTTGCCGCGCCTGTTGGCTGGAATGATCCAACTGCGCCAGCATCTCCTGCCCGGCCTCGGTCATTCTCACGCCTTTGGCGCGCTTATCTTCGGACAGAGCATCGCGAGCGATAAGCCGATTTTTTTCCAGAAACAGCAGCGCGCGCGACATCGTCGAGACTTCGGCGTTCAAATGCTGCGAAACGTCTTTCAATGTGCAGCCCTCCCCCAAGTCGGCAATCGCACTCAGCGCCAGCCAATGCGGGCGCGTCAGATTGGTCATTTTCACCGACTGGTCCATCGCCGTGCGCCACAGGCGATTGGTCACATCCAGATGGATGCCCAGCGCAGCAGGGAGTTTACGTGGTTGTGGCATATCGGATTGCTCTCGATTATTTATTTGCTTGTGCAAACAAATAGTAGATCGAACATGAGAACAGGATCAAGCAGATGAGGGAAAATAAAGTAAAAACGAGTTAATACACTTGGTTAGTTCGTATCGCACGGCATACGCTCCCCCACGACGGGGAGCGATAAGAAAAACTCAGTTCCCCGCCACCGCGCATTGGTAGTCCTGAATTTCACCGGCCGAGCCCAGGTTCAGATCGGTCAGCTTCAAACGGTTCGCCAACAGCAGCATCTCGCCCTGTGGGCTGACCGCCAGCGCCAGGCCATAATTGCCGATGCTGTCGCCCTGCTCGACCACATAGTTGTGCAGTAAACGGAAAGGATCTTCCTGAGTTAAATCGGTGCCCGCCAATTTTCTGGCCAGATAGTGGTGGCCGACCAATTTCACCGCCAGCGGGCGCCACTGTTGATCTAATTGCTCCGCCTGCTGCCCCAGCGCGTTATAGACATCCTGACGCAGGCAGGCAACGTGAATATGCAGCTGATTCTGAGAGCGACCATATTCCGAATTGACCGCCAGAGAAAGCCACGCATCTTTTAGCGGTTTACCCAACTCGCTGGATATATGTTCCCGGTTATTCCACGCCTGGGCGAAATAAGGCGGCGCGTGCTCCGTCTGCAATGCCGGGCTCTCGATGCCGCTGACCTTTTCGGTTGGCATCACCAGGTCGTGATAGGGGCCTTTGCTGTCCTTAAACAACACATAACCTTCGGTTAAATCTACCTTTAAGCAGGGCGCCGGATCGTTGTTCTGCTGCTGATTGGGCACGCACTGTTGGCTGACGATTTGCCACAGCGCATTCGGATTACCACGCCCGAAGAACCACCACAGCACCGCCGCCAGCAGCAAAATGACAAGCAAAATAATTAATAGTCTGAAAAGTCTTTTCATCGCAACACCCTGTTTATCTATTCCATCTCGAAAGGGGCGCCAGCATAAACCAAGGCTCTGGCGTCGACCAGAATATTATCCTTAATGTCACCTTTCATTGACGTCTTGTTAGCAATGGATAATTAAAAATAAGCTTCCACCTGAGTAATTTAAGGTAAATTAATACCGTGGGTTGAATATGAGTGTGATATAAGCAGCCGGGACTCTTTTTATATAAGGAACCGATAAGATGCCAACAATGGGCAAATCCCTGCATTATCTCGACGTAGGTTCAGGCTTTCCATTGCTGTTGGGCCACAGCTATCTGTTCGATCTGAATATGTGGGCGCCGCAGTTCGAAGCGCTGGCTAAACGCTACCGCCTGATCGTGCCGGATCTCTGGGGCCACGGCGATTCACCGGCGCTGCCGCCCGGGCGAAACAGCCTGTCGGATATCGCCGCCGATCATTTGGCGCTGATGGATCATTTGGATATTGAAGAGTTCGGCATCGTCGGCCTGTCCGTCGGCGGCATGTGGGGCGCCGAACTGGCGGCGTTGGCGCCGGAGCGGGTGAAAGTGCTGGCGTTGCTGGACAGCTACCTGGGCGACGAAACCCCAGAAGCGCGGCAGCGTTATATGGGCATGCTGGCGGCCGTTGAACAGGCCGGCGCCATCACGTCGCCCCTGCTGGAACATGTCGCGTCGCTGTTTTATTCCGATGATGTCCCCGATGCCTTATTGCAATCGCTGTTGTGTCAGCTCCAGAACCTGCCTGCCGATCGCCTGCGCGAGAGCATCGTACCGCTGGGCCGGATGATCTTTGGCCGCCCCGACAAGCTGGCGCTGCTGGAACACATCACCGCCGCCAGCATCGTCATTACCGGCGCACAGGATAAGCCGCGCCCACCGGCAGAGGGCCAGCGCATGGCGGATCTTCTCGGCTGCCAACATGTGCTGATCCCCAACGCCGGGCATATCAGCAACAAGGAAAACCCGGCGGCGGTCAACGAAACGCTGCTGGCATTTCTGGCTGAAAACACCACGCCGCTGTTCTGGTAAGATTCTCCGGGCCGCCAGGCCCGGCGAGTCATTCCGTACGCCGCATAAATCCGTGTCGGCTCAGTATGCCCTGCCCTTGTTCGCTCAAGATAAATGCGGCCAACCGCTGCGCACCGTCATCCAACAGGCATAAACCATAATCCGCCTCGATATCCAACGGTGGCGCCAGCGGCCGCAACGCCAACGCCGGGTAGGCCGCCAACGCCGGAGCATAGCTGGCGTAGCCGAGAAAAATATCTGCCTGCCCGCCGGCTATCAGATATTCCGCCGCCAGTCGGCCTGCCGGCACCGGGGCAGAATCTATCCCGCCGACTAACGGTAACGCCCGCCGTCGTAGCGCTTCCCCCTGCCCCGGCCAGTATTGCTCGCAGCGTTCAAAAAGCTGCAGCGCATAATCGCCGGAAGGATCCGCTCCCGGTGTCGAAGTGGCCAGCCGCCAGCGCGGATCGCACAATACCTCAGGAAGCGGACGCTCAGTTAATGCCGGCACGTTGCGAACCGTCACGCAGAGCCGATTGCGCGCAAAAACCTGCACCGCCCCCGCCATCCCGAGATCCGCCAACCTTTGCGGGTGCGCCACGTTGGCCGAGGCGAACAGCTGTGGCCGCTCGCCGTTCTCTATCCGTTGGCGCAACAACCCCGCCGGACCGAATTCCGCCGAAACCTTTTGCCCGGTGTCGCGCTGAAATGCCGACAGCAGCGGCGTAAACGCCAGCCGCAGGCTGCCGGCGGCAAACAGCAGGATATCACTCATCATGTCGCTCCAATTGGCTGCGATACAGCGGCACCAGCGTCGCGTAGCGGCGGCCCGCCACCGTCAGCGGCACCCGTTCGATCGCCAGGCCGAATAAGGGTGACAGGGAATGTGCCGTTAACACCTCGCGGCAGGCACCGAGCTGGCTGCGCCCTTCCTTGCCCAGCAGCAAAGCCCGATCCGCCACCGCATGTGCATGGTTGGGCTGATGCGTGGAGAACACCACCGCCAACTGCTGTTCCCGCGCCAGGCGCGCCATCAGGCTCAATACCCGATCCTGGTAATGCAGATCCAGCGCCGAAGTCGGTTCATCCAGAATCAACACCTCGCAGCGCATCGCCAATGCGCGGGCGATCATCACCAACTGGCGTTGGCCGCCGGATAGGCTGCCAAACTCACGCTCTGCCAGGTGCTGTAAATCCAACGACTGCAACGCTTCTCTGGCCAGCCGATGATCCTTGGCTGACGGGGAACGGAACAGGCCAACATGGCGTGCTCGCCCCATCAACACGATATCCAGCACCCGATAGGCAAACGGCGGCGAAAAGTGCTGCGGGACAAAGCCTATCTCGCCGCGGCGCTCAATCTCGCCGGATTGCGGCGTCAGGCTGCCTAACAGCAGCTGCAGCAGCGTGCTTTTACCGCGCCCATTCGGGCCCAATACCGCCAGCACTTCACCGCGCCGCAGCTGAATATCCAGGTGTTGGAACAGCGGGGGCCCGCCAGGCCAGGCAAAATTCACGCCCCTGGCGGCCAATAACGCGTCAGTCATGCCAGCCTCTTACTTGCGCGCGGCGCAGCAGCAGTGCGAACAATGGCGCGCCAATCAGCGCGGTCAGGATGCCCAGCGGGATTTCGCTGCTGCTCAACGTGCGCGCCAAATCGTCGATCAACAGCATGTACAGGGCGCCTAGGCAAAGCGAAGCCGGCAACAGGCGCCGGTGATCCGGCCCCACCAGCCGTCTTGCGACGTGCGGGATCACCAAGCCGACCCACCCGATGCTGCCGCTGACCGCCACCTGAGCGGCCACGATGGCGGCACACAGCGTCAGTATCAGCCAGCGGGTACGCTCAACGTTGATGCCGAGCGCACCGGCATCTTCATCGCCTAACGACAGCAGATTGATGCGCCAGCGCAGCGCCAGCAGCAGACCGCCGGCCAACAGTAAAGGTAAAAACAGCATCAGCAGCTTTTGCCGATCGGCGGTGGCAAAGCTGCCGAGCAGCCAAAACACGATGCTCGGCAGCTTCTCTTCGGTATCCGCCAGATATTGCATCAGGCTAACGCAGGCGGAGAAAAAACCGCTGAGGATCACCCCCGCCAGTACCAACGAGAGAATATTGCGCCGTGCAATGGCGCTGGTGAGGGTGAAAATCAACAGCAGTGCCGCCATGCCGAAAACAAAAGCCGACAGCAGCAGCGCCGCCAACGGCAGGCTGAGCAGGATAGCCAGCGTACCGCCAAAGGCCGCGCCGGAAGACACGCCGATAATATGCGGATCGACCAGCGGATTGCGAAAGACGCCTTGCAAAGCCGCGCCACACAGGGCCAGCGCCGCGCCGGCGCCCATCGCCAACAGCACCCGCGGCAAGCGCACCCCCAGGATCACCTGGCGTTGGACAGCATCGATGCCGGCATAATGCTGCCCGGTGAATGGCTCCAGCAAAATCATCAGGCTGTGCGTAATCGGCACCTGAAAGCGGCCAACACCGAGCGAAAACAGCGCGCAGCACAGCGTCAGCAGCGCCAACCAACCCAGCTTCATTGCCCGCTCTGGCAACAGGTGGCGCGGTAATAGCGTTGATAGTAAGTATCGACCCGCTGCTGCAGATGGATATCGGCAAAACGCTGCGGGTAAAGTTTTTTCGCCATCCACAACTCACCCAACGCCATCGCCTCCGGCATCGGATATCCCCAGGCCTTGGCGTACTCCGGCATCAGGTAGACCCGCTTATTCTTCACCGCGTCAATCGGCTGCCACTGCGGTGACGTCAGGATCTGTTTCACCACGTCCGGGTAGCGTTCTTGCACGAAAATCACCGCCGGATCCCACTTCAGGACATCCTCGATAGAGACCTGTTTAAACCCCTGGATCTCTTTCGCCGCCACGTTGAGCGCACCCGCGTGCCGCATCATCAACCCGGTATATTTGCCGGCACCGTAGGTGGTGAGATCGGGGTTGGCCATATACACCCGCACCCGCCGATCGTCCGGCAGCGTGCCCAGCCGTTCGGCGACCAGGGCACGCTGCTGAGTGACGTCCTTAATCAGCGCTTCGGCCTGAGGCTGACGCTCCATCACCTCGCCAATCAGCCGAATACCGTCCTGCAGCCCCAGCGTATAGGCCCGATCTTCATCGCTCAGTTGAGGGTTCATTTTGCCCGCCTGATCGGCCGCCTCGCGGCGCAGCGAGATAGCCACCACCGGAATGCCCACCCGTTCGATCTGTGCAATCATTTCCGGCGGCGCATAGTTGGCCACAAACACCACCTGTGGATGCAGGCCGAGCAGGCTTTCAATATTCACCGAAGTCAGATCGCCCGGCATCGGCAGGGTTGCCAGCGTCGGTGCCAGCCGCAGGTAGTTTGGCCCCAGCTGCTTTTTCCAACTGCTAAGCTCGCCGACCACCTGCGGCATCGCATCAAGCTGCACCAATAGGTTCAGCGTCTGGTGTTGCAACACCACGGCACGGGTAATGTGATCGGGCAGCGTGACCTGACGGTTGAGCTGATCGGTGACCTGGCGATCCGCCAGGGCGGCGGTAGAGAACAACGCGAGCGCCAGCATCAGGCGCGGGAGAAAGTTAAACATGGCAGTGACCGGTTGATTATCGTTATATATCTAATAATATAGCGATGGGCATGGCGAAACAATCAGCGAGATCAAACCCTATGCCATGTATGCAGGAAGAAAAACGAGGAGATAACGATGGGAAAGAAGCGGATCCGCCGGAACGCCGGCAGATCCTGAGCACCAGAACGAGCGCGTGAAAAGCGCTTATTGGCCGATAGACGTCAGGCCCTGGCGGATCCCTTCGTCAGCCTGCTGGCACCACGCCTGCAGCCCCTGCGGCGCTTCCTTCTCCAACGCGACCACTTTGCCGTCGTCGTTCAGCACATTGCCTTCACGGCCCATCGCTTCACGCTTGTCGCCATCGCGGGTATCAACGCCGCCCGGAATAGCCGCCACGTAGGCCACCATTTTCTTGGCGTTGTCGATGCTCTCCGCTTTCAGGAAACCTTTATCGACGCAGTAGGACATCAGCCCGGCGGTATTACGCGTGATGTCATAGACGTTCTTCAACGCGGCAGGATCCATCCCTTCGGCATTGGCGGTGTTAAACAGGCCCAGAGTCGCGGCAATCATGCCGGTCAGAATGCTCTTTTTCATTGTTATCTCGTTTTAATAATGAAGTAGTTAATTTTTAATTATTCACAAAAAAATGTGAATGCCGGTACGATATAACGGCGCCCTAGATTAACACAACACTAACGCGTTAATAACTGTGGTTACGTTAGCGCCTAATAAAATAAAAACGCATGGTGGGGTTATTGCCTCCTCCCGGCGTCAGTTTTTTACGTTCGACATTGACCGCGCTCAATTCAAATTTAAAATAGTCTCATCATGGAATTATTCGTAACGAAATCGTTGGCCCGCGGTCAATCACGTTCCGCACTTTGCCAACCCGCCCCGGCGTGGCATAGCCTGTTAAGACGCGCCATGCCATAGTGGAAGGGGATTCGCTTGAACCCTTCCGTCCGGCCGCCGCAATGCGACGATAAAACCCTTCTCGATATCACGATGAATTTATATCTTTATCCGGCGGTGCTTATTGCGCACCGCTTGGGCATCTTTGAGTTTATTGCTCAGCCCCCCGCAGCCTGGCCAATATATGCACTCAGGCCAATCTGGAAAGACGCCCAGCGGAAACGTTGGCCATGGCGCTATTGGCATTGAAATTGATCGCCAGAGACGGCGATACATTCTCTCTCTAGCCGGAAGCGGAAACCTTTTTGTTAAAAAACAACCCGCATTACTTCGGTTATTTTTGGGATTTGATGATTGAAAACAGCGAGATTTTCTCGCTGAAAAACCTGGAAAACGCCATCAGAAAAAATACCTCGCCGATCTACGACGAGCAGGAGCTGTTCGAAGCGCATACGCTCGACGCCGACAGAATGCGGCGTTTTACCCACGCCATACCCAGCCTGAGCGTGGGATCGGCCAGCGTTTGGCCGCGCTGCCCCCCCTCGCTCGGCGCTGGATATCGCCGACCAACTGCTCGACGTCGGCGTCGGGCCTGCTCAATTACTGCCGTCGCTCGGCTACTACAGCATCGTGACGGCGCAAAAAACCCAGGCTTAGCGGTTCACCGAACGCGCCATGCGGCTGTAGGTGTGGCGCACGCCGCGAATCGCCACGCTGTAGGCGAAGATGTTTTCCGGCAGCGCCAGCCCCAGATAGCCGGTATCGCCGATATGGTGCAGGTCCGCGCCGGCCATTTTGCTCATCAGCGCAATCTGCCGCACGGTCTGCACGTCGGCCCCCTCTTGCGAGGTGCCGATCGCCGTCATCGCCAGCGCTCCCTGCCGCTGGGCATAGGCGATCAGCGCCGCCACTTTTTCCTGCGACATGCCGGGAATGGTGCCCGGCGCCGGCAACAGCACGATGTCGGCACCGTTTTCCACAAACAGCGCGATGTCCTGCTCGCCGATCAGCTGGCTGCCGCTTTCGCGCACAATGCCGGCGCCGTGCATCTTGCCGGTCACCAGCACCATCTCGTCGCCCACTTCATCGCGAATCGCTTTCAGCGCGGCGGCGATCGCCTGATTGCTGACGCCGTTGTTCGGGTTGCCGGTCAGCACCAGCATGCGCGCGCCGAGCTGATACAGCTTGCGGGCATTCTCGGCGGTGGCGGCGCGGCCCGCCGTCATCTGCCAGAAGTCGTTATGTTCGGTGGCGAAAGCCGGATCGACGGCCTCCAGGTTCACCCCGATCACCCGCCCGGTCAGGCGCTGCAGCGTGCGCAGCGCCTCCTGCGGCGGCACGTCGGCGGGCAGGCCCGCGATATGCGGACGATCGACGTCGAACAGGTTCAACAGCAGCAGGTCGGCGCCCTGGCTAGCCGCCAGTTCGGCGTTGGTGACGTTATTGAGCAGCGGCTGAGTGACTACGATGGTTTCGCTGACCAAGATGCGCCCTTCGCTGGCGCGGATGGCATAGAGCAGATCGGCTTTGCCGATATCGGCCAGATCGCTGGCGCTGCAGTCCAGATAGCGTTTCATGAGGCAAGCTCCGGTGACGTTAGCGGAAAGGGATGGATGCCCCCTCTCCCACCGCAGTGAAAGAGGGGGAAAAGGTTACTTCAGCGTAAAGCTTTGCGCCTGCACGTTGTCGGAATCCAGGCCGACGAACACGTTGAATTTGCCCGGCTCCGCCCCCCATTTCAGGCTGGCGTTGTAGAACTTCAGATCGTCTTCGCTAATCGGCAGCTCAACCTGCTGCGACTGACCGGCCTTCAGCGTCACTTTCTTGAAGTTGCGCAGCTCTTTCACCGGCCGGCTGACCGAGGCGGTCACGTCCTGCAGATACAGCTGCACCACCGTGGCGCCGTCGTACTTGCCGGTATTCTTCAGCGTGACGCTGGCGGTTAACTTGCCGTTGCGCGCCATCGTCGGGCTGGACAATTTCAGGTCCGACAGGCTGAAGGTGGTGTAGCTCAGGCCGTAGCCGAACGGATACAGCGGGCCGTTCGGCGAATCGAAGTAGCGCGAGGTGTACTTGCCCGGATTCTCCTTGCCGAACGGCCGGCCGGTGTTCAGGTGGTTGTAGTACATTGGGATCTGGCCGACCGAGCGCGGGAAGGTCATCGGCAGCTTGCCCGACGGGTTGTAATCGCCGAACAGCACGTCCGCCACCGCGTTGCCGCCCTCGGTGCCGCTGTACCAGGTTTCCAGCATCGCGTCCGCCTGCTCGCTCTCCCAGCTCAATGCCAGCGGGCGGCCGTTCATCAGCACCAGCACCAGCGGCTTGCCGGTGGCTTTCAGCGCGGCAATCAGATCGCGCTGGTTCTGCGGGATCCTGATGTCGGCGCGGCTGGAGGCCTCGTGCGCCATACCCTGCGATTCCCCCACCACCGCCACCACCACGTCGGCCTTGTTCGCCGCCTGTACCGCTTCGTCGATCATTTGCTGCGGCGAACGGGTATCGAACGCCACCGCCGGCTCATACTCGTTCAAATAGTCGATGATGCCTTTATCCTGCGTGACGTTGGCGCCCTTGGCGTACAGAATGCGCGCCTTGTCGCCCACCGCCCGCTCCAGCCCCTCACGCAGGGTGACCGACTGCTTGACCACCCCGGCGGCCGACCAACTGCCCATCACGTCACGCTGGCTGTCGGCCATCGGCCCGACCAGCGCGATGGTCGCCTGCTTGCTCAGCGGCAGCGTCTGCTTATCGTTCTTCAGCAGCACCATCGTCTTGCGCGCCACCACCCGCGCTTCGGCGCGGTGCAGGCGGCTTTCGGCGTTGGTGTCCTGCGGATCGGAACCCGCCGGGCCCAGATGCACGTAAGGATTGGTGAACAGCCCCATGTCGTATTTGGTGTTCAGCACGTCGCGGCAGGCGCGGTCGATATCGCTTTCAGGCACCAGCCCGTCTTTCACCAGGCCCGGCAGGTATTTGTCGTAAAACTCGTCGCTCATGCTCATGTCGACGCCGGAGGTGATCGCCAGCCGCACCGCGTCGCGCGCGTCGGCGGCCACGCCGTGTTTAATCAGCTCTTTGATCGCGCCGTGGTCGCTGATGGTGATGCCTTTAAAGCCCCACTGCTCGCGCAGCAGATCTTTCAGCAGCCACGGGTTGGCGGTGGCCGGCACGCCGTTCACCGAGTTGAGCGACACCATCACCCCGCCGCTGCCGGCGTCCACCGCCGCTTTGTAGGGCGGCAGATAGTCCTGATGCATGCGCAGCGGGCTCATGTCGACGGTGTTGTAGTCGCGGCCGCCTTCGACGGCGCCGTACAATGCAAAGTGCTTGACGCTGGCCATCACCGAACCGGGTTTGGCCGGATCGCCGTTCTGGAAACCGTCGACCATCACCTTGGCGATTTTCGAGACCAGCCAGGTGTCTTCGCCGAAGCCTTCGGAGACCCGGCCCCAGCGCGGATCGCGGGTGATATCGACCATCGGCGCGAAGGTCATGTTCAGGCCGTCATCGCTGGCCTCTTGCGCCGCGACCCGGGCGCTGAGCGCGATGGCTTCCAGATCGAAGCTGGCCGCCAGCCCCAGGCTGATCGGGAACACGGTGCGCTGACCGTGCACCACGTCATAGGCGAAGAACAATGGGATTTTCAGGCGGCTGAGCTGCATCGCCTGATCCTGCATCACCCGGATATCCGGCCGGGTAACGGTATTGAAAATGGCGCCGATCTGCCCTTTGCGGATCCCCTCGCGGATCGCTTCTTTCGGGTTATCCGGCCCGACGCTGATCAGCCGCAGCTGGCCGATCTTCTCTTCCAGCGTCATCTGCTTCATCAAATTGGACACGAAGGCGTCGCGCTGCTGGGCGTGAATGCCCTGCGTTATCGGCGTTTCCTGCGCAAAAGCCGGACTGAGGGCCAGACCGGACAACATACTCACCACACAAAGCCATTTCATCTTGTTTTATCTCAGGCGTGTTTCCGCCGCTAAAGCCGCGGGGTTTAATCGGAGTGAAGAAACAGTTTGCCACACTCTGTTTCATCGCCAAGGGAATTCGCATCGCTAATGTTTACAAAGCATTACAGGTCATCGGCAGGTAATTCTGTAGCCGGGCGCGGCTGTCGGCGGCCTCCGCCGCCAGAAAATCGACCAGCGCGGTTAACGTCGGCGGCGCCACCGTGCGTTCAGGATAGACCAAATAATAGGCCGCGCCGCTGCTGACGCAGAGCGGGAACGGCGTCACGATACGCTGCGCCTGAATATCCTCCTCCAGCAGGCACAGATCGCCGATGGCGATGCCAAACCCCTGCAGCGCGGCGCTCATTGCCAGATCGAGGGTATCAAAATGCTGGGCCTTGCCGGACGGCAACGCATCGGCGCCCGCTGCCTTCAGCCAGCGCAGCCAGTCGCGCCGATCGCGCGTCGGGTGCAGCAGGGTTTTGTCCGTCAAGTCCGTCAGCCGAGGCGTCGGCGGCAGAAATGTCGGCGTGCAGACCGGCGTGAGGATTTCATCGAACAGCAGGTGCGCGGTCAGCTTTTTACCCGGCGGCCGGCCGAATACCACCGCGGCATCAAACTGCTCGGTACTGAAATCCAGGCCGTGCGACACCGAAGCGGTCAGCTCGATATGCATGTCCGGCCGTTCATTTTGCAGGCGAATAATGCGCGGCAGCACCCAACGCATGGCGCAGGTCGGGCATTTGATGCGCAGCGCCCCTGGCGGGGCGGCGGCCCGCGTCAGGGCTTCATCCAACTGCCCCAGCGCTTGCTGCACCGGCGCCAGAAGCTGCGCGCCCTGCGGCGTCAGCGCCAAACCGCGCGCCTGACGGCTGAACAGCGGATAGCCCAGACGCTGTTCCAGCCCGAGAATTTGCCGGCTGACCGCCCCCTGCGTCAGGTGCAGCTGCCGGGCGGCATGGGTAAAGTTGAGGCGTTGCGCCACCACCACAAAGGTTTTCAATACGTCGAGCGACGGCAGGGATATCGGCATAGCGTGCCTCGATTAGGTATGATCGTAGTGCATGGCAAGTATGACAAACTTTCCCTTGTCCGCCTACGCCGGCTGATGCTTAATCGCTCAACACTTCCCTGTTTGCCTGGAGCCCATCATGCAGAGCGCCTGCTCACCCCGCTCGAAGCTGCCGGACGTCGGCACCACCATCTTCACCGTCATTGGCCAACTCAGCGCCGAACATCAGGCCCTCAACCTGTCGCAGGGCGCGCCCAATTTCGCCGGAGACCCGCAGCTGATCGAGGCAACGGCGCAAGCCATGCGCGCAGGTCATAACCAATACGCGCCGATGAGCGGCGTGGCGGCATTACGTGCTGCTCTGGCGGAAAAAGCTGAACGATTGTATGGCGCGCGCTATGACGCCGACGAAGAAATCACGGTGATCGCCAGCGCCAGCGAAGGGCTGTACTCGGCGATCAGCGCGCTGGTGCATCCCGGCGACGAGGTGATCTATTTCGAACCGGCGTTCGACAGCTATGCGCCGATCGTGCGCCTGCAGGGCGCCACGCCGGTGGCGATCAAACTGTCGCTGCAGGACTTTCGCGTCGACTGGGACGAAGTGGCCGCCGCCATCAACGGCAAAACGCGCATGATCATCGTCAACACGCCGCACAACCCGACCGGCGCCGTGTTCGACGCGCAGGATATCGACCGCCTGACCGCCCTGACCCGCGACACCGATATCGTGATCTTGTCCGACGAGGTCTACGAGCATGTGGTGTTCGACGGCGATATTCACCACAGCATGGCGCGCTATCCGCAGCTGGCCGAACGCAGCGTGATCGTGTCGTCGTTCGGCAAAACCTACCACGTCACCGGCTGGCGCGTTGGCTATTGCCTGGCGCCGGCGGCGTTGATGGACGAGATCCGCAAGGTGCACCAGTTCATGGTGTTCTCCGCCGATACGCCGATGCAGTACGCCTTCGCCGCCGCGCTCGCCAATCCGCAGAGCTACCTGGGGCTGGCGGCGTTTTACCAACAAAAGCGCGATCTGCTGGCCAGCGCCCTGCAGGATTCGCGCTTTGAGCTGCTGCCCAGCCGCGGCAGCTTCTTCATGCTGGCCCGCTTTAGCGGCTTCAGCCACGAAAGCGACAATGATTTCGCCGTGCGCTTGATCCGCGAAGCGAAGGTGGCGACGATCCCGCTGTCGGCGTTCTACAGCGACGGCACCGATACCGGCCTTATTCGGCTGAGTTTTTCCAAAGATAACGAGACCCTGCTGGAAGGCGCGCGCCGCCTGAGCCAGGTGTAATTTTTTGTCCGACCATGGGAAAGGGGCACTGCCTATGAAAGCTTTGAAAACGCTGTTCGCCGCCGGATGCCTGCTGGCCGCCGGCTCTTCTCTGGCGGCGGAAAACAGCCTGCGTTTCGGCCTGGAAGCGCTGTATCCGCCGTTCGAATCCAAATCCGCCAGCGGCAAACTGGAAGGGTTCGACATCGAGCTGGGCGACGCGGTGTGCGCCGCCGCGCAGTTGCAATGCAGCTGGGTGGAAACCTCGTTCGACAGCCTGATCCCGGCGCTGCAGGCGCGCAAGTTCGACGCCATCAACTCGGCGATGAACGTGACCGAACAGCGGCGCCAGGCGATCGCCTTTACCGACGCCATCTATCAGGTGCCGAACCGCCTGATCGCCAAGGCCGACAGCGGCCTGCTGCCGGACGCCAAAGCGCTGGCGGGCAAACACGTGGGCGTGCTGCAAGGCTCGATTCAGGAGATTTACGCCAAAACCCATTGGGCGCCGGCGGGCGTGGACGTGGTGTCTTATCAGGATCAGAATCAGGTTTACCTTGATCTGGCGGCCGGTCGGCTCGACGCCACGCTGGTGATGGCACCGTCGGGGCAAAGCGGCTTCCTGTCGCAGCCGGACGGCAAGGGCTTCGCCTTCGTCGGCGAGGCGGTGCTCGACGACAAGATCCTCGGTGAAGGCATTGCCTTCGGCCTGCGTAAAGGGGATGAGGCGCTGAAGAAGAAACTGGATGCCGCCATCGCCAAAGTGAAACAGCAAGGCACAGTGGCGGCGCTGTCGAAGAAGTATTTCGGCGATATCGACGTGACGGTGAAGTGATGGACGGGGGCGGCACCGCCGCCCCCTGCCGCGTTTAGCGATCGAACACCGAACTGTTAAGCGCGCGATCCTGCTGGTGGCGCTCCAGCGCCAATTCGATCAGGCGCGTGATCAGCGCCTGGTAGCTGACGCCGCTGGCGGCCCACAGCTTGGGATACATGCTGATGTTGGTGAAGCCCGGCAGCGTGTTGATCTCGTTGATCACCACCTGGTTATCCGGCGTCAGGAACACATCCACCCGCGCCAGCCCGAAGCACTCCAGCGCGCGGAACGCCTTCAGCGCCACCTCACGGATGTGGTCGCTCACTTCCGGCGCGATCGCCGCCGGCACCACCACCTGAGCGCCCTGCTCATTGATGTATTTGGTGTCGTAGGAGTAGAAAGCGTCGCTCAGCACGATCTCGCCGCACACGCTGGCCTGCGGATCGTCGTTCCCCAGCACCGCGCACTCGATCTCGCGGCCGACGATCGCCGACTCCACCAGCACTTTGTGATCGAAGCTGAAGGCCAGTGCCACCGCCGCGTCAAACTCGGCGCGGTTCTCCACCTTGCTGACCCCGACCGACGAGCCCTGGTTGGCCGGCTTGACGAACAGCGGCAGGCCGAGGCGCTCGCTCAGTTGCTCAAACGTGAACCCGGCGCGGTTGGCGCGGGTCAGGGTGACGAAAGGCGCCACCGCCAGCCCGGCGTCGCGCAGCAGGCGCTTGGTCACGTCTTTATCCATGCTGACCGCCGAGCCAAGCACGCCGGCGCCGACGAACGGCATATTGGCCATGCGCAGCAGCCCCTGCAGCGAGCCGTCTTCCCCCAGCGTGCCGTGCACGATCGGGAAGATGACGTCGAGCTGGCCCAGCGCGCCGGCGCTGCCCGCTTCGATCAGCTGCTGTTTTTCCTGGCCCGGGATCAGCGCCACGTTCTTGTTCGAGCGGTTCAGCGCGATCAGCGCCGGGTTCTCGGCGTTGAGCAGGTAGTTGGAGGCGTCGTTGATGTGCCACTGCCCCTGTTTGTCGATCCCCAGCAGCGTGACGTCAAACTTCTCTTTGTCGATTGCATCCACAATGTTTTTGGCCGACTGCAGCGACACCTCATGCTCCGCCGATTTACCGCCAAAAATCACCCCAACACGTAGTTTAGTCACGCCTTAAATCCTTCTGAAAAATCATGGCAAAAAAGTCGTTCATCACAATAAACGCATTGTCTGGCGGCGGCAATCGTTGTTGCCAGAATCTTCTTACGCCACAGAATGCCACATCGCGACCATCCTAAACGTATACACTTCATATATTGTTCATTTATGGAGACGCCGATGGGCATCGTAAAAATTTCGGACGTGCTGCATGACGATCTGCGCCTCGCCAGCCTGACCATGACGCGTTCGATCAACGCGCAGGCCGAGTACTGGATCAAGATTGGCATGCTGGCGGAGTTCCATCCGGAACTGACTTACCCGCAACTGGTAAAAAAAATGATGAAAGATAACGCGCTGACGCTGAAGGAGATTGTCGGGTGAAAGAGATTGTGATTAAAACGCCGGAAGAGATTGCCAAAATGCGCCATTCCGGCGCCCTGCTGGCCAAAGTGTTTGCTATGCTCGATGAGGTCATCGTCGAAGGCATCTCCACCATGGAGATCAACGACCGCGCCGAGGCGTTTATCGTCGAAGAACTGAAATCGCGCCCGGCCAGCAAGGGGCAGTATGATTTCCCCTATGTGCTCAACACCTCAATCGACGACGTGGTGTGCCACGGGGTGCCGTCGGCCAGCAAAATCCTGCGTTCCGGCATGATTGTCAACGTAGATATCACGCTGGAAAACGGCGGCTACATCGCCGACTCCAGCAAGATGTACTGCATCGGCCAGGCGACGCCGCTGGCCAAACGGCTGGTGAACAACGTCTATGAATCGATGTGGCAGGGCATTCGCGCGGTGAAACCGGGCGCCACCCTGGGTGATATCGGCCACGCCATCCAGCGGCATGCCGAGCAGGCCGGCTACAGCATCGTGCGGGAGTATTGCGGCCACGGCATCGGCCGCGACATGCACGAAGAGCCGGCGGTATTGCACTACGGTCAACCCGGCAGCGGTCTGGTGCTGCAAGAGGGCATGGTGTTCACCATCGAGCCGATGATCAACCAGGGCGACCGCCGCATCAAGCAGAAGAAGGACGGCTGGACGGTGGTGACGCGCGACAAAAAACTGTCGGCGCAGTGGGAACATACCGTGGCGGTCACCGCCGACGGCGTGGAGATTCTGACGCTGCGCGACGAAGAGCGCCGCGCCAGCTACGCCGAACGCTACTAAATACGCAAGCCATTAGCTTAACAAGCTGATAGCTTAATAAGTTATTCACTTGATAACCTCTTAGCTTATGTGCGGCACTCCGGCGCCGCGGTTAAAGCGACGGAGATGACAGGGAGACAGGCAGCATGCAGTCAGGCAATCAGACGTTTATCAATCAGCTCAAAGACATCGTCGGCGGCCCGCAGCTGTTGACCGGCGATCGCAACACCGAGCGGTATCGCAAGGGGTTCCGCTCCGGCGAAGGCCAGGCGCTGGCGGTGGTGTTTCCCACTAGCCTGCTGCAGCTGTGGCGCATTTTGCAGGCCTGCGTGGCTGCCGACAAAATCGTCATTATGCAGGCCGCCAATACCGGCCTGACCGAAGGGTCAACCCCCAGCGGCAACGACTATGACCGCGACATCGTCATCGTCAGCACTCTGCGCCTCGATCATATTCAGGTGCTGGACAACGGCAAGCAGGTGGTCGGCTTCCCCGGCAGCACCCTGCACCACCTCGAGAAATTGCTCAAACCCTACGGCCGCGAACCGCATTCGGTGATCGGCTCCTCCTGCATCGGCGCCTCGGTGATCGGCGGCGTATGCAACAACTCCGGCGGCTCGCTGGTGAAACGCGGCCCGGCCTATACCGAAATGGCGCTGTACGCCCAGTTAGGGGAAGACGGCCAGCTGCGCCTGGTGAACCATCTGGGCATCCGGCTTGGCGACACGCCGGAAGAGATCCTCACCCGGTTAGAAAAAGGCGACTATCGCCCGACAGACGTCGAGTACGGCGAGTTGCGCGCCTCGGATAACGAGTACGCCAGCCGGGTGCGCGACGTCGATGCCGACACCCCTTCCCGCTTCAACGCCGACAAACGCCGCCTGTACGAAGCCTCCGGCTGCGCCGGCAAGCTGGCGGTGTTCGCGGTGCGGCTCGACACCTTCGAGAAAGAGGGCAAAGAGCAGGTGTTCTATATCGGCACCAACCACACCGCGGTGCTGACCGAACTGCGCCGCCACATGCTGAGCAAATTCGAAAACCTGCCGGTGGCCGGTGAGTACATGCACCGTGATATCTTCGACATCGCCGAGGTGTACGGCAAAGACACCTTCATGATGATCGACAAGCTCGGCACCGATCAGATGCCGCGCTTCTTCACCCTGAAAGGCCGCATGGATGCCAGCCTCAACAAGCTGCCGCTGCTGCCGCACAACCTGACCGATCGGCTGATGCAGGGCCTGAGCCATCTGGCACCGAGCCACCTGCCGAAGCGCATGAAGGAATACCGCGAACGTTTCGAACACCACCTGCTGCTGAAGATGGCCGGCCCCGGCGTAGACGAAGCACAGCGCTATCTGACCGACTATTTCGCCCAGGCCGAAGGCGCCTTCTTCGCCTGCACGCCTGACGAAGGCAAAAAGGCCTTCCTGCACCGCTTCGCCGCCGCCGGTGCCGCCGTGCGCTACCACGCGGTGCACGCCGACAAGGTGGAGGATATTCTGGCGCTGGATATCGCCCTGCGCCGCAACGACACCGACTGGTTTGAAACGCTGCCGCCGGAGATCGACAGCCAGCTGGTGCATAAGCTGTATTACGGCCACTTTATGTGCCACGTCTTCCATCAGGACTACGTGGTGAAAAAAGGCGTGGACAGCCATGCGCTGAAAGAAAAGATGCTCGAGATCCTCAACCGGCGCGGCGCCGAGTACCCGGCGGAGCATAACGTTGGCCACCTGTACCACGCCAAACCGGATCTGCAAACGTTCTACCGCACCGCCGATCCAACCAACAGCTTCAACCCCGGCATCGGCAAAACCAGCAAACGCAAAGGCTGGGCCGAAGACCCCCGCTAAACGCCGCACGATCGGCCCGCCGCCGCACCCGGCGCGGGCCTCCTCTGCCCTACCTGCCTCATCGCGATCTTTCTGCGCCTTTAAAGATGCATTTTTATTGCAACTTATAAAATTCCCGATTACCATTCACCCCATCATCGCAAATGAGAATTAATTACAAAGCTGTCATGACGGATACATGACATCCGCCGTGGCATTCACCGCGAAGTTAATGAGAAGGAACCTACCATGAGTCAAACCCTCGATTCCGCCCAGCTGCTGGCCGCGCTCGATAAAGTGATGGTGATCTCCACCACCGATCTGCAGGGCACCATCACCTACGTCAATGACCTGTTCTGTCAACTGACCGGCTTTTCCCGGGAAGAGCTGGTGGGCCAGCCCCACAGCATCGTGCGCCACCCTTCCGTGCCGAAAGCCGTTTACAAAGCGATGTGGGACACCATCAAGGCGGGCGGTATCTGGACCGGCATCATTCCGAACGTCGGCAAGGGCGGCGTGCTGTACGTGGTCGACACCACGGTGCAGCCGCTGTATGACGCCCAGGGCAATATCGAGGCCTATATCAGCATCCGCCGCGTGATCAACGATCTGATGACCGACTTCGAATCGGTGGAATTCGCCAAAGAACAGTTCGACAACCACTACGACAAGTAACCGCTATGGCCGACATCATCGAACGCATCCTGATTGGTTACGGTTCGGAGTCGGGCAACGCCCGGGCGCTGGCGATGCGCCTGGGCGAGCAAAGCAGCCTGCAACCCTACCGCCCCATGGTTAAAGAACTCAACGCCATCCAGCCCGCCGATGTGGGCGAGCGTGACATCCTGTTGATCGTCTCGAGCTCATTTGGCGACGGCGAACCGCCCGCCAACGCCGAGCGTTTTTCCGACGCGCTGGCGCAATGGCCGGATCCCCCCCGGTTGCGCTACGCCATCTTTGGTCTCGGCGACACCGCGTACCCGCATTTCTGCGGCTTCACGCAGGCGCTGGATGCGCGCCTGACGCAATACGGCGCCCGCGCCATCGTCAATCGCGTCGACGCCGACGTTAACTTCGAACCGTTCTTCACCACCTGGCTGACGACGCTGGGTAAGGTGCTGGCCGGCGATGCCCAGGCGGGTCGCGACTTGCATCTGCGCGTGACCGCCTACGGTGAAGACCATGCGTTCAGCGCCGCCCTCCTCGAACGACGGCCGCTCAGCGCTCGCACGCCGCAAGCCTGGCATCTGCGGCTGAATATCGCCGGAAGCGGCATCGTTTACCGGGCGGGAGATACCGTCTATCTGTTGCCGGAGAACGACGAAGGATTATTGTCCCGGCTGGCAGACTGGCTCGGCAGGCCGGAGGCCGTCGACGCGCTGCGGCGCCGGGAGCTGCGCCAGCTCAGCAAAACGACGCTGCGCGAGCTGGCGCAGTTGGCCGACAGCGAAGAGCTCAAAGGCCTGCTGAAGATCCGTCAGCGCAAAGCCCTGGAGAGTTATCTGTACGGCGCCGATCTGCTGGACGTGCTGCACGATTTTTGCCCGCCGCACGCGATCACGCTGGAGAACCTGTTGGCGCTGCTGCCCGTTTGCCTACCGCGCGCCTACTCCATCGCTTCGGCAACGCGGGAAGAGAGCCTCGATCTGTGCGTTCGCGACGTGCGTTATGAACGCGGCGACCGCACACGGCGCGGCACGGCAACCGGCTGGCTGCTCAAGCATCCCGGTCCTTTCCGTCTTTTCTGCCGCGCCAACCCCGGCTTTTACCTGCCGCGCGACACCGCCTTGCCGGTGCTGCTTATCGGTACCGGTACCGGCATCGCACCGTTGATTGGCTTACTGCGCGAAATGGCTGCCCAGGGCGAACGGCGTGAAACCGTCCTGATCTTCGGTGAGAAAAGGCGCGATGAAGACTTCCTGTATGGCGAGGAGTTGGTCACGCTGAACGCGACGGGCGTACTCACACGGCTCATCACGGCATTCTCGCGCGACGCCGCCGCCAAATATTATGTGCAGCATGCGATCGGCGATCATGCCGATGCCATCAGCGGCCTGCTGCGGCGGGGAGCGCATGTCTACCTGTGCGGCAATCGCCAGTATCTAGAACATGCCGTGGCGACGGCGCTGGAGCAAGCCTGCGGGGCGGAAAACCTGTGGCAGACGCTGATCGAGCAGCAGCGCCTGCACCTGGAACTCTATTGAGACAGGGCGGTGTTCACCGCTCCGCGCGCAGCAGCAAGGAGACGATGAACGCGCCCCCCAGCCCCGCCGTAATGATGCCGATGGGCAGCTCCTGATGGGGGATCAGGCTGCGGCTGAGCATGTCGCCGCCGGTCAGCAGCATCGCCCCCAGCAGGCCGCACATCGGTACGGACAAGCGATGGCGCACGCCCACCAGGCGCCGGGCCAGATAAGGCACCATCAGCCCGACAAACCCAATCACGCCCGTCAACGAAACGAGAAACGCCGTGGACAGTGCGCAACACAGAAAGGTCTCGGTGCGCAGGCGCGCCACATTGACCCCCATCGAATGGGCGGTTTGCTCGCCCGCCAGCAGCGCATCCAGCGCCCGCCAACGCAGCGCCGTAAACCCGGCCAGCAGCACAAAACTCGCCAGCGGAATGAACAGATTATCCCAACGCGCCAACCCCAGCCCGCCCAGCGACCAGAACAACACCGAACCGGCCGCCCGCTGATCGCCGGAAAACACCAGGTAGCTGGTGAGCGCGCTGAACAAAAACGAGACCGCCAGCCCGCAGACGATCAGCTGCTCGGCGCGCCTGACCCGGCTGACGCGAAACAGGATCATCACCGCCATCGCCGACAAAATACCGCCGGCGAAAGCGGACAGCGGCAACGTCAGCGCGCCCAGCGCATCGCCAAAGCGCGTGATGACCAGCACCGCGCCGGCGGAGGCGCCGGAGGAGAGCCCAAACAAAAAAGGATCGGCCAGCTCATTGCGGGTGGTGGTCTGCAGCAGCGCGCCGGTCATCGCCAGCCCGGCGCCGGTTAACGCCGCTAACAAGGCCCTGGGCACCCGCAGTTGCACGACGA
This sequence comes from Serratia sp. PF-27, assembly GCF_030053255.1. NCBI lineage: Bacteria > Pseudomonadati > Pseudomonadota > Gammaproteobacteria > Enterobacterales > Yersiniaceae > Serratia > Serratia sp. PF-27. The sequence continues at coordinate 322,096 of NZ_JASGBT010000020.1, forward strand.
TGGTGTCCAGCATGCCGGAAAGCGGCGCCGAACCGAGCCCTAACGCCGCAAACGCCTGTCGCCATGACAACGCGACGCTGCCCAGCTGCAGGCTCCAGATCATTAGCCCGCACAACACTGACAGCGCCAGCGGTGCGAGCAGCATAAACCGCCGGGTCGGCGAATTCATTCAGCCTCCGGCGCGTACAGCGCCCGCGCCAGCTTTTCCACCGCGCCGATGTTGGCCGGCCCCGGCGTCAGCTCCGCATACTGCAGTTTCAGATAACGGTGGTGCCGTACGGCGGGGGTCAATTTCATCAACGGGTGAGACTCGAGGAAGCGCCGCAGCGTATCGGCGCCCGACCCGGTCTGGTAATCCAGCAGAATAATGAAGTCGGGCTCGGCCGCCGCCACCGCTTCCCAGGACGCCGTCGTCCAGCTCGCCGGCAAGTCGTCCATCACGTTGCGGCCGCCCGCCGCTTCGACGATCGCCGTCGGCATAGCGTATCTGCCGCTGGTGAAAGGCTTCTCCTCCCCCGAGTCATAGACGAACACTTTAAGCGGCGGCTGGCCCGCCGGCCTGGCGGGAAGCGCAGCCAACCGGCGCTGCCAGCCCGCAACCAGCGCGGTGGCCTCTTGCTGCTTGCCGAAAATCTTGCCGAGCTTCAGCTCATCGTCATACAGCAGGTTCATATCGGCCTTTTGCGGCCGCCCGCCGGCCTGTACGCAGCTCTCGCTCAGCACCAGCGTTTTGATGCCGAACGGGGCGAGCGTCTCCGGTGTGACGTCACCGCCGATCTTCATGCCGTAATTCCAGCCGGCGAAGAAGAAATCCGGCTGCGCTGCCAGCAGCGTTTCCAGAGCAGGATATTTCGGCGCCAGTTCGGGAATGGCGCCCATCGCGGCCTTGAAGTCGGGCGTCAGTTTGTACCAGCCGGTGATGCCGGTCAGCCCGACAATGCGATCCTGCAAATGGAGCGCAAAGGCCATCTCGGCCATATTGATGTCGTTGATGACGGCGCGTTGCGGCGCCTGGTTGAAGGTGACCGGCGTACCGCAGCTTTCTACGGTGACGGGAAATTTTTCGGCCGCCGCCGCCCCGCCGGCCAGCAGCAGGAGCAGGGGGAATACGCGTGTGTTCATGTTTCTCTCTGGTTTATCAAGCGCAATGGGGAACGTCAAAAATACGCAGCGTTTTCCCGCTGACGGGGTGCGCCACCTTGAAACTGTTCATGCCGAACACCGGCAAAATCACCGGGGTCTGCAACACCGCCTCGGGCGTACCACAGGCTACCTGGCGGCTTTCGTTGAGCACCAGGATCCGATCGGCAAACGCCTCTGCCACGGGCAAATCGTGCAGCACTGCAATCACGGCAATGTCTTTATTTTTCACTAACGACAGCAGCGCCGAGCGCCCGGGCGGATCGAGGTGATTGGTCGGTTCATCCAGCAACAACAGATCGGGAGACTGCGCCAACGCCCGGGCCAGTGCAGCACGCTGACGCTGACCGCCCGAGAGCCGCCCCAACGGGCGGTGCCTGAGCGGCGCCAGCCCGGTTTCCCCGATGGCCTCGTCAACAATGCGCTTTCCCGTCGCAGAGCGTTCGCCATGCGGTAAACGGCCCAACGCCACGTAGTCCTCAACCGACAGCCGCAAATCCGGCAGATCGTTTTGTGCCAGAAAGGCGATGCTTCTGGCACGTTCCGCCGCCGGCCACTCGGACAAGGCGCGCCCTCGCCAGTAAATGCCGCCGCTGTCCGGCCGCGTTTCGCCGATCAGGGCGCGCAACAGGCTGGACTTGCCGCTGCCGTTAGGGCCGATCACCGCCAGCTTTTCACTGGAACGGAGCGCGAAATGGATGTTGTCGAGTATCAATGCCCCGCCGTGGCCGGTCAGGCTAACTCCATCAACGCGGAGGGTGTCGTGAATTGAATTCATTATGCGTCAATTGTTATATTATAACATATCAATATTTTTACCACGATTCCGCGCCTTCTGCAAAAGCGAATCGCAACCTCTTTTGCCGCACGCGCTGCGTGCCGCGAGACTGGGAGCAAGCCGCGCCCCTGCGTCAACACTGCGCGGCAAAAGCAACATAGCACACCTTTTAATTAATGATAATGATTTTCATTATCATTTGAATCATTGTGATTTCCGATTGCACGCACCGCTGAACTTGGTTATGTTTGAAGCGATTAGTTTTATTTCCGGTTTGCAGGAACCCCTATGACTCCGTTGGCGCACAGCACAGATCCGACTCTTACGACCGCTCCGGCCGTCGTTTTGCTGTGTGCTTCCTCTGCCCCACCCGCCGTTTCCTCTGTCGTTTCAGCGGTTGCCGCTTACCCGCCACGCATTGTGGTTGTGCGCTAAGCCACACCGACTTTTACCTCCGGCTTATTGATCTGTTGCGTTCAGGCGTAGACCGCCGCGCGCGCCGGAGCCTGTAATTTTCACGACAGGTGAAATTGATATGCGATTCCCTTCTCTCTGGGCCAATGCCGGCCTGGCTACGCTGTTCGTCCTGCTTTGGAGCAGCGGCGCGATCTTCTCCCGTTGGGGGTTGGAGCACGCCTCCGCCTTCGCTTTTCTGTTCTTCCGCTGCGCCATCGCGCTGGCGGTGCTGTTGGTCATCGGCCTGTGGCAGCGCCAGTGTCTCCCCGCCCCCGGCACCCGCTGGCGCGTCGTGCTGATCGGCGTGCTGATGATCGGCAGCTATCAAATCTGCTATCTGCTGGCGCTGGAACAAGGTATTACGCCCGGCGTGCTGGCGACGCTGCTCGGCGTACAGCCGATCCTCACCCAGTTCATCACCGAGCGACGTTGCACCGGGCTGCGGGCACTCGGCTTGGCGCTGGCGATGGTCGGGCTGACGCTGGTGGTGTACCAAAGCCTGATGGTGGCCCACTTCTCGCTGAGCGGCATGCTGTTCGCCTTTATCGCGCTGGGCTGCATGACCGCCGGCACCCTGCTGCAAAAAGGCATGACGCAGCCGCCGCTGGCGGTCTTGCCGCTGCAGTATGCCGTCGGATTATTGATGTGTACGCTGGCACTGCCGTTTGAGCCGCTGCGGGTCGAATGGCGGCCGGCGTTCGTGCTGCCGCTGCTGTGGATGGCGGTGGTGATCTCGGTGCTGGCGACGTTCTTGCTGTATCGCCTGATCCAGCGCGGCAACCTGGTGCAGGTCACCAGCCTGTTCTACCTGATCCCGGCGGTGACCGCCCTGCTGGATTACCTGCTGCTCGGCCACGCGCTAGCCGCGCTGAGCCTGCTGGGCATGGCGGGCATCGTGCTCGGCGTGATGCTGGTTTTCCGCCGCGCATAAAAGCAAAAGCCCCCGCGCCGTTCCACCGGCGCGGGGGCAACAACAGCCGTTAACTCAGAACAACCAGGAACCGTACCCCCACAGCAGCACCGTCACCCCAAGCAGCAGCTCGAGCAACAGAATGCCGATGGCGAAGGTCGAGCTGGAGAAGATGAACCCTTCCTTACTGTCGATATTCAGGAAGTGCGGGATCCCCAGATTCAGCAGATAGCCCGAATAGCACAGGCCGATAATGCCGACAAACAGACACAGCCAGACGACCGGATAGAGCGCCACAATCCCGCTGAGGAACATCGGGGTCGCCACGTAGCCGGCGAACACCATGCAGCGGTGCAGGCTTGGGCGCGATTCATAACGCCGCGCCATCCAGTGAATGACTTTCCCCATGGCCGCTACGCCTGCCAGCATCAGCAGGTAGAACGCCACGGCGGTATAAAACGCGGTAAACATGTCGAGCCTGATGGCATGTCCCTCGCCGGAGAGCCAGCCCAACTGGGTGGTGCCGATAAAGGCGCAGACCACCGGGATGGCTGCCAAGAGCAACACGTGATGGGTGTATAGGTGCGAGACGCTTTCATTCTCGCTTTTGATCTGTTCGAACTCGGCGCTGGGATGCGCCAGAAGTCCCCAAACATGACTGACCATGAGACACCTCCTATCTCGCCGTAGGCCGCGATCGGCGAACGAATTTCACACCTCCGACGGACTGCTACCCGTGCGAGGATTGCGGCCACGGGGCTCTCTCCCCTGTGCTAATTATAGTCTTTCGGCGAAAAAACGTGCGGAAAGCGCAACGCCGCAGCGCTTTGTCTTATACTCCCACCATAAAAACCAGGCTGCGAGGAAGGTCATGTCATCCATAATCACCACCCGTCAGGCGGGGATCGTCGACGTCGACGCCGGGCGCAACGTTACCGTTGTCGAGCCCTGCAATCTTTACGGCTGCCGGCTCGGCGACGATGTCTTCGTCGGCCCGTTCGTCGAGATCCAGCGCCACGTCAGCATCGGCGCACGCAGTAAAATTCAGTCGCACAGCTTTATCTGCGAATACGTCACCCTCGGCGAAGCGTGCTTTGTCGGCCACGGCGTCACCTTCGCCAACGATCTGTTCAAAGAGGGCGCGCCCAACGCCGATCCGGCCAGTTGGGGGCGCACGCGCATCGGCGATCGGGTGTCCATCGGCTCCGGCGCCACGATCCTGGCGGTAGAGATCTGCAACGACGCGGTGATCGGCGCCGGGGCGGTGGTGACCCGCGACATCACCCGCAAGGGGATCTACGTCGGCAACCCGGCGCGTCTTTTGCGGGAGCTGCCGTAATGAACCCGGCCATCCGCATCGCGGCCATTGAGGCGCTGCCCGACGATTATCTGACGCGCGGCGATTTCAGCTTCACCATCGCCTGTTACGCTCTGCCGCAGTTCGACAGCCCGGTCGACAGCTGGCCAACCCGCCCGGTGGCACCATTTCGCAAACGGTATCCGCTGGCGCCGTTCGCCAACGAAGACAGCGTGACCTTCCTGGCGTATCGTCAGAACGACGCCGTTGGCCATATCACGCTGAGCAAAAACTGGAACGGTTACACCCTGATCGACGAGATCGCCGTCAGTGCTCATGCGCGCCGTCAGGGCATCGCCGGGGCACTGCTGGACTGCGCCAAACGGTGGGCGCGGCAGCAGGAAACCTCAGGTATGATGCTCGAAACGCAGAACAACAATCTGGCGGCCTGCCGCTGTTACCAGCATTACGGGTTTATCCTCGGCGGCATCGACCGTTTGCTGTACCGCGCCGAACCGGAGATCGCCGATCACGAAATCGCGCTGTTCTGGTATTTGCCGTTCAATAGCGAAATCGGTTACTGATTTATCGATTGCCATTGAGGTGATGTTTACTTTTTAACCCCTACCATCGGATGAGAACTGTTATCACTTACTCTGATAAGCCAGCGACACCCAGGGAGGGCCGTATGAACAAGAACAAGGCTGTTTTACTGATGTTAGCTATCGCTATGAGCGGATGCGCCGAACGCTCCACCGCCGTCTCCCCCGCGACGCCGCCGACCGACGTCACCGTTTCGCCGCCGGGCGTGCAGCCGGAGATGGACGCCAGCACCCGCAGCAAGCTGCGTGAGATCCTCGCGCTGCGCGCCGGTTGGCCCGCCGCGCAGCCGCATGGCCGCACCGTCGATTTGATTTCGCGCGAGTTTCTCGGCACGCCGTATCTCGCCAACCGTCTGATCGGTTCGCAGAACACGCCTGAGCAGTTGGTGATCGACTTCCGCGGACTGGATTGCTTCACCTACATCGATTATGTGGAAGCGCTCAGCACCGCCCGCAGCGAAGCCGAGTTCGTTCAGCGCCTGGTAGACATTCGCTACGTCGACGGCAACATCGCCTTCCCGCAGCGCAAACACTTCTTCACCGACTGGGCGCAGCGGCCGAAAAAAGTGGCCGAAGACATCACCGCCCAGCTCAGCCCGCACGCCGTCACCCTCGTGAAAAACCTCAATCAAAAGGCGGACGGCAGCAGCTACCTGCCCGGCTTGCCCAACGTGCAGCGCAGCGTCACCTACATTCCCAGCGACAACGTCGACGACAAGGTGCTGGCCCAGCTGCGCACCGGCGACTACATCGGTATTTACACCAACCTCGCCGGGCTGGACGTGACCCACACCGGCATCTTCGTGATGACCGACCATGGCCCGGTGCTGCGCAACGCCTCCTCGCGCAAGGCCAACATGCAGGTCGTCGACTCACCCTTTATGGATTACGTGATGGCTACGCCGGGCATCGTGGTGCTGCGTTCGCTCAGCCGATAATCACCGCCGCATAACGGCTATAAGCTATAGCCGTTTATGCTGAACGAGCGTTTGACTTCACCGGCGGTTCAGGCTTAGCTGTAAGGACAAAAACCAACTGATTTTATTGTTCTTTTCAGGGAGACTTCGATGACCTTACGCTGGCGTATCACCCCTCTGGCGGCGGCCTTCGCCGCTGTATTGGCGCTTCAGGGCTGCGATCAAAAAACCGACCAAAACCATATCAAAGTCGGCGTCATCAACGGCGCGGAACAGGACGTGGCGGAAGTCGCCAGGCAGGTGGCGAAAGAGAAATACGGGCTGGAGGTCGAGCTGGTCGGCTTCAGCGGTTCGCTGCTGCCGAACGACGCCACCGACAAAGGCGAACTGGACGCCAACGTGTTTCAGCACCGCCCGTTCCTCGAACAGCAAAACAAAGATCACGGCTATAAGCTGGTGGCGGTCGGCAATACCTTCGTGTTCCCGATGGCCGGCTACTCCAAAAAGATAAAATCGCTGAAAGAGCTGCCGGACGGCGCGGTGATCGCCATCCCGCTCGATCCGACCAACCTGGGGCGCGCCCTGCTGCTGCTGGAAAAAACCGGATTGATTACGCTGAAACAAGGTAAAGGGCTGCTGCCCACCGCCCTGGACATCAGCGCCAACCCGCATCATTACCAGATCATGGAGCTGGAAGGCGCGCAGTTGCCGCACGTGTTAGACGATCCGAAAGTCACCGTCGCCGTCATCAGCACCACCTACATCAACCAGACCGGCCTGTCGCCGACCAAAAACGGCATCTTCATCGAGGATAAGGACTCACCGTACACCAACATCATCGTCACCCGCGAAGACAACAAGGACGCGCCAAACGTACAGAACTTCATCAAGGCCTATGAGTCGGACGAAGTCGCCAAAGCCGCCGAGAAAATCTTCAACGGCGGCGCGGTGAAAGGCTGGTAAATTCGGCCACCATCAAGGCGGATTCTGCGCACGAATCCGCAATATTTCACTTTCATTCCCCGTTTCCTTACGCCACACCTTTCTCTAAAAGCAAAACGCCCGCATGCTCATTCCTCCATAACACGGATTGTTCACAACAAAGCAGTGTATCGATGCCGATCAAATTTGCCCCCAAGGTCGGGGAAATTCTCGAGTGCAACTATGGCAACTATCCCCTATCAGTCTGCCAACCGCATGAAGCCGGCTTTTATGATGGCCACATTCCACCAGAAATGGTGAAGAACCGTTTAGTTGTTGTGTTAAACGGCAAAATTAACGGCAACGCCTGCATTATCGTACCGCTGTCGACCACCAGAGATTCGAACAAGATCGAACGGGGATTGCACATCGAAATTACGCGTGAACTCATCGAAGATATGAGATTCTTTCATCCGCAAACGCGCTGGGCAAAGGGCGATCTGGTGCAGCAAGTCAGCCGCCAACGGCTGAACAGAGCCCGTAAAGAGAGAGGCTTTCTTACCCAGTGTCTGTCGCGCGAGCTTGTTGCTGACATACAACGCGCCGTCATTAAGTCGATCAATGCCATAAATATGCTGTTCTGACCAGTACGCTGTTGTTGACAAAACAGACAAATCAGGTGAAATTGTCGCCGTAGCCGATAAAGGCCCTTATGCTATACCCTCCCTTTCAGGGACCTGCGAAGCCCAGCCATCCAGCTGGGCTTTTGCCTCTCTGGCGCCTACCGATTTTTAAAACGTCACCTTTTCTTCCCGCTCTTGACCCTTACGTGGCGTCAGGCTTTAGTATCCCGGCACGCACAAGGGAGGAGCTACATATGTTATTGAAAGTCGGCGAACTGGCGCGCCGTTCCGGCATTACCGTTCGCACACTGCATCACTATGACAGCATTGGTTTGCTGGTCCCTTCTGCGCGTTCCGACGCCGGTTATCGTTTATACAACCGGGCTGACATCACCCGCTTGCATCACATCCAAGCGCTGCGCCGGATGGGCGTTTCGCTGGCGGAAGTCGGGGCAATTCTCGCGCGTTCAGGGCCAGCGCTTCCGGCGGTGATTGAGCAGCAGATCGCCATGTTGGAGCAGCAGTTGGCACAGATCGCCGCATTGCGCGGCCGGCTGCAGCACATGCATGCCCAACTTTCCGCCGGGCACGAACCAGAACTGAACGACTGGCTGACTACGTTGGAGTTAATGACCATGTACGATAAATACTTTACCGCCGATGAGCTGATGCAACTACCATTCTACCAAGCTGATCCCACCCGCAATCAGGAATGGGCTGCATTGGTGAGCAGCGTGGGACAACTGATGGCGGAAGGCATCGAACCTCAGGCGCCACAGGCTCAGGCGATGGCACGCCGCTGGATGCTGATGCTGGAACGCGACACCGCCGGCAACCCGGCCTTTCTCACCCGGCTGAACGCCATGCACGCCGACGAACCGTCGATGCGCGAACAGACCGGCATTACACCGACGATGACGGACTACATCACCCGCGCCTTTGCCGAAACCAAGCTGGCTGTCTATCAAAAATACCTGTCGGTGGAAGAGTACGCCTATGTGCGTCAACACTATTTCACCCGCCTGCAGGAGTGGCCGGCTCTGATCGCTCAATTCCATCAAGCGATGAACGACGGCATACCTGCCGATTCGCCGGAGGCGGTGCGATTGGCGGCCGATTGGCTGGCGCTGTTCCAATCCTATGCCGGCACCAACCCGGCGACGCAGATGAAGATCCGTGAAGCGATGGAACGGGAACCCTCGCTGACCGAGGGCACCTGGCTGACTCCGCCGTTGCTGGCCTATCTGCGCCAGGCCGTGGCCCGGCTGATGCGCGGCTGAATAGCTCATAGGATTTTCTTATCTCACCATAAGAAAACCCGATTTATCCCGGCGGCGAGCGGCGCGCATAATGGCGTTTATCCGCTGATTTCCAAGGTAAACAGGCATTACCATGACGCTCTCCGCTCCCGTACTCAGCCTCCTCGATGCCACGCCGGACGATATGGCCGCCGTGCTGCAAATTTACACTCACCACGTGCTGTACGGTGCCGCCTCGTTTGAAGAACAGCCGCCGACCTTGGCGGAAATGCAGCTGCGGCTAGGCAAGGTGCGGGAAGCCGGGTTGCCCTGGCTGGTGGCGAAAAGCGAAGGCCGTGTTATGGGCTACTGCTATGCCACACCATATCGCCCCCGGCCGGCCTATCGCTTTACCGTAGAAGACTCGGTGTATATCGCCGAAGGGCAACAGGGGAAAGGCGTCGGCAAGGCGCTGCTGAGCGCGCTGATCGCCCGCTGCGAGCAAGGCCCCTGGCGCCAGATGCTGGCGATCGTCGGTGATTCCGCCGCCAACCGCGGTTCGTTGGCGCTGCACCAGTCGCTCGGCTTTACCAGCGCCGGAACGTTAAAGGCCGTGGGGTTCAAACTGGGGGAATGGCGTGACACGCAGATTATGCAGCGCGCGCTGGGTGACGGCGACAATCGGCATCCTTGAATGCATGGCGACGCACGATAGGAAGTTAGCGTCTATAGTGAAGAGGGATTTCATTGAGTTAGCGCCAATCGCGCACGCCATCTAACCGGTAAGGGAGAAGTGAATGAAAATTATTCTGTGGATTGTCGCCATCATCTTCATCGTGGGTTTGTTGACGATTACCGGCGTTCTCAAACTGATCTTTTAATCCGTCTCATACGTCCCGCCCCTTCCGGGGCGAGACTTTTCATCATGCCTTGAAACGCGCGCGTACCGCGCCCAGCGCCGACACCACCGCCAGCACCACGCCGCCGGCCACCAGCCCGAACGCCACGTTCAGCAGTGCCGGAACCACACCCTGCAAAAGATGGCCAAACGTCGGCACCACGGTGGTGTACGAGGCCCAGTCTTCGAACAGGTGATGCACCGGCGGCAGGCCGTGGGTCAGGATGCCGCCGCCGACCATAAACATGGCGACAGTGCCGACGATCGACAGCGTTTTCATCAGATAAGGCGCGGCGCGCACGATGCCGCCGCCGAGGGAGCGCGCCACTGCGCTGCGTTTGCGGCTCAGATACAGCCCCAGATCGTCCAGCCGAACGATGCCGGCGACGATGCCGTACACGCCGAGCGTCATCACAACGGCGATGCCGCACAAGACGATCACCTGCTGGCTAAAGGTGGCGCCGGCGACGGTGCCCAAGGTAATGGCGATAATCTCGGCGGACAGCACGAAGTCGGTGCGTATTGCCCCCTTCACCTTGCGCTTCTCATAAGCCGCGGCGTCCTCATTGGCGCCGGGCCCGTCCGATTTTTCCTCCTGCGCCGCCTTGCCGTGGCTCAGGCTGTGAAACACCTTTTCGAACCCTTCGTAACACAGATAGGCGCCGCCCACCATCAGCAGCGGCGTAATCGCCCAGGGCGCGAAGGCGCTGATCAGCAGCGCCAGCGGCACCAGGATCGCCTTGTTGATCAGCGAGCCTTTGGCGACGCTCCACACCACCGGCAGCTCGCGGTCGGCTTTAACGCCGGTGACCTGCTGCGCGTTGAGCGCCAGATCGTCCCCCAGCACCCCGGCGGTTTTTTTCGCCGCCATCTTGCTCATTAACGAGACATCGTCCAGCAACGAGGCAATGTCGTCGATGAGGGTAAGTAAGCTACTTCCTGCCAAAATGATTCATCCTTTTCATATTCACGGGCCATTCTATGTTTAGCATAGCGGTAAAGCATCATGAAAGGATATGGGAGGATCTCGGAAAATGCCGGGCGGGCGATTGCCGCCCGGCGCCGGCGTTAAAGCGCTACGCTGCCCAGGATGAAGGTGACGGTAATCACCGACAGCAGCGTCGTCCAGGTGATGATGGAGGCCATCGCTTCATGATCGCCCCCCATTTGCCGCGCCAGGATATAGGCGTTGCCGGCACAAGGCACGGCGGAGTAGAGAATGGCGATGCTGGCCGGCACGCCGGTGGCGCCGAAATAGTGCACCAGCGCAATGGTAATCAGCGGCATGGCCACCAGTTTCAGCACGGTCGCATAAGAGATGGAAACCAGCTTGCGAATATGCATGCTGACGATCAACCCTGCGCCGACCGACATCAGGCTCAGCGGCGTGGCGGCGTTGGAGAGATATACGAACAGCTGTTTAAGCGCGCCGGTGATGTGCAGGTTGCACAGGTTCATCAGCACCCCGAACAACGCGCCGATGATCAGCGGGTTTTTCGTCAGCGCCAGCAGCGCGCCGCTCAGGCTTTTCTTGCTGCCGGTGCCGTAATGGTTCATCACCAACACGCTCATGATGTTGGTCAGAATGATCATATAGGCCACGAAGAAACCGGACAGCGCCACCCCCTCGCTGCCGAACAGCGATTGCGACAGCGCGATGAATACATAAGAGTTATATCTGACTCCGCCCTGAAAAATGGAGGTAAACAGATCGGCCGACGTATTGAAAAACAGTTTGCCAACGAAAATAATCAACGCGATGGCCAGCGTGGAAACTATGGTCGCCACAACGGGATAAAAGCTGTCCGCGCCGCTAAAATCCGCCTCGCTGATATCCAATATCAACAGCGCCGGAAAAAACAGGTAATAAACGAATTTGTCTGAAAAGCCCCAAAATACGGCAACGTCTTTAACATAGAGCTTTGACAAATAGCCCAGCACGATTAACAAAAAAATCGGCAATATAGAAAGAAAAACGTTCAGCATGAATAATAACCTTAAATCGAGAAAATGCGCTCTTCAACCTGATTGAGGTTGCGGTGATTCCACAAGCTTGCCGAAATGAAGACGCGTTGCACCCAGCGCAACGGCGTATCTCTTTCATCGAAAGATGGCGTGAATTTATCGCGTGAATGCAGCGCAAAACGGTTATCGATATACACCAAATCGCCCGGGCAAATATCGATGCCGATGGCATTTTCTTTCACCAGCCCGTAGAAACGCTCCAGCGCGGCTTCCGCTCGCGGCGTGCTGGCGGCAATCATGCCGGGATAGAAAACGGCGCTCACATCCGGCAGAACATGGTTTTGCGAAATAAGCGGCACCAGCGCGGTTTCTTCGCGCCCGGCCTGCGTGGACTGGCGCCAACGGTATGGCAGCTTGATGCTGTACAGCGGGCTGGCCAGCGTTTCGACGTCCTCGTGGCTCAGTTGAGCGATAGCCAAACGCGAATCGGAGATACGCGTCATCGGGCTGTGCGGATCGCGGCGCACGCCGGCTAACAGCAACCCCATCGGCGAGACGTTGAACTGCTCCAGGTGTTTCAGGGCCGCATTTTCAATATGGAAATCCAATTCAACATCGAACCCCAGACCGGTATATTCTTTTTTGGCTTCGCGTTTGGGGATCAGATTATTAATCAGTTCTTTCCCTTCGAAATACATCGAATAGGGTTCACCAATTAGCGAAGAGATGCCGACCAACAGGTTTTCACTGATATTCCCTGATTTGGCCGAAGGCGTATATTGGTTCGGACAAGGGGAAAAGAACACTTCTTTATCCACCGGCACATTTTTTAAAATAAGATAAGGCCGTGGTTTGATTGACGCCTTTTGCTGGCTTAATGCAGCGCTTAATCTGTGGGGTAAGTGGGTGATCATGGCCGAACGTATAGCGTGAATATACGCATCACCGCCGGCGGGATCGTAAGCAATTTTATCTAATGCCGAAAATAACTCGTTTCTTTCCTGATCCGTCAATTGAAAGACGTTTTGGTAATCCATCCTGAGCATTCCTTGACAATAAGAATATCATTAGCAAGCCTAATGAAAGCGGCAGGATGTTAACATTATGCAATCAAATCCATAAAGATTTATTAACTAATTTCGTGATCTTAATCACCACTCCTCCGTCCAGTTAGCGGTGGAGAAGAAGTGATTAATAAACAAACAGCTACGCGCATACGTCTCAATCGGATGCGATAGCGAATACGCCCGCGAGATAGCGCAGGACATGACCGTGGGCCTCAAAAACGCACGATAAATGCGTACTGCCCTCAAGCAAGCCAAAGGCAACATGCGCACTGCCATGCTGTTCGACGAAGCGCTGCATCGCTTGCGCATTGAACAGCTCATCCTGCGCTGCCGCCAGCAGCAAGGTCGGCAATCGCAGCGCCGCCAGTTGCTTTGCCGGGATGCGTGGCGTCAACGCGTTAGCCATATTGACGCTGTATTGGCAGACAAAATCGGGGGCGGCGGCCAGCACAGCCGGGGGAAAATTCAGGCTGACCGCCCGGGATTGCCCAAACCAGCGCCCGCCGCTGAGCGCATTGGCGACAAACGGCCATTGTCGCACCTGAGCAAAACGGGCCTCCGCCGCCAGATCGCGGGCCATCCCGGAAAATGGACCCAGCTCGGGCGCCAGCATGATCAGGCTGTCCGCCTGCTGTTCGCCAGGGTAACGGGTCAAGTAGTTGAGCAACATGCCGGCGCCGCTCGAATGGCCAAGCAGGTGTCTGCGCGCCAGCGGAAACCGGCAGCGCATTTCTGCCAGGATGATATCGACATCGCGCCAAATACGCTCAGGCCGCTCAACCGTCCCCCGCTCTCCCCTGGAATCGCCATGTCCGCGAATATCGACCAGACACACCGCGAGCGTCGGCTCGGCGGCCAGCTGGCGCGCAAGGACGTCATACCCGGCAGCGCTGTTAACCCCGCCGCCGTGATACACCACCATCACGTCTGCACTCGCGGCAGTTTGCCGATACAGGCGATAGCTCAATCCCTCAACGCGACCGGACGACATCTCCACATGCCCGCCCGGCCACTCGCCGTAAGACTTCGCTTGCTCAACATAGCGGTCAAAATCAATCAAAGCGCACCTTTCCATGATGTTGTCGGTATTTCCTACGGCAAAGCTCCTCGCCAAAATGGTGATAACAATATGAAATAACAGCAGTAATTACCATTCTTTTGCACATTCTCCCTTAGCGTCAGGGCAGATCGCCCGCCGGCACATTGAGCTGCCAGGAAAGGCCGAAACGATCGTTGAGCCAGCCGAAACGGGCGCTGAAGCCGTAGTCATCGAGCGGCATCAGCACCTTGCCGCCCTCCGCCAGCCGGTGGAACGCCCGCTCCAACGCTTCTTCGTTAGGCAGGTTGATGAACAGCGACACCGCCGGGGTAAAGCTAAAGTCATGGCTGATCGGGCTATCGATAAACACCAGGTTCTGCCGATCGAAATCGATGGCAGCATGCTTGATCAATCGCCGGCCGTCCGGCGTCGGGTCGTAATGCTGTACCTGCATGAGCCGAAAACGCTCGAACACCTGGCTGTAGAGATCGATCGCCCGCTGCGCCTCTCCCTGGAACATGACAAAGGTCGAAACCTGACTCATAACATCCCCTCCGGCAATCGTTGTGGTATTAATGGAGGATAGCGGATTACCGTTGAAGCGGCGGAAAGGAGCAACCATGAGCATCATTCATCGCCTGGCGCAGCCGGACGATCTCAACGGCCTGTTAGCCTTATATCGCGAGCTGCGCCCGCAGGACGCGCCGCTGCGCGCCGACGATGCGCGCCGCACCCTGCAACGTCTGCTGGACGATCCGGCGATCCGTCTGGTGGTGGCAGCGGACGAGGAACAACCGATCGCCACCTGCATGCTGGCGCTGATCCCGGGGCTGGCACACCAGGCGCAGCCGTTCGGTGTTATTGAGCATGTGGTGACGGCGGAGCCCTATCGCGGCCACGGCGTGGCGCTCGCGATGATCGAATACGCGCTGCAGCTGGCCTGGCGCAAGGGCTGTTACAAGGTGATGCTGCTGTCGGGGCAGCAACGCACCGGCGCGCACCAGCTTTATCTCAAAGCAGGTTTCGACGGCGATCGCGAGCGGGGATTTGTCATCAGGCGGCCCGAGGGCCGATAGCGGCCTGCTGCAAATGAGCAGGCCGCCAGGCGGGTCATTCGGTGGCGTTTTTCGCCAAGCTGGCGTCTTTTTGGCGACGATAGTCGCGGGCGGCGGCCGGGATCGGCGTCACCTTGCCGGTTTCGATCCAGCTGCGCAGCCGGTTGGCGTCGGCGAAGTGGGTATATTTGCCGAAGGCGTCCAGCACCACCAGCGACACCGAGCGGTTACCGATCATGGTGCGCATCGCCAGGCAGTGGCCCGCCTGGTTGGTGAAGCCGGTCTTGGTCAGCTGGATGTTCCATTTCGGGTTGTACACCAGGTGGTTGGTGTTGCGGAACGGCAGCGTGTAGTTCGGGTCTTTGAAGCTGGCCATGCGCTCGGTGGTGGTGCTGAGCTGGCCGATCAACGGGTATTGTTTGGTGGCGATCAGCAGCTTGGTCAGATCGCGCGCCGTCGACACGTTATGAATAGAGAGCCCGGTCGGTTCCACATAATGGGTATTGGTCATGCCGAGCGCCCTGGCCTTGGCGTTCATCGCTTTGATGAAGGCGTTGTAGCCCCCTGGATAGTGGTGCGCCAGGCTGGCGGCCGCGCGGTTTTCCGACGACATCAGCGCGAGCAGCAGCATGTCCTTGCGGCTGATTTCGCTGTTCAGCCGTACCCGCGAATACACCCCTTTCATCTCCGGCGTCTGGTGGATGTCCACTGACAGCATCTCGTCGAGCGGCAGGTGCGCGTCCAGCGTGACCATGGCGGTCATCAGCTTGGTGATCGAGGCGATCGGCACCACTTCATCCGGGTTGCGCGCGTACATCACCTTATGGGTTTGCATATCGACAACCATCGCGCTGCCGGAGGCCAGCTCCGGCTGGGTGGCGTGTACGGCGGCGGCGTTGTCGCTGGCCAGCGCGCGCGGCGCAAAGCCTGCGCCCGCCTGCAAAGCGAGCAGGGTCAGAACCAAAACACGTATTTTCACAGGCATTACTCTGAAATGGGGGCTTGAACTCAGCGAATTATATGTGAGGGTTCAGCGCTTGGCACTGGGATTGTATGGCGGATTTGTGACAAATTCTGTCGGCCGAAAAACGACGCAGCCCGCGGGCGCTCTGGGATGAACGCCCGCGTAGAAAAAGTTACAGCGCCGGCTGCCAGGCCGACTGAGGCAGCAGGTACAGCCCCGGCGTTTGCCGCGCCCCGGCGCCGACGATATGGCCGATGCCGGCCGCCATCACCGCCAGCGTCACGTCGAAGGCGTTGAGGCTGTCGCCATAGCCGGCGGTCAGGTTGAACATCGAGCCATTGGCCAGCAAATAGACCGTCTTTTCATTCAGTTGGTAAGCGTTCACATAAGGCATCGGCTCGTGGTGCGGCAAGCCCTTGAGGAAGCCGACGTCGATCTCTTCCGCCACGTGGCCGACGTTGAGGATAAACACGCCGTCCTGCGCCTGTTGCAGATGCTGCGCCGAGAGCACGTTTTTCGCGCCGGTCGCGGTGGCGATCACGTCCGCCTGCGCGATCGCGCTCGCCAGATCCACCACCTGCCAGCCGTCATAACGCGCCTGCAGCGCGCGCGCCGGATCGATTTCCGCCACCATCACCTGGCCGCCGTAGGCCCTGGCCGCCGCTGCCGTCCCCTGCCCGACCAGGCCGTAACCGATCACCAGCACGCGCTTCTCGTGCAGCGTCAAATGGGTGGTCTGGAAGAAGGTATGCCAGGCGGTCAGCCCAACCATATGCCGATTGTGCAACCCCTCTTTCACCGGCAGATCGTCCCAGTTGAAGATCGGGTAGCGCGGCGCCACGCCGTTTAACCGGCTGATGCCCGATCCGGTGGCCTCCAACCCGGCGACGATCTGTGGGCCGCTCGGCGACTGGTGCAGACGGGTGGTCAGATCCGCCCCCATTTCGCACAGATGGGTCGGCTGCCAGGCCAGCGCGCGATCGAAAGATTCCGACCATTCGCCGACGCTCATGTCACGCCAGGCGTAAGCCTGCGCGCCGCGCCGTTCCAGCCAGGCCACTACGTCGTTCTGTACCGTGGTGGGATTACAGGTGGTCAGGAAGATCGCCGCGCCCTTGTCCAGCAGGCCGGCCACCAGCGGCGCCATTTTCAGATCCAGGTGCATATTGCACGCCAGCCGCACCCCGTGCAGGTCCGGCAACGCTGCCACCGCCGCCCGGGTGCGCGGCATATGGCGCGTCGCCCAGCTCAATTCGCTCTCAAAATCCTGATACATCCGTTGCTCCTCTGGTGTGCCCCGCCGCCAGGCGTGGCAAAAAAATTATCCCGCGCGGCCGAGCCGGCGGATCGCCTGCGGCGACAGGCCAAATACGCGGATAAACGCCCGCCTCATGCGCTCCGGATCGCTGAACCCCACCAAGCGGGCGATCGCCTCCAGCGGCTCGGCGCTCTCTTCGATGCGCACCCTGGCCGCCTCCACCCGCAGCTGCTCGATGACCTTGGCCGGCGTCTGCCCGGTTTCGGCACGGAACAGCCGACCGAACTGCCGCTCGCTCAGGCAGGCGGCGTCGGCCAGATCCGCCACCGACAGCGGCAGATGTAAGTGTTCGCGCGCGTACGACAGCGCGGCGCGCATGCGATCCGACGACGGATTCAACGCCAGCAGCAGCGAGTATTGCGACTGCCCACCGGGGCGCCGGTGGTAGACCACCAGCTGCCGTGCCACGCCCGCCGCCATCGTGGCGCCCAGATCGTCCTCGATCAGCGCCAACGCCAGATCGATACCGGCGCTGATGCCGGCTGACGTCCAGATATCGCCGTCACGAATGAAAATGCGGTTGCTGTCGACGCGGATACGCGGATAGCTCTGCTGCAATCGCGCCGCGTGATACCAGTGGGTGGTAGCGCGCCTGCCGTCCAGTAAACCGCAGGCTGCCAGAATAAACGCGCCGGTGCACACGCTGGCGATGCGCCGCGCGCGCCGGCTGTGGGTCGTCAGGAACGCCACCAGCGCCGGCGACTGCGCCGCCATCACGTTGCCGCTGCCGCCGGCCACCACCAGCGTATCGAAACGCTCGTCGCCGCACGGCTGCGTGGCGATCTCCACCCCGGCCGAGCTGGCGACCATCCCGCCCTGCGGCGAAATCGCCACGCAGCGGTAAGCCGGCGGATCGGTAAACTGGCTGACGTTATCGAACGCCGCCAGCGGGCCGGCAAAGTCCAGCAGGTTAAAACCGGGAAAAACCACAAAACCGATCGTTTTCATGATGGCGCTTTTTGAGGGTTATCTGTCATATCAGCCAAAAACAGGGCGGCTATTATGGCCCAGGTCCAACGATAAAAATGAGGCGAATGTCATGTCTGAACCACTCGTGATTGTATTTCCCATCTATCAAGGCGTCACCCAGCTCGACTTCACCGGCCCGCTGCAGTTTCTGCGCCACATGCCGGGCGCGGAAATCATCGTCGCTTCGGTAGACGGCGCGGATGTCGAATCGGAAGGCTTGCACTTCACCCAACTGCGCCCGCTGCCGGAGATCGCGCGCTGCGACGTGCTGTGCGTGCCGGGCGGCAGCGGCTGCACCCAGGCGCTGCAAGATGAGGCTTTTATGCAGCAGATCCGGCGGCTGGGTGCCGATGCCCGCTACCTGACTTCGGTGTGCACCGGTTCGCTGATCCTGGCCGCCGCCGGGCTATTGCAGGGTAAACGCGCCGCCTGCCACTGGTCGATGCGCGACAGCCTGAAGCTGTTCGGCGCCGTGCCAAGCTCAGCACGCGTGGAGCGCGACGGCAACGTGATCAGCGGCGGCGGCGTCACCGCCGGCATCGACTTTGCGCTGGCGCTGATCGCCGAACTGCACGGCGAAGACACAGCCCAGACGATCCAGCTTTATCTGGAATACGCCCCGGCTCCGCCGTTCACGGGCGGCACGCCGGAACTGGCCCAGCCGCACATTTACGCCAAGGTACAGGCACAAATGGCGGAAAGCCTGGCACGGCGCAGAGCGTTGGTGGCCCAGATCGCCCAAGGCTAGCGATCGGGCGTATACTTGCCCTTATGCGTCAGTCACATAAGGAGTAAGGAATGACCGATTTGGCCCACTACATTACGGACTACGGTTACTGGGCGTTGTTTATCGGCTGCCTGGCTGAGGGAGAAACCATTACGCTGCTGGGCGGCATCGCCGCCCACGAAGGGCTGCTGCACTGGCCGTGGGTGATAGCCGTGGTGGCGCTCGGCGGCACGCTGGGGGATCAGTTGCTGTACTTCACCGGCCGCCGGTTCGAAGGCCGGGTCATCGCGCGGCTCAAGGGGCAGGAAAAACGCATCGAGCGCGCCAGAAGGCTGATCGCTCGCCACCCGATGCTGTTCGTTATCGGGGTGCGCTTTATGTACGGTTTCCGCATCATCGGCCCGGTGCTGATCGGCGCCAGCCGCTTGCCGCCGTCGCGCTTTGTGCCGCTCAACCTCCTCGGCGCCATTCTGTGGGCGACAATCTTCGTCATGCTCGGCTATTTCGGCGGCCAGGCGATCGAAAGTTTCGTTACCGGCTTCGACAAAAAACTCTCCAGCCTGCTGTTTGTCGCGCTGGCGATCGCCACCATCCTGCTGGTGCGCTTCTGGTGGCGCAAACGCCACGCGGAATAAGCCAGCGCGCCTGGCATCAGCTTTCCTGCGGCGCCGCGCGCATCAGCTCGACCAGTTCGCGCGCCGCCTTGTCCAACGGGCGGTTCTTCAGCCAGATCAAATGCATCGGCAAGCGCAGCTCGTTCTTGGTATTTTTGAATTTCAGCCGCACCAGCCGCCCCTGCGCCAACAGCGGCTCGGCCAGCGACAGCGGGAAATTGCCCCACCCCAGCCCCGCCTCCACCATGTTTAGCGCCATCGGCAGGCTGTCGGTGCGCCAATACGCCTCCGCCACCTGCGGACGCAGATCGCCGATCGGCAGATCGCGGCTGGCCACCATGATCTGCCGCACGTTGACCAGATCTTCGAGAAACAGCTCACCCGCCGCGCCGTCCAGCGCCGGATGCTGCGGCGACAGCATCGCCACCAGCGATTCCGCGCCGACGAAGTGGAACTGTTCCGCGCTGTTGATGTTCAGCCCGCCGAACGCCAGACAAACGCCGACGCGCTCCTGATGCAGCATGTGCAGCACGTCGTCCTGCGGTGCGCTGAGCACTTCGATGTTCAGCAGCGGATAACGCTGCGACAGCGTTTTCACCGCCGCCAGCAGGCCGGCGCCGTTGATATCCGACGCCACGCCGATCGAAAGCCGGCTCTCCAGCCCCTGGGACAGTTCGATGGCGTGCACCTGCAGCTGCTTGAGCTGCCCGGCGATCAGGCGGGCGTGCGGCGCCAGAGCCAGTGCCAGCGCGGTCGGCGTCGGTTCACGGTGAGAACGGTCAAACAAGGCAAAACCGAGCTCCGCCTCCATGTTGGCGATGCCCATGCTGACGGCGGACGGCACGCGCCGCAACGCGCGGGCGGCGGCGGAAAACGAGCCGCGGTCGAGCACCGCCAAAAACAGTTCGATGTTGTCGCTGGAAAAATTCATCGTCCAATCTGTCAGATTAACTGACAGCTCCTGACTTTTTCTATCAATGTGATTGACGTTATCTTAGCCGCCGTCGCCACAGAGGCAACTAAAAACAGATTCGGGAGAAAACGATGCAAGGCGTCAAACGCAAACTGGTGTATGTCACCGCTTATGAAATCATCGGCATGGCGATCTCGGCGCTGGGGCTGGCGCTGCTATCGGGCCATGCGCCAAGCAGCACCGGGCCGCTGGCGGTGGTGATCACCACCATAGCGGTAAGCTGGAACTTTATTTACAACTATGTATTCGAGTGGTGGGAAAGCCGCCAGGTGTCGCGCACCCGCACGCTCAAACGCCGCATTTTGCACGCCGTCGGCTTTCAGCTGACGCTGGTGGTGTATCTGATCCCGCTGATCGCCTGGTGGATGGGCATCACGCTGTGGCAGGCGCTGCTACTGGATATGGCGCTGATCGTCATCATTCCTTGCTACACCTTCCTGTTTAACTGGGCGTTCGACAAGCTGTTCGGCCTGCCGGCTTCGGCTCTGCCGGCCGGTGAATCCGCCTAAGCCTCCCCCTCGTCCGATTCGCCTGCGCACGCTCATTACCGCGCAGGCACCATCGTTTTATTTTCCGCCCGCTTTCCCCCCTCACGCGAAATAACCTCAAAATCCATTTAATTTGCGCGGTAATTATTATTCTGTGATTTCAATCACTTTTATCGTTCGATATTTCCGTGTTGATAATGAGACTCATCTTACTGAATAATATGCGCTTTTGTTTTCAGTTTAAAAAATACACACCATTGTTCACACTTTGTACGCAGGTTTTTTTGCCACATTTATCGGGAAACGGTAGCATGCCACGCCGTTATTTAACGGCGGCTGTATACACAATAAACAGCGGAATGATGCCACGACCTCATTCTCATTACGATTGCTGATGGCAATCGTTTGCTCTGCAGCTCAGGGCGGAGTTCATCATAGACAGGTAAACAGGACGGATAATGCACTCACAAAAAAAGTCGGCGGATGACAAACACGCCGCCAGAAGACGCTGGCTAGACTCTCATGAATCCGGTTATCACAAAAGCATGGGCAACCGGCAGATCCAAATGATCGCCATCGGCGGTTCGATCGGCACCGGTTTGTTCCTCGGTACCGGCGGCCGTCTCGAACTGGCCGGGCCGGCGCTGGCGCTGGTCTATCTGGTGTGCGGGATCTTCTCTTTCTTCATCCTGCGCGCGCTGGGCGAACTGGTGCTGCATCGCCCTTCCAGCGGCAGCTTCGTTTCTTACGCCCGCGAGTTTCTCGGTGAGAAAGCCTCTTACGTCGCCGGCTGGATGTATTTCCTCAACTGGGCGATGACCGGTATCGTCGACATCACCGCAGTGGCGCTGTACATGCACTACTGGGGCACCTTTGCCGACGTGCCGCAGTGGCTGTTCGCCCTCGGCGCGCTCGGTATCGTCGCCACCATGAACATGATCGGCGTGAAGTGGTTCGCCGAGATGGAGTTCTGGTTTGCGCTGATCAAGGTCGTCGCCATCGCGCTGTTCCTGATTGTCGGCGTCGTCTTCCTCGGCACCGGCACCCCGGTCGCCGGCCACACCACCGGCATGCACCTGATCACCGAAAACGGCGGCATGTTCCCGCACGGCCTGCTGCCGGCGCTGGTGCTGGTGCAAGGGGTGATCTTCGCCTTCGCCGGCATCGAGCTTATCGGCACCGCCGCCGGCGAGTGTAAAGATCCGGCTAAAATGATGCCCAAAGCGATCAACAGCGTGATCTGGCGTATCGGTCTGTTCTACGTCGGCTCCGTGGTGCTGCTAGTGCTGCTGCTGCCGTGGAACGCCTATCAGGCCGGCCAAAGCCCGTTCGTGACCTTCTTCAGCAAGCTGGGCGTGCCTTACATCGGCACCATCATGAACATCGTGGTGTTGACCGCCGCGCTGTCCAGCCTCAACTCCGGCCTCTATTCCACCGGCCGCATCCTGCGTTCACTGGCGATGGGCGGCTCCGCGCCGAAGCTGATGGCTAAAATGAGCAGCCAGCAGGTGCCTTACGCCGGCATCCTGGTTACCTGCGGCATCTACGTGATCGGCGTGGTGCTCAACTACCTGGTGCCGTCGCGGGTTTTCGAGATCGTGCTAAACATCGCTTCGCTGGGCATCATCGCCTCCTGGGCGTTTATCATCGTTTGCCAGATGCGCCTGCGCAAAGCCGTGCGCGAAGGCCGTGCGCAGCCGGTATCGTTCAGAATGCCGGGCGCGCCGTTCACCTCCTGGCTGACGCTGGCGTTCCTGCTGGTCGTCGTGGTGATGATGGCGTTCGATTACCCGAACGGCACCTGGACCATCGCCACCATTCCGGTGCTGGCGGTGCTGCTGACGCTGGGCTGGTTCGGCCTGCGCAAGCGCGCGCAGGAAGTGAAGCGGGAGCAGCAGGCTCACGAAGAGCAGAACCCGCACTGAATCGACAAACCGCCCTCCGGGGCGGTTTTTTTATCCGCTATAACCGGCCGTAAAACGTCATTCTGGCGCTTTCCGACAGCATGACATCCGGCTGCGCATTGTAGGCCAACACCACCAGCATGCGCGTGGTGTCGCCTTCGGTCGGCGTCACCCGGTGCATGGCGTTGCGCCCGCGAAACAGCACTAAATCCCCCTCCTCCATCGCCAGCTGTTTGACCGCCCGCTCACCGTCCAGCACCTGCGTGACCCCGGCATAGTTCATCTCGCCGCGGTCGGCGTCGCGCAGGTTCTCCACGTATTCGAAACGGCCGCCCCCCTGCGGTTTCTGGATCAGCAGCGTGATGGCGAACGAGGAGTTGTCAAAATGCCAGCCCAGCTCCTGACCGGTGTGGGCGTAATGCAGGTTGATCGACGACAGCCGATCGGCGTAGGGATACAGCTGCGCCTCATCCAACACCGCGCAGAGAAACTCGCGAAACGCCGGAGCATCGTACAGCGCACGCAGCGGCGACTGCGATGGGATATCCTCGTCGGTAATGCAGCCCTTGGATGACACCACCAGCCGGTTGCGCGCATGGTCGGCCGGCAGCGCGTCGTCCTGCGGCCGTAGATACACGTTGTGTTTGCTGCTGGCGTAAAACGCCGCGTGGTGCTGTTCGGCACCTTCCAGCCTTACCGTCGCCAGCGCGGCGGGGCGCAGAAATCCCGGCAGCACCAGCGCGCCGGCGCGCGCCAGCGTTTGCCTGCAACGGGCGCGGAATGCGGCGTCGTCGATGGGATGGACGGACAGATCGATAATATCGGCAAGTTGCGGCATGACGTTCCCCTCGTGTGCGATAGCCGGATGCTTCTCACTGTAGCGAATGGCGCATTGCCGCCATAACAAAAATACGTTATGGATAAGCTAACGAATTCTTAGCGATAGTCCTGCCCATGCCGCCACCGTCCCGTGCTCGCCTGCCCAAGCTGAGCGCCATTCTGGCGTTCGAAACCGCCGCTCGCACCGGCAGCCTGGCCCGTGCGGCGGATGTGCTGGCGCTGACCGCCGCCGCCGTCAGCCAGCAAATCCGCCAGCTCGAACAGCATCTGGGCATCACGCTGTTCATTCGCGCCAAAAGCGGCGTCACGCTGACCGAACAGGGCGCGGACTACCTGGCCTACGTGCAGGAGGCGTTCGAAACGCTGCGCGTGGCGCAGCAGCACGTCGAACGCCAGCGCGGCAAACAGGCGCTGACGGTGTTCGCCCTGCCGGCGCTGGCGTCTAAATGGCTGAATCCGGCGCTGGGCGACTGGCTGGCGCAGTGCCCCGACGGCGATTTGCGGCTGCACGCCACCCATGCGGCGGTCGATTTCGCCCATTCGGCGGCGGATTTCGCCCTGTGCTTCGGCGATCAGGATTACCCGCTGCTGGAAAAGGTGCAGCTGTTTCAGGATTGGGTGCAGCCGGTGTGCAGCCCGGCGCTGCGCGAGTGCGGCGACTGGACGCAGCTGCCGCTGATCCACGTCGACTGGGGCAAGGAGAGCCAGTTTTTGCCGGGCTGGCACGAGTGGTTCACCGCCGCCGATCGGCCGCCGCCGCCGCGGCGCGGGCTAACCTATAACCTGACCTCGCTGGCCATCGACGCCGCCGTGCAAGGGCGCGGGGTGCTGCTCGGCCAGCGGCGGCTGATCGCCCGTGAACTGGCGGAAGGCCAGCTGGTCACCCTGGCCGAACCGGCGCTGCGGCTCAGCAAACCCTACTACGTAGTTTACCCGCCGCGCACGCTGGAAAAACCCGGCGCAGCGGCGTTTCTCCGTTGGCTGCAGGCGCTGGCTCAGCGCGCGGTATAACCGCCGTCGATGCTGTAAAACGCGCCGGTGGTGAAACTGCTGTCGTCCGAAAGCAGGAAAGCCACCGTTTTCGCCACCTCTTCCCGCGTCGCCATCCTCCCCATCGGGTGCGAAGCGGCCATCTGCGCCCGCGCCGACGCTGGCAGTTTCCCCATCGCTGGCGTATCCACATAGCCCGGCCCGA
Source organism: Serratia sp. PF-27 (assembly GCF_030053255.1). NCBI lineage: Bacteria > Pseudomonadati > Pseudomonadota > Gammaproteobacteria > Enterobacterales > Yersiniaceae > Serratia > Serratia sp. PF-27. The sequence goes on from NZ_JASGBT010000020.1 coordinate 346,994, forward strand.
CGGCATTAACGCGCACGCCGCGCGTGGCGAATTCCAGCGCCGCCGAGCGTGTCAGGCCCAGCACGCCATGCTTGGCGGCGGTATAAGGTGCGATCCCGGCAATGCCCACCACGCCGTTGGCGGAAGAGAGGTTCACCACCGCCCCGCCGCCGCCGGCGACGATCGCCGGCAGGCCGTACTTCATGCCGAAAAACGTGCCGCTCAGGCAGGTGGCGATCACCTCGTGCCAATCGTCGACCGCGTACCGATCGATATCCACCTCGTGCGGGCCGGTGATCCCGGCGTTGTTGACCAGTAGATGCAGCGCGCCGCAGCGCCGCACGATCTCTTCAATACCCTGCCGCACCGACGGCGCATCGCGCACGTCCATCCGCAACGTCATCACCCGTCGGCCGTCGGGATCGAGCCGCGCGGCGGCGGCGGCGAGAGGCACTGCGTGGCGGCCGGTCATCACCACCGTGGCGCCGCGCCGAAACAGCTCGCCGGCGATCGCTTCGCCAATGCCGGTGGACGCGCCGGTCACCAGCGCCACCCGATGTTTGAAATCTTGCATAGCCGTTCTCCTGCAACGTTGAACTCAGGGGAACAGGCTAGCGCCGGCAAGTGACAGTTTGCGGCAGCAGCGACAGCGCAGCACGTAATGCGCTCACAAACGCCGCAAAGCCCGCTATTTTATGCCTACTTTTTCTCATGCGAGACACCCTGTGGATACCCAACGCTACCTGCAGCATATCGGCTTTGCCGGCACCGCCCGCCCTGACCTCCCCACGTTGCAACAGCTGCACCATCGCCACATGCTGAGCGTCCCGTTCGAGAACCTGAGCATTATTTATCATCAGGGCATTCAGCTGGCGCCCGAAACGCTGTTCAGCAAGGTGGTCGAGCGTAACCGCGGCGGTTTCTGCTATGAGCTGAACACGCTGTTCGCCCTGCTGCTGCGGGAGATCGGTTTCAAGGTGAGCTTCATCTCCGGCGAGATCCGCGCGCGCGACGGCCATTTCGGCCCGCCCTACGACCATCTGGCGCTGCGGGTGGATCTGGCGGGCCAGGCCTGGCTGGTGGATGTCGGTTTCGGCGATTCCTTCCTGACGCCGCTCAAAATCGTCGCCGCCGAGCCGCAACCGCAGGCCAGCGGCACCTTCCACCTGGAGCAGGAAGGTGAGTATTACCTGCTGGAGCGCCGCAACGGCGACCAACGCTCGCATGCCAAAACCCTGTATCGCTTTACCGTTCAGCCGCGTGAATTGCCTGAGTTCGACGAGATGTGCCACTTCCACAGCACTTCGCCGCAGTCGCATTTCACCCAACGCCTGGTGTGCTCACGGCCGACGGAGCACGGCCGGGTGACCCTCAGCGACATGAAGCTGATCGTGACCGAAGATCACCAGCGCCACGAAACGACGCTGCATTCGGAAGAGGAACGCCGCGCCGCGCTGTGGCAGCATTTCGCCATCGATTTGGATCGTTGACGACGCCGGTGGCGCCCTTTTATTACGATTCTGTTACATCGATTGCATAACCGCGCTTGGCTGATTGCCAGCACCGCGGCGGCAGGCATCATAGGGTCATGATTCGGCAACAGAGTGCGAAAATGATCCGTGTGATACTGGTGGATGACCATGTGGTGGTGCGCTCCGGCTTTGCGCAATTGCTCAGCCTCGAGGACGATATCGACGTGGTGGGGCAATACAGCAGCGCGGCGGCGGCCTGGCCGGCATTGCTGCGCGACGACGTCAGCGTCGCGGTGATGGACATCGCCATGCCGGATGAAAACGGCCTGAGCCTGTTGAAACGCCTGCGGGCGCAGAAGCCGCAGTTCCGCGCAATCATCCTCAGCATCTATGACTCACCCACCTTCGTGCAGAGTGCGCTGGACGCCGGCGCCAGCGGCTATCTGACCAAACGCTGCGGGCCGGAAGAACTGGTGCAGGCGGTGCGCTCCGTCGAGATGGGCGGCCATTACCTGTGCGCCGACGCGCTGCGGGCGCTGCGCGGCGGCGAGCAGCCGGCCACGGCGCTGGAAGTGCTGACCCCGCGCGAGCGTGAAATATTCGATCTGCTGGTCAGAGGTGATAGCGTAAAGGAGATCGCTTTCAAGCTCGATCTCAGCCATAAAACGGTACACGTACATCGCGCCAACGTCCTGGGCAAGCTGCAGTGCAACAGCACCATTGAGCTGGTGCATTTCGCCCTCGAACATCAGCTGCTGGCGGGGCATTGATGTCACTCCGCTCACGGCGCTGGGTTATCTCGCTGTTTATCCTGTTGGCCTGGGGCAGTGGCTGGCTGATGCTGTGGACGCTCGGCTTCTATCTGACCCACAACGGCAATCAGGCAGCGCTGTTTCTGTCTCACGGCGTCTATCTCGCGCTGCTGATCTTGCTGGCGCGCAGCTATTGGCCCGCTCTGATAATACCGCCGGTGCTGCTGCTGTTCTGGCTGCACGGCGAACGCCTGCTGAGCGGCTACGGCCTGCTGGCCGCGCCGTTCATCACCCTGCTCCCGGCCGCGCTCGCGCAGCGATTCTGGCGCCGTTTTCCGCTCTACTGGCAGCGGCTGACGCTGCTGCTGGCTACCGTGACCGCCGCCTCGCTGCTCAATACCGCCCTGCTGTCGCCTTTCGCGCACAGCCCGGCGATGTTGCTCGGCCTGGCGTCGTTTACCGGCGGCGTTTTGCTGACCCCGTTCGTCTACCTGATCTTTGAATTTCTGCGCCAACAGCACCGTTACCACCTGCTGGGGCTGGACACCACCAATCCGCCGCTGCGCGCCTCCTTAATCATCTGGTGCAGCCTGTTTTTCGTTATCGGCATCGGTACGCAGATGGTGCTATCGCCGGAAATCGAGCGCCTGCTGCTGATCGTGGTGTTTTTGCCGAACGTGGTGATGGCGTGGAAGTTCGGTTGGCAGGGCGGCGTGTTGTCCGGCCTGCTCGGCAGCATGATGATCACCCTCGCCCGGCAGGTCGGCGTGGGGTTCGGCAATCTGGTCGAGCTGGAAATCTTTCTGGCGACGCAGGCGCTGCTCGGCATCGGCCTGGGCATCGCCATCAGCCGCCAGCAACACCTGGCGCAAAACCTGCACCATTATCGCCGACGCCTGGAAGAAGAGCTGGCGGCGCGGCGGGCGCTGACCGAAAAACTGATCCACACCGAAGAAGACACGCGAAAAAACCTGGCGCGCGAGCTGCACGATGAAATCGGCCAGAACATCACCGCGATTCAAATCCAGTCGCAGCTGGTCAAGCGGGCGCGCGATCCGGCGCAAACCCAGGCCGCCGCGAACCAGATAGCCGATCTCGCCCGGCGCATTCATCACTCCACGCGCCAGCTGCTGCGCCAGCTTCGCCCGCCCGCGCTGGACGAGCTGGCGTTCAAAGACGCGCTTCACCACCTGCTGAATGAATTCGCCTTTAGCGAACGGGGCATCCGTTGCCATTTCGACTACCGACTCATCGACACGCCCGCCGGCGAGACGGTGCGCTTCACCCTCTACCGGCTGCTGCAAGAGCTGCTCAACAACGTGTGCAAACACGCCGAAGCCAGCGAAGTCGCCATCGTCTTGTATCAACAGGGTGAGCTTTTGCACCTCGAGGTGCGGGACAACGGCATCGGCATCCGTGCGGACAAGGAGCCTGGCTTCGGCATTCAGGGGATGCGCGAACGGGTCAGCGCACTCGGCGGCGAACTGACGCTGGAAACGCAGCGCGGCACCCGGGTAATTGTTAACCTGCCCACAAATTTGCAACAAACCGCCGACTAACTAGGAAAAAGTCTTAGCCACTCCGGACTTTCTCTCATCCCCTTTCCCTTTCACCTTCTTATAGTCAGCACCAGGGAGGCGGCTATGCAAGCACGCTCGGCATCTGAAATCGATCATCGTTACCGCGCGCTGCGCCCGCGACTGCTGCTGTATATGGTCATCGGGTACGCCGCCTTTTACCTGACGCGCAAAAGCGTGAATTACGTGCTGCCGGCGCTGCAAACGGATTTGGGGCTGGATAAAGGGGACATTGGCCTGCTCGGCTCGCTGTTTTATCTGAGCTACGGCCTGTCGAAATTCGCCGCCGGGTTGTGGCACGACGGCCATGGGCAGCGCGGGTTTATGGGGATCGGCCTGTTCGCCACCGGTTTGCTGAACGTGGCGTTCGCCTTCGGCGAATCGCTGACGCTGCTGCTGGCGGTCTGGGCGCTGAACGGCTTCTTTCAGGGCTGGGGCTGGCCGCCCTGCGCGCGGCTGCTGACCCACTGGTATTCGCGCAATGAGCGTGGCTTCTGGTGGGGCTGCTGGAATATGTCGATCAACCTCGGCGGCGCGATCGTGCCGTTGATCAGCGCCTTCGCCGCCCAGCGCTGGGGCTGGCAGGCGGCGATGTTGATCCCGGGGGCCGTCAGCATGGTACTGGGCATCTGGCTCACGCGGCAGCTGACAGGCACGCCGCAGGAAGAAGGCCTGCCGTCGGTCGGCCAGTGGCGCCACGATCCGCTGGAGCTGCGCCAGGAACAGCAAAGCCCGCCGATGGGGCTGTGGCAGATGTTGCGCACCACGATGCTGAAGAACCCGATGATCTGGCTGCTCGGCGTCTCTTACGTGCTGGTCTACCTGATCCGCATCGCGTTGAACGACTGGGGCAACCTGTGGCTGACGGAAAGCCACGGCGTCAACCTGCTCAGCGCCAATGCGACGGTGATGCTGTTCGAGATAGGCGGCCTGCTCGGTGCGCTGTTCGCCGGCTGGGGTTCGGATGTGCTGTTCGGCGGGCAGCGCGCGCCGATGATTTTGCTGTTCACGCTCGGGCTGATGGTTTCCGTCGCCGCGCTGTGGCTGGCGCCGGTGCATCACTACGCGCTGCTGGCGGGCTGTTTTTTCGCGGTGGGCTTCTTTGTCTTCGGCCCACAGATGCTGATTGGCCTCGCCGCCGTGGAATGCGGGCACAAAGGCGCCGCGGGCTCCATCACCGGCTTTCTCGGCCTGTTCGCCTATCTGGGGGCGGCGCTGGCGGGCTGGCCGCTGTCGCGGGTTATCGAAGGCTATGGCTGGTCAGGCATGTTCAGTTTGCTGTCGATCGCCGCCGTTCTTATGGGTTTATTGCTGATGCCGCTGCTGATGGCGAGCGTTACCACCTCTACCGAGAGAAGGATAAAACAATGAAAAAAACGTGGGTCACTACCCTGATAGCATCCGGCATCGCGTTGGCCACGCTGAGCGGCGCCGCGCACGCCAAGGGCCGCCTGGTGGTTTACTGCAGCGCCACCAATGAAATGTGCGAAGCGGAAACCAAAGCCTTCGGCGAGAAATATGACGTGAAAACCGCGTTTATCCGCAACGGTTCCGGCAGCACGCTGGCAAAAGTGGACGCCGAGAAGAAGAACCCGCAGGCGGACGTCTGGTACGGCGGCACGCTCGATCCGCAATCCCAGGCCGGTGAAATGGGGCTGCTGCAACCGTACAAATCGCCCAACCTCGAACAAGTCATGACGCAATTCCGCGATCCAGCCAAGCTGAAAGGCAACTACTCCTCGGCGGTCTACGTCGGCATTCTCGGCTTTGGCGTCAATACCCAGCGCCTGAAAGAGAAAAACCTGCCGGTGCCCAAGTGCTGGAAAGACCTGACCAAACCGGAATACAAAGGCGAGATTCAAATCGCCGATCCGCAAAGTTCCGGCACCGCCTACACCGCGCTGGCGACCTTTGCCCAACTGTGGGGAGACGATCAGGCGTTCGATTACCTCAAGCAGCTGAACGCCAACGTTTCGCAGTACACCAAGTCCGGCATTGCCCCGGCGCGCAACGCCGCCCGCGGTGAAACGGCGATCGGCATCGGTTTCCTGCATGACTACTCGCTCGAAAAAGAACAGGGCGCGCCGCTTGAGCTGATCTCGCCGTGTGAAGGCACCGGCTACGAAATCGGCGGCGTCAGCATCCTCAAAGGCGCGCGCAACCTCGATAACGCCAAACTGTTCGTGGACTGGGTGCTGTCGAAAGAGGCGCAGGAGCTGGCGTGGAAGAAAGGCAAATCCTATCAGATCCTGACCAACACCACCGCCGATACCTCGCCGAACTCGCTGAAGCTCGACGATCTGAAACTGATCAACTACGACATGGACAAGTACGGCTCGACCGAGGTCCGCAAGGCGCTGATCAATAAATGGGTCAGCGAAGTCAAGATGGGTAAATAAACCCACATTCTGCGCCTGTTGCCGGGTAAGCTTCACGCCTTACCCGGCCTGAACATCCGGGAAACTTATGTCACATACACATGCACTCCATCTCGTGAAAAAACGAGATGCGATATTCCTTTGGGTTTTGCTTGGCTGGCTGGCGTTCGCCCTGCTGCCGAGCTGGAGCCTGGATTACGGCCTGCTGGAATCCACCAGCGATGAAATCCTCGCGGCCTACGGCTGGTCACACCGCAATATCAGCTGGCTTTGGTGCCTGCTGCCGAGCCTGCTGCTGCTGCGTCCTTACGCTGCGGCGGGCCGTGAGCAGCGGCGTCGCCACGCGTTCGATGCCGGCTGGGCGCTGCTGTGCATGGCCTTTATCGTCGTCAGCGCCACGGTGGCGGGACGCGGCTTAGGCTACGCCACCCTGGTGCAATTGACCGCGCTGGGCGCCATCATGACGCTAGCGCTGACCCGCCTCGACTGGCTGGGCGGCGACCGTTTCGTTATCGGTGCGCTGGTCACCATCGTAGCGCTGATCGGCGTCTTCATCGTCTGGCCGAGCATCGCGATTTTCATTCCGATGTTCACCGACCAGACGGGTGCATTCGCGCCGCTGGCGTTTATGAACGTGCTGTCGCAGGCGCATATCGTTCAGGTGATCCTCAACTCCATCGCCCTGTCGATCGCGGTGGGTGCCGGCTGCACCTTCTTCGGCCTGGTGCTGGCGATTTACACCACCCGCATCGCCAAGCGCAGCGCCATTATCGGCCGCATCTTCTCCATCCTGCCCATCGTCACGCCGCCGTTCGTCGTCGGCCTGGGCGTCACGCTGATGATGGGGCGTTCCGGCTACGTCACCGAGTGGATGGTGGCCTGGTTCGGCCTGACCAACACCAACTGGCTGTACGGTTTTACCGGCATCTGGCTGGCGCAGGTGCTGGCGTTCACGCCGATGGCGTTCATGATCCTCGACGGCGCGATCAAGACCATTCATCCTTCGCTGGAAGAGGCCTCCTACACCCTGCGCGCCAGCCGTTGGCAAACCTTTAACGGCGTGTTCGTGCCGCTGCTGAAACCGGCGCTGGCCAACGCGTTTCTGATCGTGGTGGTGCAATCGCTGGCCGACTTCAGCAACCCGCTGGTGCTCGGCGGCAACTTCGACGTGCTGGCGACGCAAATCTATTTCTACATCACCGGCTCGCAGCTCGACTATCAGGCCGCCAGCACTCTCGGCGCCTTCCTGCTGCTGTTCTCGCTGCTGGTGTTCTGCATCCAGTACCTGTGGATCGGCAAGCGTTCCTACGTCACCGTGTCAGGCAAATCCTACCGCGGCGACGTACAGCCGCTGCCGGTCACGCTGGTGTGGGGCGTGATCGCGTTGCTGGCGGTGTGGGTAGCCTTTAACGCCCTGCTCTACGGCAGCATTTTCTACGGCAGCTTCACCGTCAACTGGGGGGTGGATTACACGCTGACGCTGGATAACTTCATCAAGCTGTTCGGCCAGGGCATGAGCGACGGCGCGTGGCCTTCGCTGCTCGACACGCTGCTGTACGCCGGGATCGCCGCGCCGATCACCGCCGCCTTCGGCCTGCTGATCGCCTGGATCGTGGTGCGCCAGCAGTTCAAGGGCAAAAAGACCATCGAGTTCACCACCATGCTGTGCTTTGCGGTGCCGGGCACCGTGGCGGGCGTCTCTTACATTCTCGCCTTTAACAGCGCGCCGGTGTACCTCACCGGGACGGCCGCCATCGTGATTATCTCGATGGTGATGCGCAACGTGCCGGTGGGCATTCGCGCCGGGATCGCCGGGCTGGGCCAGATAGACAAATCGCTGGACGAAGCCTCGCTCAGCCTGCGCGCCGGCTCGCTGCGCACCATCACGCACATCCTGCTGCCGCTGCTGCGCCCGGCGATCCTGTCGGCGCTGATCTACAGCTTCGTGCGCGCCATCACTACCGTCAGCGCCATCGTCTTCCTGGTCACCCCCGATACCCGCGTGGCCACCGCCTACATCCTCAACCGCGTGGAAGACGGCGAATACGGCGTGGCGATCGCCTACGGTTCAATTCTGATCGTGGTGATGCTGGCGATTATTTTCCTCTTTGACTGGCTGATCGGTGAGGCACGCATCTCCCGTTCAAAAGCCAAAAACCAGGCGTAATGGAGCCCATGATGAGCCAGAAAAATTTCGTTGAACTGCGTAACGTCTCCAAACGGTTCGGCAGCAACACGGTAATCGATAACATCACGCTCACCATCCCACGGGGGCAAATGGTGACGCTGCTCGGCCCTTCCGGCTGCGGCAAGACCACCATTTTGCGCCTGGTCGCCGGGCTGGAGAAACCGAGCGACGGGCAGATATTCATTGATGGTGAAGACGTTACCCATCGTTCCATCCAGCAGCGTGACATCTGCATGGTGTTTCAGTCTTATGCCCTGTTCCCGCATATGTCGCTGGGGGAGAACGTCGGCTATGGGCTGAAGATGCTCGGCATTCCGCGCGCCGAAGTGAAAGCGCGCGTGCAGGAAGCGCTGGCGATGGTGGATCTGGCGGGGTTCGACGATCGCTATGTCGATCAGATCTCCGGCGGCCAACAGCAGCGCGTGGCGCTGGCGCGCGCGCTGATCCTCAAGCCGAAAGTGCTGCTGTTCGACGAGCCGTTGAGCAACCTCGACGCCAACCTGCGCCGCAGCATGCGCGAAAAGATCCGCGAGTTGCAAAAGCAGTTTGATATCACTTCGCTATACGTTACCCACGATCAGAGCGAGGCTTTCGCGGTCTCCGACACCGTACTGGTGATGAATAAAGGGCATATCATGCAGATGGGCTCGCCGCAGGATCTCTATCGGCAGCCCGCTTCGCGCTTTATGGCGAGCTTTATGGGGGACGCTAACCTGTTCCCGGCCAACTTCAGCGCCGATCATGTCGATATCAGCGGCTATCGCCTGCCACGTCCTGCGCATTTTGCCGCCCAGGGCACCGGCACGGTGGGCGTGCGACCGGAGGCGATCACGTTGAGTGAGCATGGCGATGAAAGCCAGCGCTGCGTGATCCAACATGTCGCCTACATGGGGCCGCAGTATGAGGTGACGGTGGCATGGCACGGGCAGCAGATTTTGCTGCAGGTTAACGCCACCCGCCTGCAGCCGAACGTCGGCGAGCACTATTATCTGGAAATTCATCCCTACGGCATGTTTATGCTGGCGGACGCGGCATAATAAGCATCACCCTTAAGCGTTAGAATAACGGTCATTCCGTATGGAATGACCGGAAATAATTGCCAAAAAAAACCGTATTTATCTATTTTTACAATTCCGCCCAAGTCCTTGTTCAGCCGAGAAATAAATACATCCGCATTCATAAAAAAATAACCAATAAGGCCACCGAGGGTGATATTTTTATTTGGATAGGGTAAGCTTAATCCCGCACTCGAAATTATTTAACGGCCAACTCAAGGAGAAATTCATGAGCAACAATGCAAACGCACAGGCGCAGCTGGATAATTTACGCAACGTCGCTTCCCAGCTGAAGGAAATGCGCCACTATGCGCAGGCGAATACCGAGACGCTCTCCGCACACTGGCTGGCCTTCGATCAGGGGGAATGCAAAAATAAGGCGTTCGCCGAAGCCATTAACGACCTGTTGAATAAACAGGGCGCCTGCCTGGAAGGGCTGGAAAAAACCATTCAGGATATCGAGATAGAATTAAATCGTCTTGATAAAGCCGCCTGATAATACATATTTAAATAAACCCGCCGCGTGCGGGTTTATTTTTAGCTGCGGCAGATGACGCGCGCAATATCCCCTGACGTCGTCAGCGCGCGTATTTCGCTGAACAGTTCAGTTGCTTCATCATATTCTTTACGCAAATAGCCCAGCCACTGTTTGATGCGCGCCACGTGATACAGACCGGTGTCGCCCTGCTTTTCCAGATGGACGTATTTTTGCAGCAGCTCAACCACCTGCGGCCAGGGCATACGCGGTTCGTTATACTTCACCACCCGGCTCAGGTTCGGCACGTTGAGCGCGCCGCGCCCCAGCATGATGGCGTCACAGCCGGTCGCCTGCAGGCAATCCTGCGCGCTCTGGTAATCCCAGATCTCGCCGTTGGCGACAACCGGGATGCTCAGCCGCTGACGGATCTCACCGATCGCCGCCCAGTTGATGCGATCCGCCTTGTAACCGTCCTCTTTGGTGCGGCCGTGCACCGTCAGTTCGCTGGCGCCCGCCTGCTGCACCGCATCGGCGATTTCAAAGCTGCGACTGGAGGAATCCCAGCCCAGACGCACCTTCACCGTGACCGGCAGATGGGCCGGCACCGCCGCGCGCATCGCCTTGGCGCCCTGGTAGATCAATTCCGGATCTTTGAGCAGCGTCGCCCCGCCGCCGCTGCCGTTCACCAGCTTGGACGGGCAGCCGCAGTTGAGATCGACGCCGTAAGAGCCCAGCTCTACCGCACGCGCGGCGTTCTCCGCCAGCCACTGTGGGTACTGCCCCAGCAGCTGTACCCGCACCTGCGTGCCCGACGGCGTGCGGCTGGCGTGACGCAGCTCCGGGCACAGCCGGTAGAACGACTTGGCCGGCAGCAGCTGATCGACCACGCGCAAAAATTCGGTGATGCACAGATCGTAGTCGTTCACTTCGGTGAGCAACTCACGCACCAAAGAGTCGAGAACGCCCTCCATCGGAGCCAATAATACGCGCATGACCAATCCCAGCTAAAAAAAGACCCGCAATGATACGGGTGAATGCCCGCGCCAGACAAGCCTCTGCGGGCATTAAAAACGCCATCAGCCCAGCCGACGGATCGGTTGACCGGCGAGAAACGCCGCTATGTCCTCGACCGCCTCGGTGAAGTAGGCGCGATAGTTGTCGTCCGCCACGTAACCCACATGCGGCGTCGCCAGCACGTTGGGCAATTGACGGAATGCATCGTCGGCCGGCAGCGGCTCCGTCTCGAACACGTCCAGCCCGGCGCCGGCAATCTTCCGCTGTTGCAGCACGTCCACCAGCGCCACCCGATCGACGATCCCCGCGCGCGCGGTGTTGATCAGGTAAGCAGTGGGCTTCATCGCCATCAATTCGTCGCGCCCCACCAACCCGCGGCTGCGATCGCTCAGCACCAGGTGAATGGAGACAAAATCGCTCTGCTCAAACAGCGCCCGCTTGGACGGCGCCAGCAAAGCGCCCTCCTGCGCCGCCCGTTCCGCCGTCAGGTTCTGGCTCCAGGCCAGCACCCGCATGCCGAACGCCTGTGCCACCTTGGCCATTTGGCCGCCGATCTTGCCCAACCCCAGCAGCCCCAGCGTCTTGCCCTGCAGGGTGACGCCGAGATCCCGTTGCCACGGACCGTTGTTTTGCAGCCCGACGCTTTCCGGCACGATATGCTTCGCCAACCCGAGCAGCAGCGCCCAGGTCAGCTCCATCGGCGCCGCCGATCCGCTGCTGGTGCCGCATACCACCACGCCGCGCTCGGCGGCGGCGGCCAAATCGATAGACGCGTTGCGCATGCCGGAGGTGATCAGCAGCTTCAGCTTCGGTAGCCGCGCCAGCAGCGAGGCAGTCATCGGCGTGCGTTCGCGCATGATGACCAGAATGTCGCACTCCTGCAGATGCACCGCCAGCTCCGTCTCATCGGTAAAGTGCGCGCTGATGGCGGACACCTCCACCCGATCGGCCAGCGCCGACCAGTCCGCCATCTTGAGCGCCACCTGCTGGTAATCATCGAGAATTGCGCACTTCAATTTCATCTCCGTCTCCTGGAATGTAGGGTTAGCCACCGTCCAGCCTAGTACGAAAATGCCGTTCCGCCAGGCAAAAAAAAAGCCGCCCGTATCGGCGGCTTACTCTTTGAGCAATCAGGCTTATTCGGCCGGTTTGCGACTACGTGGACGACGCGAGGCCGGCGCGCCGGAACGGCGTTGACCGTCCCCCTGCGGGCGAGCGTTACCGTTGCCACGGTTTTCACGCTGGCCGCCGTTCGCGTTACCGCTGCGCTGACCGCCGCCGTTACCGGAACGCTGGCCACCGCCGTTGCCGCGCGGCGCGCCGCGTCCGCCGCCCTGGCGGCCGTTGATGATCGGCTCGGCCTTGATGGTCGGATCCGGCTCGTAGCCCGGCAGCGCAATGCGCGGAATTTCACGCTTCAGCAGACGCTCGATGTCGCGCAGCAGCTTGTGTTCATCCACGCACACCAGCGAGATGGCTTCGCCGGTACGCTCCGCGCGGCCGGTGCGGCCGATGCGGTGCACGTAGTCTTCCGGCACGTTAGGCAGCTCGTAGTTCACCACGTGCGGCAACTGGTCGATATCCAGACCGCGCGCCGCAATGTCGGTCGCCACCAGCACGCGGATGCGGCCGTCTTTAAAATCGGCCAGCGCACGGGTACGGGCACCCTGGCTCTTGTTGCCGTGGATCGCCGCAGCGGTGATGCCGTCTTTGTTCAGCTGTTCCGCCAGGTGGTTGGCGCCATGCTTGGTGCGGGTAAAGACCAGCACCTGTTTCCAGTCGCCTTCGCCGATCATCTGCGACAGCAGTTCCCGCTTACGCTTCTTGTCGACGAAGTGCACGCTCTGCTCGATCTGCTCGGACGCGGTATTGCGGCGCGCCACTTCCACCGAGGCCGGGTTATGCAGCAGTTTGTTGGCCAGCGCCTTGATGTCGTCGGAGAAGGTTGCGGAAAACAGCAGGTTCTGGCGCTTGGCCGGCAGCTTGGCCAGCACGCGACGGATGTCGTGGATAAAGCCCATGTCCAGCATGCGGTCCGCTTCGTCCAGCACCAGAATTTCGATTTTGGACAGGTCAACCGCGTTCTGATGTTCCAAATCCAGCAGACGGCCCGGCGTCGCCACCAGGATATCGACGCCGCCGCGCAGCTTCATCATCTGCGGGTTGATGCTCACGCCGCCAAACACCACCAGCGAACGCAGGCGCAGGTGTTTGCTGTAGGCCTCGACGTTTTCGCCGATCTGCGCCGCCAGCTCACGGGTTGGCGTCAGGATCAGCGCGCGCACCGGGCGACGGCCTTTGACCGGATGGTCATGCTTGCTCAGCAGCTGCAACAGCGGCAGGGTAAAACCGGCGGTTTTACCGGTGCCGGTCTGGGCGCTGGCCATCAGGTCACGACCTTCCAGCACGACAGGGATAGCCTGACGCTGGATTGGCGTCGGTTCGCGATAGCCCTGTTCTTCAACAGCGCGCACAATTTCAGCACTTAAGCCGAGGGTTTCAAATGACATAAAGAGAAAAACTCCAGATCCCCCCTAACCTAACGGTGTTCGGTGCAGTTTCCTGGGAGGATGATCAGACGGGGCATTAAGCATGACCACGAGGGATTGGCACAAACTGCAGTGCACCAGGCGCCGATTGTAACAGAAGTCGCGCAATAAAAAGCACTTTTACGCACCTAGAGCACAATCTGCCGTAAATTCAGCATTGTCTGAAGCCGATCACATAACTCATTGTGGTTAGCGGTTGCGTTTTAGACAATCTGGCATAAAGTTAATCATATGATTGATTAACTTCGAGCGTGACCCATGCCAGCTTCCGTCCCTCATCAGGCCGCCGGCCGGGCGCGCGGCGAGCAAACGCGCCGGCAACTGCTCGCCGCGGCAACCGAACTGTTCGGTGAATATGGCCTGGAAGGCGCCACCACGCGCGACATCGCCCAGCGCGCCGGCCAGAATATCGCCGCCATCACCTACTACTTCAGCTCCAAAGAGGGGCTGTACCTGGCCGTGGCGCAGTCGCTCGCCGATTTCATTCAGCAGGCGTTCGCCCCGCTGGTCGCGGAAGTCGATCGCTTCCGGCAAGAACCAGCCGCACAACGGTCATCTGACGCGGCGCTGCGCTTGTTGCAACGTGGCCTGCTGGCCTTCAGCGAGCTGATGACCCAACCGCACACGCTGAACCTGAGCAAAATCATGTCGCGCGAACAGCTCGCCCCGACCGAGGCCTATCCGCTGATCCACAGCCAGGTGATCGCGCCGATGCACGAGCGGCTGTGCCGCCTGCTGTCGGCCGCCACCGGCATCGACGAACACGCCCCCCGCCTCGTATTGCATACCCATGCGCTGATCGGCGAGGTGCTGTCGTTCCGCGTGGCGCGCGAAACTATCCGCCGTCAGGCCGGCTGGCAAGACATTGGCGAGGGCGAAGCGGCGCAAATCGCGGCGGTACTGAGCGAACATATTGAGATTCTGGTTACTGGGCTGCGCCAACGTCATGGCGCGTAAATTCAGGCAGGGAGTGTTATGAACAAAAAACGCAGTGCCTTGATCGTGTTGTTAATTCTGCTGATCGCGGCCGTCGCATACGGGGTTTGGCATTACCAACAGCAGCAGGATCGGCCGCTGACGCTGTACGGCAACGTCGATATTCGCACGGTCAACCTCGGCTTTCGCGTCGACGGGCGCCTGGCGTCGCTGACGGTGGATGAAGGCGATACCGTTCAGCCGGGCCAGCTGCTTGGCAAGCTGGACGATGCCCCCTACCGCAACGCGCTGCAGCAGGCCGAAGCCAACGTCGGCAGCGCGCGCGCCAAACTGTCGCTGCTGCAGGCCGGCTACCGTAGCGAAGAGATAGCCCAGGTGCAGTCAGAAATGGCGCAGCGCCAGTCCGCCTTCACCTATGCCGACAGCTTCCTGAAACGCCAGCAGGGGCTGTGGGCGAAAAACGCCACCTCCGCCGACGCGCTGGAGGATGCGCGCACCGCCCGCAATCAGGCGCAGGCCAACCTGCAGGCGGCGAAGGACAAGCTGTCGCAATACCGCAGCGGCAACCGCCCGCAAGAGATTGAACAGGCCAAGGCCGACGTGGCGCAAAGCGAAGCGGCGCTGGCGCAGGCGCAGTTGAACCTGCAAGACGCCACGCTGATCTCCCCTTCCGCCGGCACGGTGCTGACCCGCGCGGTGGAGCCGGGCACCATGCTCGGCGCCGGCGGCACGGTATTCACCCTGTCGCTGACCCGGCCGGTGTGGGTGCGCGCCTACGTCAACGAAACCAGCCTGAACCAGGCGGTGCCCGGCACCGAACTGGAGATCTACACCGACGGCCGCCCCGACAAGCCTTACCACGGCAAGATCGGTTTCGTCTCGCCGACCGCGGAATTCACGCCGAAAAGCGTTGAAACGCCGGACCTGCGCACCGATCTGGTGTACCGCCTGCGGGTGATCGTCACCGACGCCGACGACGCGCTGCGCCAGGGCATGCCGGTCACCCTGCGCTTCGCCAAACCCTGAGGCCGGCTATGGAACAGGCGCACACCATTGAGCTGGAAGGGCTGGAGAAGCGCTTCCCGTCGCTTGAGAAACCGGCGGTCGCCAGCCTGACCACCACCCTGCGCAGCGGCGCGGTCATCGGACTGGTCGGCCCGGACGGCGCCGGTAAAACTACCCTGCTGCGCATGCTGGCCGGGCTGCTGCAGCCCAGCAGCGGCAAGCTGCGGGTCGCCGGGCTGGATCCGATCGCCCAGGATCGTCAACTGCACGCGATCCTCGGCTATATGCCGCAGAAGTTCGGGCTGTATGAGGATCTGACGGTGATGGAGAACCTGACGCTGTACGCCGATCTGCGCGGCGTCACCGGCGATCTTCGCCGCCAGACCTTCGAACGGCTGCTGAAATTCACCGATCTGACTCGCTTCACCGAGCGCCTGGCGGGCAAGCTGTCCGGCGGCATGAAGCAGAAACTCGGCCTGGCCTGCACGCTGGTGGGCGAACCTCAGGTGCTGTTGCTGGATGAACCGGGCGTCGGCGTCGATCCGATCTCGCGCCGCGAGCTGTGGCGCATGGTGCACGAGCTGGCCAACGACGGCATGTTGATCTTGTGGAGCACCTCTTACCTCGATGAGGCCGAGCAGTGCCGCGAAGTGCTGCTGCTCAACGAGGGCGAGCTGCTGTTCAGCGGCGCGCCGCAGGCGCTGACCCGCCGTATGGCCGGGCGCACGGTGTTGATCGCCGCGCCCCCCGGCAGCCATCGATCGTTGCTGCAGCGGGCGATCTGCCTGCCGGCGGTCACCGACGGCGTGATCCAGGGCAAGTACCTGCGCCTGATCCTGAAAGAAGGCGAAGATCACCGGCAGCTACTGCAGGCGCTGGATCTGCCGGACGCCGAACTGAACGAAGCGGATCCGCGCTTCGAGGATGCGTTTATCGATCTGCTCGGCGGCGGCCCCAACCATCGCTCGGCGCTGGCGGAGATCATGCCGACCGTCAACGGCGCAAGCGGTGAAACGGTGATCGAAGCGGTTCAGTTGACCAAGAAATTCGGCGATTTCGCCGCCACCGATCACGTCGATTTTCAGGTGCGGCGCGGCGAAATTTTCGGCCTGCTCGGCCCGAACGGCGCCGGCAAGTCCACCACCTTCAAAATGATGTGCGGCCTGCTGGTGCCATCCGGCGGCAAGGCGCTGGTGCTGGGCATGGATCTGAAAACCAGTTCCGGCAAAGCGCGCCAACGCCTCGGTTACATGGCGCAAAAGTTCTCGCTGTACGGCAACCTGACGGTGGCGCAGAACCTGAAGTTCTTCTCCGGCGTCTACGGCCTGAGCGGCAAGGCGCAGCGCAAAAAAATCGACGAGATGTCCCACGCCTTCAACTTCGCGCCGATCCTCGATCAAACGCCGGACGCGCTGCCGCTCGGCTTCAAGCAGCGCCTGGCGCTGGCCTGCGCGCTGATGCACGAACCGGATATTCTCTTCCTCGACGAACCGACTTCCGGCGTCGATCCGCTGACGCGGCGCGAGTTCTGGCTGCACATCAACGGCATGGTCGACAAGGGCGTCACGGTGATGGTGACCACCCACTTTATGGACGAAGCGGAGTACTGCGACCGCATCGGCCTGGTCTATCGCGGCAAGATCATCGCCGCCGGCACGCCGGACGATCTCAAACAGCAGGTGGCGCGCGACGACAATCCTAACCCCTCGATGGAGCAGGCGTTTATCGAGCTGGTTCAGGGCTACGACGAGGAGGAATCACGGTGAGCGATAACCGTACCCCCATCGACGACGGCGGCTTCTCCTGGCGCCGACTGCGCGCGCTGTGCCTGAAGGAAACGCGGCAGATACTGCGCGATCCCAGCAGCGGCCTGATCGCCTTCGTTATTCCGCTGATGCTGCTGTTCATCTTCGGCTACGGCATCAACCTGGACTCCAGCAAGCTGCATCTGGGCATTCTGATGGAGCAACAGAGCGAAGACGCGCGCGATCTGGCCCAGGCGTTTGCCGGCTCGCCCTATATCGAACCGACCATCAGCGACAACCGCCAACAGCTGATCCAGCAGATGCAGGCCGGCACGATACGCGGCCTGGTGGTGATCCCGGTGGATTTCGACCAGCGCATGGCGCGCCCGCACGACAGCGCCCCTGTCCAGGTGATCACCGACGGCAGCGAGCCGAACACCGCCAACTTCGTGCAGGGCTATGCCCAGGGCGTATGGCAAGTTTGGCAGCAGCAGCGCGCCGCCGATCGAGGGAGCAGCGACAAGCCGCTGATTGACGTGCAGATGCGCTACTGGTTCAACCCGGCGGCCATCAGCCGGCACTACATCATTCCCGGCGCCATCACCATCATCATGACGGTGATCGGCGCCATCCTCACCTCGCTGGTGATCGCCCGCGAATGGGAGCGCGGCACCATGGAAGCCCTGCTGTCCACCCAGGTGACGCGCAGCGAGCTGCTGCTCTCCAAGCTGATCCCATATTACTTCCTCGGTATGATCGCCATGGCGCTGTGCATGGCGGTGGCGGTGTGGGTGCTCGGCGTGCCCTATCGCGGTTCGCTGCTGATCCTGCTGCTGATCAGCAGCCTGTTCCTCGCCAGCACCCTCGGCATGGGCCTGCTGATCTCCACCCTAACCCGCAACCAGTTCAATGCGGCGATGGTGGCGCTGAACGCCGCCTTCCTGCCGTCGATCATGCTGTCCGGCTTCATCTTCCAGATCGACAGCATGCCGGCCATCGTGCGCGCGGTAACCTACATCATTCCGGCGCGCTACTTCGTCAGCACGCTGCAAACGCTGTTCCTGGCGGGTAACGTCGGCACCGTGCTGGTGATCAATCTGTTGTTCCTGATTGCTTCCGCCGTGGTGTTCATCGGCCTGACGGCCTGGAAAACCCAGCGCCGGCTGGATTGAGGAGAAAGAGCGATGTTTCATCGTCTGTTGACGCTCATCATCAAGGAAATGCAGGCGCTGCTGCGCGATCCGCAAACCCGTGCCATTTTAATCATGCCGGTGATCCTGCAGGTGCTGCTGTTCCCGTTCGCCGCGACGCTGGAAGTCACCAACGCCACCATCGCGGTCTACAGCGAAGACAGCGGCCAGGCCTCGGTGGAGTTGACCCAGCGCTTCGCCAAGGCCAAGGCCTTTCAACACGTGCTGCTGCTGCGCAGCCCGCAGGAGATAAAGACCACCATCGATAACCAACGGGCGCTGCTGCTGATCCGCTTCCCGGCGCAGTTCTCGCGCGATATCGCCACCGGCAACACCGCGCCGCTGCAGCTGCTGCTCGACGGGCGCAACTCCAACAGCGCGCAGATCGCCGCCAACTACGTACAGCAGATCGTGCAGGAATATCAGAAGGAGCTGCTCGGCAACCGCGCCAAACCCAACAACAGCGAGCTGGTGGTGCGCAACTGGTATAACCCGAATCTGGACTACAAATGGTTCGTGGTGCCGTCGCTGATCGCCATGATCACCACCATCGGCGTGCTGATCGTCACCTCGCTGTCGGTGGCGCGCGAACGCGAACAGGGCACGCTGGAACAGCTGCTGGTCTCGCCGCTCACCACCTGGCAGATCTTTATCGGCAAGGCGGTGCCGGCGCTGATCGTCGCCAGCTTCCAGGCCAGCATCGTGCTGTTGATCGGCATCTTCCTGTATCAGATCCCGTTCGCTGGATCGCTGCTGCTGTTCTACGCCACCATGTTGATCTACGGGCTGTCGCTGGTCGGTTTCGGCCTGCTGATCTCGTCGCTGTGCGCCACTCAGCAGCAGGCGTTTATCGGCGTGTTCGTGTTCATGATGCCGGCGATCCTGCTCTCGGGGTATGTCTCGCCGGTGGAGAATATGCCGGTGTGGCTGCAGGATCTGACCTGGGTGAACCCGATACGCCACTTCACCGACATCACCAAGCAGATCTACCTGAAGGACGCCAGCTTCAGCATTATCTGGCGCAGCCTGTGGCCGCTGCTGGTGATCACCGCCACCACCGGCAGCGCCGCCTACGCGCTGTTCCGCCGCAAGATCGCATAAAAAAAGCTCTGCATGTCACATGCAGAGCTTTTTGATCGCCAGATACCCTAAGGCTTGAAAGACAAGGGATTTAGCGGCGGTTGCCGAAGATACGCAGCAACATCAGGAACAGGTTGATGAAGTCGAGATACAGCGTCAGCGCGCCGACGATGGCGTACTTGCGGAAGCTGTCTTTATCATCGGCGTTCAGCTGCTCACCCATCGCCTTGAGTTTTTGCGTGTCGTAGGCGGTCAGACCGACGAACACCACCACCCCGATGTAGGTAATCGCCCACATCAGCGCGGTGCTTTTCAGCCAGATGTTCACCAGCGAGGCCAGCACGATGCCGATCAGCGCCATGAACAGCATGCTGCCGAAGCCGCTCAGATCGCGCTTGGTGGTGTAGCCGTACAGGCTCATGGCACCGAACATGCCGGCGGTGACCACAAAGGTGCTGGCGATCGAGCTGTAGGTGTAGGCGATGAAAATGCTCGACAGCGTCAGCCCGGTCAGCGCCGAGTACAGCATGAACAGCGAGGTGGCCACCGCGCCGCTCAGGCGGTTGACCATGCCGGAAATCACGAACACCAGCGCCAATTGGGCGATGATCAGACCGAAGAAGGTGATCTGGCTGGAGAAGATGAAGTTGAGGATCGCGGGCGTGTTGGCCGCATACCAGGAAACGAACGCCGTCAGCAGCAGACCGCAGGTCATCCAGCCGTAAACCTGCGCCATGTAGGCCTGAATGCCGCTGTTGGCACGTTCGACGATTGAACCATTAGAGCGTGGATATCGGTCCATGACGGTTACCTTTTGCGTTATAAACAAGATTCCGAAGCCCCGCGAACGGGGCTTCGCCTGCTATAAGCGTACCACAGAATAGGCCGCGCGAAAGCGGCAAAGGTCTTGATTTGTTTCCGCTGTTGACGCGTTATTTAGCCGCGTCGTGCCAGCGTTGCGCGGCCTCGCGATCGCTGTCGCGAGCGTCCACCCAACGATCACCCTGGCCCGTGGCTTCGCGCTTCCAGAACGGGGCGCGGGTCTTCAGATAGTCCATGATGAATTCGCTGGCGGCGAACGCCATGCTGCGGTGTGCGCCGGTCACGCCGACGAACACGATCTCGTCGCCGGGATACAGCGCACCGACGCGGTGGATCACCGTCACGCGCTGCAGCGGCCAACGGCTGCGCGCCTCGGCCACGATCTCCGCCAGCGCCTTCTCGGTCATGCCGGGGTAGTGTTCCAGCGTCAGCGCGCTGACGTCGTCCCCAAGGTTATGGTTGCGCACCTTGCCGGTGAAGGTCACCACCGCGCCATCGGCGTCGCACTGCGCCAGCCACTGGTACTCATCGCCGACGTTGAACGGCGCTTCGCCCACGCGAATGCGGGTATTTTCCATGCTTACCCCCCGGTAACCGGCGGGAAGAAGGCCACTTCATCGCCGGCACGCAGCGGGTGATCCGCCGCCACCAGCGACTGATTGACCGCCGCCAACAGCTTGCCGGATTCCAGCGCCAGCGCCCAGCGATCGCCGCGCGCACACAGCGCCTGGCGCAGCGCCTCGACGGTCGGGTAATCCGCCGGCATCGACAGCGCGCCGGTGCCCACCAGTTCGCGCACCTGCGCGAAGAAAAGAATATCGATCATGCGTTCACCTTAAAATCACCGGATTTGCCGCCGCTTTTCGCCAGCAGGCGCACCGGGCCGATCACCATGTCTTTCTGTACCGCTTTGCACATGTCATAGATGGTCAATGCCGCCACCGAGGCGGCGGTCAGCGCTTCCATCTCGACGCCGGTTTTGCCGGTCAGCCGGCAGCAGGTTTCGATGCGTACCCGGCTGTGCTCCGTTTGCGCCTCTAGCTGCACTTCGACTTTGCTCAACATCAGCGGGTGGCACAGCGGGATCAGTTCCCAGGTGCGTTTGGCCGCCTGAATGCCGGCGATGCGCGCCGTGGCGAACACGTCGCCCTTGTGATGGCTGCCGTCGACGATCATCGCCAGCGTGGCGGGCAACATCTCGACGAAGGCTTCGGCGCGCGCCTCGCGCACCGTTTCGGCCTTGGCGGATACGTCGACCATATGGGCTTCGCCGGCGGCGTTAATGTGGGTTAGCTGTGTCATGACTCAGGGCTTCTTCAAATGGGGCTGGAAGTTGCACGGGCGATGGCGCGCGTCCAACTGCTCTTCGATAATCCGCTCCCAGGCGGTGCGGCAGGCGCGGGTGGAGCCCGGCATGGCGAAAATCACCGTGCGGTTCGCCAGGCCGGCCAGCGCGCGCGACTGGATCGTCGCGGTGCCGATCTCTTCGTACGACACCATGCGGAACAGTTCGCCGAACCCTTCCACCTCTCTGTCGAACAGCGGCAACAGCGCTTCCGGCGTGTTGTCGCGCGCGGTAAAACCAGTGCCGCCGGTGATCAGCACCGCCTGCACGTTGTCATCGGCGATCCACGCGGAAACCCGTGCGCGGATCTGGTAAATGTCATCTTTGACGATGGCGCGATCCACCACCTGATGGCCGGCTTCCTGCGCCGCGTCCTGCAGATATTGGCCGGAGGTGTCTTCCGCCGCGCCGCGGCTGTCGGACACGGTCAGGATGGCGATATGCGCCGGAATAAACTCGCTGCTCGCATGGCTCATGGTTCAATAAGCTCCTATTGGCTGTCAGCCGCCGATAAACGACAGGTTCTGGGTGATCCCGCTGTTGCCCTGATGCAGGAAATGGGTCTGCTTCTTGCTCAGCAGCCCACTCTGGATGCGCGCCTTCAGCGCGTCGAGCTGGCCGTCATCCGCCAGCAGATCGCGCAGAGGCACCCCCTGCTCGCCGAACAGACACAGGTGCAGATTGCCGATGGAAGAAACGCGCAGCCGGTTGCAGCTGGCGCAGAAATCTTTTTCATACGGCATGATAAGACCCACCTCACCCTGGTAGTCCGGGTGGCTGAACACCTGCGCCGGACCGTCGCTGCGGCCGCGCGCCTGGCGCTGCCAGCCCTGCTGCTCCAACTGCCGGCGAATCACTTCGCCGGAAACGTGGTGTTTGCGAAACAGCTCGCCGCCCTCGCCGGTTTCCATCAGTTCGATAAAGCGCAGCTGGATCGGCCGATCCTTGATCCAGGCGAGAAAGGCGCCAAGTTGCTGGTGATTGACGTCGCGCATCAGCACCGCGTTGACCTTGACCTTGCTGAAACCGGCGCTGAAGGCGGCGTCGATGCCGTCCATCACCTGGCGGAACTTGTCCTGGCCGGTGATGGCGTGAAACTGGCGGGGATCCAGGCTGTCGACGCTGACGTTGATCGCCGTCAGACCGGCGTCACGCCAGGCGGCGACGTCGCGCGCCAGACGGTAGCCGTTAGTGGTGACCGCCAGGGTACGGATGGCCGGGTTTTCCCGCACGGCGGCGATGATCTCGGTAAAATCGCGGCGCAGCGAAGGCTCGCCGCCGGTCAGGCGCACCTTTTCGGTGCCCAGTTCGGCAAACGCGCGGCTGACGCGGCGGATTTCATCCAGCGACAGGAAGCTTTTCGGGCTGCCGCTCGGCTTGTAGCCGTCGGGCAGACAATAGGTGCAACGAAAGTTGCACACGTCGGTGATCGACAAACGCAGGTAATAGAACTTGCGCTCATAAGCATCAATGAGTTGCGGTACCATAACACCTTTCCAAAGTCGGGAGATGCGAGCGTTTCCCCTCTGCACCCTGGTGGCTAACTTCGCCACGGCCCAGGCGCCATATCGTTCCGGATGAACAACGTAGGCGCAGGGGCTAGGAGTTTGATTTCTCTTCCCGCTACCTTGAGTAGCCGGAATGAAACCGTGGTTTTCAGCAGAATTCTAGCGCTAATCGGCAACGATAGCCAACGCGTTAATTCGCTATATAATTGTCTATACAGCGTTTTTAGACGCCGCCTATTCGGGTAAACCATGATAAACATCGCTTGCGTGGACGAATTGACCAGAATCACGCAAATGACACTCTTTATCGCGTTTTTATGCCGGATCCGCTACCTTATGCGGGCAGTTCAGACCCTTTGTAAGGAAATTTATGCGTAATCGTACCCTGGCCGATCTCGACCGCGTGGTGGCGTTGGGCGGCGGACACGGCCTGGGCCGTGTGATGTCGGCCCTGTCGTCCTTAGGCTCCCGCCTGACCGGCATCGTCACCACCACCGACAACGGCGGTTCCACCGGCCGCATCCGCCGTTCGGAAGGCGGCATTGCCTGGGGCGATACCCGCAACTGTCTCAACCAGCTGATCACCGAACCGAGCGTCGCCTCGGCGATGTTCGAATACCGTTTCAGCGGCAACGGCGAACTGGCCGGCCATAACCTGGGCAACCTGATGCTGAAAGCGCTGGATCACCTGAGCGTGCGCCCGCTGGAAGCGATCAATCTGGTGCGCAGCTTGCTGAAGGTGGACGCGGCGCTGATCCCGATGTCGGAGCAGCCGGTGGATTTGATGGCGCACGATCACGAAGGCAATCACGTTTACGGTGAAGTGAATGTCGATCAACTGGCCCACATGCCGCAGGAGCTGATGCTGTCGCCCCCGGTCAACGCCACGCGCGAAGCGCTGGACGCCATCGCACAGGCCGACGTGATCCTGATCGGGCCGGGCAGCTTCCTCACCAGCCTGATGCCACTGCTGCTGCTGGACGATCTCACCCAGGCGCTGCGCCGCAGCAGCGCCAGCATGATCTATATCGGCAACCTCGGCCGCGAGCTGAGCGTGGCCGCCGCGGCGCTGTCGTTAAAGGATAAGCTGACGCTGATGGAAGAGAAGATCGGCCGCCGGATGATCGATGCGCTGATCGTCGGCCCGGCGGTGGATGCCAGTGAAGTGCAGGATCGGGTGGTGATTCAGCAACCGCTGGAAGCGAGCGACATCCCCTACCGCCACGATCGCCAGCTGCTGCGCCAGGCGCTGGATCACGCGCTGGTGGAGCTGGCCGCGCGCCGCTGACCGAATTTAACCGTCTCGCCCGCGCAGCCAGGGATTATCGCTGGCTGGGGCGGGATGGCTGACCATATCGATATACAGATCTTCCACCTCTTTGCGCGCCCAGGGCGTGCGACGCAAAAACTTCAGGCTGGACTTGATGCTCGGATCGCTGCGGAAGCAGTTGATGCGAATGCGCGCGCCCAGTTCGGACCAACCGTAGTGATCCACCAGTTTATTCAGCAGTTGCTCCAGCGTTACGCCGTGCAGCGGGTCTTTAGACTGGTGTTGGCTCATGTTCGGTACTCTTCGTGGTCAAATCGGGCCGCACACCATAACAGCTTTGGCGCGGCCGACAAGGAATTTTGACGCCCACGGCGCGGGCGCCGTCCAACGGTCAGGAAATCGCGATGAACTGCTCGCGCAGCTGGTGGATTTCGTCGCGCAGCGCAGCCGCCTGCTCGAACTCCAGGTTTTGCGCGTGGGTGTACATCTGCGCTTCCAGATCGCGAATTTTCTGATCCAGCGCTTTCGGCGTGAGGTTCTGCAGCTGAGCGCCGCCCTCCACCGCCTTGCCCTTGCCTTTGCTCTTGGTGCGGTTGACCGGTTGGCCGATCTGCAGAATGTCGCCGATCTTCTTGTTCAGCCCCTGCGGCACGATGCCGTTGGCTTCGTTGTAGGCCTGCTGCTTGGCGCGGCGCCGCTCGGTTTCACCGATCGCCTTGGCCATCGAATCGGTGATGCGATCGCCATACAGGATCGCCTTGCCGTTCAGGTTACGCGCCGCGCGGCCGATGGTCTGGATCAGCGAACGCTCGGAACGCAGGAAGCCTTCCTTGTCGGCGTCCAGAATCGCCACCAGCGACACCTCAGGCATGTCGAGCCCCTCACGCAACAGGTTGATGCCCACCAGCACGTCGAACTCGCCCAGACGCAGGTCACGGATGATTTCGACCCGTTCCACGGTATCGATGTCCGAGTGCAGGTAGCGCACGCGCTCGCCATGCTCTTCCAGGTATTCGGTCAGGTCTTCCGCCATGCGTTTAGTCAGGGTGGTCACCAGCACGCGCTCGTTGATCGTCGCGCGCTTGCGGATCTCGGAGAGCAGATCGTCCACCTGGGTGGCGACCGGCCGCACTTCCACGATCGGATCCAGCAACCCGGTCGGCCGCACCACCTGATCGATCAGATCGCCGCCGGATTTCTCCAGCTCATATTTGCCCGGCGTCGCGGAAACATAGATGGTCTGCGGTGCCAGCGCCTCAAACTCCTCGAAGCGCAGCGGGCGGTTGTCCAGCGCCGACGGCAAACGGAAGCCGTACTCCACCAGCGTTTCCTTGCGCGCGCGGTCGCCCTTGAACATCGCGCCGATCTGCGGAATGGTGACGTGGGATTCGTCGACCACCAGCAGGCCGTCCGCCGGCAGGTAGTCGAACAACGTCGGCGGCGGCTCGCCCTCGGCGCGCCCGGACAGATAGCGCGAGTAGTTTTCGATGCCCGAGCAGTAACCCAGCTCGTTCATCATCTCCAGATCGAACTGGGTGCGCTGCGTCAGGCGCTGCTCTTCCAGCAGCTTGCTGTTGGCCAGCAGCACCTTGCGGCGGTCCGCCAGATCAACCTTGATCTCTTCCATCGCCTGCATGATCCGCTCACGCGGCGTCACGTAGTGCGATTTCGGGTAGATGGTAAAACGCGGCACCACCTGCTCAATCTGCCCGGTCAGCGGATCGAACAGCGACAGCCGTTCCACTTCTTCATCGAACAGTTCGACGCGCAGCGCCAGCTCGTCTGATTCCGCCGGGAAGATATCGATCACCTCGCCGCGCACGCGGAAGGTGGCGCGCTGGAAAGCCTGATCGTTGCGGGAATACTGCAGCTCCGCCAGGCGACGCAAAATGGATCGCTGATCGATGATCATGCCCTGAGTCAGGTGCAGCATCATCTTCAGGTAAAGATCCGGATCGCCCAGGCCGTAGATCGCCGACACCGACGCCACCACCACCACGTCGCGCCGCTCCAGCAGCGCCTTGGTGGCGGAAAGACGCATCTGCTCGATGTGCTCGTTCACCGAAGCGTCTTTTTCAATGAAGGTGTCGGAACTGGGCACGTAGGCTTCCGGCTGGTAGTAGTCGTAGTAGGAGACGAAGTACTCCACCGCATTCTCCGGGAAAAACGCTTTCATTTCGCCGTACAGCTGCGCCGCCAGCGTCTTGTTCGGCGCCAGCACCATGGTCGGCCGATTCAGATCGGCTATCACGTTGGCGATGGTGAACGTCTTGCCCGAACCGGTGACCCCCAGCAGCGTCTGGTGCGCCAGGCCGTCTTCCAGCCCCTCTTCCAGCTTGCGAATGGCTTCCGGCTGATCGCCGGCCGGTTTGAACTCGGAATGCAGTTTGAAAAGTTTACTCATTGCTCGGCTACCCTGTGGAGATGCGCGCGCTCAGGCGGCCAGCCGGCTCTGCGCCGGATATGGCCCCTAATTATGGAAAGTGTCGGCGATTTGCGCCAGTGCCCATGATACTGGATATAAAACCAGCTTCAAGCGGATTCGTCGCTGCACCCGGCACTGCGGCAATGTCGTTGCACCGTGACGTTACAGCCGGGTGACATTTTTATTGTCAATAACAGATTTATCCCCAGAACTTGCCGCGAATTAACTTATTGATAGCACCGCGTCGAAAAATCATACATAGAGACCTGATCAATACCCCTGCGTCTTGATTTTAGTTAATATATTGATATATAACAGTTTTAATAAAAAGACGAGAATGCGGGCAAAGCGAACACAACCCGCGTCCGCTCTCGCTTTACAGCGTTTTTCTAAATCTAATACACAAGGTTATCCACAGGAATAGTGGATAACTCTCACCGTCCCGCCCGGGGCGGGAGTTACGGAAAGAAAGCTTTTCGCCCTTTACACCCGCTAAAATGGCTTTTTTAGTTATTTTTTCATAAAAATATCGCTTTGTTTATGCCGATTAATACTAAAAATCCCCATTGCCAAAATCGCATCGGCCTCTTTCTCGCGGATCGCTCTTGACGGCGACGCAATGCCTTGCACCATGTCCTCACCAAAGGGCACCACAAGAGTGCAAAAAACGTCCGGGTTAACTTCTCGGCGTATTTTCAGGCCACCGCGGCAAAGCGCGTCAGGCCTGGCAGAGGGTTAACAAAGCGATAACATCCCCCCTTTTCGGCCAGTAGCAAAACTGGCCTGGGAGTTGCTTTATCTTTCAGCGTGCGAACGAGGCGCGACAGCATAATGCGCTGCCGAATGCGGCGTGCAACCACCGCCTGGCTACCCCTCGTAAAAGCGCGAGAACGACACCAAGTCGTCATAAACGTCGTTTTTCACGACATACTGACTGTCTTTCCGTCCACCGCAGACATTGCTCAGGTGAATCGGATGGACGGCATTTTGTTCCAGACATTGCCACACTCGGGAAATCAACCGCCAATGCGGCCTTTGTTGCACCCCACCAACGAGTGGATGGGCGCCTGTGTCTATGAGGAGAATGCCAAATGCTGAGCCTGAGATCGGTCAATCAATTTTACGGGCAAAATCATACCCTGTGGGACATCAACCTGGAGCTGCCGCGCGGCCAGTGTACCGTGCTGCTTGGGCGCAACGGTGTGGGCAAGACCACGCTGGTCAATTGCATCATGGGGCATGTGCCGGTGGTGAGCGGCAGCATGACCTGGCAGCCCGCGGATCAGCCGCCGCAAAATCTGCTGCTGCAACCGATGGAGCGCCGCGCCGCACTCGGCATCAGCCACGTCCCGCAAGGGCGGCAACTCTTCTCGCAGCTGAGCGTGGAGGAGAATCTGCAGGTGGCGCAGATGGCCGGGCGCGGTGCCCCTCGCCGCATTCCGCCGCTGATCTACAGCCTGTTTCCCAATTTGCGCCAGATGCGTACCCGCCGCGCCGGCGATCTGTGCGAAGGCGCTCAACGCCAGTTGGCGATCGGTCGTGCGCTGGCGCAGGAGCCGGCGCTGCTGATCCTCGACGAACCGACGACGGGCGTGCCCCCTTCAATCGCCGCCGACATCGGCAACGTGATCCGCAGGCTCAACTATGAGTTGGGCATGACCATTTTACTGGTAGAGCATCAGCTGCCGTTCGTGCGCCGGGTGGCGGATCGTTTTTGTCTGCTCGATAGCGGTCGCACCGTGGCGCACGGCGCGCTGGCGCAGCTGGATGAGGCGCTGATCGGCGCCGGGCTGACGGAGTAAGTGTTCGGGTGACCGATTAGGTTGCTGTTGTATCAGTCACGGCCGGTCTGTGCCTAATAGGCATGGGCCCGCCGTCTTTTCATACTCGATAGGGGCCACACCGACACCATAATATCGAGGGATATAAGCATGACAGACAACAACGCAGCATTTATTCAATACGTGGATTTACGCGACAAAAACTGGAGCCTGCAGGAACGTCTGAATATTGAAGGCATTTACGTCAGTTCGCGCGACGAACTGGTCGGGGCGCAGGACTTTATCATCAAAACGTTGAAACGTCCTGCGATTGTCAGATTCGCCGCACCTTTTGCCCTTTGGACGGCGCCTAAAACCGATATTAATGTCGGATTCGTCTATATCGACGGCAACGGCGTCAACATCACTACCGAGATCCCTAACGGCACGGAAAGCGACCATAACTACTTCCTGCGCTGCTATACCAGCAGCGGCGCGCTGGATAACAACGTTCCTATTCGACCGGCGCCGATCTTGAAAGATTTCACCGTCAAAGGCATTGGTGCCAAGGTTAACAAAGACAAGAATGAAACCCCGACCGAATATAACTATACCGATGGTATCCGTTTCCATTCGCCTGAAGGGCCGCTGGGCAACATCTCGGTGAATAACATCTATGTTTCCGGCTTCTACTTCGGTCTGTACTACGGAACCAATGCCTATATCGCCCACCATTACGCCTGTGAAATCATCCGCTGTTTTGAAAGTCTGCATATGCCCTCAACGAGCAGCGGAGCCCAAAACTTCGGCGAAGGTATCAACTTCTTCGGCGGCACCCTCGGCAATTCCCAGGGGCTGGCCGTTCGCAACGCTAACCCCAACGGCGCCTTCCGCCTGTTCGGCACCTCGATCGACTATGCCGGTTCGATAGCCTACGTTCAAGCCGGTAGCATTGAATTGCATGGCTGCCATATGGAATTCAACAACGATAATAGCCCGCTCACGGAAATCCCTTTCCGTTGCAGCGCCAATCAAAATGCATCGCTGTTGATTCACGGCGGCGAAATCATCGTCGCCGGCAGCCGACTGGCGCAAGCATCACTGTTTTACGCCGAGGCAGGCAGTAGTGGAATTATCGTCGACAGCGTGAAGTTCTATGGCGTAAGAACTGCCAGCGGTCGCTATTTCAGCGGTACCGGCGACTTTGTCATCGCCAATAGCCGACTGGATGGTGGTGGGGGTGGGGCCGGGATCCAGACGCTGGTCGGCGCCGTGAATAACAAACTCAAAGACGGCGATTTCGCCTTTTCCGCCAAACCGTTCGGCTGGGAAGTGACTGGCGGAACGATCGACGATCCCTTTACCTCTGACGCGGTGACTATCGGTATCGAAGCCGGCGCGGGCATCGGCGGCGGCAACGCCCTGAAAGTGAGCAAATTGGGCAACACCAATACCAACGCCGGGGTGAGAATGAGCGTGCCCGTCGCGCAGTATGAACAGCTGGGCGCCTGTTTTACCCTGAAAACGGTCAATGGCGGCACCGGCAATCTGTTTGCGACGCTACAGTACGCCTGTATTCAGGAGCATGCGGACAACGGCATCTCTATCGTTGCCAAAGCCGCGCCGGCAGCCTGGGATGCCGTCATGAAAGCCGATGCTTACACCGAGTACGCCGAATATCGTTTCAACGCCAATCGGCGAAAAGTCCCGGTCTGGGCGACCCATGTCGTCCTGACGTTCAACCTGTTTGCCCTGGCGAAAAATGGCGTGCTTTATCTCGATAACGCCTGCATTACCGCTATGTAAAAGCCAACGCCGGGCCATAAAACCCGGCGTTGTTACCAATCAGCCAGAACCTCTCACTGCGTCAGCAGGCTGATATCCAGATACTCCCCCAGCGGCGCCCGTTCGGCCTGCGGCAGGTGTGGTATTTCACCCAGCAGCGGCGCGGGCAGCATGCGGCGCAGCGTGGCCAGGTATTCCTGATGCCGCCGCCCCGGGGGCGCCACGTCGTTGGCGATCCAACCGGCCAGCGTCAACCCCGCCTGTTGCACCGCCTGCGCCGTCAGCACTGCGTGGTTGATGCAGCCCAGTTTAATGCCCACCACCAGGATCACCGGCAATTGTTCCTGCTGCACCCAGTCGGCGAAGGTGTACTCCGCCGACAGCGGGGTAAACCACCCGCCGGCGCCTTCGACCAGCACCCAGTCGGCGCGCTGCTCCAGCCGGCGCAGGCCGTCGGACAGCCGCGCCGCGTCGATCGGCCGACCTTCATCGGCGCTGACGATATGCGGCGAGGTCGGTTCGGCAAAAACGTAAGGGTTCACTTCGTCGTAACGGAGCGCCACGCCGCTGTTGGCTTGCAGCGCCAGCGCGTCGCCGTTGCGCAGCCCCTCGGCGGTCATCTCGCTGCCGGAGGCCACCGGCTTATAGCCGGCACTGCGGTAGCCCGCCCGGTTGGCGGCCTGCAACAAGGCGCTGCTGGCAACGGTCTTCCCCACCTCGGTGTCGGTGCCGGTCACGAACCAACGTTTAATCACGATAAATCACTCCATAAGCCAGATGATAGCTGAGGGGGAACTGCCCCTGCCGGCACGGGTAAGCCGCCTGCAACGCGGCGAGACGGCCTCGCGACATCAGGCCGCCCTCGCGCCCCTGATGCAAATGCGTCGCCCCGATGCCCTTGAGCGAGCGCATCAGCGTCATCACGTCCGGGTAGTTCAGGGTGCGTAACTCCGTGACCAGCTCGTGCCGGTATTCAGCACAGGCGGCGCGGATCTGCGCCAGCGGCAGGAAGGCGTTCACGTGGCGCTCGCCGTCCACCTGTTGCCAGGCGTCCCCCAATTCCTGCAGCGATCCCGCCGCCAACGTGGAAAACAGGATCACGCCGCCGGGGCGGGTCACGCGATACAGCTCCGCCAGCGCGGCGGGCAGATCGCTGCACCACTGCACCACCAGGCTGCTGAAACAGATGTCCATCGCCGCATCGGGCAGCGGTACCTGCTCGATATCGCCCAGCAGATAATGGTGCGCCGCCTGCCGTTGGCGGGCGACGTCCAGCATGCCCGGCGCCAGATCGAGCGCGGTCACCTGCTTGCCGCGCTCGCGCCACAGGCTGCTGAAATAGCCGGTGCCGCAGCCGGCGTCCAGCAGCCGTTCGCCCGGATGGGGACTTCCCATCCCCAGTAAGCGCTCGCCAACGTCACGCTGCAGCGCAGCGGCGGCATCGTAGCTGCCGGCGGCACGGCTGAAGGCCGAGGCGACCGCCTGTTTGTTCACCGTGTCATTGACTGACGTCATGCAATACCTCCAGCAGACGATCGATATCCTGCGGCTGATGCGCCGCCGTCAGGGTAATGCGCAGCCGCGCGCCGCCCGGCGGCACCGTCGGCGGTCGGATGGCGCTCACCCACATTCCGCACTCGCGCAGGCGGCTCGCCAGATCGAGCGCGCGCTGATTATCCCCCACCAGCAGCGGCTGGATGGCGGTGTCGGAATCCGTCAGGGTCAGCGCCAGCGGCGCCGCGCCCTGACGGAAACGCCGAATGTTGTCCTGCAGCCGGGCACGCAGTTCATCGCCCTCGCGAATGCAGGCCAGCGCCGCCTGCAGCGCGCAGGCTTGCGCCGGCGGCATTGCGGTGCTGTAGATTAGATGGCGGGCGAACTGCAGCAGATACTCGGCGGTCGCCTCATCGCACAGCACTGCTGCGCCGCTGACGCCGAACGCCTTGCCGAAGGTCGCCACCAGCAGTTCAGGGCGCACGCCCTGCTGCCAGCAGCTGCCGCGGCCTTGCTCACCGCGCACGCCGACGCCGTGGGCATCGTCCACCATCAGCCAGGCGCCCGCCGCGCGGGTTAAGCGATGCAGCTCCGCCAACGGTGCGCCGTCGCCGTCCATGCTGAACACCCCTTCGGTCACCGCCAGCCGCTGCCCGTCGCAGGGTTTGGCCAGCAGATCCGCCAAGGCCTGCGGCTGATTGTGCTGGAACCGGCGCAGCTCGGCCGGCGACTGCGCCGCCGCCTCCAGCAGCGAGGCGTGGCTGAGGCGATCGGCCAAAATGCGATCGCCCTTCTGCATCAACGCCGCCAGCACCGCCTGATTGGCGGCATAGCCGGAGATGAACAGCAGCGCGCGCGGATAGCCGAGCCACGCCGCCAGTTGCTCTTCCAGCGCCTGATGCGCCACGCTAAAGCCGGTGACGTGGCCCGACCCGCCGCTGCCGACGCCGTAACGCTGCGCGCCCTGCTGCCAGGCGGCGATCACCCGCGTATCCTGGCTCAGCCCCAGGTAGTCGTTGCCCGAGAAGTTCAGATAGAGACGATCGCCGAGCCGGATCTGGCGGCCGTTGCCGCCCTCGGTGGTCTGTCGCCGACGGTAGGCGGCGTTGAGACGCCGTTCTGCCAGCGCCTGTTCGATACGTTGTTGCCAGCTCATCACAGCGCCGCGTTGTAAAACTCGGCGGTATCGGCGTTCAGCAGCTGCTTAGCCAGCACCTGCTGTTGCTGGTTGTCGCCATGTTCGGTGGCGGTCTGCTGCGGGTTCAGCCCCAGCTTGCGGAACAGCTGCAGATCCTTGTCTTCTTCCGGGTTCGGCGTGGTCAGCAGCTTGCAACCGTAGAAGATCGAGTTGGCGCCGGCCATAAAGCACATCGCCTGCGTCTGTTCGTTCATCTGTTCACGGCCGGCGGAAAGGCGGACATAAGAGGACGGCATCATGATGCGCGCTACCGCGATGGTGCGGATGAAATCGAACGGATCGACGTCGTCGTTATCCGCCAGCGGCGTGCCTTTTACCTTCACCAACATGTTGATCGGCACGCTCTCCGGCGGTTTCGGCAGGTTAGCCAGCTGCACCAGCAACCCGGCGCGATCGCGCACCGTTTCCCCCAGCCCGACGATGCCGCCGGAGCACACTTTGATGCCGGCGTCGCGCACCTTGTCGAGCGTATCCAGGCGTTCCTGGTAGCTGCGGGTAGTGATGATGCTGCCGTAGAACTCCGGCGAGGTGTCGAGGTTATGGTTGTAGTAATCCAGCCCGGCCTCCGCCAGCCGTTCAGCCTGAGTGCCGTCAAGCGTGCCCAGCGTCATGCAGGTTTCCATGCCCATCGCTTTCACGCCCTGCACCATCTGCTGCAGATAAGGCATATCGCGCTCGTGCGGATTCTTCCACGCCGCGCCCATGCAAAAACGGGTCGAGCCGTTCGCTTTGGCCTTGCGTGCCGATTCCAGCACCTGCTCGACCTGCATCAACCGCTCCGACTCCAGGCCGGTCTTGTAGCGTGAGCTCTGCGGGCAGTATTTACAGTCTTCCGGGCAAGCGCCGGTCTTGATCGACAGCAACGTGCTGACCTGCACCTGACGCGGGTCGAAGTGCTGGCGGTGTACGGTTTGCGCTTCGAACAGCAGTTCCAGCAGCGGTTTATCAAACAGGGCCTGGGCTTGCCCTACTGTCCAGTGAATGCGGTCGGCCATCATGGCGTCTCCAAAACGAAAAAGTGTCGCCAGTTTAAATATTGCGGATATACTGTCAACCAATCTTAATTCAATTTGGTTTACAAGTATGTCTGTGACCGCTTCCGACCTGGCGTTTGACCAACGCCATATCTGGCACCCCTACACCTCCATGAGCCGCCCGTTACCCTGTTACCCGATCGAATCGGCCAGCGGCGTCGAACTGCAGCTGGCGGACGGCCGGCGTCTGGTGGACGGCATGTCCTCCTGGTGGGCGGCGATCCACGGTTACAACCATCCGCACCTGAATCAGGCCGCCAGCCAGCAGTTGGAGAAGATGTCACACGTGATGTTCGGCGGTATTACCCATCCGTCCGCCATCTCGTTGTGCCGTCGGCTGGTGGAAATGACGCCAGAGGCGCTGCAGTGCGTGTTCCTGGCGGACTCCGGTTCGGTGGCGGTGGAAGTGTCGTTGAAGATGGCGCTGCAGTACTGGCAAGCGCGCGGCGAGCGCCGGCAGCGCATCCTGACGCTGCGCCACGGCTATCACGGCGATACCTTCGGCGCGATGTCGGTCTGCGATCCGGACAACTCGATGCACAGCCTCTATCAGGGCTATCTGGCGCCGCACCTGTTCGCGACCGCGCCGCAGTGCCGCTTCGACGAAGAATGGCGTGAAGAAGATATTGCACCGTTCGCCGCGCTGCTGGAGCAGCACGCCGGTGAAGTGGCGGCGGTGATCCTGGAACCGGTGGTGCAAGGCGCCGGCGGCATGCGCATCTACCACCCAACCTACCTCAAGCGGGTGCGCGAGCTGTGCGATCGCCATCGGGTGCTGCTGATCGCCGACGAGATCGCCACCGGCTTCGGCCGCACCGGCAAGCTGTTCGCCTGCGAGCACGCGCAGGTGGTGCCGGACATTCTCTGCCTGGGCAAGGCGCTGACCGGCGGTTACATGACCCTGTCCGCCACCCTGACCACCCGCCATGTGGCGGAGACCATCAGCAACGGCGCGGCCGGCTGTTTTATGCACGGCCCGACCTTTATGGGCAATCCGTTGGCCTGCGCGGTGGCGGACGCCAGCATGGCGCTGCTGGCGGAAAATCGCTGGCAGGCGCAGGTGAGCGCCATCGAAGCCCAGCTGAAACAGGAACTGCTGCCGTTGGCGGCGCTGCCGAAGGTGGCGGACGTGCGGGTGCTGGGGGCGATTGGCGTGGTGGAGATGCGCGAACCGGTGAATGTCGCCGAGCTGCAGCGCGGGTTCGTCGAGCGCGGGGTATGGATCCGGCCGTTCGGCAAGCTGATTTACCTGATGCCGCCTTACATCATCGAAGCGGAACAGCTCAGCCGCCTGACCGCCGCCGTGGCCGCCGCCGCGCGTTAATGCCTTACCAATGCTGGTCCAGATAGCGGGCCAGCAACCCCAGACACAGCAGCCAGAGTAAAATGATCATCGCCGCCGCCATGCGGC
This sequence comes from Serratia sp. PF-27, assembly GCF_030053255.1. Classification (NCBI taxonomy): domain Bacteria; kingdom Pseudomonadati; phylum Pseudomonadota; class Gammaproteobacteria; order Enterobacterales; family Yersiniaceae; genus Serratia; species Serratia sp. PF-27. The sequence goes on from NZ_JASGBT010000020.1 coordinate 382,444, forward strand.
CGGTGGGGTTGTCGACGCGTTTTTGCGCCTTCTCGCGCAGCTCGGCCATCAGCGGCTTGGGGATCAGGCGAACCGCCAGCATGATGCCCAACGGCACGATGATCACATCGTCCAGATAGCCCAACACCGGAATAAAATCCGGGATCAAATCGATCGGCGAGATCGCATAGCCGGCCACCAGCAGCGCGATCAGCTTGGCGTACCACGGGGTGCGCTTATCACGGGCGGCCAGCCACAGCGCGTAAATATCGCGCTTGATGCCTTTGGCCCAACGGCGCAGCCAGCCGAACCACGGCGTGCGTTTTTTCAGTGAAATCATGATTACTTCATATAAGAACGTAAAACGGTCATCAATTGCTCGATGTCCTGCTCGCGCTGCTGCGGCGTAGCGTCCGCGGCAGCCAGATGTTCGCGCACATGCCCTTCCAGCACCTGCGCCATCAAACCGTTGACCGCGCCGCGCACCGCCGCGATCTGCTGCAGAACAGCCGAACATTCGCCGCCGCTCTCCAGCGCACGTTCCAGCGCTTCGGCCTGCCCTTTAATGCGGCGCACCCGCGCCAACAGCTTCTTTTGATCTCTGTGGGTATGGCTCATCATTTCCGCCTGATTGTTATTTACTATACTGGGGTATAGTATATTTCAGCACACTATCTTTTGCTGAGGAACTTCACCATGACGTCTCACGCGCCCGTTTTGCACCGCGAACACAGCCACGTTTTTGACGATGGTAACCCATTGGCCGAAAGAAACACCAGATGGGCGGTGATACTCACCGCCAGTATGATGGCTATCGAGATCGCCGGCGGCTGGCTGTTTAACTCGATGGCGCTGCTGGCCGACGGCTGGCACATGAGTTCGCACGCGCTGGCGCTGGGCCTGTCGGTGCTGGCTTACGGCGCCGCACGCCGGCTGGCCAAAGATCGCCGCTTTAGCCTCGGCACCTGGAAGATCGAAGTGCTGGCCGGTTACACCAGCGCGGTGTTGTTGGTGCTGGTGGCGGCGCTGATGCTGTTTCAGTCTGGGCAGCGGCTGCTGAATCCCAGCCCGATTCATTACAACGAAGCCATCGCCATCGGCGCGATCGGGCTGGCCGTCAACCTGCTCTGCGCCTGGCTGTTGCGCGGTGGCGGCCATCATCATCATCACGGGGATGACCACGACGACACTCATCATGACCTCAACCTGCGTTCCGCCTATGTTCACGTGCTCGCCGACGCCGCCACCTCGGTACTGGCGCTCATCGCGCTGTTCGGCGGTAAGCTTTGGGGCGCCGCCTGGCTCGATCCGCTGATGGGCATCGTCGGCGCGGCGATGGTGGCCGCCTGGGCCTATAGCCTGATGCGCGATAGCGGAAAGATTTTGCTGGATGCCGAAATGGACGCCCCCGTGGCGCAAGACATCCGCCAGGCCCTGGCCGCTTCCGGCCACGCGCTCACGTTGACCGATCTGCATGTAGGCCGCATCGGCAAAGGAAAATATCATTGCGTCCTCGCCCTGAGCAGCGCCGATCGCGCCCTCACCGCCGATCGGGTGCGCCAACTGTTGGCCACACATCCCGAACTGGTGCATGTCACCGTCGAGATCAACCGTCCGCCGTTGGCGCAAGGGGTTGTATTGTTCCACCGAAAAGATCTAGCTTAAGGGTCCGCGTTTATCGACAACTGGGAGTCATTATGGCTTTTCGTTTGTACAGCAACGATCTGCAGGACGGCGGCACAATGCCGCAGACGCAGGTCTTCAACGGCATGGGCTACCACGGCGATAACCTGTCGCCGCACCTGGCCTGGGACGGCGTGCCCGCCGGCACCAAGAGCTTCGTCGTCACCCTGTACGATCCCGATGCCCCGACCGGCTCTGGCTGGTGGCACTGGGTGGTGGCCAATATTCCGGCCGACGTGCGTGAGCTGCCGCAGGGCGCAGGCTCCGGTAAAGCGCCGCTGCCGAGCGCCGCGCTGCAAACCCGTACCGACTTCGGCTCAGCCGGTTACGGCGGCGCAGCGCCGCCGAATGGCGAAAGCCACCGCTATCAGTTCACCGTGCATGCGCTGGACGTAGAAAGCATTGAGGTGGATGAAGGTTCCAGCGGCGCGCTGGTGGGCTTTAACGTGCATTTCCACAGCCTCGGCAGCGCCACGCTGACAGTGATGTTCAACTGATCTCCCACCCATAAAAAAGCGCGGCTCAACCGAACCGCGCTTTTTCCATACTCGTCTGACCGCCGAATTACTTCGCCAGCACGCTGACCCACATCGGGCCTTTGCCCACCGGATAACGTGCCAGCGTGGTCAGCTCGCCGCTGGCCTGGTCAATTTCATGCACCGCGATGTGATCGGACTTCTGGCCGGACGAAATCACGAAGCGGCCGCTGTGATCGATATTGAAACCGCGCGGCTGCGTTTCGGTCGGATAATAGCCGACCACGCTCAGCGTGCCGCCGTCTTCGGAAACGCTGAAAAGGGTCAGAATGCTGGCGGTGCGATCGCTGGTGTACAGGAAACGGCCGTTCGGCGTGATATGAATGTCCGCCGCCCAGCGGGTGCCGTCGAAGTCGGCCGGCATGATATCCAGTGTTTGCGTCACGGTGTATTTGCCGCCGTTTTCCGAAATGGCCAGCACGTCTACCGTGCCGTTCAGCTCATTGACGCAGTAAGCGAACTTATCGTTGTGGTGGAATGCCATATGGCGCGGACCGGCACCGGCGGCGATATCCACCGCCTCCTGCACGTGCGGCGTCAGCTGGCCCGTCAGGCTCAGGTTGAACAGGCGGATGCGGTCCTCTTTCAGACACGGCACCAGCACCAGCTGGTTGGTCGGATCGATGTTCGCCGAGTGCGGCGCGTTCAGGCCGTCAATCTGCTGAATAGGCGCCGTCACCACGCCGTCATGGCCGATCGGGCTGATGCTGGCGCAGTTGCCGCTGTAGGAGGCGGAGAACAGGTAACGCCCCTGCAGATCGGTGGAGATATGGGTCGGGCTGCCCGGCAGCGGCGCCATGCCGGCCTGCTGCAGCGTGCCGTCCGCCTCGATGCGGTAGCTGACGATGCCGAACGCCGGACGCACGCCGACGTACAGGTGGGTCTTGTCCGGATGAAGGGTCATCGGCTGCACCTGGCCCGGCACGTCAACGGTTTGCAGCAGCGCCAGCGCGCCCGCGTCGTCCAACTGCCAGACGTGGATCTGCTGGCTCTCCGGGCTGGCGACATAAACGATTTGCTTCATGTGTTCTCCTTGCAAAGGGTAAAAGAGGAACCGGTTTCAGGCCGTTCGATTGCTCCTAGCTTACCGCACATCCGTCGCATGGCAACCCTGCTTAGCACCGGATGTTCACGCGGTTTTCTCCGTTGGCTATCCGGTGTACCATCGGATTAATTTTATGGCTAACGATAACGAGAACCCTATGAGCTACCGCGTCATCGCCCTCGATCTTGACGGCACCCTGCTGGACAATCAAAAACGCATCTTACCGCAGTCGCTGGAAGCGCTGGCGCTGGCGCGCGCCGCCGGCGTCCAGGTGGTGGTGGTCACCGGCCGCCATCACGTCGCCATCCATCCGTTCTACCAGGCGCTGCAGATAGACACGCCGGCCATCTGCTGCAACGGCACCTACCTGTATGATTTTCAGCAGAAAAAGGTGCTGGCCGCCGATCCGCTGGCGAAAGATCAGGCCAAACAGGTGCTGCAGATGCTCAAACAGACCGACATTCACGGGCTGATGTACGTTGACGACGCCATGCTGTATCAGGAACCGAGCGGCCACGTGACCCGCTCGCTGGCCTGGGCCGAAACCCTGCCGGCGGCACAGCGCCCAACGCTGCTGCAGGTCGGCAGCCTGGCGCAGGCGGCCGACGACGCGCAGGCGATCTGGAAATTCGCCACCTCGCACGCCGATATTCCTGCGCTGCGCGAGTTTGCCGACACGGTGGAAAAAGAGCTGGGGTTGGCGTGCGAATGGTCCTGGCACGATCAGGTGGATATCGCCAAAGGCGGCAACAGCAAAGGCAAGCGCCTGCGCCAATGGGTGGAATCGCAGGGACTGAGCATGGATCAGGTGGTGGCGTTCGGCGACAACTACAATGATATCAGCATGCTGGAAGCGGTCGGTTTGGGCGTGGCGATGGGCAACGCCGATGACGCGATCAAGGAACGCGCCGATCTGGTGATCGCCGATAACCTGCAGCCGGGCATCGCCGAGGTGATCCGCACCCGCGTACTCTAGTCTTTTCGCCCTCCCGCCGGGAGGGCCGGTCTTAGCGGCTCTCCCGGCTGATCGACACGCTCTTCACCTGCGCGTACAGCCACTGCCCGGGGCGGATCGCCAGTTCGTCTCGCGCCCACGGCGTGATGCGCGCCCACAGCACGTGTTCCCCGACCGCCAGCTTCACTTCCACCTGCCCGCCCACATCCAGACACTCGCTGACCTTGGCCGGCAACACGTTGCGAATGCTGCTGTTGACCGGCGGTTGCAGCACCAGCGAGACGTCGGCGGCATTGATGCGAATGCGCAGCTGAGTGCCCAGTTCGGCGTCGATGCCGCTGACCCACAGCCGCTGATCGCCGAGCGCCAGCGCGGTCATGGCATAGCGTTGATGATGCTCAATCACGCTGACGCGCAGCACGCTGCTCTGATCTTCACGCTGCAGCCACGGCCGCAGCGCGCTGCTGGCCCAGACGGCTTCCAGCCCGCCGAACGCGCGCACCTCGCCGCGATCCAGCACCATCACCTGCTCGGCCAGACGCAGGATCTCGTCCAGGCTGTGGCTGACGTAGAGGATAGGGATGTTGACATCCTGCGCCAGCCGCTCCAGATACGGCAGCAGCTCGCGTTTGCGCGGCAGATCGAGCGAGGCCAGCGGTTCGTCCATCAGCAGCAGTTCCGGCGCGGTCAGCAGCGCGCGGCCGATCGCCACCCGCTGTTTTTCACCGCCGGAGAGCGTCAGCGGCAGCCGATTGAGCAGTGGCCCGATGCCCAACAGCTCGACAATGGTATTGAACTGCGCGCGCATGCCGGCCGCCATGCCGTACTGCAGGTTGCCGCGCACCCGATAATGCGGGAACAGGCGCGCATCCTGAAATACATAGCCGATACGGCGCTTTTCCGGCGGCAGGCAAAGGCCCGCGGCGGTATCCACCAGCGTGCGGCCATTGAGCGCGATGCGCCCCTGCTGCAAACGGGTCAGGCCGCCGATGGCGTTGATCAGGGAGGTTTTGCCCGCGCCGGACAGGCCGAAAATCGCGGTGATGCCCTGCGCCGGCAAATCGGCGCGGACGTTGAGATTGAGGTCGCCCAGCTGCTGCGAGAAGTCCAGCTCCAGCATTTACACCCCCATCCGTTTGCGGCCCCAGCGGGCCAGCCATTCGGACACCATCAGCGAAGCCAGCGACAGCACGATGGCGATCACGCACAGACGCGCGGCGGCGGCTTCCGCCCCCGGCGTTTCAATCAGCGTATACATCGCCAGCGGGATGGTGCGGGTTTCACCGGGAATGTTGGAGACGAAGGTGATGGTGGCGCCGAACTCCCCCAGCGAACGGGCAAAGGCCAGTACCACGCCGACAATGACGCCGGGCAGCGACAGCGGCAGCGTGATGGTGAAAAACACCCGCCACGGGTTGGCGCCCAGCGTGCGCGCCGCCAGCTCCAGCCGAGTGTCCACCGCCTCCAGCGCCAGCCGGATAGCGCGCACCATCAGCGGAAACGCCACCACCGCCGACGCCAGCGCGGCGCCGCGCCAGCTAAAGCTGAAGCTGAAGCCGAACCAGTCGTACAGCCACTCGCCGATGACGCCGCGCCGCCCCATGGCGATCAGCAGCAAATAGCCGACCACCACCGGCGGCAGCACCAGCGGCAGGTGAATGACGCCGTCCAGCAGCGCCTTGCCGGGAAAACGGCAACGCACCAGCACCCAAGCCATCAAAATGCCGAACGGCAGGCTGCAGACCACCGCCAAACCGGAGACTTTCAGGCTCAGCTCAACCGCCTGCCACTCGTACTCACTCAGAATCATTTACGCGGGGTGAATCCATAATGTTCGAAAATAGCGGCGGCTTCCGGGCTCTTCAGATAGGTATAGAAAGCGCTGACCGCCGGAGTTTGACGATCTTTCACCATCGCCATCGGATATTCAACCGGTTTGTGGCTGTCTTCCGGGAACACGCCCACCACTTTCACCTTGTCGCTGGCGACCGCATCGGAGCCGTAGACGATGCCGAGCGGCGCTTCACCGCGCTCCACCAGCGCCATCGCGCTGCGCACGTTGTTGGCGCGCGCCAGTTTCGGTTCCAGCGCGCTCCAGGCGCCCAGATGCTCCAGCGCCTCTTTGGCGTAAATGCCGGCCGGCACGTGATCCGGATCGCCCACCGCCAGGCGGCCGCCGCTGAGCAACTTGGTCCAGTCGGTCTGCTTGTCGATGGCAATCTTGTCTTGTTTATCGCTCTTGGCGGCGATCAGCACCAGCTCGTTGCCCAGCAGCGTGTAACGGGTGTCTTTCACCATCTGCTGCTTGTCGATGGCGTAATCCATCCACTGCTGATCGGCGGAGATGAACAGATCGGCCGGGGCGCCCTGCTCAATTTGGCGCGCCAGCGTAGAAGACGACGCGAAGGAGGAAACCACCTGCACGTCCTTGCCTTTTTGATATTGGGTGGCGATGTCCTGCAGCGCGTTGGTCAGCGACGCGGCGGCGAACACGGTGATCTTTTCCGCCGCCGAGGCCTGAGCCACCAGGCCCGATGCCAACACGATCCCGCCAACCCATTGGGTCCATTGCTGTTTCATTGTTTTTCTCCGCAAGTTAACGTGCATTATCACTCTTCGTTATATAAAAAATAATATAACGTGGCGCGAAAGCTTGTCATGCGGTTTATCGGCAAAGCGTGAGATAACTTGAGGAATGCCCGCCGGGCGATGCCGACGGGTATCGGGATAGGGAACGGTCAGTGCTGGGTGCGGTTTTCTTTCGAACGGCCCACTTTGGAGAAGACGTTGAACACTTCGCCAAAACCGTAGATCAGACCGAGAATGAGCGCCATGACCACCGGCACCATCACCACGGCGAATAACAGACTTTTCAATAATTCCAACATGATAGCCTCGCTTAACTGCCCATTGAGCGGCAAATGCCTTTCACCGCATATCGGGTTATTCTAACCCAAAAAAATCGCTAAAACCGGAGTTATTTTAGCCAGCGAGGCGAAATTGTGATCGGCCAAACGTGCCCTTTTGACCGATCTCATCCTGCCGCGGGGTAATAGATCAGCGGCGGCGCATAGCCTTCGGGCGCCGCCAGCCGGGCCTCCACCCCGTATACCGCGCGAATGTGCTCCGGCGTCAGCGCCTGCTGCGGCGTGCCCGCCGCACAGATCCCGCCCCGCTGCAGCAGCGCGACCCGATCGCAATAACAGGCCGCCAGATTCAGATCGTGCAGCGTCACCACCACGCTGAGCTTCAGCCGCCGCAGCAATGCCATAAACTGCTGCTGATGAGCGATATCCAGGTGGTTGGCGGGTTCGTCCAGCAGCAGCCACGGCGTTTGCTGCGCCAGCGCGCGCGCCAGGTGCACCCGCTGCTGTTCACCGCCGGACAGCCGCTGCCAATCGCGATCGGCCAGGTGGCTGATGCCCACCTGCTCCATCGCCTGCCCGGCGAGGCGGCGATCCTCGGTACCAAAACCGCGCCAGCGGCCGATATGGGCCAGACGCCCCAACAATACCGCCTCCTTCACCGGCAGCGCGAAGGTGCCGGGGGCAGATTGCTCGAGAAAAGCGATGCGCCTGGCGCGTTCCCGCGCGGAAAACGCGGCGATCTCGCGCCCTTCCAGCCAAACGCGGCCGCCGGCGGCGGGCTGCAGCCCGGCCAACAGCTTGAGCAGCGTGGATTTACCGCTGCCGTTGACGCCGAGCACGCCGGTGATCTCACCGGGCAAGGCGCAGAAACTGAGGTTTTCCAGCACCGTGCGCGCGCCCACTCGCCAACTTACCCCCTCGGCGCACAGACCGAATTGCGTTTTTTCAACCGTCATGCATTGACCTTCCGATACAGCAACAGCAGGAATACCGGCACTCCCAATAGCGCCGTCAACACGCCGACCGGCAGTTCACGCGGGGCAAACAGCGTTCTGGCCAGCGTGTCCGCCGCCACGGCGAACAAAGCGCCGCACAGCGCGCTGGCCGGCAACAGCTGACGATGCCGCGAGCCGACCAGCCGCCGGGCGACGTGCGGCACCGTCAACCCGATAAACCCCACCGCGCCGCTGAACGCGACGATCGTCGCCGTTAGCGCGGTGGTCGCCACATACAGCAGCAGCTTCAGCGGGGCCACCGCCACCCCCAGCGAAGCGGCGGTCACGCCGCCGAACGCCAGCGCGTCCAGCTCACCCGCCCGCAGCCAGCAAAGCAGCAGCGTCGCCGCCAGCGCCAGCCCGCACAGCCCGACCTGTGGCCAGCGCGCGTCGCTGAACGATCCCAGCAGCCAGAACATCACGCCGCGCGTGGCGTTGGCGTCTGCCTGCCAGAGGGTGATCAGCGAAGTCAGTGCGGAGAGCAGTTGCGTCACCGCCACCCCGGCCAGAATAAACAGCGTGGACTCCCCCTGCAGCGAACGCCCGGCCAGCAACATCACCAGCGCAAACGCCCCCAGCGCGCCGCTAAACGCCCCACCGGACACCGACAGCAGGCCGCCCCCCAGCCCCAATACCAGCACCGTCACCGCCCCCACGCCCGCGCCGGAGGAGATCCCCAGCACCCAGGGATCGGCCAGCGGGTTGCGGGTCAGCGACTGCAGCACGGTGCCCGCCAGCGCCAGCCCGGCGCCGGCCACCGCCGCCAGCAGCGCGCGCGGCATCCGCAGCGACCAGATGATGCGCTGATACACCTCGGCATCGGTCGCCGCGCCGCCGCTGACGCCGAATACGATGCGCCAGGCGTCGTGCCACGCGATCGGCGCAGGCCCCGACAAGGTGGCGCTCAGCAGGGCCATCGGCAGCGCCGCCGCCAGCAACAGCAGCCAGCCGGCCTCACGGCCGGGCAGTAACCGCCGGCTCATGCTATTTCCAGCCTGCGATCACATAGTCGTCCAACAGCTGCCACACCGTCCCCGCCTCGCTGAAACCGGCCTGCCTGAGGGCCGCGAGCTGGAAATCCACCGGCGTCGGCGGCGGCACAGGGCGGCCGGCGAACAGCGCCTCACGCTCGGCCTGATAAGCGGCCAACGCCGGCAATTGCAGCGCGCTGGCGAACCAGCGATCCCAATCCTCGACGCCGTTGTCCCAGGCGCGTTGCTGGGTCTGCTCATCGTGCCGCTCGGCCAACGCCTTCAGCCGTGGCTGACGGTGGTCATAGCGCTGATGATCGGCATTGAGGAATACACCGCCGTCGGCCAACAGCCCGGCGACGTTGCGGTACAGCGCCAGCTGCTGCTCGGGCATCAGCCAGTGCAGCGCCGTGCTGGACACCGCCGCCTGCGGCGCGGGGCCGGACAGCGCGGAAAAACAGGCAGGATCCGCCAGATCGGCCTGCAGAATGCGGATCCGATCGCCATACTCCGCCAGTGCGCCGCGCGCCACCGCCAGCAGCAACGGATCGAGATCGATGGCGGTTACCCTGGCCTGCGGAAAGCGCTGCAAAATGCGCAGGCTCAGCGAGCCCGGACCACAGGCTAGATCCACCACGTGAAAATCCTGGCCGGCGGCCAGCGCCAGCACCTCCAGCTGGGCGTTAAAACGCGCTTCCCGCTCGGCGATGTAGGCCGCCTGCTGGCGATCCCAGGAGTCCAGCAGCGAAGATAATGAAACGGCTGTCATATCAAGGTTCCTTGTTGGAAAAAGTCGTAGCCTGCGGCGGCAAGGCCGCCAGGCCTCGAATCAAACGGCCCAGCGCCGCCACGGTGCGGGCGGAAGGGTCCATGTCGTAACCGGGGAGGATCACGTAGCGCCGCTGACGCACGGCGCGCAGCGTCGCGGTCAGCGGGTGATGCTCCAGAAAGGCGATCTTGTCGGCCGCGCTGTCCCCGAAGCCGCCGCGCGGCAGATCGCCAAGCACGATCGCATCCGGATCGCGGGCGGCGATAACCTCCCAGGATACCGTCGGCCACAGCTCGGGCCGATCGCCGAACAGGTTCTCGCTGCCGACGCTTCGGCTCAGCAAACCTGGTGCGCCGCAGCAGCCCGCCACGTAGGGCGTCTGCGTGCCGGCATACCACCACAGCAGACGTAAATGCGGCAGCGGCGCGCGCTGCGCCTCAAACGCCTGGAGTTGCCCACGTAGCCGCGCGATCGGCGCTTCACCGCCGCGGCTGACGTTGAAAATGCGCGCAAGCTCCCGCAGCTCGGTGAAGATGTCTTCAAACGTCAGCGCAGCGGCGATCGCGCTTTGCTGGCCGCTGCAGGCGCCGGGAGAGAGGTAAGTGCCGATGCCCCATTCCGCCAGCCGCGTCCGATCGGGCGTTTCCGGGCTGTGCAGCCAGTAATAGCTGGCCGAATAGACAAAATCCGGCCGCATCAGCAGCAACGCTTCCGCCGTGGGCGGCGCCGGGCTGGTGGGCGCCCGCAGCGCATCGGCCGACGCCGTCGGCGCGGGATCGCGCATGCGGTCATACCCGACCACGCCGATTGCACGGGCGGCCAGCCCCAGCGCCAGCAGGTTTTCCAGCGCCGGATTGGCATAAACCAGCACCCGCTGCGGCGGCTGCGGGTAATCGCGCGTGACCCCGCAATTTTGCAGGCTGACGCTATCGGCACGCAGCGGCACGCCCCCGCCCAACCCCAGGGCGCACAACAACAGGCAAAGCCGGCGTTTCACGCCGTCAGAACCTGACCGACACGAAGGTTTCATAGCTGCGCGGCGGCGCGATCAGCGCCTGATCCGGGTAGGTGCGCTGATAGGCGTACAGCTGGTTGGTGGCGTTGCGAATGCGGAAACCGACATCGACGATCGGCGTCAGCTGATAATCCGCCGCCAGATCGAGCGTGGTGTACGCGCGCATCTTGCGCTGGTTGGCGTCGTCGTTATAACTGCTGCCGACGTAGCGCAGCGAAGAAGCCAGCCCCAGGCGCGCCGTCGCCTGATAATGCACGCTGAGGTTGGCGGTCCAGTCCGGGATATAGGCCGGGCGATTACCGTTGTAGCTGCGCAGCGGGCTACCGCCGCGATAGTCGTCGTAGCGGGCGTGCGTGTAGGCGGCATTGCCGGCCAGCTCCCAACGATCGTCGGGACGCAGCACCACGCCAAGCTCGATGCCGCGCGACGTCTGCCTACCTACCGCGTTCAACGCATCCGGCCGCTGCGCGTCGGGCACAAACAGGTTGTCCTTGCGCAGTTCGTACAGCGCCAGCGTCGCCTCTCCCTTGTTATCCCAAAACTGCCCTTTGGCGCCGGCCTCCCACTGGCGCGCTCGCGTCAGTGGCAGATCGGTCTGCGTCGGGCTGAGGAAGAACAAATCGTTGCCCGGCTCCTGGCCGGTGGTGTAGTTGGCGTAAAGCGTGAGGTTATCGGTCAGTGCATAGCTGGGGCCCAGGCTCCAGGTGCTGAAAACGTAGGTGCGCGCGCGGCTCTCTTCCTGCGGCCCCTGGAAGCGCCAATCCATGTTCATATGGTTGTAGCGCAGCTGGCCCAGCAGCGCTAAACGCTCGGTCAGGCTGAAGCGGTCTTCAAGAAAGGCGGCGTACTGATTCTGAGTGACGTGGCGCACCGGCGCACGCTGGCTGGCGGTGCCCTGAGCGAACGGCTCTCTGGGCGGCGCGCCGAGCGGCACGTCCTCGGAGCCGGGGAAACCGTTGGAGTAGTACTGAAAATGCCGCTTGCTCAGATCGAAGCCGACCAGTAACCGATTATCGAAACCGGCGATAGCGCGATCGAACACCAGCGAACTGCGGTTGCCGATCAGATCGTCGTCGTGCGCCAGAGCGCCGAAAGAGTCGCGGTTGACGTCGCCGGGCCAGGCCGCCGCCGCGACGCGGAAACGCTCGACGTTGCGCCATTCGCGAAAACCGCTGTAGTAATAGAATTGGTTATGCCACTCCACTTCGGGCGTCATAAACCAGTCCAGACTGGCCTGAAATGCGGTGGCGTTGCTCTGGATACGGCTGTCGGTCAGGTTGTTGTAATTGATATCGCGCAGCTCGCCGGCAATGCGCCCATTCAGCAGCGGCGTGCCGTAGTAAGGATTGTTGGTGCGGTTGAGCATGCGGTCCAGGCTCAGCGTCAGCAGCGCATCGTCCGTCAATTTAAACAGCAGCGAGCCGGATACCCGCTTCTGCCGATCGCGTTCATACTGCACGTTGCTGCCGCTGTCGTTGCCGCTGACGTCCAACCGGTACGCCATCACATCGTCCACCAGCGCGCCGCCGGCACCCAGATGCAAACGCTGGCTGCGGTAGCTGCCGAGGCCATAATCGAGCTCGAACGGCTGCCGGTTGAAGGTCGGCCGCCGCGAGATCAGGTTGACGCTGCCGCCTGCGGCGCTCAGCCCGTTCAAGGCCGACCCCGGCCCACGCAGCACCTCGATGCTGTCGTAATGCGCCGGATCGCCCAGTTGCAGCGTACTGCCGGGCATCTCTACGCCGTTATACAGCCAGGCGATCGGCCGAAAACCGCGTGCGGAAAAGTTGTTGGACAACGTTGGCGAAGCGACGCCGGACAGACCGGTAGCGTGCTCGACGGCGGCGGCCAGCGAACGATCGCCCCGCTGTTGGATCGCCCGCGCGCTGATAATATCGACGCTGCGCGGCGTCTCCCGAGCGGTCAGCCCGATCTGCGAAGCGCTGCGGCTCACGGCGTTCAACGCATCGTAACGCCCGGCGGGGGCCGCCGCCTCCACGGTGAGCTGTTCTTCACACCCCGTGGCATTGCGGGCTTTATCGCAGTCGGCGGCGAAAGCCAGCGGCGCTGTCAGTGCGCCGCCGATCCATGCGGCGGCAAGACATAAAGATTTTTTGGGCGTGCCAAGACGCCGGCGTGTCGTACTCATGTGGAGCATCCCTGTGGTGAAATAAAAACCGGCCGCAGCCGGCGTAAAGCCTTATTGTTTTTCTGTTATGTTATATTATTACAATATTACAATACCAGTCTTTATTGCCCCACTCTCCCACGCACAGCGTTTGGCGCTTTGCCGCCAAATCGGCGACAATACGGTTTTTGCCGTCGACAGGATGCGCTATGCAGGCCGAAATTCTTCTGACTCTCAAACTCCAGCAAAAGCTGTTCGCCGATCCGCGCCGCATCGCGCTGCTGAAACAGGTGCAGCACACCGGCTCCATCAGCCAGGGCGCCAAACTGGCGGGCATCAGCTACAAAAGCGCCTGGGACGCCATCAATGAGATGAACCAACTGGCGGAACACACGGTGGTGGAACGCGCCACCGGCGGCAAAGGCGGCGGCGGCGCGCAGCTGACGCACTACGGCCAACGGCTGATCCAGCTGTATGACCTGCTGGGCCAGGTGCAGCAAAAAGCCTTCGACGTGCTGCAGCAGGACGATCTGCCGCTCGACAGCCTGCTGGCGGCCATCTCGCGCTTCTCGCTGCAAACCAGCGCGCGCAATCAGTTCTTCGGCACCGTGATCGAACGCGATCATCAGCAGGTGCAGCAGCACCTGGCGATTTTGTTGAACGACGGCACCACTCGCCTGACGGCGGCCATTACCCAGCAAAGCGCCGATCGGCTGCAGCTGACGCCCGGCAAAGAGGTGCTGGCGCTGATCAAAGCGCCCTGGGTGCGGTTAAGCGTCGAGACGGGGGAGCATACCGGTGCGGATAACGCGCTGGCGGGCGTGGTAGCCGGCATTCAGCCGGGGGCCGAACACAGCGAGGTGCTGGTGACGCTGGCGGGGGGCGAAACCCTGTGCGCCACCCTGACGACGGCGGAGCTGCAGCGCCTGCAGCTGAGCGTCGGCGCCGCCGTACACGCCCTGTTCAACGCCGACCACGTGATTGTCGCCACGTTGTGTTAAGCGCAACGTAACGTTGCGTTTTTGCTGATTGACATCACCGTGCAATGCGCCTATTTCTAAGGCAAATAATTGCAAAAAAAGGAACAGGTGATGTCGTCGTTGCACATTTCGCAAGGTTCATTCCGCTTAAGCGATACCCGTACCCTGACGCTGGACGCGCTGGCGATCCAGGCCGGCGACAGTTGGGCCTTCGTCGGCGCCAACGGCAGCGGCAAATCCGCCCTGGCGCGTGCGCTGGCCGACGAACTGGTTCTACTGAGCGGCGAACGGCGCAGCGATTTTCAGCACGCAGTGCGCATCTCCTTCGAACAGCTGCAAAAAATGGTCAGCGACGAGTGGCAACGCAACAACACCGATCTGCTCAGCGCGGACGAGGACGACACCGGCCGCACCGCGGCGGAAATCATTCAGGAAGAGGTGAAAGACGCCGCGCGCTGTGAGCGGCTGGCCGCGCAGTTCGGCATCACCGCCCTGCTGACGCGCCGCTTCAAGTACCTCTCCACCGGCGAAACGCGTAAAACCCTGCTGTGCCGGGCGCTGATGCCCGAGCCTGACCTGCTGATCCTCGACGAACCCTTCGACGGGCTGGACGTTCACTCGCGCGCGCAGCTCGCCGCGTTGCTGAGCGAACTTTCCGCCCTGGGCCAAACCGTAGTGCTGGTGCTCAACCGGTTCGACGAAATACCGGATTTTGTCCGGCAAGTGGGCGTGCTGGCGGACTGCACCCTGACCAGCCGCGGGCCGCGCCGCCAGGTGATGGCAGACGCGCTGGTGGCGCAGCTGGCACACAGCGAAAACCTCAGCGGGCTGGCGCTGCCGGAGACCGAGGATCCGACGCAAAAGGTGGCCCTGCCGGCGGATCGGCCGCTGATCGTCCTGCGCGACGGCGTGGTCAGCTATAACGATCGACCGATCCTCAATCATCTCGACTGGCAGGTTAACCCCGGTGAACATTGGCAGATCGTCGGCCCGAACGGCGCCGGCAAATCCACGCTGCTCAGTTTGATCACCGGCGATCATCCGCAGGGCTACAGCAACGATCTGACGCTGTTCGGCCGCCGCCGCGGCAGCGGGGAAACCATCTGGGAGATCAAGCGCCATATCGGCTACGTCAGCAGCAGCCTGCATCTGGATTATCGCGTCAACACCAGCGTGCGTAACGTGGTGCTGTCTGGGTTCTTCGATTCGATCGGCATTTATCAGGCGGTCTCGGATCGTCAGCGGCAGCTGACCGAACAATGGCTGGCGCTGCTCGGGCTCGACGGCGCGCGCGGCGACGCTCCGTTCCACAGCCTTTCCTGGGGCCAACAGCGGCTGGCGCTGATCGCCCGCGCGCTGGTGAAACACCCGGCGCTGCTGATCCTCGACGAGCCGCTGCAAGGGCTGGATCCGCTCAATCGCCAGCTGGTGCGTCGCTTCATCGACGTGCTGATTGGCCAGGGCGCCACCCAGCTGCTGTTCGTCTCACACCATGCCGAAGACGCGCCGCGGTGCATCACTCACCGCCTCAGCTTCGTGCCCGACGGCGAGGGCGGCTACGGCTACCAACAGCAACGGCTGGAGGCGGCCTCCGCCTGAAGCGCGGCGTAAACATATCCGGCAACACTTCACCGCAGCACATCACATTTGGCCTTTTATCATAGAAAGAAAGAAGGCCATTTTCTGGAGACGCCATGTCCGCTGCGTTGATTATCATCGACCTGATCGAGGATCTGATCGGGCCCAAAGGGCGCGCCAACCACTGCCGTGAACAGGTGGTGGCAACCCACCTGCTCGCTAACGTCAATGCCGCCACGGCCTATGCCCGGGTGCGAAAAATTCCGGTGATCTGGGTGCGGGTGGGATTCGCCGACGATTATCATGATATCCCGCCCCACTCGCCGTTGTTCAACCATCTCAAGCAGATCGGTGCGCTGCGGCTAAATGGCCCGGGCTGCCGCTGGGTGCCCGAACTGCATCAGGAAGAGACCGATCTGCAGTTTGAAAAAACGGCGGTTAGCGCCTTCTCCGGTAACAATTTGTTAGCCTGGCTGCGGCAACATCGGTGCCACCATTTGCTGCTGGCGGGTATCAGTACACCGCTCGCCATCGAGAGCACCGCGCGTCAGGCGCACGACGCCGGCTTTCAGGTGACCGTACTGCACGATCTGTGCGCAGCCCCTACGCAGGAGATCCACCAGCAGAGTCTGGATACCCTGCAAAACCTGGCCGAAATCACCCGTTCGCAGGCCTGGATGAAAGGCTGACCCGCATCGCCGCCGATCGTGTGGGCCGGCATCATGCACGAATGCATCACTGCCCCGACCTTTAGCGTCATCCTGGTGTGCTACTATCCGCTCTAGCGCTCAATTTCGCCATCATCGCACGCCGCAAAGGCGCTGAGCGCCGTGTACATATTTTAAAGGGACATATTATGTGGGGCGTACTGGCTGCTTCGTTATTTTTCTTGCCGTTTAACCGGCTGATAGCCTGGGTGATCCTGGCCGCCTCGGCGGGTATGGGGCTTTATCATGGGGTACTGACGCCGCTCAGCCTGAGTTATATGCTGGCGATCGTAGCGCTAGCGGGGCTGCGTCACCATTTTCGCGCGCAGCGCAATCTGGCGATCGTGCTCGAAGGGTTGGTGGTCGCCGGCTGCGTGGCGCTGTTCTTGCATCTGGTGCCGGGCATCCACAACCAGCTGATGATCGACGGCGAAAGAGCCGGCCCGCTCAGCGCGCCGTTCACCATGTATTACAATTTCGACAAGGCGATGGTGCCCTTCCTGCTGTTCGCCTGCTTGCCCACGCTGTTTTCCGCCGAACCCGGCGGCAACGCCGGCAAAGTGGGCTGGATTGCGCTGCTGCTGGCCGTGCCGGCGCTGTTGCTGCTGGCCGTGGCGCTGGGCGGCTTAAAAATCGAGCTGCATGCGCCCGCCTGGATCCTGCCTTTCGTGATGGCGAACCTGTTCTTCGTCTGCATGGCCGAGGAAGCGCTGTTTCGCGGCTACCTGCAACAGCGCCTCAGCCAGTGGCTAGGCGCCTGGCCGGCGCTGATCGTCGCCTCCCTGGTGTTCGGCGCCGCACATTTGGCGGGCGGTATGCTGATGGTGATCTTCGCAACCCTCGCCGGGGTGATCTACGGCCTGGCGTGGATGTGGAGCGGCCGTCTGTGGGTGCCGATTCTGTTCCATTTCGGGCTTAATCTGACCCATCTGCTGTTCTTCACCTACCCGCTGTATCAGCATTCTTAACGGCTGACGCCGGCAGAGAGCCCCTTTCTGCCGGCTGGTCGGGTGAAAACGCTATCACTAGCACCTCACCGTATGACCTCAATCATGCCGCCCCCTGCTTTTCTCCGCCCGTACAGTGCTTTTCAATGAAGTGTAAACGATTCCATTTTTCGCGTTAGATCACCTTTTTACCGTCGCGAGCGTGCTATCTTTTTGCGCAATGACTTCTCCCTGTTCAGCAACGGGCGTATTAAAACGGTAATTGGAAGCGATTACACCCTTGTCGACGCCAAGAAGGAACCGTATGACGGAATTTAACCCTATCGACCATCCGCACCGCCGCTTTAACCCGCTGAGCGGCCAGTGGGTGCTGGTCTCACCGCACCGCGCCAAGCGCCCCTGGCAGGGCCAGCAGGAGACTGTCCCCACGGAAATGCTGCCGGCGCACGATCCCGACTGTTTCCTGTGCCCGGGCAACGCGCGCGTCACCGGCGATCGCAATCCGGAATATCGCGGCACCTATGTCTTTACCAACGATTTCGCCGCACTGATGAGCGATACGCCGCCGGCGCCCGACAGTCACGATCCGCTGATGCGCAGCCAGAGCGCGCGCGGCGTCAGCCGGGTGATCTGCTTCTCTCCCGATCACAGCAAGACTCTGCCCGAACTGACGCTGCCGGCGCTGGAGCAGGTGGTCACCACCTGGCAGGCGCAAACCGAGGAGTTGGGCAAGCACTACCCCTGGGTGCAATTGTTCGAAAACAAAGGCGCGGCGATGGGCTGCTCCAACCCGCACCCGCACGGGCAGGTCTGGGCCAACAGTTTTCTGCCAAACGAGGCCGAGCGCGAAGATCGCCTGCAACACGACTATTTCCGGGAACATGCCTCCCCGCTGCTGCTGGATTATGCGCAGCGCGAGCTGGCCGCAGGCGAACGCATCGTGGTGAACACCGAACACTGGCTGGCGGTGGTGCCCTACTGGGCCGCCTGGCCGTTTGAAACGCTGCTGCTGCCGAAAACGGCGGTGCAGCGCATCACCGATCTCAGCGCGGCGCAGAGCCGCGATCTGGCGCTGGCGCTGAAGAAGCTGACCAGCCGCTACGACAACCTGTTCCAGTGTTCTTTCCCCTATTCGATGGGATGGCACGGCGCGCCGTTCAACGGCGCCGACAACCGACACTGGCAGCTGCACGCCCATTTCTATCCGCCGCTGCTGCGTTCAGCCAGCGTGCGTAAATTTATGGTCGGTTACGAGATGCTGGCGGAAACCCAGCGCGATCTGACCGCCGAACAGGCCGCAGAGCGTTTGCGCGCCGTCAGCGATATTCATTACCGTGAAGCCGGAGCCCAAGCATGAGCCTGAAACCGCTTACCCATTCCCTGTTTACCGAACACTTCGGCTACGCGCCGGCGTTGACCATCCAGGCGCCGGGGCGGGTGAATTTGATCGGCGAGCATACCGATTACAACGATGGCTTCGTGTTGCCCTGCGCCATCGATTACCAAACCGTCATCGCCTGCGCCAAGCGCGACGACCGCCAGATCCGCGTACTGGCCGCCGATTATCAGAATCAGCAGGATCAATTCTCGCTCGACGAGCCGATCGTCAACCACCCCGATCAGCGCTGGTCCGACTATGTGCGCGGCGTGGTGAAACATCTTCAGCGACGCAACCCCGATTTCGGCGGCGCGGATCTGGTGATCGCCGGCAATGTGCCGCAGGGCGCGGGGCTCAGCTCCTCCGCCGCGCTGGAAGTGGCGGTAGGCCAGGCGCTGCAGGCGCTCTATCAGCTGCCGCTGGACGGCGTGGCGCTGGCGCTGAACGGCCAGGAGGCGGAAAACCAGTTCGTCGGCTGCAACTGCGGCATCATGGACCAGCTGATCTCCGCGCTCGGCCGGCGCGACAGCGCTCTGCTGATCGACTGCCGCTCGCTGGAGACCCGTGCGGTGCCGATGCCGGACAGCGTCGCGGTGGTGATCATCAACTCCAATGTGCAGCGCGGGCTGGTGGACAGCGAGTACAACACCCGCCGCAAACAGTGTGAAGAAGCGGCTCGGTTCTTCGGCGTCAAGGCGCTGCGTGACGTCAGCCCGGAACAGTTTGAAGCACGTCAACATCAGTTGGATCCGTTGGTGGCCAAACGCGCGCGCCATGTCATCAGCGAGAATGCCCGCACGCTGGCGGCGGCCGATGCGCTGGCGGCCGGCGATCTGCAACGCATGGGCCGGCTGATGGCGGAGTCCCACGCCTCGATGCGTGACGACTTCGAAATCACCGTGGCGCCAATCGATCGGTTGGTCGAGATTGTCAAAGCGACGATCGGCTCGCGCGGCGGCGTGCGCATGACCGGCGGCGGCTTTGGCGGTTGCATCGTCGCGCTGATGCCACAGGATCTCGTGGAGACGGTGCGTGCCGCCGTGGCGCACGAGTATCCGCGGCAAACCGGCGGATTACAGGAAACGTTCTATGTCTGCCAGGCTTCGCAGGGGGCCGGTACATGCTGACGATGAGCACGGCAGCGGCGCCCGATGGGGAGCCTTATCAGCTGACGCAGCTGCAAAACGCCGCCGGCATGACGGTGACGCTGATGGACTGGGGCGCCACCTGGCTGTCCGCCGTCTTGCCGCTCAAATCCGGTGAAAAACGCGAACTGCTGCTCGGCTGCCGCAGCCCGGCAGACTACCCGCGTCAGGGCGCCTATCTGGGCGCCACCGTCGGCCGTTACGCCAACCGCATCGCCAACGCCAGCCTGCCCATCGATGGGACTCCCCATGCGCTGGCCGCCAATCAGGGCGTCCACCAGCTGCACGGCGGCCCCGACGGTTTTCATGCCCGCCGCTGGCGCCGGGTCCAGCAGGATGCGCAACAGGTCTGCTATGCGCTGCACTCGGCGGAGGGCGATCAGGGTTTCCCCGGCAATCTCGACGTGCAGGTCTGCTACCGTCTGACCCCGGATAATCGTTTGGAAATCAGCTATCTGGCACAGGTCGATCGCCCCTGCCCGGTCAACCTGACCAACCACGCCTATTTCAATCTGGACGGCGCCGGCACCGACGCCCGCGCCCAGCGGCTGCAGCTGTTCGCCGATCGCTATCTGCCCGTCGACGCCGAGGGCATTCCCTGCGCCGATCTGACGCCGGTGGACGACAGCGGCATGGATTTTCGTCAGCCGAAAACGCTGCTGCAGGATTTCCTGCGCGATCGCGACCAGCAGCGGGTAAAAGGCTACGATCACG
This sequence comes from Serratia sp. PF-27, assembly GCF_030053255.1. Classification (NCBI taxonomy): domain Bacteria; kingdom Pseudomonadati; phylum Pseudomonadota; class Gammaproteobacteria; order Enterobacterales; family Yersiniaceae; genus Serratia; species Serratia sp. PF-27. The sequence continues at coordinate 402,836 of NZ_JASGBT010000020.1, forward strand.
CATTCTTGCTGCACCGCACCTGCGGCGCGCTGGAGAGCCCGGCAGCCCATTTGTGGTCCGCCGACGGCCAGGTGCAAATGAGCGTGTTCACCGACGCGCCTGCACTGCAACTCTACAGCGGCAATTTTCTGGCCGGCACGCCGGCGCGCGACGGTGGCAGCTATGCCAACCACGCCGGCGTGGCGCTGGAGAGCGAGTTTTTGCCGGACAGCCCGCACCATCACGAGTGGCCGCAGCCGGACTGCTGGCTGCAACCGGGGAGTCGCTACCGCAGCGCCACGCATTATCAGTTTTATCCTATCTGACCCGCTACGCCCCTCGCCGTGCGGCCGGGGGCAATTTGTTATAAATGCTTACCTTTTAGCCCTATCCCCCCGCCGGCGCCCACCTTCCCTTATTCCAAAGCGCGCACTACACTCAGGCTACCGTGATAAGCACAACGCCTTGTGCAACGTCACCATTTTCGGCCGATGGCGGCCAATCAATAGCTGAAGGAACACCTATGCGTCTGATTACTGCACTTCCATTGCTGGCGGGCTTAATGCTGAGCACCAATCTGATGGCGGCCGACGCGACGACGGCGACAAAAACGCCTTCGCCGGCGCAGGCGGCCCAACAGAAACGCATGACCGATTGCAACCAGCAGGCATCCACCAAGTCGCTGAAAGGCGCGGATCGCTCCACCTTTATGAGCACCTGTCTGAAATCCGAAGGCGCCGCTGCAACGGGCAAAACCCTGACGCCCCAGCAGCAGAAGATGAAAAGCTGCAACGCCGACGCCAAGACCAAGGATCTGAAGGGCGACGCGCGTAAAACCTTCATGAGTAACTGCCTGAAAAAATCGGCCTGATTTTCCCTCTGCCACGGCGCGCCCGAAGCAATTCCGACGCGCCGTTTCTCCCCCTTCCGCCTCAGCCTGAACGATTCAGCTTTTTCCTTTCGCCAGCCCTTACTTTGCGGCAAGAAATTGGCTATGGTTAGACACTATCGATTGCCGAGCCCCGGCCCGCGGCAATATAATGATTTTCGTTATCATTGAAATGTCAGATTATTAAGGAGTTAAGCTATGGCTGTAACTAAGCTGGTTCTGGTGCGTCACGGCGAAAGCCAGTGGAACCAAGAAAACCGCTTCACCGGTTGGTATGATGTTGATCTGTCCGACAAGGGCCGCACCGAAGCGAAAGCAGCAGGCAAGCTGTTGAAAGAAGAAGGTTTCACTTTCGACTTCGCTTACACCTCCGTACTGAAGCGCGCGATCCACACCCTGTGGAACATCCTCGACGAGCTGGATCAGGCCTGGTTGCCAACCGAAAAATCCTGGAAGCTGAACGAACGTCACTACGGCGCGCTGCAGGGTCTGAACAAAGCCGAAACCGCTGAAAAATACGGCGACGAGCAGGTGAAACAATGGCGTCGCGGCTTCGCGGTGACCCCGCCGGAGCTGACCAAAGAAGACGAACGTTACCCTGGCCACGATCCGCGCTACGCCTCGCTGAGCGAGCAAGAGCTGCCGCTGACCGAGAGCCTGGCGCTGACCATCGATCGCGTTATCCCTTACTGGGACGAAGAGATCCTGCCACGCATCAAGAGCGGCGAACGCGTGATCGTTGCGGCGCACGGCAACTCGCTGCGCGCGCTGGTGAAATACCTGGATAACCTGAGCGAAGACGAAATCCTCGAACTGAACATCCCAACCGGCGTGCCGTTGGTGTATGAGTTCGATGAGAACTTCAAGCCAACCAAACGTTACTACCTGGGTAACGCCGACGAAATCGCTGCAAAAGCGGCCGCCGTGGCGAACCAGGGTAAAGCGAAGTAATTTCGCCCGTTAACGAAAAAGCCCCCGGTTTTCACCGGGGGCTTTTTTATTACTGTCGCGGCTGCTGCGCCATCGCCTCGTTCACCGCGTCCAGCCGTTCCTGCATCGCCGGATGGGTGCTGAGCCAGGCAGGCAGCGCCCAGTCATCGGTCTTTTCTCGTTCAGGCGCCTGCGCCAACGCGCGATAGATCGCCGCCATTTCCGCCAGCGAACGCCCCTGGCGCTGCATTTCCGCTATCGCAAACGCATCGGCCTCACGCTCCATCCCGCGAGAAAACTGCATCTCATTCACGAAGGACGCGGACTGCAGCAACGTGTCGCCGATGCCGCTGACGTCACCCGTCATCCACATCAGCGTCAACGCCACCAGTGACGAACGCACCAGCATGCGCATCGGATGACGATAAGCGTGATGCCCCATTTCGTGCAGCATCACCGCCGCCAAGCCATCGTCGTTTTTCGACAAAGTGACCAGCTCATCGCTGAGCACCAGCGTGCCGTCTGGCAACATAAAGGCGTTCGGCGCACCGGGCACCGCCATCAACTTCAGCGACAGCGGCGTGCGCTCCTGGCGCATCTCAGGCGGCATCACCTGCCGGAACAGCTGTTGCAACGCCTGCTGCCGCTCGGCCGGGAGTGCGGAGGGCGCGAAGCCGCTCTGGTCCAAAAACGTCTGTGTATGCTCGCCCAGCGTCTGTTCCACCGAGGTGGGGATGCGCATGGCGATCTCGCTGCTCGCCCACGGCAGCACCACGTAAACGTAAGCCACTACCGCCAGCAGCGTCATCAGCAGCGCCAGGGCAACGCCGCGTTTATGGCGTTCCAGCCGATGTACCCACCCCGGCGAACGACGCTGATAGAACCAGCGGCGAAAGGCCGCATCGTCATCCGGCACAAAGCGCGCACCGTCGCTAAAGGTGAGCGTCAGCGGAATATTGCCCAGCGCGGCAGAAACGGTGATGTCCGCCAGCGGGATGTAACGCTGTTCATCCTGCCGCTGCAGCGTCACGCCTTCGCCGCTTTCGTTCACCAGTAAACGGGCCGCCTCACGTGCGGCCCGCCCCGGCAATTGATAAGCGCCTTCAAGGATCATCGGCGCCTCAGAAGCTGCCGCCCAGATCCAGCGCCTGCACCGCTTCTTCGGCCACCGCGCTGTTGGCAGTTTCCTGATGCGCAGTAATGTTCAGCAGCGCCAAATCGCCTTCAACCGCCGTGCAGGCCGCCAGATAACGGGCATGGCGCACTTCCGCCACCGGCGCCGCCAAACCGAGCGAGAACAGGGTAATCAGGGTATTGGTGATCAACAATCCCATGTACGGCATCGTTTTCATTGAGGAATGCAGCTTGATGTCGCCGTTCAGCCTTGCCTGGTTAAACAGGTAGTTGCGTTGGGCGACAACCTGGTAACTGCTGGCCACCAGGGCGCCGATCAGCAGCACCACCATCATCAGCAGCAGGCTGCTGATATTGTCCAGCACCAGCACATCAATGGCTTCATTGGTCAACATGCCCATCAACACCATCTGATAGAGGGTAAGGAAGAACGAACCGATGCACACCAGCGCGACCAACATGAACGGCAGGAATATGAGCAGGCCAACCAAGGCAAATTTGATAAAGGCCGATTTCTTCAGTTCGGCAATAAACGGTGTCTTCCCGAAAAACAGGTTATTAACGTACAAGTCATGCTGCAGTGCGCTAATAATGCCGTTTACCGCCGCAAATGCCGGCACGGCCAAAATCAGCGTCAGCACCAGCATAAAAGCAATAGCGTTGATGCTGCCAAGACCGCTGCCAATGCCGAGCAAGACGATCAGACCGACATACAGCCCGATAATCAGCAATAACGGGCAGAACAGTAAAGCCCAATAGGCGCGCCCGGTGCGGCAGACATAATTAAAACGCACGCCGCGATAGCTCGACATAATCGCATTGTAACGCCAGCTGCGGATAACGATCCACGGCAACAGGGCAAGCAACACCAGCAAAGCCAGCAGCCCCAGCAGAGGCGTTATCGCCAGCAAGATATAAAACACGATGATGCCGCCGATCACCAACAGCCGCCCTTTCAGAATTTGCAGCGGTTGTGCATGATAATCGAAACGATCGCCATCCAATTCCGTGTTGCCGTAAAAATAGCGACGACGACGCACCGTCGCCCAGGCGGAATAGATGCCCAGGGTCAGAGCCGTCAATAACGCGTTGACTAACCAAATAGCGAAGTACTCACCACCTTTCCCATGGAATTTAATCCGGTGCAGCCCCAGCGGCTGCGAGGTATTACTTGTCATAATTCTTTCGTCCTGAAAGGAATAGGTCATACCACTCCCCGCTTATTCGTCATGCGGAGTTTGTGGAATAAAAAAGCGTCTTATATAAGCACAATGCCGAGAGCGGTGACAATTATTCTTTTATTAAATAGGAATAATGCGAAGACGGTCGCTTAATGATTTAATAAGCCCATTAACTGTAGGCCTTAAATTGACAGGAGATATAAAAATTTAAGATAAATAGAAAAGGGCCCGCTGGCGAGCCCTTCTTTACGCGATTAACCGCGGCGCGCTTTCACCGCCGCCGCCAGATCGCGCAGCACGGTTTCGGTATCCTGCCAGCCGATGCAGCCGTCGGTGACGCTCTTGCCGTAAACCAGCGGTTCGCCGCTTTCGAGGCTCTGGTTGCCTTCCACCAGATGGCTTTCGATCATCACGCCGATAATCGCTTTTTCACCGCCGCCAATTTGCCCGCAAACATCGGCGCTCACGTCCATCTGCTTTTTGAACTGTTTGCTGCTGTTGGCATGGCTGAAGTCGATCATCACCTGCGCCGGCAACCCGGCTTTGCTCAGGCCGGCTTTGACGTCCTTCACGTGCGCCGCGCTGTAGTTTGGCTCTTTACCGCCGCGCAGGATAATGTGGCAGTCACCGTTGCCGCTGGTGTTAACGATCGCCGAGTGGCCCCATTTGGTCACCGAGAGGAAGCAGTGCGGCGCGCCGGCGGCGTTGATGGCGTCGATCGCCACCTTGATGGTGCCGTCGGTGCCATTCTTGAAGCCAACCGGGCAAGAGAGGCCGGAAGCCAGTTCACGGTGCACCTGCGATTCCGTGGTGCGCGCGCCGATGGCACCCCAGCTCATCAGATCCGCCAGGTACTGCGGCGTGATCATGTCGAGGAATTCGCCGGCGGCCGGCAGGCCGCTGTCGTTGATCTCCACCAGCAGCTTGCGCGCCAGGCGCAAACCATCGTTGATGTTGAAGCTATTGTCCATTTGCGGATCGTTGATCAGGCCTTTCCAGCCCACGGTGGTGCGCGGTTTTTCGAAGTACACGCGCATCACCACTTCCAGCTCGCCGCTCAGTTCTTCACGCAGCGCCAGCAGGCGCCCCGCGTACTCTTTGGCGGCTTGGGTATCATGGATGGAGCAAGGGCCAATCACCACCAGCAGGCGATCGTCGCTGCCGCGGAGGATATTGTGAATTGCGCTGCGGGCCTGGGACACCGTCTTTGCCGCGCGTTCGGTAGCCGGGAATTTCTCCAGCAGAGCCACCGGCGGCAGGAGTTCCTTAATATCATTAATGCGTAAATCGTCGTTTTGGTAATTCATAGCTTTTCCATTCGGTATCGTGGGGTATTTCGCAGTGCGTAACGGTGTAGATCCCAACAATCTAGCCTGTGAGAATGGCGCTGTAAATCACCTTTGCCCCCCACCGCTGGAACCGCCAAATTAACAGCAGATTGTGCTGTTTCATCTGGCGAGCGCAGAGCCTCCTTTTTCGCTATGCTAGCGATCAGAATATAAAGTGACCCGAGTTGAACATGCCCTCTCTGCTATTAGTTGATGACCACCCGGTGGTTCATGTCGCACTGGAAGCGGCGCTAATGAAATCATCCCGTCCCTACCACCTGCAGGCGGCACAGGATGACGTACAGGCGCTGGCCCTGCTGGCCGAGGCCGCTTTTGGCCTGGTGATCCTGGATATCGGCCTGCCGCAGGCCGACGGGCTGCAGCTGTTGAAAAAAATCCGCCGCCGCTATCCGCAACAAAAAATCCTGATCTATACCGCGCAGGAAGCCGATGTCTATGCGCGCATGGCGCATGCCGCCGGCGCCGACGGTTTCGTCAATAAAGGCAGCTCGCTGGCGGAGTTGGTGCAGGCGATCGAGCAGGTGCTGGACGGTGAAACCCGCTTCCCCGCCGCCGCGCTGGCCGAAGAGCCACCGACGGCGGACGGCGGGCAGCTCACCCCCAAGGAGCTCGAGGTGCTGGGCTTGCTGAGCCAGGGGCTGTCCAACCTGCAGATCGCCGACCGGCTGCACATCAGCAACAAGACCGTCAGCACGCACAAAAAAAACATCCAGCGTAAAACCGGCGCCGGCAACCTGCTGGAGCTGGTGGCGGTGTTTAAAGAGCTGGCGCCATGATGCGCCGCGCCCTGCTGCTGCTGATCCTGTGGTGCGGCCTGGCGCAGGCGGCGGAGCCGGTGCGCTATCAGTTGGTCAGCAACCTGAATACCCCCGAGAACATGCTGATCGTCGGCGAGAAAAATCCCTGGCGCGATCGCACGCTGCGCGTCGGCATCATCAGTGAGAACACCAGCCCATACAACATCATCGTGGACGACGATCTGTATGGGCTGAACGCCGACTACCTCGGCTATATTCAGCAGGTGACCGGCATCCGCTTCGCCATTTACGGCTTCGCCGACCTGACGCAGCTGGAGCAGGCGCTGCACGACGGCAAGGTCGATCTGCTGTACGGCATCCCGCAGAGTGAAGCGCTGCACGGGCTGGAGATCTCTCAGCCCTACTACGTCAGCAATCTGCGCGTATTGCGCGATCGCAGCAACGATCGGCCGGTGATGCTCAATTCCGCCAACGCCCGCGTCGCGATCGGCGCGCTGACCGACATGCAGTCCGGCGGCGCCCTGCAGGCGGTGGCATCGCAGATCCAGCGCTACGACAACAACCTGCAGGCGGTCTATTCGCTGCTCAACGGCAGCAGCGACTACTTTATCGCCGACGAGGCCAGCGCCAGCTTTATCATCGACCAGCTGCAGCTCGGCCAGCTCTATCAGATTGAAAGCAACGAGAACCTGGGCAACCTCTCCTTCGTGTTCGCCGCCGCCGATCCGCGCCTGATAGACACGCTGGACACCGCCATCGCCGACGCGCCGATGGAGCTGATGAATGCCCTGCAGAGCCGCTGGAGCAAAAAGATCCCCAGCTACCTCGACACCGGCAATGCCGATCTGACGACGATGGAGAAAAACTGGGTGGCGAGCCACCGCGTGGTTTACTACGCCGCCATCGAGAACAACTTCCCGTTCGCCTACCGCGGTTCCGACGGCCAGCCGCGTGGCTACGCCATCGACATTCTCAACATCATCGCGCAAAACACCGGGCTGCGTTTCGCGCCGCTGTGGGCGCGCAACGCCGAGCAGGCCGATGAGCTGGTGCAGTCCGGCCAGGCCAGCTTCCGCGCCGCCCTGCCGCTGGCGCGCGGCGTCAAGGCGCGCTACGGCGCCAGCATGCCGATCCACCGTTCGCTGTGGGGCGTTTACGTCGGCCAATACGCCAACGGCATCTCAACCTGGAGCGATTTGGCCGGTAAGCGCATCGGCGTGTTGCAGGGCGATTTGGCGCAGGGGCTGGTGCCGGAACGGGAACCAACCATCAGCTTCGCCGACAGCAAGTCGATGTATGATGCGCTGGCCAACGGCCAGTTGGATGCGCTGGTGGATAACGTTATCTCCGCCAACTTTTTGGCGCTGTCGCGCTATTCCGGCGCCATCAAGCTGGCCTTTGCCGCCAACAACATCCCCTACCCGGTGGCCTTCGGCGTGCGCCGCGATCAACCTCTTCTGTTGGCCATCCTCGATAAGAACCTGATGCAGATCCCGGCGGACACCCTGCAATCGCTGCGCGACGAGTGGATCGTCGACCGCAGCAATCTGATCGACGCGGTGAACGACAACCGTATGCCGCCGCAGACCACCTGGCTGCTGGCGCTGCTGGCCGCCGCCACCGTGCTGCTGCTGGCGTTGACGCTGCGCCGTTTCATGCTGCAGCGCCGTGAAAAACGCGAACGCGAAGAGCTCGAGCACGCGCGGCGCCGCGCCGAGGCGGAAAACCGCATGAAGAGTAAATTCCTCGCCACCGTCAGCCACGAATTACGCACGCCGATGCATGCCATCCTCGGCCTGCTGGAGCTGGAGCTTAAACGCCAACCTGCGCCGGAAGGGCTGCCGGTGATATACAGCTCGGCCTCTTCGCTGCTCAACCTGCTCAACGACCTGCAGGATCACGCCAGGCTGGAAACCGGTTCGCTGACGCTGGCGCCGAAACCGGTGGCGCTGCGCCCCTGGGTAGCGCGCATCGACGCCCTTTACCGGCCGCTGATCGGCGAGCGGCCGTTGACGCTGAGCGTGCTGGCGGATCCGGCGCTGCCGGAGGGGGTGATTATTGATGGTGAGCGTTTACTTCAGGTAACTAACAACTTGATAAACAACGCGATAAAGTTCACGCCGCGCGGCGCCATTCAGGTCGAGGTCGGCTGGCACGCGCAGAATGATCGACAGGGAGAATTGCATCTGACGGTGAACGACAGCGGCTGCGGCATCGCCGCCGATGAAATAGACAAGCTGTTCCAACCGTTTTACCGCGCGCGCGGCGCGCAACGCATCTCGGTGCAGGGCACCGGTTTAGGGCTATCTATCTGCAAAGAGATCGTCGAACAAATGGGCGGCCGCATCGAGCTGCGGTCGCAGCCGGGCGTCGGCACCCGCGTCGAGGTCACGGTACCGGTCGAGCTGAGCGGTGCCGCGCCGGCTGTCGCCCCGGAGGAGCATACCTTTGCTCTGCCGTCTTCCGCCTTGCGTACCGCGCTGATCGACGATCACCCCACCAATTTGTTGCTGCTGGAACGCCAGTTGCGCCACTTCGGGCTGCAGCCCGCCCGCTTCGAGCAAGGCTATGCGCTACTGAAGGCCCAGCGCCGGCAGCCGTTCGATCTGCTGTTTATCGACTATAACATGCCGCGTCCGGACGGCCTGACGCTGGCCAGGCTGATCCGCCGCGACGAACAGCGGCTGCGGCGCCCGCCTTGCCGCATCGTGCTCTGCTCGGCAGACGTGCAGGAGTTTACCCGCATCCCGCCAGGGCTGGTGGCGATCGACCACTTCCTGACCAAACCGATTTCACTGGCGGCGATCGGCCAGGTATTGGCTCAACAGCCGCAGGCTCAGGAAGAAAAGTCAGTCCTTACTGACCTGCGACAAACGCTGGCCGAAATGGCAGGTGGCGATCGCGCCATGCTGCAGCGGCTGGCGCAGACGCTCGGCGATACGCTGCGGCAAGACCGGCAGCGACTCGCGGATGCCGTCGCCGCGAGCGACTGGCCACAGCTGGAGCAGGCGGCGCACCGCATCAAGGGCAGTCTGCTGATGCTGCAGCTGCCGGAAGCTGCGCAGCTGTGCCAGCAGCTGGTGGATACCGCACGTCGGGGTGAGCTTGCCGCCGCCGCTTATACTAAATTAAAGGCGTTAGTGGCGCAGATAGTGCCGGAGCTGGACGCTCTGCTCACCGCCGCCCCCTCTTTCGCTATGCATAAGGATGAATAATGTCGGACACTCCACACGTACACTTGCCGAAAGACAGTAATAGTAAACGCCTACTGACCGCTTTTTTAGTCACCGCGGTCTTTATGGTGGCCGAGGTGGTCGGCGGCCTGTTGTCCGGCTCGCTGGCGCTGTTGGCCGATGCCGGCCACATGCTGACCGATGCCGCCGCGCTGCTGGTGGCGCTGATGGCGGTACATTTCTCCCAGCGCAAGCCCAACGCGCGGCATACCTTCGGCTATCTGCGCCTCACTACCCTGGCGGCCTTCCTCAACGCCGCGGCGCTGCTGGTGATCGTGGTATTCATCCTGTGGGAGGCGATACGGCGTTTCTTCGAACCACAGCCGGTGATGGGTACCCCGATGCTGATCATCGCCATAGCGGGGCTGCTGGCGAACCTGTTCGCCTTCTGGTTGCTGCATCGCGGCAGCGAAGAGAAAAATATCAACGTGCGCGCCGCCGCGTTGCATGTGCTGGGCGATCTGCTCGGTTCGGTGGGCGCCATCGCCGCCGCCATCGTCATTCTTGCCACCGGCTGGACGCCGATTGACCCGATCCTGTCGGTGCTAGTCTCCTGTCTGGTGCTGCGCAGCGCCTGGCGACTGCTGAAGGAGAGTTTCCACGAACTGTTGGAAGGCACGCCGCAGGAGATCGACATCGCCAAGCTGCAAAAAGACCTGTGCCTGAATATCCCGGAAGTGCGCAACATCCACCACGTACACGTCTGGCAGATCGGCGACCAGAAGCTGATGACGCTGCATGCGCAGGTGATCCCGCCGCATGACCACGATGGGCTATTGCAACGCATTCAGGCTTATCTGTTGGAACACTACAAGATTGGCCACGTGACCATTCAGATGGAGTACCAGCACTGCGAGACGCCGGACTGCGGTATCAACCGGGCGCCGGAGCCGAGTGAACACTCACATGCCGAAGCGCATTCCCATCTGGGACATCGTCACTAAGCCAAGAGGGCGCCACCAGGGCGCCCTCTGCGTTGTTACGGTGTGGAAGAGAGCGGATTGGAACGGTTGCGCCCGGCGCTCTTAATCCACAGCCAGGAGCCGTTGAGGGCGATCAGCGTCAGAATGACGTACTCCAGCGCCATCGCGTACACCCCTTGGTAGGCGAAGATCGCCACGCTGATGACATCAATAACCACCCACAGCAGCCAGTTTTCCACGTACTTGCGCGTCATCAGGATCATCGCCACGATGGAGAGCACCATCATCGCCGAATCCCAAAACGGGAACGCGTCCGGCTGCAGCTCAGGCATCTGCACGTTCAGCCCCAGCCCTTGCATCACCGCCACCGCAACCTGCGTCAGCCAGGCGAACACGCGGTCGATGTTAAAGGTCATCAGGCCGATGCCGATGACGCAGACCGCCGCCCAGGCCAACGCTTTCGGCAGCGGCAGCCAGCGGATCTGCAGCTCAGCCTGATTATCCTGGGTCTGGCGGCTCCAGGCATACCAACCGTAAATGTTGGCACCGAAGAAGAACAGCTGCAGCAGCAGGCTGGCGTACAGCTGGATCTGGAAGAAAATCACCGCGAACAGCGTGACGTTGATCAGGCCGAACAGGTAGTTGATGATTTTTTCCTTGCTGGCATACCAGATGCACAGCAACCCGAACAATGTGCCGATAGCTTCGATCCACGACAGATCGTAACCGCCTGCGCCCAGCGGAATGTGCACCAGAATATTGCTGGTACTGAAGAAGCTCATGAGGTCATCCTTTTAAACGGTTAAGCGTTGCCTTTAACCTGCATCTTAAGCTGAGCGGCGAAATCCAGCATGCGATTCAGCGGCACCAGTGCCTTCTCACGCAGCGCGGCGTCCACGTGGATCTCATGCTGCGCGCCCCCTTGCTCCAGCCCTTCGGCAATTGCCTTCAGGCCATTCATCGCCATCCACGGGCAATGCGCGCAGCTGCGGCAGGTCGCCCCTTCTCCGGCGGTCGGTGCTTCGAACAACTCCTTGTCCGGGCAGGCCTGCTGCATCTTGTAAAAGATACCGCGATCGGTGGCGACAATCAGCTGTTGATGCGGCAATGTTTTCGCCGCCTGAATCAGTTGGCTGGTAGACCCCACCGCATCCGCCAGCTCGACCACCGCCTGAGGCGATTCGGGATGTACCAGGATCGCCGCCTGCGGATAAAGCGCCTTCATACGCCGCAGCGCCTGGGTCTTGAACTCGTCATGCACAATGCAGGCGCCTTGCCAGCACAGCACGTCGGCACCGGTCTGCTTTTGCACGTAGCTGCCGAGATGGCGATCCGGCGCCCAAATGATCTTCTCGCCCAGGCTGTCCAGGTGTTCGATCAGCTCAACGGCGATGCTGGAAGTGACGACCCAGTCGGCGCGCGCTTTAACCGCCGCCGAGGTGTTCGCATAGACCACCACGGTACGATCGGGATGGCTGTCGCAAAACGCCTGAAACTCCTCTTCCGGGCAGCCTAGATCCAGCGAACATTCGGCAAACAGCGTCGGCATCAGCACCTGCTTTTCCGGGCTGAGGATTTTGGCGGTTTCCCCCATGAAACGCACGCCGGCCACCAACAGTGTAGAAGCCGGATGAGCGCTGCCGAAGCGCGCCATTTCCAGCGAATCCGCCACGCAGCCGCCGGTTTCTTCCGCCAGCGCCTGAATTTCCGGATCGGTATAATAGTGGGCGACCATCACCGCATTGCGCTGCTTGAGCAGGGTTTTGATCTTCTCGCGATAAAAGGCTTTTTCGGCTACGTCCAGCGGTACCGGTTTAGGCGGGAAGGGATACACCGCCGCATTGACATCAAACATTTCACTCATCGCTGCAATCTCATGCTAGGCTGGGCGCCTGCCGCGTGAATATCGCCTGCCGCAACGCCCTTCGTTTTATATACTAAACAAAATACCTAAAACTGCGCGAAAAGTCCGCTGATATTTTCATATTTGCGCACCTATTGTTTAATGAATTAAAAAAACAGGCGTTACCGCGCAGTTCACAGCGAATTAACAGCCTGGCGAGAACGTATAGCCGTTCAGAAAAGAGCGGGATGACGATCGGTGTGGTATTGAAACGAGAAAGCAGCGGATTTAGATTGCGATGACGCAGATGCGAAAAAAGCGCCAAAAGGCGCTTTTTTCTGAATTGGTGGGTCGTGCAGGATTGATTCGGCCTGTGGCCTCACCCTGCGGGCAACGCTGCGCGTTGTCGTATCGCTGCGCGATGCTCGAACCTGAACGCAGGATCTCACCCGCACGACTCGGTGAACTATGTTAGCGAGAAGATGAGGTCAGGTTTGGATGTTACAAAAACGAAAAAAGCGCCAAAAGGCGCTTTTTTCTGAATTGGTGGGTCGTGCAGGATTCGAACCTGCGACCAATTGATTAAAAGTCAACTGCTCTACCAACTGAGCTAACGACCCGCTGATGTGGTTTACTGCTGATGGCGAATAGGTTATTGGAACCGACTCGCGGAAAACAAGGATGGGGATGTTCAGGACAACTCGACGGGTACTCGACTCGGACCTTTACTTTGCCACATCAAACCGATTCTGAAGCTGCCATTCTTAAAGAATGGTGGGTCGTGCAGGATAACTCGGCCTTTGGCCTCGCCCTTGCGGGCCATCACCGGAGTGATGTTGTCTCGCTACGCGAGACTCGAACCTTTACGGTTCTCATCCTTTACGATTCTCTATCGCAGCCATTCTCGAAGAATGGTGGGTCGTGCAGGATTCGAACCTGCGACCAATTGATTAAAAGTCAACTGCTCTACCAACTG
>NZ_JASGBT010000020.1:416158-416244 GCF_030053255.1 Serratia sp. PF-27
TTGTGGTTACTGCTACTTCAGAAATTGGTGGGTCGTGCAGGATTCGAACCTGCGACCAATTGATTAAAAGTCAACTGCTCTACCAA
>NZ_JASGBT010000004.1:0-25763 GCF_030053255.1 Serratia sp. PF-27
AAGGCGTAGAGATGGTAATGCCAGGCGACAACGTGAACATGGTTGTAACCCTGATTCACCCAATCGCGATGGACGACGGTCTGCGTTTCGCAATCCGTGAAGGCGGCCGTACTGTAGGCGCTGGTGTTGTTGCTAAAGTTATCGCTTAATCGCGAATAATTTTTCGACACAAAAAAGGGGCACTTCGGTGCCCTTTTTTTATGCAATTTGCTCAAATCTTAATTGAAATAAAAACCATTCCTATTTAGACTCAATGCATTGGTTAAGAAGTGAGTCTCTCTATGTATGTATGTCTGTGTAATGCGGTGACTGACAAAGCGATCCGTAATGCGGTGCGTCAGCACAATCCCCATACCATGAAGCAGCTGCGTGAACTTGTGCCGATTGGTACCGATTGTGGAAAGTGCATTCGTCAGGCAAGACAGATTATGGTGGAGGAACGCGGAACTATCATCCCAATGCATGAAGTTGCCTAACAAAGGGTAAGGTTATTTTTGACTCTTGGCTTACAGGTTCTACACTTTTAGAACTGGCCAGGAGGAGTTACCTATGAAAGGCGATAAAAAGATCATTGCTCACCTCAACAAGCTGCTCGGCAACGAGCTGGTTGCCATCAATCAATATTTCCTGCACGCCCGCATGTTCAAGAATTGGGGCTTAATGCGCCTCAACGACAAGGAATACCACGAGTCGATCGACGAAATGAAACATGCCGATCGCTACATCGAGCGTATCCTGTTCCTGGAAGGGCTTCCTAACCTGCAAGATCTCGGCAAGCTGAACATCGGCGAAGACATTGAAGAGATGCTGCGTTCCGATCTGGCTCTGGAGCTGGCTGGTGCCAAGAACCTGCGTGAAGGTATCGCCTATGCCGATTCTATTCACGATTATGTCAGCCGCGATTTGATGATCGATATCCTGGCCGATGAAGAAGAGCATATCGACTGGCTGGAAACCGAGCTGGACCTCATCGCTCGCCTCGGTATTCAAAACTATGCCCAGGCCCAGATTTTGGAGCGCAAAGAGTAAAGCCTTCAGCCTATTCGCCATTGCCTCTCCTGCCGGCGGCCGTTTTCACGGCGGGGCAGGGGAGAGCTCAACCCACCCTAAGCATAATTCATTCCCTGCTCACCGTGCTAACCCGCAAACTGACACTGAACGCGCAAAAATGACGATTTCCTGAGCATATTTCCAACTGCGGCTTGCTTCCTGGGCCATTTTGCGTATAATGCGCGGGCTTACCTAATCTTGGTAAGCCTGATTTTAGCGAATCAGTCGATTGGCAGGCCTTTTTTGCCTTTCGAACAATACTCCCGATATGGGGGTTATATGTTGACGATTACACTCCCCCATCAATCGAAATGGGTGTGAGGAGTAATTATTTACGTTTATAAATAATTGGAGCTCTGGTCTCATGCAGAACCAAAGAATCCGTATCCGCCTGAAAGCGTTTGATCATCGTCTGATCGATCAATCAACCGCGGAAATCGTCGAGACTGCAAAGCGCACTGGTGCGCAAGTCCGTGGTCCGATCCCGCTGCCAACTCGCAAAGAGCGCTTTACCGTTCTGATCTCTCCGCACGTCAACAAAGACGCGCGCGATCAGTACGAGATTCGCACTCACAAGCGTCTGGTTGACATCGTTGAGCCAACCGAGAAAACCGTTGATGCTCTGATGCGTCTGGATCTGGCTGCCGGTGTAGACGTGCAGATCAGCCTGGGTTAATCAGGTCATTGAGCGATTGAGAGGTTGAAACAATGATTGGTTTAGTCGGTAAAAAAGTGGGTATGACCCGTATCTTCACTGAAGATGGCGTTTCTATCCCAGTAACCGTAATTGAAATTGAAGCGAACCGCGTGACTCAGGTTAAAAGCCTGGACACCGACGGTTACCGTGCCGTTCAGGTTACCACTGGTAGCAAAAAAGCTAACCGTGTAACCAAGCCGGAAGCGGGCCATTTCGCTAAAGCTGGCGTTGAAGCTGGCCGTGGTCTGTGGGAATTCCGCCTTGAAGAAGGTCAAGAGTTCGCTGCAGGTCAGGAAATTAGCGTAGAAATCTTCGCTGACGTTAAAAAAGTCGATGTTACCGGTACTTCTAAAGGTAAAGGTTTTGCTGGCACTGTTAAGCGCTGGAACTTCCGTACCCAAGACGCTACCCACGGTAACTCCTTGTCTCACCGCGTTCCGGGTTCTATCGGTCAGAACCAGACTCCGGGCAAAGTGTTCAAAGGCAAGAAAATGGCTGGCCACCTGGGTGATGAGCGCGTAACCGTTCAGAGCCTGGACGTAGTACGTGTTGACGCTGAGCGCAACCTGCTGCTGGTTAAGGGTGCTGTACCGGGCGCAACCGGTGGCAACCTGATCGTTAAACCAGCTGTGAAGGCGTAAGGGGATAGCAATGGAATTAGTATTGAAAGACGCGCAAAGCGCGCTGACTGTTTCCGAAACTACCTTCGGTCGTGATTTCAACGAAGCGCTGGTACACCAGGTTGTTGTTGCTTATGCAGCAGGTGCCCGTCAAGGTACCCGTGCTCAGAAGACCCGTGCTGAAGTAACTGGTTCCGGCAAAAAGCCATGGCGTCAGAAAGGCACCGGCCGTGCGCGTTCAGGTTCTGTAAAGAGCCCGATCTGGCGTTCAGGCGGCGTGACCTTTGCTGCTAAGCCACAGGACCACAGTCAGAAAGTAAACAAAAAGATGTACCGCGGCGCGCTGAAAAGCATCCTGTCCGAGCTGGTACGTCAAGATCGTCTGATCGTTGTCGAGAAGTTCTCTGTAGAAGCGCCTAAAACTAAGCTGCTGGCACAGAAACTGAAAGATATGGCTCTGGAAGACGTGCTGATCGTGACCGGTGAACTGGATGAGAATCTGTTCCTGGCAGCTCGCAACCTGTACAAGGTTGACGTGCGCGATGTAGCAGGTATCGATCCGGTTAGCCTGATCGCCTTCGACAAAGTGGTTATGACTGCTGATGCTGTGAAGCAAGTTGAGGAGATGCTGGCATGATCCGTGAAGAACGTTTGCTGAAAGTGCTGCGTGCACCGCACGTATCTGAAAAAGCATCCGCTGCGATGGAAAAAAGCAACACCATCGTTCTCAAAGTTGCCAAAGACGCGACCAAAGCAGAAATCAAAGCTGCAGTGCAGAAACTGTTTGAAGTCGAAGTCGAAGACGTGAACACCCTGGTAGTTAAAGGGAAAGTGAAGCGTCACGGTCAGCGTGTTGGTCGTCGTAGCGACTGGAAAAAAGCTTACGTCACCCTGAAAGAAGGCCAGAATCTGGACTTCATCGGCGGCGCAGAGTAAGTCGGAGGAGTAAGAACAATGGCAATTGTTAAATGTAAACCTACATCTCCGGGTCGTCGCCACGTTGTTAAAGTGGTTAACCCTGAGCTGCACAAGGGTAAACCTTATGCCCCGCTGCTGGAAAAACTGAGCAAAAGCGGTGGTCGTAACAACAATGGCCGTATCACCACCCGTCATATCGGTGGTGGCCACAAGCAACATTATCGTCTGGTTGACTTCAAGCGCAACAAAGACGGTATCCCTGCTGTGGTTGAGCGTCTGGAGTACGATCCGAACCGTTCCGCGAACATCGCGCTGGTTCTGTACAAAGACGGCGAACGCCGTTACATCCTGGCGCCGAAAGGCCTGAAAGCTGGTGACCAGATTCAATCTGGCGTTGATGCTGCAATCAAAGCGGGCAACACCCTGCCGATGCGCAACATTCCAGTTGGTTCAACGGTTCACAACGTAGAAATGAAACCAGGTAAAGGCGGCCAGATGGCTCGCTCCGCTGGTGCCTACGTTCAGATCGTTGCTCGTGATGGTTCCTACGTAACTCTGCGTCTGCGCTCTGGCGAAATGCGTAAAGTTCCAGCTGATTGCCGCGCCACCCTGGGTGAAGTCGGTAACGCTGAACACATGCTTCGCGTTCTGGGTAAAGCAGGTGCTGCACGTTGGCGTGGTGTTCGTCCTACCGTTCGCGGTACGGCGATGAACCCGGTAGATCACCCGCACGGTGGTGGTGAAGGTCGTAACTTTGGTAAGCACCCGGTAACTCCGTGGGGCGTTCAGACCAAAGGTAAGAAGACCCGTAGCAACAAGCGTACTGATAAGTTCATCGTACGTCGCCGTAGCAAAAAATAATTAGAGGATAAGCCATGCCACGTTCTCTCAAGAAAGGTCCTTTTATTGACCTGCACTTGCTGAAGAAGGTAGAGAAAGCGGTGGAAAGCGGTGACAAGAAGCCTTTGCGCACTTGGTCCCGTCGTTCAACGATCTTTCCTAACATGATCGGTTTGACCATCGCTGTCCATAATGGTCGTCAGCACGTACCAGTGTTCGTTTCCGATGAAATGGTCGGTCACAAACTGGGTGAATTCGCGCCGACTCGTACTTATCGCGGCCATGCGGCTGATAAAAAAGCTAAAAAGCGCTAAGGTAGGAGGAAGAGATGGAAACTATCGCTAAACATCGCCACGCTCGTTCTTCTGCTCAGAAGGTTCGCCTTGTTGCTGACCTGATTCGCGGTAAGAAAGTGTCGCAAGCTCTGGAAACTCTGACCTACACCAACAAGAAAGCTGCTGGTCTGGTTAAGAAAGTGCTGGAGTCTGCCATTGCTAACGCAGAACACAACGATGGCGCTGACATCGATGATCTGAAAGTTACGAAAATCTTCGTAGACGAAGGCCCAAGCATGAAGCGCATTATGCCGCGTGCGAAAGGTCGTGCAGATCGCATCCTGAAGCGCACCAGCCACATTACTGTGGTTGTGTCCGATCGCTGAGACTCTGGAGACTAGCAATGGGTCAGAAAGTACATCCTAATGGTATTCGCCTGGGTATTGTCAAACCTTGGAACTCTACTTGGTATGCGAATACCAAAGAATTCGCTGACAACCTGGACAGCGACTTTAAAGTTCGTCAATTCCTGACTAAGGAACTGTCGAAAGCTTCCGTTTCTCGCATCGTTATCGAGCGTCCTGCGAAGAGCATCCGTGTGACCATTCACACTGCTCGCCCAGGCATCGTTATCGGCAAGAAAGGTGAAGACGTCGAAAAACTGCGCAAGGTCGTAGCGGACATCGCTGGCGTTCCTGCACAGATCAACATCGCCGAAGTCCGTAAACCGGAACTCGACGCTAAATTGGTTGCTGACAGCATCACTTCTCAGCTGGAACGTCGCGTTATGTTCCGTCGTGCTATGAAGCGTGCAGTACAGAACGCAATGCGTCTTGGCGCTAAAGGTATCAAAGTTGAAGTAAGCGGCCGTCTTGGCGGCGCTGAAATCGCACGTACCGAATGGTACCGCGAAGGTCGTGTTCCATTGCACACTCTGCGTGCGGACATCGACTACAACACATCTGAAGCGCACACCACTTATGGTGTAATCGGCGTTAAGGTATGGATCTTCAAAGGTGAGATCCTGGGTGGTATGGCTGCAGTTGAACAACCGGAACCGGCTGCTCAACCTAAAAAGCAGCAGCGTAAAGGCCGCAAGTAAGGAGAGTCGCTGATGTTACAACCAAAGCGTACAAAATTCCGTAAGGTGCACAAGGGCCGCAACCGTGGTCTGGCGCAAGGTACGGATGTTAGCTTCGGCACTTTCGGTCTGAAAGCTGTTGGCCGTGGCCGTCTGACTGCTCGTCAAATCGAAGCAGCTCGTCGTGCAATGACTCGTGCAGTTAAGCGTCAAGGCAAGATCTGGATCCGTGTATTCCCGGACAAACCGATCACCGAGAAGCCGCTGGAAGTGCGTATGGGTAAAGGTAAGGGTAACGTGGAGTATTGGGTTGCCCTGATCCAGCCTGGTAAGGTCCTGTACGAAATGGACGGCGTGCCAGAAGAGGTTGCCCGCGAGGCATTCAAACTGGCAGCAGCGAAACTGCCGATCAAAACCACCTTTGTAACTAAGACGGTGATGTAATGAAAGCACAAGAGCTGCGTGAAAAAAGCGTTGAAGAGCTGAATGCCGAGCTGCTCAACCTGCTGCGTGAGCAATTCAACTTGCGCATGCAGGCGGCCAGTGGCCAGCTGCAACAAACTCACCTGTTGAAACAAGTGCGTCGTGACGTCGCACGCGTTAAGACTTTACTGACTCAAAAGGCGGGTGTGTAAATGACTGAAGTTATCCGTACCCTGCAGGGTCGTGTTGTTAGCGATAAAATGGAGAAATCCATCGTTGTTGCTATCGAACGTACTGTGAAGCACCCGATCTATGGGAAATTCATCAAACGTACGACCAAGCTGCACGTACATGACGAGAACAACGAATGTGGTACCGGCGACGTGGTGGAAATCCGCGAATGCCGCCCACTGTCCAAGACTAAGTCCTGGACGTTGGTTCGCGTTGTAGAGAAAGCGATTCTGTAATAGAGTAGCTGGCTCTCACTTAATAAACGGCTCAGAAAATGAGCCGTTTATTTTTTCTACCCATACCAAGTAAGCGGTGTTATAATGCTGCGCCCTCGGTTATGGGGCTTTTCAACGGCCTAATTTTTACTTGGGTCTTTAAAGTAGTAGTTGACATTAGCGGAGCACTAAAATGATCCAAGAACAGACTATGCTGAACGTCGCCGACAACTCCGGTGCACGTCGCGTAATGTGTATCAAGGTTCTAGGTGGCTCGCACCGTCGCTACGCAGGCGTCGGCGACATCATCAAAATTACCATCAAGGAAGCAATTCCTCGCGGTAAGGTGAAGAAAGGCGATGTTCTGAAGGCGGTAGTGGTGCGCACCAAGAAGGGTGTACGTCGCCCGGACGGTTCTGTCATTCGCTTCGATGGCAATGCATGCGTTATTTTGAACAATAACAGCGAGCAGCCTATCGGTACGCGTATTTTTGGGCCGGTAACTCGTGAACTGCGTAATGAGAAGTTCATGAAAATTATCTCTCTGGCACCAGAAGTACTCTAAGGAGCGAACATGGCAGCGAAGATCCGTCGTGATGACGAAGTTATCGTGATTACCGGGAAAGACAAAGGTAAGCGCGGTAAAGTAAAAAATGTCCTGTCTGCTGGCAAGGTCATTGTTGAAGGCATCAACCTGGTTAAGAAACACCAGAAGCCGGTTCCGGCTCTGAACCAACCAGGCGGCATTGTTGAAAAAGAAGCTGCAATTCAGGTTTCTAACATTGCTATCTTCAACGCGGCTACCGGCAAGGCTGACCGTGTAGGCTTTAGATTCGAAGACGGCAAAAAAGTCCGTTTCTTCAAGTCTAACAGCGAAACTATCAAGTAATTTGGAGTAATACGATGGCGAAACTGCATGATTACTACAAAGACGAGGTAGTCAAACAACTGATGTCTCAGTTTGATTACAACTCTGTCATGCAAGTCCCTCGGGTCGAGAAGATCACCCTGAACATGGGTGTTGGTGAAGCGATTGCTGACAAGAAACTGCTGGATAACGCCGCAGCGGACCTGGCAGCTATCTCCGGTCAAAAACCGTTGATCACCAAAGCCCGCAAATCTGTTGCAGGCTTCAAAATCCGTCAGGGCTATCCGATCGGCTGTAAAGTAACTCTGCGTGGCGAACGCATGTGGGAGTTCTTTGAGCGTCTGATCTCCATTGCTGTTCCACGTATCCGTGACTTCCGTGGCCTGTCCGCCAAGTCATTCGATGGCCGTGGCAACTACAGCATGGGCGTGCGTGAGCAAATCATCTTCCCAGAAATCGACTACGACAAAGTCGATCGCGTTCGTGGTTTGGATATTACCATTACCACTACTGCGAAATCTGATGATGAAGGCCGCGCGCTGCTGGCTGCTTTTAACTTCCCGTTCCGCAAGTAAGGCAGGGTTACTGATGGCTAAGCAATCAATGAAAGCACGCGAAGTCAAGCGCGTGAAATTAGCTGACAAGTTCTTTGCAAAACGCGCTGAACTGAAAGCTATTATCTCTGATGTGAACGCATCCGATGAAGATCGTTGGAATGCCGTTCTCAAGCTGCAAACTCTGCCGCGTGATTCCAGCCCGTCTCGTCAGCGTAAACGCTGCCGCCAAACTGGCCGTCCACATGGTTATGTGGGCAAATTCGGGTTGAGCCGTATTAAGCTTCGTGAAGCCGCTATGCGCGGTGAAGTACCAGGCTTGAAAAAGGCTAGCTGGTAATTACCAATTGAATCACGGGAGTAAAGACAGATGAGCATGCAAGATCCGATCGCGGATATGCTGACCCGTATCCGTAACGGTCAAGCCGCGAACAAAGTTGCGGTCACCATGCCTTCCTCCAAGCTGAAAGTGGCAATTGCCAACGTGCTGAAGGAAGAAGGTTTTATTGAAGATTTCAAAATCGAAGGCGACGCCAAGCCTGTTCTGGAACTGGTACTGAAGTACTTCCAGGGCAAAGCTGTGGTAGAAAGCATTCAACGTATCAGCCGTCCAGGTCTGCGCATCTACAAGAAAAAAGATGAGCTGCCAAAAGTTATGGCCGGTTTGGGTATCGCTGTTGTTTCTACCTCTAAAGGTGTTATGACCGATCGTGCAGCTCGCCAGGCTGGTCTTGGTGGCGAGATTATCTGCTACGTAGCTTAATTCGGGAGGAAAGAATGTCTCGTGTTGCAAAAGCACCCGTCGTCATTCCTGCCGGCGTAGAGGTAAAACTCAACGGTCAGGTTATTTCGATTAAGGGTAAAAACGGCGAGTTGACTCGTACTATCCACGACGCCGTTGAAGTGAAGCAAGAAGCTAACGCACTGACTTTCGCTCCGCGCGAAGGTTTTGCTAACGCATGGGCTCAAGCGGGTACCACGCGCGCTCTGCTGAACGCAATGGTTGTTGGTGTTACCGAAGGCTTCACCAAAAAGCTTCAACTGGTAGGTGTTGGTTATCGTGCTGCCGTTAAAGGCAACGTGGTGAATTTGGCCCTGGGCTTCTCTCACCCTATCGATCACCAGCTGCCGGCAGGTATCACTGCTGAATGCCCAAGCCAAACTGAAATCGTGCTGAAAGGCGCTGATAAGCAGGTTATTGGCCAGGTAGCAGCAGATCTGCGCGCTTACCGTCGTCCTGAGCCTTACAAAGGCAAAGGTGTTCGTTACGCCGACGAAGTCGTGCGTACCAAAGAGGCTAAGAAGAAGTAAGGTAACACTATGGATAAGAAATCTGCTCGTATCCGTCGTGCGACCCGCGCACGCCGCAAGCTCCAAGAGCTGGGTGCAACCCGCCTGGTGGTACATCGTACCCCGCGTCATATTTACGCACAGGTGATTGCTCCAAACGGTTCTGAAGTACTGGTAGCCGCTTCTACTTTAGAAAAAGCTATCGCGGAGCAACTGAAGTATTCCGGTAACAAAGACGCAGCAGCAGCCGTAGGTAAAGCTCTGGCTGAGCGCGCGTTGGAAAAAGGGATTGCGAAAGTATCCTTTGACCGTTCCGGTTTCCAATATCATGGTCGAGTCCAGGCACTGGCAGATGCTGCCCGTGAAGCTGGCCTTCAGTTCTAAGGAAGAGGTTTAAGATGGCTCACATCGAAAAACAAGCTGGCGAACTGCAGGAAAAGCTGATCGCGGTAAACCGCGTATCTAAAACCGTAAAAGGTGGCCGTATTTTCAGCTTTACCGCACTGACTGTAGTTGGTGATGGTAACGGTCGCGTTGGTTTTGGCTACGGCAAAGCACGCGAAGTTCCAGCAGCGATCCAGAAAGCGATGGAAAAAGCCCGTCGCAACATGATGAACGTCGCGCTGAACAGCGGCACCCTGCAGCACCCTGTTAAGGGCGCTCACACGGGTTCTCGCGTGTTCATGCAGCCTGCTCATGAAGGTACCGGTATCATCGCGGGTGGTGCAATGCGCGCCGTTCTCGAAGTTGCTGGGGTGCACAACGTATTGGCTAAAGCTTATGGTTCCACCAACCCGATCAACGTGGTTCGTGCAACTATCGACGCTCTGGCGAATATGAAGTCTCCTGAAATGGTCGCTGCTAAGCGTGGTAAATCCGTTGCCGACATTCTGGGGTAATTGACCATGGCTAAGACTATTAAAGTTACACAAACTCGCAGCTCAATTGGCCGTCTGCCGAAGCATAAAGCTACTCTGCTCGGTCTGGGTCTGCGTCGTATTGGTCACACCGTAGAGCGCGAGGATACTCCTGCTGTTCGCGGTATGGTCAACCTGGTTTCCTACATGGTTAAAGTTGAGGAGTAACAGATGCGTTTAAATACTCTGTCTCCGGCTGAAGGTGCCAAGCATGCGCCTAAGCGTGTAGGTCGTGGTATTGGTTCTGGCCTGGGTAAAACCGGCGGCCGTGGTCACAAAGGTCAGAAGTCTCGTTCTGGCGGTGGCGTACGTCGTGGTTTTGAAGGTGGTCAGATGCCTCTGTACCGTCGTCTGCCGAAATTCGGCTTCACTTCACGCAAAGCGATGATCACGGCAGAAGTTCGTCTGTCTGAACTGGCTCTGGTTGAAGGCGATGTTATCGACCTGAACGCGCTGAAAGCCGCTAACGTAGTTGGTGTCCAGATCGAATTCGCGAAAGTTGTACTTTCTGGCGAAGTCGCTCGTCCGGTAACCCTGCGTGGTCTGCGTGTCACCAAAGGCGCTCGTGCTGCTATCGAGGCTGCTGGCGGTAAAATTGAGGAATAAGTAGCAGATGGCTAAGCAACCAGGATTAGATTTTCAAAGTGCTAAAGGCGGGCTCGGCGAGCTGAAGCGCAGACTTTTGTTTGTCATCGGCGCGCTGATTGTCTTCCGCATCGGCTCTTTCATTCCGATTCCTGGTATCGATGCCACTGTGCTTGCCAAATTGCTTGAGCAGCAGAGAGGCACTATCATTGAAATGTTTAACATGTTCTCTGGTGGTGCCCTCAGCCGTGCTTCTATCTTTGCTCTGGGGATCATGCCGTATATCTCGGCATCGATCATTATCCAGCTGCTGACGGTGGTTCATCCAGCGTTGGCGGAAATCAAGAAAGAAGGGGAGGCTGGTCGTCGCAAGATTAGCCAGTACACCCGTTACGGTACGCTGGTATTGGCCATATTCCAGTCGATTGGTATTGCTACCGGTCTGCCGAATATGCCTGGTATGCAGGGCCTGGTGTTAAATCCAGGCTTTGCATTCTACTTTACTGCGGTTGTGAGCCTGGTAACCGGGACAATGTTCCTGATGTGGCTGGGTGAGCAGATTACTGAGCGCGGTATCGGCAACGGTATCTCGATCATTATCTTCGCGGGTATTGTAGCGGGGCTCCCGCCGGCAGTGGCCCATACTATCGAGCAAGCACGGCAAGGCGACCTGCACTTCCTCCTGCTGCTGTTGGTTGCAGTATTGGTGTTTGCAGTAACCTTCTTCGTTGTTTTCATCGAGCGTGGTCAACGTCGTATCGTCGTTAACTATGCGAAGCGTCAACAAGGTCGTCGTGTTTATGCAGCACAGAGTACACATTTACCGTTGAAAGTGAACATGGCGGGTGTTATCCCGGCGATTTTCGCTTCCAGCATTATTCTGTTCCCGGCCACGATTGCATCATGGTTTGGGGGCGGTACCGGTTGGAACTGGCTGACTACGATTTCGCTGTATTTGCAGCCAGGGCAACCGCTTTATGTGTTACTCTATGCGTCTGCAATCATCTTCTTCTGTTTCTTCTACACGGCGTTGGTTTTCAACCCGCGTGAGACAGCAGATAACCTGAAGAAGTCCGGTGCCTTCGTACCAGGAATTCGTCCGGGAGAGCAAACGGCGAAGTATATCGATAAAGTAATGACGCGTTTAACCCTGGTGGGCGCGATGTACATTACTTTCATCTGCCTGATCCCGGAGTTCATGCGTGATGCAATGAAAGTACCATTCTACTTTGGTGGTACCTCGCTACTGATCGTGGTTGTCGTCATCATGGACTTTATGGCTCAAGTGCAAACTCTGATGATGTCAAGTCAGTACGAGTCTGCATTGAAGAAAGCAAATCTGAAAGGCTATAACCGCTAGTCAGATTCGTTTGAGAAGTTACGGAGAGTAAAAATGAAAGTTCGTGCTTCCGTCAAGAAATTATGTCGTAACTGCAAAATCGTTAAGCGTAACGGTGTCGTTCGTGTGATTTGCAGCGCCGAGCCGAAGCATAAACAGCGTCAAGGCTGATTATCTCGCATATTTTTCTTGCAAAGTTGGGTTGAGCTGGCTAGATTAGCCAGCCAATCTTTTGTATGTCGCACTGCAACATTATTTGAGTATCCTGAAAACGGGCTTTTCAGAATGGTGTTGCTGTATAAAATAGTAGGAGTGCATAGTGGCCCGTATAGCAGGCATTAACATTCCTGATCATAAACATACCGTTATCGCCTTAACGTCGATCTTCGGTATCGGTAAAACCCGTTCACAGGCTATCTGTGCATCCACGGGTATTGCTGAAAATGTTAAGATCAGTGAGCTGTCTGAAGAGCAAATCGAAAAGCTTCGTGATGCAGTTGCCAAATACACCGTTGAGGGTGATTTGCGTCGTGAAATTACCCTGAGCATCAAGCGTCTTATGGACCTTGGTTGCTATCGTGGTTTGCGTCATCGTCGTGGTCTGCCGGTACGCGGTCAGCGCACCAAGACCAACGCTCGTACCCGTAAGGGTCCGCGCAAGCCGATCAAGAAATAATCGGGGTTATTGAATAATGGCAAAGGCACCTGTTCGTACACGTAAGCGTGTAAGAAAGCAAGTCTCTGACGGCGTGGCTCATATCCATGCTTCTTTCAACAACACCATCGTTACCATCACTGATCGTCAGGGTAATGCTTTGGGTTGGGCAACAGCCGGTGGTTCCGGTTTCCGTGGTTCTCGTAAGTCCACTCCGTTCGCAGCACAGGTTGCAGCAGAACGTTGTGCCGACGCAGTAAAAGAATACGGTATCAAGAACCTGGAAGTTATGGTTAAAGGACCTGGTCCTGGTCGTGAGTCTACTATCCGCGCTCTGAACGCGGCTGGTTTCCGCATCACTAATATTACTGATGTGACTCCGATCCCTCATAACGGTTGTCGTCCGCCGAAAAAGCGCCGCGTGTAACGCAGCTTTTAGGATTGTTGGAGAAAGAAAATGGCAAGATATTTGGGTCCTAAGCTCAAGCTGAGCCGTCGTGAGGGCACAGACCTGTTCCTTAAGTCTGGCGTTCGCGCGATCGATTCCAAGTGTAAAATTGAACAAGCACCTGGTCAGCACGGTGCGCGTAAACCGCGTCTGTCTGATTACGGTGTTCAGTTGCGTGAGAAGCAGAAAGTTCGCCGTATGTACGGCATTCTGGAGCGTCAATTCCGTAACTATTACAAAGAAGCAACCCGCCTGAAGGGCAACACCGGTGAAAACCTGTTGCAGCTGCTGGAAGGTCGTCTGGACAACGTTGTTTACCGTATGGGCTTCGGCGCTACTCGTGCAGAGTCACGTCAGCTGGTTAGCCACAAAGCAGTTATGGTAAACGGTCACGTTGTTAACATCGCTTCTTATCAGGTATCTCCGAATGACGTAGTCAGCATCCGCGAGAAAGCTAAAAAGCAGTCTCGTGTTAAAGCTTCTCTGGAGCTGGCTGAGCAGCGTGAAAAGCCGACTTGGCTGGAAGTTGATGCTGCTAAGATGGAAGGCGTGTTCAAGCGTATGCCTGAACGTACCGATCTGTCTGCGGACATTAACGAACACCTGATCGTCGAGCTTTACTCCAAGTAAAGCTTAGTACCAAAGAGAGGACACAATGCAGGGTTCTGTGACAGAGTTTCTAAAACCGCGCCTGGTAGATATCGAGCAAGTCAGTTCGACGCACGCCAAGGTGACCCTTGAGCCTTTAGAGCGTGGCTTTGGCCATACTCTTGGCAACGCACTGCGCCGTATTCTGCTTTCATCTATGCCGGGTTGCGCGGTGACCGAGGTTGAGATTGATGGTGTACTGCATGAGTACAGCACCAAAGAAGGCGTACAGGAAGATATCCTGGAGATCCTGCTCAACCTGAAAGGGCTGGCGGTGAGAGTTCAAGGCAAAGACGAAGTTATTCTTACCCTGAATAAATCTGGCATTGGCCCTGTGACCGCTGCCGACATCACCCATGATGGTGATGTCGAAATCGTCAAGCCTCAGCACGTGATTTGCCACCTGACTGATGAGAACGCGGCTATCAGCATGCGTATCAAAGTTCAGCGCGGTCGCGGTTATGTGCCGGCTTCTGCCCGAATTCATTCGGAAGAAGATGAGCGCCCAATCGGTCGTCTGTTGGTTGACGCCTGCTACAGCCCTGTAGAGCGTATCGCCTACAATGTTGAAGCTGCGCGTGTAGAACAGCGTACTGACTTGGATAAGCTGGTCATCGAGATGGAGACCAATGGCACGATCGATCCTGAAGAGGCGATCCGCCGTGCGGCCACCATTCTGGCTGAACAACTTGAAGCTTTCGTTGACCTGCGTGATGTACGTCAGCCGGAAGTTAAAGAAGAGAAACCAGAGTTCGATCCGATCTTGCTGCGCCCTGTTGACGATCTGGAATTGACTGTCCGCTCTGCTAACTGCCTCAAGGCAGAAGCTATCCACTACATCGGTGATCTGGTACAGCGTACCGAGGTTGAGTTGCTGAAAACGCCAAACCTGGGTAAAAAATCTCTTACCGAGATTAAAGACGTGCTGGCCTCACGTGGTCTGTCTCTGGGCATGCGCCTGGAAAACTGGCCGCCGGCAAGCATTGCTGACGAGTAACCGGATCACAGGTTAAGGTTTTACTGAGAAGGATAAGGTCATGCGCCATCGTAAGAGTGGTCGTCAACTGAACCGTAACAGCAGCCATCGCCAGGCTATGTTCCGTAACATGGCCGGCTCTTTGGTTCGTCATGAGATCATCAAGACGACCCTGCCAAAAGCAAAAGAGCTGCGTCGCGTTGTTGAGCCGCTGATTACTCTTGCCAAGACCGACAGCGTAGCTAATCGTCGTCTGGCATTCGCCCGTACTCGTGATAACGAGATCGTGGCAAAACTGTTTAACGAGCTGGGCCCGCGTTTCGCGAGCCGTGCCGGTGGTTACACTCGCATTCTGAAGTGTGGCTTCCGCGCAGGCGACAACGCGCCGATGGCATACATCGAGCTGGTTGATCGTGCTGAGTCTCAAGCAGAAGTGGCAACTGCAGAGTAATCTGTAGACGCGTAAAAAAACCGGGCTTGCCCGGTTTTTTTACGTCCAAATCCAGCCAAATGTGCGCAATTCCCCCGCTGTGCTTAAGATCCTCGCCCCTATCCGCTATGCTAAGGCTTAATCATTAGGCTAACCGAGGCTGTTTGCCATGGGGTTGCTCGATCAATGGGCGGAACGTCATATCCTTGATGCCCAAGATAAAGGCGAGTTCGACAATTTGCCCGGCCAGGGACAACCATTAGCGCTGGAAGACGATAGCGCGGTGCCGGCTGAACTGCGCGTGGGTTACCGTCTGCTGAAAAATGCCGGTTACTTGCCACCGGAACTGGAAGATCGCAAAGAGGCGCTAACTGTTGCTCGCTTACTGCAAGGGATCAACAGTGAGCACCCAGACTATGTCGATCTCAGCAAGCGCATGTTGCTGTTGGAACATCGATTGCGTCAGGCTGGGATGAGCACGGATTTCTTGCATGGTGAATATCAATGCGCACTGGATGGCAAGTTCACCCGAGAGGAGCAGTAATGTTCAAGATAGGTCAGTTGGCCAAGCTTGCCGAAGTAACGCCTGATACCGTGCGTTACTATGAAAAGCAGGGCATGATGGATCACAATGTCCGCACCGAGGGCGGTTATCGACTCTACACCGAGCAGGATCTGCAGCGGCTGCGCTTTATTCGCTATGCTAAGCAGTTGGGATTTACTCTGGAAACGATCGCTGAGCTGCTGTCGATCCGCGTCGATCCTGAGCATCATACCTGCCAGGAGTCAAAGTCGATCGTTGATGCGCGCCTGAGCGAAGTGGAAAGCAAGTTGGCTGAGCTGACGCGTATGCGTGAATCGTTGAAGCGGCTGAGCGACGCCTGCTGTGGCACTGCCCATACCAGCAATTATTGTTCGATCCTGGAAGCTTTGGAACAGGGCGCCAGCGATGACAAAGGCAAAAAAGGTTGCTGACGGCACTTTAATTTTTATATTGCCGGCAGTATTATCGCCCCGTTTTATCCCTCATATTTTACAGGAGCATTATCATGACGAAATATCGTCACACCAAAGGCCAGATTCAAGATAACGCCATTGAGGCGCTGCTGCATGATCCTCTATTCCGTCAGCGGGTAGAAAAGAATGTGAAAGGTAAAGGCAGCTATCGGCGTAAAGAAAAACACAACAAAGGCGGTAACTGGGAGGCCAGTGGTAAACTATCAAGCGATAATTTACCACTGGCCTTCTGGTTTTAAGTATTAAAAAAGCCACCTTCATCAGGTGGCTTTTTATTGGCATAACCAAACGCTGTCTTACAGTTTTGGCTGCTGTTGCTGGCTCAGCAAATCACGGATTTCCGTCAGCAGTTTCTCTTCTGCGGTAGGTGCCGGCGGCGCTGCGGGCACTTCTTCTTGTTTGCGGCGCATTTTGTTCATCAATTTAATCGCCAGGAAGATGGCGAAGGCGACAATCACGAAGTCGAATACGGTTTGGATGAATGAACCGTAGTTCATTACCACCGCCGGTACGGCGCCCTGAGCTTCACGTAATACCAGATGGAACTGTTTAAAGTCGACGCCGCCGATCAGTAAGCCCAGCGGTGGCATGATGATATCAGCCACGAAAGACGAAACGATCTTGCCGAATGCGGCACCGATAATCACACCGACGGCCAGATCGACCACGTTGCCACGCATGGCAAATTCGCGAAACTCTTTCAACATACTCATAGAACGCACCCCTTGCAGAATTAATAACTCAAGTTTAACAAAGCAATTTCCCTTTGCCACAAAAGGAGAGAAGTTTTATCTCCTCTCAAGGCAGAGAACAACCACGCGATTATAGACCATAGCCAAATAAATTCGTTCTACAAGAAGAACGGGCTCGGTTGGAACAAGCGTTCAACGTCAGGCACGAATTTCTTGTCGGTAATAAACATGATGACGTGATCGCCCTGTTCGATTTTGCTATTGCCGTTGGCAATGATCACGTCGTCGCCACGCACGATCGCACCGATGGTCGTCCCCGGTGGCAACTTGATATCTTCGACGATGCGGCCGACCACTTTGGAGGTGCTTTCATCGCCGTGGGCAATCGCCTCGATCGCTTCCGCCACGCCGCGGCGCAGCGACGAAACGCTGACGATATCCGCTTTGCGCACGTGCCCCAACAGGGCGGAGATGGTCGCCTGCTGCGGCGAAATGGCGATATCAATCACGCTGCCCTGCACCAGATCGACATAGGCGCGGCGCTGGATCAATACCATTACCTTCTTGGCGCCCATGCGCTTAGCCAGCATGGCGGACATGATGTTGGCCTCATCGTCGTTGGTGATGGCGATGAAAACATCCACCTGCTCGACGTGCTCTTCGGCCAGCAGTTCCTGATCGGAGGCATCGCCGTAGAACACGATGGTATCGTGCAGCTGTTCGGCGAGTTCGGCGGCGCGTTGCTGATTCCGCTCGATCAGTTTGACGTTGTAGTCTTTTTCTAGTTTGGCGGCCAGGCCGGCGCCGACGTTGCCGCCGCCGACGATCATGATGCGCTTATACGGTTTTTCCAGCCGCTGCAGTTCGCTCATCACCGCGCGGATGTGCTGTGAGGCGGCGACGAAGAACACTTCATCACCGGCTTCGATAATGGTCGAGCCTTGCGGACGGATCGGCCGATCCTGGCGGAAAATAGCGGCGACGCGGGTGTCAATATGCGGCATGTGTTCGCGCATTGAAGAGAGCGCATTGCCGACCAGCGGGCCGCCGTAATAGGCTTTAACCGCGGCGATGCTGACCTTGCCTTCGGCGAAGTTAACCACCTGCAGTGCCCCGGGGTACTCAATCAGCTTGTAGATATAGTCAATGACCAGCTGCTCCGGCGAAATCAGATGGTCGATTGGCACCGCTTCCGGCAGGAACAGTTTCTCCGACTCGCGGATGTATTCCGGCGCGCGGATGCGGGCGATACGGTTGGGAGTATTAAACAGAGAATAGGCGATCTGGCAGGCGATCATGTTGGTTTCGTCGGAGTTGGTGACGGCGACTAGCATGTCGGCGTCTTCTGCGCCGGCTTCGCGCAGCACCCGAGGATGGGAGCCATGTCCCTGAACCACCCGAAGATCGAATTTATCCTGCAGCTGACGTAACCGGCCGGAATCGGTATCGACGACGGTGATGTCGTTGTTTTCACCCACCAGGTTTTCCGCCAGCGTCCCGCCAACCTGACCGGCACCAAGAATAATTATTTTCATCGTGTTCTCTGCTTCACACTGAAAGACTCAGGGCGCGCGAGCACGCCCTGAAGAATTACATTTTAATCAGCTTAGCGTAAAAGAAGCCATCGCCGTCCTCGGGATGCGGGATATTCTGCCGTCCTGGCCGCTGCGCATCGCCGGTTTCAACCAGCTTGGCATCGGCGTGGCGCTGCAAGAACGCGGCGATCTGGCTGCTGTTTTCATCCGGCAGGATAGAGCAGGTGGCGTAAACCATCACGCCGCCCGATTTCAGATGCGGCCAGACGGCTTCCAGGATCTCGGCCTGAAGCGCGGCGAGTTCGGCGATGTCGCGATCGCGGCGCAGCCATTTGATGTCGGGGTGACGGCGGATCACGCCGGTAGCGGAACAAGGCGCGTCCAACAGGATACGGTCGAACTGTTTGTCACCGCACCATTGTTGCGGAGTGCGGCCATCGCCCAGCTTAACTTCTGCGTGCAAACGCAGGCGCTGCAGGTTTTCCTTCACCCGTGCCAGACGCTGTTCGTCGATATCGACGGCCATGACGTGCGCTTTCGGCGCCGCTTCCAGAATATGCGTGGTTTTGCCGCCAGGAGCGGCGCACAAATCGAGGATCTGTTCGCCGTCTTGCGGATCCAACAGATCGACACAGCCCTGGGCTGAGGCATCTTGCACGGTGACCCAGCCGTCGGCGAACCCAGGCAGATCGGCCACGGCGCAAGGCGCCAGCAACCGCACTGCGTCGGCATAGTCTGCATGAGGCTCCGCGGCGATGCCGGTGTCGGTCAACAGCTGCAGGTAAGCTTCGCGGCTGTGATGCAGGCGGTTGACGCGCAGCCACATTGGTGGCTTCTGGTTATTGGCGTCGACGATCTGTTCCCAGTTGGCGGGATAAGCTTGTTGAATGCGTTTCAGCAACCAGCTCGGGTGCAGATAGCGGCTGTCGTTGTTGACAGCGCGCTGTAGCAGCTCTTCCTGCTGGCGCTGGAACTGCCGCAAGACACCGTTAATCAGGCCTTTCAACTGCGGGCGTTTCAGCGCTACCGCGCCTTCCACGGTTTCTGCCAGCACGGCGTGCGCCGGGATACGGGTATACAACAGCTGATACAAGCCGACCATCAGCAAATAGTGCAGCGTACGCTGCTTGCCGGTCAGCGGCTTGGCCATCAATTGTTGAATACACCATTCAAGCTGCGGCAGTACACGTAACGTGCCGAAGCACAGTTCCTGCAGCAACCCGCGGTCTTTATCGCTGATGGAGGTTTGCAGTGCCGGCAGGACAGTGCTTAGCGACTGCCCTTGATCCAGTACCTGGCCGATGGCTTTGGCAGCGATGCTGCGGAGATTGTAATTATTTTTCATAGGCTGAAGCTGATAACGATCGGCATTAAGAAAATAACGGCCCGACGATGAACGGCCGGGCTGTGGGGTGACTTACAGCCGGTTACCCGGGGTAAACCATTCACGACGTGAATTTAATAGGTCTTGCGCCAACATCGGTTTCTTGCCGGCGGGCTGCAGTTGGATCAGGTTGAGGATACCGTCGGCAGTCGCCACCTGAATACCGTGCTTGTCGGCATGGACAACGGTGCCTGGCTCCGCGTTGGCGCTTTGCGCCAGTACGCTGGCCTGCCACACTTTCACCGGTTGATCGTCGATGGTGAAATAGCTGACCGGCCAAGGGTTGAAGGCGCGGATGCAGCGCTCCAGCTGTGCGGCGGACAGTGTCCAGTCCAGACGAGCTTCTTCTTTGCTCAGTTTCTCGGCGTAGGTGACCAGCGCTTCATCCTGAACTTCGCGGGTGGCGCTGCCGTCTGCCATTTGGTGCAGCGTAGTCAACATGCCCTGCGGGCCGAGCTGTGCCAGCTTGTCGTAGAGACTGGCGCTGGTATCGCTGCTCTCAATCGGGCAAGCAATCTTGTGCATCATGTCACCGGTATCGAGACCGACGTCCATCTGCATGATGGTCACGCCGGTTTCGCTGTCACCGGCCCAGAGCGAACGCTGGATCGGCGCCGCGCCGCGCCAGCGAGGCAGCAGCGAGCCATGTACGTTGATGCAACCGAGACGCGGCATATCCAGCACCGCCTGCGGCAGGATCAGCCCGTAGGCCACTACCACCATCACGTCGGCGTTGAGATCGGCCACCAGGCGCTGGTTCTCTTCGGGACGCAGCGATTTGGGCTGAAATACCGGCAGTTGGTGCTGCTCGGCCAGCACTTTGACCGGGCTGGGCGTCAGCTTGTTGCCGCGGCCTGCCGGGCGGTCGGGCTGGGTAAAAACGCCGACAATCTGGTGCTCAGATGACAACAGCGCGTCAAGATGACGCGCTGCGAAGTCTGGTGTTCCGGCGAAAATAATCCGTAAAGAGTCAGACACGTTGATTTCCTGATCGGTTAGGCGCGGGCTTGAAGCTTGGCCATTTTTTCCAGTTTCTGACGAATGCGCTGACGCTTGAGCGGCGACAGGTAATCGACGAACAGTTTGCCCATCAGGTGATCCATCTCGTGCTGGATGCAGATCGCCAACAGGTCGTCCGCTTCCAGTTCGAAAGGTTTGCCTTCACGATCCAGTGCGCGGATCTTCACCTGCGCGGCGCGCGGCACTAACGCACGCTGCTCGGGAATGGAAAGACAGCCTTCCTCGATGCCGGTTTCGCCGCTTTTTTCCAGCAGCTCCGGGTTGATCAGCACCAGGCGCTGATCGCGATTCTCGGAGACGTCGATCACGATAATGCGCTGATGGATATCCACCTGAGTCGCAGCCAGGCCAATGCCTTCCTCTGCGTACATGGTTTCAAACATATCATCCACGATGCGCTGGATATCTGCATTGACTTCTTTTACCGGCGCTGCGACTTTGCGCAGACGCTCGTCTGGGAAATGTAATACCTGCAAGACTGACATATATCTTTAGATCTGTATCCGAGTAATGAACGAGGTTTAACCTCTATTCTAGACATTTCCCGACCTGATTGACAGCATTGTGCACCAATTGCTCAGATTGGTAATACCACCGTTTTTGCTGAGGGAACAGACGATGCGGCCGGAAGAGATCGCTTTACGGATGCGAGGGGTAACGGGGCTACAGACCGTCGTGGCCAGCCGGATCGTGCAGCAGCTATCGCAAATGGGTTGCGAGCCTCGCCGCGTGCTGCATGAGCTGGGATTGAACGAACGGCAGCAGACGCAGTTCAACCAGTTGGATCCCGGTTATCTGTCGGCCAGCCTGCGTTGGTTGGAGCTGCCGGCGCACCGTATGCTGAACTATGGGGCGGCCGGCTATCCCGAACGCCTGGCCCAGATCGACGATGCGCCGCTATTTTTGCTGATCGAGGGCGATCCTCAGGCGTTGTTGCACCCGCAGCTCGCCATGGTTGGCAGCCGGCAGTTCAGCCACTACGGCGAACGTTGGGCTAACCATTTTGCCGAGGAATTGGCGCGTTGCGGCTTCACCATCACCAGCGGTCTGGCTATCGGCATCGACGGTATTTGCCATCGTGCGGCGCTGGCGGCCGGTGGCTGCACGATGGCGGTGTTGGGTAGCGGGCTGGGCAATATCTATCCGCGCCGGCACCGCCGGCTCGCGGAGCAGATAGTCGAGCAGGGCGGCGCTGTGATTTCAGATCATTTAGTCACCGACTTGCCTCTGGCCGACCATTTTCCTCGCCGTAACCGTATTATCAGCGGGCTCAGCCTGGGCGTTCTGGTCATAGAGGCTTCGCTGCGCAGCGGTACCTTGGTGACGGCTCGCTATGCGTTGGAGCAGGGGCGTGAGGTGTTCGCCTTGCCTGGGCCATTGGGAAACCCGATGAGTGAGGGTACGCATTGGTTAATCCAGCAGGGTGCGCATCTGGTCACCGGGCCGAAAGATATCGCCGAATTGCTGGGAAGCGGCCTTCAATGGCTGTCACTGAACGAAAATACAACTATTTGTGCGTCGCAGGCTGAAGTTGAATTGCCATTTGCCGATGTGTTGGCTAACGTAGGAGATGAGGTGACACCTGTTGACGTCGTCGCTGAACGTGCCGGCCAACCTGTGCCAGTGGTGGTAATCAAGTTACTCGAACTGGAGTTAGCAGGGTGGATCGCAGCTGTACCCGGCGGCTATGTCCGAATAAGGAGGGCAAGCCATGTTCGACGTACTCATGTACTTGTTTGAAACTTATATCCACAATGAACCAGAGATGCGCGTCGATCAGGATCAACTGACCGATGATCTCGCTCAGGCGGGGTTTCATCGGGATGATATCTACAACGCGTTGAATTGGCTTGAGAAGTTGGCTGACCTGCAAGAAGGTCAAAATGCCCCTTACTTTATGGATGCCGATCCGCTGGCAATGCGGATCTATACCGAAGAGGAAGGTGCGCGTTTGGACGCCGGCTGCCGTGGTTTTCTCCTGTTCCTGGAACAGATTCAGGTATTGAACCTCGAAACCCGTGAAATGGTTATCGATCGCGTTATGGCTTTGGATAATGCGGAATTCGATCTCGAAGATCTGAAATGGGTCGTGTTGATGGTGCTGTTTAATATCCCCGGATATGAAAGCGCCTATCAGCAAATGGAAGAACTGTTGTTTGAAGTGAACGAAGGTTATCTGCATTGAGCCGATAACGCGCATAGAAGACGTTATGACAAAAAACGCGATTTTTGCCGCCAGGCAAAATGAACCCTGCCCGGAATGCGGGGCCGAGCTGGTGATCCGTAGCGGTCGCCACGGCCCCTTCCTCGGCTGTTCCCAGTATCCTGAATGCCAATATATTCGCCCGCTGAAAGCGCAGGCCGATGGGCATATCGTCAAAGTGTTGGATGGGCAACCGTGCCCGAAGTGTCAGGCGACGTTGGTGCTGCGCCAGGGGCGCTATGGCATGTTTATCGGATGCAGCGATTATCCGCAATGCGATCACACTGAAGTGATCGATAAGCCTGATGAAACCGCCATTACCTGTCCGCAGTGCGGCCAAGGCAAACTGCTGCAGCGCAAGTCGCGTTACGGCAAGGTTTTTCATTCCTGCGATCGTTACCCGGAATGCCAGTTCGCCCTCAATGTTAAACCTGTCGCCGGTGAATGCGCCTATTGCCATTATCCGCTGCTGATGGAAAAGCGCACGGCAAAAGGGCCCGTCCTGTGCTGCGCCAGCAAGCTGTGCGGAAAACCCGTCGCGACTACAGAATAATCACATCATGAACTCAGAATTAAGCCCGAACCTTTTATCTATCATCGATGCTTTGCATCAACAGCAGGTGATTGCCTATCCTACCGAAGCCGTATTCGGCCTGGGTTGCGATCCCGACAGCGAACAGGCGGTCAATGCATTGCTGGCGCTGAAACAGCGGCCGTGGGAAAAGGGGCTGATTCTGATCGCCGCCGACTATGCGCAGCTTAAACCTTATATCGACGACAGTGCGCTCAGCGAACAGCAGCGCACGACGATGTTTGCCAGCTGGCCTGGGCCGGTAACCTGGGTGTTGCCTGCTCGCCCGGAGACGCCGCGTTTGTTGACCGGGCGTTTCAGCTCGCTGGCGGTGCGCGTCAGCGATCATCCGTTGGTGCAGCTGCTGTGCCGGCAGTACGGAAAGCCGCTGGTGTCGACCAGCGCCAATCTCAGCGGGCTGGAGCCGTGCCGCAGTGCCGATGAGGTTACACGGCAATTCGGCGAAGCTTTCCCAGTATTGGCCGGCGAGGTGGGCGGCCGTCTTAATCCTTCCGAAATCAGAGATGTTCTGACCGGCGAACAGATCCGCCAGGGCTAGAGGTAATAGGCATGGAGAAGTTTGCGGTATTTGGCAACCCTATCGGCCACAGCAAGTCGCCGCGAATTCATGCGCTGTTTGCTGCCCAGACCGGCATTGAGCATCCTTATGGAACAGTGCTGGCGCCGCTGGACGGTTTTGAAACCAGCCTGCAGGCGTTTATCCATGCCGGAGGGCTGGGGGCGAACGTCACGGTGCCTTTCAAGGAGCGAGCTTATTCGGCCGCTTCTGAGCTGAGCGAGCGCGCAGCGATGGCTGGTGCGGTCAATACTCTGAAGGTGTTGCCGAATGGCGATCTATTGGGGGATAACACCGACGGCATCGGTTTGCTGACCGATCTGCAGCGTCAGCAATTGATCCGGCCGCAGGATCGCATTCTGCTGGTGGGCGCCGGCGGTGCGGCGCGCGGTGTGATCCTGCCGCTGCTGTCTTTCGGCTGCCGGTTAACAATCACCAACCGTACCTTCAGCCGAGCTCGGGAGCTGGCCGACGTTTTCCGGCATCTGGGTGAGATCTCGGCGGCGCCGATGGATCAATGTGATCAGCAAGCGTTCGATCTGGTGATCAATGCGACGGCGTCCGGCATCAGCGGGGAGATCCCGGCGTTGCCTGCGGGCGTAGTTAACGCGCAAACCCGTTGCTATGACATGTTTTATCAGCAGGGCGTCACGCCGTTTCTAGCCTGGGCGCAGAAGCAGGGGGCAACGGAATATGCCGATGGGCTGGGTATGCTGGTGGGGCAGGCGGCGCATGCCTTCCTGCTTTGGCACGGCGTAATGCCAGAGATCGAGCCGGTATTGCGCCAGCTGCGCAGCGAACTGGCGGCATAAATCCCGCCCCGTTCTCTTTATAGGGAACGGGGGGCTGTCAGATGTCTTCCGACAGGTATTCATCTTTCCAGCGTACATAGTTGTTCGAAGAATAAAGCAACCCTTCCAACTCGGCGGCGGTTAACGGCCGAATCTGGCGTGCCGGGCTACCCATATAGAGATAGCCGCTGGCCAGACGTTTGCCTGGCGCCACTAAACTGCCGGCGCCAATCATCACGTCGTCTTCTATTACTGCACCGTCCAACAGGATCGATCCCATACCGACCAGCACTCGGTTGCCGATGGCGCAGCCGTGCAGCATCGCTTTATGGCCCACGGTCACGTCTTCTCCAATCAGCAGGGGATAACCGTCAGGGTTATGTTCGGAGCGATGAGTCACGTGCAGTACGCTGCCGTCCTGAATATTGCTGCGTGCGCCGATCTTTACCGCATTGACGTCGCCGCGGATGGCGACCAGCGGCCAGATACTGACGTCATCCGCCAGATCGACGTCGCCGATGACGACGCTGGAAGGATCGATCAGGACGCGCTGACCGAGTTTAGGGGTGTATTGAAGATAAGAACGTACTGCATCGGACATAGTGCTGCCTCACCT
This sequence comes from Serratia sp. PF-27, assembly GCF_030053255.1. Lineage (NCBI taxonomy): Bacteria > Pseudomonadati > Pseudomonadota > Gammaproteobacteria > Enterobacterales > Yersiniaceae > Serratia > Serratia sp. PF-27. The sequence continues at coordinate 25,467 of NZ_JASGBT010000004.1, forward strand.
CGGGATCATATTTACCGGCAATACTAGACTCTGACGATGGAATTACAACCAATCTCAGCGCCGGATCCTGCGGAAAATGGCCCTGATCGCACAAGATCCACCCGGAAGGGCTGAAAAGTGTGCAAACAGAAAGAAAAGATCAAAAAAGGGGTTGTGCAAAAAACTCGGATCCCTATAATGCGCCTCCATCGACACGGCGCAAGTGATTCACTTCACACAGCGGCCGGGAAGAAAGAGAAAAAATCCTGAAAATTAGGGTTGACTCTGAAAGAGGAAAGCGTAATATACGCCACCTCG
>NZ_JASGBT010000021.1:0-288673 GCF_030053255.1 Serratia sp. PF-27
CGCCCGATGAGGTTCATCGGGCGTTATCCGGTTGAAAAGTGTCAACCTATATCAGGACTAGTCAGGAAACTTAGGTATCCGGCGTTAGCTTGTTGCCGACAAACAGGGTCAGCTTCAGACCTGGCTGCAGGTTGCCTTTGGCGAGCGTTGAATTCCAACGCATCACGTCGTTAATATCGACGCCGTGACGACGTGCGATACTGGCGAGCGAATCACCTTTACGAACCTGGTAGGTGATACTGCTGTTACTGCCAGTATTGCTGGCCACTTGCAGGGTTTGCCCAACTTTTATGGCGCTCTTGGCGCGTAAGTTGTTCCAACTCTGCAAATCGCTGGTCTTAACGTTCAGCCGCTTGGCAATGCCCGATAAGGTGTCGCCGGAGCGCACTTTATACGAACTGCCACCGGACAAACCGCTGTTCTTCGCCAACTGCGTCGTTGGTTGAGTCACGGCGATCTGGCCATCGGCCAGCGAGTCTTTCAGCTGATCGGCATGCCCTTTGGGAACCATGATGTAATGGGGCCCGTTGGGTGCCGTAACGCCTTTTTTGTAGCCTGGGTTATACGCTTTCATCTTGGTGACTGAAAGCCCTGCCATCTCAGCCGCCTGAGTTAGCTGGATCTGCTGCCCGACATCGATACGAGCCAGCGCACGGGTTTCATCCGTTTTCGGGAGTTTCACGCCGTATTTCTTGCTGTTCTTGATGATGTCGCTCAGTGCCAGCATTTTCGGGACATAGATTGACGTTTCACGCGGAAGCGACAATGCCCAGAAATTGGTTGGCTTACCCTGGCGTTTGTTTGCCTTCACCGCTTGCATCACGCGGCCTTCACCACTGTTATAGGCGGCTACGGTCAGTAACCAGTCGCCGTTAAACATGCGGTTCAAGCGCTGCATCATGTTAAGCGCAGCGGTTGTCGAGGCGACGACATCGCGTCGACCGTCATACCACTGATTGTTTTTCAAACCATAATTGCGACCCGTTTGCGGCACGATTTGCCATAGCCCTGCGGCGTTGGCACTTGACGTGGCGTGTGGGTCAAAAGCGCTCTCCACTATGGGTAGCAGTACCAGTTCCATCGGCATATTACGTTTCTTAATCTGCCCGACTATCCAGTACATGTACGGCTCTGCCCGTAATGTTACATCGTGGAGATAGCTCTTACTTTTTAAGTACTTTCTTTTCTGATCACGGATCCGGGAATTTTCCGGAACCTCCATCTTCAGCTCGTCGCTAATGAAGTTCCACAGGTCCTGTTGCGCGGCGGGACTGTTGTTATCCAACCACCGCGCCGAGCTCGCTCGGCCATTTGCTGTGTACTCTCCTGCTTCACCATCTTGACCAGCCGAAGACAAACTCTGTGCATGCTGTTCTGGCGCCGGTGCGTCCTGCCTGGACGACTGGCAACCCACTAGCAAGACTGAGGCGAGAAATATCGCTTTAGCCTTCATGTGTGTGTCAATGTAGTTGCTTAAAAGACGAGCAATAATACTTTGCTTCGCCAAATAACACAACTAAAAGCTTAGAAGTTATCTTTCCGCAGGCGTAATTCGGAAAAAACTGAATGAAGGCTTTCCGGTGGTGAATTAAAGCCTAATTTCTTTTGTAAATCAGCGTCATGGCAACGTAAAAACAGGTTAATTTTGCGCTCTAATTGCAACGTGGTCGGCACACTGGCTTGGCCTTTTGCCCTTAACGCTTCAACATGTTGTTGATATGTTTCAATCTCTCGATCTTCCGGCAAAATAGCCCGCGCAAACTTAAGATTAGAAAGAGTATATTCATGCGCGCAGCAAATTAAGGTGTTATCGGGAAGTTGCGCGAGTTGTTGAAATGAGTCGTACATTTGTTTGGCGGTGCCTTCAAACAGCCTGCCACAGCCGGCGGAGAAAATTGTGTCGCCGCAGAACAGATAAGGGGCACTATAGAATGCCACATGGCCCAACGTATGGCCGGGAACGGCGATAGTCCTGTAATGGTGGCCATCGATGTCAAAGGTGTCGCCGTCGCGGACGATGTGGTTGGCGCCTTTGTCCGCCGTTTCTTGCGGCCCATAGACGGCCAGACCGGGATACTTCGCGACGATTTGCGCCACGCCGCCGACGTGATCGTGATGGTGGTGGGTCAACAGGATCGCCGACGGCGCCAGTTGCAGACGCTGCAACGCTTCGAGTACCGGCTGCGCTTCACCCGGATCGACGATAATGCAGCGCCCCTGTCGGTCATCCAATAACCAAATGTAATTGTCCTGGAAGGCGGGAATGCTGATAAGATTCATGGTGTACCTCTCGTTGGCAACGGCTTGAAAGAAGATAATAAATCATGAAACCAGCCCATACTCTACAAAAGCTCACCGGCCCGCAGTCATGGGCTGAGCTGCCTTGGGGGGAGTACTATCGTGAAGCGCTCGAGCGGCAGTTGCAACCCTGGTGGCCGAAGCTGTTCGGTTTCCATCTGCTGAAGATGGGCATGCTCAGCGCCGAGCTGGCCACGGACAAATGCGCGATTTCCCATCAGGTCAACGTAGGGCAGGAAGGTGAAGGGCTGCAGGTGATCGCCGATGCCTATCAACTGCCGTTCGCCGCCAAGTCGGTGGATGCCTGCCTGTTGGCGCATACGCTGTCCTATGCGGACGATCCGCACCGCATGCTGCGCGAGGTGGACAGGGTATTGATCGACGACGGCTGGTTGGTTATCAGCAGCTTCAATCCGTTCAGCCTGTTGGGATTGGGCAAGCTGGTGCCCGGGTTGCGTCATCGCCAGCCCTATGTCAGCCGCATGTTTACCCAGATGCGGCTGCTGGATTGGCTAAGCCTGCTGAATTATGAGGTGCTGCATCAGTCGCGTTTTCACGTGCTGCCGTGGCATCGCAAGGGCGGTAAGTTTTTATGCACCCATTTGCCGGCGCTGGGCTGCATGAGCGTGATTGTGGCGCGCAAACGCACCTTGCCGCTGACGCCTACGCCGATGAAACTGGGGGCGAGAAAGCCTTCTCTCAGCCGCGCGGTGGGCGCGACCAAGAGCTACCGCAAACTGCCTTAGGCTTCCGGTTGGTAACCGACGTCTTCTTGCGTCGGCTTGCCGGCCGCTTCGCGCGCCAGCACGTCACAACGTTCGTTCTCCGGGTGGCCGGCGTGGCCTTTGACCCATTCCCATTTTACCTCGTGGCGCTGAATGGCCAGATCCAACCGCTGCCACAGATCGACATTCTTAACCGGCTTTTTGTCGGCGGTTTTCCAGCCGCGTTTCTTCCAGTTATGGATCCAACTGGTGATGCCCTGGCGCACATACTGGCTGTCGGTGCTGAGCGTCACGGCGCAGGGTACGGTCAGCGCTTCCAGCGCCACGATCGCCGCCATCATTTCCATGCGATTATTGGTGGTCAGACGAAAACCCTCGCTGAAGGTTTTTTCCGTCTGCTTATAGCGTAATATCGCGCCGTAGCCACCGGGGCCGGGGTTGCCAAGGCAGGAGCCGTCGGTGAAAATTTCTACCTGTTTGAGCATCTCTGGTAGACTCTTCCTATCAGTTTTATAAAAGCCAAGTCTGACATAAACGAGCGCTGTGAGCACTGCAATATGATCTCTACAACCACCAGACAGATTGTCCTCGATACCGAAACCACCGGTATGAACAAGCTTGGGGTGCACTACGAAGGGCACCGCATCATCGAAATCGGTGCGGTGGAGGTGATTAACCGCCGCCTGACCGGGCGCAACTTCCACGTTTACATCAAGCCGGATCGGCTGGTGGATCCGGAAGCGTACGGCGTACACGGCATCAGCGACGATTTCCTGGCCGACAAGCCGACCTTCGATCAGGTTGCCGACGAATTCCTCGACTTTATCCGCGGCGGCGAGCTGGTGATCCATAACGCGGCGTTCGACATCGGCTTTATGGATCACGAATTCCGCATGTTGCAGCAGGGTATCCCGAAGACCGAGACCTTCTGCACCATCACCGACAGCCTGCTGATGGCGCGCCGCCTGTTCCCGGGCAAACGCAACAACCTCGATGCCTTGTGCAGCCGTTATGAGATAGACAACAGCAAGCGTACGCTGCACGGCGCATTGCTCGATGCCGAGATCCTGGCGGAAGTCTATCTGGCGATGACCGGCGGTCAGACCTCGATAGCGTTCCAGATGGAAGGTGATACCCAGCAAAACGACGCCGCGCAAGAAATTCAGCGCATTGTCCGCCCGGCGACGGCGATGAAAGTGGTCTACGCCAGCGACGAAGAAGTGAAGGCGCACGAGGCGCGTCTGGATCTGGTGGCGAAAAAGGGCGGCAGCTGCCTGTGGCGCGGTGCGCCGGCCGAGTAACGGCATTTTTGCACGAAAAAAACGCACCGGATGAACCTTCGTTGAAAAACTGTGCAAACGGTTCATTTGGTGAGAAAAAGGCGTTGACGGAACCGAGAGGCGTCCGTAATATGCGCCTCGTTCCCCCGCAAGAGGGAATGGCGCGGAGCGGTAGTTCAGTTGGTTAGAATACCTGCCTGTCACGCAGGGGGTCGCGGGTTCGAGCCCCGTCCGTTCCGCCACTATTCAGAAGCCCTGAGTTAGCGATAACTCAGGGCTTCGTCGTTTCTGCTCTCGGCAAAACGGTACGGCCCAATAAACGGGGCCGGCAGACCGGCCCCTGATTCCTCAGAACAACACCGAGTAGTTCAAACCGAAGGTGCGTCCGCGGCCCTTATAGCTGTACAGCTCAGGCGAGCCGTAGGTCGGGCTGTACAGGATCGGCGCGCGTTGGCCCCAAACGGTGGTGTATTCCTTGTCCAGCAGGTTTTCCACGCTGAAGCTGATTTTCCCTACCGGCAGGGTATAGCTGCCGAGGAAATCGAGGGTGTTGTAGCCATCGATTTTGCGGCCTTGGGTGGAGTTGGCCTTGGTGTAATCGCCGTCGTCCGACACATCGAAGGTTTGCTGCGACTGTAAGCGCAGATTCCAGTCGCCCGGCGCCCAGCCGACATAAGCGGTGACTTTCGATGGGCTGGCGGTATCGACCACCAGCTTCTTCCATTCGCCGTTGACCTTGGTTTCGGAACGGATAACGTTGAAGTTGGTGCCGGCGCTCCAGTCGCTGTCTTCAAAGAAGTAGTCCACCGCGCCTTCCAGCCCATAGATGCGCCGCTTGTCCGCATTGACGTTAATGGTCATGTCGGTTTTGTTGATAGCGATGCTCTTGTCGGACAGCGAGTAGTAAGCGGCGATTTGCGTGCGCAGGTTATCGCCGGTATAGCGCCAGCCCAGCTCGTAGGCATTGACCTTGATGCCTTCCAGCTTGGAATCGCCGACGTTGACGCTCTTCAACAACTGGTAATGGCCGCCGTTCAACGCGTAGGTGCCGTTACCGTAATATTTGCCCGGATCCGGGATCTCGAAGCCCTGAGAGAAGTTGAACCAGGTTTGCTGGCGCTCGGTCAGATGTGCCAACAGGCCGGCGTTGAACAGCGCGTTGTTGTAGTCGGTTTTCCCGCCCGGTATCGCGTCGGCGGACGTCGCGGCGCCGCTGGCGATCGCCTGCTGCTGGTTATAACCGACGAAGTCATCAATCTTGTTTTCGGTGTACTGGTAACGCACGCCGCCGCTCAGGGTGAAGATCGGGTTGATGTCGTAGCTGGCCTGCAGGAACGACGCCAGGTTGCTGGTGGTATAGCTCGGGTAGCGGCCGGTGTTGTAAGCGTTCTCCAGCGTCATGCCGCCGGACTGCTGGGCCTTCGCCAGGTTGAAGAATTGCTGGTTGGCGTTGAAGCTTTCATGTTCGGCGTCGATGCCGTAAGTCAGCGTCAGTGCGTCGACAGGTTTGCTGTTTAACGTCAGCTTGCCGCCGTAGAAATCGGTTTTTTGCTGCGAAGCACCAATGCTGTTGACGTAATAGTTCGGCGCTTTGCCCGCCAGCGTCGGGAACGGGTAGAAGGTCAACGTTTCGTCGCGGTAGTAGACCTGCGCCACCAAATCCTGGCCGAGGAAATCAGTGTTGGAATACTGCAGGTTGATCAGGTGGCGTTCGGTACCGGGGATGCGGTCGGAATTTAAGTTACCGCTGTTATATGCCTTGGCGTTGCCCGTCACCGCCGCAAAGTTCTCTCCCAGGAACAGGCCGTGATCGCCGTCGGATTGGCTTTTGTAGTATTGGGTGGTCAGCTGCAGCTGTTGATGATCGTCGATGTTGAGGGTGCCGGTGCCCATGACGTCGAGGCGATCGGAATACTGCAGGCCGGTTTGGGTATTGTCGATCAGTACCTCATTGCCTTTGCCGTCATACCAGCCGCCATAGCGCTGGTAAGAAACGGACAGGCGCCCAGAGGCGTTGTCGTTGCCGCCGCTGACCGCCGCCGCCACGTTCTCGTCGTGATCGTTATGGCCGCCAAAGCCGGTTTTACCGCCGACCTGCAACTCGACCTGCTGTTCCTGTTGCCCTTTTTTGGTGACGATATTGATCAGGCCGCCGGTGCTGCCGCCGCCGTACAGCGAGGTCGCGCCGGAAATCACCTCGATATGATCGATATTGAATGGATCGATCGAATCCAACTGGCGGCTGTCGCTGCGCGATGAATTCAGGCGTACGCCGTCAATCATCACCATCATCGAGCGGCCACGCATATTCATGCCATAGTTGGTACGGCCCTGGCCGCTGACGTCCATGCCGGGGATCAGCTGCGCCAACATGTCCTTGATCTCTTTACCGCCCTGAACCTGCTGTTCGATCTCCTGGCTTTCAATGATCCAAGTGGTCTGTGCCATTTCCGCCGTGCTGCGGTGCGAACGGCTGGCGGAGACCACCATCTGCTCTTCGGTGCCGGCTTTCTGATCTTCAGCCCAAGCCGCCGGCGCAAGCATTGCCAGCAGACAAGGGTTCAATACCCAAAGGTGTTTGCGTTTCATCGTTATTTCCTGGTGATATTGTTATTGTGTTTTTTTGAGAATGCTTCTTTTATCAATAACGTTTCTTGTTATCAATAAAATCGTGATATGATTTTTTGCGATACATTAACGTAATTAATTAGTTTTATTAACATTTTGCCCGCTGCGCGATCGAGCACCCCACGCCGTCAACACGGCAGCCGATCGGCCATACGCACAAGCGACAGCGTTGCCGGAGAATCGAGAACATGTCCGCCAGCTACAGAATTTTTGATATCACCTTGAAAAGCAAAACGCTGATTTCACCTTCGCTGGTGCGCTGCGTGTTTGAAGGTGCAGATATTCATCGGATGAAGCTCGAAGCGCCGGATCAGCGCATCAAACTGTTGTTCCCGGCGGCGGACGGTCAGATCCCGCAGTTGGCCAACGGCCCGGACTGGTATGGCGATTACATGGCGATCCCCAAAGAACGGCGTCCGGTGATGCGCACCTATACGCTGCGTGCGTTGCGCCGCGAGCAGAATCAGATGGACGTCGAATTCGTGCTGCATGGCGTGAACGGCCCGGCTTCCGCCTGGGCAACCCACGCCGAGCCGGGTGATGCCCTTCAGACGGTCGCGCCCGACGGCGAGTTCGACGGCGACAGCGGCGGTTACGAATGGGCGCCGCCGGCGCAGCTGCAGCAGGCGCTGCTGATCGCCGATGAGACGGCGGTGCCGGCGGCGATGGGCATTCTGGAACAGCTGGCGCAGCAGGCCAGTCCGCCGCGGGTACAGGCGTTTTTCGAGGTGCCGGTGGCGGGGGATTGCCTGGATTTGGCCCGCTTCCCGTTCGCCGAGGTCTACTGGCTGCCGCGTGACGTAGGGCGCCAACTGGCGCACGGCACGCTGCTGGTGGAAGCGGTGCGCCAGCGGGTGGATATCCCCGTGTCGGCGTGCGCGCAGGCGCAGTCACTGGCGGAAAGCAGCCTAAGCGATGAGGTGCTGTGGGAGCGGGCGGCCGGCAGCAACGCTTTTTATGCCTGGGTGGCGGCCGAATCTTCTGCGGTGAAAACGCTGCGGCGTTACCTGATCGGCGAACGCGATCTGGATCGCTCCACCGTCAACTTTATGGCCTATTGGTGCTGAACGCGGTGTCCTTTTCCAACATCGACGCTGGAGGCGCAGCAGGCCGCCGCACGGGTGATAGTGCGCCGGCGGTGTCAGCCATCATCCGGACGAAGCGGTGCGGCAGGCGGACGTAGCGCTGGCGATCCAGGCCTATTGCCTGACGATCGCCGGCTGGGAGAAGGGGGAATCAGTCTAAACGCAGAAAGCTGTCGGCATCGCGCCAGGCCGGGAAGGCGCTGCGGTAGCTCTGCAGGGTTTCCAGCGACAGCTCGGCGTCCAGGCGCGTGGCCGCGCCGGGTTCCGCATCCGCCAGGATCTCGCCCTGAGGGCTGATGATTAAGCTGTCTCCGCTGTAGCTCAGTCCGTTAGGATCTTCGCCCACCCGGTTGCAGCCCGCCACATACACCTGATTCTCAATCGCCCGCGCCGTCAGCAGCGTTTGCCAATGGTGGCTGCGCGGCGCCGGCCAGTTGGCGACGTACAGCGCCAGATCGTAATCCTGCTGATAGCGCGCCCAGACCGGGAAACGCAGGTCGTAGCAGATCTGCGGCAGGATGCGCCAGCCGCGCCACTCGAAGATTTCACGCCGGTTGCCGGCCTGGTAATGCAGGTGTTCGCCGGCCATGCGGAACAGGTGGCGTTTATCATAGGCATGCACCTGGCCGCCCGGCTCTACCAGCAGGAAGCGGTTGACCGCGCCTTCGGGCGTTTTCAGCGCCACGCTGCCGCCGATTAACGCGTGGCTTTTCACCGCCCAACTGCGCAGCCAGTCGATCACCTGCTGTTCGGGCAGGGCGCTCTCGCCGGCATCCATGGCAAAACCGGTGGTGAACATTTCCGGCAAAACGATGAGATCGCGCCCGGCGATCGGCGCCAGCAACGCGTCGAAGGCGGCCAGGTTAGCGAGGCCGTCGCGCCAGACCAGAGGTTGCTGCAACAGGGTAATTTTTAAAGTCGACATAACCGCTCCGCAGCTGCATCCAGCGTGGCGTCCTGTTTAGCGAAGCACAGCCGGATCAATTTATGGGGGAAAGGATCGGCACAGAAGACCGACAGCGGAATGGCCGCCACGCCCACGTGCTCGGTTAACCAATGGCAGAACGCCACATCGTCCAGATCGGAGATGGCGCTGTAGTCCGCCAGTAAGAAGTATGTACCCGCGCAGGGTAAAATTTCCAGTCGGCTGCGCGCCAGCGCCTGCACAAAGCGATCGCGCTTGGCGCGATAGAACGCCGGCAACTGCCGCCAGTGCTCCGGCTCGGCACGCAGGCTATCCGCTAGCGCCAGCTGCGCCGGGGTGTTGACCGAAAAGGTCAGGTATTGATGCACCTTGCGCACCTCGGCGCTCAGCGCGGCGGGCGCCACGCAGTAACCCACTTTCCAGCCGGTCATGTGGAAGGTTTTACCGAAGGAGGACACCGCGATCGCCCGTTGGCGCAGCTGCGGGTGGGCCAACACGCTGGCGTGGCCGCCTTTGGCGAAGCAGATGTGTTCGTAGACTTCGTCGCTGAGCACGTAGATTTCGCGTTCTGCAATGGCGTGCCACAGCTGCTGCATATCTTCCTCCTGCCAGGCGGTGGCGGACGGGTTGTGCGGCGTGTTGACGATCACCAGGCGGGTGCGCGGCGACAGCGCGGCGGCGAACTGTTGCCAATCCACGGCAAACGCGGGCGGCTGCAGGGCGAGGCGTTTGAGTACGCCGCCGGCCAGCGTCACCGCCGGCGCATAGCTATCGTAGCTGGGATCGAAGCAGACCACCTCATCGCCGGGGCGCACCAGCGCGCTGATGGCGGCGAACAGCGCTTCGGTGGCGCCGGCGGTGACGGTCACTTCAGCAGCGGCGTCCGGCTGCCAGCCATACAGCTCGGCGGTTTTGTCGGCGATGGCTTCGCGCAGCGGCGCCACCCCGGTCATCGGCGCATATTGGTTGGCGCCCTGGGCGACGTGCCAGGCCAAGCGTTCTTTCAGGTAGTCCGGCCCGTCGAAATCAGGGAAGCCCTGAGACAGGTTGATCGCCTGATGCTGCTGCGCTAGCGCGCTCATTTGGGTAAAGATGGTGGTGCCCAGGGCAGGCAGTTTACTTTCGGGAATCAATGCGGAAGTGCTCATAGCAGGTGAATACTCCAGGCGCTTATATTGCCGTCAATATAACACGATGCTAGTATTTGGCAATCAAGACGCTTAGATGGCTAAATGCGAAAAAGTGCTTAGCCCGCCACGCGGCAGGCAAAGTTTCCTCTGCCGGCCGCCTTACCGAACGGGAAATGATAATAATGACGGATAATCCGCAATTTACCGCATTGCTGGCGGCCTGCCACTGGATTGGCGACAAAGGCTGGTGCCCGGCGACCGGCGGCAACATGTCGCTGCGCCTCGACGAACGTCAGTGCCTGGTCACCGAGTCCGGCAAAGACAAGGGCAGCCTGAGCGCCGCCGATTTTCTGCGGGTGGATATCGCCGACAATCATGTGCCGAGCGGCCGCACGCCGTCGGCGGAGACCGGGCTGCATACGCTGCTCTACCGCCTGTCTGCGCACATCGGCGCGGTGCTGCATACCCATTCCGTCAACGCTACCGTACTGTCGCGGGTGGAACGCGGCGATGCGCTGGTGCTGCAGGGATACGAAATGCAGAAGTCGCTGGCCGGCCAGCGCAGCCACCTGGACAGTGTGGCGATCCCCATTTTTGATAACGATCAGGATATCCCCCGGTTGGCGGCGCGTGTGGCGGCCTATGCCGAGGCCACGCCACTGCAGTACGGTTTTCTGGTGCGCGGCCACGGTCTCTATTGCTGGGGAAGCCAGGTAGCGGAAGCCCGCCGCCATCTCGAAGGGCTGGAATTCCTGTTCCAGTGTGAACTGCAACGCCGCTTACTGGAGGCGAAATGATCCGCGCTATCGTGACCGATATTGAAGGCACCACCAGCGATATTCGCTTTGTGCATCAGGTACTGTTTCCCTATGCCCGCGAACGGCTGGCGGATTTTGTGCGCCGCCATGCCGCTGAGAGCGACGTCGCCGCGCCGCTGGCGGCGCTGCGCGCTGAAATTGACCAGCCGCAGGCAGATCTTGACGCGCTGATCGCCGCCCTGTACCGCTTTATGGATGAAGATCGCAAATCCACCGCGCTCAAGGCGCTGCAGGGCATCATCTGGCGCAGCGGTTACCGTGAAGGGGATTTCCGCGGGCATCTGTACCCGGAAGTCGCCGGGCAGTTGGCCGCCTGGCAGCGTCAGGGGTTGAGGCTTTACGTCTATTCCTCCGGTTCGGTGGAAGCGCAGAAGCTGCTGTTCGGTCACAGCGACGCAGGCGATCTGCAGCCGCTGTTCAGCGGCTATTTCGATACGCACGTTGGCGCCAAGCGCGAAACCGCGTCGTACCGCAACATCGCGCAGGCTATCGGCATCGCGCCCGACGAGCTGCTGTTCCTGTCCGATATTCACCAGGAGCTGGACGCCGCGCAGGCCGCCGGCTGGCATACCTGCCAGCTGATCCGCGATGAGGCGGACGAGCAAAGCCGGCATCCGCAGGTTAACCGTTTTGATCGTATCGATTTAGGGGAGTTCGTCTCATGAGTGGATTGACCATTTTCAGCGATAAAGCGCCGCAGCAGCCGCTGTGGCAGAGCCGCGACGCGCAGGAGATCCAGCGCCAGCTGGCGCAAATCGGCGTGCGCTTTGAGCGCTGGCAGGCGGATCGCGAGCTGGGCGACAACCCGCAGCCGGAGGCAGTGATCGCCGCCTACCAGCATGAGATCGACCGGCTGGTGGCGGAAAAGGGCTACCAGAGTTGGGACGTGATCAGCATGCGGCCGGACCACGAGCAGCGTCAGGCGCTGCGCGAAAAATTCCTGTCCGAACACACGCACGGCGAGGATGAAGTGCGCTTTTTCGTTGAAGGGGCGGGGCTGTTTTGCCTGCATCTGGACGGCAAGATCTTCCAGATCCTGTGCGAAAAGAACGATCTGATCTCGGTGCCGGCCAACACCCGTCACTGGTTCGATATGGGCTCGGCGCCGCACTTTACCGCGATCCGGGTATTTGACAACCCGGAAGGCTGGGTGGCGCATTTCACCGGCGACACGATCGCCGATGCCTATCCGCGTTTGGACTGATCGTCAACCGGCGGGCGTTACCCCAGCGCCCGCTGGAAAATCCCCGCTTCAACCTGTTGCGGCGTGATCACGCCGCTGTCGAACACCCACCCGCTGATAAGCTTCGCCGGCGTGACATCGAACGCCGGATTGTACACCGGTGCCTCGTTCGGCGCCCACTGGCAGGCGCCGAAGCTGCCTGAAACGCCGGTGACTTCGGCCGCCGCGCGTTGCTCGATCGGGATGGCGGCGCCGTCCGGACAGTGCGGATCGTGGGTGGTGTGCGGGGCGGCCACGTAGAACGGGATGCCGTGATAGTGCGCCAGCACCGCCAGGCTGTAGGTGCCAATCTTGTTGGCGACGTCGCCGTTGGCGGCGATGCGATCCGCGCCGACCCACACCGCATCGACCTGGCCCTGCGCCATCAGGCTGGCGGCCATCGAATCGCAGATCAGACGATAGGGAATGCCCAGCTCGCCCAGTTCCCAGGCGGTCAGACGACCGCCCTGCAGCAGCGGCCGGGTTTCATCGACCCACACCTGTTGCACTTTGCCCTGCTGGTGGGCGCGCAGCAGCACCCCGATGGCGGTGCCGACGCCGGCGGTGGCCAACCCGCCGGTATTGCAGTGGGTCAGCAGGCGGCTGCCGGGCTTGACCAGCCCAGCGCCGTGATCGGCGATGCGATCGCACAGCCGGCGATCTTCCTCCACCAGCCGCAGCGCTTCGTTCACCATCGCCGGCGCCCAGTCAGGCTCCGCCAGCGCCAGCTTCATGCGATCCAGATTGTTCATCAGGTTAACCGCCGTCGGGCGCGCGGCGCGCAGCGTGTGCAGCGCCTGTTCCAGCTCGGCGCGCGGCAGACCGCGTTCCGCCAGCAGCGCCAACAGCAGGCTGGCGGACAGCCCGATCAGCGGCGCGCCGCGCACCCGCAGGCTGTGAATGTGCCCGACCAACTCCTCCACGCTGTCGCAGGCGCGCCACCGCTTTTCCTGCGGCAGGGCTTGCTGATCGAGGATCCAAAGGCGGTTGTCCCGCAGGGACAAACTGGTGGTGTTAAGCGCTTGCATCGGCGGTTAATTCCTTGTTGCGAGGTTATTGCATCTGAAACGCTATTCTGCCAACATGACTTCCAGATGTATAGACGTCCAAATGCTTTTACGTCTAAATAATCAGAGTCGCTGGGTCAGTAAGAGAGAACAGAGGGGTTGGGGAATGTCGCTTTATCGTACGTTTACGGCTGCCGATGCCGTTGAATACGCCCGCCAATACGGGCAGGTGGCCGAACCGCAGGCGCTGGTGAGCGCCGACGAGATCGGTGACGGCAACCTGAATCTGGTGTTCAAGATCCGCGATCGCGAAGGCGTGAGCCGGGTGATCGTCAAACAGGCGCTGCCCTACGTGCGCTGTGTGGGCGAATCCTGGCCGCTGACGTTGGATCGGGCGCGCATCGAAGCGGAAACGCTGCTGGTCCACGGCGGTTTCTGCCCAAGGCATACGGTAAAAGTCTTGCATCACGATCCCGAATTGGCGGTGATGGTGCAGGAAGATCTCTCCGATCATCGCATCTGGCGCAGTGAACTGGTGCAGGGGAACTATCACCCGCTGGCGGCCGGGCAGCTGGCGGAATACCTGGCGCAGACGCTGTTCCACACCTCCGATTTTTATCAGTCGGCGCAGCAGAAGAAGGCGGAAGTCAGCCGTTTCACCAACCCCGAGCTGTGCCAGATCACCGAAGATCTGTTCTTTACCGACCCCTATACCGACCATGAGCGTAATCAGTTCGAGGCGGCGCTGTTGCCGCAGGTGCAGGCGCTGCGTGAGGATGCGCCGCTGAAGCTGGCGGTCGCCGGCCTGAAACATCGTTTCCTCAGCAAAGCGGAGGCGTTGTTGCACGGGGATATCCACAGCGGTTCAATTTTCGTGGCGGAAGGGCGATTGAAAGCGATCGACGCTGAATTCGGTTTCTACGGCCCGATCGGTTTCGATGTCGGCACTGCGTTAGGCAACCTGCTGCTCAACTATTGTGGTCAGCCGGGGCTGTTCGGGCCGCGCGACGCCGCCGCCGGGCGCGAGCAGCGCCTGCAGGATGTGCGCGAGCTGTGGCTGATTTTCGCCGATCGCTTCCTGGCGCTGTGCCATCAGCAAAGCCGCGATGCGGCGCTGGCGACGCCGGGTTACGCCGAGCAATTCCTGCAGCAGGTCTGGGCTGACGCAGTAGGGTACTGCGGTACCGAACTGATCCGGCGCACCATCGGCCTGGCGCACGTCGCCGATCTGGACAGCATCGCCGACGCCGACATGCGCCTCGACTGTCAGCGTCACGCCCTGGGATTGGGGCGCACGCTGATCGTCAATGCGCCGCAGATCGAGCATATCGATGCGCTGTTGGCGCGCATTCGCCAGCAGGGCTGAAAAGGCGGGTGCTCGTGGATCCTGCCTGACATCATCAGCCAACGGGCGGGGCGAACCCCGCCGTTGGGTTGCCTTACCGTTCGGATTCGTAAGCCAAAGTGGCCGCAACCTCCGAGTCTCCCAACCTGATGCGCAGTTCGCACAGGGAACCGCGGGTTAGCCAGATGAACGCGATCAGCGTCATACAGACGATCACCAGTTTAAGTACGACCCGTTTTTGCTGCATTTTTGACCTCCCTATCCTTGCCTTGCGGCGGGTAAGAGGCTAATCTGATGTTGCTTGGCATCAGAGTGGCCTCGGGTTGATAATATCGACTCGGGGCCTTTCTCTTTCTCTCCTTTGCCAAGGCTCCGGACAGAAAGATCCAGAGCACCCGCTGCGCAGTCTACTCGAACTTCCTTCCCGTGAAATCTGCCGTTGCGCCAACCTGCGGCGCGGTGCGCAGTTTGTGGTGCAAGAAAAGAAAAAGGGGCGATGATGATCGCCCCTTGGATGCGTGGAGTGGGAATTGGCGTTAAGCCGCTTCGGTCTGCTGTTGGCGCTTAGACTGCGCCGCCGGCTTTTCCGGCTTAGCGGCCGCCAGCGCATCCGGTGCAAAGTCGTCCACGTTGATGGAGCGCAGACGGCTCTCTTCGGCTTTCACCAGGATCTTCGCTTCGTCGGCGCTGATCTTGCCTTCTTCCAGCGCGCGTTCCGCCAAACGATCCAGACGGGTGAACGGCAGGTTTTTGCCGGCTGCCTTGCACAGACGTTCGTGAATCGGCTCGGCGGCCATCACGTCGGCCAGCGCCGCTTCCAGCAGGCCGATTGGGTTATGTTCGCTCGGCGTCAGGTACTGACCGCGCCCCAGGCGGCTGCGGGTGGCGGAAGGCACCTGCAGGATCTTGGCCAACTGGTGATCCAGGCGATCGGACGGTGCGGTATGCACGCGGCCGAACGGGAAGACCACGAAGCGCATCGCGCCAGCGATAAAGCGGTTCGGGAAGTTGCGCAGCAGGTCATCCAGCGCCTGTTCGGCTTTATGCAGGCTGTCTTGCACGCCCCAATGCACCAGCGGCAGATCTTCTTTCTGACGGCCTTCGTCGTCAAAGCGTTTCAGCACGGCGGAAGCCAAATACATCTGGCTGAGGATATCCCCCAGGCGAGCGGAGATGCGCTCACGGCGCTTCAGGCTGCCGCCCAGCACGCCCATGGAAACGTCCGACAGCAGCGCCAGGTTGGCGCTCAGGCGGTTCAACTGCTGATAGTAACGACGGGTCGCATCCTTGGTCGGCGTGGCGCTGGTGCGGCCGTTGGTCAGGCCCAGCCAGAAGCTGCGTACCTTGTTGCTGCCGACGTGGCCCAGGTGGCCGAACAGCGATTTATCGAAGGCGTTCAGATCGTTGTTTTGTGCCGCTGCCATTTCATCCAGCACATAAGGATGGCAGCGGATTGCGCCCTGGCCGAAGATCATCATGGTGCGGGTCAGGATGTTCGCGCCTTCCACCGTGATGGCGATCGGTGCGCCCTGATAGGCGCGAGCCAGGAAGTTGGATTCGCCCAGCATGATGCCTTTACCGCCGGCGATGTCCATGGCGTCAACGATCGACTGCTGGCCGCGGTGTGTACAGTGGTATTTGACGATGGCCGACAGCACGGCCGGTTTCTCGCCCTGCACCAGCGCGTAGGTGATCAGCGAAGCGGCGGCGTCCATCACATAGGTGTTGCCGGCGATGCGTGCCAGCGGCTCTTCGATCCCCTCCATCTTGCCGATGGAGATCTTGAACTGACGGCGAATGTGCGCGTAGGCGCCGGTCGCCAGGGCGATGGATTTCAGGCTGCCGGTAGAGTTGGACGGCAGGGTGATGCCGCGACCGACCGACAGGCATTCAACCAGCATGCGCCAGCCCTGGCCGGCCATTTTCGGGCCGCCGATGATGTAATCGATCGGCACGAACACGTCGGTGCCGCGGGTTGGGCCGTTCTGGAACGGCACGTTCAGCGGGAAGTGACGGTTGCCGATTTCCACGCCCGGCGTGCTGGTTGGGATCAGCGCACAGGTGATGCCCGGGGATTCGTTGTCGCTCAGCAGGCGATTCGGGTCATGCAGTTTGAACGCTAGGCCCAGTACGGTAGCGACCGGCGCCAGCGTGATGTAGCGCTTGTTCCAGGTCAGGCGCATGCCCAGTACCTGCTTGCCTTGCCATTCGCCCATGCACACGGTGCCCACGTCCGGGATCGCGCCGGCATCGGAACCCGCTTCCGGGCTGGTCAGCGCGAAGCAAGGAATTTCGTCGCCGCGCGCCAGGCCCGGCAGATAGTGGTTTTTCTGTTCTTCGGTACCGTAGTGCTGCAGCAGTTCGCCCGGGCCGAGGGAGTTTGGCACGCCGACGGTGATCGCCAGGATGCCGGAAACGCCGGCCAGTTTTTGCAGCACCATCGCCTGAGCGTAAGGTGAGAATTCCAGACCGCCGTACTCTTTCTTGATGATCATCGCGAAGAAACGGTGTTCTTTCAGGTACGCCCAGAGTTCAGGCGGCAGATCGGCCAGTTCGTGGGTGATCTGGAAGTCGTTGGCCATGCGGCAGGCTTCTTCCACCGGGCCGTCGATAAACGCCTGCTCTTCTTCCGTTAGGCGCGGTTTCGGGTAGCTGTGCAGCTTGTTCCAGTCCGGCGCGCCGCGGAACAGATCGCCTTCCCACCAGGTGGTACCGGCGTCGATCGCTTCCTTCTCGGTGGTGGACATCGGCGGCATCACCTTGCGGAAGGCGCGCAGCGCCGGCGCGGAGAGCAGGGAACGGCGTACAGAGGAAAGGTTCAGCGGCAGCAGCACGATCGCCAGCGGCAGCAACAGCCAGAAGCTCCACAGGCCGATAGCACCCATGGCGGCAGTGTACGCCACCAGGATCAGGCTGCTGAGGGTAAGGTTCACTCGGTGGTAGAACACCACGCCGAGGAGAGCCAGGAAAACGACGATACTAAGAACCATCATAAGAAGCTCCGAAGTAGTAAGAGGTCTGACCTGTTGTGTGTATGTAATAGGTTTTAGTACAAGGCAGAATTTTTATCAATGCGTTTACAGTTTAATTACAACTCAGGTCACAAACTGACAGCACCAATCATCAAAAACCTCTCCGCTTCCTTAACTGGCGCGCTGTTTGGCTGAGAATGCTTCTCGCTGTTTCCGCGATCCGGTACACTGCGAAGCGGAAGATTTGACGATAACAAGAGGTTCCTCATGTACCACGACCTTATTCGCAGTGAACTGAACGAAGCAGCTGATACCCTGGCGAAATTTATCAATGACGACGCCAACATCGACGCCATCCAACGTGCGGCGGTGCTGCTGGCGGATTCCTTCAAAGCCGGCGGTAAAGTGATTTCCTGCGGCAACGGCGGTTCCCATTGCGACGCGATGCACTTCGCCGAAGAGCTGACCGGCCGCTACCGTGAAAACCGCCCGGGCTACCCGGCAATTGCCATCTCGGACGTGAGCCACCTGTCCTGCGTCAGCAACGACTTCGGTTATGAGTATGTGTTCTCGCGCTATGTGGAAGCGGTGGGCCGCGAAGGCGACGTGCTGCTGGGCATTTCTACTTCCGGTAACTCCGGCAACATCATCAAGGCCATCGACGCGGCGCGTGCCAAGGGGATGAAAGTGATCACCCTGACCGGCAAGGACGGCGGCAAGATGGCGGGTTCCGCCGATGTGGAAATTCGCGTGCCGCACTTCGGCTACGCCGACCGCATTCAGGAAATCCACATCAAAGCGATTCACATCTTGATTCAGCTGATCGAAAAAGAGATGGTTAAGGCTTGATAGCCTTCGGGGAGCTGCGGCTCCCCATGAATAAGACGGCGGACGCCGCATGGTGCGTCCGCACAGCCTGTGTCAGTGTGGTTAAGGAGTGCTGGCGATGTGTGAACTGCTCGGGATGAGCGCAAACGTACCGACCGATATCTGCTTCAGCTTTACCGGCCTGGTACAGCGCGGCGGCCGCACCGGGCCGCATAAGGATGGCTGGGGCATTACCTTCTATGAAGGGAACGGCTGCCGCACATTCAAGGATCCGCAGCCGAGCTTCAACTCGCCGATCGCCCGCCTGGTGCAGGACTATCCGATCAAGTCCTGCGCGGTGGTGTCCCATATTCGCCAGGCCAACCGCGGCGAAGTGGCGCTGGAAAACACCCATCCGTTCACCCGTGAACTGTGGGGCCGCAACTGGACCTACGCGCACAACGGCCAATTAAAAGGCTATCGTCAGCTGGATACCGGCACGTTCCGCCCGGTCGGCCAGACCGACAGCGAATACGCGTTCTGCTGGCTGCTGCATCAGCTGGCGCTGAAATACCCGCGCACCCCGAGCCAATGGCCGGCGGTCTTCCGCTATATCGGCCTGTTGGCGAACCAGCTGCGCAAGAAAGGGGTGTTCAACATGCTGTTGTCGGACGGGCGCTTCGTGATGGCCTATTGCTCCACCAACCTGTATTGGATCACGCGCCGCGCGCCGTTCGGTAAGGCGACGTTACTGGATCAGGATGTGGAGATCGATTTTCAGCAGCAGACCACACCGAACGATGTGGTCACGGTGATCGCCACCCAACCGCTGACCGCCAACGAAACCTGGCACAAGATTGAGCCAGGCGAGTTCGCGTTATTTCACTTCGGTGAGCGGCTTGTTCTGAGCGAAGGGATTGGTGTTGGGCGTCGGGCTGGCTGACGCGTACTGCGTCATCTGGCCGCTGCTCATCAACGGTTGACCCAGCACATACTGGCCGTTGTCTACGGTCATCATCGGCGGCTGGTGGTTCTTCGCGAAGTAATCGTAACCCGGCTTCAGCTGGCGCCAGAAGGCGATATAGCTGGATGACGCATGGCGCTTGAGGTTTTGCTCGGTCATGCGGAACGGATAGATGCTGATATCGACGCGGCTTTGGCCATAGGCAAAAGCAGCTTCGACGTAGCGATAGATCTCATCCATATAGGTGTTGGTCATCGCGTAACAGCCGATCGATTTACATTCGCCGTGGATCATCAGATAAGCGCCGGAATAGCCCTGCGATTTATCGTAATCGTTAGGGAAACCGATATTGATCGCCCGATAATACTTGCTGTCGGGTTTCAGATGGCGTGCGTCAACGCTATAAAAGCCTTCCGGACTTTTAAAGTCGCCTTCACGACGTTTAGGACCCAGCCCGCCGGAGAAATTACAGATCGGGAACGTGTTGACCAGGCGGAATTCATTGCCCATTTTGGCATACAATTCCAGCTTGCGTTCCTCTTTGAAGATCTGAATATAGACCGGCGAACCCAATAATTGCTGTTTAACTACCGGTGCTTCGGGTACCTGCTCGCTGGCGCTGCAGGCCGTGATCATCGGCATAGAAACAAGCATCGCAAACAACAGCGCGATTTTGCTCATTATTATTCCTGCTTATATTTATCTGCCGGCGCAATTGAGGTTGGCCAACATGCCACTGATTATTGTTTTTACTGCTGCAAAACACCGCCAGATTACCAGCGCGTTTATTTTTAGCAATACGTGATATGTATAAAAAAACGACAAAGCTCGATAAAAGTGAAATGACCGGCAGATTTTAACGATAAGTAGTGAAAAACAGGCGAAATTTAATTGCGTTTGCTTGACCCAAGTCACGACGTAACGCAGAACAATGTTGCGAACAATGTTAATATTCTCTCTTCAATTTAACGCGCTGTGGCGATTGAAGCGGCAAGAGTTATTGCATATAACCCGGCCGTTTTGATGGTTATTTGGCTACATGCCGTTAACACATCGACTGTCGCGCAAACAACGGAAGGGGGGATTCAAGGGAATGCGCGTTACCCCAGTTTTTCACTGCGAGAAAGTTCATGTTGGGCGTGCCGTTGTGCGCACTGCCCGGCAATCCTGGCATCGTCAGCACCCGCCTCTGGGGCCGGGCAGACGTGTAAACCCAACTACATCGTATAAATCCTATGATTAAGATCAGAAAAGGGTTAGATCTGCCGATAGCCGGAGCCCCGGTTCAGGCGATCCAAGATGGCCCGAACATTCAGCATGTCGCCCTGCTTGGGGAAGAGTATGTCGGAATGCGCCCCTCCATGCTGGTGCAGGAAGGCGATACCGTTAAGAAAGGCCAGGCGTTGTTCGAAGATAAGAAAAACCCCGGGGTTTTCTTCACGGCTCCCGCCAGCGGCCGCATCGTCGCGATTAACCGCGGCGAGCGGCGCGTATTGCAATCGGTGGTGATTGCGCTGGAAAACGGCGGCGACGATCAGCTCGAGTTTGCGCACTACCCGCAGGGGGAATTGGCCCAGTTGCCACGCGAACAGGTCGAGAGCGAACTGATCGCCAGTGGCCTGTGGACCGCACTGCGCACCCGCCCGTTCAGTAAAACGCCAAGCCCCGGCAGCGAACCGCGCGCCATTTTCGTCACCGCGATGGATACCCAACCGTTGGCCGCCGATCCGCAGGTGATCATCGCCGAGCAGCAGGCGGCGTTCAACGCCGGGCTGGTGGTCTTGGCACGCCTGACGGCGGGCAAGGTACACGTATGCCACGCCGCCGGCGCCTCCGTTGGCCAGCAGAGCGGCCCGCAGATCGCCTACAGCGAATTTGCCGGCCCGCATCCCGCCGGGCTGGTGGGCACCCACATTCACTTCCTTGAACCGGTCAGCCTGAAGAAAATCGTTTGGCACATCGGCTACCAGGACGTCATCGCCATCGGCACGCTGTTCACCACCGGTAAGCTCGATACCCGCCGGGTCGTGGCGCTGGCCGGGCCGCAGGTGGCGCAGCCGGCGCTGCTGCGCACCCGCCTGGGGGCCAGCCTCGAGGAACTGACCGCCGGCCGCCTGAAAGACGGCGAGAACCGGGTGATCTCCGGTTCGGTGCTGAACGGCATGCACGCCGCCGGGCCGAACGCCTGGCTCGGTCGTTTCCACTCGCAGGTGTCGGTGCTGGAAGAAGGGCGCGACAAAGAGCTGTTCGGCTGGATCGTGCCTTCGCCGAACAAGTTCTCCATTACCCGCACCACGCTGGGCCACTTCCTGAAGAACAAACTGTTCGCCTTCTCGACCACCACTAACGGCGGCGAGCGCGCCATGGTACCGATCGGCAACTACGAGCGGGTGATGCCGCTGGATATTTTGCCGACGCTGCTGCTGCGCGATTTGCTGGCGGGCGACAGCGACAGTGCGCAGGCGCTGGGCTGCCTGGAGCTGGACGAGGAAGATCTGGCGTTGTGCACCTTCGTTTGCCCCGGCAAGTATGAGTACGCGCCGGTGCTGCGCGAGGTGCTGACCAAGATTGAGCAGGAAGGATAACCGATGGGCCTGAAGAATTATTTTGAGAAGATAGAGCATCACTTCACGCCGGGCGGCAAACTGGAAAAGTGGTACCCGCTGTATGAAGCGACCACCACGGTGTTTTATACCCCCGGCACGGTGACGCGCGGCGCTTCGCACGTGCGTGACGCCATCGATTTGAAACGCATGATGATCCTGGTGTGGTTGGCCGTGTTCCCGGCGATGTTCTGGGGCATGTACAACGTCGGCCAGCAGGCGATCCCGGCGCTGCACCATCTGTACAGCGGCGACGCGCTGCAACAGGTGCTGGCGGGCGACTGGCATTATCGTCTGGCGCAGTGGCTCGGCGCCTCGCTGGCGGCCGACGCCGGCTGGGTCAGCAAGATGGTGCTGGGTGCCTGTTACTTCCTGCCGATCTACGCCGTGGTGTTCGTCGTCGGCGGCTTCTGGGAAGTGCTGTTCGCCATCATCCGCAAACATGAGGTCAACGAAGGCTTCTTCGTCACCTCTATCCTGTTCGCGCTGATCGTGCCGCCGACCCTGCCGCTGTGGCAGGCCGCGCTGGGCATCACCTTCGGCGTGGTGGTGGCCAAAGAGATCTTCGGCGGCACCGGGCGCAACTTCCTCAACCCGGCGTTGGCCGGCCGCGCCTTCCTGTTCTTCGCCTATCCGGCGCAGATCTCCGGCGATCTGGTGTGGACCTCTGCGGACGGTTTCTCCGGTGCGACGCCGTTGGCGCAGTGGAGCGCTGGCGGGGCGCACAGCCTGAGCAACGTGGCCACCGGCCAGTCCATCAGCTGGCTGGACGCCTTCCTCGGCAACATTCCCGGCTCCATCGGTGAAGTCTCCACGCTGATGATCCTGATCGGCGGGGCGATAATCCTGTTCGGCCGCGTGGCCTCCTGGCGCATCGTCGCCGGCGTAATGCTCGGCATGGTGGCTTCCGCCCTGTTGTTCAACGCCATCGGTTCGGACACCAACCCGATGTTCGCCATGCCGTGGTACTGGCATCTGGTGCTGGGCGGCTTCGCCTTCGGCATGATCTTTATGGCGACCGACCCGGTTTCCGCCTCCTTCACCAACAAGGGGAAATGGTGGTACGGCATTCTGATCGGCGTGATGTGCGTGCTGATCCGGGTGGTCAACCCCGCCTATCCGGAAGGCATGATGCTGGCGATCCTGTTCGCCAACCTGTTCGCACCGCTGTTCGATTACCTGGTGGTGCAGGCCAACATCAAGCGGAGAAAAGCCCGTGGCGAATGAAGCGAAAAACGACGGCATCGGTAAAACGCTGCTGGTAGTGCTGCTGCTATGTCTGGTGTGTTCAGTGGTGGTGGCGGGCTCCGCCGTCGGCCTGAAGTCCAAACAGCAGGAGCAAAAGCTGCTCGATAAGCAGCGCAATATTCTCGACGTAGCCGGCCTGTTGCAGCCGAAAATGGAGAGCGAGCAGGTCAAGCGCTTATACAGCGAACGCATCGAACCGCGCCTGGTGGATCTGAACAGCGGTGAGTTTGTCGCCGGCAAGGCGGCGGCGTTCGATCTGGGCGCCGCGCTGCGCGACGACGCCAAAAGCGTGGCGTTGCCCGCGGGCGACGATCCGGCCGGCATCAAGCGCCGCAGCAACCAGGCGGAAATCTACCTGGTGCGTGACGAAAGCGGCCAGGTGAACAAGCTTGTGCTGCCGGTATACGGCACCGGCCTGTGGTCGATGATGTACGCCTTCGTGGCGCTGGATAACGACGGCAATACGGTCAAGGGCATCACCTACTACGACCAGGGGGAAACCCCAGGGCTGGGCGGTGAGGTCGAGAATCCGTCCTGGCGCCAGCAGTGGGTCGGTAAGCAGCTGTTCGACGACAACGGCCAGCCGGCGATCCGCGTGGTGAAAGGCGGCGCACGTCAGGGGGATGTGCACGGAGTGGACGGCCTATCCGGCGCCACGCTGACCTCCAACGGCGTGCAGCATACGTTTGATTTCTGGTTGGGCGAGCACGGCTTCGGCCCGTTCCTGAAAAAAGTTCGTGAAGGAGCGCTGAAAAATGGCTGATTCCAAAGAGATAAAGCGGGTCCTGCTGGGGCCGCTGTTCGACAATAACCCGATCGCCCTGCAGGTGTTGGGCGTCTGTTCTGCGTTGGCGGTGACCACCAAGCTGGAGACGGCGGTGGTGATGACCATTGCGGTGACGCTGGTGACCGCGTTCTCCAGCTTCTTCATCTCGCTGATCCGTCACCATATTCCCAACAGCGTGCGCATCATCGTGCAGATGGCGATCATCGCCTCGCTGGTGATCGTGGTCGATCAGCTGCTGCGCGCTTATGCGTTCGAGATCTCCAAGCAGCTGTCGGTGTTCGTCGGCCTTATCATCACCAACTGCATCGTGATGGGGCGCGCCGAGGCTTACGCCATGAAGTCGCCGCCGATCGAGAGCTTTATGGACGGCATCGGCAACGGGCTGGGTTACGGGGTGATCCTGGTGCTGGTCGGTTTCCTGCGCGAGCTGATTGGCTCCGGCAAGCTGTTCGGCGTCCCGGTGCTGGAAACGGTGCAGAACGGCGGCTGGTACCAGCCGAACGGCCTGTTCCTGCTGGCGCCGAGCGCGTTCTTCATCATCGGCCTGCTGATCTGGGTGCTGCGCACCCTGAAGCCGGCGCAGATCGAAAAGGAGTAAAGGCCGATGGAACACTATATCAGCCTGTTTGTGCGCGCGGTGTTCGTCGAGAACATGGCGCTGGCGTTCTTCCTCGGGATGTGTACCTTCCTGGCGGTGTCGAAGAAGGTCTCGACCGCCTTTGGCCTGGGCATCGCGGTGACCATCGTGCTCGGCATTTCGGTGCCGGTGAACAACCTGGTCTACAACCTGATCCTGCGCGACGGCGCGCTGGTGGAAGGCGTCGATCTGAGCTTCCTCAACTTCATCACCTTCATCGGCGTGATCGCGGCGCTGGTACAGATTTTGGAGATGATCCTCGATCGCTTCTTCCCGTCGCTGTATAACGCGCTCGGCATCTTCCTGCCGCTCATCACCGTGAACTGCGCCATCTTCGGCGGCGTGTCCTTCATGGTGCAGCGCGACTATAACTTCGCAGAATCGGTGGTGTACGGCTTTGGTTCCGGCACCGGCTGGATGCTGGCGATCGTCGCCATGGCGGGGATCCGCGAAAAACTCAAGTATGCCAACGTGCCGGCAGGGCTGCGCGGCCTGGGCATTACCTTTATCACCACCGGACTGATGGCGCTGGGCTTCATGTCCTTCTCCGGTGTTCAGTTGTAAAGGCGGGAAGAATTTATGGAAATTATTTTAGGCGTAGCAATGTTCACCACCATCGTGATGGTGCTGGTGTTGCTGATCCTGTTCGCCAAATCGAAGCTGGTGAATACCGGCGACATCGCGGTGGAGATCAACGGCGATCTGGATAAGAGCTTCCATGCGCCGGCGGGCGACAAGCTGCTCAACGTGCTCTCCAGCCAGGGGATCTTCGTCTCCTCGGCCTGCGGCGGCGGCGGTTCCTGCGGCCAGTGCCGGGTGGTGATCAAAGAGGGCGGCGGCGATATCCTGCCGACCGAGCTTTCGCACATCAACAAGCGCGAAGCGAAAGAAGGGTGCCGCCTGGCGTGCCAGGTGAACGTGAAGCAGAACCTGAAGATCGAGCTGCCGGAAGAGATCTTCGGCGTGAAGAAATGGGAGTGCGAGGTTATCTCCAACGATAACAAAGCCACCTTTATCAAAGAGCTGAAGCTGAAGATCCCCGATGGTGAGGACGTGCCGTTCCGCGCGGGCGGCTTTATCCAGATCGAAGCACCGGCGCACGACATCAGCTACGCCGACTTCGACGTGCCGCAGGAGTATCGCGGCGACTGGGACAAGTTCAACCTGTTCCGCTACCGCTCGACGGTGAACGACACCACGGTGCGCGCCTACTCGATGGCCAACTACCCGGAAGAGAAGGGCATCATCATGCTCAACGTGCGTATCGCCACGCCGCCGCCGAACAATCCGGACGTGCCGCCGGGCATCATGTCTTCCTATATCTGGTCGCTGAAAGCCGGTGACAAGGTGACCATCTCCGGGCCGTTCGGCGAGTTCTTCGCCAAGGACACCGACGCCGAAATGATCTTCATCGGCGGCGGCGCGGGCATGGCGCCGATGCGCTCGCACATCTTCGATCAGCTCAAGCGCCTGAACTCGAAGCGCAAGATCACCTTCTGGTACGGCGCGCGTTCGCTGCGCGAGATGTTCTATGAAGACGACTTCAACCAGCTGCAGGCGGAGAACGAAAACTTCACCTGGCACGTGGCGCTGTCGGATCCGCAGCCGGAAGATAACTGGACCGGCTACACCGGCTTTATCCATAATGTTCTGCTGGAGAACTACCTGAGGAACCACCCGGCACCGGAGGACTGCGAGTTTTACATGTGCGGGCCGCCGATGATGAACGCCGCGGTGATCAAGATGCTCAAAGATCTGGGCGTCGAAGACGAAAACATCATGCTGGATGACTTTGGTGGCTAAATTGCGCGCATTGGCGATGAAGAACTGGCTGACGGGTGTGGCGCTGAGCGCCACCCTGCTGCTGACCGGCTGCGGGCCGGAACAGGTGGACCTGATGGGTAAAACCATGGGCACCTCGTATTCGATCCGTTACGTGACCGGCGGAGATACGCCGTCGGCGCGCGAGATGCAGGCGGAGATCGACAAACGGCTGGAGCAGGTGAACGATCAGATGTCCACCTACCGGCCGGATTCCGAGCTGAGCCGCTTCAATGCCAACCGCGACATTGACCGGCCGTTCCCGGTTTCGCCGGCCACCGCCGAAGTGGTGCGCGAAGCGCTGCGCATCAACCGCGTCACCGACGGCGCGCTGGACGTGACCGTCGGGCCGCTGGTCAACCTGTGGGGCTTCGGCCCGGAAGGGCGGCCGGACAAAGTGCCGAGCGAGGCGGAACTGGCGCACCGCCGCGCCTGGACCGGCGCCGACAAACTGTCGGTGCAGGGCAGCGCGCTGGTGAAAAGCATCCCTGAGCTGTACGTCGATCTGTCGTCGATCGCCAAAGGGTATGGCGTGGACGTGGTGGCGGAATATCTGCAGTCCCGGCATGTGAAGAACTACATGGTGGATATCGGCGGCGAGGTGCGCACGCGCGGGCATAACGGCGAGCAAAAGCCGTGGCGCATCGCCATCGAGCGCCCGACCGCCGGTACGCAACAGCAGGCGCAGCTGGTGATCCAGCCGGGGGAGATGTCGATCGCTACCTCGGGTGACTATCGCAACTACTTCGAGCAGGACGGGGTGCGCTATTCGCACACCATCGATCCGGTCACCGGCCGACCCATTCACCACCGTTTGGTGTCGATCACCGTGCTGAGCCCGACCTGCATGACCGCCGACGGCCTGTCCACCGGCCTGAACGTGATGGGGCCGGAGCGCGGCCTGGCGCTGGCCAATCTGCTCGGCATTCCGGTGTTCATGATCGTGAAAACCGCCGACGGGTTTGAGGAGCGTTATTCGGACGCGTTCAAGCCCTATCTGAAAAAGCGTTCGTGAGGTTGCTATGTTGACGGTATTCGCCGCTACTTTCGTGTTGTTTCTGCTGATCGTCGGCGGGATGTCGCTGGGCTATGTGTTCAAACGCAAAAGCCTGCAGGGCAGCTGCGGCGGCATCACCGCGCTGGGCATGGAGAAAGTCTGCGACTGCCCGGAGCCGTGCGATGCGCGCAAAAAGCGCGAAGCCAAAGCGGCGCAGCGGCGCGAGCAGTTGGAAAAGCACCGTATTCTGTAGCGAAAACCCGGCCTTGGCCGGGTTTTTTATTTCGCCTTGCGGAAGCTTTTCGCCTCGGCCGGCGAGTTGACCATCACGCCGTCAGCGCCCAGCGCCAGTGCCTGCTGATATTCCTGCGGCGAGTTGACCCCGAACAGGATGATGTGCGCCGGGCCCTGCGAGCGGAAACAGTCCATCGACTCTTTATCCCAGGTCAGAAACGCCTTCGAACGCCCTTCGCCGAGGGTATATTTCTCCACCACTTCCACCTCGCGCTTCAGCTCCAGCCCGTACCAGCGCGGCTGGCGGTTGTCCGGTTTGACGTCGCACTGGTGCGCCATGGTGATATTGGCCAGCAGCGTGCGGGTCTCGTCGCGGCTTTCGAAGCGCGGAATGGCCGGCGGCAGCGCCTGCAGGTATTTGGCATCGGTAGAGTAGACGCGGATGCGGTTCAGGCTGTCGGTGCTTTGCAACGTCGCCAGCAGCGTTTGGCCAAACTGCGCCGGATCGGCGTCCGGAGATTTGATGTCCAGATAAAAAGTGACGTGCGGAAACGCTTTAAGCACGTCGTCGAGCCGCGGAATGCCGATACCCTGGCCGCGGAATGGGTGTGCGTCACCTTTGGTGAAGGCCCAACCGGCGTCGGTCTCGGCCAGCTGCGCGGCGGTATAGGCAGAAACCGGGCCCTGCCGATTGGTCAGCGCTTTCAGATCCGAGGGGCGATACAGCACGATGACGCCGTCTTTGGATTCTTGCAGGGTGATCCAGATGGCGTCGGCGCCGTTTTTCAGCGCGGTTTCGATGGCGATGCGAGTGTTTTCTGGCGCATCGGCGGTGCCGCCGCGATGGGCGACGATCGCCGGCGCATGACCGGCGGTGGCGCTGGCCGCCAGCGCGCTCAGCGACAGCGCGGAAGCCAGCAGCAAAGAAGAAAATCTGATCATGTAGGGTACCTTGTCGTTATCGTTGTGGTGAGCCGCACGGGATGGCGGAAATCATACTATTGAAAAATTAAGCTTTTTTAACAACGCGGAAATATCTGTCAGAAACGCCGCTTTCCTCGAGCTCTGCGGCCTTGAGCTTTCGGTATATGACTGTATACTTATACAGTGTTACTGGAGGGTGCGATGCGTAAAATCATTCATGTCGATATGGACTGCTTCTTCGCAGCGGTGGAAATGCGCGACGATCCCAGCCTGCGCGATATCCCGCTGGCGATTGGCGGCAGCGCCGATCGCCGCGGGGTGATCAGCACCGCCAACTATCCGGCGCGGCGCTACGGCGTGCACAGCGCCATGTCCACGGCGATGGCGCTCAAGCTGTGCCCGCATCTCACCCTGCTGCCGGGGCGCATGGCGGCCTACAAAGAGGCCTCGCTGCACATCCGCGAAATCTTCGCCCGCTATACCCCGCTGATCGAGCCGCTGTCGCTCGATGAAGCCTATCTCGACGTGACCGACAGCCCGCAATGCAACGGTTCGGCGACGCTGATCGCCCAGGAAATCCGTCAGGCGATCGCCGACGAGCTGAACCTCACCGCGTCGGCCGGCATCGCGCCAATCAAGTTTCTCGCTAAAATCGCCTCCGAGATGAACAAGCCGAACGGGCAATACGTGATCACGCCGGCGCAGGTGCCGGCGTTTTTGCAGCAGCTGCCGCTCAGCAAGATCCCCGGCGTCGGCAAGGTGACCGCCAAGCGGCTGGAGGAAGTGGGGCTTATCACCTGCGCCGACGTGCAGCAATACGATTTGGCGCAGCTGCTCAAGCGCTTCGGCAAGTTCGGCCGGGTGCTGTGGGAGCGCTGTCAGGGTATCGATCGGCGCGAAATCTCTCCTGAGCGGCTGCGCAAATCGGTGGGGGTGGAGCGCACGCTGGCGGAGGATATTCACGACTGGGAAGACTGCGAAACGCTGATTATCGACAAACTCTATCCCGAGCTGGAGATGCGGCTGCGCAAGGTGAAGCCGGATCTGCACATCGCCCGGCAGGGCGTGAAGCTGAAGTTTCAGGATTTTCAGCAAACCACCCAGGAGCACGTGTTCCCGGTGCTGAACCGGCAGGATTTGCTGGAGGTGGCGCGGCAGGCGTGGCGCGAGCGGCGCGAAGGGCGCGGCGTGCGGCTGGTGGGGTTGCATGTGACGCTGCTCGATCCGCAGCTGGAGCGGCAGCTGGCGCTGTCGTGGGAATAAAAAAGCCGGCGGTCGCCGGCTTTTTGCGTTAAGCGTGCAGATTACGCGCGCTCAGGGATTGCTTTCAGCAACGAGGTCAGCAGCTTCCAGTACAGGCCGACGCTTTCGATATGCACCTGCTCATCCGGCGAATGCGGGCCGGTGATGGTTGGCCCGATCGATACCATGTCCATGTTTGGATATGGCTTTTTGAACAGACCGCATTCCAGACCGGCGTGGATCACCATGATGTTCGGCGTCTTGTCGAACAGATCCTGATACAGCTCGCGCACCAGGTGCATAACCGGCGAGTCGGCGTCCGGCTGCCAGCCCGGGTAGCCGCCCTTCGGCGCCACTTTAGCGCCGGCCAGCTGGCCCAACGCGGTCAGCATCTCGACCACGTAGTCTTTGCCACTGTCGATCAGGGAGCGGATCAGGCAGATGATTTCCGCTTCGTTTTCGCTGGTGGTGACCACGCCGACGTTCAGCGAGGTTTCCACCACGCCTTTCACCGCGTCGCTCATGCGGATCACGCCGTTCGGCGTGCCGTTCAGCAGCGCCAGGAAGCGCTGCTGGCTGTCGGCGCTCAGCGCCAGCGAAGCGCTGGTGGTCGGCTCCAACAGCACGGTGATGTTCTTCTCTTTGGCGGAGAGTTCGTTCTGCAGCACGGCCAGGAACTCCTGGCTCAGCGCTTTCAGTACGTCGGCCTTGTCCGCCGGCACCGCTACCACCGTGGAGGCTTCACGCGGGATGGCGTTGCGCAGGGTGCCGCCGTTCAGGTCCAGCACGCGCAGGTTCAGCGCCGCCGCATGGGCGAACAGGAAGCGCGCCAGCAGTTTGTTGGCGTTGCCCAGCCCGACGTGGATCTCGGCGCCGGAATGGCCGCCTTTCAGGCCCTTGAGGGTCAGCTTCAGGGTTTGGTAACCGGCCGGCACCGCTTCGCGCTGCAGCGGCAGGGTGGTGATGAAGTCGATACCGCCGGCGCAACCCATGTAGATTTCGCCTTCTTCTTCGGAATCGGTATTGATCAGGATATCCGCCTGCAGCCAGTTCGGCTGCAGCCCGAAGGCGCCGTCCATACCCGCTTCTTCGGTCATGGTCAGCAGCACTTCCAGCGGGCCGTGCTCAACGCTGTCGTCGGCCAGCACCGCCAGGGCGGAGGCCATGCCGATGCCGTTGTCGGCGCCCAGCGTGGTGCCGCGCGCTTTCACCCACTCGCCGGCGATATAAGGCTGGATCGGATCCTTGGCGAAGTCGTGTACGGTGTCGTTATTCTTTTGCGGCACCATGTCCAGGTGTGCCTGCAGCGCGACTGGCTTGCGGTTTTCCATGCCTTTGGTGGCTGGTTTGCGCAGCAGGATATTGCCGACCTGATCACGCTCGGCGTGCAGGTTCTTTTCTTTGGCCCAGGTGAGGATGTGCTGCGCCAGCGCTTCTTCATGATAAGAAGGGTGCGGGATAGAACAGATCTTGGCGAAAATATCCCACAGCGGCTGTGGCGAAAGCTGAGACAATTCAGACACTATAAGTCTCCTGTGACGGCAGGCTCCGACAGGACGGGCATGCCGCGCGGTTAAGGTGAGCGGGTATCTGTGCGTCGTGGCACGATCGTCAGAGAATATCACTTTATTTCCGGCGGTGCGCCCCCCGTATTGTGCGGTTTAAGCGCTTGATCACAT
This sequence comes from Serratia sp. PF-27, assembly GCF_030053255.1. Lineage (NCBI taxonomy): Bacteria > Pseudomonadati > Pseudomonadota > Gammaproteobacteria > Enterobacterales > Yersiniaceae > Serratia > Serratia sp. PF-27. The sequence goes on from NZ_JASGBT010000021.1 coordinate 31,379, forward strand.
GGCTTCGCTGCGGGAACGCTCGCTTTTTCAGCATCAATCACCGAAAAGCCGCCCGGCGGAAATCGCGAGGTTTTCCTCGGTACAGCTGGAATTCAACGCGGCCAGTCTCTATAATCTCGCGCAACCTTTTTTCCCCTGAACTACAAATAAGCCGCTTCACCGCCGGCTGGGACACGATTCTATGAGCGAAAAATACGTTGTTACCTGGGATATGCTGCAAATGCACGCACGCAAGCTGGCGCACCGCCTGCTGCCTGCCGACAAATGGACGGGCATCATTGCCGTCAGCCGCGGCGGCCTGGTGCCGGCGGGCCTGCTGGCGCGCGAACTGGGCATCCGCTATGTGGATACCGTCTGCATTTCCAGCTATGACCATGACAACCAGCGCGAAATGAAAGTGCTCAAGCGCGCCGAAGGCGACGGTGAAGGCTTCATCGTGGTGGACGATCTGGTGGATACCGGCGGCACCGCGAAAGCGATCCGCGACATGTATCCGAAAGCGCATTTCGTCACCATCTTCGCCAAGCCGGCGGGCCGTCCGCTGGTGGACGACTACGAAGTCGACATCCCGCAGGATACCTGGATCGAACAGCCGTGGGACATGGGCGTCAGCTTCGTTCCCCCGATCGGCGGTCGCTAAGTCCAGCCAGTTCCAGCCCAACGCCCGGTTATGCCGGGCGTTTGCGTTATCTTGGTTTATCCCGCCAGAGTTAGGTACACTACCTCCAGTTAAGTAGGCCTTTTGCGGCCTATCGCCAGATTTACGGAGGCTGTTGTTACCATGGCACAGGCCAACCTTTCTGAAATTCTTTTCAAGCCCAAATTCAAACACCCTGAAACCTCGACGCTGGTGCTGCGCGCGCGCAACAAAGTGAGCGCCGCCATGCATTCCGCATTGGAAGGCGACACCACCGGCAGCTGGTATCGCATGCTGAATCCGTTGCTGTGGGCCTGGCGCGGCGTCAGCCCGATCGAAATCCACGAAGTGCTGGCGCGCATCGCCGCCTCGGACGCCGAGCGCAGCAATCCGCAGCGGCTGGATACCGTGGTGGGCTACCGCAACGGCAACTGGATCTACGAGTGGATCCATCAGGGCATGCAGTGGCAGCAGCGGGCGACGGAACAGCAGGATCCGCTGCTCGGCGGCGAGTACTGGCTGAAGGCCGCGAGCCTGTACAGCATCGCCGGTTACCCGCACCTGAAGGGCGACGAGCTGGCCGAACAGGCGGAGATGCTCGCCAACCGCGCTTACGAAGAGGCGGCGCTGTTGCTGCCGTATCAGCTGAAAGAGCTGGAGTTCCGCATCGAAGGCGGCGGCAGCGTCACCGGTTTCCTGCACATGCCGGAGAAGGGCGAGGCGCCGTTCCCGACGGTGCTGATGTGCGGCAGCCTCGATACGCTGCAGACCGACTATCATCGCCTGTTCCGCGACTACCTGGCGCCGCACGGCATCGCCATGCTGACGCTCGATATGCCGTCGATCGGTTCTTCGTGCAAATGGAAGCTGACGCAGGACTCCAGCTACCTGCACCAACAGGTGCTGATCCAGCTGGCCTCGGTGCCGTGGGTGGATCATCAGCGGGTGAGCGCCTTCGGCTTCCGCTTCGGCGCCAACGTGGCGGTGCGGCTGGCCTATCTGGAGCCGCAGCGGCTGCGCGGCGTAGCCTGCCTGGGGCCGGTGGTGCATCGCCTGCTGTGCGACAGCAGCACCCAGTTGAACGTGCCGGACATGTATATGGACGTGCTGGCCAGCCGCATGGGCATGGCTAACGCCTCGGACAACGTGCTGAAGGTGGAGCTGAACAGCTACTCGCTGAAAATGCAGGGGCTGCTGGGGCGCCGTTGCCCGACGCCGATGATCTCCGGCTACTGGGAGCGCGATACGCTCAGTCCGAAAGAGGAGTCGCAGCTGATCGTCACCTCCTCGGTGAGCGGCAAGCTGGTCGCCATCCCGCGCACCCCGGTGTACGACAGCTTCCACCGGGCGTTGCTGCAGATGTCCGGTTGGCTGAGGGACAAAATGCGTTAATTAGTTGCTAAATTTTAACAGTTTGTTAAAAAGAGTGGTCTACATTGAGGAGGTTAGAGAATGACGTTACCGAGTGGTCACCCTAAAAGCCGACTAATGAAACGTTTTGCCAGCTTGGGGCCGTACCTGCGTGAAGGGCAATGTGAAAACGACCGTTTTTTCTTTGATTGTTTGGCCGTCTGCGTCAATGTAAAGCCCGCTCCGGAGAAGCGTGAGTTCTGGGGCTGGTGGATGGAGCTGCAGGCGGAAGAGGCGCGCTTCACCTATTCGTACCAATTCGGCCTGTTCGACAAGGAAGGCGACTGGACGGCGCAAAACATTAAGGATGATGAAGTAAACGCCAAGCTGGAAGACACCCTGCGCGACTTCCATCGCCGCCTGGGCGAGCTGCTGGCGACCATGGAACTGGGGCTGGAACCCGCCGACGATTTCAAAGAAAAACTGATCAAACTCTCCGCCTGACCCCGTTTGACCACGTATTGTGCTGATTTCGCGTTGTGCCTGTTGGCATAACGCGTCTCTCCTGTTACAAAGACCTTTGCACTCTTCTTCTCATCATTACACACGGCAGAAATACTATGAACGGCAGCCAGACATTGGTTGTGAAATTGGGCACCAGCGTGTTGACCGGCGGATCGCTGCGTCTGAACCGCGCCCACATTGTCGAATTGGTGCGCCAATGTGCGCAGCAACACGCCGCGGGCCACCGCATTGTCATCGTCACTTCCGGCGCCATCGCCGCCGGGCGCGAACACCTGGGCTACCCCGAGCTGCCCGCCACCATCGCCTCCAAGCAGCTGCTGGCAGCGGTAGGGCAGAGCCGGCTGATCCAGCTGTGGGAACAGCTGTTCTCCATTTACGGCATTCACGTCGGGCAGATGCTGCTGACGCGTGCCGATCTGGAGGACCGCGAGCGCTTCCTCAACGCGCGCGACACCATGACGGCGCTGCTGGATAACCGCATCGTGCCGGTAATCAATGAGAACGACGCCGTCGCCACCGCCGAAATCAAGGTGGGCGACAACGATAACCTGTCGGCGCTGGCGGCCATTCTGGCCGGGGCTGACAAACTGCTGCTGCTTACCGATCAGCAGGGCCTCTACACCGCCGATCCGCGCAACAACCCACAGGCCGAACTGATCCGTGAAGTGCACGGCATCGACGACGCGCTGCGCGCCATCGCCGGCGACAGCGTCTCCGGTCTGGGCACCGGCGGCATGGGCACCAAGCTGCAGGCGGCCGACGTGGCCTGCCGCGCCGGCATCGACGTGGTGATCGCCGCCGGCAGCAAGCCGGGCGTGGTGGCGGACGTGATCGAAGGCAAACCGGTGGGCACCCGTTTCCACGCGTTGGAAACCCCGCTGGAAAACCGCAAGCGCTGGATCTTCGGCGCGCCACCGGCCGGTGAGATCACCGTCGACGATGGCGCGGTGGAAGCGATGATGGCGCGCGGCAGCTCGCTGTTGCCGAAGGGCATCCGCGAAGTGAAGGGCGACTTCTCGCGCGGCGAAGTGATCCGCATCCGCAACCTGGCGGGGCGCGATCTGGCGCACGGCGTCAGCCGCTACAACAGCGACGCGATGCGCATGATCGCCGGGCACCACTCGCAGGAAATCAGCGAGATCCTCGGTTATGAATACGGTCCGGTGGCAGTGCACCGCGACGATATGATTGTCAGTTAAGGAGTGAGCATGCTGGAGCAGATGGGGAAGGCCGCCAAGCAGGCCTCCTGGCAGCTGGCGGTGCTGAGCACGGCGAAGAAAAATCAGGTGCTGTCGGTGATGGCCGACAGGCTGGAAGCCAACAGTGAAGCGATCCTGCTGGCGAATGAACAAGACATGGCGCAGGCGCGCGCCACCGGCATGAGCGAAGCGCTGCTCGATCGCCTGCTGTTGACCCCGGCGCGGCTGGCGGCGATCGCCAACGACGTGCGCCAGGTATGCCGCCTGAACGATCCGGTCGGCCACGTGCTGGACGGCAACCTGCTGGACAGCGGGCTGAAGCTGGAGCGCCGCCGGGTGCCGCTCGGCGTGATCGGCGTGATTTACGAGGCGCGGCCGAACGTCACCATCGACGTCGCCAGCCTGTGCCTGAAAACCGGCAACGCGGTGATCCTGCGCGGCGGTAAAGAGACGCACAACACCAACCAGGCGACGGTGAAAGTGATCCAGCAGGCGCTGGAGCAGTGCGGCCTGCCGGCGGCGGCGGTGCAGGCGATCGACAGCCCGGATCGTGCGCTGGTGAACGAACTGCTGCGCCTGGATCGCTATGTCGACATGCTGATCCCGCGCGGCGGCGCCGGCCTGCACAAGCTGTGCCGCGAGCAATCGACCATCCCGGTGATCACTGGCGGCATCGGCGTGTGCCACACCTACGTGGATGCCGACGTCGATTTCGACAAGGCGCTGACGGTCATTGAAAACGCCAAGATCCAGCGCCCGAGCGCCTGTAACTCGCTGGAGACGCTGCTGGTTAACCGCAGCATCGCCGCCGAGTTCCTGCCGGCGCTGAGCGCCAAAATGGCGGCGGCGGGCGTGACGCTGCACGCGGCGGAAAACACGCTGCCGCTGCTGCAGGGCGGCCCGGCGACGGTGGTGCCGGTGAACGCGGAAGATTACGACGATGAATGGCTGTCGCTGGATCTGAACGTGCTGCTGGTGGACGATATCGATCAGGCCATCGACCACATCCGCACCCACGGCACCAACCACTCCGACGCGATCCTCACCCGTTCGCTGAGCAGCGCCGAGCACTTCGTGCGCGCGGTGGACTCCTCGGCGGTGTACGTCAACGCCAGCACCCGCTTCACCGACGGCGGCCAGTTCGGCCTGGGCGCGGAAGTGGCGGTAAGCACCCAGAAACTGCACGCCCGCGGCCCGATGGGCCTGGATGCGCTGACCACCTACAAGTGGATTGGCTACGGCGACGATCTGGTGCGCAGCTAAGGCCGCATTGCGGTCATAAAGAGGTCAGGGCGCAGCGGGCTGCGCCCTGATTTTTTGGGAAGGGCCAACGTGGGGCAGTCTGGCTGCTTGCAAAATAACCAAACGCCCCGGCGGCTATTGACTCATTTCGTGCACAGGTCTACCTTGTTCAACGCACTTCCGGCTTGCCCCGCAGGCCCGGCTCGATGCCGATATAGCTCAGTTGGTAGAGCAGCGCATTCGTAATGCGAAGGTCGTAGGTTCGACTCCTATTATCGGCACCATCCTCTCTTCCTGTAATGTCCGTATTAATCCATAACAACTCTGTTTTATAAAGGTATTTTAGCTTTTTTAATCCGTATTAGTCCGTACTGTTCCGGTGGAGTCCGGCATCTAATATGTATAGGATTGCGTATATGTTCCTGTTCGGTCTTGGATTCCTATACACATGCCTTTAAACGATATGCAGATTCGCCGCGCTAAACCTGAAGCTAAAGCCTATACACTTGGAGATGGGCAAGGGCTGTCATTGCTTATAGAACCTAATGGAAGCAAGAGCTGGCGCTTCCGCTATCGCTATGGCGGTAAACCCAAAATGATCTCCCTTGGTGTTTATCCAATTGTCACATTGGCTGCAACGCGTACAAAACGTGATGAAGCCCGAAAAATAGTGGCAGAAGGGCGTAATCCGAGTGAAATTCGCAAAGAGCAGAAATTAGCTCAACAAGTAGGTGTTGGTAACACGTTTGAAGTTATTGCTAGGGAATGGCATCAATTGAAGTCAGCTAGATGGTCGGCTGGATATGCTTCTGACATCATGGAAGCCTTCAGAAATGATATTTTCCCTTATGTAGGACACAGACCAATTTCAGGGATAAAGCCTCTTGAATTGCTTAACGTGCTTCGCAAGATAGAAGCTCGTGGTGCATTAGAGAAAATGCGTAAAGTTAGGCAGCGTTGCTCGGAGGTTTTTCGTTATGCAACCGCGACAGGCCGTGCCGAGTTTAACCCGGCAGCCGATCTCTCTAGCGCATTAGAGGTCCATCAATCTAAGCATTTTCCATTTTTGGTCGCCAGTGAGATCCCTGATTTTCTTGTCGCGCTTGAAGCTTACTCTGGTAGCAAACTAGTTCAATTAGCAACTAAATTGCTAATGATCACCGGGGTCAGAACTATAGAGCTGAGGGCTGCACAATGGCAGGAATTTGATCTAGTTAACGCTATATGGGAAATTCCTGCTGAAAGAATGAAAATGCGTAGACCACACCTTGTGCCATTACCGGCTCAGGCGTTAGATTTACTCTATGAGCTGAAGGCTATGACAGGAAACTATCGTTATGTTTTTCCGGGACGGAATGATCCGAACAAGCCTATGAGTGAGGCAAGTATCAATCAAGTTATCAAGCGTATTGGATACGCTGGCCGGGTTACTGGGCATGGTTTTAGACATATGATGTCGACTATCTTACATGAGCATGGTTTTGATTCCCGTTGGATAGAGTTACAGCTGGCACATGTAGATAAAAATACCATCCGAGGTACTTATAATCATGCGATCTATCGTCATGAGAGAGCAACCATGATTCAGTATTTTGCTGATTTTTTATTAGGGAAATCTCATGGCAATAATAAATGATGTCAATAAATTTGTTTCTGTCAGAAAACAAGATTTTGATGCGTGTATTGATGTTGTTGAGCACACCTTATGCATCAAGTCACTCTGCGCAGAGGTTCGATTTCATCATTTGAAATTTGATGGTAATGGTAGGCCTATGGTGAAAGCTTTAGCTGAAAAACTATATGAATATATAATTGACTACTGTTTTTCGATGCAAGATAGAAGTGAGCCTCTCTCTACTCAACAATGGCTAGCTTTAGCAAAACAGGCTAGATCTTTGTTTAGACACCCTAACGTTACTGATGATTCACCTGATAAAACAGGTGAGGCAGGAGAAACATTGTTGTTTTTTCTTCTGGAGGCTATAGTTGGAGCTCCTCAGTTAGTTGCAAAAATGGAACTAAAAACTAATTCTAATGATGAAGTTAAAGGCTCTGATGGAATACACATCAAGTGGAATGAAGAGGACAAAGTTGTTGATTTTTACTTTGGTGAGTCAAAGCTTTATAAGCAAATATCATCTGCTATGGACTCAGCGCTAAAAAGCATTGATGATTTTCATACCAATGAAATGTATAAGCATGAGTTTGGTATGGCGACCAAGCATTATAAATATGCAAAAGACGAGGTTAGGGAGTCTGTACGGAAATTATTTGTTTCTGGTGAGCCGGGTTCGGACGTGCGTATAAATCATGCATGCTTAATCGGTTTCGACTGGAGTGGATTTAATAAATTTGATTATGGCTCTTCAACTCCTATACATGAGCAGTTTCTTGCCAACTTGACTAAATCGATGCCGCAATGGATTGGGTTATTAGATGATAAATTTAGTAGATTTAATAGAAAATATCTACGGTTTGATGTTTTCTTTATTCCATTCCCTTCGGTGGTTGAGTTCAGGAATGAATTTAATAGAGCGTTGGATTAATTATGTTTGAAACTAACGGAATATACTCCAAGCTTGTTAAGGTTAGTGTTAATAGTATTCTTGGAGTGGATAATGATTTGAAGATAAGTGCAGCTAATATTTATCAGTTACTATCTATTTCTTCTATATTATCTTTATCAGAAAGTGAATCTGATATAAAAAAAGCATATGATATTGTAAGCAGAATATTAGAGATTAATGGGCAGTACGATGTAAGTGTCATTGCGGCTTGCGATCTTATTTTATCTAGAATTGGTAATTTTCCCGGAAGGGGACTATTAAGAGATAAGTATAATAATGGGGAATCTCCTGCGCTAAACTTATCCCTTTCGCTTGAGCGTCTAGGTCGTGAAGCAGAGAATACATATAACGAAGTGGTGTTAACGGACTTTCAGTGTAAACTATTTAATGCATTGAAGAAAAACAATTATCTTAGTATATCGGCACCAACATCTGCAGGTAAGTCATTTATTCTTTCACTCGCAGTTATTGATAAAATTAAAGTTTATAAAAAGGAGTGCATTGTTTATGTTGTTCCAACTCGAGCTTTAATTAGTGAGGTTTCTAATAGATTTCGTTATGAATGTAAGCAGTCGAATCTCAATGATGTTATTATAAGAACTGCGCCAGAAGTAATAGATATCGACAATGTAGAACAAGGTTTGATATACGTGTTGACACAGGAAAGGCTCGTTAGCTTACTTTCTAACTCGTATGGTAATAGCCATTTTCACATAGATACGTTGCTTGTTGATGAGGCTCATGAAATACAAAAGGGAAAGAGAGGGATAATTCTACAGAATGCTGTTGAATTAGCGCTTGAAAGACATCCTGATATGCAAGTTATGTTCTCTAGTCCTTTGATTAGTAACCCTGAGTATTTTTTCTCAATATTCAGATGGCGTCAGAATGGCCAATCATTTATCGAAACAATTTCACCTGTTACACAAAATATACTGCTTGTCAATCAAGTGAGAAATAATACTAAGGCTGTTAGTATAAGCTTGAATTCTGAAGATAGAGTTATTGATTTAGGAGTGTATAAGTTAGATTTTATTTTGCGTGGAAATCGGAGCGTTCAGAAAGCAAAATTAGCTGAGTTTATATCTCGCTCGGGAGGGGCCGTAATTGTATTTGAAAATACACCATCAAATGCAGAGAGTGTTGCTATTAACATAGCAGAGGTTCTTAGTGAAACGCTACTGGAAGATGATTTCGACGAGTTTATATCTTCTATTAAAGAAGAAATGCATGAGCAATATACATTGATTACTTGTTTGAGATCGAGAGTTGCCTTTCACTATGGGAATATGCCATCAATAATAAGAAATGGTATTGAATATTTTTTCAAACGGGGTGATATCAGATTTATTGTATGTACAAGCACATTGCTTCAAGGTGTTAATCTACCCGCTAAACATCTTATTTTAGAAAATCCTCACAGTGGGGATGAGCCAATGTCTAGGGCTGATTTTCTCAACCTTGCTGGTAGAGCAGGTAGATTGAAATATGAATTTCATGGCAACGTTTGGTGTATTCGAAGCAATATTTGGGATAAGAAATCTTTTGAGGGTGAGCCACTTCAAACTATAAGTTCCGCCATGTCAAAAGTTATGGTGGATGGTGGTGGAATTATATCCAATGCTATTGATAATATATATTCGCCAACTGATGATAAAGAGCTGGCTGACGTGGCGTTTGCTCGCTTTTATCATGAGGTAAAAAGGGACGGTTTTCAGCTGCCTTATTTTTCTGAATTGAACGGAGAGGAAGTTCATGAAATGTTGGAATATAACTATGATAAAGTCAGGAGAATGAAGATAACCATTCCAGAAGAATTAATTAAATTAAATTTAGGGACGCGGCCTGATTATATTCAAAGGCTCTATGATTATTTTGTTCAACTGGATAACTTAGATGATTATATTCTTCTTAGTCCTTATCAAAAAGGAGGGAAGGCGAGGGTGGATCGAGCTATTGAGATTATCATTGATATATTCTCTTGGCCTGTTACATTACAGTATGCAAAGTTAATAAGTGTTATGGCTCACCAATGGATGACTTCGCACTCGCTAAGGTCAATGATTAATTATAAAATTAGAAGTTCTAGTGAGTTGTCTGATTTGATTAGTAATGGCGCGCCTGTCGATAAAATAAGAAGAAAAACCTCATCCCTTATTAGGGATGTTCTTAATACACTTGAAAATCAAGTTAGATATAATCTTGTCCGTTATTTGAAAGTATATAGAGAAACACTTGTATTTGTTCTGATTTCGAAAGGGGAAAAAGATAAGGCTGAAAAAGTAGAGAATATCAGTGCTTACCTTGAGTTTGGCTCATGCAATCCAATAGAGTTGAACCTAATGTCGCTTGGCCTTTCACGAAGTACTGCTCTGTTTCTAAAAAATAAATTTAATTTCCGGGGGGATTCTTCGCCTGAGGAATTGATCGACTTTTTATCAAAGAAAGATCTGAATGCTAAAAATATCCCTGGATTTAGACTCAGGGAAATCAAAGACGTGTTAGGAATATAACTTTTATCACAGCTGTTGGTGGTAACTAATATTATTGTGAACTGAGTGTCGGCTTGTTTTTGAGAACGGTAACAATTTGATGAGCGCGCAATACTTCCCCCGCCTCGCCTGCGCGCTTCATGTGTCTCTTTTCATGCAGTTGCATGAATGGCCGCAGGCCGCGCCAGCACTGGTGCCGCTGGGGATGAAAAGTGCATTTTCTTGCATGCAAAATCATGCACCCTGTGCATGCACGCGCAATTTGAGGCTGGCTAGCTAGGAAAAAGGCTGTTTTGGGCGAGGCGAAAGAGAAATGCCCCGCGATGCTGTCGAGAGCGGCGGGGCTGAGGAGAGAGCTTAGTGCAGGGGGGATTGCTGTTGTAACGTCGAAGCGGTTCAAAGTCCGTTTCTCCGACGGTGGCAAGGTGTTCTCATCGACCGGTTGCGCCTGTATCGGCTGGCACAGGATTTTATCGACGCTTTCCACCGTCTCTTGAATGTGCAGAACAGATCAGGCTCTGACATTGGTAATGTGCCTCTTTCGTCTGCTCCGTGATATAGCTGCTGGTGTTAGTATAGGGCGTATGATTGCACAATGGACAGCGTTATCTACAGCCTATCAAAAATTGAGCCGATATCTGGTGTGAATAATTTATGGTACAGTTTTGTTGCATAACTATCTGTCATTCCTGATATATAGTCACATAAAACTCTATTTTTATTTTCAGAGTTTTCATAAGCATAGAGTGTATTTTTAGGAAGCAATCTGTTAGGGTTTTCACGTAAGACTTCAAATATCCTTAATATGATCTGTTGGCCTTTATATTCCAAAACCTGAACTTCTGGTGTCTTAATTACCCGATTCATGACGAAATCCTTTAATGCTTTCAAGATGCTCTTGCTGTCATTGTCTTGAGTGGCTTTTAGCATTAAAAGGGGCGTTTCAAAATCATCATTCTTTTCAACGTGTATAGAGGAAATGAAATATCCAACTAACTTGCTTATCGCATGCTTTCTTTCTTTATTTGAACCATTGAATAGTTTTTTGTTGTAGAAATCTATGTCTTTTGCTAATTCATTAATACTATGATCTAGAATTTTGGGGAGAATATCACTTTCCCACATGCTTTTAGTTATGAGGCCTAATGCTATGCCGTCTTCTAAATCATGAACTCCATATGAGATATCATCTGCAAGTTCCATTATTGTTGTGTCAAATGACTTAAACATTGTTTTATTATGACCGCTTTCTGAGAATTTAATTCTTGAAAACATTTTAGTGTCATTTTCTGGGACTTCTTTAAAAATCCAATCAATTAAATCCCTTTCATCATCGAGATAACATTTTGGGGGGTGCCAGTCGTCTAAATTTAATGGGGGAATGGTTTGAGATGTTTCTTTTTTATTATAGTTTCTTACTTGGCTATATGGAGCGGGGTATTTAACTAGACCTAAAAGGGTTCTTCGAGTCAAATCCATGCCATGATTTGGCGAGTATTCGGCAAGACGGCTAACAATTCTTAAGGTTTGCCCGTTTCCTTCAAATCCACCCGAATCAATCATGGAATAGTTAAGTGCTACTTCACCACCATGACCGAAAGGAGGATGACCTATATCATGACTCAAACCAATAGCCTCAATCAGGCTTAAGGACGGTATCCACGCTTTAATGAGTTCATCAGCCTTATACTTGTCATGTAATCTTTCACAAATGGCAGAGCCTATCTGCGCTACCTCTAAAGAATGTGTTAATCGTGTCCGATAAAAATCATTTTCTCCAAGTCCTAAGACTTGCGTCTTTGTTTGTAATCGTCTAAATGCTGCCGAATGGATAACCCTTGCTCTGTCTCTTTGATACTGACTGTCATCAGTATTTGAATTGAATTCCTTTACGGGATAGTTATCATCATCATTCCGTTTTCTTCTACTCCAGTACGCAGTATTCATGCATTAGTCCTCTGATTTTTAATGATATTGCCACGCTGCTTTTTGGGTGCGGAAATATTTATAGCTGATATTCTATCTAATAATTTAGATTCTTGGGAGGTGGTTTATTATACAGTGCATGAATAGCACGTTAACTATTGTTTTTGTTATTATGTTGGTTTTAACTAACTGATGATTGCCTTAAGTTTAACTAGATGTGTATTTTTCGCTGGTTTCTATAAGTGAAAAATGTTTTTTAATTTCAGAGTTAATGTTGGCCGATTTTTTACTAATTAATGTATAAAATAAAAAATCACGAAGAAAAATGATAACTAAAAAAATGGGCGTTCCCTATTGGACACAACACTGGTTCTAGGTATTGGTATCGCAATAATATTCATGAATTTTCAGGATATAAAAAGCGATAAAGAGAAAGTAGTAGCTAATACTGTTGGTACTCAAATAAAACAGATTGGGGAGGTGATTAACCGTTATGTTAGTATCCATTATGACCAGCTTTCAGCGTTGTCTTCTAGTAGTAGCTAGACCAGCGGTCCGGGATCAAGAACGCGGGTTGGTCAAAAAAGCATCTAAATAGAGAGCGAAATTCATCGGAGGTATCTTAGGAGGCATCACCAAAGATGAAACAGATAATTTTTATTATTAACAAAATTAATAGGATATAGCTACTTTCCCTCTTCTCGCCGGTTAAACAACCGTTTAATTAATCACTGTTATAATTACCCCTGTTGAGCCTTGATGGGTGAATGTTTTCTCCTCAAGCATTGCGATGCGGCGCTCTGTGGAGCGGCATCCGTTTTTAGGCATGCCGGTGGTTCGGTGAGAAGTAAGGAGAAGTGCACTATGAGCAGAAAAGACAAGCTCGCGGCGGCCCTGCTGGCCATCTTCCTGGGTGGGCTGGGCATTCACAAGTTTTACTTAGGGATGAAATGGTGGGGGCTGTTCTACCTGCTGTTCTGCTGGACGGGGATCCCGGCGATTGTCGGCTTTATCGAAGGCATTATTTATCTGTTCCAATCGGAAGAGAAGTTCAACCAGAAATACAATCCGGGTCTGATTTAACGCGTTTTCTGGCGGCGCCTCCTGTTAAGGGAAGCGCCGTTTTTCATTCCGTTACTGTTTCTTCATCATCATCTTGCCGCGCATCTCTTTACTCATCATTTTATTCGAGCTGGAGATCACGCAGTTATATTGCTTGCCTTGGTTGATGATCATAAAGGTGCTGACCGGATTTTTAAAATCTTTGTCGATGGTGAAATAAATATAGGCCTGCGGCAACGCGGCCGGTTTAAAGGCGCCGAAGGCATACACATCCGCCAGGCCCAGCGCGGAGAGATCGACCGTCAGTTCCATAGGCTGTTTGTCATTTGGCGATGGGAACATCGATTTGGCCGACATCATCATGGTGCTGCTGTTGATGCTGTAATCGGTTTTAACCTTCATGCCGATATATTTCGATTCCGGCATGGAAAGTTCTTTTTGGCAGGCGGCGTCGTGCTGTGGCGCCGGGCTGCCGTTTTCCATCACGGCGTGCACGTGTTCCAGCGTCACTTCCGCGCTGCCTGTGGTAGGCTGCGCATCGGCCGCGTAAGCCGCGCCGCTGAAGGCGGCCACAGAGGTAAGGATAATGCCCGTAACGATTTTCATTGTCGGTCTCCGGAATGCTAATAATGGTATTAATTGCGGTGTGTAGCCTATTGGCCCGATAAAATGCAAAGTGACCCGTTCCGCGGAGATAAAATACCCTCGGAATTTTTATAATTAATAGCGTTTCACCCACGCGGTATGCGAGGTTTGTTTAATTATATTGGGAGCCTTTCTCTTTTGTTTTTCAGTCTGTTTACCTGCATATAAAGAGTATGTATAAACATAGTCAATGTTTAGAATATGCACAAATTACTGCAGTTTTTTTTCCCTTTTATCTTTTGGTTTTTAATAGGGTTGCGAATATTGCATTGAGATACAGGGAGTTGTCTTTTCTACGTTCAAATCACTCTTTGAAGCGTTATTTATGTGATCTTTGTAGTCACAGAAATAACGCTGAAATTATTATCTTTCTATTTAACGGCTAATTATTCATGGCATAGGCTTCAACCCTTTGCGTTTCCTGCGCTAGAATCAGGCGGTTTTCTCGTGGAAAAGGATATCGCCATGGCCGCCTGGGCCTTTTTGATCGTCGGTTGGGGGTTGATTTGGCAGGATCACCCGATTTTCGGCGTGCTGTGCATCGCGCTGTTTGCCGTGCTGCAATGGGCGAAGCACGCCGCTAAAGGCGTGCAAGACCCCGAAGAGGCCGCAGAGTGGCGCAAGACCGACTGGCGTTCGCAGCCGATTGAGATGGCGCACGCCGGCGACAGCGATCGGCAGATTGGCGGCGTGGGGGAACTGGGCATGGGCGGCCCCAATTTTTGGACGCTGCTGCTGCGCGACGGGGCGATTGTGCATGGCGCCTGTGCCGCGCCGCAGGACGTGGACGACGGCAAGCTGCGCCTGATCCCGACCCGCGGCCGCGAGGGTGAGGGGCTGACGGTGTACGAGCCTGCTGCCCGGATGATGTACGCGCTGCCGGCATTGACCGATCGCGAGCAGGACGCGCTGGCCGCCGGCTCCGCCGAGGCGCTGGCGCGGCTGCGGGCGAGGTGTCGGCAGGCGGAGGCTACGCCGTTGCACCTTGTGCGCGGTCTGTGGGTGCCGCCGTGGACAGAGGATCCGGCCGATCGTCTGGAGATCGCCTTGCCCAACGGCCGCGTGCTGGCGGCGCGCTCGATGTTGCCGGCGGATCTGCGCCAGGCGGACGATCCTGCCGCGCTGCTGCACGCGCCGCCTTATGAGCTGTTGTTGGATAACCGGCCGACGGATCGTTTCGTGCGCGATCTTGAACGCGTGGCGGGATCCCCGATGGGCTGCGGCTTGAGCGTCGGCGGTTGCCAGTTCCGCGGCGAGCATATCGTCGATGGTCTGTACCATCTGTACTTCGCCGGTGAGTGGTTCAGCCTGCTCGCTTACGCGCATAAACCGGCGGGCGGGCGTGGTTCCGACACCACCTTTTTCGTCGAGCGGGTCGAGCCGCAAGACGGCGGGGTGTTTGTGATTGAATGGGATGCCTACAGCGTGGGGCCAGGCGGGCGTGAGCCGCGCGTGCCGGCCCCGCCGGTATTGGTTATCGCGGTGAGCTGGCAGGAAACGCCGCTGCAGCTGCCCACGGCCAATAACCGCGTGACCGTGCGTTTGCCCAACGCCACGGCGTAAGGCTTAGGGCAGCACCCTGACTTCGCCGTTGTGCAAGGTCAGCACCGCGATCGGACTGCCGGAGAAGCACTCCCTAAAGATCCAGTCGCTGGGCCGAAACGCCGCCGCAGGCAGCCCGGCCTGCCACTCCTCCCACTGCGGGGTCGGCTTATCCGGCGGTAAAGAGAAAGAGACCAGCCAACCCGCTTCGCAGTGCACCCTTTGGCCGCTCGGGCGGGTAAAGGTATGCGCACCTGCCAGCTCCATCACCGGCGGTAAAACCTCGAAGGCGATGATCGGCACGCCGGCCACGCTCTGCGGCTGAGGAAAACGCACAGCGGTCACGCCGTTCATCGTGATAGGGCTGTCTTCGGTGCCGGGCAGGCGTGGATCCTGGCGGTTTACCCAACTGCCTTTCGGCAGCGTCGTTTCACCGAACGGCTTTGCCTCGTCGAGCGTCAGGTAGCTGCGTTGATTCCAACGATCTTCCGCCCGCTGGCTCTTGATGTCCTGGATGGCCATGCCGATCAGCATCAGCGCGCACGCCACCGG
Organism: Serratia sp. PF-27; assembly: GCF_030053255.1. Taxonomy (NCBI): domain Bacteria; kingdom Pseudomonadati; phylum Pseudomonadota; class Gammaproteobacteria; order Enterobacterales; family Yersiniaceae; genus Serratia; species Serratia sp. PF-27. The sequence goes on from NZ_JASGBT010000021.1 coordinate 47,118, forward strand.
GTAGACCGCCAGCGCCGAGGCCAGCAGATAGCCGCCCCAGGAGAGCGGCGGTCGCGGTCGGCCGCAACGGGCGGCGATGTAGCGCCGGCCCCACCAGACGATCAGGATGCCGGCGAGCAGCAGGGCCAATAACAGCGCCAGCAATCCTGCGGCGCCGGCGCCATAACCTAACAGCATGGCAAGTTCCTTATGTTCACGGCGTGGTGGAGCGATAGCGAACGAAGTAGGGCAGCGCCGGGATCTCCCCGTCATCGTCATAGTGGCTTTCTGGTTCGATCACGGTTTGGCGCGCGTCGTCGCGCCCGTTGTACCGGTACTCCAACGGCTGTCGGTAGTGCACGTCGGATGAGCGCAGATCGAAAATCAGCGAAAGACGCGCATCGCCGTTATCCGTTTGGGCGACCAGCTTATCGTTGCCCGCCCAGAGCTGATACAGCGATTTATCGCCGGTCTCCAGCAGCACCTTCAACTGCCCGTCGGATTGATAACGCAGAAGCTGATACAGCCCTCTGTCCAGCGTTTGTGCGATCAGGTAGATGCCGCCGTCCGGGGCTTGCGCGCTTTCCTCCACGCGCACCAACAGCCAATGCATTTCAATCACCTCGCCGGTTTTACCGTTAACGGCGATGTGTAACGCGCCAGATCCGAGCACCGGGTTCATCCAGAAATGCACGCGGTCGCCATCAATGGCGGTGAATATCTCGGGTACGGATTTGCGCTTACCGGAGGCGTAAGCCGTCGGTGACTCCTCCTCGCCGCGCTCAAAGCCCAGCAGTTGCCGCGCGTCCAGCAGCGCCGGCAGATCCAGCGTCTGCCGCCAATGGGCGCCGAAGTCCGGGCTGTAGAATACGCCTTCGGTGCTGATGAGATACAGCGCGCGTTTTCCCGGTTGCGCCACCAGTTTGCCGCCGACAAAGGAAGGTCGGTTGTCGTCGCCCTCCGGCCAGGGGATCAGCGCCCCGATGGTACCCCGTTGCACATCAACCAGCCTGCGGCCCTCAGAGAGAAAAAGCACGCACTCCTGCTCGCCGCAAACCGCATCGTGGATCAAGTCGTCGAGTTCCCCCAGCATCTTTAACCCTTTTGGGCCGGCAAACAGCACCTGGCTGAGGTAGTTGGCCGCCCAACCGTAAAAGCTGTTGTACGCGCGGTCTTCACTTCTTTTGCTGGTGAGCAGCAGGGCGCCGTCCGGCGCCGGGTAGCTGTGGATGAGATCGTACCGGGCTATCGTCGGCAACGCCTGGTCGCCCCGAGTCCATTGCCACTGCGCATAGCGTTGCTCAGGGGCGAGCAAATAGACGCCCAGCGCGCTGGCCAAAAACAGCGTCAGGATAATAAGGGGTCTTTTATAAAGCGCTAACGTCATCATTTCAGCTCCGTCACCTGCTCCTGCCGCCATAGCCTGCGGCGCAGATTGCGCAGGTATTTGAACGTTTTAAACGTGCGGTGCTGGTCAAAAGCGTAGAGGCGGCAGATCTGGGCGAAGCCCTCGATCAGTAGCGCCAGGCCGCTGATCATCAGCATCATCAGCAGCAGAATCGGCGGCAATTCACTGCCGAGGCGCTTCAGGGTCCAGGCATCCAGGTAAAAGCCCGCTGGGGTATCGGCGTTATCCCACACGATCATGCCGAGCATCAAACACATCATGATCGCGCCGAGGATGAAGACGACGCGCGCGCTCAGGTTAAGGCCGGCTTCGGTGAAGTAGCGGCTGCCGCCGATAAGATAGGTCTGGCGGTCGCGGTGATTGATGATCCCACGCACCGTCGGCAACTCGGGGACGGTGTCGTTTTCGCAATACAGCACCTGCAGCGGATCGCCTTTGGCGATGAAAAGCGGATGTTGCCGACGAAATACCGGGTGCAGTTTGGTATTGGGGACGTTGAGCGCGCGGGTCGTCAACGCGAAGTGCGTCTCCTTCTGGCGCCACGCATAGGTGTCCAAATACTGCACCTGCCGCGGGATCTCATAGTGGCAGAGTTCGTAGCTCAGGGCGTTGACCGTCTCTATGCCGGAGGCCTCGACGCCCTCGGGGAGGGGGAACTCGGTTTGTGGCGTTGCGGGCACTGGCGCGGCGTCTGCGCGGACGGCCCGGTATCTGATGCCGGGGATTTTCAGGCTGAGCGAGCCGGGCGGCGTGACGTCTTGCCCCTGCAGCACGCGATCCAGCGCTCTGAGCAGGCGCCTGCGGCCGCGGTGCGCAATCAACAGGAGCTCCGAACCGACGAACAGCACCATGCCGATGCCGATAAGGCCGGCGATGATGGCGATAAAGAACAGGACGATGGTCAGCCAGGAATCTTCCCGGTCCATGATGAAAAAGGCCGCCGGGAAACCGCCGGCCAGCGCCGCGCCCAGCAGCAGCAGGGCGAAGTATTTCAGCTTATATTTCAGCGTTCTGTCAGGCTCCAGCCGGCCTTTCGTGCCGTGCAGCAGCCAGTGCAGCCAGTAGCTGCCGTCCCGCAGGCGGTGGGCGCCGATCTTCACCCGATCGCCGGCGGCGAGCCTGGCCAGCAGATTTTCGCTGTCGCTGAAGTCATCGCGATAAAAAAAGAACGTCTGGCCGGAGGCGATGATCCTCACCAGATTGTCGGGCGCCGTCTGTTGGCAAGCGCATTGCTCGACGGTCACATGAAAAAATTGGGTTTGCATATCATTCCCTGTCAGCAGGCGTGGCCCGAAAATTCATCCCTGGCGCCGGGTGGTCAGCGCTTTTTCATCAGTGGCAGCATGCGCACCAGCGCATTGTCCTTGACGATATAGTGGTGGAACAGCGCGGCGGCGGCATGCAGGCCGATCAGCCAGTAGCCGAATGACGCCAGCGTTTTGTGCCAGCCGATAATCGCCCGCGCCTGCGGCCGATCGGCCACGTCGGCGAACGGCATCGGCAGGCCGAATAGATACCACTCTTTGCCCCCCAGATAGCGCGAATAGACCCCCAGCACCGGCAGCGTCAGCAGCAGCAGGTAAATCAGGGTGTGCGTCAGGTGCGCCAGGCCGGTTTGCCACTTCGGCGGTTTGGGCGCGATGGCGGGCGAGGGGTGGCGCCAGCGCAGGAACAGGCGGGCGATCATCAGCGCAAATACCGTTACGCCGCAGCTGAAGTGGGTGACAACCAGCACGTACCAAGGGGCGCTGCCCGGTTCGGCAAAGCCCCGCAGCTCGATGGTGACACAGGTGATGACCAGCAGGATCGCCACCAGCCAGTGCAGGCGAATTTGCCACGGCATGTAGGTGTTCTGCACCGGGTTACCTTTTGATGTTAAAGGGTCTGTGCGTCGATGGTAACGAAATGTTACATCGGAGGAAAGCGCGTGCGCGCAATTTAGGCAAAACGCCAGGTTCAGCTCGCTTATTAAGCTATTGGTTTAGTGGGATATGCGTCTGGTGATAGGTGAGCGCCGTAAGTTATGAAGCTAATAATGATAGGTTCAGAGGCTGGCAGCTTATTAAGCGATGAAGCGGGTTACGCCGCAGCCCTCGCTGCGGCGCCTAAGATCAGTTCAATTTGGCCTTGGCGAAATCGCTGCCGTTCACGTCCACCACATAGCCGCTCAGGTTGCTGCGGGTGGCGTAGAACACTTTGCCGGTGGCCAGCGGCAGCCACGGCGCCTGTTTGGCGAAGATCACCTGCGCCTGTTGATACAGCTTGGCGCGCGCCTGCGGCTGGTTCTCCTGGATCGCCTGCTGGATCAGCCGGTCATAATCCTTATCGCACCAGCGTGCCACGTTGGCGCCGCTCTGCACGCCGGCGCAGCCGAGCAGGGTGGCGAAGTTGTCCGGATCGCCGTTGTCCGACACCCAGCCGTACAGCGCGCTCTGTTGCTCGCCTTTGCGCAGCCCGGCCAGATACTGCCCCCACTCCCAGGTGACGATCTTGGCCTTCACGCCCACCTTCGCCCAGTCGCTCTGGATCATCTCGGCGATGCGTTTGGAGTTCGGGTTGTAAGGGCGCTGTACCGGCATCGACCAGATGTCGGTTTCAAAGCCCTGTTCCAGCCCGGCCTGCTTCAGCAGCGCGCGCGCCTTCTGCGGATCGTAGGCGTACTCCGGCAGTTTGTCGTTGTAGCCCAGCATGCCCGGCGGCAGCAGTGAATTGGCCGGCGTGCCGCTGTCTTTGAACACCGCGGCGACGATCGCTTTCTTGTCCACCGCGTAGCTCAACGCCTGACGCACCAGCAGGTTGTCGAACGGTTTTTTTTGGGTGTTGAACGCCAGATAGCCGACGTTCAGCCCGGTAATGTCGTGCAGCTGCAGGTTGCCGTCGGCCTTGATGGCGGCGAACTGTTCCGGCAGCGGCGCGGGGATGATCTGGCATTCGTTGGTTTTCAGCTTGGCCAGCCGGGTTTGCGGATCCGGCGTGATGGAGAAGATGAGGTGCTTGCTGGCCACTTCGCCCTGCCAGTAGTGCGGGTTGGCGATGTAGCGGATCAGCGAATCCTGCTTGTACTGCTGCAGCGCAAACGGCCCGGTGCCGATCGGCCAGTTGTCGACGTATTCCGGCGTGCCCTTTTTCAGCATGGCGTCGGCGTATTCGGCGGACAGGATCGAGGCGAAATCCATCGCCCAGTCGGCGACGAAGGCGGCGTTGGGCTGGCTCAGCGTGAAGCGCACGTGATGCTCGTCCAGCGCTTCCACCTTGGTGATCAGCTTATCCAGGCCCATGTCGGTGAAGTATTCATAGTTACCGCCGGAGACCTTGTGATAAGGGTTAGCGGGATCCTTCTGCCGCATCACGGTGAACACCACGTCTTCGGCGTTGAAGTCGCGTGTCGGGGTGAAGTATTTGTTGCTGTTGAATTTCACGCCCTGGCGCAGGGTAAAGGTATAGGTCTTGCCGTCCGGGCTGACGCTCCACTCGGTGGCCAGCGACGGGGCCGGGGTTTTATCGCTTTCACGCAGCGTCACCAAGCGGTTGTACAGCACCTGCGAGGTGGCGATAAAGGTCGGCCCGGAGCTGGAGAGCTGCGGGTTGAACGATTCCGGCGAGGCGACGGTGCAGTACACCAGCGCATCGGAAGCGGCCAGCGCGCCGCCCGCCGACAGCAGGCCGCAGCCGGCCAGCACCAATCCGGCGATAGGGTGTTTTAAAAACGTCAAGGCAAGATCCTCAGGTGGAGTGGGCCGTTACCGGCGAATTGATCTAACTATAGATAACGGATGGCGAGACGGGGAACAAGCGTCTCACCTGCGCATTCTGTGCGCCCCACGTTGCCTGCCGCCGCAGCGCAGATCTACACTGCGGGACAATCAGTCACTCGCAAGGATTTCCCGATGAGCCACTTTCGTCCTGTCGCCCTCGAACACGCCAGCCGCCTGCTGAACCACGGCCCGACGGTATTGATCACCAGCCGCAGCCGCGACGGCGCCAAACGCAACGTGATGGCCGCCGCCTGGTCGATGCCGGTGGAGTTCAGCCCGCCGCGCATCGCCATTGTGGTGGACAAAGGGGCGCACAGCCGGCAAATGATCGAGGAGAGCGGCGCATTCGGCATTTGCGTGCCGGCGGCCATGTTCATCGACGCCACCTACGCGGTTGGCAGCGTGTCCGGGCTGGATGAAGACAAGTTTGCCCGCTTTCACATCGCCGCAGCGCCGAGCGCCACGCTGCAGGTGCCGCTGATCGAACAGGGGTGCGTGGCGTGGCTGGAGTGCCGCTTATTGCCGGAAAGCGGCGCGCAGGAAAAATACGACACCTGCTTCGGCGAGGTGTTGAGCGCGGCAGCGGACGAGCGGGTGTTCCAGCAAGGGCGCTGGAACTTCACCGCCGCCAATGCGGATCTGCACACCATTCATCATCTGGGGGCCGGCAACTTCGTGCGCAGCGGCGAGACGCTGCGGGCCAAACCGCTTTAATCGGCCTCGCGCCCGCGGTCGGCATCATAGCGCTCGCGGGCGGCGTCCAGCTCGGGGAAATGGTATTCCGCCCATCGGTCCAGCGCCGCCAGCGTCTCGACCAGCGAGCAGGCGACGGCGCTGAGCCGGTATTCCACATGCGCCTGATTCTTTTCACTTAAATCTAGCCGTTCGAGCAGCCCGTTGCGTTCCAGCTGGCGCAGCGTTTGCGTCAGCACCTTCTGCGAAATGCCGTCGATGCGGCGCAGCAGCTCGCCGTTGCGCATCGGGCGCTGCGCCAGCGCAGGCAGGATCAGCATCACCCACTTGCCGGAAATCAGCGCCAGCGCATCGCGTGCGGAACACTTGCTCGAATAGACGTCGCCGGGATAAGCCATTGGGGGTTACCTTCAGGTGCGTAATTGCCAAGGGGACGATAAAGCCACAGCATAACAGCACCACCTTACAACGGGAGACACAGGATGAACGTGCTGATTGTGCTGGCTCACCCCGAGCCGCATTCTTTCAATGCCCATTTGGCCGAACAGGCGCGGCAGGCCTGGCTGGCGCAGGGGCATCAGGTGAAAACGGTCGATCTGTATCAGGAGGGGTTTGATCCGCGCGAGGGCGCCGGCCATTACCCCAGCAGAAAGCAGGTGGACCGGTTCGATGCGATGCAGGAGCAGCGCCATCACTGGACGATCCAGGCGCTGCCGGCGGAGATCCGGCGGCATATCGAGCTGTTGCGCTGGGCGGATACGCTGGTGCTGCAGTTCCCTTTCTGGTGGTTCGGCGCGCCGGCCATCATCAAGGGCTGGATGGATCGGGTGTTCGTTTACGGCGGGATCTACGACAGCCGCCACCGCCATGAGAACGGCGTGATGCGCGGTAAGCGGGCGCTGCTGACCGTGACCGCCGGCGCTTCCGCACAGGCCTGCGCGCCGAACGGGCGCGACGGCGATATGCGGCTGATGCTGTGGCCAATCATGCATGCGCTGCACTATATCGGCTTTAGCGTGCTGGAACCGTTCCTGGTCTATGGCGTGCGCGGCGGGTTGGCGAGCGAGGAACGGCAGGCGCAGAACGCCGCTTTGGCGCAGGTGACGCAGGCGTATCGGGTTGGCTTAAGCGATATTGCCGCCTGGCCGGCGGTGCCGTTCAACCGCAATGAAGATTTTGACGCCGATCTGGCGCTGAAGCCCGGTGCGCCGATCTACAGCCCGTTCGTGCGGCACCGCGATCCGGTTTAGAACCCGGCCTTCAGCAGTTCCTCGCGCAAATCGTCGATAATCGCCGGTTCGATGTCGGGGAACTGTTGCTGAATATCGGCGATGGCTTCGGCCACTCTGGGGCCGGCGAAAGTGCCGGAGAAGGGCAGCAGCGGCAGATTGGCGTCGCTGTCCGGCAGTTCGCCGCGGATGGTGCCGGTGATCATGCCCGCTTTTTTTTCCGCCGTGAGGTCGTACTCCCCCACGTTTTTGTCGATCGGTTTCATTGGCCGCCTCGCTGTCGGTGAGTGTTTACCCTGTTCTGTTAAAGCATAGTGTTTCAGGCAATGAATACCAATCAGTGTATATAATATTAATATAAAACAATGTGATGCGTTTTTTGTCGTTTGACGTTTGCCGGGTGGCGGCGCTATGCTCGTGGCGCTAAAGGAACCTTCCTCACTGACAGGGACAGACGACATGAAAAGACTGAAAAGCGCGGCGCTGTTGTTGCCGCTGTTGGCGCTCAGCGCCTGCACCCATCACCTCAGCAGTGCCGAGCAGCATGCCAAACACTACGTTTATCAAACTCGCGACGATTTTGATCCGCAATTCCGCACCGATGTGAACGGCAGTATTAAGAACGCCGTGCCGATGTTCGAACAGTTCTACCAACTGGGGAAAAAGGATCGCGCGGCAGGCGTGGCGCGCAGCGAGGCGCAGAAAAAGGCCGATTACCTGGCCAGCACGGAGTTCCAGCAGAACATGGAACACAAAACCATTTTCATTAATCGCGCCTACAGCAGCGCCGACAATCCTAAGCGCCGCCAGGTGCTCTCACAGGAAGCGGTAGGTGCGTACTGGGACGGTTACGAAGGTCGCTGAACATAATCCCTCACAAATAGAAGGTAATAAAAACTGGTCTTCTGGCGGTTATTTGATTATAAAAACCGCCGCTAAGGACGATGTTCATAGATGAAACCAGGAGTGTTTATGTTGGCAAAAGTTAAGCGTTCGTTCGCCGCCGCCGTCGTATTGATGTTGGCGCTGCCTGCGGTTCAGGCCGCGGATTACCGTGCGGGCGAGCAATACACCCGGCTGGATAAGCCGGTGGCCGCCGCGCCGGCGGTGGTGGAGTTCTTCTCCTTCTACTGCGGCCCTTGCTATCAGTTCGCCGATACCTATCGCGTAGGCAGTACCGTGGCGCAGGCGCTGCCCGCCGGTGAGAAAGTCACCAAATATCACGTCAGCCTGATGGGCAAACTGGGCAATGAGCTGACCGAAGCCTGGGCGGTGGCGACGGTGCTGGGCGTGGAAGACAAGATTGAAGGGGCGATGTTCGACGCGGTGCAGAAACAGCGCGCCGTCAACGGCGCCGACGATATTCAGCGGGTGTTTACGGCGGCCGGCATCGATGCCGCTACCTATGAAAACGCGCGCCACAGCCTGCTGGTCAAAGGATTGATCGCCAAGCAGAACGAAGCGGTGAAAGCGTTTGAGGTGCGCGGCACCCCGTCGTTCTACGTGGCGGGTAAATACAAGATAGACAATGCCGGCATGGCCAGCACCAGCGTTGAAGGCTACGCCAAAGAGTACGCGGCGGTGGTGCGCCATCTGTTGGATACGCAGCCTTAAGGCGATTCCCCTCCGGCGCCCGATGATCTGTGATCGCGGCGCCAAATCCCCCGCTCGCCATTGATTGTGTGTTAACGGATTGTTATGGTGTTTTTCTGTTCAACGGCGCAGCACCGCTGCTGTTTGAAGGGAGAGATCATGACGGCATTGGCAACGCTCCGGGACGTCGGCTTCGAAGAGTGGCTGGGGAAAATCAACACCGCCTGCGGCCGATTCTGCGCGAAAACGTTGGGGCCCGGCTTCAGCGGGGCGATGCAGGAGTTTCGTGCCCATGCCCTGCGCCTGAGCGTGGTCGATGTGTCCCAGGCTCGGCTGTACCGCACGCCGCGTGAAATTGCCCGCAGCGACGGTGCGCACTTTTTCACCGTCATCCAGCTGCGCGGCAGCGCGTTGATGGAGCAGGGCGATCGCCAAACGGTGCTCTCTCCCGGCGACATGACGCTGATCGATGCCTCACAGCCCAGCAGTTTCACTTTCCAGCGCGATTCGCGCCAAATCTCCCTGTTATTGCCGCGCGGCTGCTTGCCGCTGCCGCCGCCTTGCGCTCAGCGTCTGGGAGCCGAGCTCAGCGCGGTGCGCCTCAGCCGCCAGCTGGTGCTGAGCAGCATGCAGGATCCTCAGCTTGCCGCGGCGGAAAGCGAGGCGGTGCTGAATGCGCTGGCGGCGCTGCTGCGCCCGGCTCTGGCGCTCGAGCAGGCGCGGCCGGAGGGGCAGCAACCGGTCTTTGACAAGGCGCTGGCATTGATCGACAGGCATATTCAGTCGGCGCAGCTGCGCCCTGAGTGGGTGGCGGCCGAGTTGGGGGTGTCGTTACGCAGTCTGTATCGGGTGTTCGCCCGTCAGGGGCTGGTGGTGGCGCAGTACATCAGGAACCGCAGGCTGGATCTGTGCGCGCAGGCGCTGCGCAGCGCCGCCGGGCAGGAAAAACTGGCCGGCGTCGGCCTCGACTGGGGTTTCACCGATCACAGCCATTTCTCGACCGCTTTCAAGCAGCGTTTCGGCATGTCGCCGAGCGAATACCGTCGGCAGTATCAGTAAGTCAGGGCGCGGGCCAGGCCCGCGCCGCTTCACTCAATAGCGGATGCAGACCGATTTCGATTCGGTGTAGGCATCCAGCCAATCCGGGCCGAAGTCACGGCCGCTGCCCGACTGTTTGAACCCGCCGAACGGCATGTTCGGGTCGATCAGCGTATGGGTGTTGACCCACACGGTGCCGGCCTGAATGCGCGGCGTCAGCGCCATCGCCTGCTGCAGGCTGGTGGTCCACAGGCTGGCGGTCAGCCCGAAGTCGGTGTCGTTGGCCTTGCTCAGCGCCTCTTCGGCGCTCGCCACCCGAATCAGGTTGACCACCGGGCCGAACACTTCCTCGCGCGTCAGGTTCAGCCGATCGTCCGGGTTGATCACCAGCGTTGGCGGAATGTAGAAGCCGTTGGCGTCCGGCCCGGCCGCGCCGCCGATAAGCTCAGCGTTTTTCGCCCGGGCGTCGTCCAGGTAGGCCGCCACCTTGTTGCGGTGCGCGAGCGACACCAGCGGGTTGATTTGCGCGCCGGTATCCATCCCCGGCCCGACCGACAGCGATTTCACCGCCTGTTCGAATCCGGCCACCAACCGATCATAAATCGGCGCTTCAATATAAATTCGCGAGCTGGCGGCGCATACCTGCCCCTGATTGAGGAAGCTGCCAAGCATCAGGCCTTCGATCACCTGCTGCGGATCGGCATCTTTCAGCACGATGGCCGGGTTTTTGCCGCCCAGCTCCAGCGTCACGCGGGTCAGGCGATCCGCCGCCGCGCGCGCGATGCTTTTGCCCACCGGGGTGGAGCCGGTAAAGCTGACTTTGGCGATCAGTGGATGTTCGGTCAGCGCTTTGCCGCACACGGTGCCGCGGCCGGTGACCACGTTGAACACGCCCGGCGGCACGCCGGCTTCGCTCGCCAGCTCGGCGATGCGCAGCAGGGTGAGCGGGGTGGTTTCCGACGGCTTGATGACGATGGAGCAGCCCGCGGCCAGCGCCGGCATCACTTTCCACATGCCGATCATCAGCGGGAAGTTCCAGGGCACGATGCCGGCGACCACGCCGATCGGCTCTTTACGGGTATAAACCTGATATTTGGCGCCCGGCGGCATCGGAATAGAGACGTCCAGCGTTTGACCGGTGATTTTGGTCGCCAGCCCGGCGGTGTAACGCATCCAGTTCAGGGTGCTGCCGACTTCGAAAGCGCGGGCGATGTTGATGGATTTGCCCTGCTCCAGGGTTTCGAGCTGCGCCAGCTCCTCGGCGTGCTGCTCCACCAGATCGGCGAAGCGCAGCAGGATACGCTCGCGCTCGACCGGCAGACGCTGCGCCCAGACGCCTTCGCTGAAGGCTTTGTGGGCGGACTGCACCGCCAGTGCGACGTCGTGTTCATTGGCGTCGGCGGTGGTGGCGATCTGCTGCCCATTGGCGGGGTTATACACCGCCAGGCGACCTTCCGCGGCGGACGCGCGCCACTGGCCGTCGATATACAGCCCATGCTGACGATCGAGAAAACGCGATACGCTATCCAGCACGGCTACGGTATTGTCAGACATACATCCTCCGATCAGGCTCATCAGGTTATCGTTAACCCTGCAAGTCTAGATCAGCGGGAAAGCGGCGGCTTTGGTCTGCCTGACATTCGGTTTGTCCTGCGTGTCATTTTGCCGTGACGGAAGGGTAAACCGCGGCCGGCGGGCGCCGGCCGGGAGGGATCACGAGCTCAGGGTTGCCAGACGGGTGGCGAAACCAAGGAACAGCAGGCCGATCAGGCCGTTGCCGAGCTTCGCCAGGCCTTTCTTGTGATTGAAGAAATGCGCCAGCATCGCGCCGGAGAAGATCAGCGTGCTCATGTAGATAAAGCTGACGGCTTCGAGGATCAGCGCCAAAATGGTGAACGACAGCCCAGTGTGCGCATAGTTGAAATCGATGAACTGCACGAAGAACGACACGTAAAACAGGATCGCCTTCGGGTTGGTCAGGCTCAGCGTCAGCGATTTTCGCAGAATGCTGTGGCCGCCCTCAATCTGCTGCTGTTGCGCCTGCGCCTTCTGCACGAAGGTGGCGTAGAGGATTTTTGCGCCGAGGAACAGCAGGTAAATTGCGCCGAGAAAACGCACCAGGGTAAACAGGAACGGCGTGGTGCGGATCAGCGACGCCACGCCGATATAGGCGCAGAAGATCAGGATCGCATCGCCGATAAACACGCCCAGCGCGGCGGTATAGCCGGCGCGCACGCCGCGCGATATGCCGGTTTTCAGCACGTACAGCGTATTCGGCCCCGGCAGAATGATGATGAAGACCACCCCGGCCAAATAGGTCCATAAATTCAGGACGCCAAAACTCTCTAACACAATAACCTCTCCATGCGCGCAACTAACAGGCAAAAACACTGGCCACGACCGTGACCGGCCGCGATCCTAACGCCGTGCAACCAGGTTGGCAACGTAATAAACTTCATGTTGTTGGTTAAAAATTGTCGAAACATTGTTGAAAACGTCGGCGCCGAATTAAAAAGCAAGAGTCGGCGTGTTTCGCCAACGGCCCGTCACTATGCTGGTTAACATCGAAACCGCAGTGAGGAACGGATGATGAAAAACGTAATCGACAGCGCCGATCCGCGCTGGCTGGCGATCGTCAGCCGCGACAAGCACGCCGACGGCCGCTTTATCTACGCGGTGAAAACCACCGGCGTGTATTGCTCGCCTTCTTGCCCGTCACGTCAGCCGAATCGGCAAAACGTGGAGCTGTTCGACGATGCCGAACAGGCGGAAGCGGCGGGTTATCGGCCCTGCAAACGCTGCCGCCAGGGGCTGACGCCGTTGACGGAACAGCATGCGCGGCAGATAGCCGAGGCCTGCCGCTATATCGAACGGGCGGAGAAAGCGCCGTCGCTGCAGACGCTGGCGCGCCACGTCGGGTTGAGCCAATACCATTTCCACCGGCTGTTCAAAGCGATCACCGGCCTGACGCCGAAAGGCTACGCCGACGCGCAGCGCAGCCAACGCTTGCGCACCGGCCTTACGCAGCAGGAAACGGTGACCGACGCGATCTTCGACGCCGGCTATGGCGCCAACGGCCGCTTCTACCAACAAGCCAACGCCGCGCTGGGCATGACGCCGAAGGCCTACCGAGCCGGCGGCAAAGGCATGCGCATTCATTTCGCCGTCGGGCACTGTTCGCTGGGCGAGATCCTGGCGGCGCAGAGCGAGGTGGGCATCTGCGCCATTCTGCTGGGGGACGATGCACAGCAGCTGGTGCAGGATCTGCAGGACAAATTCCCCAACGCCGAGCTGATCGGCGGCGACGCGCAGTATGAAGCGCTGATGGCGCAGGTGGTGGGCCTGATTGAAGCGCCGGAGAACGGGTTGGCGCTGCCGCTGGATATTCGCGGCACCGCGTTTCAACAGCGGGTCTGGCAGGCGCTGCAGGCGATACCGGTCGGGGAAACCGTCAGCTATGCCGATATCGCCCGGCGCATCGGCGCGCCCAAAGCGGTGCGCGCGGTGGCCGGCGCCTGCGCCGCCAACGTGCTGGCGGTGGCGATCCCCTGTCACCGGGTGGTGCGCAACGACGGCGCCTTGTCCGGCTATCGCTGGGGCGTCGAGCGCAAGAAAGCCTTGCTGGAAAAAGAGGCGCAGCGATGAGCGGCGCGCTGGCGGCGCGGCTGGCCGAATTGGACTGGGCGGCAATTGAACGTGAACTCGATGCGCAGGGCTGCGCGCGTCTGCCGGGCGTGCTCAGCCAAGAGCTGTGCCGCGAGCTTTCGGCGCTCTACCCGCAGGATGCGCACTTCCGCAGCCGCATCGTGATGGCGAAGCACGGTTTTGGCCGCGGCGAGTACCGCTATTTCGCCTATCCGCTGCCGCCGCCGGTGGCCGAGGCGCGCAGCCTGATGTATGCGCGGCTGGCGCCGGTGGCCAACCGCTGGAACGCCTTATTGGGTCTGGCGGTGCGTTATCCCGCCGACCATGAGGCCTACCTGGCCGAATGCCACCGGGCCGGCCAACGGCGACCGACGCCGCTGCTGTTGCGTTACGAAGCGGGAGATTACAACTGCCTGCATCAGGATCTGTACGGCGAGCGGGTGTTTCCGCTGCAGGTGGCATTTTTGCTCTCCGCCCCCGAGCGGGATTTCACCGGCGGCGAATTCGTACTGACCGAACAGCGGCCGCGGATGCAGAGCCGGCCGGAGGTGGTGCCGCTGCAGCAGGGCGACGCCGTGGTGTTCGCCGTGCATCATCGGCCGGTGGCGGGAGTGAAAGGCTACTATCGGGTCAATCTGCGCCACGGCGTCAGCCGGATACGCGACGGCCAACGCCACACGCTGGGGGTGATCTTTCACGACGCGCTATAGCTTGCGCGCTAGCAGGGTGGCGAAGCGCAGCGAGATGCGGTTGCCGTTGGCGTCGGTCTTGTGCAGTTGGCCGACGTCCTCGTTGTATTTGAGGATCTCCCAGTCGCGATAATAATGCTTCAGCTCACCCGGGCTGAAGGTGAACGGGAACGGCAGCGGGCAGGGATAATCCTCGGTATCCATCGCCGCCACGATCAGGTTATGGCCGCCGCGCACGGTGCTGTCCTGCATGTTTTGCACGATAGGCGGGATCTGCTGCCGCTCGAGGAACATCATTACCACGGTGGACAGGATGAAGTCGTAGTCGCCGCTGAAGCGATGGGTATTGAGATCCTGCACCCCGGCACTCAGGCGGGTCAGCTGCTCGGCGTCGACGATCTGATTGAGGCGGGCTATCGACGGCGCGTGCTTGTCCCAGGCGGTGACGTCGAAACCTTTCAGATTGAGATAGAGCGAATTGCGCCCGCCGCCGCAGCCCAGATCCAGCGCCTTGCCCGGCGCGATGCGCGCCGCCGCTTCGATCACTTCGGAGTGGGTGCGCGTCAGTTCGTATTTCTTGTGGTAGTAATCTTCCGGCGTGCAGTAAAACGCCAGCCGGCAGGTCATGTCGTCCGAAAAGGAAACGATGCGATGCCACTGCTGCGGTGCGATAAACGGCGGCTGGCTTTCGGGGCTGAACTGCCAGGTCTCGGTGGTGGCACCGTCTTCGGTCATCATGGCGAACGTCAGGTTGCCGCTCAGTACGGTGAGCTTCGCCCAGGTGCCGCTCTGGGTGTTGTGGCGCTGGCGGAAGGCCGCCGGCAGCGTGTCGCTGTTCCATTCTGGCAGGGTTTTATAGCAAAGCAGCTGCTGCTCCATAGGGGGCTCCTTTGGCTGGGCAAGCAAAGTGATTTATATGATGCATATAAAATACATCTTTATTCGTCATTTGAAAATCCCGAGCTTCGCAAACCTATTGCTACAAACGGCGGCGCATACGGGTGGTGACCGCATCGAAACCTAACTTGGAATACAGGCGCGCGGCCGTCGGATTATCGTTGAACACCGTCAGTTCGGCATATTCCGCCCCCTGTGCTCTCGCCGCGTCCAGCACCGCATTTAGTACCCGCTCGCCATAGCCTTTGCCACGCCAGGCGTGCGTCACTTCAAAATCATAGATAAACAGCTGCTTACCGAAGGTTCGTTGCTCAATGGCGTACCAGACGGTGGCGATGCTGTCCTCGACATTCGGCAGCCTCGCGCATACCAACCGTTGGCCGGGCATCGCCAGCCCTCGTTTGAAATTGGCTTCGGCCTCGATCAACGCGTGTTCCTGGCTGAGCTGAAACGAACGCGCCAAATCGTCTGCGTAAGCCTTTACCCCGTATTTACGGTAGTGATCCAGTTCCTGCGCCGTCATTTCTTTGAGTTCGATCATTTTGTTCTCCCTGCGTTGTTGGGTATTTCCCGGCCCACCTGTGCGGCGGAACGGGTATATTTATACTGGATTGTGCGCGGCGGCTGGGCTAATTTCAGTGCTGTTCATGTCATCACGTTCAGGGAAAAGATGCCGATACTTCGTTTATTCCACCCGATGCCCTTCCGTTTGCTAAGCCTGGCCGCGCTGCTGGCGCTGGCGGGCTGTACCAGCAAAACCACCACCACGGCACCGGCGGCGCGCCCCGCCGACGTCAAAGCCCGACTGATGGCGCTGATCCCGGCCAACGCCGGCGATCGGCAGGGCTGGGCTACCGATATTACCGCCGCCTTCGCCGCGCAGGGCATCGAGCCGAGCGATGAGAACCTGTGTTCGGTGCTGGCGGTGACCGAACAGGAGTCGACGTTCCAGGCTAACCCGCAGGTGCCGGGGCTGCCGAAGATCGCTTGGAAGGAGATCGACCGCCGCGCCGATCAGATGCACATCCCGAACTTTTTGGTGCACACCGCATTGAAGATTTCGTCGTCGAACGGCCAGAGCTACAGCAAGCGGCTGGATAAGGTGCGTACCGAGAAGGAGCTGAGCGATATCTTCGATGACATGATCGACCGCGTGCCGATGGGGCAGAAGCTGTTCGGCCATTTAAATCCGGTACATACCGGCGGCCCGATGCAGGTGAGCGTCACCTTCGCCGAGGCGCACGCCAAAGGGTACCCTTATTCGATCGACGGCTCGATTCGCCGCGAAGTCTTCAGCCGGCGCGGCGGTATGTATTTCGGCATTATGCATTTGCTGGGATATCCGGCCGATTACAGCCGGCCGATTTACCGCTTTGCCGACTTCAACGCCGGCTGGTACGCCAGCCGTAACGCGGCGTTCCAAAACGCGGTCAGCCGGGCGAGCGCTATTCCGCTGGCGCTGGACGGCGATCTTATCGACTTCAGCAGCGACAAGCCCGGTTCGACCGAGCTGGCGGTGCGCACGCTCGGCAAGCGCCTGAACATGAGCGACAGCGCCATTCGCCGGGCGCTCGAGAAAGGCGACACGGCCGACTTTGCCGATACCGACCTGTATAAGAAGGTCTATGCGCTGGCGGGCGGCAAGCTGCCGCGCGAGATGCTGCCGGGTATCCAGCTGGAAAGCCCGAAAATCACCCGTAAATTGACCACCGCCTGGTTTGCCAAGCGGGTGGACGAACGCCGCCAGCGCTGCATGGCGCGCGCCGGCGGGTAGCGGCATAAAAAAACGCCGCCGGTTTCCTGAACCACCGGAGGCGCGATCGCGCCTCAGGCGCTGCGGCGCGGGTTGGTCAGGCCGAAGTTAAAGCTGTTGCAACGGTTGCAGAACTCTTTCATCACCGGCGGCGTGTCCATCATCGGCACTTTCACCTCGATAAACGCCAGCCGATCCTGCCGCGAGGCGTGTTCCAGGGCCATTTCCAGCTGCTGCGTGGTTTCCACTGCCACGCTGAACGGCTGCGCCTGGGTATTCAGCACCGCCGGCAGTTTGGCATAGTCCCACGGGCCGATGTCGTTGTAGGACGAGTTTTCGCCGAGGATATAACGCTCGATGGTGTAGCCGTCGTTGTTGATCAGGAAGATGATCGGCTTTTGTTCGCAGCGCAGCAGTGTAGACACTTCCTGCGCGGTGAGTTGGAAGGAGCCGTCGCCGATGAACAGCAGGTGACGGCGCTCCGGCGCTGCCATCAGGGTGCCGAGCAGCGCCGGCAGGGTATAACCGATCGAGCCCCAAATCGGTTGGTTGACCACCTTGACGCCGCCCGGCATACGCATGCCGCCGATGGCGGCGCCTGAGGTGCCGTTTTCCACCACCACCACGTCATCCGCCTGGATGAAGCGTTGGATGCGTCGCCACAGATAGGCCTGGTCGATAGGCGTGTCGCTCGGCGTCGCCAGCTTCTCTCGGGGATCGGCCAGCGGCGATAAACGCTGCGCCGGCGCGTCTTCGCTCAGATCCAGCAGCGCCTGCAGCAGATCTGCCGTCGCCACCGCCGGGTAGGAGGTATTGTCCAGCTTCAGCGAGAACGGCTGGATATCCACCTGAGCGGCGGCGGGAATTTGCTGCGAGAAATAGCCGGTGGTGGAGTCTACCAGACGTACGCCGAAGCTCAGCACACAGTCTGAGTGGGCCATGCGTTCATACAGTTCGGGGCGCGACAGGTTGCCGCTGTAGCCGCCCATCCAACCGGCGGTATCTTCCGGAATAATGCATTTAGCGGTCGGCATATTGGTCAACGGAATGGCAAAGCGATGAGCGACGGCGATAACCTGCTGCTGCAGCTGATAGCGATCCACCATTTGGTCGACCAACATGATCGGACGCTGTGCGCGTTTTATTTTGGTTAACAGCGCCATCGCCGCTAATTGCACATTGTATTTATCGCTGGCCGGCAACTGCGGCGCCGCTGCGGCTGCGGCGACTTCAATTTCGACGTCGCAAATATCGGAAGGCAGCTGTAAATAGACCGGCTTCTTCTCTATCCAGGCGCGGGAAATAACGCGTGGGATTTCCTGCGCGGCATTTTCCGGCGTGATCAGAGCCTGAGCGACGGTGAATTGTTTAAAGCAGTTCATGACGTTGTCGAAATTCCCATCGCCCAGGGTATGGTGCAAGAGCTGATGATTCTTCATCGCATGCAGCGGCGGCGTGCCGGCGATGCAGATAACCGGCGAAGATTCGGCATAGGCCCCGGCGATGCCGGACAGCGCGGCCAGATCGCCGACGCCGTAGGTGACGATCAGCGCGCCGGCGCCTTTCATGCGGGCGTAACCGTCGGCGGCGTAGGAGGCGTTCAATTCATTGCAGTTGCCGATAAACGCCAATCGGTCGTCGCTTTCCAGCAGCTCCAGCAGGCTGAGGTTATAGTCGCCGGGCACGCCGTAAATACGATCGACGTTCAGGGCGTGAAGCTGTTGCAGAATGAATGACCCGATAGTTATTTTCATTGATTGCTCCGGATTATTTATCTTTATTTTGTCAGGCGAAAATCAGCAAAAATAAATTGCTGGCGATGTTGTGTCGTTAGCTTTAACAGTTATTTAAAGCGTCGACTTGTTCAAGATAGGGTTGGCAGCCGAAAAATGGGCGGTTTGTATTCGGCGCTTTACGCGATTGAGTAATACATAAAAAGTAGGGGTATTGCGTATTGGCGTGCGGCGGTATTTTTCCTTGATGGTATATCGACAGAAAAGCGGCGGCGCATTGGCATTTATCGTGATGCAGGGCGAATCATCCGGTACTTTTGACGCCGCGTTAAATCCCATTGAGCGGCGTAACGCTTTTTGCCTGGGAAAGAAAAGCAGAACCTGGCGTAAAGGGGGATTTTGGTGATCCGACGCACGCTTATTTCATGAAACCATCCTGTAACCAACTAAAAACAAAAAATTAACAACAGTCGTTTTTTGTTCGCCAATCTTCGTCAGCTTTGCTTTACGGGGCTGCAGTGCGCGCCACGCCGGGCCGGCATTAAAATGTGCCGTCACGGCGTTAATATAACGTGGTGGTCATCACATTCCGTGGGAAGTGATACGTAAACTTTTCTCTACGTGCGCGCAGATGGCGTATACCTACCAGAGGGGCTGATGTCCCAACGGTGCTGGCCTGTGGGGGAAACTGCGATGAAAAACTATCGACATATTCTGGTACTGATTCATGATGAGCGCGATGGGCTGCCACTGCTGCGTCAAACGGCAGCGATGGTGCGCGGGCTGCCGATCGCCCTCACCGTTGGCCACCTTAACGCCGACTACGCCGAGCTGGAGTACGGCAGCGATGCGCGGGTCAAAGACCGCCAGGCGCAGGAGGTGATCGCCGCCAAGGCGATGCTGAGCCGGCTGGTGAGCGCCGTCGATGCGCCGGTCGCGGTCAAGGAGATCGTCACCATTCGGCGCTTTAAGGACGTGAGCGATTTTATTCACCGGGCCGGCATCGATCTGGTGGTGGTCGGGCACCAAAATCGCCTGTTCGGCCTCTATTCCTCATATTCCCTGGAGTTTGTGAACCGTCTCGATGTCGATGTGTTGGTCAAGCACCTTGCCCGCGAGTAGCATGCGACAAAGCGGACTTTTCCCACGGCTTTGCCGCCCTAAAGGCGATACCATGCGGATATCGGTACAGTTTGTTATGAATTATTGGCAATTTTCCGGTGCTAAGCTTAACCAAAGCACAACGGACGTTGGATAAATTAGATACAGCTTGATCTTGCCTGGGCTATCGGTAAAAATCTGCGGCCGTATTTTTACAGGAGCTTTACGATGTTTCTCAAACGGACTCTTTTGGCATGTTCTCTGGCGTTGATATTTCCTGCACTGCCTTCTTACGCTGAGGTTGGTACAGAAAGTGGCAATACCGCGCAGGCTGAAAAACCGGGTCTATGGCAGCGTTTTACCGATAACGTGGCGGAGACCTGGAACAACTCGCCTAACCACGATCTCTATATTCCGGCCATCACCTGGCACAACCGTTGGACTTACGATGATGAACATATCGATAAGTACAACGAGCGCCCGTGGGGGGCCGGTTACGGTATCTCCCGCTACGACAGCGACGGTGACTGGCACGGCATCTACATCATGGCGTTCAAGGATTCCTTCAACAAGTGGGAGCCGATCGGCGGCTACGCCTACGAGAAGATCTGGCGCCCGCTGGATGACAAGGATTTCCGCCTGGGGCTGGGCTTCACCGCCAGCGTCACCGCGCGTGACAACTGGAAATACATTCCTATCCCGGCACCGCTGCCGCTGGCCTCTATCGGCTATCAGCGGCTGACGTTCCAGGCGACCTACATTCCCGGCACCTATAACAACGGCAACGTGTTCTTCGCCTGGCTGCGCTGGCAGTTCTAAATTTCCTGAATTCCGAAAAACGGCGCGGCGGCGAGATAAAAGGAACTTGTCGCCGCCGGCGGCGTCGGAAGGGTATCCCGGCGCGCTGCGCCGATCGCATGCCGTTATTACAGGAGTTTTACCACTATGATCACCAAACATCGTTTACTGCTGGCCTTGGCGCTGTCCGCTACCCTGGCTAGCGGCGCCACTCAGGCTGCCGGGCTGATGGATTCCCTCAGCAGCGCGGCGGGCGAACTGAGCAAGTCGGGCGGCGACAGCAGCGGCGGCATGTCGCTCTCCTCGCTGACCGGCCTGTTGAACGGTGGCGACAAGGCGTTGAGCTCCAGCAGCATGACCAATGCCGCCGGTATCCTGCAGTACTGTGTGAAAAACAACGTGCTGTCGGCTAACGGTGCCGAAGGGGTGAAAGATCAGCTGCTCAGCAAGCTGGGCATCACCAGCACCGAAAACGCCAAGAGCCAGGATTATCAGCAGGGCCTGGGCGGCTTGCTGCAGACCGGCGAAGGCAAGAGCCTGGATCTGAACAGCCTGGGTACCTCGCAGATCACCGAGAAGGTGAAGCAAAAAGCTTGCGATCTGGTGCTGAAACAGGGCAAATCCTTTATTTCATGATGAACGAACGGCGGAGCGCTCCGCCGTTCTTTTTGCATAAGCTGGAAAAATGAAAAAAACGTTGATGCTTTCCCTGTTGGCAGGGATGACGATGTTGCAGGGGTGTTCCGTGAAATCCAACGATGCGCCGCCACCGCCGCAGGTGAAACCGATCGGCATGGCGAACCCGGCCGACGTGTATTGCACCCAAATCGGCGGCAAGCTGAATGCCAAAGAGAACGCGGCAGGCCAGTATTCCACCTGTACCTTGCCGAGTGGGCAGGAAATTGAAAGTTGGGAACTGTTCCGCCGCGATCACCCGGTGAAAAAGTAACCCTCGCGGCGCCGGCGCTTCCACCCGGCGCCCGATCAGAATTGGCGATCCCCTATCGACTGCAGCTGCAGGCTGCCGTCTTTTTGTAGCGTCAGCGGCATGCGCCAATCGCTCTGTTTATCCAGGTTGAACGGCCGGGAGCGGAACATGCAGCCGGTCTTGATGTTCTTGATTTTCATGACGTGTTCCGCGTCCGCATTGATTTTCACCTCGAAGCTGCCGGCGGGCGGAATAAAGACTTCCGCCAGCTGCTGCGGCGCCGTCGGCGTTTCCAGCTTGACCAGCACCGCGAAATCGTTGCCCTGATTATCCAGCGTCAGCCGATGCAGACCGGTCGCGGGCAGCCTGGTCG
The DNA here is from genome assembly GCF_030053255.1 of Serratia sp. PF-27. Taxonomy (NCBI): domain Bacteria; kingdom Pseudomonadati; phylum Pseudomonadota; class Gammaproteobacteria; order Enterobacterales; family Yersiniaceae; genus Serratia; species Serratia sp. PF-27. The sequence goes on from NZ_JASGBT010000021.1 coordinate 68,730, forward strand.
GCTGATGCAGATAACCGGCTGAGGCGGGCCACGGTTGGCCGGCATTGTCGTGCAACGGCCCACCGCACTGTTCACGCGCTTCGCGCAGCGGCATTTCGCGCTTTATTGCCCGGTTGTAATCGGCGGGGGCGGCGAGGCTGAATTCATCGTCATACTGGTGGGCGCGCAGATAGCGCTTGGCGCCGAGCACCGCGATGGCGACCAGCATGAAGAACAAAAATATCCTCAGGCGATTTTTAAAAATCAGCCCGAACAGCTTTCCGGGGAGTTGAAACAGCCACCTTGCGATCGTCAATAACATCGTTTTCCCTTTACGCCCAAGCCGTTACGTCTGCGGTAACTTCGCTTGCCACAGTATAGCCAAAGCGTTGCCATCGGGCGGCATACGCCATGAAATTCCCGTTTTTTTACCCCAAACCTTCCTCTAGCAACAACAGCAGCAGGAAGCCGGCAAAGAACATCGCGGTGGCGAACGGTGTCTCTTTCCCGCCCTCATGCGCTTCGACCAGCAACTCCTCGGTCACCAGGTAGAGCAGGGCGATCAGGCCAAAGGCCAAAAAGGCGGTCAGCCAAAATGTGCCCAGCATGGCCACCGGCGCCCCCAGCAGGCCACCGATGGGCAGCAGCAGCGCCAGGCCGACTATCGCCGCCATGGCACGCAGCCGCCTGCCGAGAAAGTCTTTCAAATCGCCGACGATCGATAATCCGAGGAACAGCACTTCCAGCGTTAACGCCAGCGTCAACAGCAGGCCGGCTTTGGCGCCGGCCGCGAAGGCAATGCCCAGCACCAGCCCATCGATAAAGATATCGACGCCGACCGCGGCGATAAAACCGACCGGCCCCTGCGCTTTTTCACCCAGCCGCCGAACCAGCAGCATTAACAGCACCCCCGCAGCGCCGCCCAGCAACACCGCCACAGGCGACTGCTGCTTGAGATCGGGCAGGATTTCGGTGGCGGTGGCGGCGAAAACGATGCCGGCGGTAAAGTGATGGATGACGCGCATTGCGGCGTCACCGGGGCGGCGATAGAGCGCCACCGCTGCGCCGACGACGGTGGCTGCGGCGGGAAACAGCGTATAAAGCACGGCGGAGGTCATCGCGTCATATTCCCTTATTGGTGATGTCGCTTTGAGTCTAGACGAGCGCCGCCGCTTAGGCGTGGCGAAAAAAGTGATTGTTCGATTGTGTACGTTTATGTACATTTGTGATCACTTTAGCGCCGCCGGATCCATGCGATGTCCAAACTGTTACCGAATGAACGCCACCAGGCCATTCTCGACACGCTTCGCCAACAGGGGCGGGTACTTGCCCTGGAGATGGCGCAGCGGCTGAATACTACCGAAGCCACCATCCGCCGCGATCTGCGCCAGCTGGCGGCGCAGAACCTGTGCAAACGTATCTATGGCGGTGCGCTGGCGCCGACGCCGGCCGAAGGCCCCGTTGCGGCGCGCATGGCGCTCAGCGGCGATGAGAAACTGGCGCTGGCGCAGACCGCGCTGAGGGTGATCGGCGAAGAACAGCTGATTTTCCTCGATGCCGGCAGCACCCACCTGCATTTGGCGGAGCTGTTGCCGCGCGATCGGCGTTTGACGGTGGTGACCAATGCGTTGAGTATCGCCGGTAAAATGCTGGAGCGGCCGGGGATCCGCACCATCCTGATCGGCGGCGAGCTGGATGCGCAGGTCGGTGGCTGCGTGGACGCCAAGGCGGCGGAAGAGATCGACGGTTTCCATTTCGATCTGGTGTTCACCGGCATCTGCGCCTACGACCCGGCCGGCGGTTTTTCGGCGCTGAACTATCAGGACGCCACGTTCAAAAAGCGGTTGCTGACGCGCGCCGGCAGCGTGGCGGTGCTGTGTACCCGCGACAAACTCAATACCTATGCCCCTTACCCCTTCCTGCCCGCCGGGCGGGTGGATCATCTGGTGACGGCGCGCGGCGCGCACCCGCAGCTCGAGCTGCAGGTGGCGCAGGGCGGCGGCCAGGTCTGGCACAGCGATTTATCGACCGGAGAATGATGATGAAAATTGCCCATGTTGCCCTGTGGAGCCAGGACATCGACGCGCAGCTGGCGTTCTGGCAGCGCTATTTCAACGGTGAAGCGGGGGAGGAGTATGTCAGCCGCAACCGGCCGGGGTTCGTTTCACGTTTCGTCAGCCTGGCGGCCGGGCCGTCGCTGGAGATCATGCGCGTGCCGACGCTGTTGCCGGCGCAGGCGCAGGAGCAGGAGGAGCGGGTCGGTTGGGCGCACATCGCGCTGTCGCTGGGGGATGAGCGGCAGGTCGATAGGTTGGCGCAGCGCGCACAGCAGGAGGGCATTTTGCTGTCCGCGCCGCGCTGGACCGGCGACGGCTTCTATGAGGCCGTCATTCGCGATCCGGACGGCAATGCGATCGAAATTACCGCCTGATCACTCTTCTTCGATGCTGGCGAACTGCTCACCCAGATAGTCGAGCAGCAGCCGCACCGCCGGCAGCAGGCCGCGGCGCGACGGGTAGACTGCGTGCACCACGCCGCCCTGCGGCTGCCAGCCCGGCAACAGTTGCACCAGCTCGCCGCGCAGCATGTCGTCGCGCATCATCATCGCCGGTAGCTGAACGATGCCGGCGCCGGCGATGGCGGCGGTGCGCAGCATCAGCATGTCGTCGGTGACCAGCCGCGGCGTGTGTTCCCACTCTACCCGTTCACCCTGTGGGCCGGTCAACCGCCATTGGTGCTGACCGCGCGCCGGGCCGAGATCGAGCGTCGGGTATTTACGCAGGTCTTCCGGCGTGTGCGCCGGCCCGAGGGTGCGCACCAGCGCCGGGCTGGCGGCGACGCACCAGGTGCGCTGCGCCAGGATCTTCAGCACCAGATCGCTGTCTTCCAGCGGCGGCGGCCGCACGCGGATCGCCAGATCCAGCCCTTCCCCCACCACGTCCACCCGGCGGTTGGTGGCTTCCAGATGTACCGTCACCTTGGGGTAATCGGCCATAAAAGCCGCCACCATGCTGCCGACGCGGGTGTGCAAGATCGCCACCGGGCAGGACATGCGCACCGTGCCGCAGGGCTCGGCGCGGGTCTGCTCGATCGCTTGCTGCGCCGCTTCCGCTTCCACCAACATCGCCTTGCAGTGTGCGTAATAGGTTTGGCCGACCTCGGTCACCGAGAAACGCCGCGTCGAGCGCTGGATCAGGCGCACGCCCAACCGCTCCTCTAGCAGCGCCACGCGGCGGCTGAGCTTGGATTTGGGAATGCCCAGCGCCCGGCCGGCGGGGGCGAATCCCTGGTGATCGACCACGCTGGCGAAGAAAAACAGATCGTTCAGGTCGGTCAGCATCGTATCCCTTATCGTTCTATCAGTAGAACGCTGAGTGTACATCTTGCCTACTACTGCAGCAAACCCCGGCGGATTAAACTTCTGACATCAACTTAAGGCCGTGAGGTCTGAAACGGGAGTTCAAGATGAAAAAAATCCTCGGTATTCACAACAGCCCGGAAGCACATTGGGTCGGTAACGGTTTCCTGGTGAATTCGCTGTTCTCTTATAACGATTTGGGGGCGGAAATGAGCCCGTTCCTGCTGCTGGATCACGCAGCGCCCACCAAATTCCGCTCCGCCTCCGGCACCCGTGGCGTAGGTCAGCACCCGCATCGCGGGTTTGAAACGGTGACCATCGTCTATCAGGGCGAAGTGGAACACCGCGACTCGACCGGCAGCGGTGGGGTGATTGGCCCCGGCGACGTCCAGTGGATGACCGCCGCCTCTGGCATTCTGCACGAAGAGTTCCATTCTCGGGACTTCTCGCGCAAGGGCGGCACCATGGAAATGGTGCAGCTGTGGGTCAACCTGCCGGCCAAGGACAAAATGGCCGAGCCGGGTTACCAGACGCTGCTGAACGCCGATATTCCGGTGGTTCCGCTGGCGGACGGCGCCGGGCAGGTGCGGGTGATTGCCGGTGACTTTGGCGGCCACGCCGGCCCGGCACGCACTTTCAGCCCGCTCAACGTGTGGGACATGAAGCTGAATGCCGGCCATACCACCACGCTGACGGTGAAAGAAGGCCATACGCTGGCGCTGGTGATGTTGCACGGTGCGATCCTGGTCAACGGCGAAGACGTGGTGCGCGAAACCCAAATGGTGCGTTTCGACCGGGCGGGGGATTCGATCACCATCGAAGCTAACAATGACGTCGCACTGCTGGTGCTGAGCGGCGAACCGATCGATGAGTCTATCGTCGGCTACGGCCCGTTCGTCATGAACAGCGACGCGGAAATCCAGCAGGCGTTCCGCGATTTCAACAGCGGTAAGTTCGGCAGCATGAACGCCGAAGCGAGCGCCGGTTGAACTTTGGCGCCTGGGGCGGGCCGTGTTCCCCGGCTCAGGCGCTACACTTAAACCTCAACGCCCCGCCGCCAGGCGGGGCGTTTCATCCGCAACATCAACCCCACAGGAGTAAAACCATGACTGCAAACTACAAGCGCCTCGACAAAGACCAGGCCGCCGTATTGCTGGTGGATCATCAGGCAGGGCTGCTTTCGCTGGTGCGTGATATCGATCCCGATCGGTTTAAAAACAACGTGCTGGCGCTGGGTGATTTAGCGAAATACTTCAACCTGCCGACCATTCTTACCACCAGTTTCGAAAACGGTCCCAACGGACCGCTGGTGCCGGAACTGAAAGCCCAATTCCCCGATGCTCCCTTCATTCCTCGCCCTGGCCAGATCAACGCCTGGGACAACGACGACTTCGTCAAGGCAGTAAAAGCCACCGGCCGCAAGCAACTGATCATCGCCGGCGTAGTAACCGAAGTGTGCGTGGCATTCCCGGCGCTGTCGGCGCTCAATGAAGGTTTCGAGGTCTTTGTGGTGACCGACGCCTCCGGCACCTTCAATGAGTTGACGCGTCAGTCGGCCTGGAGCCGCATGGAGGCCGCCGGCGCGCAGTTGATGACCTGGTTCGGCGTCGCCTGCGAGCTGCACCGCGACTGGCGCAATGACATCGAAGGGCTGGGCGCGCTGTTCTCCAACCATATCCCGGACTACCGCAATCTGATGACCAGCTACAACACGCTGACGAACGGCAAGTAACGCGACGGCCCTTTACCCAACCTTTCGCCTTTCATCACGTTAGACGCGGGATGTAAGCAAAACGTAGCGGGGCGAAAAGGTAGCGAAAAGCGGCTTTCTCATGGGCCGGGGGCGGGGTAGCGTAATCCCGAACCCGGCAAATGAGGCTAATTCAATGAAACAAGCAATCAAGATCCTGGCGCTGCCCTGCATGGGCATGGCGCTGTTGTTCAGCGCGAGCGCGATGTCGGCCCCCGAGGCGCCTGCGGCCAAAGCGTTGCCGCCTGTGGCGGATGAACCGATGCGCATGCCGCCTTTCCCGGGCGGGCACCCGCCCAAGCCGGGGTTCTGCCACGGCGGCGAGCTGTTCTGCGCCACCTCGGCCAGCGACAATCCGGTGGAAACCATCAACAAACTGACGGCGGTGATCCCGGCGGGCAGCGCCAAACATTACGAAGTTCGCGTCGCGGTGGTGGCGGTGCCTGACGCACCGCCCGCGCCTTAACACGCCCTGTCATCCCGCTCTGGCCTGGGCGCGCTAGGCGCGTTAGGCTAAGGCGAGCGTTTTTCGGGAGGCGGGATGACCCCTTTATCACATCTGCCTTATCTCCAGCCCGGCGATCGCGCGCTGTTGTTCGACGGCGAATGTAATCTGTGTCACGGGCTGGTGAGATACCTTATTCGCGCCGATCGGCAGCGGCGCATTCTATTGGCGACGGTGCAATCCGTCGAAGGGCAGGCGATCCTGCAGGCGCTGGGATTGCCGACCAATCGTTTCGATTCCGTGGTCTATGTTGAGCAGGGGCGCTGTTGGCTACGTTCGGCGGCGTTGTTTCAGGCGCTGCGTCAAGTGGGGTGGCCGTACCGCGTACTGGCGCTGGCGCGTTACCTGCCGCCGCGACTGGCGGACAAGGTCTATGATGCGGTCGCCGGCAATCGCTACCGGCTGTTTGGCCGCAACGACGGCACCGGCCTGCCGGGCACCGATCAGCCCGGGCGTTATCTGCCCCGGCGGCAGGAACCGCCGGCCTGAGCTTTACGCTTCTTTACCATCCAACCGCTTGAAATATCAACACTCCAGCTCCATATAATGGAACGTTCAGCCAACAAGGAGCGCGTATGGGAATCAGTGAAGAAGAGCACATCCGCCGTTTGACCCAGGAGAAGAACGACATGGGCAATACGGCGAAATGGGTGGCGATCGTTTCCGCCGTGTACTTTGCCTTGATGGTGTTTTACGGCCACCCGACCGGCGTGTTGGCGATGTCGGGCGCGGTGTTCATCGTGTCTACCACCACCTGGTTGAAAAAGCGTCAGAAGGTCAAATCTTACCGCATGGCGTTGGCCAAAATCAGCGACGATCAACCCTGATAGTCGCCGCGCTTTAGCGTATACACCAGGCTCGGCGCTGCGCCGGGCACGTCATCCAGCGTATCTACCCGCCGTAAACCGACCTTTTCCAATACTCGCCACGAGGCCTGATTCTCCGCACGTACAATGGCGGAAATCTCCTCCAGCGCCAATCCGACAAAACCGTATTGCAGCGAAGCCCGCGCCATCTCGGTGGCCAATCCCATGCCCCAGACGCGAGTATCGAAGCGATAGCCGAGGTTCACGGTGCGGTGCGCCCCGAGCGCTTTCCGGGACAATCCGCCAAAGCCGATAATCCAATCCGGCCGTTCGCGCAGAGCGATCGCCCAGGAACCGTAACCGTGTTGTTGCCACCCGGCAATCCTCTCGTGCAGCACCGATGCGGCCTGCGCTTCGCTGGTGAGTGGGCCGGCGGGATTGAAACGCTGCGTTTGCGGATCGCCAAAGATGGCGTAGAAACGTGCGAGGTCCGCCATTACCGGTGGGCGCATCTGCAGGCGTTCGCTGAAGAAAGGGGTGGCAGGATTAAAGCTTGTCATCGTTTCTCTCCGCTGGATAAATGAACAGTGTTCACTGTAGACCAGATTGGCGAAACGGGAAATCCCCCTCTGCGGGTGAGAGGGGGAGAGGGCATTACAGGAAGGAGTCGTCGTCGTCGCTGTAATCGTCGTCGGCGTAGTCCGTGTCGTCCTGATAGTTGGCGTTCTGGAAGCCGTTGTCCTGGTTCAGGAAGCTGCCACCGTCGCCGTTGTTGAAGGTATCAAGGTTGTTGGAGGCGTCGAAATTGCGCATCGTGCTGTCGTCCAGCGGCGCCGGGGTTTCTTCGATAATATTCACGATTTCCTGCGGCTGCGAATGGCGGAACATGCCGGTCAGCATGTCGGCCAATACCACGCCGCCGGCGACGCCCGCTGCCGTTTGCAAGGCGCCGCCCAGGAAGCCGCCGGCACGTGAAGGCGCCGCCTGCTGCGGTTGGGCATAGGCCGGTTGCTGAGGCTGTTGCTGCGCGTTGTTCCAGGCCGCCGTATTTTGCTGCTGCGCCTGATACTGTTCGCGCGGGCTTGGCGTGCGGCTGCCGCCGCCAAACAGACCGGCCAGGAAACCGCCGCTGCTTTGCTGGCCGTGGGCGGTTTGCTGCAGCTGCGCGACCTGGGCTTCCAGATCTTTGACCCGCTGGTCCATCTGCTTGAGCGCTGCTTCCTGAATGATCATCGCCTGCGCCATGTAATAAGGGGCGGAAGGCTGCTCGCGAATATGCTGGTTGATTTGCTGCTCTGCCTGGAGATCCCGTGGGCCCGTCTTGGTCTCGGCTTCTTTCAGGCGGCCAAACAGACCATCGATAAGGCGTTGTTCTTCGGATTGCATAGGCGTACCTCGGGAGATAAATAACGTTGCTGGATGATGACTATCATCGGTAACAATCACCCTAGCGCGTTTACATGAACCAATAAATAAATGGCGGGTAAACCTGCCTATGAATTTGTTACCAATTGCGGCAGCGGGATCAGCATCACCAGCTTCAGACCGGCGTGCTCCGCCGGATGGAAGGTGAGTTGGCGATAGCGCAGTGCGCCTTGCTGAGGATGTTCGAACGCTCTTTCGCCGCCTTCGCGCGCCATCACGTCATGCTGCTTCCACCAGTGATTAAAGTCCGCGCTGTTGTGCGTCATGTTGCGCACGAAGGCGCGCATCTCTTCGGTATTTTGATGATGGCTGGTCTCGGCGCGAAACTCGGCCACCACGCGGCGAGCGCGTTCCTCCCAATCGCTGACCAGCGTTTTCGCCAACGGGTGGAAGAACATGAAGTGCAGCAGGTTGGGGCTGTTGGCCACATCCAGCCAGCCGCGGAACAGCGCCGCCGCCTGCGGGTTCCAGGCGACGACGTTCCAGGTCACGTCCAGCAGATAGCAGGGCACCGTCATCTGATGCACGCTCTGCAGCACCGCGTCGTTGGCGGTTTCGCGGTGCGCTTCCTGCTCGGGATCGGCGATGCGCGCCAGGGTAAACAGGTAGTGGCGTTCGGCCGGGCCGAGCCGCAGCGCTTTGGCTATGCGTGCCAGCGTATAGGGGGAAATAGACACCTCGCGGCCCTGTTCGATCCAGGTATACCAGGTGGCGCTGATGCCGCTGATTTGCGCCAGTTCTTCGCGGCGCAGGCCGCTGGTGCGGCGGCGCGAAGAGCTAGGCAGGCCGATCATTTCCGGCGTGATGCGTTCGCGGTGCGCGCGCAGAAATGCGCCGAGGGCTTTTGGCCCGGATAAGGCTTCTGATGACATAGCGTGGTACCTATTTATACCAGGATAACTGCTCATATTGTACCCGTATAGTAGCCTGATTATAGTAGCCGAAAAGCCTTCAGGCACAGGCGCAAGCCGGATAATAACGGGAGCAAACATGAGCAACAGCAACAGCCACAAAAACGCGGTAGACCGGCAGTTCGGCGAGCAGGCCAACGCCTACTTAACCAGCGCGGTACATGCGCAGGGCAAGGATTTGCAACGCCTCGCGCAGTTACTGGCGCCGCATGCCGACGCGCGTCTGCTCGATTTGGGCTGCGGCGCCGGGCATGCCAGCTTCACCGCGGCGGCCAGGGTGGCGCAGGTGGTGGCCTACGATCTGTCGGCGCAAATGCTGGCGGTGGTGAAGCAGGCGGCGGCGGAAAAAGGCCTGGGTAACATTCAGCTGCAGCAAGGCGTGGCGGAGTCTTTGCCGTTTGAGGACGCCAGCTTCGATCTGGTCATCAGCCGCTATTCGGCGCACCACTGGCACGATGTCGGCCAGGCGCTGCGTGAGGTCAGGCGGGTGCTCAAACCGGGCGGCAGAGCGATCTTTATGGACGTGGTCTCGCCGGGGCATCCGCTGCTGGATATCTACCTGCAAACCGTGGAAGTGCTGCGTGATACCTCGCATGTGCGCAACTATGCGCCAGGCGAGTGGCTGGCGTTATTGACCGAAGCCGGGCTGGTGGTGCGTGAGGTGACGTCGGATCGATTGATGCTGGAGTTCGACAGCTGGGTGGCGCGCATGCGCACCCCGGCGCATTTCGTCACCGCGATCCGCGCGCTGCAGCAAAGCGTGTCGCAAGAGGTGGCGGAGCATTTCGCGATTCAGCTGGATGGCTCCTTTACCAGCGATATCATGATGTTTGAAGTGACGAAGGGCTGAAAGCAACGGGGCAGCCGATGAAGGCTGCCCCGTGAAACGCGATCGACTGCGATACGCTTATTTTTTGTCTTCCAGCAGGCAGCGGTAGATCAGGCCGCCGATAATGCCGCCGACCAGCGGCACCAGCCAGAACACCCACAGCTGCTGCAGCGCCCAGGTGCCCTGGAAGATCGCTACGCCGGTGCTGCGCGCCGGGTTAACGGAGGTGTTGGTCACCGGGATGCTGATCAGGTGGATCAGCGTCAGCGTCAGGCCGATCGCCAGCGGGGCAAAGCCTGCCGGCGCGCGCTTGTCGGTTACGCCATGAATAACGATCAGGAAGAAGGCCGTCAGCACCAGCTCAATCACGATGGCTGATTGCAGAGAATAACCGCCCGGGGAGTGTTCGCCGTAACCGTTGGAGGCGAAACCGCCCACGGTGGCGTCGAAACCGGCTTTGCCGCTGGCGATCAGATACAGCACCGCCGCTGCGGCGATACCGCCGATCACCTGTGCGATCACGTAAGGGATCACGTCTTTCGCCGCGAAACGGCCGCCGGCGAATAAGCCGACGGTGATCGCCGGGTTAAAGTGCCCGCCGGAAATATGGCCGACGGCATAGGCCATCGTCACCACGGTCAGACCGAAAGCGAGCGCGACGCCGAGGAAACCAATACCCAGTTGTGGGAATGCCGCTGCTAATACTGCGCTACCACAACCACCAAACACCAACCAAAATGTGCCAAAAAATTCAGCAAAAAGTCGCTTTGACATAGATTCCATCCTGCGGAATTGACTAACGGGCGTTAGCACTAAAAACTATAGAACAGCTTTTTCAGTTCATGCAGATATTCTATAGAATTTTCTTAATGCACCTTGAATAACGGCGGTATTAAATCCCTGGTATTTTATTTTGTCTATGAGAAAAACACCGTTTTTCGCCGTGTTGACGCGCGTTTGCCGATTTTTTTATCTTTGTTATCAGAATTTACCCTAAGCAAAATGACGGGTTATTTCCGGGCGGTTTTTTCCAGCGGTTTTCTCCATTCAATACGCTCAGGTTAATTGCTAATTTCTATTTGCCAGCCAGCCTTATTGCCTGATGTGCATTTGACGAATTGCCTATTGTCATCTAAGTGTCATGCTAAATTAATATCGTCTTCTGCCTGACAACGCTTCATTTAACCTCGGGTAACAAATATGAAAATAAAATCGCTCTCCCTGCTGTTGGCTTCACTGTTTCCTGTATTGGCCCACGCTGCCGACATTGAGGTGGCGCGTTATGTGGTCGGCTTCCCCGGTGGGGAACGCGTCGCCTATCAGGGGGCGTTCGCCAAGCATTTCCCGCAGGGGTTGCCGGTGGGGATCGGCTCCGGGTTGATGTTCAACAAGAAGCAGGGCGACGATTTGGTGCTGACGACGCTGACCGATCGCGGCCCGAATGCCGATGCCCCGGCGGTAGGCAAGCAAGAGGCCAAGATTTTCGCCAATCCGCAATTCACGCCTCTGTTGATGGACATTCGTATCGGCGGCGGCAAGGCCGTGGCCGAGAATGCGCGGCCCTTGCATGACGAAAAAGGGCCGATTAGCGGGCTGCCGCTGCCGAGTGAGCTGATTGGTTCCACGAACGAAGTGGCGTTGAACGACGCGCTGCAACCGCTGTCCGGCGATCGCCGCGGGTTGGATACCGAAGGCATCATCGGTGACGGTAACGGCGGTTATTGGCTGTGCGATGAGTACGGCCCGTTTCTGATCCATGTCGACGGCAAAGGTAAAATCCTCGCCAAATATGGCCCAACGCCGCAGGCCGGCGAGCAGGCGGTGGCGAGCGGGTTACCGAACATCCTGAAGTGGCGCCAGCCTAACCGCGGTTTTGAGGGGCTGACCCGGATGCCGGATGGGCGCATTCTGGCGGCGGTGCAGAGCACGCTGGATGTCGACGGCAAAAGCAAAAACAAGGCGCAGTTTACCCGGCTGGTGAGCTTCGATCCGCGCAGTGGCAAAACCGCGATGTACGGCTATCCCATCGATATCGACAGCTATAAAAAAGCCAAAGACGCCAAAATTGGCGATGTCGTGGCGTTGGACAACCAGCGCATCCTGTTGATTGAACAGGGAACCGGTAAAGAAAAGACGATGATCAACAAGATCTATCTGGTGGATCTCGCGCAGGCCAGCGATCTGAGCGCGTTTGACGGCCAGGGTAAAGCGCTGGAGTTCGATGATGCGAAAGATCTGGCTAAACGCGGCGTGAAGCTGGCGCAGAAACGGGAAGTGGCGGATCTGCGTCAGTTGGGTTGGCGCCAGGAGAAAGCGGAAGGGTTGGCGCTGATCGACGATCGCACGCTGGCGGTGATCAATGACAACGATTTCGGCTTGCAGGCCAAGCTGGTGGATGCGTCGCCAAAGAGCAAGAAAATCGGTGACTATCAGCTGGAGAAAGGAGGGCGGCTGAGCCTCGAAGGCGACAAAACCGACGCCCGCATCGAATTGCGCCCTCTGGAGCAGCCGGAATCGCTGAGTGAGCTGTGGGTGCTCACCTTGCCGCAACCCTTGAAGTGACCGAGATAGGGGGGCGATAGCGCCCCCGTCAGACCGTTGACAAAGGAGGAAAAAACGTGGTTTTTCCTCCTTTGTGGCCATCAGCCGAAAATCAATAAATTGATTTTCCTTGTTTTTTATCCGCTGCTCTTTGCAAACCCGGCAATGGCATGAGGTTTGTCATCAATCTCACAGCGGGGGCGATAGCGCCCCCGTTTGTGTCAGGCTTCCGCATGCTGCTGCGGCGCTCTGCCGCGCGAGATGCTCTCCCACACCGCCACCATCACCATGATCAGCGTCGTCAGGCCATTGACCATCAGCAGATCGGTTAAATAGGCGATAGGGGCCAATACCGCCAGCGCCAGCAGCCCAACCAGGTGCGACAGCGGAAAACGGTGATACACCAGCCGTTTGTACAGCGCGTTGGCGAACAGGTAAATCGCCGGGCCGAGCAGCAGCACCGCCGCCGTGGCGTGTTGGATGCGGCCGTCGGGATGGGCGATCACCAGCTCGTTGGCCACGGCGCAGACGATGATCGCCCCCACCAGCGCGACGTGCACATAATGGAAATAAGCGCCCAGTTGGCCGGGGTTTTCCGCCTGGCTGATGGCGTGGCTGCCGGCTTTGCTGCTGGTGTCGAAGTAAACCCACCACATCGCCAGGCTGCCGAGAAAGGCCACCAGCGAGGCGATGAGCACCGGCAGACTCCAGCTTTCCATCTCGCTCAGGGTAGCGCCGGTGATCAGAATGGTTTCTCCCAGCGCCACGATCACGAACAGCTGGCAACGTTCTGCCAGATGGTGGCCTTCGATGGTCCATTCGCTGCTGCTGTCCGAGCGCCCCAGGACCGGTAAACGGAAGCCGAACATCGGCGAGACGTATTCGCACAAGACGGCGATCGCCCACAGCGCCAGGCGGGCATTGCCTTCTGCCAGCCCACCGACGATCCAGAAGACGGCGGAGATGCACAGCCAACCGAGAATGCGGCGAAAGTTTTGTTTTAACGGATGATCGGGCGCCAGCAGGCGTAGCACCGTGACGGAGCGGCCAACCTGAATGGCGACGTAGAACAGCGCGAAGATCAGACCGCGTTCGCCAAACGCCTGTGGCAGCGCGGCGGCGGCGAACAGCCCTAGCAGCATGATCGCGAACAGCAGCAGGCGGATCTGACGGGTATCGGGATTGAACCAGTTGGTGACCCAGGCGGTGTATTGCCAGGCCAGCCAGACGGCGAACCACAGCAGCAGGGTTTCCAGCGCGCCGGTCAGCGTCAGGTGATGCAACAGATAGTGGGAAAGTTGGGTCACGGCGAAAACGTAGATCAGATCGAACAGCAGTTCGGAGAATGAGACCGAAGCGCCCTGACCGTCACGCACGCGCAGCAGGTTTTGCGACATAAGCGTTCTTCCTTAAAAGGGTAAGCCACAAAATCAGCGTAGCTCAGCGCGCCTCGGCGGGTAAAAAATCTTAAATAGCGGCGGCGTGCGTTCTTTCTTTCGCCCTGTCTTTAATTGTTCATCAAATAGGGGTAAGGTGAACTCAATAAAGTCATTCCTGCCTGAAAATACACACTCGCACTCATATCCTCCTTATTCTCCTCACAATGATTGATGTTCTTTACGTTGCATGACGTCCGTTTTCATTGGCTAGCGGATAATTAACATCACTGACAACGAGCTAATAAACAAGAACACCTGGAGTCAATCATGAAACTTATCCCAAGCATCGCAGCCGTATTGATCGCCGCCGCTTCCTTCTCCACTTTCGCCGCGCCGCTGTCGTCGGTGAAACAGGTCAACAGCGAGCAGGCCGCCAATCTGCAAAGCATCGGCGTCGTGTCGGTTTCCGGCATTAGCGGCTCACCGCATGACGCCATCACCGCCCTGAAAGAAAAAGCCGCGGCGGACGGCGCCAGCCATTACCGCATTATCGGCCTGGACACCCCCGGGGACTCCAGTAACTGGCGCGGCAATGCGGAAATTTATCGCTAAGCGTTGATTGTTACTCTCTGGCCACGGCAACGTGGCCAATAAAATAAACGGTCGTAATAATTATCTGAACAGTCGGCGCATAAACGGCTTATTTTCAGGTCATTATTACGACCGTTTTTCTTTGTGCCGTCGTGGCTGAGGTCGCATTTTATTACAACTGTGTCTGCCGCTTTCGGAATCATGTTAATGATTACTTAAGAAATTCGGCTCACATTGGGGGCTTAACCCAAGGAGGCCTCAATGTTAAATGCGACCCGGCTGCAACTGATGAATCACTTCGCTTACTTGCAGCAATTTATGGCTTCACCGCGCACCGTCGGTACGCTGGCGCCTTCTTCCCCGTGGCTGTGCCAGGCGATGCTGAACCAGATTGAATGGACCCGTGCGCTGTCGATCGCGGAGCTGGGCGCGGCGGACGGCGTACTGACCAAACGCATCCTGGGGCGGATGCGCGCCGATGCGGCGCTGGAGGCTTTCGAAATTCAACCGCATTTCGTGCATCGGCTGCGGGGGATAGACGATCGGCGGCTGCAGGTGATGCCCCATTCGGCGACCCAAATGGCCACGGATTACGACGTGGTGTTTTCCTGCCTGCCGCTGCTGTCGATCCCGGTCAGGATCAGCGTGCGCATTCTTCAGCAGGCCCGGCAGCGGCTGCTGGCGCGCAACGGCACGCTGGTGTTGTTTCAATACAGCCACCTGTCGGAAAAATTGCTGTCCCGCTATTTTCACTGGAAGCGCCTGCGGGTGGTGCGCAACTTCCCGCCGGCGCTGGTGTATGTTTGTACGCCGCGTTAGCTACAGCGTTTTCGCCATTACTACCACTTCTTCGTCATGCTGCCGCCGGCGTTCCACGGGATGCCAACCCCAGCCGGCGTACAGCGCTTCCGATTTGTCGGTGATGAGATGCAAAACCGAGTGATGGCGTTGCCGCGCCGCCTCGACGATGGCCATCTCAAGACGGTGGGCGATGCCCTTGCGGCGGTGATCGGGATGCACGAAGACGCCGGCCAGCCATGGGGTGAGATCCTGGCGCTGATGATCGTCGCTGGGCCACAGGCTGGCCATGCCCACCGGACGATCGCCGTCGATCATCATCAGCGTCAGGTGATCGTCGCTTGGCCGGCTGCAGTGGGCGAAGCGCAACTGGGTGCGCTCCAGCGAACCGCCGCGCTGTGAGCCCCATTGGCCGAAGGCCCAGGCGGCGCACACATCGGCAAACTGCGGGCACTCCGACAGCGGAATGATGCGTTGAGTCATGGAGGTCTCCCGGTTTTTAGCTGTTTCCCCGTTCTATTTAACCGATTTCCCCGCCATTTTTTTAACTTTTTAAAGCCGTTATTTTAGCGGTTTCGCCGTGTTTGCCGCGCGCCCGGCGCCGTTTCCCGGATTTCTTTTGGCAATCGCGGCGTGGGATTGCAAGTGTTAATGAGAGTGATTATCATGCGCACATTATTTCCCCCGTTTCGGCTCAATCATGCGCAATTCCCTCATTTTACTGCTGCTTTCTCTGTGGTTCGGCCTGTTCTCCGCCCAGGCGAAGACGGTGACCGATATCACCGGCCGTCAGGTTGTGGTGCCGGACAATCCGCAGCGCATCGTGGTGGGGGAGAGCCGCATGTTGTATACGCTGGCGCTGCTGGAGCCGGGCAACCCGGCGCAGCGCATCGTCGGCTGGCCGGCGGATCTGGCGCGTTTCGATGCGCAAAGCTGGCAACGCTATACGCAGAAGTTCCCGCAGATCGCCGCGATCCCCATTATCAGCGGCAATAATTTCCGCCAGGTCAACATCGAAAGCCTGCTGCAGCTGAAGCCGGATCTGGTGATCCTGGCGCGCTACGCGCGTGAAGACGGCGACAACGATCTGCTGGTTTCCGCGCTGAACAAGGCCGGCGTGGCGGTGATCTACGTCGATCTGCGTATCGATTTGCTGAACAACACCGTGCCGAGCGTGCGGCTGCTGGGCGAAGTGCTCAATCGCCAGCAGCGCGCCGAGCAGTTCATCGCGTTTTATCAGCAGCATATGGCGGTGATTCAGCAACGCCTGGCGAGCTATCAGGGGGCGAAGCCCAAAGTGATGCTGCACCTGCATCTGGGGCGGCGCGATACCTGTTGCACCACCGCCGCACACGGCAACCTTGGCGATCTGCTGACCTTCGCCGGCGGCGACAACATCGCCAACGCCAGCGTCAAAGGGGTGTATGGCGAACTGAACCCGGAAACCATTCTGAGCGCCAATCCCGACGTATACCTCGCCACCGGCATGGCCGGCCCGCAAGGCAAACGGCTGTCCGATCTGAGCCTCGGGCCGCAGGTCAGCCCACAGGAGGCCGCCGACAGCTTCCGCCGGCTGATCGCCAAACAGCCGATGCTGGCCAGCCTGCAGGCGGTGAAAAACCACCGCGCCTGGAGCGTCTGGCACAACTTTTACCTCAGCCCGTACCACGTGGTGCTGGTCGAGGTATTCGCCAAAGCGTTTTACCCGGATCTGTTCGCCGACATCAACCCGCAGCAGACCTTCCAACAGCTGTATCAGCAGTTTTTACCGTTACCTTTTTCAGGGACCTATTGGAGTCAGTTAGATAATGAATAACAACAAGCGCGGCTGGTGGTGCGCATTGCCTTTGGCGGCCTGCGCAACATTGCCGACGTGGGCGGCGGAAAAAGTCGCGTCGAAAGAAGAAAGCCTGACGGTGATTGGCCGCAAAGACGCCGACGGTGTGCAGAGCTATCAGCCGTTGACCAGCGTCACCGGCACCCGCAGCGAAATCAACCTGCTGAATGTGCCGCAGGCGATCGACGTGGTGCCGCAGCAGGTGATTACCGATCAGGCGGTCAGCAGCCTGGACGAAGCGCTGTACAACGTCAGCGGCATTACCCAGGCCAACACGCTGGGCGGCACTCAGGACGCGGTCATGAAACGCGGCTTTGGCGACAACCGCGACGGCTCTATTCTG
This sequence comes from Serratia sp. PF-27, assembly GCF_030053255.1. NCBI lineage: Bacteria > Pseudomonadati > Pseudomonadota > Gammaproteobacteria > Enterobacterales > Yersiniaceae > Serratia > Serratia sp. PF-27. The sequence goes on from NZ_JASGBT010000021.1 coordinate 85,782, forward strand.
CGCGATGGCGTGCGCTCGGTGCAGGCTCGCAACTTTACGCCAACCACCGAGCGGGTGGAGGTGCTCAAGGGGCCGGCCTCGATGCTGTATGGCATGGGCGAGCCGGGCGGGATGATCAATATGATCACCAAAAAGCCCCAGCTGCAGCAACATACCCACGTGGAAGGCTGGGGCAGCAGCTTCAACGGCGGCGGCGGCCAGCTCGACGTTACCGGGCCGCTCGGCACGTCGGGATTCGCCTATCGCATGATCGTCGATCACGATGAAACCGACTACTGGCGCAACTTCGGCCGCAACCGCCAGACGGTGATCGCGCCCTCGCTGATGTGGTATGGCGAGAACACCACCGTGCGCTTGGCCTACGAGCATATGGAATATCTGGTGCCGTTCGATCGCGGCACCATTATCGATTCGCGCACCGGCAAACCGGTGAATACGCCGCGCGATCGCCGTTTCGACGAAGCCTATAACGCTACCCGCGGCGATCAGGACAGCGTCACTCTGCAGATCGATCAAACGCTCAACGAGCGCTGGAAAAGCTCGCTGACCTACGCCTACAGCCGCAACAGCTACAGTGACAACCAGGCGCGCGCCACGGCGCTGAACCCGGTGACCGGCGTGTTGAGCCGCCAGGCCGACTCGACCGCCAACGCCGTCAGCCACGCCAACGCGGTGCAGCTGACGCTCAATGGCGACGTGGACTGGGGCAGCATCAACCACCAGATGCTGTTCGGCTTTGATTTTGAAGATAACCGTACCTACCGCGGCGACATGATCCGCGGTAAAAAGAACAGCGATTTCAATATCTATCATCCGGTATACGGCCTGATGCCGCCGTCGACCGCGGTCAGCGCCAAAGACAGCGACCAGCGGGAAAATCTCACCAGCTACGGCTGGTTTATGCAGGACTCCATCCAACTGACCGATAAATGGTTGGTGATGGGCGGGCTGCGTTACGACGCTTTCGACGTCTATGCCGGCAAGGGGCGGCCGTTCCAGACCAACACCGACAGCTCGGACGGCAAGCTGGTGCCGCGCGCCGGGGTGGTCTACAAGCTGACGCCTTACGTGTCGCTGTACAGCAGCTATACCGAGTCGTTCAAGCCGAACTCTTCCATCGCCACCCAAATTGATTCGCTGCCGCCGGAGCAGGGCAAGTCGTGGGAAGTCGGCGGCAAGCTGGCGTTGCCGAACGGCGTTACCGGCACACTGGCGCTGTTCGACATCACCAAACGCAACGTGATGGTCAATGAGCTGGTGGAGGGCGAAACCGTGACGCGCACCGCCGGGCGCGTGCGTTCGCAGGGCGTGGAGCTGGACGTGGCCGGTAATCTTACCGACTCGCTGAGCCTGATCGGTTCCTATGCGTATACCGACGCCCGCGTGGTGGACGATCCGGACAACAAGGGCAAAGAGATGACCAACGTGGCGCGCCATACCGCCTCGCTGTTCCTGACCCAGAACCTCGGCAGCCTGGGCCTGTACAGCGGCGATGAGGTGCGTATCGGCGCCGGCGCGCGCTACGTGGGCCGCCGCCCGGGTGACGCCGCCAACAGCTTCTACCTGGATAACTACACCGTTGCCGATGCGTTCGCCGCTTACACCATGCCGATCAACGGCTATCGGGTGAAATGGCAGCTGAACGTGAAGAACCTGTTCGATAAAACCTACTATCCGTCCAGCGGTGGCAATCTGCGCGTGGCGGTAGGAGAGCCGCGTGAGGTGGTGCTGCGCGGCAGTATCGATTTCTGAGCCACGGGCGGTGGAATTTGTTTAAATAACCGCCCCAACGTTAAGGAGAACTCATGAGCCTGCAGATCCGTTTGGCGCAGCAGCGAGATATCGCGCATCTGATGGCGGTTGAACGTTCGGCGGCGCAGCTGTTTCGCCAGCAGCCGGAATGGCGCTTTATCGCCGAAGGCGAGGTGATGGCCCCGAAACAGCACGCCGCGTTTATCGCCGAGCGCCGTGAATGGCTGGCGGAAAGCGACAACGGTGAGTGCGCCGGTTTTATCGCCGTGTTGGCTCAGGGGGAAGACTGGCATGTCGCCGAATTATCGGTCGCCGCTGCCTGGCAACGGCAGGGCGTCGGCCGCCGCCTGATCGGCGCGGTGGTGGAAGAAGCCAAACGGCAGGGCGCCACTCGCCTGACGCTCACCACCTTCATTGATGTGCCGTGGAATGCGCCCTACTACCGGCGGCTGGGATTCCGGCCGCTCGACGACGCGCGGCTCACGGTCGCCCTGCGGCGGCACCTGGATGAGGATCTGGCGCACGGCTTTGCCGTCGGCAGTCGCTGTGCCATGGAATTTACACTATCGTAAATATTGAAATACAGAGCGGGCAGGGTATGATGCAGCCACCACGCCATCGCACCTGCTCGGTATTTTGGTATGCAATGCACTCAAGTCACCGCATAAGGGACAACCCGTAATGACACAAACCCTGTTCATGATAGGCGCTCGCGGAGCCGGCAAGACCACGGTAGGCAGCGCATTGGCGCTGGCGTTGGGCTATCAGTTTGTCGATACCGATCTGTTTATGCAGCAAGCGGTACAGATGAGCGTGGCGGAAATGGTCGAGCGCGAGGGCTGGCTGGGGTTCCGTCGCCGCGAAACCATCGCGTTGCAAACCGTGACCAAACCGTCAACTGTAGTTGCCACCGGTGGCGGCGCGATCCTGGCGGAAGAGAACCGTCAGTTTATGCGCCAGCATGGCACCGTTATCTATCTGCGCGCGCCGGCCAGCGTGTTGGCGCAGCGGTTGGAAGAGTACCCGGAAGATGCGCAGCGCCCGACGCTCACCGGCAGGCCGATCGCCGAAGAGATGCTCGAGGTGCTGGCGGCGCGTGAAGCGCTGTATCAGGACGCCGCGCATTACGTGATGGACGGCGCCGCCGATCCGCAGCGAGTGGTGGAGCAAATCCTCGCGGTGCTGCCGCGTGAGACGGTGAAATAACCCTTTCTTCTCTTCGGGCGCTGGGCGCCCGTTTTCCTATTCCGTTTGCCGAGCGGCCGCAAAGTACGCCCCGGGCGTGACGCCGAAGCGGCGGCGAAAGGCGGCGATGTAGGCGCTGACGTTGTCGTAGCCGCAGGCGTCGGCCACCTCGGCGACCGCTGCGCCGCGTGATAATCCCTCCAGTGAACGCAATACCCGCGCCTGCTGGCGCCACAGCGCGAAGCTGATGCCGGTTTCCTGCACAAAGCGGCGGCTCAGGGTGCGCGGGCTGAGCCCGGCCCAGTCGGCCCAGTCGCGCTGGCTGCGCAGGCTGGCGGGATCGTTCAGCAGCGCCCGGGCGATGTTCAGCAACCGGGCGTCCTGCGGCAGCGGCAATTGCAACGGCGCGCGGCTTGCCGCGTGCATTTCATCCAGCAGCACATGCAGCAGCCGCCGTTGCGGCGCACTCAGTGGGCCGGCGGGGAACTGCGCGATACGCTCCACCAGGGCCTGCAACAGCGCAGAGGCCGTGAACAGCTGCGGCTGCGGCGGCATCTCCGGCACGCTTTCCCCCGGCAGATACAGACTCCAGCCCGCCACGTCGCCGCAGGCCAGCGCCTGATGGGCGCATCCCGGCGGCAGCCAGCCCAGCGTACCGCCGGTGATCGCCCATTGCCGGCCCGGGAGTTCCATTGCCAGCATGCCACGCGTCAAGAGATAGATCTGGCCGCCTTCGTGCCGGTGCCAGGGCGTCAGGTGCTTTTTTTCATGCTGAAGGCGTTGGCTGCGGATCTGCGTCATGTTGGCCGTTTAACGTTATTGAAAGTCTTGATGTGGTTATTATGCCATCGCCTGGCCGGGATAGGATCGCCGTTCACCCTATTTCGGAGAAACGTGATGACTCAAGTTACCCCACTGAACCTGGTGCTCGATACGCTGCAGCAGGTCGTCGCCAGCCCGGAGCATCGGCCGACGCAGCTCGCTGCCCGTTTCAGCGCAGACTACCGCCAGCAGGTGGATGGCAAGGTGCTGAACTTCGAGCAGTTTGAGCAACATATGGCGCTGCTGAAACGGCAAACCCGCCGCATGACGCTGAGCGTGATCGCGGCGGCGGAGCAGGGCGAGGCAGTGCTGACCCACCATCTGGTCGAGGTGGAAAAGCGCGACGGTACCCGCAGCCGCGTGCGGGTGCTGGCGCACTTCACCGTGCGTGAAGGCCGGATTTGCGCCTGCGACGAACTGACCGAGCTGTTGGCGGGCGCCCCCGGCGATCGCGATCTTGGCTCGCGCGTGCCGGAATGAGGGCGGCTGCTATACTTGCTACTGTGTGAAACACACGGGAGAACGGCATGCGCGAAAATGATCAACCTGCTTATCCACGGAGCGCCCGCGTCGTTGAGGTGTTTCGGGGCGACCCGAACCTGCATCTGCGCCGTTTTGAAGTGCGCACCGACGACATTGAGCCGAATACGCTGCTCAGTGAACATGAAACCGAGCAGGAAGCGCTCGACGCCAAGCACCGCTATGAAGACGAGGCGCTAGAGCTCTGACCTGCTGCACAGCGGAAACCGGCGCCAGGCCGGTTTCCTGTTTATCCCCCCGCGTTAGCATATATTTCCCAGAACAATATTGATAATGATAATCATTTATGTGATTTTTATCGCCCCTATTGGGTGTTTCACTTCTGGGAAAAGAGATGTCCAATTCCGAGTTGCAGGCGCTGTTTCTGCGCCATATGCGGCCGCTGCAAGCCTATTTGAACGCCAAACTGCGCGACCCTCAGCTGGCCGCGGATTTGGCGCAGGAAAGTTTTACCCGCCTTACCGAGCAATATCCGCAGGGTAACATTCTCGATATCGAAGCCTACCTGTACAAAACCGCCAAAAACCTGATGCTCGACCATGTGCGCCAGCAGCAGCGGCGGCAGACCGAAGCGGTCGAAGACGACATTCTGGCGCAGTATCCCTCCGGTGAACCGGCGCTTGAACAACGGGCGATCGATAGCCAATTGCTGCAGCTGTTGCAGCAGGCGCTAGCGGACATGCCGCCGCGCACGCAGCAGATTTTCCGCCTTAACCGGCTCGATGGCCTGACCCAGGCGCAGGTGGCGGCGCAGCTGGGCGTGTCGCTCAGCACGGTGGAAAAACACCTGGCCAGCGCCCTCGAGCGGCTGATGGCGCGGATGGAAGAACAATAATGGCAATTTTTTTACGGGTTTATCCGCGCTCAGACGTCTTAACCTATAACCAGAAAAAACAGAGGTCTATGCCATTATGAAACCGCTAACCGCACAGGCGCGACAGCAGGCGGCCGCCTGGGCCGTGAGTCTGGCCGAAGGGGCGCTGCCGGCCGATCGGCGGCGAGCGTTGGACGCCTGGCTGGCCGCCGATCCGCAGCATCCGGCGGCGCTGCGTCAGGCTCGCCTGCTGTGGACGACGCTTGGGCAACTGCCGCCTGAGCAGCGGCAGGCGTTACAACCGCAGGTGGCGGCGCTGAAAACGCCCTCTCGCTATCGATGGCCCCGCTGGGCGGTGGCAGCGGCGGTGGCGCTCGCCGTTTCATTCGGCGTTTATCGCGGGCCGGATCTGTGGATCGGCCTGCAGGCCGATTATCAAACCGTTCGCGGTGAGGTGCACGAAGTTGCTTTGCCGGACGGCAGCCGGGTGGCGCTGGACAGCGGCAGCGCGATCGCGCTGGCGTATTCCGCAGATGAGCGCAAGGTGCGGCTGCTGAGCGGCGCCGCCTATTTTATCGTCGCGCCGTTGGGCGGGGCGGAAAGCCGTCCGTTCAGGGTGGAGGCGAAAAACGGCGTCACCCAGGCGCTGGGCACCGAGTTCAGCGTGGCGCGCACTGAACAGGGCGTCGACGTCAGCGTGCATCAGCACAGCGTGCGGGTGACGCTTGAGCGCGGCGAGCGCTCGCTGGTGGTCGCGCAACGCCAGGCGGCGCATTACCGCAACGGGCAGCTGCAGCTGACGCGGCAAACGGCCGGTGATGACGCTTGGCGACGCGGCTGGCTGGTGATCGACCGCCAACCGCTGACGCAGGCGCTCGCGCAGCTCAACCGCTATCGCGGGACCCGCATCGTGGCGGTCAATCCCGCGCTAAGAACGCGCACCGTGAGCGGTGTGTTCGCGCTCAATAAACTCGACGACGGCGTCGGTGCCATTCGTCAGGAACTCTCCGCCCGCCAGCTGAATCTCCCCGGCATCACGCTGCTTTACTGAGCGGCCAAGGCGGGCCGGGATGCCCGCTTCGCCGCTATTTTCACTTTCTGTAAAAAATCTTTACGGGTTTTTGCCTCCCGGAACGTCCTTATGTTTAAACGAGATTGATTTCCATTATCACTTGGTTTGACATTCTTTCGGGTGGAACACACACGCATGCTTATTCACAAGGGAACCACGCCGGCCGGCCGATTGGCCATGGCGGTACGCGCCGCGCTGGCGGCGATGATGTTGACTCAGCCGGCTGTGGCGCTTGCCGTCCAGGCTGAGGCGAACGGCGCGCAGGCCGCACAGCAAAAGAATTTCAACATTGCGGCGCAGCCGCTGCAGAGTGCCATGTTGCGCTTCGCCGAGCAGGCCGGCATGCAGGTGTTTTTTGACGAGGTGAAACTCGACGGCATGCAGGCGGCGGCGCTGAACGGCAGCATGAGCGTTGAACAGGGCCTGCGGCGCTTGATCGGCGGCAATCCGGTGGCTTTCCGCCTGCAGCCGCAGGGGCAAATCGTATTGAGCCGGCTGCCGACGGCGAACGGCGACGGTGGCGCGCTGGCGTTGGACAGCCTGACGGTGCTGGGCGCCGGCGGCATCAACGCCAACGATTGGGTTTACGACGAACCACGCTCGGTCAGCATCATCAGCCGCGAACAGATGGACAACCGCCCGGCGCGACACGCGGCCGATATTCTGGAGCAGACTACGGGAGCCTATTCCAGCGTCAGCCAGCAAGATCCTGCGCTGTCGGTCAACATCCGCGGCATACAAGACTATGGCCGGGTGAACATGAATATCGACGGCATGCGGCAGAATTTTCAAAAGAGCGGCCATGGTCAGCGTAATGGCACCATGTACATCGATTCCGAACTGCTGTCCGGCGTGACTATCGACAAGGGCACCACCGGCGGCATGGGCAGCGCCGGCACGCTCGGCGGCATTGCCACCTTCAATACCGTCAGCGCGAGCGATTTCCTGGCGCCGGGCAAAGAGCTGGGCGGCAAGCTGCACGCCAGCACCGGCGATAACGGCACCCACTTCATCGGCAGCGGCGTACTGGCATTGGGCAACGAAACCGGCGATATCCTGCTGGCTGCCAGCGAACGCCACCTCGGCGACTATTGGCCCGGCAACAAGGGCGATATCGGTAACATTCGCATCAATAACGACACCGGCAATTACGATCGCTACGCCGAGAGCATCAAGAACAACAAAATCCCCGACACAAATTACCGTATGCACTCGCGGCTGGCCAAGGTGGGCTGGAATCTGCCCGCCAACCAACGCCTGCAGCTGAGCTATTTGCAGACCCAGACCGCGTCGCCGATCGCCGGCACGTTGACCAACCTGGGCACCCGCCCGCCCTATGAACTGGGCTGGAAGCGCACCGGTTACAGCGACGTGATGGCGCGCAACGCGGCGTTTGATTACAGCCTGGCGCCGGAAGACGTCGACTGGCTCGATTTTCAGGCCAAGCTGTATTACGTCGATACTCAGGATGACAGCGACACCTACAGCACCAGCTCGCTGCTGGACAACGGCTACGCGACGCGTACCCGCCTGCGTACCTACGGCGCGCAGGCGCAAAATACCTCGCGCTTCAGCCTGGCGCCGGGGCATGACTTCCGCGCCAACTACGGGCTGGAGTTTTATTACGACAAGGCAACCAGCGACTCTTCCCGCCAAGGCATGGAAGGGGTGACGCCGGCCGGCAACCGTTCGGTCGCCAGCCTGTTCGCCAACCTGACCTACGACTACGACGGCTGGCTGACGTTGGAGGGAGGGCTGCGTTACGACCGCTATCGCCTGCGCGGCCAGACCGGCCTGAGCTATCCGGATTTGGCCAAGGATGGGCAACGCTACACGATTGACAATCCTTGCAAAGCGTTGCGTCTGACCGGCTGTTCAACCACGACCCGCGAAGATTGGGACGTGGATCGCGATCAGGGCAAGCTGTCGCCAACGCTGGCGGTGGCGGTGCGTCCCGGCGTGGAGTGGCTGGAGCTGTATTCCACCTACGGCAAATCCTGGCGGCCGCCGGCGATCACCGAAACGCTGACCAACGGCAGCGCGCACAGTTCATCCACGCAATACCCCAACCCGTTCCTGCAGCCCGAGCGCTCGCGCGCCTGGGAAGTCGGGTTCAATGTGCAGCAGCCGGATCTGTGGTTTGAGGGCGATCGGTTGGTGGCGAAGGTGGCCTACTTCGATACCAAAGTGGATAACTACATCAACCTGGCGATAGACCGCAATAAACCGGGGCTGGTGCAGCCGAGCATCGGCAATGCTGCTTACGTCAACAACCTGTCGAAAACCCGCTTCCGCGGGCTGGAGTACCAGCTCAACTATGACGCCGGGGTGTTCTACGCCGACCTGACCTATACCCACATGATCGGCAAAAACGAGTTCTGCTCGAACAAGGCCTGGTTGGGAGGGCGTCTGCGCTACGGCGATGGATCGCGCCGCGGCAACTTCTATGTTGAGCCGGATGCCGCTTCCAATGACTTCGTCACGTGTGACGGGGGGACGCAGTTCGGCTCCGCCGCCTACCTGCCAGGCGATCGCGGTTCGGTGACGCTGGGCGGCCGCGCCTTCGATCGCAAGCTGGACGCCGGGGTGACCGTGCGCTTTGCGCCGGGCTATCAGGACAGTTCGGTGCCGTCCAATTACCCGTACCTGGCCGACTGGCCGAAGTACACCCTGTTCGATCTGTACGCCAGCTACAAGCTGACCGACAGCCTGACGCTGCGCGGCTCGGTGGAGAACCTGACTAACCGCGCCTATGTCGTTAGCTACGGCGAGACGCTGGCCAATACCCTCGGGCGCGGCCGCACCGTGCAGGGCGGGGTGGAATACCGTTTTTAAGCAGTAAAAGGGCGTTGCTCATCCTTGAGCACAAGGGCCGCCTCGCAAGGGGCGCCGTTCATCAATGGAGATAGAGAAATGGCATTTTCAGTCAATTATGACAGCAGCTTCGGCGGTTACAGCATTCATGACTATCTGGGCCAGTGGGCTTCGACATTCGGTGATGTCAATCACACCAACGGCAATGTCACCGACGCCAACAGCGGCGGCTTCTATGGCGGCAGCCTGTCCGGCAGTCAGTATGCCATCAGCAGCACGGCAAACCAGGTGACCGCCTTCGTGGCGGGCGGCAATCTGACCTACACGCTGTTCGAAGAACCAGCACACACCCTGTACGGTCAGTTGGATTCGCTGTCGTTCGGCGACGGTTTGAGCGGCGGCGATACATCGCCGTACAGCATTCAGGTGCCTGACGTCAGCTTCGGCGGCCTGGATCTCAGCAGCCTGCGCGGCGAAGGCCACGATGGCGTGGTGCACCAGGTGGTGTACGGCCTGATGTCCGGCGATACCGGCGCGCTGGAGACCGCGCTGAACGGCATCCTCGACGACTACGGCCTGAGCGTCAATTCCACCTTCGATCAGGTGGCGGCGGCGACGGCGGTGGGCGTGCAGCACGCCGACAGCCCGGAACTGCTGGCGGCCTGATTGCGGCTGTTTGCCCGCCGGCGCCGTGCGCCCCGGCGGGCATTTTCTCGTTTTTAGCCGATGGAAAACGCCATGAAAAACGCCGTCAGGCGCGGAGAAGTGATGAGCGTGCTGGCCGCATACCGGCGCGGATTTTGGGGCATCGCGCTGTTTACCGCGGTGATCAACCTGTTGATGCTGGCCCCGGCGCTGTACATGCTGCAGGTCTACGATCGCGTGTTGCCGTCGGGCAACCGCATGACGCTGGCGATGCTGACCCTGATGGTGGTCGGCCTTTACCTGTTTATGGGGCTGCTGGAGTGGGTGCGCAGCCAGGTGGTGATCCGCCTCGGCGCCCAGATGGATATGCGCCTGAATCAGCGGGTCTACGACGCCGCCTTCGAAACCAATCTGAAAACCGGCAACCCGCTGGCGGGGCAGGCGCTGAACGATCTGACCAACCTGCGCCAATTTGCCACCGGCAATGCGCTGTTCGCCTTTTTCGATGCCCCCTGGTTCCCGGTTTATCTGCTGGTGGTGTTTCTGCTCCACCCCTGGCTTGGCGCGTTGGCCAGCGCCGGGGTAATCGTGCTGGTGCTGCTGGCCTGGCTCAACCAGCGAGTGTCGCAAGCGCCGCTCGCGGAGGCTGGCCGGGTCGCGCTGAGCGCCACGCAGCAGGCCAACGGCAACCTGCGCAACGCCGAAGCCATTGCCGCCATGGGGATGCTGACCGACTTGCGCCTGCGTTGGTTGCGGCAGCATCAGCAGTTCCTGCTGTTGCAGAACCGCGCCAGCGAGAAAATCGCCGCCGTCACCGCCTGGTCGAAAACCGTGCGGCTGGCGCTGCAGTCGCTGATGTTGGGCTGCGGCGCGCTGCTGGCGGTCAACGGCGACATTACGCCGGGCATGATGATCGCCGGATCGATCCTGATCGGCAGGGTGCTGGGGCCGATCGATCAGCTGATCGGCGCCTGGAAGCAGTGGTCGTCGGCGCGCCAGTCTCTGCAGCGGCTGGAGGTGATGCTGGCCGCCAACCCGCCGCAGGCGGCGAGCCTGCCGCTGCCGGCCCCCAATGGCACCTTGACCGTGAATCAGCTGGCCGCCAGCGCGCCCGGCGGGAGCGCACCGGTATTGCACGGCGTCAGTTTTCGTCTGGAGGCCGGTGAGGTGCTGGGCGTCATTGGCGCATCCGGCTCGGGCAAAACGCTGCTGATGCGCCAACTGGTCGGCGCGCTGACGCCGCTCAGCGGCGACGTGCGGCTGGACGGCGCGGATATCCGGCAGTGGGATAAACAGCAGCTGGGGCCGCATATCGGCTACTTGCCACAGGATATCCAGCTGTTCGCCGGTACCCTAACGGAAAACATCGCCCGCTTTGGCCAGGTTGACGCCGAGAAGGTGGTGGCCGCGGCCGCGCTGGCCGGCGTGCACCAATTGATACTGCATTTGCCCAAAGGGTATGAAACTGAGCTGGGTGAGGGCGGCAGCGGCCTGTCCGGCGGCCAGCGTCAGCGGGTGGCGCTGGCGCGCGCGCTGTACGGTTCTCCGGCGTTGGTAGTGCTGGATGAACCGAATGCCAACCTCGATCGTGAAGGGGAAGAGGCGCTGCAGCGGGCGATCGAAGCGTTGAAGGCGCGCGGTACCACCATCGTGTTGGTGACCCACAAACCGGCGATCCTGGCGACCACCGACAAATTGCTGGTGCTGGCCGCCGGCCAGGTGCAGCACTTCGGCCCCAGCGACGCCATCCTGAAGAAACTGCCTGGTTTTGCGCCTGCAGCCGTACCGGCCAACGTCGGCCGCAGCAGCGGCGGCTTCAACGTCAACTACGCCAACTTTGCCAAAACGGCCAGCGGTGAACGAAAAGTATGAGCAATCAGAGTGTGATCCCCGGCGATATCGACGCCCTTTCCCGACAGTTCGACGAAGGGCGCCATCTGCGGCTCGGCGGCTGGCTGGTGCTGTTGGGGTTTGGCGGCTTCCTGCTGTGGGGGCTGTTGGCGCCGCTGGACAAAGGCGTGCCGGTTTCCGGCAGCGTGGTGGTGGCCGGCAACCGTAAGGCGGTGCAGCACCCGAGCGGCGGCGTAGTGTCGCAAATTCAAGTGCATGAAGGCGACCGGGTTCGCGCCGGGCAGGTGCTGTTGCTGATGGATACCGTCGACAGCCGCACCCAGCGCGATGCGCTGCGCAGCCAGCAGTTGAGCAACGCCGCGCAGCGGGCGCGGCTGCAGGCCGAACGCGACGGCCTGCAGGCGATCGCTTTCCCGGCATTGCTGCAGGCGCGGCGGGAGGAGCCAGAGGTGATGTCGTTGATGCTGCTGCAGCAGCAGCTGTTCACCAGCCGCCGAGCGGCGCTGCAGAGTGAGCTGGCGGCGATCGCGGAGAGCATTGCCGGATCGCAGGCGATGCTGGAAGGGATCCGTCAGTCTTACGCCAGCAAGCAACGGCAAAAGGCCATGTTGCAGGAGCAGCTGAGCGGTATGCGCAAACTGGCTGCGCAGGGGTATGTGGCGCGCAATCGGCTGCTGGATCTGGAAGGGCAGCATGCGCAGATCGACGGCCAGGCGTCCGAGGACACCGGGAATATCGGCCGCCTGGGCCGCCAAATACTGGAGCTGAAGCTGCGGGCGATCCAGCGGCGGGAAGAGTATCAGAAAGAGGTCAGTAGCCAGCTGGCCGAGGTGCGGATGAAGCTGGACGAACTGGATAACCGCCTGGCCAAGGCGGAGGCCGATCTGGGTCATACGCAGGTGAAAGCGCCGGTGGCGGGCACCGTGGTGGGGCTGAGCGTGTTCACCGAAGGTGGCGTGATCGGCGCCGGTCAGCAACTGATGGAGATCGTGCCCAGCGATCGGGGGCTGCAGGTGGAGGCGCGTATCCCGGTCGAACTGATCGACAAGGTGCAGGTAGGGCTGCCGGTCGAACTGTTGTTCTCGGCGTTCAACCAAAGCACCACGCCGCGCGTCGAGGGCGAGGTGACGCTGGTCGGGGCCGATCGCCTGACCGACGAGAAAAGCGGCGCGCCCTATTACAGCGTGCGCGCCAAGGTCAGCGAAGCGGGGCTGCAACGCCTGAACGGGTTGGAGATCCGCCCGGGGATGCCGGTCGAAGGCTTCATCCGCACCGGCGAGCGTTCGATGATGAACTACCTGTTCAAACCGCTGACCGATCGCCTTCATCTGGCGCTGACGGAAGAGTGAGCATGTCGGTTTCGCCGCTGCCTTTCGCCGCACCCGGTGCCGTCATGCCCTGGCGCCGTTGCCTGGTGCTGGTGCTGGCACTGCACCTGCTGGTTGTGGCGCTGTTCTGGCCCTGGCGGGACCAGGCCGCGCCGGCGTGGGTGCCGCCGCCGGCGGTCATGGTGGTGATGGCCGCCGCACCGCAGGCCCCGGCTGAGGTAAAACAACCGCCGGGGCAAATGACGCCGCCGCCTCAGGTTGAACCGCCGTCGCCGCCGGAACCCTTGCCGACGGTGAAGGTGCCTGAAGCCGTGCGGCCGAACATCGCCGTACCGCCGAAGCAGAAAAAACCGCCCAAGCCGGTGAAGACTCCCCCCCTGCCGCGCACACCGCCGCAGGAGAAAACGATCGCGCCGCCGAAGGTTCAGGAGCAAAGCGTCGGTGCGCCACCGCCGGGCCGGGCGGATAAAACGGCCGCGCCGCAAACTCGCCTGACGCCCTATGCTCAGGCGGGAGTGGACAACTGGCGCAGCCGCATCAGCGGCCGCCTGAATCGTTTTAAACGTTACCCCAAAGACGCATTGCGGCTAAAGCGCCAGGGCGTCGGGCAGGTGCGTTTCACGTTGGACAGGCAGGGCCATGTGCTGGCGGTGACGCTGGTCAGCAGCGCCGGGTTGCCGTCGCTGGATCGCGAAATCCAGGCGCTGGTCAAACGTGCTTCGCCGCTGCCCACGCCGCCGGCGGACGCCTACGTCAACGGCACGGTGGAATTGACGTTGCCGATCGATTTCAGTTTGCGCGGCGCGGGTTTCTGAGCCGCGGCAATATCTCCTCCTGAGAAAATCATTTTTCAGCAGCTTGTCCTGCTGTTCATTATTTTCAGAGCGTATCGTTATTTTATTCGGCGAGGATAAGTCGGCGTTCTACGCAATATTTTCATTTGAAAAGCACGAATGCCTTTTATTTTGCGGCTGACAAAAAATAAACAGCTTGACGCTGCGGAGTTCGGGTTTTAGTTTTTAATTATAAAACAGGAACTGAGTTCCATATAGTGGAACAAGGCGGATCATGACAACGCTGGAAAATGCCGCTGCGGTATTAAAACTCTTTTCTCAACAACGTGTGATGCATGGCCAACCGGGTATTGCATTCAGCGACGTGGTTGAGCAATTGGCGCTGCCGAAAAGCACGGTATCGCGCCTGCTGCAGACCATGGAAAATCAGGGCATGCTGGAGCGCGATCCCGATAGCCGGCGTTATCACATCGGCGCGCTGTTGCTGGCGGCATCCAGCCACTATCTGTCGATGCCGCTGGTGGACAACCTGGCGGCCAGTATGGCGCAGCTGTGCCGCCAGACGGCCTGTACCGGCTACCTTTCGATATTGGAAGGGCAGGAGATCATGGTGATGCGCATGTTTCCCGGCCGCCACTTTTTGCAGGTGGTCACCCCGGCGGGTTACCGTTCGCCAGCGGCGGAAACCTCGGTCGGCCGGGCGATACTGGCGCGTGAAAGCGACGAGCAGGTTCGGGCGCGTTACGCCGGCGGTTACCGGGCGACTTCGCCCAATGCGCCGCAAACGTTGGATGCGCTGTTGCAGACGTTGCAGCAGGTGAGGCGTCAGGGATGGTCGCTGGCGCGCAATGAAACCTTGAACAGCATCAGTTCGCTGGCGACCGCGCTGGTGAACAAGCACGGCAGCGAGACGGTGGGGTTGTGCCTGTCCTTCCCCTCGCAGGGCGAGGAGCAGCCGTTTGTACCGGAAGTCTTGGCCGAATTAACCGCAGTCAGCCGCCAACTGGCGGAAAAATATGGCGATGATTATTGGCAGCAGATCAAATAACGCGCCTGAGCTATCGTGTTGCATCATAATTAACGAGCGCCGACACCAGGGAACTCATTAATTATATTTCACCGTATTTTATTGGTAAGAAATAGACAGGCTGAATAAGAAAATAATCACGTTGTGACACCGGTAGTTCCAAATAATGGAACTGCCGCGGCGAGCTATCGTTTGGCGTTATTTCCGCCACGCAGCAGGAAATATTCAGGGAAACCAAGCATGAAATCAAATAATCCGCTAAAAGAGGCCGGCACGCTGTTGGTCATGGCGTTACTTTCGGTGGTGGGGGCGATCATCGGCGTTCAGCTGATCACCACGCTGGGCGTGACGCCCAACACCTCGATCATCGGTGCGCTGATTGCCATGCTGTTGGCACGCATTCCGCTGAAAATGTTCCAACGCTACCGCTCGGTGCACACTCAGAACCTGGCGCAGACGGTGATCTCCTCTGCCACCTTCGGCGCGGCCAATTGTCTGCTGATGCCGATTGCGGTGCCTTACGTGATGGGGCAACCGCAGCTTATTTTACCGATGTTCTGCGGCGTGGCGGCGGCGATGTTGCTTGACGCCTATCTGCTTTATCGCCTGTTCGATACCAAAGTGTTCCCCGCCGCCAATGCCTGGCCGCCCGGCGTCGCCGCCGCGGAAGCGATTAAAGCCGGCGATCGCGGCGGCAAGCAGGCCTGGCTTTTGGTGGTGGGCGTAGGGGTAGGTATCGCCGGATCAATGCTCAAGATCCCCATGGCGGCCTTCGGCACCGCCTTTATCGGCAATATCTGGGCGCTGAGCATGTTTGGCGTCGGGTTATTGTTGCGGGCTTACGCCGATCCGGTGGCCGGTTTCGATATCAATGCCCATTTTATTCCGCACGGCGTGATGGTCGGCGCCGGCCTGGTGGCGCTGATCCAGGTTGCGCAGGTGATCCGCAGCCGCCGCGCCGATAGCGCCGGTTATACCCAACCGGACAGTGCGGTAAGCAAAGCGCTCGGCCTGGGCGCGGTCGGCTACATCGCCATCGCCGCGTTTTTGGCTCTGATCGGCGGGCTGTTCAGCGAGATGTCGCTGCCGATGTTGGCGCTGTTCGTGATATACGCGGCGTTCGCCGCTTTCGTTCATGAGCTGATCGTCGGTATCGCCGCCATGCACTCCGGCTGGTTTCCTGCGTTCGCGGTGGCGTTGATCACCCTGATCGTCGGTATCCTGATCGGTTTCCCACCGCTGGCGCTGTGCATCCTGACCGGTTTTACCGCCGCCACCGGGCCGGCCTTCGCCGACATGGGCTTTGATTTGAAAGCCGGCTTCATCCTGCGTGGCTACGGCGAGGATCTGCGGCAGGAGCTGCTGGGGCGCCGCATTCAGCTGTTTGCGGCGCTGATTGCCTTCCTCATCGCCATTCCGGTGGTTTACCTCTCTTATCACAGCTATTTCCTGCAGGACCTGATCCCGCCGGTCGCGCGCGTTTACGCGAAGACCATCGAGGCCGGTGCGCAGCCGGGTATCGCCTGGAGCCTTTTGATCTGGGCGATCCCCGGCGCCGTGGTACAGCTGATCGGCGGCCCTAAGCGCCAGCTCGGTGTGTTGCTGGCAACCGGTCTGCTGATCAATAACGCCTTGGCCGGGTGGGCGGTGCTGGTGGGTATCGCGCTGCGCGTGGCGATCCTGCGCCGTTGGGGCGATCGTGGCCGCACACCGATGGAGATCATGGCGGCCGGGTTTATCGCCGGCGACGCGCTCTACAACTTCTTCAGCTCGATTTTTTCCAGCAAGGGCAAATAGCCCCTGCCGATGACATTGGTGAGGTAAAACGACCATGAGTTTGCAACAAACGCTGCAGGTTTTTGAATTGATTGATAGCGCATTCGTCAGCGGCCAGGACGTCGTCGATCTGTTTGCGCCTTACCCGGCGATCCGGGCCAGCACCTTGCGCGCCGACGGGCCGAAGGGCGGTACCGATTTCGTGCGCATCGAGATCCCCGGTAGCGCAGGCCAATTCGCTGGCGGTGCGGCGCCGACGCTGGGCATTATCGGCCGCCTGGGCGGCATCGGCGCGCGGCCGACGCGTATCGGGCTGGTATCTGACGGCGACGGCGCGATCGCCGCCATTGCCGCCGCGCTGAAGTTGGCAGAGATGCAGCGTAAGGGCGACACGCTGCCGGGCGATGTGATCGTCACCACTCATATTTGCCCGAACGCGCCGACCCGGCCGCACGATCCGGTCGATTTTATGGATTCGCCGATCGATGACGTGACGATGAACGATAATGAAGTGGTGCCGGAGGCTGACGCCATCCTGTCGATCGATACCACCAAGGGCAATCGCATCATCAACCACAAAGGCTATGCGCTGTCGCCGACGGTGAAAGAGGGCTACATCCTGCGGGTGGCGGAAGATCTGCTGCGCATCATGGAGATGACCAGCGGCCGCCCGGCGGTGACCTTCCCGATCACCACGCAGGATATCACCCCTTATGGCAACGGTGTGCATCACCTCAACAGCATCCTGCAGCCCTCGACCGCTACTGCGGCGCCGGTGGTCGGCGTGGCGATTTGCAGCGAATCGGTGGTGCCGGGCTGCGGCACCGGCGCCAGCCATGAAACGGACATCGCGCTGGTGGTCAAATTCGCGGTGGAGGTCGCCAAAGAATTTGGCCGCGGCACTTGCCGGTTCTACGATGCTGCCGAATTCGGCCAGCTGCTGGCGCTGTACGGCAGTCTGAGCCACCTGCAAAAAAGGAGATAGACCCATGACGGCTTCATTCGCCACGCTGACCCTCGGTCAGGCGCCGCGCAGCGATATCATGCCGCTGCTGTCTGCTTATCTGCCGGCGGAGCGGGTGAGGCACGTCGGTTTGCTGGACGGCCTGGATGCCGGGCAGATCGCCGAGCGTTATGCGCCGCAACAGGGCGATAAGCTGCTGGTGTCGCGCCTGTTGGACGGCACGCAGGTGACGCTCTGTGCCGCTCGCGTTGAAAGCGGGTTGCAGCAGAAGATCCGCGAGTTGGAAGCGGCGGGGTGCCAGGTGATCCTGCTGCTGTGCACCGGCGAATTCGGCGAATTGCAGGCGGAACAGGCGCTGTTGCTGGAGCCGGATCGCATTATTCCGCCGTTGATCTCCGCGATCGTCGGCGCACACCGCGTCGGCATCGTGGTGCCGATGGCGGAACAGGTTGAGCAGCAGGCGCGTAAATGGCGGCAGCTGGCGACGCCGCCGAGCTATGCCGTCGCCAGCCCCTATCTGGCAGATGATGCCGCGCTGGAGCAGGCGGCTTGCGCACTGCTGCGGCAGGGGGCGGAGGTGGTGGTGCTAGACTGCATCGGTTATCACCAGCGTCACCGCGCCTTTTTGCAGGCGCGTCTGTCGGTGCCAGTGTTGTTGTCGAACGTACTGGTCGCCAAGCTGGCTGCAGAGTTAGTCGACTGATTCAAATAGCGAAAAGTTACCGCTCGACGCGGTCTCAGGCGCTTTGCGCCCGTGGATCTCCCCGGGGTTCAGCAGCCCTGACTGCCGGTGAGAAGCCCGGCAGCGTTTTACTCTGCGCCGCGATCGCATTTCGCGCGAAAAACCAGTGACAGATCAACCGCAATCCCCCAATATGGATTTTCCATCAAGATGATTACGCGGGTGCCAGTCTATGCTGAAAGTGAATGAGTATTTTGCCGGAAAAGTGAAGTCTATCGGTTTTGACAGTAGCAGCATCGGTCTTACCAGCGTGGGCGTGATGGAAGAGGGCGAATACACCTTCTCCACCGCGCAACCGGAAGAAATGACGGTGATCACCGGGGCGCTGAAAGTGCTGCTGCCAGGGGCGCCGGACTGGCAGGTGTTTACGCCGGGTGAGAAGTTCTTCGTGCCGGGGCACAGCGAGTTCAACCTGCAGGTGGCCGACGTGACCGCCTATCTGTGCCGCTATCTGAGCAAATAAACGTTGCTCGTTAGGGGAACGCAGGGCTCAGCGGATGCTGGGCCCTGGTCGTTTCTGCGGCGGGATTAACGCTGGGCTTCGCCGCCGAGCGCTTCGATGGTGTTTTTGATCAACGCCGCCAGCTCGCTGGTCATCAGGATAAAGTCGGCGTCAAAGCGCTGGGCGAAGTCGTCGCGATCGATGTCGTCGTTCTGCTCGCGCAGCGTGTCGGCGAACTTCAGGCGCTTGAGCGAGCCGTCGTCCGACAGCATCAGCTGAATGCGCTCCTGCCAATCCACCGCCAGCTTGGTCACCAGCTTGCCGGCTTCGATATGCACCGCGATTTCGTCACTGATCAGATTCTGTTTCTTGCAGCGGATCACGCCGCCTTCTTCCAGAATCGCTTTCAATTCCGCTTCATCCTGAATGGCGAAGCCGGCCGGCATCTCGCCGGAACGCACCCATTCGGTCAGCGTCAGTTCGATCGGGCTTTCCATCGTCAGCGGCACCACCGGCAGCGAGCCGAGGCTCTTGCGCAGCAGCGCCAGCGTATCTTCGGCGCGTTTGGCGCTGGCGGCATCGACCATGATCAGATCGTTGACGGTGTCGATCCACATGAAGGTCTGGTTGAAGCGGCTGAACGCGCGCGGCAGCAGGCTGTGCAGCACTTCGTCCTTCAGCGCGTCTTTCTCGGTTTTCTTCAGTTTGCGGTGTTGTTCCGCCTCCAGGCGCTCAATCTTGGCCTGCAGCTCTTGCTTGATGACCGGCGACGGCAGGATTTTCTCTTCCTTGCGCGCGCAGATGACGATCTGGCCGTTGACCGCGTGCGTCAGCGCATCGCTGTGCGAGCCCATCGGGGAGACCCAGCCAGTCTTCGCCATGTCCTGGCTGCCGCACGGCGTGAAGGCGAACGCGCTGAGTTGTTTTTCCATTTCATCCGCGTTTAACGCCACTTCGCGGCTCAAACGGTAAACCATCAAATTCTTAAACCACAGCATAATGTTATCCCTGGCTGGGCGTGCGCTCGGCACGCTGATTCGTCAAAAGCAGGGCGGCATGATAACGAATTGACGCTGAAAAATCGCCCCATTCTCTCCGAATTGCGTTGCTTTACGCACCGAGAAAGGGCGGGGTGGAGGGTGGGAAACAGGTGATTCATCTGCGCGCTTACATTAGGCTGTGGCAACGCTACGTGGCATCGAGGAGAAAAATACGTGCGCATTGGCATCGACTTGGGTGGGACGAAAATTGAAGTGATTGCGTTGGCGGACGACGGGCGGGAGCTGTTTCGCCATCGCATCGCCACGCCGCGCCATGACTATGGGCAAACCCTGGCGGCGATCGCCGGGCTGGTGAAGCTGGCGGAAGATCATACCGGCGAATTGGGATCGGTCGGGATCGGCATTCCCGGCACGCTGTCGCCGTTTACCGGGCGGGTGAAGAACGCCAACTCGGTATGGCTCAACGGCCAACCGCTGGACAAGGATCTGTCGGCGCTGCTGGCGCGCGAGGTGCGTATCGCCAACGACGCCAACTGCCTGGCGGTGTCGGAAGCTACCGACGGCGCAGGCGCTGGCGCGAAAACGGTGTTCGCGGTCATTATCGGCACCGGCTGCGGCGCCGGCGTGGCGCTGAGCGGCCAGGCGCATTCTGGCGGCAATGGCATCGCCGGCGAGTGGGGCCACAACCCGCTGCCGTGGCAGGATGACGATGAGCTGCGTTACGCTCGCGACGTGCCGTGTTACTGCGGCAAGCCGGGCTGCATCGAAACCTTTATTTCCGGCACCGGTTTCGCTACCGACTATGCGCGCCTGAGCGGCAACGCGCTGCAAGGGCATGAGATCATGGCGCTGAGCGAGCGGGGCGATGCGCTGGCGGAGCAGGCGATCGTTCGCTACGAAATGCGGTTGGCGAAATCGCTGGCGCACGTGATCAACATGCTGGATCCGGACGTGGTGGTGCTCGGCGGCGGCATGAGCAACGTGGATCGCCTGTACCGCACGGTGCCGCAGCGGGTGAAAAGTTGGGTATTTGGCGGCGAGTGTGAAACGCCGATCCGCAAGGCGGTTCACGGCGACTCCAGCGGCGTACGCGGTGCGGCCTGGCTGTGGCCGCAACAGCAGCGCTAAACGTTGCAGCAAAGCGCGAGGCTGCTCGCGCTTTAAACCCTTCCCTGTACAAAAACTGGACGGCGTTTTATGATTTAGCTAACTTAGCTAAGGAGGACGCGTATGCCGATTCAGGCCAATATGCACGAAGCCAAATCCAATCTGAGCCAGTTGGCGGACAGAGCCGCAGAGGGAGAAACCGTGATTATTGCAAAAGCAGGGAAGCCGTACGTACAGCTGGTCGCCATCAAGGGGGAAGCGCGCCGCCCTGGCGCCGCCAAGGGCAAGTTCACCGTGCCGGCGGATTTCAACGCCGAGGATGCGGCCATTGCGGCGTTGTTTGAGGGCGATGCATGAAGCGCCTGTTGCTGGATACCCACGCGTTGCTGTGGTGGCTGATCGATGACGCCTGCCTGGGCGCGAACGCCAAAAGGCAGATCGCCGATCCGGGCAATGCGGTGTACGTCAGCGCGGCCAGCATTTGGGAGATCTCGATCAAGCAGGCGCTGGGCAAACTGGCGCTGCCGGAAGATATCTTTGCGATCATCGAGGCCGAGGAATTTCTGTCGCTGCCGATGGACGCCTTTCACTGCCAACAGGCCGGGCAGTTGCCGCCCTATCATCAGGATCCTTTCGATCGCATGCTGATCGCACAGGCGCAGGCCGAAGGGCTGACGCTGGTCTCCGCCGACGCGGTGTTTCCGCAGTACGGCGTGCGGGTAGCCGACGCTCGCCGTTAAGCCGGCTTTTCCTCGCTTTCGCTGCGCACCCGTTCGATATGAATGGTCAGAAACATCATCTCTTCCGTGGTGAGCTGATGCTGATAGTGCTTTTCGATGTGGCGGTTGATCTTACCGGCGCAGGCGAATGACTCGCGGTACTTCTCTTTCACCACCTGATAGAGCGAGTCGTCGTCGCTGTCGACGTAGTTTTTCCCCAGCAGGCGCTGGGCGAAGAATTTCAAATGGGTGACGAAACGGTGGTAGCTCAGGGATTCCTCGTTGTAATCAAAGCGGAAATGGTATTTGACCAGGTTGAGGATCTCTTGCATCACGCGGGTAATATGCAGCGTGTTGTGCATCTCGTCGTTAAGCTGGGCGTTGACCAGGTGTAGGGCGATAAATCCGGCTTCGTCCTCCGGCAACGCGGTGTCCAGCCGTTGGGCGATCAGGGCCAGCGCCTCCAGCCCGACGGCGAACTCGGCCGGATAGAGCTTTTTAATCTCCCACAGCAACGCATTTTTGATATCCAGCCCTTGCGCATGGCGCTGCAGGGCGAAGTGGATGTGATCGGTCAGCGTGATGTAGACGATGTTATGCAACTTGCCCGGCAGACGTTCGCGGGCGAGAGTAATGATCTTGTCGGCGGTGGTGACGCAGGCTAATGGGATCTCGGCGAGCAGCTCTTTATAGCGCTCGGCGGTTTCTCCGCCGTTATGGGTGAATACCTTTTCGATCAGGCTTTCGTCCAGCGTATCGCCGGGCTTCTTTTTAAAGCCGATTCCTTTTCCCATCACCACCGTCTCTTCCTGACGGTCGTCCAGCGTAATCACCACGTTATTATTGAGTATTTTAGCGATTTTCATGGTTTTTCCCGGTGTTTCAGCATCCTGAAAACGAAAAAACCTGACGCCCGGGAGCGATCCCGGGTGTCAGGTTTTGCCTGTATTTTATGTTTCTTCCCTGCGGCCCTGAGCGGCGGAGGGGATACAGTAACAATCCTATTATGTTGGCATAATAACCCGTGCCCGCCGCGGCTCAACGCTTTTCACTGCGGAGTGCCGCCGCGGTCACACTTCTGCGCCGCGCGCCGCGGGATCATTCCAGCCTGAAATGCGCCTCCAGCCGGCTGACGCCGAGCCCGTTGACCTTTTTCACCTTGATCTGCACCGGAATACGTTCTTTCATCGCCTCGACGTGGCTGATCACGCCGATGGTTTTGCCGGAGGCATTCAGGCTGTCCAGCGCGTCCAGCGCGGTATCGAGGGTTTCGGCGTCTAGCGTGCCGAAGCCTTCGTCGAGGAACAGCGAGTCGATGCTGGTTTTGTGGCTGACCAGATCGGACAACGCCAGCGCCAGCGCCAGGCTGACCAGGAAGCTCTCACCGCCGGACAGGGTGCGGGTATCGCGCAGCGCGTCCGCCTGCCAGGTGTCCACCACCTGCAGCTCCAGCGCATCGCTGGTTTTGCGCTGCAGCAGGTAGCGCCCATGCAGCCGGCCGAGTTGCTGGTTAGCCAGATAGACCAGATGATCGAGCGTTAACCCCTGAGCGAAGCGGCGGAACTTGTCGCCTTCTTTCGAGCCGATCAGCTGGTTGAGGTAGCTCCAGTCGTCGTAGTCTTGCTGACTGCGGGCGATCTGCTCGAACAGCGCCTGCTGATTAAGGCGACGGGCGGCGTCGCTTTCCAACTGGTTGCGCAGTTCCCCCTGGCGCAGCTGCAACGTTTTCAACTGCTGTGCCAACTCGGCCAGCGATTGGGTGAGCGCGTCGAGATCCGTGTTGGCTTCATCCACCCCCTCAGGGCGGCTCAGCCGATGCTGCTCCAGCGTTTGCGTCGCCTGCGTCAGCAGGGCCGCGGCCTCTACCTGCCGCTGTTGCAGTTGCTCTCTACGCTGCTGCAATTCGCGGCGCAGTGTGTCGTCCAGCAGCGCGGCGGTGAAGGCGGTTTCATCAGCGAATTCGCTGTCGGCTAGCGCCTGCTGCCACTGCTGCTGCGCCTGCTGCAGCCGCTCCTGCATCTGGGTGTGCTGTTGTTGTAACCCGGCCTGCTGGCCGGTCAGGCGCTCGCGCAGTTCCTGCGCCTTTTGCCACTGCTCGGCGGCCTGTAAGCTAGCCTGTTCACAGGCGGTTTGTTTGGCGCGCAGCTGTTCCCGCACCTCGGCGACCCGCTGTTCGCCGAACAGCGCCAGCCGCTGCGCGCGCCGCTCTGCGAGAGTTTTCTCGCCTTCCTGCCAGCGTTGTTGCAGGTCTTGCTGCTGTTGCAGGCTGTCGGCATAGGTTTTCTGCAGCAGCGTAAAGCGCTCTTCGAGCAGCGCCAGCTGTTGCTGCGCCAGCTGCTGCTGCGTTTGCAGAGCGGCGAGCGCGTCTTTTGCCTGTTGTACTGCCTGCGCCGCCTGTTCATGCTGCTGCAGCGCGTGCTGCCCGCGCCGCTCTTCATCGTCGCAACCGCTCAGCCAGGCGCTGAGTCGCTCGCTCTCCGCCAGCGTAAAGTCGAACGCCAGCGGTGCGCTGAGCTGCTGCCACTGCTGCTGTTGGGCAGCCAACTGCTGTTCATCCTGCGCGATGGTTTGCTGCTGGCGTTGTTGCTGTTCCTGCAGGCCTTCGCAGCGGGTACGCAACTCGGTGCCCTGGGTTTGCAGTTTCTCGGCGAGAGTACGCATCTCAACCAAACGCTGTTCCGTGGCCGAAGGCTGTACAGCCTGATACTGCTCTACTGCTGGATGGCTGGTGGAACCGCACAGTGGGCAGGGGGCACCGCTTTGCAGCAGGGCGCGCTCCGCTTCCAGACTGACGATGCGTTTTTCCAGTTCGTGGATCTGCTCCACTTCCTGCAGCTGCGCCTTGTGCTGTTTGAATTGCTGACGCGCGCTCTCCAACTGCTGTTGCAGCCCGGCCAGCTGCGTTTGCCGCTCGGCGTGCTCCGCCTGTTGCCTAGCCAGACGCTCGCGGGTCTGACGGTTAAGGGACGCCAGAGTAAACAGCTGCTGGCGTGTTGGGCGCAGATCCGCCAGGGCGCTCAGGCGTTGGCGCAGCGGGGCCAACGGCGTTTGCGCCTCCAGCGCCTGTTGCTGCTGTTGTTGAACGGCCAGCGCTTCGTTCAGCGCGTTCAACTGCTGCTGATGTAGTGCGCCCTGTGCCGTCAGCTGGCTGCGCTGAGCGGTGAGCTGCTCCAGCGTAGTTTGCTGCTGGGCGCACTGCTGCGTGGTGGCATCGGCGGCCTGTCGTCGCTCGGCCTGTGTCGACTGCAGTTGGGCTATTTGGTGGTCGAGCGGAGCGACTTGCTCATCGATCAGCTGTTGCTGCTGCTGCATATACTCGGCATGGGTTTGCTGCGCCAGGCGGGCTTTTTCCACCGCCTGCTGCAGCGGCGCCAGCTGCGCCGAGTGCTGTTCCTGTTGCTGCGTCAGCTGGGCTGCCTGCTGTTGTATCGTCTGCAGTTCGGCGCGGCAGCGATCGCGTTCGCCGCGCAGCGGCCGCAATTTCTCGGCCGGTTCGCTGAGCGCCAGCTGCTGCAGCTGCGGGGCGGCCTCTGCCTGCTCGCGCTGGGCGGTTTCCAGCCGCCGTTGACCCTCGCCTTGCTGTTGCCGGAGGCGTTGCCATTGCTGCAGCCAGCTCAGCGCCTGTTGCTGTCGCTGGGTTTGCTCGCCGAGGGCGATTTCCTGCGCGCTCAGCGCCGTCAGCTGTTCGGTCAGAGACTGGCGCTGCTCGTCGTTCAGCAGTTCGATGCCGCTGGCGCGTTGGTGTAACCCATCCAGGTCGGTTTTGGCCTGCTTGTGCGACTCGAACACCTGTTCGGACAGTCGCCCATAGATTTCGGTGCCGGTCAGCTCTTCCAGCAGTTCGGCGCGATCGTTGGCATCGGCATTGAGGAAGGCGGCGAACTGCCCCTGAGACAGCATCATCGATTTGGTGAAGCGGCCAAAGTCCAGCCCGGTGATGGTTGCGGTAAGCTCCAGCTTGTCGCGCACCTTGTCCGCCAGGATCTTGCCGTCCTCGCGGCGCGCCAATTCGACCTTCGGCGCCTGCAGATTGCCGTCCGGCGCATTCTTGGCGCGGCGCTGGCTCCAGAAGGCGCGATAGCCGACGCCCTTGACCTCGAATTCGACCTCCGCCAGCGATTCGGCGGTGTGGCGGGTCATCAGTTCATTCTGGCTCGGCGTGACGTTGAGGCGCGGCGTCTGGTGGTACAGCGCCAGGCAAATGGCGTCCAGCAGGGTGGTTTTGCCCGCGCCGGTCGGGCCGGTAATGGCGAACAGGCCGTTGCTGGCGAACGGCTCGGCGGTGAAGTCAATTTTCCATTCGCCCTGCAGCGAGTTGAGGTTTTTTAACCGCAGGCTGAGGATCTTCATGGGTTGGTCTCCTCAGGATTGTGCTGCACCGCATCGACCACCTGGCGGAACAGTTGGTGCATCCGCCGTTGGCGTGCTTCGGGCATGTCGGCCTCCTGCGCCAGGCGCCGTTCGAACACCTCGTTGACGCTCAGTTCGTTCAGCGTTTCCTTATCCTGCTGCGCGATTGCCTGGCGGCGCTGCTCTTTGCTGCGCCGCAACAGCACCACTTCCACCGGCAGCTCATCCGCCATCAGTTGGATGCGGCGCTGAATATCGCTGAGGTAGTCCTGCGTCGCCACTTCGATATCCAGCCACACCGGCAGCTCGCCGGCATAGTCGGCAAATTGCTGCAGTTGCCGTTCGATCTCGGCCAGATCCCCTTTGATCAGCTGCATGGGCTGGAACTGCGGGATCGTTAACGCATCTACCTGCTGGAGGGCTCCGTCGGCGAAATCGACCAGGAAGACGCTTTTGGCTTTGCCCAGCTCATCGAAGCTGAGCGGGATCGGTGAGCCGCTATAGCGAATATGCTCTGACTTGGCGACGTTCTGCGCGCGGTGAATGTGGCCGAGCGCGATGTAATCGGCGGGCGGGAAGGCCTGCGCCGGGAAGGCGTCCAGAGTGCCGATATAGATGTCGCGCACCGAGTCGGAGGTGGTGACGCCGACGGTGGTCAGGTGGCCGGTGGCGACGATCGGCAGCGGCAAGCCCAGCTGGTCGCGGCGCTCGCAGGCCGCCTGATACAGCGTCTGATAATGTTCGGCGATGGCTTCCTGCAGCGCCTGCTGTTTCTGCGCGCCGGATTCGCCGGCGCGGCTGGTAAGCAGATCGCGCGGCCGTAGGAACGGGATGGCGCACAGCACCGCGCCCGGCTGGCCGTCGCGCTGGTTAAGCACCACGATCTGCTGTTCGGCCGCGCCTTGCGCGCTCGCGATCACCGTGGTGTTCAGGCAGGAGAGCAGTTCCCGCGATTCGTTCAGCGTCGCCACCGAATCGTGGTTGCCGCCCAACACGACCAACTGGCAGCCGGTGCGCTGTAGTTCCACCACGAAGCGGTTGTACAGCTCGCGGGCATAGCTGGGCGGTGAGCCGGTATCGAACAGATCCCCGGCGACGATCAGCGCATCCACCTGTTGCTGTTCGATCTGTTCGATCAGCCAGTTCAGAAAAGCCTGGTGCTCGGCGGCGCGGCTTTTGGTGAAAAAGTACTGGCCAAGGTGCCAGTCAGAGGTGTGGATCAGGCGCATGACACTCCCGGATGCAAAGATAATGGCGATGATTATAAAGGCCGCGGCGGCGGCTGTCCCGGCGCAATGATGATGACAACCGGATGATTTTTCTTTACTGCGGGAAATAATCGCTATGCTTACTGCCTATAACAGCCGGTTTTTTTCATAAAAGTGTCACAAAACTGACGCATAATGGCGCCCGAAAAGTCGCTAACACATTGGCAGGATTGACGATGGCAAGACGCATACTGGTGGTGGAAGACGAAGCGCCGATCCGTGAGATGGTGTGCTTTGTGTTGGAACAAAATGGTTACCAACCGTTGGAAGCCGAGGATTATGACAGCGCCGTGACGCGTCTGTCTGAGCCGTTCCCTGATTTGGTGTTGCTTGACTGGATGTTGCCCGGCGGTTCCGGCATTCAGTTTATCAAACATATGAAGCGCGAAGCGCTGACCCGCGATATTCCGGTCATGATGCTGACCGCGCGCGGGGAAGAGGAAGACCGCGTGCGCGGCCTGGAAGTGGGGGCGGATGATTACATTACCAAGCCGTTCTCGCCCAAGGAGCTGGTGGCGCGCATCAAGGCGGTCATGCGCCGCATTTCACCGATGGCGGTGGAAGAAGTGATTGAAATGCAAGGCCTGAGCCTGGACCCGTCCTCCCACCGCGTGATGGCGAACGATCAGGCGTTGGACATGGGGCCGACCGAGTTCAAGCTGCTGCACTTCTTTATGACCCACCCGGAGCGGGTTTATAGCCGTGAGCAGTTGCTTAATCACGTCTGGGGCACTAACGTTTATGTGGAAGACCGTACCGTTGACGTGCATATCCGTCGGCTCCGCAAAGCGTTAGAAACCAGTGGGCATGATAAAATGGTTCAAACCGTTCGGGGCACCGGCTACCGGTTCTCAACGCGCTACTGATCGCGCTGCGCTGGAGAATATGCCGTGTTAGAACGTCTGTCGTGGAAGAGGCTGGCTCTGGAGCTGGCTCTTTTTTGTTTGCCCGCCTTGCTGCTGGGGCTGATTTTCGGTTATCTGCCCTGGTTTCTGCTGGCCTCCGCGCTGGCTGCGCTGGTGTGGAATTTCTACAACCAGCTCAAACTCTCCCATTGGCTGTGGATTGACCGCAGCATGACGCCGCCGCCCGGCCGCTGGAGCTGGGAGCCGCTGTTCTATGGCCTGTATCAGATGCAGCAGCGCAATCGCCGCCGCCGGCGCGAGCTGGCGCTGCTGATCAAGCGCTTTCGCAGCGGGGCCGAATCGTTGCCTGACGCGGTGGTGATGACCACCGTCGAGGGCAATATCTTCTGGTGCAACGGGCTGGCGCAGCATCTGCTCGGCTTCCGCTGGCCGGAAGACAACGGCCAGCACATCCTCAACCTGCTGCGCTATCCGGAATTCAGCCACTATCTGCAACAGCAGGAGTTTTCACGCCCGCTGACGCTGCAGCTGAACAACGAACACTACGTCGAATTCCGCGTGATGCCGTATTCCGAAGGGCAGTTGCTGATGGTGGCGCGCGACGTCACCCAGATGCGCCAACTGGAGGGCGCACGGCGCAACTTCTTCGCCAACGTCAGCCATGAGCTGCGCACGCCGCTGACGGTGCTGCAGGGCTACCTGGAGATGATGGGCGACGAAGAGCAGGACGGTTCGCTGCGCAGCAAGGCGCTTAGCACCATGCAAGAGCAGACCCGCCGGATGGACGGGCTGGTCAAGCAACTGCTGACACTGTCGCGCATCGAGGCGGCGCCCAATGTCGACATGAACGAGCGCGTGGATATCCCGCTGATGCTGCGGGTGTTGCAGCGCGAGGCGCAGTCGCTGAGCGGCGGCAATCATGAGATCACCTTCCGGGTTAACGAGCAGCTCAACGTGTTCGGTAATGAAGATCAGTTGCGCAGCGCGGTGTCTAACCTGGTGTACAACGCGGTCAATCACACGCCGAAGGGCACCCACATTGAAGTGAGCTGGCAGCAGACGGCGCACGGCGCGCAGTTCCAGGTCAGCGACAACGGGCCGGGCATCGCCGCCGAGCACCTGCCGCGGCTGACCGAGCGTTTTTACCGCGTCGACAAGGCCCGTTCGCGCCAGACCGGCGGCAGCGGGCTGGGGCTGGCGATCGTCAAACACGCGCTCAGCCATCACGACGCGCGCCTGGAGATCCTCAGCGAACCGGGGATCGGCACCCGCTTTATCTTTACCTTACCCAATCGGTTGATTGTTCCCGCCGCTTTATCAGAGAATGCGGTGAAAAATTAACGCGAGACACCGGTATGACCCGAATAACCCGAGGGCTGTTGCTTTGCCTGGCGCTGCTGGCCGGGCGCGGCGCGCTGGCGCAGCCTGACGGCATGCTGGCGGGCAACCTGTCCAGCGTCGGTTCCGACACCCTGGCGAATCTGATGGCGCTGTGGGCGCAGGATTTCAGTCAGCATTATCCCAACGTTAACCTGCAGATCCAGGCCGCCGGATCGTCGACCGCGCCGACCGCCTTGGCGGCGGGCGCCGCGCAGCTGGGCCCGATGAGCCGGCCGATGAAGGCCGCCGAGGTTTCGGCGTTCGAACACCGTTACGGCTATGCGCCGCTGGCGGTGCCGGTAGCGGTGGATGCGCTGGTGGTGTTGGTGCATCAGGACAATCCGCTGCGCGGCCTCAATCTGCAGCAGCTCGATCGCATTTTCTCCGCCACCCGGCGCTGCGGCGAAAGCAAACCGCTGACGCGCTGGGGCGAGCTGGGGCTGAGTGGCGACTGGGCGACGCGTTCGCTGCAGCGTTTCGGCCGCAACTCGGCGTCCGGCACCTACGGCTATTTCAAACTGCGTGCGCTGTGCGGCGGCGATTTTATGCCGCGCGTCAATGAGCTGCCCGGTTCGGCTTCGGTGGTGCAGGCGGTGGCCGGTTCGCTCAACGGCATCGGCTACGCCAGCATCGGTTTTCGCGCCAGCGGCGTGCGGCTGCTGCCGTTGGCGGAGTCGGGAGAGGACTATGTTGCCCCTACCGCCGCCAACGTGCGCAACGATCGCTACCCGCTGTCGCGCTATCTGTATATCTACATCAACAAAGCCCCTAATCAACCGCTGGAGCCGCTGACCGCCGCGTTCCTCGACCGCGTGCTGTCGACTGCCGGGCAGAGCCTGGTCAATCACGACGGCTATCTGCCGCTGCCGCCGGGCGCCCTGCAGAAGACCCGTCAGGCGCTTGGGTTGCCACCGCTCGCGCCGGCCATGATGAAATAACCGACAAAATGCGACGTAATTTTCGCCTTTTTTCACGGCCAAACGAAGCTCGTGCCACGCGAAAATCGGGCTTATATTGGCGTTTTCGCGCGGTAAAGTGATATATGCTTCACGTTTCGTGAATCTGCTGTTCAAAAATGATACAAATCATGTAGTGTATATTTATTGATAGCCAATATGATCGACTGGTGGCTAAAGTTTATATGGTCGATAGCTCTGCTTTTCGCCGTGCGTCTTGCCTTGAAGCGCTATAAACGTTTACCTTAGCCCTCGTTGTCGGATTAAACCTCCATTTTTATAACTCCTAAAATTTTGCCCATCTTCATGAGCGGCCACTTTCGAATAGGGACATAAACGCCGGATCGACTGCGTTTAGGGTGCTTATTTGGCGCTGCAACGTTAGGGCATGCCGGCAACCGGGTGGGGCGTTACGCCACCACGCTATCGGACCATTTTTTTCATTTGAACAGGCAACACGACATCGTATGAGTCATCGTTTAACGTCAAAAGATATCCTGGCACTGGGTTTCATGACCTTTGCCTTATTCGTTGGGGCCGGGAACATCATCTTCCCGCCGATGGTCGGCTTGCAGTCCGGTGAACACGTCTGGACCGCAGCGCTGGGCTTCCTGATCACCGCCGTGGGTCTGCCGGTCATCACCGTCATCGCGTTGGCGCGCGTCGGCGGCGGCATCGACGCCCTCAGTTCGCCGATCGGCCGCGGCGCCGGCCTGCTGCTGGCGACCGTCTGCTACCTGGCCGTCGGCCCGCTGTTCGCCACGCCGCGCACCGCCACCGTATCCTTTGAAGTGGGCATTGCCCCGCTGACCGGCGACGGCACCATGCCGCTGTTTATCTATAGCCTGGTGTACTTCGCGCTAGTGATCGGCATCTCCCTGTATCCGGGCCGTCTGCTCGATACCGTCGGCCACGTGCTGGCGCCGCTGAAGATCGTGGCGCTGGCCGTACTGGGCATCGCCGCACTGCTGTGGCCTGCCGGCGCGCCGATCCCGGCGACGGCGGCTTACCAGAGCGTGCCTTTCTCCTCCGGCTTCGTTAACGGCTATCTGACCATGGATACGCTGGGGGCGCTGGTATTCGGCATCGTTATCGTCAACGCGGCGCGTTCACGCGGCGTGAAAGACGCCGGTCTGTTGACTCGTTACACCATTCTGGCCGGTTTGATCGCCGGCGTGGGCCTGACGCTGGTTTACCTGAGCCTGTTCAAGCTGGGCTCCGGCAGCGGCGCGCTGGTGCCTGACGCCACCAACGGCGCGGTGATCCTGCACGCTTACGTTCAGAACACCTTCGGCGGTTTGGGCAGCTTCTTCCTGGCGGCGCTGATCTTCATCGCCTGCATGGTGACCGCGGTAGGCCTGACCTGCGCCTGCGCCGAGTTCTTCGCGCAATATCTGCCGTTCTCGTACAAGACGCTGGTGTTTATCCTGGGCCTGTTCTCGATGGTGGTGTCCAACCTCGGCCTGAGTCACCTGATCCAGATCTCCATTCCGGTGCTGACCGCGATTTACCCGCCGTGCATCGTGCTGGTGGTGCTGAGCTTCACCCTGCGTTGGTGGCACAGCGCGCCGCGCATCATCGCGCCGGTGATGCTTGTCAGCCTGTTGTTTGGTATCCTTGACGCGGTGAAAGCGTCCAGCTTCCAGCAGCTGCTGCCGGCCTGGACCACTCACCTGCCGCTGGCGGAGCAGGGGTTGGCATGGTTGCCGCCTTCGCTGCTGATGCTGGCGCTGGTCGCGATTTATGATCGGGTGTGCACGCGTTCCCAAGTGACCGCGCACTGATAATCCCCCGGCTTAATCTAGGGCCACGGACATGTCCGTGGCTTTTTTACGTTTAAAACTATGGGTCATTTTCATGCAACAACAGTCACCCACCACTGTCCCCGACAATAAGCTGAAACGCGGCCTCAGCACGCGTCATATCCGCTTTATGGCGTTGGGGTCAGCCATCGGCACCGGGTTGTTCTACGGCTCGGCGGACGCCATCAAAATGGCCGGCCCGAGCGTGCTGCTGGCTTACCTGATCGGCGGCATCGTGGCCTTCATCATCATGCGCGCATTGGGGGAGATGTCGGTCAACAACCCGCAGGCCAGCTCATTTTCCCGCTACGCGCAGGACTACCTCGGCCCGATGGCGGGTTACATCACCGGCTGGACTTACTGCTTTGAAATCCTGATTGTCGCCATCGCCGACGTGACCGCCTTCGGCATCTATATGGGGGTCTGGTTCCCGGAAGTGCCGCACTGGATCTGGGTGCTGAGCGTGGTGCTGATCATCGGCGCCATCAACCTGATGAGCGTCAAGGTGTTCGGCGAGCTGGAATTCTGGTTCTCGTTCTTCAAGGTCGCCACCATCATCATCATGATCGCAGCCGGCATCGGCATCATCATCTGGGGCATCGGCAACGGCGGGCAACCGACCGGTATTCATAACCTGTGGTCGAACGGCGGCTTCTTCAGCAACGGCTTTATCGGCATGATCCTGTCGCTGCAGCTGGTGATGTTCGCTTATGGTGGCATTGAAATTATCGGCATCACCGCCGGCGAAGCCAAAGATCCGAAAAAATCGATTCCGAAGGCCATCAACTCGGTGCCGTGGCGCATTCTGGTGTTCTACGTCGGCACGCTGTTCGTCATCATGTCTATCTACCCGTGGAACCAGGTGGGCACCAACGGCAGCCCGTTCGTGCTGACTTTCCAGCATATGGGCATCACCGTGGCGGCGGGCATCCTCAACTTCGTGGTGATTACCGCGTCGCTGTCGGCGATCAACAGCGACGTGTTCGGCGTCGGCCGCATGCTGCACGGCATGGCCGAGCAGGGCCATGCGCCGAAGATGTTCAGCAAGGTGTCGAAACGCGGCATTCCCTGGGTGACGGTGGTGGTAATGATGCTGGCGCTGCTGCTGGCGGTATACCTCAACTACATCATGCCGGAGAGCGTGTTCCTGGTGATCGCCTCCCTGGCGACCTTCGCCACCGTGTGGGTGTGGATCATGATCCTGTTCTCGCAAATCGCCTTCCGCCGCAGCCTGAGCAAAGAGCAGGTGAAGCAGCTGGCGTTCCCGCTGCGCGGCGGGGTGTTCACCTCGGTGGTAGCGATCGTGTTCCTGGTGTTCATCATCGGTTTGATCGGCTACTTCCCAACCACGCGCGTCTCGCTGTACGCCGGCCTGGTCTGGGTGGTATTGCTGCTGGCGGGATACTGGTTCAAGGTCAACCATCAGAAAAAACGCGCGCCGTTGGCGACGCAGCAAGACTAAATGGAAAAACACCGGCTAAGGCCGGTGTTTTTTTAGCGTTGGTCTTCCACTTCATCCTCTCCGGCGGCGCGCGCTTCGATGCGTACGCCGCCGTCGTTCAGCCGTTCCTCTTCTTCCTCGCCGGCGCAGCGCGCCAGCACTTCGCGAATGTCCTGCAGGTTGCTGCTGAGTGCACTCAGCGAAGGTTGCAGATTGCGGGGCATGCGGCTTTCATCCAGCGACGCGCTGTGCAGGCAGCCGATAAACAGCAGGGTGGCCAGCAGGGTAAACAGCCGGTGACGTAACCGTTTCAGCAAGGGCTTTCCCTCTCGGTAGTGAAGGTGATGGCGCATTAACGCCGTTTTCGCCGGGGAAAAGAAGGGGATGGAGATATCTGCTGGCAATTGAAAGAGAATAATTACCAGCAGACACAGTTACGTCAGCCGACGTCAGGAAGCGTTCGCGCTTTGTCGCAGCATGCCGCGCAGGTCGTTGCCGGTTGGCGTTTGATGCACGCGCAGGCCGAACTCGTCGATCACCGCCAGGATATGGTCGAAAATATCCGCCTGAATGCTTTCGTACTCCGCCCAGACCGTGGTGTTGGTGAAGGCGTAGATTTCCAGCGGCAGGCCCTCCGGCGTCGGCGCCAGCTGGCGCACCATCAGCGTCATATTCTGGTGAATGCGCGGGTGAGCGCGCAGGTAGGCTTCCAGATAGGCGCGCAGCGTGCCGAGGTTGGTCAGGCGGCGGCCGTTGAGCGGCGAGGCCAGATCGACGGCGATCTCCTGGTTATGCTGGCTCAGCTCCTGGGTCTTGACGTTCAGGTAGCTGTGCAGCAGCGGGTTGCGCTGCAGGCGGCGCTGTTCCTCTTCCGACAGGAAGTGCACGCTGCCGGTGTCGATATTCAGGCTGCGCTTGATGCGGCGCCCGCCGGATTCCGACATCGACCGCCAGTTCTTGAACGAGTCGGAGATCAGCGCGTAGGTAGGAATAGTGGTGACGGTGTTGTCCCAGTTACGCACTTTGACCGTGGTCAGGCCGATGTCGGTGACCGCGCCGTCGGCGCCGTATTTCGGCATTTCCAGCCAGTCGCCGATCTTCAGCATATCGTTGGCGGAGAGCTGAATGCCGGCCACCAGCCCGAGGATCGGATCCTTGAACACCAACATCAAGACCGCGGTCATGGCACCCAGGCCGCTGAGCAGCAGCAGCGGCGATTTGCCCATCAGCAACGAAACGATCATGATGCCGATCAGGATCGCCGCCACCAGTTTCAGGCCCTGGAAAATGCCGCGCAGCGGCAACTGATTGGCGATCGGACTTTGGCGCAGCAGCGCCAGCAGCGTATCCAGCAGCGAGAACAGCGACAGCAGGGTGAAGGCGAGGATCCACACCTGTGCGGCGGTGACGATCACCGCCTGGGTCTGGCTGCCGCTCTGCAACCACAGCGTCGCCTGGATGCTGATGATCACCCCTTGCAGCAGCAGCGCCACGCGCTGGAACAGTTTGTATTGGGTGATGGCCTGTTGCCAGACGCGCTGCGATTGCTGGCCGCGGCGCTGAAGGGCGGCCAACACCACCCGGTGCAGCACCAGGTGGATCACCACCGAGATCAGGACAATCAACCCCAATACCATCAACAGCGACATCACTCCGCCGAATTCCAAACCAAACTGTTCCAGCCAGCGCGTTATCTGTTGTTGCATTACCGCTCCTTAAAAAATGCGCAAAAAATATCCTGTAAGCTCAAAACGCGTTAGCCTAAGGGGTAACGTGAAGGATTTGTGCCTGTTTACCTTTTTTTACATCGAGTTAGCGTTATTTTTCGGTCTCCGCCCCCCGGCTCATCCCCGGGTTTTGCGGCCAGAGAGGAGGGGGAGTTGCACTTAACGTGGCATTGTTCGCTTCTTGAAGAACGCCGTCGATTTCGTTTGGTACAGCAGGAGAAACAGTATGCTTAACGCCTGGCATCAACCGGTCCCGCCTTTTGTGGTGAAGCAAGGGCAACGTTTGGATATCACGCTGTGGTTACAGGGGGATGAACTGCCGGAACGGGTGTTTTTGCGCGCCGAACCGGACAACGAAGAGTGGCTGCTGGTGATGAAAGCGCAGCGCCACGAGGGGATGCGGCGCTACCAGGCCAGCCTGACGCTGAATGAGGGCGAGCCGACGCGGCGTTACTGCTTCAAGCTGCTGTGGGCCGATCGCCAGCAGTGGTTCGGCCCGCAGGGCTGGTCGCCAACGCCGCCGGGCCAGCTGGCGCAGTTCGCCGTCGACGAGCCCGACCATGGCCCCGAGTGGGTGGCGGATCAGCTGTTCTACCAGATTTTCCCCGATCGCTTCGCCAGCAGCGGCGGCGAGCACGGCATCCAAAGCGGCAGCTACCGCCATCACGCGGCCGGTGCCGAGGTGATTCGGCGCGACTGGCAGCATCCGCTGGAGGATCGTCACGCCGCCTCGACCTTTTACGGCGGCGATCTGGACGGCATCTGCGCCAAACTGCCGTATTTGCAGCAGCTGGGCGTGACGGCGCTGTATCTGAACCCGATTTTTACCGCGCCGAGCGTACATAAGTACGATACCGAGGACTATTACCAGGTCGATCCGCACTTCGGCGGCAACGCGGCGCTGCAGCGTTTGCGAGTGAGCACTCACAAGGTGGGCATGAAACTGGTGCTGGACGGGGTATTCAACCACACCGGTGACTCGCATCCGTGGTTCGACCGCCATCGCCAGGGCGAAAACGGCGCCTGTCACCACCCCGATTCACCGTATCGCGGCTGGTTCAACTTTTACCCGGACGGCCGCGCGCTCGACTGGAAGGGCAACGCCAGCCTGCCGAAGCTCAACTTCGCCGAGCCGCAGGTGGCGGAAGCGATCTATCGCGGGGAAGGCAGCGTGGTGCGCCACTGGCTGCGCCCGCCGTACAGCATCGACGGTTGGCGGCTGGACGTGGTGCACATGCTGGGGGAGAACGGCGGTGCCACCGGCAACCTGCACCACCTGGCTGGCATCTATCAGGCGGTGAAGCAGGAGAATCCGCAGGCCTACGTATTGGGCGAACACTTCGGCGACGCGCGCCGCTGGCTGCACGCCGGCGTGGAGGATGCGGCGATGAACTACATGGGCTTTGCGCTGCCAGTGCGGGCGTTCTTGGCGGGGCTGGACGTGGCCTATCACCCGGTGCGGCTGGACGCCGCCGGGTGCGCGCAGTGGATGGACGGCTACCGCGCGGGGCTGCCGCACGGCCGCCAGCTGATCCAGTTCAATCAGCTGGACAGCCACGATACCGCGCGTTTCCTCACGCTGTTGCAGGGGAACGCGGCGCGCATGCAGATGGCGGCGGTGTGGTTGCTGAGCTGGATCGGCGTGCCTTGTCTCTATTACGGCGATGAGATTGGCCTGGACGGCGGCAACGATCCGTTCTGCCGCAAGCCGTTCCCGTGGGACGTCGGTGACTGGGATCGGCCGCTGCTGGCGCTGTTCCAGCGCATGGCGGCGCTGCGTAAACAGAGCCTGGCGCTGCGTCGCGGCGGCTGTCAGGTGCTGTACGCCAGCGGAGAAACGCTGGTGTTCGTGCGTCTGTATCAGCAGGAGCAGGTGTTGGTGGCGCTGCAGCGCGACGGCAGCGGCCA
Organism: Serratia sp. PF-27; assembly: GCF_030053255.1. Classification (NCBI taxonomy): domain Bacteria; kingdom Pseudomonadati; phylum Pseudomonadota; class Gammaproteobacteria; order Enterobacterales; family Yersiniaceae; genus Serratia; species Serratia sp. PF-27. Next base: position 122,875 of record NZ_JASGBT010000021.1, read on the forward strand.
GGCGCAGCTGCCGCACAACCCGCTGTTGGCGCGCGGCCCGTGGCGGCGTGTGGAAGGGCGGGGAGAGTTGAGCGAAACGGCCGGCGGGCTGCGCCTGCAGCTGGCGGAAGAGTCGGCCACCGTGTGGCGGTATGAAGGCTAAGGGAACTGCGGGGGCCGTAAGGCCCCCGCGATCAAGGTGAGTAGGCGTTTACATCAGTAACCGACCGCGGAGCCTGCCGGGCGACGCACGTCGTTGGCGCCGTACAGGTAACCTTCGCGCACTTTGCCGGAAACCGCCGAATCGTTGCCGGAGTTGGTCGGGCTGACGCCCGCCGCGCCCGGCAAACCGACCAGAATCAGTTCGGCGGCGCCCCATGGCGTTTGCTCGACCATCTTATAGCCCATGCCGCTCAGCAGCTTCAGCGTATCGGCGGAAACGCCGCGCTGTTCGTAGTACACCTCATCCGGCAACCATTGGTGATGGATGCGCGGTGCGTCCACCGCTTCCTGCGGCGCCATACCGTGGTCGATCACGTTCAACGCGGTCTGCAGGGTAATGGTGATGATGCGTGAGCCGCCCGGCGAGCCCAGCACCATAAAGATCTTGTTGTCCTTGGTCACCAGCGTCGGGCTCATCGACGATAGTGGGCGCTTACCGGGGGCAATGCTGTTGGCGGTGCCTTGCACCAGCCCGTACAGGTTTTTCTCGCCCACTTTCACCGTGAAGTCGTCCATCTCGTCGTTGAGGAAGAAGCCGGTGCCCGGTGCGATCACCACGGCGCCGAAGCGGCCGTTGACGGTATAGGTGGTGGAGACCGCGTTGCCGTCGTGGTCGACGATCGAATAATGGGTGGTTTCCGGCTTCTCATGCGGTTCCATGCCGGGCTGTACGTTTTCCGACGGCGTGGCCTTGTCCGCGACGATTTTCTTGCGGATCTGCTCGGCGTAGCTCTTGCTCACCAGCCGGTCGATCGGGTTCTTGATGAATTCCGGGTCGCCGAGGTAGGTGTTGCGATCCATGTAGGCATGGCGCATCGCTTCGGTCATGGTGTGAATGGCCGCCGCCGAGTTGAAGCCCATGCTTTTCAGGTCATAGCCTTCCACCACGTTGAGGATTTCGCACAGCGTGACGCCACCGGAGCTGGGAGGCGGCGCCGACACGAACTTGTAGCCGCGATAGCTGCAGGTGATCGGCGGCGTTTCGGTGACCTTGTAGTCGGCGAAGTCGGCGGCGGTCAAAATGCCGCCGCCCTGTTTGGCCGCCGCCTCCACCGCCTGTGGGATCTTGCCTTTGTAGAAGGCGTCGGTTCCCCCTTTGGCGATGGCTTCCAGCGTATTGGCCAGATCGGTTTGCACCAGTTTGTCCCCCGGCTGCAGCGGGCTGCCGTCCGGGCGCAGGAAGATTTTGGCCGACTCGGGATCCTGTTTGAAGCGTGCGACGGTGGTGTCGAGAATATCGGTATCGGCGCGGGTCAGCACAAAGCCTTCGCGCGCCAGCTTGATCGCCGGCGCAAGCACCTGTTCGCGGCTCAGTTTGCCGTACTTCTCACGCGCGGTTTCCATTCCCAGCACGGTGCCCGGCACGCCCGCCGCCAGATAGCCGTACAGGCTGGCGTCTTTCTTCACCTTGCCGTCGGCATCCAGATACATGTTGGCGCTGGCCGCCGCCGGCGCAGTTTCGCGGAAGTTGATGAAGGTATCGGTACCGTCCGCCAGGTGGACGGTCATAAAGCCGCCGCCGCCGATGTTGCCGCAGCAGGGGTTCACCACCGCTTGCGCATAGCCGACCGCCACGGCGGCGTCGATGGCGTTGCCGCCCATTTTCAGGATATCCACCCCGACCTGCGAAGCCAGATGCTGCGAGGTGACCACCATGCCGTTTTTGGCTTCCACCGCTGGGTTGGATGCCGCATACAGGCTGCCGCTGACCAGCAGCGCCGCCATGGTCAGGGGTTTGCTCCATTTCTGTAAAAACATAGTTATTCCTACCCTGTCAGTTTTTTATTGTGTTGTGTTTGCTTGCTGCTGTTCGCTTGCAAAGCGCGAGCCAGCGTTATTGATAGTAGCCGCAGATGGGCATTCACGCGGCGAACTGGGCGGGAAATGTGAGCGGAAACAGGGAAATAAAGCACTGAAGGCGGGCGGTCTGCCCCAAAAAGGGGCATAAAAAAACCGGCCGCGTGGGCCGGTTGATTCACTATCAGGCTGAAATTACAGCTTGGCAGCGTTTTCAGACAGGTATTTTGCCACGCCGTCTGGGGAAGCGCCCATACCTGCTTTGCCTTTTTCCCACTGAGCCGGGCACACTTCACCGTGCTCTTCGTGGAATTGCAGCGCGTCAACGGTACGGATCATTTCGTCGATGTTACGGCCGATTGGCAGGTCGTTAACAACCTGAGCACGCACGATGCCGTCTTTGTCGATCAGGAAGGAGCCGCGCAGCGCAACGCCAGCTTCCGGGTGTTCGATGCCGTAAGCTTTCTGGATTTCACGCTTAACGTCAGCAACCATTGCGTATTTCACTTCACCGATGCCGCCTTTGTCGACAGGGGTTTTACGCCATGCGTTGTGGACGAATTCTGAGTCGAAGGAAACGCCAACCACTTCAACGCCACGCTTCTGGAACTCTTCATAGCGGTGATCGAAAGCGATCAGCTCGGAAGGGCATACGAAGGTGAAGTCCATTGGCCAGAAGAACAGCACGGCTGGTTTACCGTTCAGGTGCTTCTTCAGGTTGAAGTTTTCAACGATTTCGCCGCTACCCAGTACGGCAGCTGCAGTGAAGTCAGGGGCTTGACGAGTTACCAGGACCATAATTACTCCTGTAATAGGTGTTAAAGGGTGGATGTAAAAACAAGGGCCAGTATAGGGGCCACGACTTGGCGAATAAAGGGCAAAAGACCAATCGATGAGATAGCTTTTACCTATTAAATTCATTAATTAAATTTGACAGGCTTTAAAAATAACCTTTTCCCACAAAAGGGCAAGCGGCAAAGCGTAAATTCTTGCAAGGCGCTGCAATTTCAAACGCTTGAGCTTGACCTCAGAGCGTTTTTTCCTTCGCCTGCTGCATCATTTGTGGATAAAACTGCCAGAATTGTGTTTCAAGCTGATGATAGTGTCGCTCGACGTCGGCGAACGAGCCTGCCAGGGCATCGAGGCGCGGACGGCGGCTGGCCATGCCCTGCAATACCCGGGCGATGAACGGCAATTCGGCGTAGCGTTCCAGCCAGCGTTCCGGCCACAGATAGCCGTTCAGGTTCTGAAAGCGTGGCGGCGTGAGCGGCAGGTAAGGTTCGATCTGGCTGCGGGCTTCCTGGGTAAACTGGTGCAGGTCGCGTGAGGGCTCCAACTGCTGCCAGTGGCGCGCCAAAAAATGGTCCCACACCACGTCGAGGGTGATCGGCGCCACGCGGCGGTAGGGGGCGCTGAAATAGTCGCGGCAGGCTTTGACCTGCGGCAGGCTGTCGGTCAGCACGTCGACGCGACGGTGCATCATGATGCCGGCCACCACGTCGGGCTGGTAGTCGGCGGCGGGGTTGCCGCGCACGAAATCGGCCAGCAGGTTGCCCAGCAGCGAGCTGTCCGCCAGCATGGCCAGGTGAAGATGAGCGAGAAAATTCATCCCTCAACTATACCCGAAGTCAGGCAAATCCTCCTTATTTCTTGCCGCTGACCGCCCCCGGCTTTAGACTAGGCCGCCTGTTTTTTACCAACCAGCCATAAATTGAAGAAGTGAATACCCATGCGCGTCGCTGATTTTTCGTTTGAACTTCCCGAATCCCTGATTGCCCACTATCCCCAGGCCGAGCGCAGCGCATGCCGCCTGTTGCAGCTGGACGGGCCGAGCGGGGCGCTGACGCACGGCGTATTCACCGATCTGCTGGATAAGCTGGAAGCCGGCGACCTGCTGGTGTTCAACAATACCCGCGTGATCCCGGCGCGCATGTTCGGCCGCAAGGTCAGCGGTGGCAAGATAGAAGTGCTGGTGGAGCGCGTGCTGGACGACCATCGCGTGCTGGCGCACGTGCGCGCGTCGAAAGCGCCCAAGCCGGGCGCCGAGCTGCTGTTGGGGGATGATGAGAGCATCGCCGCTACCATGGTGGCGCGCCACGAGACGCTGTTCGAGCTGCGCTTCAACGACGAACGCGATGTATTCACCCTTCTCAACGCGGCCGGCCACATGCCGCTGCCGCCTTATATCGCTCGCCCGGATGAAGACGCCGACCGTGAGCTGTATCAGACGGTCTACAGCGAGAAACCGGGCGCGGTCGCAGCGCCGACCGCCGGCCTGCACTTCGACGAACCGCTGCTGGCGGCGCTGCGCGCCAAAGGCGTGGAAATGGCGTTCGTGACGCTGCACGTCGGCGCCGGCACCTTCCAGCCGGTGCGCGTGGAAACCATCGAAGATCACGTGATGCACGCCGAATACGCCGAAGTGCCGCAGGAGGTGGTGGATGCGGTACTGGCCTGCAAAGCGCGCGGCAAGCGCGTCGTGGCGGTGGGCACCACCTCGGTGCGTTCGCTGGAAAGCGCCGCGGCGGCCAGCAAAGAGGCGCTGATTGCGCCGTTCTTCGGCGACACCAGCATCTTTATCTATCCGGGCTATCACTACCAGGTGATCGACGCGCTGGTGACCAATTTCCACCTGCCGGAATCGACCTTGATCATGCTGGTGTCGGCCTTCGCCGGCTACAAAAATACCATGAACGCCTATCAGCAGGCGGTGGCCGAGCAGTACCGCTTTTTCAGCTACGGCGATGCGATGTTCATCAGCCGTAATCCGCAGGCGGAAAACGAGTCCGTCGGCGGTTAATTTCCCGGGCTGCGCCTACGGCGCGGCCCCGTTTCAACGACATCAGACTGTTTCTCTGATGCTGGAGGCTTTGTGAAGTACGAACTACAAACTACCGATGGCCGCGCACGCCGCGGCCGCCTGATTTTCGACCGCGGCGTGGTGGAAACCCCGGCCTTTATGCCGGTCGGCACCTACGGCACGGTCAAGGGCATGACGCCGGAAGAAGTGAAAGAAACCGGCGCGCAGATCCTGCTGGGCAACACCTTCCACCTGTGGCTGCGCCCTGGCCAGGAGATCATGAAGCTGCACGGCGATCTGCATGACTTCATGCAGTGGCCGGGCCCGATCCTCACCGACTCCGGCGGTTTTCAGGTGTTCAGCCTGGGGGCGATGCGCAAGATCAAAGAGGAAGGCGTGTACTTCCGCAACCCGATCAACGGCGACAAGGTGTTCCTGAGCCCGGAAAAATCGATGGAAATCCAGTATGACCTGGGTTCCGACATCGTGATGATCTTCGACGAATGCACGCCGTACCCGGCCGACTGGGACTACGCCAAGCGTTCGATGGAAATGTCGCTGCGTTGGGCGCAGCGCAGCCGCCAGCGTTTCGACGAGCTGGAAAATAAAAATGCGCTGTTCGGCATCATTCAGGGCGGCGTTTACGAAGATTTACGTGATGTTTCCGTCAAAGGGCTGGTGGATATCGGCTTTGACGGGTACGCTGTGGGCGGCTTGGCTGTAGGCGAGCCGAAAGAGGATATGCATCGCATTCTTGAACACGTTTGCCCGCAAATTCCGGAAGATAAGCCACGCTATTTGATGGGCGTCGGCAAGCCGGAAGATTTGGTGGAAGGCGTGCGCCGCGGCATCGACATGTTCGACTGCGTCATGCCGACCCGCAACGCCCGCAACGGCCATTTGTTCGTGACTGACGGTGTGGTAAAAATCCGTAATGCCAAGCACAAGGATGATACTTCTCCGCTGGATAAGGACTGTGATTGCTACACGTGTCGCCATTACAGCCGCGCCTACTTGCACCATCTCGACCGTTGCAACGAAATATTGGGTGCTCGACTGAACACAATTCATAACCTGCGTCACTACCAGCGCCTGATGGCGGGTTTACGCCAGGCTATCGAAGAGGGTAAATTAGAGCAGTTTGTTGCGGATTTCTATGGTCGGATCGGCAAGCCGATTCCGCCTTTAAACGCTTGATCTAATAATTGATAACTTAATGAGGGAATTTCAATGAGCTTTTTCATTTCTGACGCCGTCGCATCCGCAGGGGCTCCGGCTCAGGGAAGCCCGTACTCTCTGATCATTATGCTGGTGGTGTTCGGCCTGATCTTCTACTTCATGATCCTGCGCCCACAGCAGAAACGCGCGAAAGATCACAAGAAGCTGATGGACTCCATCGGTAAAGGCGACGAAGTGCTGACCACCGGCGGCCTGATCGGTCGTGTGACCAAAGTGGCCGACACCGGCATCATCGCCATCGCGCTGAACGACACCACGGAAGTGATGATCAAGCGTGACTTCGTGGCGGCCGTTCTGCCGAAAGGTACCATGAAGGCCCTGTAATCTTTTTTCCCGAAGGGAATTGCCGTGCTAAACCGTTATCCTTTGTGGAAGTATCTGATGTTGATCGTCGTGATCCTCGTCGGTCTGCTTTATGCGCTTCCCAACATCTACGGTGAGGATCCGGCCGTACAAATCACTGGCGCGCGCGGTGTCGCCGCCAGTGAAACTACGCTGGACCAGGTCCGTACCGTATTAGAAAAAGACAACATCGCGAGCAAGTCGATTGCGCTGGAAAATGGCGCTATCCTGGCTCGCTTTAAAGATCCTGACGTTCAGCTGCGCGCCCGCGAAGCGCTGGTGACCGAGCTGGGTGACAAATTCGTCGTGGCGCTGAACCTGGCGCCGGCCACGCCGACCTGGCTGGCCATGCTGGGCGCAGAACCGATGAAACTCGGCCTGGACCTGCGCGGCGGCGTGCACTTCCTGATGGAAGTGGACATGGACACCGCGTTGAGCAAGCTGCAGGAACAGACCATGGATACCCTGCGCAGCGAGCTGCGCGAGAAGGGCATTCCTTACGCGTCTATCCGCAAGCTGGACAACAACGGCGTGGAAGTTCGCTTCCGTGACGATGCGGCTCGCGACCAGGCCATCAGCTACATCGGCCCGCGTCAGCGCGATCTGGTGCTGTCCGCCAACGGCGCCAACACCATGAAAGCGAACCTGACGGACGCCCGTCTGAGCGAAGCGCGTGAATACGCCGTCCAGCAGAACATCACTATCCTGCGTAACCGCGTCAACCAGCTCGGCGTCGCCGAACCGCTGGTGCAGCGCCAGGGCGCTGACCGCATCGTGGTCGAGCTGCCGGGCATTCAGGACACCGCGCGCGCCAAAGAAATTCTGGGCGCCACCGCGACCCTCGAATTCCGTCTGGTGAACACCAATGCGGACGCCACTGCGGCGGCCAACGGCCGCGTGCCGGGCGATTCCGAGGTGAAATACACCCGTGACGGCCAGCCGATCGTGCTGTACAAGCGCGTGATCCTGACCGGTGACCACATCACCGACTCCACCTCGAGCACCGACGAATACAACCAGCCGCAGGTTAACATCTCGCTGGACAGCGCCGGCGGCACGTCCATGTCCAACTTCACCAAGGACAACATCGGCAAGCCGATGGCGACCCTGTTCGTGGAGTATAAGGACAGCGGCAAGAAAGACGCCAACGGCCGTGCGGTGCTGGTGAAACAGGAAGAAGTGATCAACGTGGCGAACATTCAGTCACGTCTGGGCAACAGCTTCCGCATCACCGGTATCGGCAACCCGAACGAAGCGCGTCAGCTTTCGCTGCTGCTGCGTGCGGGTGCGCTGATCGCGCCGATTCAGATCGTTGAAGAGCGCACCATCGGTCCAACCCTGGGTCAGCAGAACATCACCCAAGGTCTGGAAGCCTGTCTGTGGGGCCTGGTGGCGTCCATCGTCTTCATGGTGGTCTGGTACCGTAAGTTCGGCGTGATCGCCACCACGGCGCTGGTCGCCAACCTGGTGCTGATCGTCGGCGTGATGTCCCTGTTACCGGGGGCGACGCTGACCATGCCGGGCATTGCCGGGATCGTGTTGACGCTGGCGGTGGCGGTCGACGCCAACGTACTGATTAACGAACGTATCAAGGAAGAGCTGAAGAATGGCCGGTCCGTTCAGCAGGCGATCCATGAGGGCTATAAAGGCGCGTTCTCCAGTATCGTCGACGCCAACATCACCACGCTGATCACCGCGGTCATCCTGTACGCAGTGGGCACCGGTTCGATCAAAGGCTTTGCGATCACCACCGCGATCGGTGTGGCGACCTCCATGTTCACCGCGATTGTCGGTACCCGTGCCATCGTCAACCTGCTTTACGGCGGCAAACGCATTAACAAGCTGTCTATCTGAGGAGTGCGTTGTGGCACAGGATTATACTGTTGAGCAACTCAACTACGGCCGTAAAGTCTACGACTTTATGCGCTGGGACTATTTGGCCTTCGGCATCTCGTTGCTGCTATTGGTCGCGTCGATCGTCACCATGTCGGTGCGCGGGTTTAACTGGGGTCTGGATTTCACCGGCGGTACGGTGATTGAAATCAACCTGGAGAAGCCGGCTAACCTTGACCTGATGCGCGATACGCTGGAGAAGGCCGGGTTCCAGGATCCGATCATCCAGAACTTCGGCAGCAGCCGCGACGTGATGGTGCGCATGCCACCGGCGACCGGCACCGCAGGCCAGGAACTGGGCAACAAGGTGATCGGCGTGATCAACGACTCGGTGGATAAAAACGCCACCGTGAAGCGCATCGAGTTCGTCGGCCCGAGCGTGGGCAGCGAGCTGGCGCAAACCGGCGGCATGGCGCTGCTGGTGGCGTTGATCTGTATCCTGATCTACGTCGGTTTCCGCTTCGAATGGCGCCTGGCGCTGGGGGCGGTTATCGCGCTGGCGCACGACGTGATCATCACGCTGGGCGTGCTGTCGCTGTTCCACATCGAGATTGACCTGACCATCGTCGCTTCCCTGATGTCGGTTATCGGTTACTCGCTGAACGACAGCATCGTGGTCTCCGACCGTATTCGTGAGAACTTCCGCAAGATCCGCCGCGGTACGCCTTACGAGATCATGAACGTGTCGTTGACCCAGACGCTGAGCCGTACGCTGATGACTTCCGGTACTACCCTGATGGTGGTGCTGATGCTGTACATCTTCGGTGGCGCGATGCTGCAAGGCTTCTCGCTGGCGATGCTGATCGGCGTGTCGATCGGTACCGTTTCTTCCATCTACGTCGCGTCCGCGCTGGCGTTGAAGCTGGGGATGAAACGCGAGCACATGCTGCAGCAAAAAGTGGAAAAAGAGGGCGCGGATCAGCCTTCGATTCTGCCTTAACCGCCGCAGTATTCAGCGAAATGAGAAGGAGCGCCAATGGCGCTCCTTTTTTTTGCTTTGGGTTTCAGCGTTGCGGCACCACCGCCGGTTGGGCGGTGGCCACCAGGCTGTGCAGACGGATATAGCCGAGCTGTTCCGGCGTCAGGCCGCTGAAGCGTAGCTCGAAGTCCTGACCGGGTTTCGGCAGCAGCGAGTCGGCGCTGGCGATCGGTTGCGACAGTGCTTCGGCGGTCAGCGGCCGGCCGGTGGCCTCATCCAGTTGACCCCATTCCACCACCGCGTTGAACGGCGGCAGCGTAGCCTGTGAGAGGATGCGCACATGCAGCTGCGCCTGCGTGCCGTTGGCTTCGCTCTTGATGTGGCTCAGCGAAACGCTCAGTTCGCCGATGCTGCTCTGCAAACGGGCAGCGCTTCGAGCCGCCGGCAGCAGGTAGACGCCATTGTCGGAGTGCTGATTGAGCAAATTCTGCCGCTCCAGTGCGGTGGTTTGGTCGGTCAGTACGCTCACTTTCTGGTTCAGCGCGGCGACCTGATGGCGCAGCTGAGGCACGGCGGTGTTGTGCGCGCAGCCCGCCAGCAAAATGGCGGCGGCGAGCAGGCCGATTTTAGGGTAACAGGTTGTCATGACGGCGATTTCCTATGCTGAGTCTCCTGCTATCAAGCTTAGTCCGCATAGTGGTGAAAGTCATATCGCTGCCACCTTCCCGCCGCCTGTCGCAACAAATGGCCGCCGCCCTTTGTTGTGGCTGCACTTCGGGTTAAACTGCATTTATCTATAAAAAACGTTTATCAGGACGTGTTATGCATTGCCCTTTCTGCGCCGCCGTTGATACCAAAGTCATCGATTCCCGCCTGGTGGGGGACGGTTCGCAAGTGCGCCGCCGCCGCCAGTGTCTGGTATGCAATGAACGCTTCACCACCTTCGAGGTGGCCGAGCTGGTGATGCCGCGAGTGATTAAAAGCGATGAGGTGCGCGAGCCGTTCAACGAAGACAAACTGCGTCGCGGCATGCTGAAAGCGCTGGAAAAGCGCCCGGTCAGCTCGGACGATGTGGAAAACGCCCTTAATCATATCAAATCCCAACTGCGCGCCACCGGCGAACGCGAAGTGCCGACCAAGTTAGTCGGCAATCTGGTGATGGACGCGCTGAAAAAGCTGGATAAGGTGGCCTACATTCGCTTCGCGTCGGTGTATCGCAGCTTCGAAGACGTGCGCGAGTTCGGTGAAGAGATTGCCCGCCTGCAAGACTAAAGGATCTTTCATGCATCACGACGAATTTTACATGGCGCGCGCCTTCGAACTGGCGCGGCTGGGGCGTTTCACCACCGCGCCCAATCCGAACGTCGGCTGCGTTATCGTGCGCGACGGCGAAATTGTCGGTGAAGGCTATCATCTGCGCGCCGGCGAGCCGCATGCGGAAGTGCACGCGCTGCGCATGGCGGGCGACAAGGCGCGCGGCGCCACTGCCTATGTCACGCTCGAACCGTGCAGTCACCACGGCCGCACGCCGCCCTGCGCCGATGCGCTGGTGGCCGCCGGCGTGACGCGGGTGGTCGCGGCGATGCAAGATCCCAATCCTCAGGTGGCGGGGCGCGGCTTGTACAAGCTGCAGCAAGCCGGCGTCGAAGTCCGTCATGGCCTGATGCTGGCCGAGGCCGAAGCGGTCAACCTGGGCTTCCTCAAACGCATGCGCACCGGTTTCCCCTATGTGCAGCTGAAGCTGGGCGCGTCGCTGGACGGCCGCACGGCGATGGCCTCCGGCGAAAGCCAGTGGATCACCTCACCCGAAGCGCGTCAGGACGTGCAGCGCCTGCGCGCGCAGAGCGCCGCCATTCTCAGCACCAGCGCCACCGTACTGGCGGACGATCCGTCGCTGACGGTGCGTTGGGATGAGCTGGACGCCGAGACGCAGCGCCTCTATCCGCGCGAAAATCTGCGCCAGCCGCTGCGCATCCTGCTCGACAGCCAAAATCGCATTACCCCGCAGCACCGCGTGGTGCAGCAGCCGGGCGCTACCTGGCTGGCGCGTCTGCAGGCGGATGAACAGGCCTGGCCGCAAGAGGTCGAACAGTTTATCTGCCCGGCGCACGGCGGCGGCATCGATCTGGTGGTGATGATGATGCTGTTGGCCAAGCGCCAGGTGAATTCAATCTGGGTAGAGGCGGGCGCAACGCTGGCCGGCGCGCTGCTGCAGGCTGGCCTGGTGGATGAGCTCATTTTGTACATCGCGCCGAAACTGTTGGGCGATAATGGCCGTGGCCTGTGTCATCTGCCGGGCCTGGAACGGCTGGCCGACGCGCCGGAATTCGTCTTTAGCGACGTGCGTCAGGTTGGCCCCGATCTGCGTTTGCGCCTGCGGGCGAAACACTGAATCTCGCGCCCGCGCGCCGGTTTTACAAAAGCGCCGCGCAGGCGATGAAAGAATATGATAGAATCCGCCCCCCTGCGGGGTATTGAACCCATTTTTAAGGAAAGCCCATGAAAGTTATCGAAGGTGTTGTTGCTACTCCAAATGCCCGTGTGGCGATCGCAATTGCACGTTTTAACAATTTCATCAACGACAGCCTGCTGGAAGGTGCCATCGACGCGCTGAAACGCATTGGTCAGGTTGCTGACGACAACATCACCGTTGTCTGGGTCCCGGGCGCTTACGAGCTGCCGCTGACGGCGAGCGTATTGGCCAAAACCGGCAAATACGACGCGGTTATCGCGCTGGGCACCGTTATCCGTGGGGGCACCGCGCACTTCGAATATGTAGCGGGCGAAGCCAGCTCCGGCATCGGCAACGTTGCGATGAATGCCGAAATCCCGGTTGCCTTTGGCGTGCTGACCACCGAAAGCATCGAACAGGCGATCGAACGCGCCGGCACCAAAGCGGGCAACAAGGGCGCTGAAGCCGCGCTGACCGCACTTGAAATGATTAATGTTATCAAAGCTATTAAAGCCTGAATTTAGTTAAGGGGAATTCCGTGAAACCTGCTGCTCGTCGCCGCGCTCGTGAGTGCGCTGTTCAAGCGCTTTACTCTTGGCAGTTGTCTAAAAACGACCTTGCCGATGTTGAACACCAGTTCCTGACGGAGCAGGATGTCAAAGATGTTGACGTCGCCTATTTTCGCGAGTTGCTGTCCGGCGCGGCAGTGAATGCAGGTATGCTGGACGAACTGATGGCGCCTTACCTGTCGCGTCAGCTCGAAGAGCTGGGCCAGGTGGAGCGCGCGGTGCTGCGCGTCGCGCTGTTTGAACTGAAAATGCGCGAGGATGTCCCTTATAAGGTGGCGATTAACGAAGCGATCGAGCTGGCGAAAACCTTCGGCGCGGAAGACAGCCACAAGTTTGTGAACGGGGTGCTGGATAAAGTGGCGCCAACCCTTCGCAAGAAAAAGTAAAACATTAAGGCCGGCATTCCCGGCCTTAATTTCTTCTAGTGGAATATCGATATGGCATGCGGCGAATTTGACCTCATTGCCCGCTATTTTGACCGGTTTAAGCGCGTGCGCCGGGATGTACAGTTGGGCATTGGAGATGACTGCGCACTGCTGGCAGTGCCGGAAAAACAGCTGGTGGCCGTCAGTACCGATACGCTGGTGGCGGGCATTCACTTCCTGCCGGACATCGATCCGGCCGATCTCGGTTACAAGGCGCTGGCGGTCAATCTGAGCGATCTGGCGGCGATGGGCGCCGATCCTGCGTGGCTCTCGCTGGCCCTGACCCTGCCGGAGGTGAACGAGCCGTGGCTGAAGGCCTTCAGCGACAGCCTGTTCGATCAGCTCAACTATTACGGCATGCAGCTGATTGGCGGCGATACCACGCGCGGCCCGCTGAGCATGACGTTGACCATTCAGGGGCTGATCCCGGCCGGCCGGGCGCTGACCCGCAGCGGCGCGCGCATCGGCGACTGGATCTATGTGACCGGCACGCTGGGCGACAGCGCCGCCGGTCTGGCGATCCTGCAGGATCGCCTGGCGGTGACGGATGCGGCGGCGCGCGATTATCTGGTCGCGCGTCATCTGCGGCCGCAGCCGCGGGTGTTGCAGGGGCAGGCGCTGCGCGATCTGGCCAGCTCGGCGATCGACATCTCCGATGGCCTGATTTCCGATCTGAAGCATATCCTGAAGGCCAGCGACTGTGGCGCACGCATCGTACTGGACGAGCTGCCGATGTCGCAGGCGCTGAGCAGCCACGCCGATGCCGAGCAGGCGCTGCGTTGGGCGCTGGCGGGCGGCGAAGATTACGAGCTGTGCTTCACCGTGCCGGAGATCAACCGCGGCGCGCTGGAAGTGGCGCTGAGCCACCTTGGAGCCGACTACACCTGTATCGGCCAAATTGGCCCGCTGTCTGAAGGTATTCGCTATTATCGCGACGATGAGGCGGTAGAGCTGGACTGGGCCGGCTTCGATCATTTCAACGCGGAGCCGGGCACCGATGGATGAAGCCAAGCGCCGGCTGCGGATGAGCAATCCGTGGCACTTGCTGGCCACCGGTTTTGGCAGCGGTTTGTCGCCGGTGATGCCGGGCACCATGGGATCGCTGGCGGCGATCCCGTTCTGGCTGCTGCTGATCCAACTGCCGTGGCAGCTTTACTCGCTGGCGGTGATGTTCAGCATTTGCATCGGTGTCTATATTTGCCATCGCACGGCAAAAGACATGAAGGTGCACGATCACGGCAGCATCGTCTGGGACGAGTTCGTCGGCATGTGGATCACGCTGATGGCGTTGCCGGTCAACGATTGGCGCTGGGTCGCCGCCGGTTTCGTCATCTTCCGTATTCTGGATATGTGGAAACCGTGGCCGATCCGCTGGTTCGACCGCAACGTGCATGGCGGTATGGGTATTATGGTCGACGATATCATCGCCGGCGTGCTGTCCGCCGGCATCATCTACCTGATTGGGCACCACTGGCCGATCGGGCTGTTCTGACAGACGGGCGCGCTTCTTCGCGCCCGCTTCTCTTTATTCAAACCCTGTCACCCGGTGCGGCACGTAAGCCGTCTCCAGTTCCGCCACCTCTTGCGGCGACAAACTCAAATCGACTGCGGCGATGGCGTCGTCCAGCTGTTCGCTGCGCGAAGCGCCGACGATCGGTGCGCTGACCGCCGGCTTGTTCAGCAGCCAGGCCAGCGCGATCTGCGCGCGTGACACGCCGCGTTCGTCGGCGAGGCTGGCGACGCGCTCGGCGATAATGGCGTCAATGCCTTCGGTTTCCTCGTACAGGCTCTTGCCGAACTGGTCGGAAACCAGCCGCGCGGTGGTTTCGCCCCAGGGGCGGGTCAGGCGGCCGCGCGCCAGCGGGCTCCACGGCAGCACGGCGATGCCTTCGGCGGCGCACAGCGGGTGCATCTCGCGCTCTTCTTCGCGCTGGATCAGGTTGTATTGATCCTGCATGCTGACGAAGCGCGTCCAGCCGTGCAGATCGGCGGTATACAGCGCTTTGGCGAACTGCCAGGCGTACATCGAGGAGGCGCCGATGTATCGCGCCTTACCGGCTTTCACCACGTCGTGCAGCGCTTCCAGCGTCTCTTCCAGCGGCGTTTCGTAATCCCAGCGATGGATTTGCAGCAAATCGACATAGTCGGTGCCCAGACGCCGCAGGCTGTCGTCGATGGATTGCATGATCTTGGCGCGCGACAAACCGCGCTCCAGGTTGCTCAGCGGGAAATACACCTTGGTGGCGATCACCACCTCCTCGCGGCGCGCATAGTCGCGCAGTGCCCGTCCGAGGATCTCCTCGCTGCTGCCGTCGGAATAGCTGTTGGCGGTGTCGAAAAAGTTGATGCCGGCTTCCAGTGCCTGTTTCAGCAGCGGACGGCTACTCTCTTCAGGCAGCGTCCAGGCGTGATTGCCGCGGTTCGGTTCGCCGTAGGTCATGCAACCCAGGCAGATGCGCGAGACGTTCAGATCGGTGTTGCCCAGTTTCAGGTACTTCATGCTTGCCTCCCATTCACAGCTCAGACAGTAACTGTAGCGCGGATCCCGAAGGGCGGAAACGAAAACGCCCCCGAGAGCGGAGGCGTTTTTTCAGGCGCGGGGGCTGATTACTGCGCCAGCCAGGTTTCGATTTGGCGCTGAATACCGGCGGCGTCCAGCCCCAGATCGGCACGCAGCTCTTCCTGGCTGCCCTGCGAGACGAAGCTGTCCGGCAGGCCGAGGTTCAGCACCGGCACCGGGCGGCGTTTGGCCATCAGCAGTTCGTTAACGCCGCTACCGGCGCCGCCCATGATCGCGTTCTCTTCCAGCGTGACCAGCGTTTCATGGCTGGCGGCCAGTTCGAGCACCAACTGCTCGTCCAGCGGTTTGACGAAGCGCATGTCGACCAGCGTGGCGTTGAGCGCTTCCGCCGCTTGCGCGGCCTCCGGCAGCAGGGTGCCGAAGTTGAGAATGGCGATCTTTTCCCCCTGACGGCGCACCACGCCTTTGCCGATCGGCAGCAGGCTGAGCGGCTCCAGCGCAGCGCCGGTGCCGGTGCCGCGCGGATAGCGCACGGCGCTCGGGCCATCGTTATAGTGATAGCCGGTATACAGCATCTGCCGGCATTCGTTCTCGTCGCTTGGCGTCATGATCACCATGGTCGGGATGCAGCGCATGAACGACAGATCGAACGCCCCCTGATGGGTCTGGCCGTCGGCGCCGACGATGCCGCCGCGATCGATGGCGAACATCACCGGCAGGTTTTGGATCGCCACATCATGGATCAGCTGATCGTAGGCGCGTTGCAGGAAGGTGGAATAGATCGCCACCACCGGCTTGTAGCCGCCGATCGCCAGCCCGGCGGCGAAAGTGACCGCGTGCTGCTCGGCGATCGCCACGTCGAAATATTGCTGCGGGTAGTCGCGAGAGAACTGCACCATGCCGGAGCCTTCGCGCATCGCCGGCGTGATCGCCATCAGCGAGCTGTCTTTGGCGGCGGTTTCACACAGCCAGTCGCCGAAGATTTTCGAATAGGTCGGCAGACCTCCGGCGCTTTTCGGCAGCGTGCCGCTGGCGGGATCGAACTTCGGCACCGCGTGGAAGCTGATCGGATCCTTCTCCGCCGGCGCGTAACCACGGCCTTTCTTGGTCATGATGTGCAACAGCTGTGGGCCTTTCAGATCGCGCATGTTTTTCAACGTGGCGACCAGGCCCTGTACGTCGTGCCCGTCTACCGGGCCGATGTAGTTGAAGCCCAGCTCTTCGAACAGCGTACCCGGCACCACCATGCCTTTCAGGTGCTCTTCGGTGCGTTTCACCAGCTCCTTGATCGGCGGCACGCCGGCCAGCACTTTCTTGCCGCCTTCGCGCAGGGTGGAGTAAAGCTTGCCGGACAGCAGCTGCGCCAGGTGATTGTTCAGCGCGCCGACGTTTTCCGAGATCGACATCTCATTGTCGTTCAGCACCACCAGCATGTCCGGATTGATGTCGCCGGCGTGGTTCATCGCTTCGAACGCCATGCCGGCGGTGATGGCGCCGTCGCCGATCACGCACACCGTGCGGCGGCCTTTGCCTTCACGCTCTGCCGCCACCGCCATGCCGAGGCCGGCGCTGATCGAGGTCGATGAGTGGCCGACCGACAGCACGTCGTATTCGCTTTCGGCGCGCCACGGGAAGGGGTGCAAGCCGTTCTTTTGCCGAATGGTGGCGATGCGGTCGCGACGGCCGGTCAGAATTTTGTGCGGGTAGGCCTGGTGGCCGACGTCCCACACCAGATGATCGAACGGCGTGTTGTAGACGAAATGCAACGCCACCGTCAGTTCGACGGTACCCAGCCCGGAGGCAAAGTGGCCGCTGGAACGACTGACGCTGTTCAGCAGGTATTGCCGCAGCTCATCGCACAGCTTCGGCAAGCTCTCTTTGGGCAGCGAGCGGAGTTCCTCGGGGTTTTCCGCTAGCGCCAGGGTTGGGTATTTGGCTATATCAAGACTCATTCGATACTCATATCAGAGGAGTTAACGTCACACGTTAATTGTCGCGTTCAATAATGAAGCTGGCTAACGCTCGCAATGGCGCTGTGTTATAAGATTGCGCTGCCAAAGTGTCCAATGCAGCTAATGCTTCCTGATAGAGATCCCACGCTTTTGCTTTCGCGCTGTCAAGCCCGAGTAACGCCGGGTAGGTACTCTTTCCGTGTTGTTGGTCCGCTCCCTGGCGCTTGCCGATTTTCTCAGTCTCGCCGACAACGTCCAAAATGTCATCCTGAACCTGGAACGCCAGACCAACCGCGGCGGCATAACGATCCAGCTGCGGCAGCGCCGCTCGCCCGGCTTCGCCGGCGCTCAGCGCGCCCAAGCGCACCGCCGCGCGGATCAGTGCGCCGGTTTTGTGGCGGTGGATCTGCTCTAGCGCCTGCAGATCGACGCGCTTGCCTTCGGCTTCCAGATCCAGTGATTGGCCGCCGCACATGCCGGCTACGCCGCTGGCGGTCGCCAGTTCGGAGACCATCGCCAGCCGATCGCGCAACGCCACGTCAGGCATTTCGGCATCGGCCAGGATCGAAAACGCCAGCGTTTGCAGCGCATCGCCGGCCAGGATCGCGTTGGCTTCGCCGAATTTAATGTGGCAGGTCGGCTGGCCGCGGCGCAGATCGTCGTCGTCCATCGCCGGCAGATCGTCGTGGATCAGCGAGTAGGCATGAATGCATTCCACCGCTGCCGCCGGCGCATCCAGGTTGCTCAGCGACACGCCGAACATCTGGCCGGTGGTGTAGACCAGGAACGGCCGTAGGCGCTTGCCGCCCAGCAAGGCGCCATGACGCATCGCCGCCACCATGTTGCCGTGGTTGAACGGCAGCGGGGCGATGAAGTCCAACAGCGCGCGATCGGCACGCTGGCGGAAAATCTGCATTTGATCGGCAAAAGCGGCCGATGGGGCGATCTCAGACATGTCGGTTACTCGGTATCCGGTGTGAAAGGCGTCAGCGCCGCATCGTCGGCGCTGTCGTTAAGGAGTATCTGCACACGCTGTTCCGCCTGTTGCAGTTTCTGCTGGCCTTGACGCGCCAGCTGTACGCCACGTTCGAACTCGTTCAGCGCGTCTTCCAGCGGCAATTCGCCTGACTCCAGGCGCGTCACGATGCTTTCCAGCTCGCCGAGGGCGCTTTCAAAGCTGGCAGTTTGCTCTGTACTGGCTGATTGTGCTGGTTTTTTCGGCATAATTTTCTTTTTACGTCATCATGTGAACCGTGGCGCCAGAGCCTATCCTAGCGGATCTTGATTAGCAAATCATGGCGCTCATGTGTGGTTTTGTGCGCAGAGCACGGCGATATGGTGATATACTCCGCGCCGTAATTCTTATCTGACAACAAAGACCGCCATGAAGTTTATCATTAAATTGTTCCCGGAAATCACCATCAAGAGCCAATCTGTGCGCTTGCGCTTTATCAAGATTCTCTCGACCAATATTCGCAACGTCCTGAAGCAGTATGATGAAACGCTGGCGGTCGTCCGTCACTGGGATCATATCGAAGTTCGCGCCAAAGATGAAAACCAGCGGCCGATCATCGCCGACGCCCTGACGCGCATTCCCGGCATCCACCATATTTTGGAAGTGGAAGACCGCGCTTATACCGACATCCACCACATCTTCGAGCAGACGCTGGAAGCCTACCGCGCCCAGTTGGAAGGCAAAACCTTCTGCGTGCGCGTCAAACGCCGCGGCAAGCAGGCGTTCAATTCGCAGGACGTGGAGCGCTACGTCGGCGGCGGCCTGAACCAGCATATCGAGAGCGCGCGCGTTAACCTGACCCGCCCGCAGGTCACGGTAAACCTGGAGATTGAAGACGACAAGCTGATGCTGGTCAAACGCCGCCTCGAAGGCATCGGTGGTTACCCGGTCGGCACCCAGGAAGACGTACTGTCGCTGATTTCCGGCGGTTTCGACTCGGGCGTCTCCAGCTATATGTTGATGCGTCGCGGTTGCCGCGTGCACTTCTGCTTCTTCAACCTGGGCGGCGCTGCGCACGAGATCGGCGTGAAGCAGGTGGCACATTATCTCTGGAATCGCTTCGCCAGTTCGCACAAGGTGCGCTTCGTCGCTATCGACTTCGAGCCGGTGGTGGGCGAGATCCTGGAGAAGGTCGACGACGGCCAGATGGGCGTGGTGCTCAAGCGCATGATGGTGCGCGCCGCTTCGCAAGTGGCCGAACGCTACGGCGTGCAGGCGCTGGTGACCGGTGAGGCGCTGGGGCAGGTCTCCAGCCAGACGCTGACCAACCTGCGCTTGATCGACAATGCATCCGATACCTTGATCCTGCGTCCGCTGATCTCGCACGATAAAGAGCACATCATCAAGCTGGCGCGCGAAATCGGCACTGAAGACTTCGCCAAAACCATGCCGGAATATTGCGGTGTGATTTCGAAGAGCCCGACGGTAAAAGCCGTCAAGGCCAAGATCGAAGAGGAAGAGAGCCACTTCGATTTCAGCATTCTTGACCGCGTGGTGAGCGAGGCGAAGAACGTTGATATCCGCTCTATCGCCGAACAGACGCAGGAACAGGTGACCGAGGTGGAAACCGTCGCGGCCTTCGGCGCCGACGAGGTGATCCTGGATATCCGCTCCAACGACGAGCAGGAAGAGAAACCGCTGCAGCTGGAACAGGTTGAAGTGAAAGCGCTGCCGTTCTACAAGCTGAGCACCCAGTTTGGTAATCTGGACCAGAGCAAAACCTACCTGCTGTACTGCGAGCGCGGCGTGATGAGCCGCCTGCAGGCGCTGTACCTGTTGGAGCAGGGCTTCAACAACGTGAAGGTTTATCGCCCGTAACGCACGGAGCGGCATCAACGAAAAGGGCTGAACCGATGTTCAGCCCTTTTTTTATCGGCAAGCCGCTCAGTCGCGGAAGTCGTACATCCCCGGGATCAGCACCAGCTGCGCGGCGATCTCCGCCGCCTTGGCTTTACCAAGCAGCAGGTCTATCAGCTTCAGCGCGAACTCCATCGCGGTGCCCGGCCCCTGGCTGGTGAGCAGGTTGACGCGGGCATCGTACACCACGCGGCGCTCCATCCATTTATCCGCCGGTATCTGGTCTTTCAGGCCCGGGAAGCCGGTCATGTTGCCGATCGGGAACAGATCGTGGTGTTGCAGCACCAGCGCCGGCGCCGCGCAGATGGCGGCGACGATGTTGCCCTGCAGATGCATTTGCCGCACCTTCTCCACCAGCAGCGGGCTGTCGCGGAAGCATTCCGCGCCTTTCAGGCCGCCGGGCAGCACGATGGCGTCGAACGGCTCATCGACGATCGCCACCAGCGGCGCGTCGGCCAGCAGCTTGACGCCGCGCGAACAGACGATAGTCAGCTCGCCGTCGCCGGCAACGCTGGCGGTAGTGACTTTTACGCCCGCCCGCACCAGCAGGTCGATGGTGGTGACGGCTTCGGTTTCTTCGCTACCAGGTGCCAGGCAGACCAGCGCCGATACG
Source organism: Serratia sp. PF-27 (assembly GCF_030053255.1). NCBI lineage: Bacteria > Pseudomonadati > Pseudomonadota > Gammaproteobacteria > Enterobacterales > Yersiniaceae > Serratia > Serratia sp. PF-27. Next base: position 143,470 of record NZ_JASGBT010000021.1, read on the forward strand.
CTCATATTCATTTTCCTTTCGTTTAATCAATTCAAACAGCCGCGCATTCTCCGGCAGCGTGAGGCCGTGGCTGCGCGCGCGGCGCAGCAGGTAACCGGTGATGTAGTCGATCTCGGTGTGCCGCTGGCTGCGGATGTCCTGCAGCATCGACGAAATGTTGTCGGCGGTGCTGTGGATCACGTCCATCACGTATTGCATCAGGCCTTCACAGGAGGTGTGGTAGCCCTCCATCGCCATCACGCTGGCGACTTCACGGCACAGCGTTTCGATCTGTTCCGGGTAACGCTGCAGGTCGCCGTTGCGGCAGCCGTACAGCGCCGTCAGTGGGTTGATCACGCAGTTGACCGCCAGCTTGCGCCAGTTGGCCGAGGCGATATTGTTGTGCCAGGCGACGTCAGGCAGTGCCTGATGCAGCACTTCCGCCAGGTGGCTGAGGTGTTGGGCGGCCGGCGAGGTTGGGCCGATGTGGGTGATGCCGGTGGCGACGTGGATAATGGTGCTGCCTTCGTGGCGCGCAGCGTGGGTGGTGGTGCCCTGCAGGATGGGCTGGCCGTTCGGCGGCAGCTCTTCCTGGGTGCCCATGCCGTTGTGCAGCAGCAAAATAGCGCACTGGGGGTCCAGCTTCGGCAGCAGCGCGCTGACCGCGCTGGACACCTGCCAGGCTTTTAGCGTCACCAGCAGCAGCTCGCTTTGCGCAAGATGCTCCGGATCGTTGGTGGGCAAATTGCGATTGAACGAGACGCCTTCCGGCTCTATCACGTTCACTGCGCAAAAAGGCTGTGGCACTCTTAGCCATCCCTGTACATCGTGGCCCTGCTGATACAGCCGGGAGAGCCACAGTTGTCCGAGCGCGCCGCAACCAAGAATGGTTATTTTCATTCAGTCTCCTTGGAAACACGGGAATACCGCTCAATTACCGTGAATTAACTATAGGCTTTATGGCAGCCCGAAGCGCTATCCCTGCGTGCGTTCAGCAGATTTTGTCTGAGGCGGCAAAGCGGTTATCATGCTCGGCATCAAAATCGCCTAAGCTATTAGGCACTCATTCAGGAGGAAGAAGTATGCCATCTTTCGACATCGTTTCCGAAATTGATATGCAGGAAGTGCGTAACGCCGTTGAGAACGCTACCCGCGATCTCGGTACCCGCTGGGATTTTCGCAACGTGCCGGCCAGCTTTGAGCTAAACGAGAAAGACCAAAGCATCAAGGTTGCCACCGAGTCTGATTTCCAGGTGCAACAGCTGCTCGACATTCTGCGCGAAAAGCTGAGCAAGCGCAGCATCGACGGCGCTGCGCTGGAGATCCCGGAAGAGTTTACCCACAGCGGCAAAACCTACAGCGTGGAAGCCAAGCTGAAGCAGGGGATTGAAACCTCTGTGGCGAAGAAAATCGTCAAGCTGATCAAAGACAGCAAGCTGAAGGTGCAGGCGCAGATCCAGGGTGAAGAAGTACGGGTGACCGGCAAGTCACGCGACGATTTGCAGAGCGTGATGGCGCTGGTGCGCGGCGGCGATCTGGGGCAGCCGTTCCAGTTCAAGAACTTCCGCGATTAATCTCTACGGGGCCGGCATTGCCGGCCCTGATTCTTTACAGCGAATTGACCAGCGCTTCCAGCTGACCGCGATTAGTCTGCTTAGTATCCACCTTGACGTAGGCGCTGCGCTCTTCCGGCACGACTATCGCCTCGGCCACACCGGGCTGTGCCTTCAGGCGGCTTTCCAGCGCCGAATCCTTCACCGCCAGTTCCGACAGCGTAATGCGCAGGCTGCTGACATACGGCGGCTCTTTCATGGTGCTGCTGACCAGGAACCAGACTGCGGCCAGCACGGCGCCGGCGATAAACACCAAGCCCGCCCCCTGCAAACCGTACAGCCAGCCTCCGAGGCTGCCGCCGATCGCCACGCCGATAAACTGGCTGGTGGAGTAGACCCCCATCGCGGTGCCCTTGTAGCCGGCCGGTGATTCTTTGCTGATCAGTGAAGGCAGAATGGCTTCCATCACGTTGAAGGCCATGAAGAACAGCTGCACGCCGGCGATGATGCCCCATAGATGAGCGCCGGAGAGCCACAGCAGCACTTCGGCGCAAAACAGCACCGCCACGCAGCCCATAAACACCTGCTTCATGCGGCGATATTTTTCGGCATAGATGATGAACGGCACCACGGCGGCGAACGACACCAGCATGGTCACCAGGTAGACGATCCAGTGTTCGCTGGCCGCCAGCCCGGCTTTCTCCATCGCTAGCGGCAGCGCCACGAAGCTCGACATCAGCAGGATATGCAGGCACATGATGCCGAAGTTGAGCTTCAGCAGGCGCGAGTTGCTCAGCACTTTGCGGAAGCTGCCGCGCACGATGCTGGACTCGCGGTTCAGCAGATGGGTATCGGCGGAAGGTACTACTGCCAGAGTGATGACGATGCCGGCCAGCGCCAGCACGGCGATCATCCAGAACAACGCATGCAGGCCCAAGGCATGGGTGATGATGGGGCCCAGAACCATGGCGATGGCGAAGGTGATACCGAAGCTGACGCCGATGAACGCCATCGCTTTGGTGCGGTTCTGCTCGCGGGTCAGATCGGAGAGCAGCGCCATTACCGCGGCGGCGATGGCGCCGGAGCCTTGCAACGCGCGGCCGAGGATCACGCCCCAGATAGAGTCAGTGACGGCGGCGATCACGCTGCCGAGGGCAAAGATCAGTAGGCCGCCGACGATCAGCGGCTTGCGGCCTATGCGATCGGACACCAGGCCGAACGGGATCTGAAATACCGCCTGTGCCAGGCCGTAAATGCCGATGGCGATACCGATCAGCGCTTCGCTGGCGCCGTTGAGCGCCATGCCGTAGGTGGTCAGCACCGGCAGTACCATAAACATGCCGAGCATGCGCAGGGAGAATACGGTGCCCAATCCCCAGGTGGCGCGGCGCTCCTGCGGGGTCATTGAATTATCGTTCACATCAAACCTCGGTAAAAACCATGCCATCAGACGTTGCGACAGCGCCTGATGGCATGATTTCTGTAAAGCTGCGTCATTTTAGTGTGCAGGGCAGGGGGGGTAAATCGAATGTTGTTTAGCAGATATTACAGTTTGGCCGCTTTTCGGCGTGACAAATAAAATGGGCCGCAAAAGCGGCCCATTCACAGATGATTTGGCTTACCAAACGTAGGTCACCAGCGCTTCAGGCGCCGCCGTGGCGCTGAAGTCGATCGACATCATCACGCTCAGCGAGGTGATGGCGACGATGGAGAACACGAACAGTTTACGCGCCCAGACGCTGTCGTTTTCGGTCTTGTAACCGCGCAGCGCCATGCCCAGCCACCATACACTCACCGCCGCAGCGACGATCAGGTACTTGTAGCCGGCATAACCAACCAGGGTCAGCATCAGCGTGGCGATCATAAATGCCAGGATGTAGACCGTGATGTGGTTCTTGGCGACGGAAATGCCTTTCACCACCGGCAGCACCGGAATGTTGGCCGCCTGGTAATCTTTAAAGCGGAAGATAGCGATCGCATAAGAATGCGGCATCTGCCACAGGCTAAAGATAGCCAGCAGGATCAACGCGCCGGCGTCGAACTCGTTGGTCACCGCGCAGTAGCCGATAACCGGCGGCGCGGCGCCCGACAGGCTGCCGATCAGCGTGCCGTAGACCGAGTGGCGTTTCATGTACAGGCTGTAAACGCCGACATAAACCACGAAGCCCATCACCGCCAGCCACATGGCCAGCGGGTTGGCTGCGATATACAGCAACGCAAAGCCCACAATACCCAAAGCGGTCGCATAAACCAGGGTGACACTCGGCGCGATCAGGCCTTTTACCAGCACCCGATTCTTCGTTCTCTCCATTTTCTTGTCGATGTCGCGGTCGATGTAGTTGTTAAACACACAGCCCGACGCGACCACCAACGAGACACCCACCAGGGTGGCGAGAAACAGGGGATAGTCGATGCTCCCTTTGGAAGCGAGCAGGAATCCCCCGACGACAGAAATTAAATTGCCGAAAATAATTCCTGGTTTAGTGACTTGCAGGTATTGCTTAATCATCACGTGCAGCTCAGCTCTTAATCGACCATCATATTGATGTTGAGGTTGTACATAATCCAGAGTGAACCTACAACAACGATACCGATGATCATAGCGGTGAACAGCAATGCCACCAGGTTCCAGCGCTCTTCCGATGAGGTGTTCATGTGCAGGAAGTAAACCAGGTGAACAATCACCTGGATAACAGCCATACCGATAACAACCGCCAGGATGGTGGAATGAGAGGCGGAGCCGTTCATTACCATCGCAAATGGAATTACCGTCAGGATGATCGACAGGATAAAGCCGATCAGGTACGACTTCACGCTGCCGTGGCTTGCGCCGCCGTGAGAGGTTTCATGGGATGAATGGCTCATTACATAACTCCCAGCAGGTAGACAACGGTAAATACGCAGATCCAGACCACGTCCAGGAAGTGCCAGAACAGGCTCAGGCACATCAGGCGGGTTTTGTTGGTCGCGGTCAGGCCGAACTTGCTCACCTGAATCATCAGCACGATGATCCAAATCAGGCCAGAAGTCACGTGCAGACCGTGGGTGCCGACCAGCGCGAAGAAGCTGGACAGGAACGCGCTGCGATCCGGACCGAAGCCTTCGGCGATCAGGTGATGGAATTCATAGATTTCCATCGCCACGAAGCCCAGACCAAACAGGAAGGTCAGGAACAACCAGGTGTTTACACCGCCAACTTTACCTTTGTTCATGGCGATCATCGCCATGCCGTAGGTGATGGAGCTGAACAACAGCAGGAAAGTTTCGACCAGGACAAACTTCAGGTCGAAGATGTCTTTGCCTGAGGGACCGCCAGCGGTCCCGTTCACCAGGACTGCATAAGTCGCGAACAAGCTCGCAAACAAAATACAGTCGCTCATCAGGTAGATCCAGAATCCGAAGACTTTGGTCTCTCCTGCGTCGTGGTGCCCATGCTCTGCATGGGCTGCGTTATGATTGGTCAGAGTTTCAGTTGACATGGTTCACGCCTGCTTTACGGATTTGTTCGTAGTGTTGGTTCTCAATGCGCTCGATTTCATCAACCTGCACATAGTAGTCAACATCGTGATCGAAGCTCTTGCCGATCCAGACAACGATCATACCGATGAAGCCGGCCAGAGCCATCCACCAGATTTCCCAAATCATTGCGAAACCGAATACCAGGCTGAAGAAGGCGATGATAACGCCGGCGCCGGTGTTCTTAGGCATATGAATCGGTTCGTATTTAGCCGGTTTCTTATACGCTTCGCCTTTTTCTTTCATGTCCCAGAACTCATCACGGTCATGGATCTGTGGCACTACGGCAAAGTTATAGAATGGCGGTGGAGACGAGGTTGACCACTCCAGAGTACGAGCACCCCATGGGTCACCGGTCAGATCGCGGTTCTGTTCGCGGTCACGGATACTGACGAAGATCTGGGTCAGCTGGCACAGGATGCCGCAGGCGATCAACGCCGCACCGCCGGCTGCAACCAGCAGCAGAGGGTGGAACTCAGGGTTGATGTTCTGGCTGATACGACGGGTCATGCCCATAAAGCCCAATGCGTACAGCGGCATGAAGGCGGTGAAGAAGCCGATGATCCAGAACCAGAACGCGCGGATGCCCCATTTTTCGTTCAGCGTGAAGCCGAAGGATTTCGGGAACCAGTAGGTCAGGCCCGCGAAGCAACCGAACACCACGCCGCCGATGATGACGTTGTGGAAGTGAGCGATCAGGAACAGGCTGTTGTGCAGCACGAAGTTCGCGCCCGGTACCGCCAGCAGAACGCCGGTCATACCACCCACGGAGAAGGTGATGATGAAGCCAACGGTCCACAGCATCGCGGAGTTGAGCTTGATACGGCCCTGATACATGGTGAACAGCCAATTGAAGATTTTCACCCCGGTCGGGATGGAAATGATCATGGTGGCGATACCGAAGAAGGCGTTAACGTTCGCGCCGGACCCCATGGTGAAGAAGTGGTGCAGCCAGACGATGAACGACAGAACGGTAATCGCGATGGTTGCCCATACCAGTGAGGTATAGCCGAACAGGCGTTTTCTGGAGAAGGTTGCGGTGACTTCGGAGAACACGCCGAACACCGGCAGAACCAGGATATACACCTCTGGGTGACCCCAGGCCCAAATCAGGTTGATGTACATCATCATGTTGCCGCCCATATCATTGGTGAAGAAATGGGTGCCCAGATAGCGATCCAGGGTCAGCAGCGCGATGGTGACGGTCAGAATTGGGAAAGAAACGATGATCAGGACGTTAGTACACAGTGCCGCCCAGGTGAACACCGGCATCTTCATCAGTGGCATGCCAGGGGCGCGCATCTTCAGAATGGTGGCGAAGAAGTTCACGCCGGTCAGCAGGGTACCCAGACCGGAAATCTGCAGACTCCAGATCCAGTAATCGACCCCGACGCCAGGACTGTACTCTTTACCCGACAGCGGCGGATACGCCAGCCAACCGGTCTGAGCGAACTCACCGACCCCCAGGGAGATGTTGATCAGCACAACGCCCACCACGAAGAACCAGAAGCTCAGGGAGTTCAGGAACGGGAAGGCAACGTCGCGCGCACCGATTTGCAGCGGCACCACGACGTTCATCAGGCCGACCACGAAAGGCATCGCCATGAAGAAGATCATGATAACGCCGTGCGCGGTGAAGATCTGGTCGTAGTGGTGCGGCGGCAGGAACCCGGCTTCGCCGGCGGACGCCAACGCCTGCTGGCTACGCATCATGATGGCGTCGGCGAAGCCGCGCAGCAGCATGACCATCGCCACGACGATGTACATGATACCAATTTTTTTATGGTCGACCGAAGTCAGCCATTCGCTCCACAGCCACTTCCATTTGCCGAAATAGGTCAGCAGCGCCAGCACTGCCAGGCCCCCGACAATAATTGCGGCTACGGTGACCATGATGATCGGTTCGTGGTACGGAACCGCATCAAGTGTTAATTTTCCCAACATCAGTTATTCCTCGGCTCCGGCGTGAGCAGCATGTTCACCCATGTCCATACCTTGGCTCATGTCCATGCCTTCGTGCGCGCCAGCGCCCTTGTGCATATCCATGTCGCCCATGAATTTGGCAATTGTTTCTTTGAACAAATTCGGTTTGACAGCGGCAAAGTACTCAACCGGGTTGTTTTCACTCGGCTCTGCCAGTTTGTTAAAGTCGTCGGTGGTGTTCAGGTTTTTAGACGATGCCTTCACCTTGGCCACCCACTGATCGAAGTCGCCTTCGGTCGGGGTAACGATCGCGGTGAATTTCATACCGGAGAAGCCTGCGCCGCTGTAGCTGCTGGAGATGCCCTTGTAGGCACCGGCTTCGTTGCCGATCAGGTGCAGTTTGGTCTGCATGCCGGCCATCGCATAAATCTGTCCACCCAACTGCGGGATAAAGAACGAGTTCATTACCGAGTTAGAGGTGATCTTGAATTCGACTGGAACATCTTTCGGGAAAGCCAGCTCATTAACGGTCGCAATGCCTTGTTCCGGGTAGATGAACAGCCATTTCCAGTCGAGCGACACCACTTCGATCGTCATCGGCTTCTTGTCGGTGACAATCGGCTTGAACGGGTCGAGTTCGTGGGTAGTCTTCCAGGTAATGGTGCCAAGGATGGCGATGATAATGATAGGAATGGTCCAGACGACCGCTTCGATCTTGTTGGAGTGGGCCCAGTTCGGACTGTACTTGGCGTCTTTGTTGGAAGCGCGATACTTCCAGGCAAAGGCGAACGCCATGAAGATAACTGGCACCACCACGATCAACATCAACGCGATTGCAGTGATAATCAGTGTCCGTTGCTCAACACCAATTGCTCCTTTGGGATTCATCAAAACCATATCGCAACCACTGAGCAATACAGTGGCTGCGATTAATGACAGCATCCCAATACTTTTATTGTATTTCTTAAGTCTCATCTAACGACCTCAATAACAAAGGCTCAATTGTCGTTTCATGTGTGCGGGCATTTTACGGGAAGGTTGCAGTACTGTAAACATGCTTAAGGGAGTGTCAGCGGCTTGTTGACACTTTCTGTTAAGGGGGTCACAGATGTAACCCAGCGTGACAATTTACTAATGACAACAACGCGTTGGCACGCTGAATCGTGACGAGCAGCCCGTATGTTAAGGAAAACTAAAGGTATGATGAATTTGGCGAAGAAATGCGCGGCGGGGAAATACGCAGAAAAGGTTTATTTAATGTAAAATAATTGTGTCTTAAAGGTGAATTTAATTTTATTTCCGAGCGCCGCAGTCGGATAAAAAAATAATTTCCGCGCCGATTATCTTTTTTTAGCGAAATAAATATACCCTCGGATCGCTTTTTTTTCGGCCGGCGAAATCGCCGGCCGGTCAGGTTATGCCAAACGGGTGCGGCGCAACGCCAGGTAATCCAGCGTGCTGCCCATTGCGACGCCGAGCAGGCTCAGCGCGGCGCCGACCTGCAGCAGCCGATCGGCCAACAGCGGTGCCTGTGCCCAGTCCAGCGCATTGGCGATCAGCAACAGCAACCACAGACCCAGCAACGAACAGCCTAGCGTCAGCAAGCGAAGCGCCCAACGGTAAGATTCTGAAAACTCGGTGCGCGGCATAAAGTCACCATGCTGCTGGGTGTGTTCCAGCGTCTGGCGGCAGATGCCGAGCAACAGCAAGCCCGGCAGGGCGGCGGCGATCGAGAACAGATAGAACAGCGGCCAACCATGGGCTTCGACGAACCAGCCGGCGATCGGGCCGACATAGACGCGTCCTACGGCGGACAACGCCGACAGCAGCGCGAACTGAGTGGCGGAGAACGAGCGGTTGCACAGCGTCATCAGCAGTGCCACGAAGGCCGCGGTGCCCATGCCGCCACACAGGTTTTCGAGGAAGATGGCGCTGCCCATGGTGAGCAGACTCTTGTCGGTCACCGCCAGGATCCAATACCCGAGGTTGGAGACTGCCTGCAGGACGCCGAACAGCATCAGCGCACGGAACAGGCTGAGACGCTGCATCAGCACACCGCCGAACAGGGCGCCGACGATGGTAGCGAACAGGCCGAGGGTTTTGTTCACCAACCCGACTTCACCGGCGTCGAACCCCACACCGCGGATCAGGAACGTGGTGCTTAGGCTCCCGGCGAAGGCGTCGCCCATTTTGTACATCACGATCAGCAGCAGGATCAGCCAGGCGTTGTTGCGGCCGAAGAAATCGCGCAGCGGCGCGACGACCGCCTGTTCCATAGTGCGCGGCGCCGGGATGCTTTCATCCGGCTCCGGCGCCAGCAGTGTGGCGGCCACGCCGATCAGCATCAACCCGGCCATCAGCCAGTAGGTGGCTTGCCAGCCGAAATAGCGATCGGCCAGCCACAGCGCCAGGCCGCCGGAAACCAGCATCGCCAGCCGATAACCCAGTACCGATATCGCCGCACCCGTGCCGCGCTCTTCGGCTTTCAGCAGGTCGGTTTTATAAGCGTCGAACACGATATCTTGCGAGGCGGAGCAGAACGCCACCAGCACCGCCAACGCCGCCAGCCACCACAGGTGCTGCGCGGGTTGCATGAAGCCCATCGCCACGATCGCGACCACCAGCAGTAACTGGCTGATCAGCAGCCAACCGCGGCGCCGTCCAAGGAACGGCGGGGTATAGCGGTCCATGAACGGCGACCAGAGGAATTTGAAGACGTAGGCCTGGCCCACCAGCGAGAAAATGCCGATGGTCTTCAGATCGATGTTTTCAACGGTCATCCAGGCTTGCAGCGTGCCGGAGGTCAATGCCAGCGGCAGACCCGACGCGAAGCCCAGCAGCAGCAGAATGGCGGAGTTACGCTGGGTGAAGATGTTCAGATAGTGTTTCGACATGAGTTCCCTGTCTGCGCCGCCCGATCCGCCGGGCGGCGCAAGGTGCGGTGATTAGCGCGCGTTTTGCTTGATGAAATCGTTGACGCTGGTGTCCTGTGCCATGTCGGCGATCACGTCGCCCAGCACGGAGTTGACGGCGTCGGTGATCTTCTCGTTGGTCGCCGTGAAGGCGCCCTGCACGTTATAGGTCGAGCGGTAATTCTTCACCTGCTTGTTGCCGTTCTTCGCCTGGGCGATGATCGAGATGTCGGCTTTGGTGGTGATGTTGTAGCGCAGGTTGCCTTCGGAGACGTCCGCGTACAGGTTATTGACGACAATCTGCAGCGCCACCGGGCCGTCGGCGCCGATCATGTAGCCGCGTGCGCCCATCTGTTTCTCCAGCACTTCCTGCAGCAGGAAACGCAGATCGCGCGATGGCGTCAGCGTGACCAACTGGCCGTCGCGGTTTACCTTGGCCAGCGCCTGGTCGGTACGCTGATCCGCACCGTTGATGCTGACGGTGATGCCCTGCAGGGTAGGATCCTGCTGCGGCAGAACGATTTTCGGCGTGACGTTCAGGGTGTTGCTGCTGGTTGCGCAGCCGGCCAGCAGCAGGGCGGCCAGCAAAGGAAGACAAAGTTTCTTTAACATGTTTTCTGTCTCATTCTCGATGGATTTAGCAATAATCAGAGTGGGATAGCCGACAACAAATTGCCGACATCATAGCATCGCCGCCGTGCGGTGGAAGCGCGGAAGGCGCCAGAGTGACAAATTTTTACCTGCCGTTGATAAAAACACGCTTTTTTGTCCCGCTCAATCGGATAATCCCCCAAGCGACGGGGATAGCGCTCATCATTTGACCGCAGAAAAGAGAAATTTGTCCCTGCGATGGTCTAAACGGGGGAAAACCGGCTAATATTGAACTAGATGGGCACGGTCCTCTGCCGGTGTTGTAAGGAGATCCTATGATTCGCGAGCAAATAGAAGCAAAGTTAAGGGCGGCGTTTGAGCCCGCGTATCTGGAAGTCGTTGATGAAAGCTATCGTCATAACGTTCCGGCGGGTTCAGAAAGCCATTTCAAAGTGGTATTGGTCAGCGATCGCTTCGTCGGCGAACGTTTTTTGACGCGTCACCGCTCCATCTACGGGGTGCTGTCGGAGGAGCTGGCGGACGGCGTACACGCGCTGGCGCTGCACACCTATACGCTCAAGGAGTGGGAAGGGTTGCAGGATACCGTGCCGGCCTCGCCGCCGTGCCGCGGCGCTGGGACGCTGGCCTGAGGGGGAAATTTTCAGGTATCAGTGGAACTTTGCCCTTGAATTAGGGTATTACTACTGACGAATTTTGAAACGGCCTGCGGGCCGTTTCTGTTTTTGACGACGACACGGCCGACGCGCAATGTGGCCAACGTTCGGTCTGTTTTGGCGGCCTTTTGGCGATCGAATCGGCAAAAGTGTGAGTTTTAGCGCGCCTGCGCCGCCTAGCTTTCCTCGACTCGCCACGCATGCGCCGCTATAATGTCGCGTCTTATTTTTCCGGAATGGTTTCGGGACGCTTCTGTCATCAGGGAACTCGGTTCTTATCTGTAGCCGTCCTGGTTCTTGGAACGGAGTTGACCGAGCACTGTGATTTTTTTGAGGTAACAAGATGCAAGTTTCAGTAGAAACCACTCAAGGCCTTGGGCGCCGTCTCTCTATTACTGTACCGGCTGATACTATCAAGCAGGCGGTGAAGAAAGAGCTGATCAACGCAGCGAAAAGCGTGCGTATCGACGGCTTCCGCAAAGGCAAAGTGCCGATGAACATCGTGGAACAGCGTTACGGCGCTTCTGTTCGTCAGGACGTGCTGGGCGAAGCGATGCAGCGCAGCTTCGTTGATGCGATCATCAAAGAAAAGATTAATCCGGCCGGCGCACCAAACTACGTGCCGGGCGAGTACAAAGAAGGTGAAGACTTCACTTTCGCCGTTGAATTCGAAGTGTATCCAGAAGTTGAGCTGAAAGGCCTGGAAAACATCGAAGTTGAAAAACCTGTGGTCGAAGTGAACGACGAAGACGTCGACGCGATGCTGGACACCCTGCGCAAGCAGCAGGCGACCTGGAAAGAAACCGATCGCGCAGCGGAAGCTGAAGATCGCGTGACCGTTGACTTCACCGGTTCTATCGACGGTGAAGAGTTCGAAGGCGGCAAAGCGTCTGACTTCGTGCTGGCAATGGGCCAGGGCCGCATGATCCCAGGCTTCGAAGAAGGTCTGGTCGGTCACAAAGCGGGCGAAGAGTTCTCCATCGACGTGAACTTCCCGGAAGATTACCACGCGGAAAACCTGAAGGGCAAAGCGGCCAAATTCGCTATCGTGCTGAAGAAAGTTGAAGAGCGCGAACTGCCGGAACTGACCGAAGAGTTCATCAAACGTTTCGGCGTGGCGGACGGTTCCGTTGCCGGCCTGCGCACCGAAGTTCGCAAGAACATGGAGCGCGAGCTGAAAGGCGCCGTGCGTAACCGCATCAAGTCTCAGGCGATCGATGGCCTGGTGAACGCGAACGAAATCGACGTGCCAGCTGCCCTGATCGACGGCGAAATCGACGTACTGCGTCGTCAGGCTGCACAGCGTTTCGGTGGCAACGAGAAGCAAGCGCTGGAACTGCCACGCGAGCTGTTCGAAGAGCAAGCGAAACGCCGCGTAGTGGTTGGCCTGCTGCTGGGCGAAGTGATCAGCACCAACGATCTGAAAGCTGACGAAGACCGCGTGAAGACGCTGATCGAAGAAATGGCTTCTGCCTACGAAGATCCAAGCGAAGTCATCGAGTTCTACAGCAAAAACAAAGAGCTGATGAACAACATGCGCAACGTGGCTCTGGAAGAGCAAGCGGTTGAAGCCCTGCTGGCAAAAGCGAAAGTGACAGAAAAAGCCACTACCTTCAGCGAGCTGATGAACCAGACTCAACAGGCGTAATGCCGGCGTGCCGGGCGCAATGAACGGCGCCCCCGGTTTCGCCTGGCGAACCGGCGCACGATGAAAAAGCCCGCAACCTCAGGTTGCGGGCTTTTCTTTTTGCCACGTTGCTGATTAATCACAGGTTAAACGGGGCAATATGCACTATATTTACCCTGTTGCCTGGGGAACTGGCTGGCATGATAACGGTCAGATTAACGGCATCGTTTTCGGCGCGCGGAGAAAATCGGCCTCTGGGCTTGAAATCGCGCCGGGCTCCCCCAATCTGTAAAGAATAATTCTGGGGCTGTTTGCCAAAGTGCGCGGGATGAAATAACCGTCGGGTACGTGTGGCGCGGGTCGAATGCTTGAGCATAGTCATCATGGCCGTTCTCAAGTAGAATCGGCGTATTAGGGTGACACCCTGGCCGCCAAGGCAATTTCTATTAGGAGACGGTAATGTCATACAGTGGCGAACGAGATCAATTTGCACCGAACATGGCGCTGGTGCCGATGGTGGTAGAGCAGACTTCACGCGGGGAGCGTTCTTACGACATCTATTCCCGCCTGCTGAAAGAGCGCATCATTTTCCTGACCGGCCAGGTGGAAGATCACATGGCCAACCTGATCGTGGCGCAAATGCTGTTCCTCGAAGCGGAAAGCCCGGAAAAAGACATTTACCTCTACATCAACTCGCCGGGTGGGGTAATTACCGCGGGCATGTCGATTTACGACACCATGAAGTTCATCAAGCCGGACGTCAGCACCATCTGTATGGGCCAGGCGTGCTCGATGGGCTCCTTCCTGCTGACCGCCGGCGCCAAAGGCAAGCGTTTCTGCCTGCCGAACTCGCGCGTGATGATTCACCAGCCGCTGGGCGGCTACCAGGGCCAGGCGACGGACATCGAAATCCACGCGCGTGAAATCCTCAAGGTGAAAGCGCGCATGAACGAACTGATGGCCGAGCATACTGGCCAGCCGCTGGAGCAGATCGAACGCGACACCGAGCGCGATCGCTTTATGACCGCGGAAGAAGCCGTGGAATACGGCCTGGTTGACGGCATTCTGACACACCGCAGCTAGAACCACGCGGCGCCAATGGACTATAGTAATCAGAGTGGGCAGGGGCTCGCTCTGTTGTAGCCCCTCGGCGTTCCCGATATGAGTTTGGGCGCACTGCCGCCGTGATTTTCCTGCGGGACAAGACTAAAGAAGAGGTTTGACTGATGACAGATAAGCGCAAAGACGGTTCAGGAAAGCTGCTGTACTGCTCTTTTTGCGGCAAAAGCCAGCATGAAGTGCGTAAGCTGATTGCCGGGCCGTCAGTGTATATCTGCGATGAATGTGTCGATCTGTGTAACGACATTATTCGCGAAGAGATTAAAGAAGTTGCCCCGCATCGTGAGCGCAGTGCGCTGCCGACGCCGCACGAGATCCGCCACCACCTGGATGACTACGTCATCGGCCAGGAGCAGGCGAAGAAAGTGCTGGCGGTTGCGGTGTACAACCACTACAAACGCCTGCGCAACGGCGATACCAGCAACGGTATCGAGTTGGGCAAGAGCAACATCTTGCTGATCGGCCCGACCGGCAGCGGTAAAACCCTGCTGGCGGAAACGCTGGCGCGTTTCCTGGACGTGCCGTTCACCATGGCCGACGCCACCACGCTGACCGAAGCTGGTTACGTGGGCGAGGACGTGGAAAATATTATCCAGAAGCTGTTGCAAAAATGTGACTATGACGTGCAAAAAGCGCAGCGCGGCATCGTTTATATCGATGAAATCGATAAGATTTCCCGCAAGTCCGACAACCCGTCGATCACGCGTGACGTCTCGGGTGAAGGCGTGCAGCAGGCGCTGCTGAAGCTGATTGAAGGCACCATCGCCGCGGTTCCGCCGCAGGGCGGGCGCAAGCATCCGCAGCAGGAGTTCCTGCAGGTCGATACCTCCAAGATCCTGTTTATCTGCGGCGGCGCATTTGCCGGCCTGGATAAGGTGATCGGTCAGCGCGTCAACACCGGCTCCGGCATCGGCTTCGGCGCGACCGTCAAGGGCGAGTCCGAGAAGGCGACCGAAGGCGAACTGCTGCTGCAGGCCGAACCGGAAGACCTGATCAAATTCGGGCTGATCCCTGAGTTCATCGGCCGTTTGCCAGTCGTGGCGACCCTGAGCGAACTGAGCGAAGACGCGCTGATTCAGATCCTGAAAGAGCCGAAGAACGCCCTGACCAAGCAGTATCAGGCGCTGTTCAACCTGGAAGGCGTGGAGCTGGAGTTCCGTGACGAAGCGCTGAACGCCATCGCCAAGAAAGCCATGGCGCGCAAAACCGGCGCCCGCGGCCTGCGTTCCATCGTGGAAGGTGCGCTGCTCGACACCATGTACGATCTGCCGTCGATGGATAGCGTAGACAAAGTGGTGATCGACGAGTCGGTGATCGCCGGCCAATCCAAGCCGCTGCTGATTTACGGCAAGCCGGAAGCCCAGGCATCTGGCGAATAATTAGCCAGTCAAACCAGAGCGTTATCAGCAAAATGGGGGATTTCATCCCCCATTTCTTTTTCCTGCATTCTTGCCGTTGAATGTAAGAGATTCATCCCCATATACTCATTAACCAGATTTTATGAAACGTTAGATGCTTGCGTCTCATGAGATTCCCCCTCAACCTGGCGGAAATTAAACTAAGAGAGAGCTCTATGAACCCTGAGCGTTCCGAACGCATTGAAATCCCCGTCCTGCCATTGCGCGACGTGGTGGTTTATCCGCACATGGTGATCCCGTTATTTGTTGGCCGGGAAAAATCGATTCGGTGCCTCGAAGCCGCAATGGATCACGATAAGAAGATCATGCTGGTGGCACAGAAAGAGGCCTCAACGGATGAACCTGGCATTAACGACTTGTTCTCGGTTGGCACCGTAGCGTCGATCCTGCAGATGCTGAAGCTACCGGACGGCACGGTAAAAGTGCTGGTCGAGGGGCTGCAGCGCGCGCGCATCACTACGCTGTCCGACAGCGGTGAGCATTTCGCCGCGCAGGCGGAATACCTGGAGTCGCCATCGATCGACGAGCGCGAGCAGGAAGTGCTGGTGCGCACCGCGATCAATCAGTTTGAAGGCTATATCAAGCTGAACAAAAAAATCCCGCCGGAGGTGCTGACCTCACTGAACAGCATCGACGACGCCGCGCGCCTGGCGGACACCATCGCTGCCCACATGCCGCTGAAACTCAGCGACAAGCAGTCGGTGCTCGAGATGTCCGACATCACCGAGCGTCTGGAATACCTGATGGCGATGATGGAATCGGAGATCGACCTGCTGCAGGTTGAGAAACGTATCCGCAACCGCGTCAAGAAGCAGATGGAGAAGAGCCAGCGCGAGTACTATCTGAATGAGCAGATGAAGGCGATTCAGAAAGAACTGGGCGAAATGGACGACGCGCCGGACGAGCACGAAGCGCTGAAGCGCAAGATCGATGCGGCGAAAATGCCGAAAGAGGCGCGCGAGAAAACCGAAGCGGAACTGCAAAAGCTGAAGATGATGTCGCCGATGTCGGCGGAAGCGACCGTGGTGCGCGGCTACATCGACTGGATGCTGCAGGTGCCGTGGAATGCGCGCAGCAAGGTGAAAAAAGACCTGAACAAGGCGCAGGAAGTGCTCGATACCGATCACTACGGCCTTGAGCGCGTCAAGGATCGCATCCTCGAGTACCTCGCGGTTCAGAGCCGCGTCAGCAAAATCAAGGGGCCGATCCTGTGTCTGGTGGGGCCACCGGGCGTGGGTAAAACCTCACTGGGGCAGTCGATCGCCAAAGCGACCGGTCGCCAGTACGTGCGCATGGCGCTGGGCGGCGTGCGTGACGAAGCGGAAATCCGCGGTCACCGTCGTACCTACATCGGTTCGATGCCAGGCAAACTGATCCAGAAGATGGCTAAGGTTGGGGTGAAGAACCCGCTGTTCCTGCTGGATGAGATCGACAAGATGTCTTCCGACATGCGCGGCGATCCGGCTTCCGCCCTGCTGGAGGTGCTGGATCCGGAACAGAACGTGGCGTTCAACGACCACTACCTGGAAGTGGATTATGATCTGTCCGACGTGATGTTCGTTGCCACCTCGAACTCGATGAACATTCCTGCGCCGCTGCTGGACCGTATGGAAGTGATCCGCCTGTCGGGTTACACCGAGGACGAGAAGCTCAACATTGCCAAGCAGCACCTGCTGCCGAAGCAGCTTGAGCGCAACGCGCTGAAAAAAGGCGAACTGACGGTCGACGACAGCGCCATCATCGGCATCATCCGCTTCTACACCCGCGAAGCCGGGGTGCGTAGCCTGGAGCGTGAAATCTCCAAGCTGTGCCGTAAAGCGGTGAAAACGTTGCTGATGGACAAGAAGCTCAAGCATATCGAGATCAACGGCGACAACCTGAAGGATTACCTGGGCGTGCAGCGCGTCGATTACGGCCGTGCGGATACCGAAAACCGCGTGGGCGAAGTCACCGGGCTGGCGTGGACGGAAGTGGGCGGCGATCTGCTGACCATCGAAACCGCCTGCGTGCCGGGCAAAGGCAAGCTGACCTACACCGGTTCTCTGGGTGAGGTGATGCAGGAATCGATTCAGGCGGCGCTGACCGTGGTGCGCGCGCGCGCGGAGAAATTGGGCATCAACGCCGATTTCTACGAGAAACGCGACATCCACGTGCACGTGCCTGAAGGGGCGACGCCGAAAGACGGCCCGAGCGCCGGCATCGCGATGTGCACCGCGCTGGTCTCCTGCCTGACCGGCAACCCGGTACGCGCCGATGTGGCGATGACCGGCGAGATCACGCTGCGTGGTCAGGTGTTGCCGATCGGCGGCCTGAAAGAGAAGCTGTTGGCGGCGCATCGCGGCGGCATCAAAACCGTGCTGATCCCTTACGAGAACAAGCGCGATTTGGAAGAGATCCCGGACAATGTTATCGCCGATCTGGAGATTCATCCGGTGCAGCGAATCGATGAAGTTTTGAACATTGCGTTGCAAAACCCGGCCTTCGGCGCACTGCCGGTAGCGGCAAAATAGTGACGAATCGCAAAAACCATTGATAAAACTTATACTGGCAAGCCATTTCGGACTTGCCAGTATTTTTTTGTACCGCTAAGTTAGATCTCTGTCGGCCCGCGTTTTGCCACCCAGTCGGTGGCTTGCCAAGGTTCGATGGGATTGATATAACAGCTGCGCTGTCGCAACCGTAGGGATTTTTCGGTGCGACGATAGAATTCTAGAGGGGATGATAGAGTGAATAAGTCACAACTGATCGACAAGATTGCCGCAGGTGCTGATATTTCCAAAGCGGCAGCGGGACGTGCTTTAGACGCAGTAATCGCTTCCGTTACCGACTCTCTGAAAGCAGGGGATGACGTGGCTCTGGTAGGTTTCGGTTCCTTCACCGTGCGTGAACGTTCGGCTCGTACCGGCCGCAACCCGCAGACCGGTAAAGAGATCAAAATCGCGGCAGCCAAAGTACCGGCCTTCCGTGCAGGGAAAGCGCTGAAAGACGCTGTAAACTGATTTAGCGTCTAACCGTTTAGCGTAACAGGGTTTTGTAATAAACAATCACCTGACGCAGCGGTGCTGGTAAGGTAAGATACAAGGCGCATCGGACTGATGCGCTTTTTTTATTTTTGTCGCAGGGAACGCGCCTGCACAAGGGTTGTTAATCCACATCACAGCGGAGTGTTGTCACACTATGATGGACAATTTACGCGCGGCTGCCAATCACGTCGTGCTCAAAATCATCCTGGCCCTGATCATCCTGTCATTCGTTCTGACCGGGGTGGGTAACTACCTGATCGGCGGCTCCGGCGATTATGCTGCGAAAGTAAATGGTCAGACGATCGAACGTGCTCAGCTGGAACAGGCTTTCCAAAGCGAGCGTAGCCGCATGCAGCAGCAACTGGGTGACCAGTTCTCCGCGCTGGCCGGCAACGAAGGCTACATGCAGCAGATGCGCCGTCAGGTGTTGTCCCAGTTGATCGACAACATGCTGCTCGACCAGTACGCCAAGAAGCTGGGCCTGACGGTCAGCGACGATCAGATCAAGGACGCCATCCGCAAGGCGCCTTACTTCCAGACCAACGGCCAGTTTGATAACGCCAAATACCTCGACCTGATCGGCCGCATGGGCTACACCGCCGACAATTTCGCGCAGTCGATGCGTCAGCAATTGGTCAATCAGCAGGTGATCCAGGCCTTCGGCGATTCCGGCTTTGTGCTGCCGTCCGAATCGCAAGCCATGGCGGCGTTGGTGCTGCAGGAGCGCGACGTGCGCCTGGCGACCATCGATTTGAAAGCGCTGCAGGCGAAACAGAGCGCCGGCGACGACGAACTGAAGGCGTATTACGATCAGAATAAAAACAGCTTCATCGCTCCGGAGCAGGTGAAGGTGAGCTATATCCCGCTGGACGCCGCGTCCATGCAGGACAAGGTGAAAGTGAGCGAAGAGGACATCAGCGCTTACTATGACCAGCACAAGAGCAGCTATGGCCAGCCGGAGCGCAAAAACTACAGCGTGATCCAGCTGAAATCCGAGGCGGAAGCCAACGCGGCGCTGGACGAGCTGAAGAAGGGTGCCGATTTCGCCACCCTGGCGAAAGAGAAATCCACCGACATCATCTCACGCCGTACCGGCGGTGAGCTGGGTTGGCTGGAGCCGGAAACCACCGCCGACGAGCTGAAACAGGCTAACCTGACCGAGAAAGGGCAGCTGTCCGGCGTGGTGAAATCCTCTGTCGGCTTCCTGATCGTGCGTTTGAACGACATCGAACCTGAGAAACTGAAACCGTTGAGCGAAGTGCATGACGCTATCGCCAAGCAGGTGCAGCAGGAGAAAGCGGTAGACGCGTATTACGCGCTGCAGCAGAAGGTGAGCGAAGCGGCGACCAGCGACAACGAATCTCTGGCCTCGGCTGAAGAAGCGGCCGGCGTGAAAGCGGCGCAAAGCGACTGGTTCACCCGCGACAACATTCCCGCCGCGCTGAACTTCAAGCCGGTCGTGCAGGCGATCTTCGACGGCTCGCTGATCGGCGAGAACGGCGCGCCGGGCAGCAACTCTGACGTTATCACCGTAGACGGCGACCGCGCCTTCGTGGTGCGCGTGAGTGGCCACAAGCCGGAAGGCATCGAGCCGTTCGACCAGGTCAAAGACCGCGTGGCAGATCTGGTGAAGCGCAACAAGGCGCTGCAGGCAGCGAAGCTGCAGGGCGAGAAGCTGCTGGTTGAGCTGAAGCAGGGCAAGGGCGACGAGGCGATGAAAGCCGCCGGCCTGAGCTTTGGCGCCGTGCAGAAGATGGCGCGCGCGCCGGAAGACAGCCAGCTGGTGGAGAGCGTGTTCGCGCTGCCGCACCCGCAGGACGGCAAACCGGTGTACGGCATGTCGCAGGATCGCCAGGACAACGTGGTGCTGATCGCACTCGATGCGGTGAAGCCAGGCACGCTGCCGGAAGACGAAATGAAAACCTTCGTCGGCAAGATGGAAGAGGGCGCGACCGGCGTTTCCTTCGATTCGCTGCTGGCGAGCCTGCGTAAAGAAGCCAAAATCAAAATGGGCGCCGCTGAGCAACAGCCGCAGTAATCGCCGCATTTTTCTGCAACGCAGTGCAACAAACAAAGGCCGCTTTCGCGGCCTTTTCCACATCTGATATCCGCCGATTGCTGAATATCCGCCGCCGCGGCAAGGTAGCCGTGCTGTCACACACAAGGAGGATACAGCATGCAACATACAGAGAAAAAAGCGTTATCAGGTTACCGTCATCACGTCAAAGCGGCGCTGACCGCGCTGTTGTTATGCCTCGCGGGGCCAGCCGCCGCGGTAGATAAAGCCGATGCGCCGGCGCCGATGCTCTCAACACCGGCGGGCAATGGCGGGCAATCGGTGATGACCAAGGCAACCGAAGAGGCGGCGGTCAGCATCAATCAGGCCACCGCCGAACAGCTGGCTGCCGCCCTGAGCGGCGTCGGTCTGAAGAAGGCGGAAGGCATCGTGCGCTACCGCGAACAGAACGGGCCGTTCACCCAGGTTGAGCAGTTGCAGGAGGTGCCGGGCATCGGGCCGGCGCTGTTCGAGAAGAATCGCACCCGGCTGAAAATGTGATCCCGGTCGCGGCTGCGTGGCAAAATGCCGCTGAGGCCGTGACTCCTCTGCTACATTTTACAGGTCTTACCAGTTTGGCGCGTTGACCAAACGGGCGAGGGAGCCTCTGCGGCTCCCTCTTTCTGTAATCACCAGGCAGGAGCGATCGTTCCCTATGCAAACCTTTATCAAAGTTCGCGGTTATCACCTTGATGTTTACCAGCACGTTAACAACGCCCGCTATCTGGAGTTTCTGGAAGAGGCGCGCTGGGAGTGGCTGGAAAACGAGGCCGGGTTCCGCTGGATGACGGAAAACAACATCGCTTTCATCGTGGTGAACATCAATATCAATTACCGCAGCCCGGCAGTATTGGGGGATAAGCTGCGTATCGACAGCCAGATGGTGCAGCTCAACGGCAAGAGCGGGGTGCTGAGCCAAAAGGTGACGCAGGATCCGGCGGGGACGCCGGTGGCCGACGCGCTGCTGACTTTCGTGTGCGTCGATCTGAAAACGCAGCGGGCGCTGCCGATTGAAGGCGAATTGCGCGAGCACCTGGAGGCGCTCACGCTGAAGGAAAACCCGCAGTAAACTCACGGGCGGCAGAGGTTGCCGCCGTCACTGCCTCAGGCCAGAGCGGCCTTCTGTTTCAACGCCGCCATCACTTCCGCCTGGTTGGCCCGGTATTGCATCAGGCCATTGGCGCGCAGGTTGCAGGCGGCGCATTCACCGCAGCCGTCACCCTTGATGCCGTTGTAACAGGTCAGCGTATCCTGCCGCACGCGATCCAACTGGTGGTAATAATCCGCCAGCGCCCAGGTCTCGGCCTTATTCAGCCACATCAGCGGCGTTTCGAAGCGGATATCGCGGGCGATGCCCAGCGTCACCGCTTTGTTCAGCGCTTTAACGAACTCGTCGCGGCAATCCGGGTAGCCGGAGAAGTCGGTTTCACATACGCCGGTGATCACCGCTTCCGCTTCCACCTGGTAGGCGTAGATCGCCGCCAGCGTCAGGAACAGGATATTGCGGCCCGGCACGAAGGTGCTCGGCAGCGCGTTTTTCTGGTTGGGATCGTAGGCGGGAACCGGAATATTGTCGCGCGTCAGGCTGCTGACGGCCAGCTCATTGAGCAGCGTTACGTCCAGCACCTTGTGCGCTTTGGCGCCGAGGGCCACCGACAGCTCTTGAGCCACTTCAATCTCGGCGCGATGGCGCTGGCCATAATCGAACGTGACGCAGTGAACTTCGTCATACTGTTGCAATGCCTGGATCAAGCAGGTCGTGGAGTCTTGTCCACCGCTGAAAACGACAACCGCGCGCTTCATAAAATCACCTTTTTGGACTTTGGCCATTCCCGATACACATTCGGGCGGCAGGATAAATATTGCGTTGCGGCGACAATAGTAGCAGAAAGGGCCGCCAGGCGCAGGGCGGTTCGGCTCAGGTCGGTGCGTCGTCCACCGGCGGCGGCAGCCACGCCTGGCAAAAATCGAACCAGCCGTGCGCGGTCAGCGTCACGCCATGCATGCGCGGCGGCGCGCTGATCTGATACTGGTAGTGGAACAGCGGCGTGATGATGGCGGCGGCCATCAGCCGTTGGTAATAGGCCTGCAGCCGCTCGAAGCGCGGTTGCTGCGCCTGCAGCTGCTGGATCTGCTGCAGCGTCTCCTGTTGCTGCTGCCAGCGGCTTTCCGTCAGGATGCCGCGCCACAGCGTATCCTGCCGCAGCCAGCTCTCCAGCGTCGCCTCAGGCGCTTCGCCGATCAGGTTGTCCGCCAACAGCAGGTCGGCCTGGGCGATCTGTTCCTCGCTTTGCCAGCGCTTGCCGGCGTAGTAGCGCACCTCCAGCTCGCAGCCGTGCTGCGCCAACAGCTGTTGCAGCGCGACCGTCACCGTTTCCAGCTCGACCGGTGGCCGATACAGCAGCGTCAGCCGGGCAGGCAGGGGGACATCTTCTTCAATCTGTTGGCTGGGAATGCGCCAGCCGGGCAGCATTTCATGGCTGGGGGTGATCACGCTGTTGGGGATCGGCAGATGGTTCAGCAGGCCTGACTGCTGGATCAGCATCAGCAGCTTTTGCCCCTGGGCTTCGCTCAGCACGCCGTGGCGCAGGTTCAGCGCCAAATAACACCAGCCCAGGCTCATACTGCGCTGTACCGGCCGGGCCTGCGCCAAATCGTCTTGCTGACCGATGGTGATGCGCACCGGATGCTGGCAGCTGGCGTCGGCGGTGGGCAGATCGGGGGTGATCCAGTATTCGATGGTGTCCAGATACGGATGCTGCAGATGGTAACCGGCGTGCTGTTCTAGCCGCACCAGCTGCGGTTCATTCAACGTCAGTTTGAACGGGCCGGCGCCGATGGCCGGCAGCTCCGGATGGGTCATCAGACAAGGCAGCTCCGCCAGCCGGTGGGCCAGCCAATAGTCCGGCAACTGCAGATCAAACTGAATGCACAGCGGATGCGGCAGGCTGATGTTCGCGACGTTGGCCAAGCTGGGTTGGCTACGCGGGTGGCGCTGCAGTTTTTCCAGCGTTTGCAGCAGCTGGTGGCCGGTCAGCGGTTCACCGTTGTGCCAGCGCAGCTGGCTGCGCAGAAAGAAGCGCCAGCGCAGGCCGCGATCGTCAATCTGCCAGTGGTGCGCCAGATCGGGCTGCGGTTCCGGGTTACCGGTCACCAGGCGCGTCAGCCCGGCGTGCAGGGTCGACACCAGATGTTGTTCGGCGCGGCCGGTCAGCGTGAGCGGGTCGAGCGCTTCCAGCGTGCGGTAATAGGGAATGCGCAGCGTCGGGCTGCCGGCCTGCCATTGCCCGCCGAGGTGCGGGCTGAGCAGATCCTGCAGGTGCTGCGGATCGAGTTGCGCCATCTCCAGCGCCCCCTGATGGTTGCCCTGTTGCAGTAGCTGTTGCAGTAGCTGCGCGCGCAGTTCATCCGGGGTTTTCAGGCAGTGCAGGCGAGCGCGTTTGCCACGGCCGGGCTGCGAATGCCAGCTCAACCAGCCTTGATCCTGCAGCTGTTGCACCAGCGTGCGGGCGTGCCGCTCGCTGCAGTAGAACATCGCCGCCAGTTCGCCGATGGTCACGGCGACCGGCGCGCTGCCGAGCTGATGGTACAGGCGTTGATATTGGCTGAGACGGTGAACCAGGCGCATGAGTAGAAATCCGGAACAGTTTTCTCAAATTGTTCACTATTACTTCCGCAAATGCCATCCCATACTGCAGTGATTGTAATCGCGTTCACATTCAGAGGTCTCTATGTATCGCCTGGCAGCTTTCGATATGGACGGCACGCTGTTGATGCCGGATCACCGGGTTGGCCCGGAAACGCTGGCGGTGCTGAACCAGCTGGTGGAACGGGAGATGGTGGTGACGTTCGCCACCGGACGGCACTACCTCGATGCGCAACCGATCATGGCGCAGCTGGGGCTGCAGGGCTACTTGATCACCGGCAATGGCACGCGGGTGTATGACAACCGCGGCCAGCAGCTGCATGCCACCGATCTGCCGGCGGCGGTCGCCGAAGAGGTGCTGCATCATCATTGGCGCACCTGCGCCAGCATGCATGTGTTCCGCGACGAAGGTTGGCTGACCGAATTCCCCGTGCCGGAAGAGATGCTGCGGGCGCATCACCTGAGCGGCTTTCGTTTTCAGTTGGCCGACGTGCGCCGTCTGCCGGCGTTCGGCAACAGCAAGGTGTGTTTTGTCGCGCCGCATGAGGAATTGCTGGCCTTGCAGGTGCAGCTGCGGGCACAGCTGGGTGGTGAGGCCGATCTGTGCTTTTCCGCCTACGACTGCCTGGAGGTGTTGCCGCTCGGTTGCAACAAGGGTACGGCGCTGGACCGGCTGAGCCGCCATCTGGGGCTGAAGATGGCCGACTGCATGGCGTTCGGCGACGCAATGAACGACAAAGAGATGCTGGGGGCGGTGGGGCACGGCGTGGTGATGGGCAACGCCCTGCCGCAGCTGAAATCCCTGCTGCCGCAGCTACCGGTTATCGGCCATTGCCAGCAACAGGCGGTGGCCCACTATTTACAACATTGGCTGCGTTCACCTTGCCTCACCTATTCCCCCGAAGAATGAGGTTCTCCTTACAGCCGGCCGGGTATGACTACCCGGCTTTTTTTTACCTAACGCCTGGCGTTACAAATCCGCCAGCTGCGCCAGATACGGCTGCAGATCGCCGATGTTGTTGCTGACCCATTCCGGGTTGTAATAGGTATCCAGGTAACGCTCGCCGCTGTCGCACAGCAGGGTGACGATCGATCCTTGCTCGCCGTTTTCCCGCATCTGCTTCGCCAACTGCAGCGCACCCCAAACGTTGGTGCCGGTAGAGGCGCCAACCTTGCGGCCCAGCACGCCTTCCAGCCAGTGAATAGTAGCGACGCTGGCAGCATCCGGCACGCGCAGCATGTTGTCGACCACCGATGGGATGAACGACGGCTCGGCGCGTGGGCGGCCGATGCCTTCGATACGGCTGCCGCAGCTGCCGATCAGGGTGCGATCGCCATGGTGGAAGCAGTCATAGAACACCGAGTTTTCCGGATCGACCACCGTCAACCGGGTGTCGTGCCCCTGATAGCGGATGTAGCGCCCCAGCGTGGCGGAGGTGCCGCCGGTGCCGGCGCTCATTACGATGTGTTTCGGCACCGGGAAGGGTTCGCGCGCCATCTGGCGGAAGATGCTGTCGGCGATGTTGTTGTTGCCGCGCCAGTCGGTGGCGCGTTCGGCGTAGGTGAACTGATCCATATAGTGGCCGTTCAGCTCTTTCGCCAGCTGTTCGGAGGCGGCGTAGATCTGGGCGGCGTGATCGACGAAGTGACAGCGGCCGCCGTAAAAGGCGATCTGTTCCACCTTGCGGCGCGCGGTGCAGGACGGCATCACCGCGATGAACGGCAGGCCGATCAGGCGAGCGAAGTAGGCTTCGGACACCGCGGTGCTGCCGGAGGAGGCCTCGATAATGGTGGTGTTCTCGGTGATCCAGCCGTTGCACAGGCCATAAAGGAACAGCGAGCGCGCCAGGCGGTGTTTCAGGCTGCCGGTCGGGTGGGTGCTCTCATCTTTCAGGTACAGGCAGATGCCGGGAAACGCCGGCAGGTTCAGGCGAATTAGGTGCGTATCGGCGGAGCGTTGAAAATCCGCTTCTATTTCACCGATAGCATATTTTACCCAAGAGTTTGTCATGATTTGGCCTCAGAATAGGGGGCTGATTTATGGCGTAGCATAGCCTGTCGGCGGGAAAAAAGGATTGCCATTTTTCCTGTTTAATCGCCTAATGAGAGAAAATTTTTCTCCTGGTGGCCGCTATGTTAGATAAAACAGACCGTAAGCTGCTGTGCATGCTGCAGCAAGATTGCACCCAGTCGCTGCAGGCGCTGGCGGATGCGGTCAATTTGACCTCGACGCCGTGCTGGAAACGCCTGAAGCGTCTGGAAGACGAGGGCTATATCCGCGGTCGGGTGGCCTTGCTGGATAATGAAAAGCTCGGCCTGGGGCTGACGGCGTTCGTGCTGATCAAAACCCAGCAGCACAGCAGCGAGTGGTATCAGGCTTTTGTGCAGCTGACCAGCCAGATGCCCGAGGTGCTGGCGTTTTACCGCATGGCGGGAGAGTACGACTACCTGATGCAGGTCGAAGTGGCGGACATGAAAAGCTACGACGGCTTTTATAAGCGTCTGGTGAACGGCGTACCGGGCCTCATCGACGTCACCTCGAGCTTTGCCATGGAAAAAATCAAATACACCACCGCGCTGCCGGTGCCGGAGTGAAAAGTTCACCGGACGGGCGGCTCAACGGTGGTATCCTGCTCTGCTGAAGCAGAAAAAGAGACAAATCCCATAAAACCCTGGAATCAAACTGCGTGAGATTATTTGCTCAAATCGGCTGGTACTTCCGCCGGGAGTGGCGCCGCTACCTCGGGGCGGTGGTGCTGCTGATCGTCATCGCCATCCTGCAACTGCTGCCGCCTAAGCTGGTCGGCATCATCGTGGACGGCGTCACCGAAAAACAGATGTCCACCGGCGTGCTGATGGCCTGGCTCGGGTTGATGATCGGTACCGCGATCGTCGTTTACCTGCTGCGCTATGTGTGGCGGGTGTTGCTGTTCGGCGCGTCCTACCAGCTCGCGGTCGAGCTGCGCGAAAACTTTTACCGTCAGCTCAGCCGGCAAAACCCCGCGTTTTACCTGCGTCACCGCACTGGCGATCTGATGGCGCGCGCCACCAACGACGTGGATCGCGTGGTATTCGCCGCCGGTGAAGGCGTGCTGACGCTGGTGGATTCGCTGGTGATGGGGTTGGTGGTGTTGGTGGTGATGAGCACCCAAATCAGCTGGCAACTGACAGTGCTGGCGTTGATCCCGATGCCGTTGATGGCGATCGCCATCAAATATTACGGCGATCAGCTGCACCAGCGCTTTAAATCGGCACAGGCGGCGTTTTCCAGCCTGAACGATCAGGCGCAGGAAAGCATGACCAGCATCCGCATGATCAAGGCCTTCGGGCTGGAAGATCACCAATCCAACCGCTTCGCCGAGGTGGCGGCGCAGACCGGGGCCAAGAACATGCACGTGGCGCGGGTGGATGCGCGCTTCGATCCGACCATTTATATCGCCATCGGTGCGTCTAACCTGCTGGCCATTGGCGGCGGCAGTTGGATGGTGGTGAACGGTTCGCTGACGCTCGGGCAACTGACCAGCTTTGTGATGTATCTCGGCCTGATGATCTGGCCGATGCTGGCACTGGCCTGGATGTTCAACATCGTCGAACGCGGCAGCGCGGCCTACAGCCGCATCCGCAGCCTGCTTGATGAGGCGCCGGCGGTGCAGGATGGCCCACAGGCGCTGCCGGCCGGGCGCGGCGTGCTGGACGTGGATATCCGCGCGTTCCACTACCCGGAAAACCCACATCCGGCGCTGCACGATGTGGCGGTGACGCTGAAACCAGGGCAAATGCTGGGGCTGTGCGGGCCGACCGGGGCCGGTAAATCGACGCTGTTGTCGCTGATCCAGCGTCAGTTCGACGTCGACCAAGGGCAGATCCGCTATCACGGCCTGCCGTTGCCGCAGGTCAAACTCGACGACTGGCGTTCGCGACTGTCGGTGGTGAGCCAAACGCCGTTCCTGTTCTCCGATACCGTGGCGAACAACATCGCGCTGGGCCATCCGGGCGCGACGCAGGCGCAGATCGAACAGGCAGCGCGGCTGGCCAGCGTCCATGAGGACATTCTGCGGCTGCCGCAGGGCTATGACACCGAGGTGGGCGAACGCGGCGTGATGTTGTCGGGCGGGCAGAAACAGCGCATCTCCATTGCGCGTGCGCTGCT
This sequence comes from Serratia sp. PF-27, assembly GCF_030053255.1. NCBI lineage: Bacteria > Pseudomonadati > Pseudomonadota > Gammaproteobacteria > Enterobacterales > Yersiniaceae > Serratia > Serratia sp. PF-27. The sequence goes on from NZ_JASGBT010000021.1 coordinate 171,657, forward strand.
GCTGGATGCAGAGATCTTGATCCTCGACGACGCGCTGTCGGCGGTGGACGGCCGTACCGAACACCAAATCCTGCACAACCTGCGCAGCTGGGGGCAAGATCGCACGGTGATCATCAGCGCGCACCGGCTGTCGGCATTGACCGAAGCCAGCGAGATCCTGGTGATGCAGCACGGCGGTGTAGCGCAGCGCGGCGATCCGGCGGCGCTGGCGGCGCAGCCGGGCTGGTATCGCGATATGTACCGTTATCAGCAGCTGGAAGCGGCGCTGGACGAAGCGCCGGAAAACGGCGAGGAGGCGTTGGCCGATGAATAAAGTGCAAAAGCTGTGGCCGACGCTGAAGCGGCTGCTGGCCTACGGCTCGCCGTACCGCAAACCGCTGGGGCTGGCGGTGCTGATGCTGTGGATAGCGGCGGCGGCGGAAGTCGCCGGGCCGATCCTGGTCAGCTATTTTATCGATAATTACGTCGCCAAAGGGCAACTGCCGCTGATGATTGTCGGCGGGCTGGCGGCGGCCTACATTCTGCTGGAGCTGCTGGCGGCGGCGCTGCACTACTTCCAGGCGCTGTTGTTCAACCAGGCGGCGGTGGGCGTGGTGCAGCGGTTGCGTACCGACGTGATGGACGCCGCGCTGCGCCAACCGCTCAGCGCCTTTGACACACAACCGGTCGGGCAATTGATCTCGCGCGTTACCAACGACACCGAAGTGATCAAGGATCTGTACGTGATGGTGGTCTCCACGGTGCTGAAAAGCGCCGCGCTGATCGGCGCCATGCTGGTGGCGATGTTCAGCCTCGACTGGCGCATGGCGCTGGTGGCTATCTGCATCTTCCCGGCGGTGTTCGTGGTGATGGGCATCTATCAATACTACAGCACGCCGATTGTGCGCCGGGTGCGCAGTTATCTGGCGGACATCAACGACGGTTTCAACGAAGTGATCAACGGCATGGGCGTGATTCAGCAGTTCCGCCAGCAGGTGCGCTTCGGCGAGCGCATGAGCGCCGCCAGCCAGTCGCATTATCTTGCGCGCATGCAGACCCTGCGGCTCGACGGTTTTCTGCTGCGGCCGCTGCTCAGCCTGTTTTCGGCGCTGGTGCTGTGCGGCCTGTTGATGCTGTTCGGCTTCAGCGGCGAGGGCGTGATTGGCGTCGGCGTCCTCTACGCCTTCATCAACTACCTGGGGCGTCTGAATGAACCGCTGATCGAGCTGACGTCACAGCAGTCGATCCTGCAGCAGGCGGTGGTGGCCGGCGAACGCATTTTCGAGCTGATGGATCGCAGCCAGCAGAGTTACGGTGCCGACGATCGTCCTCTGGCCGGTGGCCGCATCGACATCACCGATCTGAGCTTCGCTTACCGTGCGGACAAAAAGGTGCTGCAGCATATTTCGCTGGCGGTGCCCTCACGCGGCTTCGTGGCGCTGGTCGGGCATACCGGCAGCGGCAAGAGCACCTTGGCCAACTTGCTGATGGGCTATTACCCGGTCAGCGAGGGGGAAGTGCGTCTCGATGGACGCCCGATATCCAGCCTGTCGCACCGCACGCTGCGTCAGGGCGTAGCGATGGTGCAGCAGGATCCGGTGGTGATCGCCGATTCGGTACTGGCCAACGTCACGTTGGGGCGTAACATCGAGGAAGACGCCGTTTGGCGGGCGCTGGAAACGGTGCAGCTGGCGAGTCTGGTGCGCGGCTTCCCGCAGGGTATCCACACCCGCCTGGGGGAGCAGGGCAATAACCTGTCGGTCGGGCAGAAACAGCTGCTGGCGATGGCGCGGGTCTTGGTGCAGGCGCCGCAGATCCTGATTCTCGACGAGGCGACCGCCAACATCGATTCGGGCACCGAGCAGGCTATCCAGCGGGCGCTGCGTGCGATCCGCGAGCACACCACGCTGGTGGTGATCGCCCACCGCCTCTCAACCATCGTCGATGCCGATTCCATTCTGGTGCTGCATCGTGGCCACGCGGTGGAGCAGGGCAACCATCAACAGCTGCTGGCGCAGCAGGGGCGCTACTACCAGATGTATCAACTGCAGCTGGCGGGCGAGCAGTTGGCGGAAGCGGTGCGCGAGGAGAGCCAACTCGCCTGATCCCACGGGCCGCATTCGCGGCCCTTATTTTTCCCAACGCACCACAAGCAGGCAACTCGCCCAAGCTACGCCCCCTTTCTGCACTTTTTCGACGCGATGCGCACCAAATTAGTGCGCATTATTTAACCCATTCAAGGTATCGGCGCTGCGCTGCGTCGCGGCGGCGCCCGCGTGTGCGCTAATCCGCTGAATCGTCATGCAAAATTAAATTTGGCACAGCCCTTGCTACATATGACGCGTACCAGGGGTGAGTTTGGGCTTAATTCGTGGAGGGGCAATATGAAGCTGGTGACCGTGGTAATCAAACCGTTCAAGCTGGAGGATGTGCGCGAGGCTCTGTCCTCCGTGGGCATTCAGGGGTTGACCGTAACCGAAGTGAAGGGCTTTGGCCGCCAGAAGGGGCATGCCGAGCTGTATCGCGGCGCCGAATATAACGTCAACTTCTTGCCCAAGGTCAAAATCGATATCGCTATCGCCGACGATCAGTTGGATGAAGTGGTTGATGTGATTAGCAAAGCCGCCTACACCGGTAAAATCGGCGACGGCAAAATTTTCGTTGCCGAGTTGCAACGCGTGATCCGCATTCGCACCGGCGAAACCGACGAATCGGCACTGTAACCACGAACTCAGTTAAGCAATGGGGATGGATTGATAATGAAAAGACTGTTATCCATGTTGGGCCTGAGTTCGGTAACCCTGGTTCCTTCTTTGGCCCTGGCCGCCCCGGCGGTCGCCGATAAGGCCGACAACGCCTTTATGATGATCTGCACCGCGTTGGTGCTGTTCATGACGCTGCCGGGCATCGCGCTGTTTTACGGCGGCCTGCTGCGCGGCAAAAACGTGCTGTCGATGCTGACGCAGGTCACCGTCACCTTCGCGCTGGTCTGCGTGCTGTGGGTGCTGTATGGCTACAGCCTGGCGTTCAGCGAAGGCAATGCGGTGTTCGGCGGATTCGAGACGGCGATGCTGAAAGGCATCGGCATCGACAGCGTCACTGGCAGCATCAGCCAGATGATCCACGTCGCTTTCCAAGCCTCCTTCGCCTGCATTACTGTGGCGCTGGTGGTGGGGGGCTTCGCCGAACGCATTCGCTTCTCGGCGGTGCTGATCTTCGCGATCGTGTGGTTCACCCTGTCTTACCTGCCGATCGCGCACATGGTGTGGGGCGGTGGCTATCTGGCCACCGACGGCGCGCTGGACTTCGCCGGCGGCACCGTGGTACACATCAACGCCGCCAGCGCGGGGCTGATCGGCGCCTATCTGCTCGGCAAACGCGCCGGCTTCGGTAAAGAGGCGTTCAAACCGCACAACCTGCCGATGGTGTTTACCGGGGCGTCCATCCTGTATATCGGCTGGTTCGGTTTCAACGCCGGTTCCGCCAGCGCGGCCAACGGCATCGCGGCCCTGGCATTCCTCAACACGGTGGTGGCTACCGCGGGCGCCATTCTCTCCTGGACCTTCGCAGAGTGGGTGCTGCGCGGCAAGCCTTCGCTGCTGGGCGCCTGCTCTGGCATGATCGCCGGGCTGGTTGCGGTGACGCCGGCAGCGGGCACCGTGGGCGTGGGTGGGGCGTTGATCATCGGCCTGGTGGGCGGCGTTGCCGGCCTGTGGGGCGTCGTGACGTTGAAGAAATGGCTGAAAGTGGACGACACCTGCGACGTGTTCGGCGTGCACGGGGTGTGCGGCATTGTCGGCTGTCTGCTGACCGGCGTGTTCACCGCTTCTTCCCTCGGTGGCACCGGCTATGCCGAAGGCGTGACGATGGGCCATCAGGTGTGGATCCAGCTGCTGAGCGTCGTGATTACGCTGGTGTGGTCAAGCGTCGCCGCCTTTATCGCCTTCAAGATTGCGGGCGCGATGGTGGGGCTGAGAGTACCGGAAGAGCAGGAGCGCGAAGGGCTGGATGTCAACAGCCACGGCGAGAGCGCCTACAACCAATAAGACTCGAAGCAGGGCAGTGCGCGAAAGACTAAAATAATGATGAAGCAAAAAGGGGCGATGGAAACATCGCCCCTTACTTTATATTGCGGATTAGGCGTCGCGCTGGCGAATCACCCCTTCCTGCACGGTGGTGGCGACCAGTACGCCGTCGCGAGTGTAGATCTGGCCGCGCACAAAGCCCCGTGCGCCGGAGGCGGAGGAGCTCTCCACCGCGTACAGCAACCAGTCATCCATACGGAACGGACGGTGGAACCACATTGAGTGGTCAATGGTGGCCACCTGCATGCCCGGCTCGAGGAAGCCGACGCCGTGTGGCTGCAGCGCCGTCGGCAGGAAGTTAAAGTCCGACGCGTAGCCCAGCAGATATTGGTGGATGCGCTGATCGTCCGGCATGCTGCCGTTGGCACGGAACCACACGTAGCGATGCGGCTCTTCCACGCTGCCTTTCAACGGATTGTGGAATTTCACCGGGCGCATTTCGATCGGCTTCTGGCCGATAAATTTTTCGCGCACTTTTTCCGGCAGCATATGCGCCAGCTTCTGGGCGATCTCTGACTCGGACAGCAGCCCTTCTGGAGGCGGCACGTCCGGCATCAGGTTCTGGTGCTCGAAACCGGTTTCCGGGCTTTGGAAAGAGGCGGTCATATAGAAAATAGGTTTGCCGTGCTGAATAGCGCTGACGCGACGGGCGCTGAAGCTGTTGCCGTCGCGCAGGGTTTCTACGTCGTAAACGATGGGTTTGCTGCTGTCGCCCGGGCGCAGAAAGTAGCTGTGGAACGAGTGCACGCTGCGCTCGTCCGGCACCGTCTGCTTGGCGGCGTAGAGCGCCTGGCCGACAACCTGTCCACCGAACACCTGGCGCAGCCCCAGATCTTCGCTTTGGCCGCGAAACAGCCCTTCTTCGATTTTCTCCAGATCCAGCAGATCAAGGAGGTTTTGCAATGCCTGGCTCATAAAATTGTTACCTTTCTAATAATCATTTTGCGCAGTGTGCGGAATATCACGGCGTGGCGTCAACATTTTGCATTACAGGGCCGATGAGAATGCTCTTAATCGTGGGCGCCCTGGGCTGTTTAAGTGATTAATAGGCGGGGTAAAGTGGATTTATCAGTGTTTTGTGCTAGGTTTAATAAGTGCGGTGGTGAAAGCCACCAACATGTTGATAATAAAAAAGGAGACCGATCCATGAAACTCTGGCAAATCGTAGGCGGTGCCGCGGCACTGACGATCACGCTGGCAGGATGCGCGCAAAAGAGTGCTGATGTGCCTACACAGGCGGCCGGTAATCCGGCGGCTGCGCAAACGCAGATTCAAGGCCCGGCGGTGACAGGTTCGGTTAATATACGTCAGCGTATTGCGCTGCCGCCGGACGCCGTACTGACGGTCACCCTCTCTGACGCCTCGCTGGCGGATGCACCGTCCAAAGTGATTGCACAGCGCGCGATACGTACTGAAGGGCAACAGGCGCCATTCAACTTTACGCTACCGTACAATCCGTCCGACATCCAACCGAATGCGCGTATCATTCTGAGCGCGGCGGTGACGGTCAACGGGCGACTGATGTTTATTACCGACACTATCCAGGAAGTGGTTAACCGCAACGGTACTCGCGCCGATCTGCTGCTGGTTCCGGTTCAGGGTGTACCGATTCAGGCTGCGCCAACCGCCATGCAGTAAATTTCCTGCGGTACAGCAAGATGAAATCAACAGCCTTTGCGCTTCGGCCAAAGGCTGTTTTGTTTTACCAGCGCCAGCCGTAGCGCTCGAAATCGACCGTGCTGTGCGGGCCGAAAATAATCCCTTCCGCCAGCAGTGCCTGCCGTTGCCGTTGAAAATCCTCCCCCTGCTGCGAGATCTGTCCGTGCCGGTTGATCACCCGGTGCCAGGGCAGCGCGCTGCCTTCCGGCAAACGCCGCAGCACGCCGCCAACCTGGCGCGCGGCGCGCGGTGAACCGGCCAGCCGGGCGACTTCGCCGTAGGTGGTGACTTTGCCGTAAGGAATGGCGGCCACGATGTGGAATACCCGCTGGCTGAAAGAGGCGTCTTCTGGTTGCATATTGCTGTTCCTGCGCGAGTCAAAACCCAGGCGAAGAGTGTGCCACAGTGCAGGTGGGTAAGAAAACAGCGGTTAGCCCCGGTTGGCTTGCTATTTGGCGGGGCATCGCCGATAATGCCCACCGCTTCAGAGTACAGAAGCCGTCAATGGGGGCCCTGTTGGTTCTCCCGCAACACTAACTTGTGAACTCGGTCAGGTCCGGAAGGAAGCAGCCGCAGCAGGTGACGTGTGTGCCGGGATGTAGCTGGCAGGGTCCCCACCCATTTGGCCTTCGCCAATCCGCACTTTCGCCGTCTCTCTTCTACTCATCGATTATCCCTTTCTGCCATCAGGCAGAGCGACAAGGCATTTCTTTTCTTCCCGCCCTCAATTCTTTTGGATAATGAATTAGCGGTTCTGGATGCAAGCATAATGAGGGGGCGATGGCGTAACCTGTCTCGATTTAAAAAGAAAATTGCTTCCAGGCAATATTATTATTGAAAGGGGGAGTGCAAATGAAGTTTTACTGTCAATAGGAAAAGTACGTATTCAGCTTGAACATTGAAGCCGATAAAAGCATCGGCTCAACGCGTTGGGGGTCTGATTATCTGACATATTTCCAAACGGAGGTGGGGATTTTGTCATACAGTTTGTTCATGGTGAGCTCTGCCAGACGGTGATCGGCCGCTGAGTAAAACAGCTCCAGTTCATCATCGGAAAGCTCGTACTTATTTTTCTCAATAACACGTTCGAGAGTATCAATCGTGGTGCATTTACGTAAACGCATCAGATAGTCGGTTTTAGTCATGGTGGCCTTTAGTTTAATAACCGTAAAAATAGCTCGGGAATAATTATCCCTTAAGTTTTCATTGTCGTACAGATGTCCTCTCCTGAGAACATTCTGAATAATCTCGCCTTGGTTTTTTGCCAGCGGCGCAGGTCGGAATCATTGATACCGTAACTGCTGAACAGCGTATAGGTATCATCGAGATATTCTTCGACTAACTCCGACAGGTCAGATTCGTCCATGTATTTAATTTTATAGCTCATCACAAACGAAGCGATATGTTCGATCAACTCATTAAGCTGCAGGTTGACGGAGGACGTCGGATCGTTGACCCACCCATGATGACTGTCTCCCAGGGTAGCGATACCTTCATCATACAAATTTTCGCACAAGAATTTGAGCTGAGCAATGTCGTGTCGCTTAGGCGAATACTCATCCATATCATCCCCTCCGTAAGTCTTAATTGCGGTGTGATAACACTATGTGAGTAAGCTGATTTACATCATGGACGGAGGCAGCTTAACGGTCTTTAAATAAACTTCCCGTAAAGTGAATATAAATCATTTTTTCGCGTTTGGCCTGTAGTTATTACGTAAACTTACAATTCATCCGCTGTTGATGGACGTGAGTTATCAATGATGTCGAAGATTAAACCCCGTTCTGTCACACGGAACCGGACGCTATCGCTGAGAGTGTCTTCGCTGTTGATATCCAGGCAGGCATTAAAAATGCCCCACTTATAACGATAACTCATTGAATAATCGCTACCACCCTGTTGCACTATATCAAGTATTTCTAATGAATCTTCGGCATAGCGTGCGCTTTCAGAATAAAAACTGAGTCCGCTGGTCAGTGCCGGCACTAACTCCGCTATATTGTCATTAATCACTTTCTTTAATTTGTTAACAGAAAGTGCGTTGACATCCAGGTTACAGGCAAGGGTAACAAGCATTAATCTCGGCCAACAGCAATGTTATCTACTTATCTTACTCCTTTTCCTCCCTCGTCGGTAAATTTTTCGATTTACCGCTGTTCTTTACCTTACGCCAACATTTCAACCGAATGGGAATATCCCTGGATTTGATAAGGAGGCTTGGGGGGAAAGTGCCGCTGCGCGAGAGATTGTTACGTTCCGTTGCATTATTGTCGCGCCATAGCTTGAGATGCGACAGTCTATGTGATGTTATATTATAACTATAAACCCATCATTTTTGGCTACGACATTGACTCCCACTTCGCAACATGACGCCACGCCGTCACTGAATTCGTTGTTCACCACCTCTGCTGCCGCGCGTTGCGCAGGTGCCGTTATGCTGCTGGCCCTGCTGTGGCTCGGCATCTTCTGGGCGGTGTCGCTGCCATGATTACCTTGCGTCAGCTGGCGATAGGCTATGGCGCCATGCCGCTTTTCCCGCCGCTGAGCGGGCAGTTTACCGCCGGATCGCTCACCGCGGTGGTGGGCGTCAACGGGGCAGGTAAGTCGACGCTGCTGAAAACCTTCGCCGGATTGTTGCCGCCGCTGGGCGGCAGCCTGAGTTTTATCGGCGGAAAGCCGCCGCGCAGAGCTTATCTACCGCAACAGGCGGAGCTGGATCGGCAATTCCCGATTGCGGTAAGCGATCTGGTGGCGATGGGCTGTTGGCCGCAAAGTGGCATGTTCGGCGGCATGAACAAGCGTGCGGCGAGCCAGGTCAACGAGGCGTTGGCGAGCGTTGGCATGAGCGCGCTGGCGCACACTCCGGTGGGTGAACTGTCCGGCGGCCAGCTGCAGAGGGTGTTGTTTGCGCGCCTGCTGGTCCAACAGGCGCCGCTGATTTTGCTGGATGAACCTTTCACCGGTATCGACAGCGCCACCACGCAAATTTTGCTGCAGGTGATTGCGCAACTGCACCGGCAGGGGAAAACGGTGATCGCCGTGCTGCACGATATGTCGATGGTCGCCGAGCATTTTTCACAGGTACTGTTGCTGACGCCGCAGGCTTGCCACTGGGGCGCGGCCAAGCGGGTGCTGGAACAGGTGCCGAGGTATCACGCCGCCGAACGGCAGCCGGATCTGCGGGCGGTGGCGCCATGATGTTGTTGCATGGGCTTATCGATCCTTTCCTCTCTTTCGGTTTTATGCGCCGCGCGCTCATGGCCTGTCTGGCGTTGTCGCTCAGCGCCGCCCCGCTGGGCGTGTTTCTGCTGCTGCGCCGCATGAGCCTGGTCGGGGACGCATTGTCCCACGCGGTGTTGCCGGGCGCGGCGATCGGTTATCTGATCTCCGGCATGTCGCTGGTGGCGATGGGGGTGGGCGGTTTTATCGCCGGGTTGGCGGTGGCGATGCTGTCCGGCCTGGTGAGCCGCCGCACGCCGTTAAAAGAAGATGCCAGCTTCGCCGGGTTCTATCTGGGGTCACTGGCGCTGGGGGTCACGCTGGTCTCGCTGCGCGGTTCCAGCGTGGATCTGCTGCACGTGCTGTTCGGTTCGATTTTGGCGGTGGATGCGCAGGCCATGCTGATGGTCGGTGCGATCGCCTCGGTTTCGCTGCTGGCATTGGCGGCGCTGTACCGCGCGTTAGTGATCGAATCCTTCGACGTCACTTTTCTGCGCGTCAACGCCCCGCGCCGGTTGGCGCTGATCCACGGCCTATTTCTGGCGCTGGTTGTGGTCAATCTGGTGGCGGGATTCCAGATCCTCGGCACCCTGATGTCGGTGGGGCTGATGATGCTGCCCGCCGCCAGCGCGCGCTTCTGGGCGCGCAATCTGCCGCAGACGCTGGCGACGGCGATGGGCATCGGCGCGCTGTCCAGCGTGATTGGGCTGGTGTGGTCCTACTATGCTTCGCTGCCTGCCGGCCCGGCGATCGTGCTCAGCGCCAGCGTCATCTTTTTCGTCTCGATCCTGTTTGGAACGCGCGGAGGCATTTGCGCCTTCGCGCGCCGTTGAGAAGTGCCATTTGCAAGGAGAAAGTATGAAACGTTTACCTATATCGCTGGCGGTTGCTGTTCTGCTGGCCAGCCCATGGGCGATGGCGAAGACCGTCGACGCCGTCGCCAGCTTTTCCATTCTGGGTGATATCGTCAAAGAGGTGGGCGGCGATCACGTTAAGGTCAGCACGCTGGTGGGGCCGGATGGCGATCCGCACAGCTTCGAGCCTTCGCCGCAGGACGGCAAGAAGCTGGCTCAGGCTGATGTGGTGTTCGTCAGCGGTCTGGGGCTGGAAGGGTGGATCGATCGCTTGGTCAGCGCTTCGGGTTATAAAGGGCAGGTGATCACCGCTTCACAGGGGATCAGTACCCGCCAGATGGAAGAGGACGGCAAACCGATTACCGATCCCCACGCCTGGAACAGCATGAAAAACGGCGTACAGTACGCTACCAACGTGATGAACGCCCTGATTGCCGCCGATCCCGAGGATGCCAACTATTTTCGCCAGCGCGGAGCCGAATACATTCAGCAGCTGCAAAAGCTGGACCAGTGGGCCAAAACCCAGTTCGCCGCAGTGCCGCCACAGAAACGTAAGGTGCTGACCAGCCATGATGCGTTTGGCTACTTTGGGCAAGAGTACGGCGTCACCTTCCTTGCCCCGGTCGGGTTTTCCACCGAGGCCGAAGCCAGCGCCAGCGACGTGGCCAATCTGATCAAGCAAATCAAACAGGAAAAGGTCAACGCTTACTTTATCGAAAATCAGACCGATCCGCGGTTGGTGAAACAGATCGCCGCCGCCACCGGCGCCAAGGCGGGCGGCGAGCTGTACCCTGAAGCGCTCTCCCGCGCGGGCGGCCCGGCGGCCACCTATGAGCAGGCGTTCAAGCACAATGTCGACGCGCTGCTGAGCAGCATGAAGTAATCTCCGCCCCCGCCTGCCGGCGGGGGACGGCTTGCAGGTACTTTCTCGCCGTAAAAAAAAAGCCCCGTTGAGCAGCAACGGGGCTTTGCGACAGATGACACTTTGGAGTTAACGCTTTTTCTTACGTCCCTGTACCGCTTTGAATCGCGGATTGCTTTTACAGATCACATAGATGCGGCCACGACGACGCACGACTTTGCAATCCGGGTGGCGGTTTTTCGCCGAACGCAATGAACTCAATACCTGCATGGGATTTCCTTGTTACTTATTGCCGATAAAGCGGCCAAAGCGCTGCTGGAAGCGCGCCGTGCTGCCTTCTTTGGAATAGTCTTTCTGCTTGCCGGTGTAATACGGATGCGAAGCAGAAGAGACGTCAAGGGTGACATACGGCCAGCTTTCCCCGTCCAGTTCGATGGTGCGATCGGTTTTGATGGTCGATCCCACTTTGAAGTAGGCATTGGCGCTGACGTCGTGGAACACCACGGTGCGGTAATCGGGGTGGATGCCGGGTTTCATAATGGCCCTCTCGTGTAATGTTATACCATAACAATAATTATGCGCCGACCTGGCATCGCGATCAAGCGCAAATTGCACACAAAAGTGAATTAATGAGAACGGTTTGCATTAAGCAACTGAAGCAAAAGAAAAAGGCCGCATGCGCGGCCTTTTCGGTTATCGGGTAGAGATCCCTTCACTGAGCGATCAGTGGTGTTCTACCGGATGGCTGTGTTCCAGGTCTTCGTTCTTCTTGCTGAAGCGGCGGCGAACCACCACGAAGAACACCGGCACGAAGAAGATCGCCAAGACGGTGGCAGTGATCATCCCGCCCATTACGCCGGTACCTACCGCGTTCTGTGCGCCGGAGCCTGCGCCGCTGCTGATAACCAGCGGCAGAACCCCGAGGATGAAGGCCAGAGATGTCATGAGGATTGGACGCAAACGCATACGCACCGCTTCCAACGTCGCTTCGATCAGACCTTTGCCTTCTTTCTCCATCAGATCCTTGGCGAACTCAACGATCAGGATGGCGTTCTTCGCCGATAGACCGATGGTGGTCAGCAGCCCCACCTGGAAGTACACGTCGTTGTTCATGCCGCGCATCGTCGCGGCCAGCAACGCACCGATAACCCCCAGCGGCAATACCAGCATGACCGAGAACGGCACGGACCAGCTTTCATACAGCGCTGCCAGACACAGGAACACCACCAGAATCGAGATGGCGTACAGCGCCGGCGCCTGGTTGCCCGACAGACGTTCCTGATAGGACATACCGGTCCAGTCGTAACCGATGCCACTTGGCAGTTTGGATGCCAGCTGTTCCATCAGGTTCATCGCTTCACCGGTACTCTTGCCCGGTGCGGCCTGGCCCAGAATTTCCATCGACGGCAGGCCGTTATAGCGTTCCAGACGCGGTGAGCCGTATTCCCACTTCGCCGAAGAGAAGGCGGAGAATGGCACCATCTGGCCGCTGGTACCGCGCACGTACCACTTGTTGATGTCTTCCGGCAGCATACGGAACGGCGCGTCGGCCTGTACATACACCTTCTTCACACGACCGCGGTCGATGAAGTCGTTGACGTACGAACCACCCAGGGCGGTGCTCAGCGTGCTGTTGATGGTAGTGATGCTGACGCCCAGCGCCTTGGCTTTCTCCTGATCGACGATCAGTTTGAACTGCGGCGTATCTTCCAGGCCGTTCGGGCGCACACCCACCAGCACGTCCGGATGCTGAGCAACCATGCCCAACAGCTGGTTACGCGCTTCGGTCAGTTTTTCGTGCCCCAGGCCACCCTGGTCAATCAACTCGAAGTCGAAGCCGGTTGCGGTACCGAGTTCGATGATCGCCGGCAGGTTGAACGGGAACACCAGGCCTTCTTTAATCTGCGAGAAGGCACCCATGGCACGGCCCGCGATCGCCTCGACCTTGTTCCCGGCCCCTGGACGCTCACCCCAGTCTTTCAGGCTGACGAATGCCAGGCCGTTGTTCTGGCCGTTACCGTTGAAGCCGAAGCCCGCGACGGTAAACACCGAAACCACGTTGTCCTTTTCCTTGTTCAGGAAGTAGTCGGAGACTTCTTCCAGCACTTTGTTGGTACGGGACTCGGTGGCACCGGCAGGCAACTGCACCATGGTCAACAGGATGCCCTGATCTTCGTCCGGCAGGAACGAGGAAGGCAGGCGCAGGAACAGCAGGCCCATGCCAACCACGATCAGCAGGTAGATGATCAGGTAGCGACCGGTGCTGCGCAGGATGTTGCCCACGCTGTCGGTATAGTGATGCGTGCTCTTCTCAAACATGCGGTTAAACCAGCCGAAGAAGCCTGTTTTAACCCCGTGATCGCCTTTCGGGATCGGTTTGAGTAGGGTGGCGCACAGCGCCGGCGTCAGGATCAAGGCCACCAGCACCGACAGCGCCATCGCGGACACGATGGTGATCGAGAACTGGCGATAGATAGCGCCGGTTGAACCGCCGAAGAACGCCATCGGCACGAATACCGCCGACAGCACCATGGCGATACCCACCAGCGCGCCCTGGATCTGGCCCATCGATTTACGGGTAGCTTCTTTCGGCGGCAGCCCCTCTTCGGACATAACGCGCTCGACGTTTTCCACCACCACGATGGCGTCATCCACCAGCAGGCCGATCGCCAACACCATGCCGAACATCGTCAGGGTGTTTATCGAGAAGCCAAACGCCGCGAGGATCGCAAAGGTCCCCAGCAGTACTACCGGCACCGCGATGGTTGGGATCAGCGTCGCGCGGAAGTTCTGCAGGAACAGATACATCACCAGGAATACCAGGATGATGGCTTCGATCAGCGTTTTCACCACTTCGTTGATGGAGATTTTAACGAACGGGGTGGTGTCGTACGGATAAACCACTTTCATCCCTTGCGGGAAGAAGGGCGCCATCTTGGCCAACTCGTCTTTCACACCTTTGGCGGTGTTCAAGGCGTTGGCGCCGGTCGCCAGTTTGATACCCAGGCCGGCGGCAGGCTTGCCGTTGTAGCGAGCGGTAACGGCATAGCTTTCCGCGCCGCGCTCGATATGAGCGACGTCGCGCAGGCGTACCTGAGAACCGTCGGTATTCACTTTCAGCAGGATCTTGCCGAACTCTTCCGGCGAAGTCAGACGGGTCTGCGCGATGATCGAGGCGTTCAACTGCTGCCCCGGCACCGGCGGCAGGCCGCCCAGCTGGCCTGCGGCGATCTGGTTGTTCTGCTCGGTGATGGCGGAGGTCACGTCCGTGGTCGTCAGCTGGAAGTTGTTCAGCTTGTTCGGATCCAGCCAGATACGCATCGCGTACTGGGCACCGAACAGCTGCACTTCACCCACGCCGGACGAACGGCTGATCGGGTCCTTGATGTTGGACGCCACGTAGTCCGCAATATCGTCCTGAGTCATGTTCGGATCGTCGGAAACGAAGCCGGCCACCATCAGGAAGCTGCTGCTGGATTTTTCTACTTTCAGGCCCTGTTGCTGAACTTCTTGCGGCAGCAACGGGGTGGCCAACGACAGTTTGTTCTGAACCTGAACCTGCGCGATGTCAGGATCGGTGCCGGAATCAAACGTCAGGGTAATGGTGACGCTACCAGAGGAATCACTGGTGGAGGACATGTACATCAGGTTATCGATACCGTTCATGTTCTGTTCGATAATCTGCGTGACGGTATCCTGCACCGTTTTGGCATCTGCGCCCGGGTAGTTGGCGGAAATACTCACCGCCGGCGGTGCAATAGTGGGATACTGCGCGATTGGCAGTTTCATTATTGCAAGCACCCCCGCCAACATGACGATGATGGCGATTACCCAGGCGAAAATCGGGCGATCTATAAAGAACTTAGCCATGTATTACAGGCTCCTTTTTATGACTTCTGCGCTTCAGACTGCGGCTGTTTTTGCGCCTGAGTGTCAACTTCCTGCACTTTTACCTGCGCGCCCGGATGCACTTTCATCAGGCCGGAGACGATCACGCGATCGCCGGATTTCAGGCCATCGGTCACCAGCCATTTGTCGCCGATCGCCTGGTCGGCCTTCAGCGTGCGCAGCTCAACTTTGTCGTCTGCCCCTACCACCAACGCCGTCGCGTCGCCGCGCGGGTTGCGGGTAACGCCTTGCTGAGGCACCAGCAGCGCATCGCTGCGCACGCCTTCGTCCAGACGGGCGCGTACGAACATGCCCGGCAACAGCGTATCGTTCGGGTTAGGGAACAGGGCGCGAATGGTGATGGAGCCAGTGGTTTCATCGACGGTGACGTCAGAGAACTCCAGCGTGCCTTCCTGCGCGTATTCGGTGCCGTTTTCCAGCATCAGTTTCACCTTGGCCTTGCCGTTTTCCTGCTTCAGCGCGCCGCTGGCCAGCTCTTGCTTCAGGCGCAGGAAATCAGTGCTTGACTGGGTGACGTCGACATACATCGGATCCAGCTGCTGCACGGTAGACAGTGCGGTTGCCTGGCCGTTGCTGACCAGTGCGCCTTCGGTCACGGCGGACTTGCCGATGCGGCCGGAGATCGGAGAGGTCACCTTGGTGTACGCCAGGTTGATGCGCGCGGTTTCCACGGCGGCCTTGGCGGCCACGACGGCGGCGTCCGCCTGCTGCAGCGTGGAGACGGCGTTGTCGTAGTCCTGTTTACTGATGTAGCTCGTGCCCAGCAATGGCTTGTAGCGGTTTACCGTCACGCGTGCGATGGAAGCGCTGGCCTGTGCTTTGGCCAAATCGCCTTTCGCGCTGTCGTAGCTGGCTTGATAGGTGGCGGGATCGATTTGGTACAGAGACGTCCCGGCCTTGATATCGCTGCCTTCAACGAAGTTGCGCTTCAGGATGATGCCGCTGACCTGAGGGCGAACTTCGGCGATACGATACGCAGCGGTGCGGCCAGGAAGATCGGTAGTAATGTTGAGAGGCTCAGCCTTCAAGGTGACTACGCCCACTTCAGGCGCCTGTTGTTGGGCGCCTTGCTGTTGGGTTTCTTTATCGTTACATCCTGTTAGCACTAAGCTGCCTGAAAGCATCAGAACGGCCGCCAGAGGCGTTAACCCTCTGTTTTTGTTCATAGAAAAACCTCAAGTGTCCGATTTCAAAATGATCAATGGATCACAAGCTTTAAAACCCATTGCTGCGTTAATTATATGTGCGTGCTATGGTACATACATTCGCGAATGTATGTAAATCACACTCCCCCTAAATAACAATGCCATGGCACGAAAAACCAAACAGCAGGCGCAAGAAACCCGACAGCAAATCCTTGATGCTGCGGTGAGAGAGTTCTCTGAACGTGGCGTTGCTGCAACGTCACTGACAGATATTGCCACCGCTGCCGGGGTTACGCGTGGAGCCATCTACTGGCACTTCAAGAATAAGGTAGACCTGTTTAATGAAGTTTGGGAATCTACCGAGCCGAAAATTGACCAGCTCGAAACAGAGTATCAGGCAAAGTTTCCCGATAATCCACTGCGGGTTATCCGAGAAATTCTGATTTACATTCTGACGTCTACGGTTGAAGACGGCCGTAGGCGGGCGTTGATGGAAATTATATTCCACAAATGCGAGTTTGTCGGTGAAATGATGCCGCTGCTGGATTCGCGCAAGGTGCTGTACCTCGCCGGCTATGAACGCATCGAAGCGGTGCTGTATAACTGCATTCACCACGGGCAATTGCCCGCCGATTTACATACCCGCCGTGCGGCGATCATCCTGCGCGGTTATATCACCGGCCTGATGGAAAACTGGCTGTTTATGCCGGAAAGTTTCGATCTGCGGGCCGAAGCCGAAGCGCTGGTGGACGCGTTTTTGGAGATGCTGCAGTTTTGCCCCACCTTGCGCCTCAAACCCGACGCGGTGACGCCTGACGCCGACCGCCTTCCTTTATAAGGAGAGATTTCATGTCATCAGTTGTTCTTATTGCCAATGGCGCCGCCTATGGCCATGAATCCTTGTTCAATGCGCTGCGGTTGGCCATCGCCATGAAAGAGCAGCAGAGCAGCCTCGACCTGCGGCTGTTTCTGATGTCCGACGCGGTGGTGGCCGGGCTGGCCGGACAGCAGCCGCACGAAGGGTACCATCTGCAGCAGATGCTGGAGATCCTCACCGCGCAGCAGGTGCCGGTCAAGCTGTGCAAGACCTGCGCCGACGCGCGCGGCGTCAGCCGCTTGCCGCTGGCGGACGGCGTGGCGATCGGCACCTTGGTCGAGCTGGCGCAGTGGACGCTGGCGGCGGAGAAAGTGCTGACTTTCTGATTTCGCGACAACGAGACATCACCGGCAACGTTTTTGTTGTTCGTTGCCCGCCGGCGGTCGTGATAATCTTCAGGCTTCTTTACCGATCCGAAGCCAAATCATGCATCGCTGGTTGACTCTGCCTTCTCTGACGCCGCTCACGTTTGTCGGCGCATGCCGGCGGCGCATCGCCGCCGTGACACTCCTTTTCCTGATTTTTGCGTGTTGCTTGCCGGCACAGGCGGCGCTGAACGGCGAGCTGCCGCAGCGCAGCGAAGTGCAAAGCCAGCTGGAAACGCTGAACAAACAAAAAGCCCTGACGCCGGTCGAAAAGCTCTCCCAGCAGGATTTGACCCGCACGCTGGAACTGCTGGATGCCATCGAGCGCAACCGGCAAGACGTCGCACAGCTTAAACAGCAGGTGCAGCAGGCGCCGGTGAAGCTCAATCAGGTCACCGCCGAACTGGATGCGCTGAAGCAGCCGACGGACAACGCGGCCGCGCGCGCCGCGCTGTTGCCGCTGTCGCTGCGCCAGCTGGAAAGCCGGCTGTATCAAACGCTCGACGAGCTGCAAAGCGCGCAGGAGAGCCTCTCGACCTACAACAGCCAACTGGTGTCGCTGCAAACCCAGCCTGAACGGGTGCAGAGCACCATGTACGCCGCTTCGCAGCGCCTGCAGGAGATCCGCAGCCAGCTCAGCGGCCAGACGCCGGGGCAAGATTCGCTGCGCAATAGCCAGCAGGTCATGCTGGCCACCGAACAGGCGCTGCTCAACGCGCAGTTGGAGCTGCAGCGCAAGAGCCTGGAAGCCAACACCACGCTACAAGATCTGCTGCAAAAACAGCGTGATTACACCACGGCACATATCGATGCGCTGGATCGGTCGGTGCAGCTGCTGCAGGAGCTCGTCAACAGCAAGCGCCTGACGCTGTCTGAAAAAACCGCCAAAGAGGCGCAGAACCCGGAAGACGCCACCGATATCCAGCACGATCAGCTGGTCAGCAAGCAGCTGGACGTCAACCGACAGTTGAGCCAACAGCTGATTGCCGCCACCGAAGAGAGCAACACCCTGTTCCAGCAGAATATTCGGGTCAAAAACTGGCTCGATCGCGGTCTGCAGGCGGAACGTAACCTGAAAGAGCAGATCCAGGTGCTGAAGGGCAGCCTGGTGCTGTCGCGCATTCTGTATCAGCAGCAGCAGAGCCTGCCGCAGGGCACGCTGCTGGCTGATATAGACACGCGCATCGCCGATCTGCGGCTGGAGCAGTTCGATATCAATCAGCAACGCGACGATCTGTTCAAGGGTGAGGATTACATCAACCAGCTGGTGGCCGAAAGCAAGGAAAAGGCCGGCCCGGAAGTGATCGACGCACTGAACGAGATCGTCGACATGCGCCGCGAACTGCTGGATCAACTGAACAAGCAGCTCAGCAACCAGCTGTCGCTGTCGATCAACCTGCAGATCAACCAACAGCAGCTCACCAGCGTCTACGGCTCGCTGCAGGATACGCTGACCCAGCAGATTTTCTGGGTCAACAGCAACAAGCCGGTCGATCTGGCGTGGCTGAAGGCAATGCCGGAGGCGGTGCGCGATCAGCTCGCCGGGCTCGATATCAAATTCGACGGTGGCAAGCTATTGCAGGGCGGCTTGAATGCGCTGGTGTTCCTGATCCCGTTGCTGTTGGCGATCGGGGTATTGCGCTGGCGCTACCGGTTGATCGACAGTCATTTGCAAAAGCTGGCCAACGACGTGGTGCAACTGAAGCGCGACGGCCAGCTGCACACGCCGAAGGCCATCGCGCTGACCTTGCTGAAGGTGTTGCCTGGCGCCGCGCTGCTGCTCGGCGTCGGTTTCTGGATGTATCGCGCGGATTTGGGTATCAGCGACTTTATTTGGGCGTTGTCGCAGCAGCTGGCGTTGTCGTGGTTGGTGTTCGGCTTCAGCTATCGTATGCTGAAACCGGGCGGCATTGCCGAGCGGCATTTCAACTTCGGCGCTAACCTGTGCGCGCATTACCGCCGCCAGACGCTGCGGCTGGGGCTGGCGCTGCAGCCGCTGATCTTCTGGTCGGTATTGGGCGAGAAAGCGCCGCTGCGTCTGGTGGAAGACGTCATCGGCCAGATCGTGGTGATGTTGACGCTGGCGCTGCTTGCGGTGCTGGTGTTCCCGCTGTGCCGCGACAGCTGGCGTGAAAAGGGCTCGCATGCCGTGCGGCTGGTGGTGGTGACCGCGCTTGCCGCCACACCGCTGATCCTGCTGGGGCTGATGTTCGCCGGTTACTTCTATACCACGCTGCGGCTGGCCAGCCGCTGGATAGACAGCCTGTATCTGTTCTTCCTGTGGAATATCGTGTATCTGACTGCCCTGCGCGGCCTGAGCGTGGCGGCGCGGCGTTTGGCCTACCGGCGCGCGCTGGCGCGGCGGCAAAACGTGGTGAAAGAGGGGGCCGAAGGCGGCGAAGCGGTGGTGGAAGAGCCGCCGCTAGCGCTCGATCAGATCAACCAGCAGTCGCTGCGCCTGACCACCCTGGTGCTGTTCGCCATCTTCGCCAGCGCCTTCTACGCCATTTGGTCGGATCTGGTGACGGTCATCGCTTACCTGGACAGCATCACGCTGTGGCATTACACCAGCACCGTGGCGGGCAGCAGCGTGTCGCAGGCGGTGACGCTGGGTAACATGATGGTGGCGATCGCCGCGGTGATCGTCGCTTATGTGCTCACCCGCAACTTGCCCGGCCTGCTGGAGGTGGTGGTGCTGTCGCGGCTGCAGCTGCGGCAGGGGGCGTCTTATGCCATCACCACCGTGCTCACTTACCTGATCACCGCCGTGGGCGCCGTGGTTGCGCTGGGAGCGCTGGGCGTATCCTGGGACAAACTGCAATGGCTGGCCGCCGGTCTGACGGTCGGGCTTGGCTTTGGCCTGCAGGAGATCTTCGCCAACTTCGTCTCCGGCCTGATCATTCTGTTCGAACGCCCGATCCGCATCGGCGATACCATCACCATCGGCACCTTCTCCGGTTCGGTCAGCAAGATCCGCATTCGTGCCACCACCATTACCGACTTCGATCGCAAAGAGGTGATCATTCCGAACAAGGCGTTCGTCACCGAGCGGCTGATCAACTGGTCACTGTCCGACACCATCACCCGCGTGCTGATCAAGGTGGGCGTGGCCTACGGTTCCGATCTCGACAAGGTGAAAAAGGTGCTGCTGCAGGCGGCGCACGACAACCCGCGGGTGATGACCGATCCCGAACCGCAGGTGTTCTTCCTCAACTTCGGGGCCAGCACGCTGGATCACGAACTGCGGCTCTATGTACGGGAACTGCGCGATCGCAGCTACACGGTGGACGAACTGAACCGCTCAATCGACCGCTTGTGCCGGGAAAACGACATCGACATTGCCTTCAATCAGCTGGAGGTGTATCTGCATAACCAGCAGGGCAATGAAGTGCAGGAAGTGAAAAGAACGCTCTCGCCGGATGAAGGCGGCCAGACGGCGGGCTGATGTGCGTTGAAAGATGGAAGGGACAGCGGGCTGTCCCTGATTACTGTCCGGCAGGCAAATAGGGAGAGGTGACGCCGGCGCGCTGCAGCTTTTCCTGATAATCCCGTTTGACGATATCCAGTGCTGCCAACGCGGTAGCCGGATCGATCTCGTTGCATTCCAGCAGGTAAATCAAGTCTACCGCCAGCTGCAGTTCGGGTGAGGCGTTTTCCAGAGACATAGCACCTGCGCTTATTAATTAATGGGATGAAAAACTCGTGTCTCGGCAGAGTATAGTGAACCCGGCGCGCAACCGGGAATAATCATTAAAATATTGTGATAAATCTTCAAAAACCGTTTTCTTTGCGCTCGATATTGCGCTCGATGCGCGCCAGCGCCTGACGGCAGCGCATCAGTCTCCCCTCCAGCGCCGCCAGCTCGTGCTGCAGCTTTTGTTGCGCCGCCAGCGTGGTCTGGCGCCCCAGCAGGCTTTCCCGATCCTGAATCATGGCGATCAGCCGGCGTTCGTAATCCTGGTGCTCGGCCAGCTTGTGGTACAGATCGGCCTCGGGGGCTTCCTTCGGCTGATTCTTGCGCCGTAGCGCCTGGGTTGCCAGCTCGCGCTGCAGGGCAGAGATTTGGGCAACCAGTTTTTCGGCCAGAAAGGCCACCTGGCTGGCGCGGCTGTCGTTAGCGGCGTTTTGCAGCTGGGCGAAGTTTTTCTCCACCTCGGCCAGGTAGTCGCGCAGCCGCGTGCCGCGGTTGGCGAACAGGGCGACGTCGAACCGCGCCTGCGGGATCGGGGCGTCGCCGCGCGGAGTGACTTCGGCCGCCAGCGCCGCGATCTGCTGCGCCAACACCTGTAATAAACGCTGAGTGCTCACATAAGCTCCCTCTTGATTTCAACAGGCGTAAGCTTGCCCGCGATGCCGCCCTGAAACAAGCGCCGCATGCATATTCCGCCGGCGCGGCGCCGATGCTACAGTAAGCCGCAACCGATTGAGGAGCGAAGAGCCGCATGAAGCGAGGGTTATTGATCATTTTGGGCTGGCTGGCGGTGGTGCTGGCGACGTTGGGCGTGGTGCTGCCGCTGTTGCCGACCACGCCGTTCCTGCTGTTGGCTGCCTGGTGCTTCGCCCGCTCTTCGCCGCGCTTTCATCACTGGCTGCTGTACCGTTCCTGGTTTGGCCCTTATCTGCGCCACTGGCAGCAGCATCGCGCGCTGCCGCCGGGAGCGAAGTGGAAGGCGGTGCTGGTGATCGTGCTGACCTTCGCCTGTTCGCTGTGGCTGGTGAAAATCTGGTGGGTGCGCGGTCTGTTGCTGCTGATGTTGGCTATTTTGCTGACCTTTATGCTGCGCCTGCCGGTTATTGACCTGTCGCAACAAAAACAGCGCTGATTGTGCGCCGCTGGTTGCATTTGTCCGCCAGTTTGCATAGATTTGGGCGTTTTCGTGCGCGGATCGCCTGCCATTCCTTCTCCGGTGTGTTTCACCCAGAGGCGGCGGGTGAGCGGCGCGCCGGTTTTCAGGCAGCTTTATCAGGCAACAATTATGACCGCTACTGCGCAGCAGCTTCAGTTTATTAAAGACAGTATCAAAACCATCCCGGATTATCCGAAGCCGGGCATCCTGTTCCGCGACGTGACCAGCCTGCTGGAAAACCCGTTGGCCTACGCCGCCAGCATCGAGCTGCTGGTTGAGCGCTATCGCGAAGCGGGCGTGACCAAGGTGGTGGGTACCGAAGCGCGTGGTTTCCTGTTCGGTGCGCCCGTCGCGCTGGCGCTGGGCGTCGGTTTCGTGCCGGTGCGCAAACCGGGCAAACTGCCGCGTGCCACGCTCAGCGAAAGCTATGAGCTGGAGTACGGTACCGACAAGCTGGAGATCCACACCGACGCCATCACCGCGGGTGACAAAGTGCTGGTGGTGGACGATCTGCTGGCGACCGGCGGCACCATCGAAGCAACCACTAAACTGATCCGCCGTCTGGGCGGTGAAGTGAAAGACGCCGCGTTCATCATCAACCTGCCGGATCTGGGCGGGGAAGCGCGTCTGAACAAGCTGGGTATCGACTGCTACTGCCTGGTGGACTTCGCCGGCCATTGATGCGGCATCGCCCCTTGGGCACAACGGCCTCGCGGATCGCCGCGGGGCTGTGTTAGCATGACCCTCCAGATTACTCGACTTCTCCGGTATTAATGAGCTATCAGGTTCTCGCCCGTAAGTGGCGCCCTCAAACGTTCGCAGACGTGGTCGGCCAGGAACATGTCCTGACCGCGCTGGCCAACGGCCTCTCGCTGGGGCGGATCCATCACGCCTATCTGTTCTCGGGCACCCGCGGCGTGGGGAAAACCACCATCGCGCGCCTGCTGGCCAAAGGCCTGAACTGTGAAACCGGCATCACCGCCACGCCGTGCGGCCAATGCGACAACTGCCGTGAGATCGAACAGGGGCGTTTCGTCGATCTGATCGAGATCGACGCCGCTTCCCGAACCAAGGTGGAAGATACCCGCGATCTGCTGGACAACGTTCAGTACGCGCCGGCGCGCGGCCGCTTCAAGGTCTACCTGATCGATGAAGTGCACATGCTCTCGCGCCACAGCTTCAACGCGTTGCTGAAGACGCTGGAAGAGCCGCCATCGCACGTGAAATTCCTGTTGGCCACCACCGATCCGCAAAAATTGCCGGTGACCATTCTTTCCCGCTGCCTGCAGTTTCACCTCAAAGCGCTGGACGTCGATCAGATCCGTCAGCAGCTGGAAACGGTGCTGACGGCGGAGCAGATCACCAGCGACGCCCGCGCGCTGCAACTGCTAGCGCGCGCCGCCGACGGCAGCATGCGCGATGCGCTGAGCCTGACCGATCAGGCGATCGCCATGGGGCAGGGGCAGGTGACCGCCGCCACCGTCAGCCAGATGCTCGGCACGCTCGATGACGAGCAGCCGCTGGCGATCCTCGAAGCGCTGGTCAGCGCCGACGGCGAAAAGGTGATGGCGCAGGTCGCGCAGGCCGCTTCGCGCGGCGTGGACTGGGAAAACCTGCTGGTGGAGACGCTGGCGTTGCTGCACCGCATTGCGATGGTGCAACTGCTGCCTTCGATGCTCGACAACCACTACGCCGCCGTGGAACAACGGCTGCGTGAGCTGGCGCGCACTCTGCCGCCGGCCGATGTGCAACTCTATTACCAAACGCTGTTGGTGGGCCGCAAAGAGCTGGCCTATGCGCCGGATCGTCGCATGGGGGTTGAGATGACTCTACTGCGTGCGCTGGCGTTTCACCCGAAAGCGGTGATCCCGGAGCCGGTGGCGTTGGTGCAGACCGCGCCGGCGCCGATGGCGCAGCCGCAGCAGGCCACATCGCCACAGCCGCCGCAGTTTCAGGACGCGCCGCCCCCGCTAGGGCAGCCGGCCGCGCCGCAGCGACAATCATCGACCCCTTTACCGGATGCCACCGCCCAGCTGTTGAAAGCGCGGTCCCAGCTGCAACGGCAGCAGGGAGCATCCACACCAAAAAAGAATGAGCCGGCGGCGCCAGGAATAGCGCGGCCGGCAAACTCGGCGCTGGGGCGTTTGGCTTCCGTGACCGAGCGTAGCCAGCAGCGCCTGGCGGAGAAGAAGGTGCCGGAAAAACCGGCGAAGCCGGAAGCCTATCGCTGGCGCGCGCAGACCGAGCCGGAAGCGGCGCCGGAACCGTTGGCGACGCCGAAAGCGCTGCGCACGGCGTTGGAGCACGAGAAAACGCCGGAGCTGGCCGCCAAGCTGGCGGTGGAATCGCTGGAGCGCGACGCCTGGGCGGCGGAAATCGATAAGCTCAAGATCCCGAAACTGGTGCAGCAGCTGGCGTTGAACGCCTTCAAGCAGCAGCCGGAACCGGGCAAGATTAACCTCCATCTGCGGTCTTCGCAGCGCCATCTGAATTCGCCTTCGGCGCAGAAGACGCTGGCCGAAGCGCTCGGCGAGCTGTACGGCAGCCCGGTTGAGCTGACCGTGGTGGAGGACGATAATCCGGCGGAGCGCACCCCGCTGGAGTGGCGACAAGCCATCTATGAAGAAAAACTGGCGCAGGCGCGCCAGTCCATCGTTGCGGATACCCATATCCAGACGCTGTGCCGGTTCTTCGACGCGGATCTGGATGAAGAGAGTATCCGCCCCCTTTAAACGCCGCGCGAGGTGCGCGGCCCTAGCGACGAGAGACGACTATGTTTGGTAAAGGCGGTCTGGGCAACCTGATGAAGCAAGCCCAGCAAATGCAAGAAAAAATGCAGCAGATGCAGGAAGAAGTCGCCAAATTGGAAGTGACCGGCGAGTCTGGCGCAGGCCTGGTGAAAGTCACCATCAACGGCGCACACAACTGCCGCCGCGTGGAGATCGATCCTAGCCTGATGGAAGATGACAAAGACATGCTGGAAGATCTGATCGCCGCCGCGTTTAACGACGCCGCGCGCCGCATCGAAGAGACTCAGAAAGAGAAAATGGCCTCCGTTTCCAGCGGCATGCAGTTGCCGCCTGGCTTCAAGATGCCGTTCTGATGCAAACCAGCCCGCTCCTTGAATCCCTGATGGAGGCGCTGCGCTGCCTGCCGGGCGTCGGCCCGAAATCGGCGCAGCGCATGGCGTTTCAATTGCTGCAGCGCGATCGCAGCGGCGGCATGCACCTGGCGCAGGCGTTGACGCGCGCGATGTCGGAAATCGGCCACTGCGCCGACTGCCGCACCTTCACCGAGCAGGACATCTGCACCATCTGCGCCAATCCGCGCCGTCAGCAAAACGGCCAGATTTGTGTGGTGGAAAGCCCGGCGGATATTCACGCCATCGAGCAGACCGGCCAGTTCGCCGGGCGCTACTTTGTGCTGATGGGCCATCTGTCGCCGCTAGATGGCATCGGGCCGGGGGATATCGGTCTCGATCGCCTGGAGCAACGGCTGGAAAAGGAAAGCATCACCGAAGTGATCCTCGCCACCAACCCAACGGTGGAAGGGGAAGCGACTGCCAACTACATCGCCGAGATGTGCGGCCAGTATGGCGTGCTCGCCAGCCGCATCGCCCACGGCGTACCGGTGGGCGGCGAGCTGGAGATGGTCGACGGCACCACGCTGTCGCATTCGCTGGCCGGGCGTCACGCCATCAAGTTCTGATGTTTTCCCGGACGGGGCCACTCGGCCCCGTCGTTTTTTTGCCAAAAATTTCCCGCCGTCCGCTTGAAAAACAAGACCCTGACCCTCATCTGATCCTCATTGTTCGATTTTGGTAGCCATTGTCTTTTGAGGTAATCAATGAGTATGAAAGGTCAAGAAACCCGCGGGTTCCAGTCTGAAGTAAAACAGCTGCTTCATTTGATGATCCATTCGCTGTACTCCAACAAAGAAATTTTCCTGCGCGAGCTGATTTCCAACGCCTCTGACGCCGCCGACAAGCTGCGCTTCCGCGCCCTGTCCGCGCCAGAGCTGTATGCCGGCGACGGCGAGCTGCGCGTGCGCTTGTCCTTCGATAAAGAGCAGCGCACCCTGACCATCGCCGACAACGGTATCGGCATGCGCCGCGAAGAAGTGATCGAAAACCTCGGCACCATCGCCAAATCGGGCACCAAAGCGTTCCTGGAATCCATCGGTTCAGATCAGGCGAAAGACAGCCAGCTGATCGGCCAGTTCGGCGTCGGTTTCTACTCGGCGTTCATCGTGGCGGACAAAGTGACCGTGCGCACCCGCGCTGCCGGCGCCGCCGATGACGAAGGCGTGTTCTGGGAGTCCGCCGGTGAAGGCGACTACACCATCGCCGACATCACCAAAGAGACCCGCGGCACCGAAATCACCCTGCATCTGCGCGAAGGCGAAGATGAGTACCTCGACGCCTGGCGCTTGCGCTCGGTGATCGGCAAATATTCCGATCACATCGCCCTGCCGGTAGAGATCGAAAGCAAGAACGAAGAAGACGGCACCGTCACCTGGGAGAAGATCAACAAGGCGCAGGCCCTGTGGACCCGCAGCAAGGCTGACGTCACCGACGAAGAGTACAAAGAGTTCTACAAGCACATCGCCCATGATTTCACCGATCCGCTGAGCTGGAGCCATAACCGGGTGGAAGGCAAGCAGGAGTACACCAGCCTGCTGTATATCCCGGCGCAGGCGCCGTGGGACATGTGGAACCGCGATCACAAACACGGCCTGAAGCTGTACGTGCAGCGCGTGTTCATCATGGACGACGCCGAGCAGTTCATGCCGAACTACCTGCGCTTCGTGCGCGGCCTGATCGATTCCAACGATCTGCCGCTGAACGTGTCGCGCGAGATCCTGCAAGACAGCCGTGTGACGCAGAACCTGCGCGGTGCGCTGACCAAGCGTGTGCTGCAGATGCTGGATAAGCTGGCCAAAGACGACGCCGAAGGCTACCAGAAATTCTGGCAGCAGTTCGGTCTGGTGCTGAAAGAAGGCCCGGCGGAAGACAACGGCAACCAGGAAGCGATCGCCAAACTGCTGCGCTTCGCGACCACCCACGGCGACAGCTCGGCGCAGACCGTGTCGCTGGAAGAGTACGTCGGCCGCATGGCGGAAGGGCAGGAAAAGATTTACTACATCACCGCCGACAGCTACGCCGCCGCCAAGAGCAGCCCGCATCTGGAGCTGTTCCGCAAGAAAGGCATCGAAGTGTTGCTGTTGTCCGATCGCATCGACGAGTGGATGATGAGCTACCTGACCGAGTTCGACGGCAAGCCGTTCCAGTCGGTCAGCAAAGCGGATGAAACGCTGGATAAACTGGCGGATGAAACCGAAGAGCAGAAGGCGGCCGAGAAGCAGCTGGAACCGTTCATCGAACGCGTGAAAACCCTGCTGGGCGAGCGTGTGAAGGATGTACGCCTGACGCACCGCCTGACCGATACGCCGGCGATCGTGGTGACCGACGCCGACGAAATGAGCACCCAGATGGCCAAGCTGTTCGCCGCCGCCGGTCAGCAGGCGCCGGAAGTGAAGTACATTTTCGAGCTTAATCCCGAGCATGCACTGGTCAAACGAGCATCCGACGTGGGCGATAACGAACATTTCGCCGAATGGATCGACCTGTTATTGGATCAGGCGCTGCTGGCTGAACGCGGCACGCTGGAGGATCCGAACTTGTTCATCCGTCGCATGAATAAGTTGCTGTCCGCCTAAAAGCTGAAGATATGCGCCCTTAACGGCACCGTTAGGGGCGTATTTCCGGTTTTTCCCCGCTTTTTCTTGCCTTTTGTTCGTCCGTTTTTTTGCACATTCCGCAATCGATTTCCTTCGCGCGCCTTGAGCCTGCCCCCCCTGAAATGGTATCGTTGAGCGTTTTCGCAATTTTATAAAAACTACATAGCAAGGGGATTTACGCAATGCGTATCATTCTGCTGGGCGCTCCGGGCGCTGGTAAAGGTACTCAGGCTCAATTCATCATGGAGAAATACGGCATTCCGCAAATCTCCACCGGTGACATGTTGCGCGCAGCCGTGAAGGCCGGCAGTGAACTGGGCAAGCAGGCGAAAGAGATCATGGACGCCGGCAAGCTGGTGACCGATGAGCTGGTGATCGCGCTGGTCAAAGAGCGCATCACGCAGGAAGATTGCCGCAAGGGCTTCCTGCTGGACGGCTTCCCACGCACCATTCCGCAGGCTGACGCGATGAAAGAAGCCGGCATCAACGTGGACTTCGTGCTGGAGTTCGACGTGCCGGACGAGCTGATCGTTGACCGCATCGTTGGCCGCCGCGTACACGCGCCGTCCGGCCGCGTCTACCACGTGAAGTTCAACCCGCCGCAGGTGGAAGGCAAAGACGACGTGACCGGCGAAGAGCTGACCACGCGCAAGGACGATCAGGAAGAGACCGTGCGCAAGCGCCTGGTGGAATACCATCAGATGACTGCGCCGCTGATCTCTTACTACAGCAAAGAAGCGGCAGCGGGCAACACCCAATACCGCAAAATCGACGGCACCCGCAAGGTGGCCGAAGTGAGCGCAGAGCTGGCGACTATCCTCGGTTGATAGCAAGCGCATTGTGCATGACGCCGGGCCTGTGGTCCGGCGTTTTTTTTTGCCGTTTTCCCGCCAAATTGTGATCGCGGCAGCTTGTTGCGGCCGTGCCCGTTAATCGCCCGCGCCAAATGGCGTATAACAAGCCTGCGTTTTCACCCTCAGCAGGGAGCCGGGCATGCTCAGACAAACCAATCTTCTGGCGGAAGCCACCGCGCGCCAGATCGTCCAGCGGGCGATGGGCATCATCAGCCATTCCGTCAACGTGATGGACAGCAACGGCGTGATCATCGCCTCCGGCAACCCGCAGCGCCTGTTCCAGCGTCATGAAGGCGCGGTGCTGGCGCTGGCGGAGAACCGGGTGGTGGAAATCGACCGCGCCACCGCCGAACACCTGAAGGGCGTGCGGCCCGGCATCAACCTGCCGTTCAGCTTTCGCAATCAGCGGGTGGGGGTGATCGGCATCTCCGGCGAGCCGGCCGAGGTGCGCGCCTATGCCGAGCTGGTGAAGATGGCGGCGGAGATGATGGTGGAGCAGGCGGCGCTGCTGGATCAGCACCAGTGGGAAAAACGTTACCGGGAAGAGCTGGCGAATCAGCTGCTGCAACCGCAGCCGAACACCGCATCGCTGGAGGCGATGGCGGCGTATCTGGGATTGGATCTGCGCCAGGCGCGCATCGTCTGGATCGTCGAGCTGCAAGAGGCGCAGCCGCACCTGCTGCGTGAGCTGTTGGCGGAGCTGGAGGCCACCCAGCGCGACGCGTTGATCGCCATTACCGGCTTCAATGAAATGACCCTGTTGCGCCCGGCCTGCATGGCTCAGGGCGAATGGAGTTTGAAGCTGGAGCGCCAGCAGGCGCAGCGTTTGCAAAACCAGCTAAAACACCGCTTTCGGGTGCGGCTGATCGTCGGCGGTTTTTATGACGATCCGCAAAGCGCCTACCGTTCCAGCCTGACGGCGCGTGCCACCCAGGCAATGGCGCAGCGCCTGAAACTGCGTCACGCCACGCTGTTCTACCACGACTATCCGCTGCCGTCGCTGCTGTGCGATCTCGGGGAGGACTGGCGAGCGCAAGAGCTGGGGCGCCCCTGGCGGACGCTGGGCGAACAGGATGAAAAAGGCGTGCTGCGCGCCACGCTGCGCCACTATTTTTCGCAGAATTGTGATCAGACGCAGGCCGCCGCGCAGCTGCATATTCACGTCAATACCCTGCGCTACCGCCTGCAGCGCATCGAAGCCATAACTGGCATGAAAATCAATCAATTAACCGACGCTCTGCGGTTGTATATCGGCATGCTGATGCACGACTGAGTTGTGCCAACCCACAAATTTCGCGCCGTTCCTTCGGCAATTTTTTGTTGTTTCCCCTCAGGTCAACGCCGGGCGCGCGGGATATGTTGGCCTGCACATCAACCACGGAGAAAACAACAATGACAACCGTATCCACTCTGGGAGCGCTGGTGGCGTTAGCCGTCGCCATCGTTCTGATCCTACGTAAGGTGCCGCCGGCTTACGGCATGATTGCCGGCGCGCTGGCGGGCGGGCTGTGCGGCGGCGCCGATCTGGTGCAGACCGTAACGCTGATGATCGGCGGGGCGCAGGGCATCACCAACGCCGTGATGCGCATTCTGGCGGCGGGGGTATTGGCCGGGGTGCTGATCGAATCCGGCGCGGCGCACACCATCGCCGAAACCATCGTGCGCAAAGTGGGCGAAACCCGCGCGCTGCTGGCGCTGGCGGTGGCTACACTGATCCTGACGGCGGTGGGGGTGTTTATCGATGTGGCGGTGATCACCGTCGCGCCGATCGCGCTGTCGATCGCCCAGAGGGCCGGCATTTCGCGCGCGGCGATCCTGCTGGCGATGATCGGCGGCGGCAAGGCCGGCAACGTGATGTCTCCCAACCCGAACACCATCGCGGCGGCGGACAACTTCCACGTGCCGCTCACTTCGGTGATGATCGCCGGCATCGTGCCGGGGCTGTGCGGCCTGGTGATGGCCTATCTGCTGGCGCGCCGCCTGAGCGATAAAGGCGGCAGGGTGATGGCTGAAGAGCTGACTCAGCATGCCGAAGGGGCGCGGCCGGGCTTCGCTGCGGCGATCAGCGCGCCGCTGGTGGCGATCCTGCTGCTGTCGCTGCGGCCGATCGCCGGTATCGCCGTCGATCCGCTGATCGCGCTGCCTGCTGGCGGGTTGGCGGGCGCGCTGCTGATGGGGCGCATCCGCCAGTGCAATCAGTTTATGGTTTCCGGCCTGTCGCGCATGGCGCCGGTGGCGATTATGCTGCTCGGCACCGGCACGCTGGCGGGCATTATCGCCAACTCGGCACTGAAGGATGTCTTGATTAACGGTTTGACGCACACCGGGCTGCCGGCCTGGCTGCTGGCGCCGCTGTCCGGCGCGCTGATGTCGATGGCGACCGCCTCGACCACCGCCGGCACCGCCGTGGCTTCCGGGGTGTTCAGCTCCACGCTGCTCGAGCTGGGGGTGAGCGGATTGGCCGGTGCGGCGATGATCCATGCGGGCGCCACGGTGCTGGATCACCTGCCGCACGGCAGCTTCTTCCACGCCACCGGCGGCAGCGTCAATATGGCGGTGCACGAGCGGCTGAAGCTGCTGCCGTATGAAACGCTGGTGGGGTTCACCATTGCGGCAATCTCGGCGCTGATGTTTGGCGTATTTAACCTGGCGGGATAAGGAACAGTGATGAAAACGCTGAAAAAAGTGGTTATTGCCCCGGATTCTTTCAAAGAGAGCCTGAGCGCGCTCGGCGTCGCTGACGCCATCGAGCGGGGATTCCGCCAAATTTACCCGCAGGCGCACTACGTGAAGCTGCCGATGGCGGACGGCGGCGAAGGCACAGTGGAGTCGATGGTGGCGGCCACCGGCGGCGAAATCGTCCAGGTGACGGTCACCGGGCCGCTGGGGGAGTCGGTGTTGGGATTTTATGGCCTGCTGGGCGACGGCGAAACCGCGGTGATTGAAATGGCCGCCGCTTCCGGGCTGCATTTGGCGCCGCCCAACCGGCGCGATCCGCGCATCACCACCAGTTACGGCACCGGTGAGCTGATGCTGGCGGCGCTGGAGCGCGGCGTGAAGGCGATCATTCTCGGCATCGGCGGTAGCGCCACCAACGACGGCGGCGCTGGGATGATGCAGGCGCTGGGCGTTAAATTGCTGGATAAGGATCGCCGGCCGCTGCCGGTGGGCGGTGCGGCACTGGCGCAGCTGGCGCATCTCGATCTCGCCGGGCTGGACGCGCGTTGGCAACGGGTGAGCGTAACCGCCGCCTGCGACGTGGATAACCCGCTGTGCGGCGAAAAGGGCGCGTCGGCGGTGTTCGGGCCGCAGAAGGGGGCGACGCCGGAGATGGTGGCCCAGCTCGATGCGGCGCTGCATCACTATGGCGAACTGCTGGAGCGGGAAACCGGCCGCGCCGTGCTGACCCAGCCAGGGGCGGGCGCGGCGGGCGGCATGGGGGCGGCGCTGCTTGGCATGCTCGAAGCGCGCTTGCGGCCGGGCATCGAGATTGTCACCGAAACCCTGCGCCTGGATGAAGCGGTGCGCGATGCCGACTTGGTGATCACCGGCGAAGGGCGGCTGGACAGCCAGTCGATCCACGGCAAAACGCCGATCGGCGTGGCGCGAGTGGCCAAGCGTCACGGCGTGCCGGTGATCGCCATCGCCGGCAGCCTGACGCCGGATTATTCGGTGGTGCATCAACACGGCATCGATGCGGCGTTTTCGGTGCTCGATCGCATCGTGACGCTGGAAGACGCGCTGGCGGACGCCGATCGCAATCTGCAGGTGACGGCGCGCAATGTGGCGGCGGTATGGCAACTGGCGCAAGGGGGAAGCCCACAGGGATAGCCTGTTGCTGTTATCGGTTCCGACGCAGGACTTTTCCGTTACAATAGCTGGCATTAATGGCTGCTGACATCCCGACCCAGAACGGAATGCCGGCCGGAAAGGAAATGAGGGGAACTGAGATGAAGCAAGAGAAACACGGCGTATTGCTGGTGAACCTGGGCACACCAGATGCGCCGACCTCGTCGGCGGTCAAACGCTATCTGAAGGAATTCCTCAGTGACGATCGCGTGGTCGACACGGCGCCGCTGATCTGGTGGCCGATCCTCAACGGCGCGATCCTGCCGATCCGCTCGCCGCGCGTGGCGAAGCTCTATCAGTCGGTGTGGATGGAAGAAGGCTCGCCGCTGCTGGTATACAGCCGCCGCCAACAGCGGGCGCTGGCGGCGCGCATGCCGAATACGCCGGTGGAGCTGGGAATGAGCTACGGCTCGCCAAGTTTGGCGGAAGCCATCGACAAGCTGCTGGCGCAAGGTGTGACCAACCTGGTGGTGCTGCCGCTCTACCCGCAATACTCCTGTTCCACCAGCGCGGCGGTATGGGATGGCGTAGCGCGAGTGCTGAAAGGCTATCGCCGCTTGCCGTCGGTGGCCTTCATCCGCGATTACGCCGAACACCCGGCCTATATCGCCGCGCTGCAGCAAAGCGTGGAGCGCTCGTTCGCCGAGCACGGCCAGCCGGATCGGCTGGTGTTGTCGTTCCACGGCATCCCCAAACGCTATGCGCGTCTGGGCGATGACTACCCGCAGCGCTGCGAAGATACGCTGCGTGCGCTGAGCGCCACGCTGCCGCTGGCGCCGGAGCGCGTGATGATGACGTACCAATCGCGCTTCGGCCGCGAGCCGTGGCTGACGCCGTACACCGATGAGACCCTGAAGGGGCTGCCGGCACAGGGCGTGAAGCACATTCAGCTGATTTGCCCCGGTTTCTCGGCGGACTGCCTGGAAACGCTGGAAGAGATCAAAGAACAGAACCGCGAGATCTTCCTCAAGGCCGGCGGCGAGAAGTTTGAATATATCTCGGCGTTGAACGACGAGCCGGCGCATATCGATATGATGCAGCAGCTGGTGGCGCAGCGTCTGTAATCATCCATAATCTGTCTATTAGATGCATCGTGATCGGGCGGGGATGTGTTAACATTCTCCGCTTGTTAAACCGTCACCACCGCCAATCACATGAAATTTCCTGGTAAACGCAAGTCCAAACACTATTTCCCGGTGAGCGCCCGCGATCCGCTTCTGCAGCAGGCCCAGCCCGAAAGTGAAATCAGCACCTCGTATATCGTCGGCATCGATCAGACGCTGGTGGATATCGAGGCGAAAGTGGACGACGCTTTTGTCCAGCGCTACGGCCTGAGCCTGGGCCACTCTCTGGTGATCGAAGACGACGTCGCCGAGGCGTTGTATCAGGAACTGAATGAAAACAACCTGGTCACCCATCAATTCGCCGGCGGCACCATCGGCAATACCATGCACAACTATTCGGTGCTGGCGGACGATCGCTCGGTGCTGCTCGGCGTGATGTGCAGCAACGTGAAAATCGGCAGCTATGCCTACCGTTATCTGTGCAATACCTCCAGCCGTACCGATCTTAACTATCTGCAGGGCGTAGACGGCGCCATCGGCCGCTGCTTCACGCTGATCGGGGAAAGCGGCGAGCGTACCTTCGCCATCAACCCTGGCCAGATGAACCAACTACGCCCGGAAAGCATTCCTGAAGAGGTGATCGCCGGCGCATCGGCGCTGGTGCTGAGCTCTTATCTGGTGCGTTGCAAGGAAGGGGAGCCGATGAAGGCCGCTACCCTGCAGGCGATCGAATACGCCAAAAAACACGACGTGCCGGTGGTGTTGACGCTGGGCACCAAGTACGTGATCGCTGACAACCCGCAGTGGTGGCGCGATTTCCTGAAGGAAAACGTGACGATTCTGGCGATGAACGAAGACGAAGCGTTGGAGCTGACCGGGCTGAGCGATCCGTTGACCGCCTCGGACATGGCGCTGGAGTGGGTGGATCTGGTGCTGTGCACCGCCGGTCCGAACGGCCTGTATATGGCGGGCTACACCGAAGAAGCCAACAAGCGTCAGACCCAGCATCCGCTGCTGCCGGGGCATATCGCCGAGTTCAACCG
Source organism: Serratia sp. PF-27 (assembly GCF_030053255.1). Lineage (NCBI taxonomy): Bacteria > Pseudomonadati > Pseudomonadota > Gammaproteobacteria > Enterobacterales > Yersiniaceae > Serratia > Serratia sp. PF-27. The sequence goes on from NZ_JASGBT010000021.1 coordinate 206,007, forward strand.
CTACGAATTCAGCCGCGCTATGCGCCGCGAGCACTGTGAACATCCGCTGCGCGTTTATTCGCACATCGCGCCTTATATGGGCGGCCCCGAGAGGATCATGAACACCAACGGCGCCGGCGACGGCGCGCTGTCGGCGTTGCTGCACGATATCGCCGCCAACGGCTATCACCGCCACAACGTGCCGAATTCCAGCAAGCACGTGCGCAGTTACCTGACATACTCCTCATTGGCGCAGGTGTGCAAATACGCCAACCGCGTCAGCTACCAGGTGTTGAACCAGCATTCGCCACGACTCACTCGCGGCCTGCCGGAGCGCGAAGACAGCCTGGAAGAGTCTTACTGGGAGCGTTAACCCGCTGAAAAAGAAAAGGTCCGGCAATGCCGGACCTTTTTTTATGCGCGCGTGGCGTTTCAGATCGGGCAGCCGCCCATTTTTTCTTCTTCGCTCAGGGTGTCCAGCTGCAGGATGTTCAGCATGCTGTTGGCGATCTCCCGTTCGCCCATCACTACCTGATTGGCGCCGCGATCGGTGATGTAGGCCACCTCGTCGTCGTAGTGGGCGCGGGCGATGATCTCGATGTTCGGGCGCTTGGCGCGCGCCGAGGCGACGATCTCGCCGGCCTCATAGCCGTTGGGGATAGTCAGCAGCAGCCAGCGTGCGCAGTCGAGCCGCGCCAGATCCATCACTTCCGGATTGGCGGCGTTGCCCAACACCGTCTTGATGCCTTGCTCGCGCAGCGCTTCCACCCGCGGGCGGGAGTTTTCGATCACCACCAGCGGAATGCCCGCCTCGGCCAGTTTGCCGCCCAGCAGGCTGCCGACGCGGCCGTAGCCGACCACCAGCGCATGGTTGCACATCTCTACCGGGATCTGCTTCTCTTCTTCCACCGCCTCTTCGAGGATTTGCTCTTCGATGGTTTCGGTCTTGGCCAGATAGCGCTCCAGCAGGGTGAACAACAGCGGGTTGAGCATGATCGACAGGATAGCGCCTGCCAGCACCAGATTGCGACCGTGTTCCGACATCATGCCGAGCGTGATGCCAAGGCCCGCCAGAATAAAGGCGAACTCGCCGATCTGTGCCAGGCTGGCGGAGATGGTCAGCGCGGTGCGCTTGGAGTGGCCGAACATTTTCACCAGCAGGAACGCAGCGGCGGATTTGCCGAACACGATGATCGCCAGTGTCGCCAGCACCGCCAGCGGTTCGTTAATCACGATCATCGGATCGAACAGCATGCCGACCGAGACGAAGAACAGCACCGCGAACGCGTCGCGCAGCGGCAGGGTATCGTGCGCCGCGCGGTGGCTCAGTTCGGACTCGTTCAGCACCATGCCGGCGAAGAAGGCGCCCAGGGCGAAGGAGACGTCGAACAGTTTCACCGCGCCGTAGGCGATGCCGAGCGCCAGCGCCAATACCGCCAGGGTGAACAGTTCGCGCGAGCCGGTGCTGGCGGTTTTCGACAGGATCCACGGTACCAGACGGCGGCCGACCACGATCATCAGCGCGATGAAGGCGATGACCTTGCCGATGGTCAGCGCCAGCTCCATCAGCAGTTGGCCGCTGCTGGCGTTGTTGTTGCCCAGCATGTTGCCGAAGGCCGGCAGTAACACCAGCGTCAGCACCATCGCCAAATCTTCGACGATCAGCCAGCCGATGGCGATTTGCCCGCGCTGGCTGTCGATCAGCTGCCGTTCCTCCAGCGCGCGCAGCAGCACCACGGTGCTGGCGGTGGAGAGACAGAGGCCGAACACCAGCCCGGAGATCAGATCCCAGCCGAGCAGCTTGGACAGCCCCATGCCGAGCAGGGTAGCGACGGCTATCTGCGCCACGGCGCCGGGTATGGCGATAGATTTTACTGCGAGGAGGTCTTTCAAAGAGAAGTGCAGGCCAACACCGAACATCAACAGGATAACGCCGATTTCCGCCAGTTCCGGCGCCAGTGAGGTATCAGCAACGAAACCGGGGGTGAACGGGCCGGCGAGTACCCCTGCGGCCAGATACCCCACCAGAGGGGAGATGCGCAGGCGGTTCGCCAGCATGCCGAGGAGGAAGGCGAGTACTAACCCTCCGACGATGGTGGTAATGAGCGGTGTTGAATTATGCATCCATACTCCTTCTGGCTATGCATCGCGGCACGGGAGAAACGCAACAAAGTTACGAAAAGATACATTTAGTTTATTGCATTTGTTCGCGGCTTGCTTGGCTAATTTGGCCTTTTTTGTAAAAAAGCAAAGGATTTCACTTAAGGCGGGGCAATAAGGGAGTTTTGTGTCAGATAAGCCAAATAACATTGATTTATCCGTAGGATAACCCGGATGAATAAATAATTTCATCCGGGCGGTTCGCGGGGTTATTGCGGTTTATGCTCCATATTGGGCAGTAGCGCGGTGATAATGCCGATCAGCGGTAGGAAAGCACAGATTTGGTAGACCAGTTCGATACTGGTTAAATCGGCGACATAACCAAGAACTGCCGCGCCTAACCCGCCCATACCGAAAGCAAAACCGAAGAATAAGCCGGAAACCATGCCGACTTTACCGGGGATAAGCTCCTGAGCGTAGACCAGAATGGCGGAGAACGCCGAGGCGAGAATAACCCCGATGATCACCGTTAAAATGCCGGTCCAATAGAGTGATGCATAGGGTAAAACAAGGGTAAATGGCGCAGCGCCGAGAATAGAGCCCCAAATAACGTATTTACGCCCTATCTTATCGCCAAGAGGCCCGCCGATAATGGTGCCAGCCGCTACTGCGAACAGGAAGGCGAACAGATGAATTTGCGCATTCTGCACTGAAACGCCGAACTTATGTATCAGATAAAAGGTGTAATAGCTGCTAATGCTGGCCAGATAGAAGTATTTGGAGAAAATCAGCACCAGCAGAATGCCCAGTGAGTAGGCAACGGTACGTTTTGGCAGCGGTTTCAACACCGAAGGGCTTTTCGGCAGCCCTTTAGTTGCCCGATGCTGATGTTGATACCATTTGCTGACCTGCAGCAACACCACGATCGCCAGCAGTGCCGCCAGCGTGAACCAGGCGACGTTGCCTTTGCCGTAAGGCGCGATGATCAGCGCGGCCAGCAGCGGGCCGAGCGAGCTGCCGAAGTTGCCGCCGACCTGGAACAGCGACTGCGCCAGGCCGTGTCGTCCGCCGGAGGCCATGCGCGCCACGCGCGAGGATTCCGGGTGGAAGACCGATGAGCCGGTGCCCACCAGCGCCGCCGCCAGCAGCACCAGCGGGAAGGTGCTCGCCACCGACAGCAGCAGCAGGCCGGACAGGGTAAAGCCCATGCCGATCGGCAACGAGTAAGGCTGCGGGTGTTTATCGGTGTAATACCCGATCAGCGGCTGCAGCAGCGAGGCGGTTAGCTGATAGGTCAGGGTGATCATGCCGATCTGCACGAAGCTGAGGTGAAAATCGGCTTGCAGGATCGGGTAGATCGCCAGGATCAGCGACTGGATCATATCGTTGAGCAGGTGAGACACGCTGATGGCGCCAAGGATGGAGAAGGCGGTTCCCTTCACCGCACTGCCCTTGGCGGGCGGCATCGCGCTTTGGCTACTGTCGGTCATATTATTATTAGCCTGAGAAGTTGTTGAGCACAGAGATGACATCTTAGGCAGGGCGCCCAATTTTTACCATATCTGAAATAATCAGACTCACATCGCAAAAATTTGAAATCAGCTGTCATTAATTCGCGCTACAATTTCGCCCTCATCATAAAAGCCATTTAATACACGGAGATCCGCCATGCGTTTTTCGCTGAAAACCACCGCATGCGCGTTGGCCGTTTCCCTGACGTTGCTGTCGGGGGCCGCCAGTGCCTGGGAAAAGGATAAGACCTACGCCATCACCATTCTGCACACCAACGATCATCACGGTCACTTCTGGCAGAACGATCACGGCGAATACGGCCTGGGCGCGCAGAAAACGCTGGTGGACGGTATTCGCCAGGAAGTGGCGGCGCAGGGCGGCAGCCTGCTGCTGTTGTCCGGCGGCGATATCAACACCGGCGTGCCGGAATCGGATCTGCAGGATGCCGAGCCGGACTTCCGCGGCATGAACCTGGTGGGTTATGACGCGATGGCGATCGGCAACCACGAATTCGATAACCCGCTGAGCGTGCTGCGCCAGCAGGAGAAATGGGCGACCTTCCCGCTGCTGTCCGCCAACATCTATCAGAAAAGCACTGGCCAGCGCCTGTTCAAGCCTTACGCCTTGTTCGACAAGCAGGGCATCAAGATTGCGGTGATCGGCCTGACGACCGACGACACCGCGAAAATGGGCAATCCGGAGTACTTTACCGACATTGAATTCCGCGTGCCGGCGCCGGAGGCGAAGCGGGTGGTGGAGCAATTGCGCAAGGATGAGAAACCGGACGTGATCATCGCCGCTACCCACATGGGGCACTATGACAACGGCGAACACGGCTCCAACGCGCCGGGCGACGTGGAGATGGCGCGCAGCCTGCCGGCCGGGTATCTCAACATGATCGTCGGCGGCCACTCGCAGGACCCGGTGTGCATGGCCGGCGACAACCGTAAGCAGGTGGACTATGTGCCGGGCACGCCGTGTTCGCCGGATCGCCAGAACGGCACCTGGATCGTGCAGGCGCATGAGTGGGGCAAGTACGTGGGCCGCGCCGATTTCGAATTCCGCAACGGTGAGCTGAAGCTGGTGCATTATCAGCTGATCCCGGTGAACCTGAAGAAGAAGGTGGAGAAGGCGGACGGCACCAGCGAGCGAGTGTATTACACCCAGCAGATCGCGGAAGATCCGACCATGATGAAACTGCTGACGCCGTTCCAGGAGAAGGGCAAGGAGCAGCTGAGCGTGAAGATCGGCAGCGTTAACGGCAAGCTGGAGGGCGATCGCAGCAAGGTACGCTTCGTGCAGACCAACCTGGCGCGGGTGATGTTGGCCGCGCAGAGGGAGCGCGCCGATGCCGACTTTGCGGTGATGAGCGGCGGCGGGGTGCGTGACTCCATTGAAAGCGGCGATATCACCTACAAAAACGTGCTCAAGGTACAGCCGTTCGGCAACACCCTGGTGCATGTCGATATGAAAGGCAGCGAGGTTGAGCAGTACCTGGCGGTAGTGGCCAACATGAAGCCGGATTCCGGCGCCTACGCCCAGTTCGCCAACGTCAGCCTGGTGGCGGACGGCAAGGGCGTCAGCGAGGTGAAGATCAACGGCCAGCCGCTGCAGGCGGATAAAACCTACCGCATGGCGACGCTGAACTTCAACGCGCTGGGCGGCGACGGCTATCCGAAGCTGGACGGGCTGCCGAGCTACGTCAACACCGGCTTTATCGATGCCGAGGTGCTGAAGCAGTACATCGAGAAACACTCGCCGCTGGATGCGGCGGCTTACGAACCGAAGGGCGAGATCGTCTATCGATAGAGGTGTAGCGGAACGGCGTTCTCGCTTGTCGCGGGGGCGCCGTTCCCGCCTTCGCGAGCCTCCTCTCCATCAACGCCTTCTGTCGGCGTTGCCGTTTTAGACGGCGTCTTACTTTCGTCTCTCCATATACGCCCTCGCTGGGCAACCCATCATATTCTTGAAAAAAGTGGCGAAGGCGCTGTCGCTGGAAAACGCCAGCTGGCCGGCGACATCGGATTGGCTCATCCCTGCGGCCAGCATCTCTATCGCTTTGATCAGGCGCCATTGCTGACGCCATTGTTGATAACCGAGCCCGGTTTCACGGCGGAAAATCCGGCTGATGGTTTTCTCGGAAGCGCCGCTATAGCGCGATAGCTCGTGCAGCGGCGGAAGCATGTCCAGATTGGCCAGATGGCGCAGGCGCCGGTCGCTGGGCAGCGGCAGCAACGTCAGTTCGCGCGGTGCGGCGGCGATCTCGTCGAGGCAGACCGCCAGAATATTGGCGTGAGGCCCGTGCTGCCAGTCGGTGTCGAAGGCGGCGAACGCGATGCGTTCCAACACCTCGCGCAGCAGCGGCGAGGCTGTCAGTACGGCAAGCTGCGCAGGCAGACAGGCATAGCGATCGGCGTCGAGATAAAGCGAACGGTAACCGACGACGCCGTTGACCTGAACGCGGTGAGCCACCTGCGGCGGGATCCAGGCGACTCTGCCCGGCGGCAGCATGCAGATGCTTTGGTTGAGCGTGATGCGCATGCTGCCTTGCTGACAGAACAGCAACTGCCCCCTGTCATGCCAATGCGTGCCCGAGTCGTGCTGCGCCAGTTCGGCGGCGATCCCGAGTACCCCGTTGTCGAGCGTATCCGGATTAAAACTGTCCTGCGCCTGAAGCCACGCCATAGTATGTCCGATTTTGTAAATTTATTGTCTTTCATATTGTAATCGGTACCGGGGAGCTGATGCTACCTTGTGCAGCCTATTCTTGGCTACAGGATCTGTTATGCAACGTAAACTGACGCTGACGTTGGCGACGTCGATGATGATGTTTCCCCAGGTGGTGGAGACCATCTACAGCCCGGCATTGACGCACATTGCGCACGGTTTCCGGGTCAGTGCGGAGATGGCGGCGCAAACGCTCTCTTGTTACTTTTTCGCTTTTGCGCTCGGCGTGGTGGTATGGGGGCGGATGTGCGACGTCATCGGGCGGCGTCCTACCATTTTGGCCGGGCTGACGCTCTATCTGCTGGCTTCTATCATCGCGCTGTTCAGCGGCAGCTTCAGCGTGCTGCTGGCGGCGCGGGTGCTGGCCGCCTTTGGCGCGGCGGTCGGTTCGGTCGGGACGCAAACGGCGATTCGCGATCGCTTCGACGGTTATGAGTTGGCGCGGGTGTTCTCGGTGATGGGGATCGCCATGGCGATCAGTCCGGCGGTTGGCGTGTTGAGCGGCGCAGTGCTGACTTACTATTGGGGCTATCAGGGGGTGTTCGGCGGTTTGGCGCTGTTGGCGGCGCTGTTGTTGGGCTATGCCGGTTGGCAACTGCCGGAGACGCGTCCGCAACAGGTGGTGAAGAGTTCATTTTTCGGCACGCTGGGGCGGATGATCAAGGACGGGGATATTTGGCTCAGTGCGCTGTTGGTGGCGTTGTTCAATATTTGCATGTTCAGCTATTACCAACTGGCGCCATTCCACTTCTCAGCGTTGGGATTGCCGACGCAGTGGTTCGGTTATACCGGTTTGGTATTGGCGGTCGGAGTGGGTATCGGCGCGGCGATCAACAAGTTTTTGATCGGCAAACGCTGGCTGTTCCCCGCACTGTTGATGCTGGCCTGCGCGCTGTCGCTGACCGGCGGCCTGCTGGTATTGCTGCTGGAAGGGACCTTGTGGTTTGTTCTGCCGATGATGCTGGTGGTGATGGCGTACGGCATCGCCATTCCCAATATTCTGGCGCGCGCGCTGCGCCATTATAAAGACTGCATGGGCACTGCCGGCGCCATCCTTGGCCTGATGTATTACCTGATGCTCGGCGGTGGCCTGGTGCTGGCGGGGCTGTCGCTGCACCTGGGTGCCGTGCTGTCGCTCTGCAGTCTCTGCGTGCTGCTGTTGGCGTGGCGGGTGGCGCACAACGAGCGTCGTTTGGCGTTGCCTGCGCGTAGCTGAATGATAAACGGGGCGGACATTCTCGCCACCGCTGCCTTCCAATGATAGCCTGAGCGACAATTTGGTTTTGATAACGCAAACAGGAAGATGACATGTTGAAAACCGCAGGCTGGCTGCTGCCCGCCATCCTGGCGCTGGCGGGGTGTTCGTCATCCGGCCAAGGTCATGAGCAAACGCTTAGCCAGGCGCTGGCGGCCCTCGGCCAGGACAAGGCGCTGGTTGGGGCGTCGAGCGGCGTGATGGTGCGCGATGCCGAGAGCGGCACCGTGCTTTATCAGGCGCACGCGGAGCAGCGTTTGGCGCCGGCTTCCAACATGAAGATGTTCACTTCTCTGGCGGCGTTCGGCGTGCTGGGGGCGGATTACCGGTTTGAAACCCGGCTGCTGACCACCGGTGAACAGCGCGGCAACACCTTGCAGGGGGATCTCTATCTGCAGGGCAGCGGCGATCCGACGTTGCATCCTGACGATCTCGACACCTTCGCCGCCACGCTGGCGCAGCGCGGCGTTCGCCAGATTCATGGGCGGCTGATCCTGGACGCCAGCGCGTTCGATCAAACGCCATTCGGCGCCGGCTGGAGCTGGGACGATGAACCCTTTGCCTTCGCTGCACCGATCTCGGCGCTAAACTACGCCTTTACCCCCGGCGGCGATATCAACGTGGTGCGGGTGGATGTGCAACCGGGCGCCCGCGCCGGTGCGCCGGGGCGGGTGAGCTTCTATCCCGCCAATGACGCGGTGACGCTGGTCAACCGTACCAGCACCGGCGGCGACACCGCACTGACGTTCGAGCGCCAGCCGGGCAGTAATCGGGTTGTGGTCAGCGGCACCATCGCCGCGCAGGCGGAGGCCCGTTCGCGATTGATCACTGTCGATCAACCCACCCGCGTGGTTGGCGCCTTACTGCAAAATGCCCTGCGCGCGCACGGCATTACCCTGCACGGTAATGCTGAAGAGGGCGTGACGCCGGCCGGCGCACAGCTGCTGGCGCAAAAAACCTCGCCGCCGCTCTCCCGCCTGATCGTCACCTTCCTGAAAGTGTCCAATAACGGTTACGGTGAGGTACTGACCAAAGCGATGGGCCGCAAAACGCAGGGTAAGGGGGATTGGGCCGCCGGCCTGCAGGCGATCGGCCAGTTTGTGCAAAGCCAGGGCATCGCGGCCGGCGCGTACCGTCAGGTGGACGGTTCAGGGCTGTCGCGCATGAACCAGATCACGCCGCAACAGCTGACGACGCTGCTGTTGGCGGCCAGAAAACAGCCGTGGTTCGCCGACTGGTATCGCGCTTTGCCCGTCGCGGGCCAGCCGGGGTTGCTGGTGGGCGGCACGCTGCAGCACCGTATGGTAAAAAGCGCGGCGGCGGGGCGCGCCCACGCCAAGAGCGGCTCCATGACCGGGGTCTCATCGCTCAGCGGCTATGTCGATTCGGCGACCGGACGGCCGCTGGCGTTCGCCATTATCAGCAACAACTATCTGGTGCCCGGCGCGGAGGTGAAGGCGCTGGAGGACCGCCTGGTGGAGACGCTGGCAGCCTGTGACGCCACGGTGGTGTGCCGCTGAGTACGCGTCGTCAGTCGCGTTTGGCGATGTCGGCGAAGCTGCCGGCCAGCAGGCGGCACAGATCGGCGGCGGCCAGCTCGATGTCCAGCCCGCGTTTGCCGCCGGAAACGTAGATGGTGGCGAACGCTTGCGCCGGGCTGTCGATCACCGTCGGCAGCCGTTTTTTCTGCCCCAGCGGGCTGATGCCGCCCACCAGATACCCGGTGACGCGCTGCGCCAGCTGCGGATCGGCCATCTCGGCCTTTTTGGCACCGAGGGCGCGGGCAACCTTTTTCAGATCCAGCTGGGTGGCGACCGGCGTGACCGCCACCGCCAGGTGTTTGGCGTCGCCGTTCAGCGCCACCAGCAAGGTTTTGTAAACCCGATCGGCATCCAGCCCCAGCTTTCTCACCGCCTCATCGCCGAAGTTGGTTTCGTCGCTGTCGTGGTGATAAGGATGGAGGGTGAAGGCGACCTTTTGTTTCTCAAGCAGAACGACTGCGGGCGTCATGATGTGTTGTCCAAAATGTCCCCAGCGGGGAAGGGGTGATAACCAGCCTTAAAAATACAAAAATCCAACCTGCCCGGCAACCTGAGCGGCTGTTACATAAAGCGGGTTGCCAAGATATTCACCGGGTTGCTACCCTGTTTACTGTAACCGTTAACACGGTTGCTATGCGTATAACTAGAATACAAGAAATTCCTCTTTGACTGGCCAATAGCGATATTGGCCACTTTTTTACCCCTGTGGCTGCAGCATCGCCGGCAGGTTATCCTCGCCATACAGGTGCAATGCGCCAACCGCCACCACATAGTCCCCGGCCGGCAGCGCCTCCAGCTGACGCCGCCAGTCGCGATTGCGCTGATGCATCAGCACGTCGTACAGCCCAGCGCTGAAGGTGGCCGGCAGCGTGTCCAGCGTGCCTCGCGGTTTGGCGTCCAGCCACCAGCTCACCATGGTTTGCAGCAGCCGCGCGTTGGTATGCCAGTGTTCCAGCGTATCGCGCAGCAGTGCGATGCCGCCTTCCGGCAGCTGTTCCAGCATTGCCAACTGCTGCTGCGCCCCTTCAAGTTCGATCACCGGTTTGTCCTGCGCTCTGGCGGCCTGCAGCAGCTGATAATCTACGCCGTACTCTGCGCGCAGCCCCAGACGCTGAGCCTGCCGCGCCTGCATCATCAGCGCCACCTGCCAGCCGGGCAGGGTGGCGAAGGCGTGCGGATCGGCGCCCAGTTCGTGGCACAGCGCCAGCAGCTGTTGATACTCTTCGGCGGACAGGCGCTGTTCCAGCTCCGGCTGCTGTTCGGCGTGGTCGAAAGGGGAGGCGGCGCCGGTGATATCGGCTTCGACGATCAGCGCGTCGGCCTGTTGCAGCCGGGCGGCCAGCCGGGGCGGCAGCGGCGACATATCGACGGTGCCCATATGGATGCTGCCTACCAGATGCAGCCGACGTTCGCCCGGCAGGGTGATGTCCAGCGCCGGATAAGCGTAACTTTTGGGCGAGATCAGGCCGAGAAAGGCGGCGAGGCGGCGTAACAGTTGACCCATACGGCGTGGCTCCTGAATAACGGGTGCGCGTTTTCGCGTGCAAGGCGAGGGAAAATCGTCATTCATGCTAAACGCTATCTGCCGCGCAGGGAAGCCCGGAAAACAGCGGGGCGCCTTGACGGCGCCCCGGAGCTTACTTCCTGGGTTTAAAACGCAGCAGCCGGTTGGCGTTGCTGACTACGGTAATCGACGACAGCGCCATTGCGGCACCCGCCACCACCGGGCTGAGCAGTGTGCCGGTCAGCGGGTAGAGCACGCCGGCGGCGATTGGAATGCCCAGCGTATTATAGATAAAGGCGCCGAACAGGTTCTGCTTCATGTTGCGCAGCGTGGCCTTCGACAGCTCCACTGCATCCGCTACGCCATTCAGGCTGTGGCGCATCAAGGTGATGGCAGCGGTCTCGATGGCGATGTCGCTGCCGCCGCCCATCGCGATGCCCACGTCGGCCTGCGCCAGCGCCGGGGCGTCGTTGATGCCGTCGCCGACCATCGCCACGCGTTGGCCCTGCGCCTGCAGCTGTTTGATCGCCGCCGCTTTGCCGTCCGGCAGCACGCCGGCAATCACCCGATCGATACCGGCTTCTTTGGCGATGGCGTTGGCGGTCACCGGGTTGTCGCCGGTCAGCATCACCAGCTGATATCCCTGCTGGTGCAGGCGCTGCAGCGCCGCGATGCTGTCCTCGCGCAGCGGATCGCGAATGGCGAACAGCGCGGCCGGTTTACCGTCAACGGCCAGCAGCACCGGCGTCACGCCGCGTTCGGCCTGGGCGCGCATCGGCGCATCCAGTTCGGCGGTCGCGACCTGATGCTGTTCCAGCAGCGCGGCGTTACCCAGCAGCAACTGCGCGCCGTCGATCTCCCCGCTGACCCCGGCGCCGCGCAGGGTGCGGAACTGCGCCACCTGCGGCAGCGTTTGCCCGGCGGCGCGTTCCATGATGGCGCGCGCCAGCGGGTGGTTGGAGCCTTGTTCCAGCGCGGCGGCCCAGCCGATCGCCTGCTGCTCGCTGACCTGATTGAAGGTCAGGATCTCCACCACCTGCGGTTTCCCTTCGGTCAGGGTGCCGGTTTTGTCGAACACCAGGGTGTCCAACTGGCTGGCCTGTTGCAGGGCGTCGGCGTCGCGAACCAGCACGCCGAACTCCGCCGCGCGGCCGACGCCGGAGATGATCGACATCGGCGTTGCCAGGCCCAATGCGCACGGGCAGGCAATGATCAGCACCGTAGTGGCGATCACCAGCGTATAGACCAGCTGCGGCTGCGGGCCGAAGAAGTACCACATCGCTGCGCTGAACAGGGCGATCGCCACCACCGCCGGCACGAACACCGCCGAGACGCGGTCAGCCAACTGGCCAATCGCCGGTTTACTGCTCTGCGCCTGACGCACCAGTTTGATGATGCGCGCCAGCGTGGTTTGGCTACCGATGGCGGCGGCGCGGAACAGCACGCTGCCGTCGTCGACCACCGTCCCGGCATGCACCGTATCGCCGGGGCCTTTCTGCTGTGGCACCGCTTCGCCGGTCAGCATCGCTTCATCGAGCCAGACTTCGCCCTGCACGATTTCACCGTCGACCGGCACGCGATCGCCGGTGGTCAGCCGCAGCGTCATGCCGAGCTGCACCTCCGCCAGCGGGATATCGCGTTCGTCGTCGTCGGTCACCAGCCGCGCGGTGGGCGGTGTCAGATCCAGTAACCGCTCCAGCGCCTGTGAAGAACGCTGACGAGCGCGCTGCTCCAGCGCATGGCCGAGGTTGATCAAACCGATGATCATCGCGCTGGCCTCGTAATAGAGGTGGCGCGCTTCCATCGGGAAGAAATCGGGCCAAATGTTGACGGCGATCGAGTAAAGCCAGGCGGCGCCGGTGCCGAGTGCCACCAGGGTATCCATGGTGGCGCTGCCGTTCATCAGCGCGCGCCAGGCGTTGCGGTAGAAGTGCCCGCCGGCAAACACCATCACCGCCAGGGTGATGACGCCGACCAGCAGCCAGGGGCGCTGGGTTTCCGGCGTCAGCGTCATGCTGCCGCCGAACAGCCCCCAGGCCATCAGCGGGATACCCAACGCCAGCCCCAGTGCCGCCTGCCAGCTAAAGCGCTTCATGTTGGCGCGTGCGGTCTGCTGTTGGCGTTCGCGACGTTCTGTCTCGTCCTGAATCATCTCGGCACCGTAGCCGGCTTTTTCCACCGCCGCTACCAGTGCCTGCGCATCGGCGGCGCCGGTGACCAGCGCACTGCGCTCCGCCAGGTTGACGCGCGCGTGTTCAACGCCGGGGACGCTTTGCAGCGCATGCTGCACTTTATTGACACAGCTGGCGCAGGTCATGCCGCTGAGCAGCAGCTGTACGCTGTCGTCCGCGTTGTCGGTTGCCGGAAGGGGAGGCTGCGCCGCTGGCTGAACGTCCGGCAACGAAGGTGTTGCGTCAGTCAACGGCTCAGTTTTTGGGACGACGGCACCCGCCACGCTGGCGTGATAACCGGCATGTTCCACCGCGGCGATCAGCGCCTGCGGATCGGCATCGCCGTACACTTTCGCGCTGTCGATCTCGACCTCGGCGGCGAACACCCCCGGCACCGCTTCCAGCGCCTTGCGGGTGCTGCCGACGCAGTGCATGCAGCTCAGGCCGCTCAGCTGCAGCTCGGTGTCGGCGTGCGGCGCGACTTCGGCCTGATAGCCGGCGGCGATCACGCTGTCGATCAGCGCGTTGTCCGGTGCGTCGCCGGTCACTTTGGCGTAATGCACGTTAACTTCGGCTTTTTCGACATCGCTGCGGCTTTCCAGGGCTTTTTTCACCCGCTGCGCGCAGTTCATGCAGGACAGCCCCTGCAATGCCAGCATAGTGGTGTGTGACATGATTGAACTCCTTGCTTAAAGGGCGGTGTTGCAACGGTCACCGCAGGATCGACTTTTACTCAACGCAGAGCTTAAACCTTCCAGCAAGGTTAAGGTCAACAGACTTTTTTATCGATGATGAAAAAAGTGCGCCGTCGCCCTTTGCGGTTACCACCCGGCCCCCAAGGCTTTATAAAGACCGATCATGGCCTGAACATCGTTCAGTTGGTTAAGCGCGAGCGCATCCCGGGTTTGATAGGCGCTGCGTTGTGCGGTAAGCACGGGCAGATAGCCGCTGAGCCCCTGACGATAGAGCCGGGTGGCGCGAGTGAGTGCAACTCGGCTATCGCGTTCGGCGGCGGACAAGGCGGCGTGCCGCAACCGTTCGGTTCTCAGGCCGGACAACGCGTTTTCCACATCCCTGAAGGCCAAATGTACCTGCTGTTGGTAAATGAGGCGCTGCGCTTCGGCTTCTGCTCGCGCCTCCTGCACTGCAGCGTTGTTTTTTCCGCCGTTGTAAACGGACTGCTGGACGGAACCACTCAGCACCCAGGCGAAGCTTTGGGCGGAAAAGAGCTGATGCAGCAGGCTGGCGGTAGTATCCAGGCCCAACGGGATGGTGAATCTGGGAAAATCAGCAGCGATCGCAACGCCGATCCCGGCATTGGCGGCAGCTAGGCGACGTTCCGCCGCCCGGATATCCGGGCGCCGTCTTACCACCTCCGAAGGCAGCGAGAGCGGTAGCGCGGGCGGTACGGTGAGCGCTGCTTCTTGACGGTTCAACATGCCGCGCTGCGTTGCGGGAAAATCGCCGATCAGGACGCCGATAGCATGCATCAGGCGCTCGGCTTCGCCAGCGAATTCAGGCACTCTGGCCTGGTTGATTTCACGCTCCGCACGGGCCTGAGCGACTTCTGCCGCCGTGCCTAAACCGTGAGAATAGGCTTTGACCGCCAGCCTTTCCGCCGTCGTCAATGCCGCCAGGTTGTCCTGGGCGATCGACAGACGTTGTTGGGTGGTGCGCAGCGCCGCGTAGTCGTCGGCGAGTTCCGCCAGCAGGCTGACCAAAATGGCGCGCCCGTCATTTTCCACCGCCTGCACTTGGGCATCGGCGGCCTCCAGCGAGCGCCGCCGTCCGCCGAAGACGTCAATTTCCCAACTGGCTTCCAGGCCGAGCCGATAGGTTTTAGAACGCGCCGGTGTGGGGGCGTTATCCAATTTTGTCGACCATTGTGCCGTCGTGGTTTCTGCCCCGGCGTTGATTTCTGGTTCGAGCAAGCCGGCGGAACGTTCCCTTTCGGCGCGCGCCTGTAACAGCCGCTGGCGCGCTATCGCCAGATCCTGGTTATGCAGCAGCGCGCTGTCGACAAGCTGATTCAAGACGGGATCGTTGAACAGGCGCCACCAATGGGCCAATTCTTGTTCCTGCGCGTAATGGGTGCTTTCCGTTGTCGACCAGCCGGCGGGATGGGCGGGCGGTTCAGGCCGATAGTCGGGGCCAACGGCAGCGCAGCCGCCAAGTTGCAGGATAAGAAACGTGATGCCTGCCATTGTCAGATAGCGACAACTGTTTGATAAATGATTCATGTGCATCCTTTTACATCATGGCGTGCAGCCAATCGGTCAGGCGTCCGTGTGCCACGTTTTCCTGATCCGGGGGCGTAATATCGATGCTGGCGGTCATCCCCGCGGCGAGCAGAACGTTGGCGGGCAGGTCGTCGAGCGCGATGCGCACTGGGATGCGTTGAGCCAAGCGTATCCAACTGAAGGTTGGCGTGACGGTCGGTAAGCCGTTATCGCCCAGGTTGCCATTGTCGTCGGAAATGCCGCGTCCGATAGAGGCGACATGGCCCGCCAGCGGTTTGTCGCTGCCCATCAGACGGATGCTGGCCGGTGCACCGACGGTGATACGACGCAGCTTGGTCTCTTCGAAATAACCGGTAACCCGGAAACTGGTGGCATCGATCAAGGCTATGTTGGCCTGGCCGACGAGTGCATAGTCGCCTTGGCGCAAACGAAGGTGGGTGATGAAACCGTCCGCAGGCGCGCGCAACACGCTGCGCTCGAGGTTCAACTGGGCGATATGCAAGGCGGCCTGCGCCTTTTGCATGTCCGCCTGGGCGATGGCGACGCTGCGTCCGGCGCGGCGGATATCTTCCAGGGGCACGATCTCGTCGAGGCCCCGGCGCCGTTTCGCTTCTTCCTGGCGTTGGTGCAACGTTTCTTCGGCGGCGGCAAGTTGGGCGTTTGCCTGGGTTTCAGCCAGTTTGAAACGCTGCGGATCGATGCGGTACAGCACATCGCCGCGTTTGACGCGTTGGTTATCCTCGACGGCGACCTCCAGGACGGTGCCGGCCACTTCCGGCGCGATGCGCACAACATCCGCGCTGACCCGGCCATCGCGGGTCCAGGGGGCGATGACATAAGCCTTCCAAAGCGCGACCACCAGCGATAGCGCGGCGGCACAGGCGCCGAGCGTGAACAGAACTCTGAATAATTTATTGACGGGCAAGGACATGGCGAAACTCTTTGCATTAAACGTAAAGGATTAAGGCTGCCAACAGCATCAGCGAAACGGCGAATTCGAACAGGGCGGGATGCCATACCCACCGCAGCAATCCGCTGCGCGCCAGCAGCGCCCTGACGGTGATATAGATAGGGAGCGTGACGCAGGCATAGATGAAAAAAGGCGACACATAGGTTTCGGCGATGGCGAACTCACTCATGGAGGCGTTCCTGCGCGGGCAGCGCGTTGAAATAGTGGGCATGGCGCTGGATCAGCCAAAAAATATCGGCGAAGGCCGCCATGGTTTTTTGAATGTCTTGCCGCTGCTGCGGATAGCGTTCTGCCATGCCTGCGAGCTGGCGTGCGGTACGCCGGGCATGGCGTATTGTGCGGGAGGACGAACCTGCGGTGGCGGCAAGACGCACCATCCCCCGCTGGGCCACGGTGTGCGGCGTAGGGGGCAGTCGGCGAGAGGCGAGCGTTTTTTTGATCCGCAGTACTTCTCGCCCAACGTGGATCGCCGCCAGCGCGGGGGCGAGCTCCGCGGCTATCCGTTGCGGGCTGCTTTTGAGCATCGCGCCAAGCTGCGCTATTCGGTGCTGTTGGCGTTGTTGCCAGACGACGGCGTCCGGAGATTTGCCTCGCAGAAGCGCCAATGTTTCGTTGCGCACGCGATGGCGTAAACGCTCGATGTCTCTTTCCGGGTTGCGTGGCAGAAGCAGCTGAAAACTCAACACGGCGAAAGCGGTCGCTGCGATCCAGGCGACGCTGTAATTCAGAAAATCATGCAGGTTGTAATGCATGGGATTGTCGGCGGCGGCCAGCGTGTTGAATCCAACCAGATACGCCAGGCCCGCCAGCATATGCCGAGGTAGCGTGGTCGCGTAGATCCCAGGTAGCCAGAACAGCGCCAGCGTGATGACCAGCAACGGGAGGCCGTCAAGATGCGGGAGGATGCCGAATGCGCAGACAAACGCCGCCGGCACGGCGTACATAGTGCCTTTCAGAAACTGCCAGGCGCCGGCGGCCGGGTTGCCCATGGTAGCGACCAATGCGCAATAAGGCGCCAGGACGAGCAACATCATGTCGCCATAATTCCAGCCGCTTTCCAGCCAGAAAAAACCGGCCAGAACAAGGGTCAGCATGGCGCGAAAGCCGTTCTGCGCGGCGCTGGCTAACGGGCGGTGAAAATGTACCGTCCGTCTTTTTTTCAGCGGTGCGCGTGGGCGATCGATCGCTGACAGCCCGACCAACGCGGCCAGATAATCGTCCACCTGCTCCAGCTGTCGATCCGCGGCAATGAGCAATGCCGCCTCTTCCCGCATATTTGGCAAATTCAATGCGTCACGCTGTTCGATAAGATGCGCGCGGGCTGCCTGTAAAATGGTGACGGCGCGCCGTGCACCATCGGCGCCCTCCGCTAAAGCATCGCCGGCGCTGAGCCAGGCGGCCTGCAGCGGCGAACTCAACGCCTTCAGGGCTTCTGGAGGGCAGTCCTGCGGCGTTGGCCCGCCGGCCAGTGCGCTGAAAAGCGAAGACATGGCATCGCGAATCGCCGCTGCGCGTTGTGCAAGCTCTTTTGACTCGGCTTTGCCCAGAGCCAGCAGGTCGTCGATGCTGTAGATATCGCTCATGATGTGCACCCTGGCCGGCTCGGCGGCGGGCGTGCTGTCGCCGATGATCTTCGCCGTGTTCGCCGCCAGGCGAGCGTAGTGAGCGGCCAGTTTCTCGCGCATGCCGCGTGCGCTGAATAAAGAAACCACCAGGCCGAGGCAAACGACTCCGATAGCCACCGTTGAACCGCGACCAATGACGTGCTCAAAGGTCTTTTCCGGGTGCCCCATCGCGCCATAGGTCGCCAGCCCGACGGTATAGCCCGCGACGACGGCGCCAGAACCTTTGAAATGACGCAACAGCGTCATGGCAGCAACGCACAACCCCATCCAACAGCCAAAGGCGATGATGAAAAGCAGCGGCATTTGGCCGAATAACGACATCAGCAACAGCGCGGCCAGAATACCGATCAGCGTGCCGATCAGGCGCCAGCTGCCTTTGCCGATGACGGCTCCTTGCGTTGGATTGATCACCAATAGCACGGTGGAAGCCGCGGAATAAGGCATATCCAGTTCGAGCTGGTAGGCGACGGCCAGCGCCAGTCCCGCAGCGGCAATCGAACGGACGATATAGGCGCACCGTGGCGTAATGAAGTCCAGATGCGACAGCAGATTGATGAATGGCGCTCTTGTCTGGCGAAGGTGGGGGGCGGGCGGCATGCGAAACTTCCTCATCGACGGTGGCATAACGACGAGGGGAGTGTAAAAGTGGCCGCAAAAAGGCGGAAGTTGCCATATTGCACGCCAGACGTGCGTTAAACGCACGTCTGCGGGCGGTTATGTTATACGCGATTCTGTAAGTGTACGGATGGTGCGCCTCAGCCACTGGTGAGCCGGATCGTGCTGGTGGCGCGGATGCCAGGTCTGCGTGATAAGTATATCTGCCAGGGCTACCGGCAGTTTGAACGTGGCGATGTCAAGGCCGGCTTGCCGCGCGGCGTGAGCGAGCTGTTCCGGTAAGGACAGAATAAAGTCGGTCGCGTTCAGAGCCAGCAGGGCGCTGCTTGGCGTAGGGACCACCAACGCCACCTTTCTGGCTAACCCGTGCCGGGCCAACGCTTCATCCAGCGGGCCATGGTTTTTGCCGCGGCGCGATACGCCGATATGTCCCCAGCGGACAAGGCTCGCCGGCGTGATATCCTCCGCGAGAATCGGATGATTCGCGCCAACCACGCCGACCATGTGAGTGGAAAACAAGGGCTGAACGTGCATCTCTTTGCCGAACGGGCGCGATGCGCTGATGAAGTGGTCGATTCGTCCGGTGCGAAGCGCTTCGTTGTCGACATCGTTTTCTTCAGGGGTAAAGCACAGCGTCGCGCAAGGCATCTGCGTTTGCATGATGTCGAGCAGTTTGCCGGCATAGATGCCAATGAAAATGTCGTTGGCCCGGACGTTGAAACGCGCTTCCAGCCTGCGTAAATCGATATCGCCGCTTTTTGCCAGAACCGCGGTGGCTTGTTGCAGGGCATCTTTGAGCTGGTCGCGGATCTCGATGGCGCGCGGCGTTGGCACCAGTTCTCGCCCTGAAGGCACCAGGATCGGATCGCCGACGGTGTGTCGGATGCGTCCCAGCGCGCGGCTCATCGCCGGCGGGCTCAGATTCATGCGTCGCGCAGCGCCGACGACGCTACCTTCCTCCAGCAACGCTTCAAGGGCATACAACATGTTCAGGTCGGGGCGCATCGATATCAATACTCCGAATGAGAATCGCTCTTATTCCGAGAGTATGCGGAAAAAAAAATAAGTTTTATAGCCAATAACAGGCGGCCAAGTGGGATGAGAAGGGAAAACTACAGACGCCATTGACGAAAGCTTTCATTCGTTTACTTAATTTTCCGTATAGTGAGTTGGCCTGGAGACGGCAGGGCGAGTTCGTTAAAATTAAAGCGGCTTTCACTTGAGAGCGGTTTGGGAGGAGCAAATGAATATTAGCGATGTCGCGAAAAAAACCGGGTTAACCAGCAAGACGATTCGTTTTTACGAAGAGAAAGCGCTGATTACCGCCCCGATCCGCAGCGACAACGGTTACCGCCACTATTCCGCCAAGCATGTCGAAGAGCTGACGCTGCTGCGTCAGGCGCGGCAGGTGGGCTTCAACCTGGACGAGTGCCGCGAACTGGTGGCGTTGTTCAACGATCCGGCCCGCCACAGCGCCGACGTGAAGGCACGCACGCTGCAGAAGGTGGCGGAGATCGAAAAGCACATCAGCGAGCTGGGGAACATGCGCCAGCGCCTGCTGACGCTGGCGGAACAATGCCCGGGCGATGAGGGGGCGGAGTGCCCCATCATCAATAACCTGGCGGGGTGTTGTCGTTCTAATTAACGGCTGATGGCGCGGATCACCAGCGTGACCCCTTCCACCGCCACCACTTCCACCTCGGTGCCGGCGGGCAGATCTTCCGCCGCCTGCGCGCGCCAGCTGCTGTCGCCGATATTAATGCGCCCCATACCGTTGTGCATCGGCTCCGTCAGCGTGGCGCGGGTGCCGATCAGCTGGCGGTTGCGCTGGTTGAGCACCGGCGACCCGCCGGATGCGGCTGCCGGGCGCCGACGCAGCCAGTACCACCACAGGTAAGCGACGACGACGGTCAGGACGGCGAAGATCATGCCTTGCCATGCCCAGGAAAGCGGCGGCAGTAGCCAGATCAGGGCGCCGACCAACAGCGCCGCCACACCGCTCCACAGCAGGTAGCCGCCGGCGCCGAGCATTTCCGCCGCCAGCAACACGCCCCCGAGAGAGAGCCAGAACCACAGCGGATTCGCCGCGATCAGTTCGAGCATGATTATTTGCCTTTGCTTTCTTTCAGCAGTTCGGTAATGCCGCCGATCGAGCCGAGCAGGCTGCTGGCGTCCAGCGGCATCATCACCACTTTGCTGTTGTTGGAGGAACCGATCTTCTGCAGCGCGTCGGTGTATTTCTGCGCCACGAAGTAGTTCACCGCCTGAATGTTGCCGCTGGCGATGGCGTCGGATACCAGCTGGGTGGCGCGCGCCTCGGCCTCGGCGGCGCGTTCACGCGCTTCCGCCTGCAGGAATGCCGACTGGCGTTCTCCCTCGGCCTTCAGGATCTGCGATTGTTTCTCCCCCTCGGCGCGCAGAATGGCCGCCTGACGCACCCCCTCTGCCTCCAGGATGTCGGCACGCTTGGTGCGCTCGGCCTTCATCTGGGCGTTCATCGAGGCGATCAGTTCCGCCGGCGGCCGCACGTCGCGGATCTCGATACGGGTGATTTTCACCCCCCAAGGATTGGTCGCTTCATCGACGATGTGCAGCAGGCGGCTGTTGATGCTGTCGCGCTGCGACAGCATTTCGTCGAGCTCCATTGAGCCGAGCACGGTGCGGAAGTTGGTCATGGTCAGGTTGACGATCGCCTGTTCGAGGTTGCTGACCTCGTAGGCGGCGCGCGCCGGATCGACCACCTGGATGAAGCAGACCGCATCGATGGCGACGTTGGCGTTATCGCGGGAAATCACCTCTTGGGAAGGGATATCTAGCACCTGCTCCATCATGTTGATTTTGCGGCCGATGCGGTCCATGAACGGCACCACCAGGTTCAGCCCCGGCATCAGCGTTTTGGTGTAGCGGCCGAAGCGTTCTACCGTCCATTGGAACCCCTGCGGCACAATTTTGACGCCGGCGAACACCACAATCAGCGCGACGACGATCACGATGGGAATAAAAGTAAGCATGCAAACCTCCTGTCAGACATATGTAAACAGATATTACGTCAGCGCCGGAAAAATGCCTACTGATACCGCGACTTAATCCAGGGCGCTGACGCAACCCGCGAGCGGTGGATCCCGCGTCTGGAACAGAGTGTTGTCACGACAAGTGTGGCACAGCTGAAAAATAAGTATGCCTAAATGGCATGATTTCAATAATTTTTATTCATTTCATGCTGTTGCTCGCCTTGGCTAGAGTAAAAACACCCCCTGTATTTACCGTCAAAAAGTTGTCATTTTTATTTGCGACTATGCTTTTTGAAATGACATTTCGGCCAAGGATTGTTATGGATTCGCTCAGTGTTGATGAACTCGCCCAGAAGAAGGATCGTTGGTATCGCATTGTGGAGGAGATGTTGGCGGAAGCCGGCGTCGCCATCAACGGCCCGCGCGCCTGGGATATCCGGGTGCATAACCCGGCGCTGTTCAAACGCATTTTGCAGGAAGGCTCGCTCGGCTTCGGCGAAGGTTATATGGACGGCTGGTGGGAGTGCGAACGGCTGGATATGCTGTTCACCCGCATTTTGCAGGCCGGCGTCGATGAGCGGCTGCCGAAAAGCCTGAGCGACATCGCGCGCATCGCCTATGCCCGGCTGTTCAACCGCCAATCGCGCAAGCGTGCCTGGCAGGTGGGCAAAGAACACTACGACATCGGCAACGACCTGTTCCGGGCGATGCTCGACCCTTACTTGCAATACTCCTGCGGCTACTGGAAAGAGGCGCAGACGCTGGAGCAGGCGCAGCAGGCCAAGCTCAGGATGATCTGCGAAAAACTGCAGTTGAAACCGGGCATGACGCTGCTGGATATCGGCTGCGGCTGGGGCGGGCTGGCGCAGTTTGCAGCGCAAAACTACGGCGTCACGGTGCACGGCGTGACCATTTCGGCCGAGCAGCAGAAGCTGGCGCAGGCACGCTGCGCCGGGCTGGACGTCGAGATCTTGCTGCAGGACTACCGCGATCTGGATCGTCAGTTCGATCGCATTGTGTCGGTCGGCATGTTCGAGCACGTCGGGCCGAAAAACTACGACACCTATTTCAGCGTCGCGGCGCGCAACCTGAAGCCTGACGGCCTGTTTTTGCTGCACACCATCGGTTCCAATCAGACCGACCTTAACGTCGACGCCTGGATAGACAAATACATCTTCCCCAACGGTTGCCTGCCTTCGGTGCGGCATATTGCCGAGGCCAGCGAAGGGCGTTTCGTGATGGAGGATTGGCACAACTTTGGCGCCGATTACGATCGCACGCTGATGGCCTGGCTGGAGAACTTCAAACGGGCGTGGCCGGATCTGATGGGCGGTTATTCCGAGCGCTTCGAACGCATGTTCACCTATTACCTGAACGCCTGCGCCGGCGCATTCCGTTCGCGCAACATTCAGCTGTGGCAGGTGTTGTTCAGCCCGGCGGGCGTGGAGGGCGGGGTGCGGGTCTATCGCTAATCCCCGTCATATTTCAAGCTGGCTGCATGTTCGAGCCCTGGTCACTTAGTTATCTAAGTTCCCAGGGCTTCTCACGTTTGCCGCCTGGATGCAGCTTCAAGTGTGACGGATATCAGTACAGCAGAGAGTACAGCTGGCGGCGATATTTAGCGGCCAGCGCGTCGCCGGTGCCGAGCGCGGCCAGAATGTCCATCAGAGTTTTGCGCGCGCTGCCGTTGGCGGCGGCCAGATCTTTCTTCAGATGCCCCATCAGCAGTTCCAGCGCTTCTTCGTTACGCCCGACCTGATGCAGCTGCAGCGCCAGCTGCACCGCCAGTTCGACGTTGTCCGGCTGCTGCTGCACCTGTTGTTGCAGCTGCTGGATTTCCGGCGTGTCCGCCGCCTGCTTCAACAGTTCAATCTGCGCCACCAGCCCCTGATAGCGGGTATCGCGATCCTGCAGCGGGATGGTCGCCAGCACCGCTTCGGCATCTTCGCTGCGGCTGAGGGCGATCTGGGTTTCGGCCAACGTCAGACCGATGTCGCTGCGCTGCTGGCTGCTCTGCCAGGCGTCTTTCAGCAGCGGCAGCGCTTCGGCGGCGTTGCCGGCGGCCAGCAATTCTTGCGCCTGCGCCAGTTTCAGATCTTCTTCCTTCGGCAGGAAACGCTGCAGCAAGTCGCGGATCGCTTCTTCCGGCTGCGGGCCCTGGAAGCCATCGACCGGCTGACCGTCTTTAAACAGGTAGACCGTCGGAATCGAACGCAACCCGAATTGGGAGGCGATCATCTGTTCGGCGTCGCAGTCCACCTTGGCCAGAATGAACTGACCGGCGTATTCCGCCGCCAGCTTGTCCAGCACCGGCGTGAGCTGCAGGCAGTGTTGGCTGCGCTCGGACCAGAAGTAGAACAGCACCGGAATGGACATCGACTGTTCCAGCGTCTGGTGCAGGTTAGTTTCGTTAATATCAACAACAGCTTGAGCTAGCATCTTTTTTCTCTCTGATCGTGCGGAGCCATGGGGTGTAGATGGGGGCGCGCCGCCATTCTTCAACCCCGGCGGGCGAATTAAGCGTTGCTGCGCAGCAGCCAATCCAGACAGCGGCCCGGCAAAATGCGGCGCAGCACGCTCATGGCGTGCGCCAGCAGGGTCACCGGGTAGCGCAATTTGGCGCGCGGGCTTTCCAGCGCGTGGCGCAGTTTGGGCAGAATGGCCTCCGGCGGCAGCGTCAGGCGCTTGGCGATGCCGGGATTGTGCACCGGCTTGTCGCTCTGCGCCTGGTTGACGTTCTGGCTAAAGTGGGTGGAGATCGGCCCCGGTTCGATCAGGCTGACCTGAATGCCGCTGCCGTGCAGCTCCATGCGCAGCGCGTCCGACCAGGCTTCCAGCGCGAACTTGCTGGCGGCGTAGGCGCCGCGCCCGGCGCTGGAAACCAGGCCCATCACCGAACTGGTCTGAATAATGCGCCCTTCGCCGTGCGGCAACATCGCGGGCAACAACAGTTGGGTCAGTTGGTGGGTGCCGAACAGGTTGGTGGCGAACTGCCGCTCCAGCTGGCTGCGCGAAATGCGGCTGAGCGGGCCGTAAACGCCGAAACCGCCGTTATTGAACAGGCCGTACAGGCGGCCGTCGGTCAGCGCGATCACCTCGGCGGCGGCGCGCTCGACGCTGGCGCTGTCGTCCAGATCCAGCTCGATGCCTTCCAGCCCGAGCTGGCGCATGTTTTCCACGTCCTGCGGTTTGCGGCAGGCAGCCAGCACCCGGTAGCCGCGGTTGCGCAGATCCTGCGCCGCAATCAAGCCTATCCCGCTGGAACAGCCGGTTATCAATACCGCTTTTTGCATAACTTTACCTAGTGTACGACCCTAATTTAGTGAGACTCATGCTTTACTAGAGGCTCCAGGCGCTCCGCCATCCAGGTGGCGATAAACGGCTGGGCATCCCCATTGGGGTGCAATCCGTCATCCTGCATCCATTCCGGCTTCACCACCACCTGTTCCATATAGAACGGCAGCAGCGGAATGTTGAACTGTTTGGCCAGCGCCGGGTAGACGGCGCTGAACGCTTCAGTATAGCGGCGGCCGTAGTTCGGCGGGATGCGGATCTGCATCAGCAGCGGCTGCGCGCCGGCTTGCTGCACCAACGTGATGATTTGGCCGAGATCGCGCTGTACGTCCTGCGCCGGGAAGCCGCGCAGGCCGTCGTTGGCGCCCAGCTCGATCAGCACCCAGCGCGGCTGATGCTGTTTCAGCAGCGCGGGCAGACGCGCCAGCCCCTGCGCGGCGGTGTCGCCGCTGATGCTGGCGTTGACCAGCTGCGGCGCGCCCGACTTTTTCTGCCACTGTTCGGCCAACAGCGTCGGCCACGCCCGCTCGATCGGCAGGCGGTAGCCGGCGCTTAAACTGTCGCCCAAAATCAACAAGGTATCGGCGGCGGCAGCGCGTAAACTGAATAATCCCAACAGCAAAAGGAAGGGAAGATGCCAGCGGAAAACGTTCTTGAAGTTCATCATCTTAGTAAACACGTTGGTCAGGGTGAGCATCAGCTCACCATCCTTACCGGAGTCGAGCTGCTTGTCAAACCCGCGCAGACGATCGCTCTGATCGGCGAATCCGGATCGGGGAAATCGACCTTGCTGGGCATTTTGGCCGGGCTGGATGACGGCAGCGAAGGCGAGGTGCGCTTGCTCGGCGAGTCGCTGACCGCGCTGGACGAAGAGGGGCGCGCCGCGCTGCGCGCCAGGAATGTCGGCTTCGTGTTTCAGTCGTTCATGCTGGTGCCGACGCTGAACGCGCTGGAGAACGTGCAGCTGCCGGCGCTGTTGCGCGGCGAGAGCGACAGACAGAGCCGCGAGCAGGCGGTGCAACTGCTCGATCAGTTGGGGCTGGGGAAACGGCTCGATCACCTGCCGGCGCAGCTGTCCGGCGGCGAGCAGCAGCGCGTGGCGCTGGCGCGCGCCTTCAGCGGCCGACCGCGGGTGCTGTTCGCCGATGAACCGACCGGCAACCTCGATCGTCAGACCGGCGATCGCATCGCCGACCTGCTGTTTTCCCTCAACCGCGATTTTGACACTACCCTGATCCTGGTGACCCATGACGAAACCCTGGCGGCGCGCTGCCAGCGGCGGCTGCGGCTGCGTGAAGGCAAGCTGTGGGAGGAAGCATGATCTGGCGCTGGTTCTGGCGCGAATGGCGCTCGCCGTCGCTGCTGATCGTTTGGTTGGCGTTGACGCTCTCCGTGGCCTGCGTGCTGGCGCTGGGCAGCATCAGCGATCGCATGGACAAAGGGCTCAGCCAGCAGAGCCGTGACTTTATCGCCGGCGATCGGGTGTTGCGCAGCGCGCATCCGGTGCCGGAAGGCTGGCTGCTGGACGCGCAGCAACAGGGGCTGAAGGTGAGTCGTCAGCTGTCGTTCACCACCATGACCTATGCCGGCGATCGGCCGCAGCTGGCGGACGTGAAAGCCACCGATCTGGCCTATCCGCTGTACGGCAAGCTGGAAACGCGCCCGGCCAACATCCAGCCCGAACCGGGCAGCGTGCTGGTGGCGCCGCGTTTGCTGGCGCTGCTGAACGTGAAAGTGGGGGATTCGCTCGAGGTGGGCGACACCACGCTGCGCATCGCCGGTGAAATAATTCAGGAGCCGGACGCCGGTTTCAATCCGTTCCAGACCGCGCCGCGCATCATGATCAACCTGGCGGACGTCGATAAGACCGGCGCAGTGCAGCCGGGTAGCCGGCTGACCTACCGCTACATGTTCGCCGGCGCCGAGCCGGATATTCAGCGTTACGAAGCGCGGTTGACGCCGCAGTTGACGCCGGATCAGCGCTGGTTCGGGCTACAGGAGTCCGGCAGCGCGCTCGGCAAGTCGCTGCAGCGCTCCCAACAGTTCCTGCTGCTGTCGGCTCTGCTGACGCTGCTGTTGTCGATCGCTGCCGTGGCGGTGGCGATGAGCCACTATTGCCGCAGCCGCTACGATCTGATTGCGGTGCTGAAAACTCTTGGTGCCGGGCGCGGCGCGCTGCGTAAATTGATCGTCGGCCAGTGGCTGGCGGTGATGGCGCTGGCGGCGGTGTGCGGCGGGGCGATCGGGCTGGCGTTCGAAGCGCTGCTGATTCGCCTGCTGAAACCGGTGTTGCCGGCTGCATTGCCCGCCGCCGGCGCCTGGCCGTGGCTGTGGGCGCTCGGCGCGCTGGTGCTGATTTCGCTGCTGGTCGGGTTGCGGCCGTATCGCCAGCTGCTGGCTACCCAGCCGCTGCGGGTGCTGCGCCGCGATGTGGTGGCCAACGTCTGGCCGCTGCGCTACTTCCTGCCGGTGACGGTGGCGATCGTGGTGGCGCTGTTGGTGACGCTGATGGGGGCCAGCACGCTGCTGTGGGCGATCCTGGCGGGTATGGCGGTACTGGCGCTGCTGCTGGGCGGCATCGGCTGGGGCAGCCTGCTGCTGCTGCGCCGCATCACGCTCAAGAGCCTGGCGCTGCGGCTGGCGGTCAACCGCCTGCTGCATCAGCCGTGGGTGACCATCAGCCAGCTGGCGGCGTTCTCGCTGTCGTTCATGCTGCTGGCGCTGCTGTTGGTGCTGCGCGGCGATCTGCTCGAACGCTGGCAGCAACAGCTGCCGCCGGACAGCCCGAACTATTTCCTGCTCAACATGACCGAGGCGCAGGTGCCGCAGGTGAAAACCTTCCTGCAGCAGCACCAGATCAAACCGGAAACCTATTACCCGATCGTCCGGGTGCGCCTGACCGAGATAAACCAGCAGGTGGCGACCGAACGGGTGCATGAAGACGATCCGGGCGGCGAGGCGGTGAACCGTGAGCTGAACCTGACCTGGCTGGCCGAACTGCCGGATCACAATCCGTTGGTGGCGGGCAATTGGCCGCCGAAAAGCGGCGAAGTCTCGATGGATGAAGGTATCGCCGGGCGGCTGAAGATCACGCTGGGCGACACGCTGACCTTCAGCGGCGATACCCAGGCGTTCAGCGCCAAAGTCACCAGCCTGCGCCAGGTGGATTGGGAAAGCCTGAAGCCGAACTTTTACTTTATCTTCCCGCCGGGCGCGCTGGACGGCCAGCCGCAGACCTGGCTCACTAGCTTCCGCTACGACGGCGACGGCCAGATGCTGACCCAGCTCAACCGCCAGTTCCCAACGCTCAGCCTGCTGGACATCGGCGCGATCCTGAAACAGGTCGGCGGCGTGCTGCAACAGGTCAGCCGCGCGCTGGAGGTGATGGTGGTGCTGGTGGTGCTGTGCGGCGGCCTACTGCTGCTGGCACAGGTGCAGGTCGGCATGCGTCAGCGCCGCCAGGAGCTGGTGGTGTACCGCACGCTGGGGGCCGGCAAACGGCTGCTGCGCCGCACGCTGTGGTGCGAGTTCGCCCTGCTGGGGCTGGTGGCGGGCATCGCGGCGGCGGTAGGCGCCGAGGCGGCGCTGTGGCTGCTGCAGAGCCGGGTGTTTGACTTCCCGTGGACGCCGACGCCGGTGCTGTGGTGGGCGCTGCCGCTGGCCAGCGCGCTGCTGCTGTCGCTGTGCGGCGGCTGGCTGGGCGTGCGCCTGCTGCGCGGCCGGGCGCTGTTCCGCAGTTATGAGGGCTGATCTTGCTGTCGCAGGTCCGTTGCCGCCAAGCGTGGCCGGGCCTGCCGTTTTTCTTGGGCGCGTTACTGGTGCTATTCCTCTTCATGCCTACCTTGAGTGAAATCGATTACATTTATGTTGTGTCAATACGACTGCTTTTGATAATCGGTGCAACGGATATCAGGTCGGTTTCGCCTATTTTATGCATTAATTTATAGGGTTATGCATAAATTAAGCGACTTTATCCACCTTAAAAAACAGCATATCCATTTTTAATGGAATGTAACCGTTTTCACTAATGTGATCGCACTCACTTATCTTCGACGCATTGCCTCCTATCATGTCGCACACTGATGACCGTTTTCTCTTGGAGGCTGTATGAGCGATACCGTCAAAGTGACACCGGCGGAGAAAAGCCCGACTCATGTCGGCATGACTTTTTTCGTCTGTTTTTTAGCCGCCTTGGCCGGCCTGCTGTTCGGTCTTGATATCGGCGTGATCGCCGGCGCCCTGCCGTTTATTACCGAGACTTTTCAGATCACCAGCTCTCAGCAGGAGTGGGTGGTCAGCTCAATGATGTTTGGCGCCGCCGTCGGCGCCATCGGCAGCGGCTGGATGAACTTCCGGCTGGGGCGCAAATACAGTTTGATGATCGGCGCTATCCTCTTCGTGGCGGGATCGCTGTGTTCTGCGTTCGCCCCCAACGTGGAGGTGTTGATCGTTTCACGTATTCTGCTGGGATTGGCGGTGGGGATCGCTTCTTATACCGCGCCGATTTATCTTTCTGAAATCGCGCCGGAGAAAATCCGTGGCAGCATGATCTCGATGTATCAATTGATGATCACCATCGGCATTCTGGCCGCTTACCTGTCTGATACGGCATTCAGCTATACCGGTGCCTGGCGCTGGATGTTGGGCGTCATCACCATCCCGGCCGGGCTGTTGTTGGTCGGCGTGTTCTTTTTACCTGACAGCCCGCGGTGGTTGGCCTCGCGCAATCGTCATGAGCAGGCGCGTCAGGTGTTGGAGAAGCTGCGCGACAGCAGTGCCCAGGCGCAGTATGAACTGAATGAAATTCGTGAAAGCCTCAAACTGAAGCAAAGCGGTTGGGCGTTGTTCAAAGGCAATAAAAATTTCCGCCGCGCGGTTTTCCTTGGCATTCTTCTTCAGGTGATGCAGCAGTTCACCGGGATGAACGTCACCATGTATTACGCGCCGAAGATTTTCGGTCTGGCGGGCTTCGCCAGTACGGAACAGCAGATGTGGGGCACGGTGATCGTCGGTCTGGTCAACGTGCTGGCCACCTTTATCGCTATTGGGCTGGTAGACCGCTGGGGCCGCAAGCCCACTTTGATCCTTGGGTTTATCGTGATGGCCGTCGGCATGGGGGCGCTGGGAACCATGATGAACATCGGCATGAACTCGGCGGCGGAGCAATATTTCGCCATCGTCATGCTGCTGATGTTTATCGTCGGCTTTGCCATGAGCGCCGGCCCGCTGATTTGGGTGCTGTGCTCAGAGATCCAGCCATTGAAAGGCCGCGATTTCGGCATCACCTGTTCCACCGCCACTAACTGGATCGCCAATATGATCGTGGGGGCGACATTCCTGACCATGCTGAATTCGTTGGGTAGCGCTCACACCTTTTGGGTCTATGCGGGGCTTAACGTGCTGTTTGTTTTCATCACGCTGGCGCTGATCCCGGAAACGAAAAATATTTCTCTGGAACAGATTGAACGCAATCTGATGGCCGGCAAACCGTTGCGTAACATCGGCTCGCGTTGATCTTTGCGGCAAAAAAAAGGTTCAGCCTGGGCTGAACCTTCTTCTTTTCGGCGGTATAAACCGTTAAGCCAGCTTCTGCTGTGCCCAGGCCAGCCCGCTTTGGTATTCACCCGGCAGTAGCGGTGCCAGCGCCTGCAGCGCCTGGCGCAGATCGGCGGCGCTCGGGTCGTTCAGATTGAGGTGGCCGACCTTGCGGCCCGGGCGCACCTCTTTCTCATACCAGTGCAGATGCACCAGCGGCAGCGACAGCCACTGTTCGTTGACGGCGGTGCCGATCAGGTTGACCATCACCGACGGCGTGCTCACCACCGGCTGCGGCAGCGGCAGGCCGAGAATCGCGCGCAGGTGCAATTCGAACTGGCTGATGGACGCGCCGTTTTGCGTCCAGTGGCCGCTGTTGTGCACGCGCGGCGCCAGTTCGTTGATCAGCAGCCGATCGCCGACGATAAAGCACTCCATCGCCATCACGCCGACGTAATTCAGCTCGTTCAGGATCGCCGCCAGCATCTGCTCGGCCTGTTGCTGCAGTGCCGGGTTGGGCTGCGGCAGCGCCACGCTGGTGCGCAGGATGCCGTCTTCATGCAGGTTGTGGGTCAGCGGGTAGAATACCGAACGGCCGTCGTGGCCGCGCGCGCCCACCAGCGACACTTCGCCGGAGAAATTGATGCCTTGCTCGACGATGCACTCGCCATAGGCGTCGGCCGGCAGTTCGGCTTCCTGGCCCGGGCGCAAGCGCCATTGGCCGCGGCCGTCATAGCCGCCGACCCGGCGTTTGACGATCGCCAGCTCGCCCAGCGCAGCGAACACCTGCGGCCATTCGGCGGCGCTCGCCAGCAGCTGCCACGGCGCGGTCGCCAGGCCGAGCTGGTCGAGCAGCTGTTTTTGCGTCAGGCGATCCGCCAGACGCGGGAAGATGTCACGGTTGACGAAGGCGCTGTGGGTCGCCAGCTCGCGCGTCAGCGCGGTTTCTGGCCAGCGTTCGATCTCGGCGGTAATGACGCTGTTCTGATACGGCACCGCTTCAGGTTCGGCATCGATGCCGACAGGGTAGACGGCGATGCCCAGCGGTTCGCCGGCCTGGCGCAGCATGCGCCCCAGTTGGCCGTTGCCCAGTACGCAAACCGGCTTCATGCGTCCTCCCGCGGATCGGGGTGGTTCAAGACATCTTCGGTCTGCGCCTGACGCCAGTCCGCCAAACGCTGCGCCAGCGCGGCGTCGTGCAGCGCCAGGATCTGCATCGCCAGCAGCCCGGCGTTGGCGGCGCCGGCTTTGCCGATCGCCAGCGTGCCCACCGGAATGCCGCGCGGCATCTGTACGATGGAGTACAGGCTGTCTACGCCGCTCAGCGCGGCGCTTTGCACCGGCACACCCAGCACCGGCACCAGGGTTTTCGCCGCCAGCATGCCCGGCAGGTGCGCCGCACCGCCGGCGCCGGCGATGATCACGTCAAAGCCGTTGGCGGCAGCCTGCTCGGCGAAGCTGAACAGCTTGTCCGGCGTGCGGTGAGCGGAAACGACTTCGACATGGAAGGGGACATCGAGCTGGGTCAGGACTTCGGCGGCGAACTGCATGGTGGCCCAGTCACTTTTCGATCCCATTACAATTGCGATTTTCGCCCCGGTATTGGCGGCTGAAGCGGCGTTGGCTCCCATGGGTGTAAGGCTCCTGTGATTTTTCTGGCGTCGGCTGAGGGCCGAATGAGGGCGTAGAGCATACCATGAGCGCACGGCGAGGAAAACGGTTGCGTCGCCGGTTTTCACCGTCGAAAGCGCGAATTTTTACTCGCGCGCCAGTGCGGAATTCAGAATGGGAATGAGATCAGCTCGACGGCGTCGGCGCTGACTTTGATCATCGATCCTTCGACGTGCCAGGCACCCAGCACCGCGCGATGGGCTTCGCCGTTGCTCAATGCCAGCCGGTGCACCGCCGGGCGATGGGTATGGCCGTGGATCATCCAGTGCACGTCGTGGCGCAGCATGGTTTGCTCGACCGCCTGCGGGTTGACG
This sequence comes from Serratia sp. PF-27, assembly GCF_030053255.1. Classification (NCBI taxonomy): domain Bacteria; kingdom Pseudomonadati; phylum Pseudomonadota; class Gammaproteobacteria; order Enterobacterales; family Yersiniaceae; genus Serratia; species Serratia sp. PF-27. The sequence goes on from NZ_JASGBT010000021.1 coordinate 238,071, forward strand.
TCCATGATGGCGTCCGACTTGTACTGGTTGGATTGCTGGCTGCGGGCGCGCATCTTGGCGGCGATCTTCAGTCGCCAGCGCAGCGGCATCGCGAGGAACAGTTTTTGAATCAGCGGGTTGTGCACTTTACGGCGGAATTGCTGATAGGCTTGATCGTCAGTGCACAGGGTGTCGCCGTGCAGGATCAGGATCCTGCGGCCGTACAGCTCCAGCACTTTTTCTTCCGGCAGCAGCTGCATGCCGCTGGCGCGGGCGAAGCGTTTGCCGAGCAGAAAATCGCGGTTGCCGTGGATGAAATAGCAGGGCACGCCGGCCTGTTGCAACGTTTTCAGCGCCGCGGCGATCTCCGCATGCAGCGGCTCGGGATCGTCGTCGCCGATCCAGGCTTCAAACAGGTCGCCGAGGATGTACAGCGCGTCGGCATGCACCGCTTCGCGCCGTAAAAAACGCAGAAAACCGGCAGTGATTGCCGGTTCCTGTGCGCACAAGTGCAGATCTGCGATGAACAGCGTACTCATGCAGCCGCGATTACTCGCTGACGGTCACGCTATTGATCACGACGTCTTCTACCGGTACGTCCTGGTGCATGCCGCTGCGGCCTGTTTTCACGCCTTTGATCTTGTTGACCACGTCCATGCCTTCAACCACTTCTGCAAACACGCAGTAGCCCCAACCTTGCGCGTTTTCGCCGCGGAAGTTCAGGAAGTCGTTGTCAGCCACGTTGATGAAGAACTGTGCGGTGGCGGAGTGCGGATCGTTGGTACGTGCCATTGCCAGGGTGCCGATGGTGTTTTTCAGACCGTTGTTGGCTTCGTTCTTGATAGTCGCGTTGGTCGCTTTCTGGTTCATGCCCGGCTCGAAACCGCCGCCCTGGATCATGAAGCCGTTGATCACACGGTGGAAGATGGTGTTGTCGTAGAAACCGGCGCGGCAGTAGTTCAGGAAGTTTTCAACGGTAACCGGCGCTTTGTCAGCAAAGGTCTTGATAACGATATCGCCGTGATTGGTGTGGAAAGTAACCATAGTTTTAATCCTAACAAGGTGAAGTGAGACGTCACGTAAAGCGAGTGAACATTCAGACCGCCCTTATAACATATCCGCCCTAGCGAGTCAGCAGCGGCTCAACCGCGCACTGTCTGTGGTAATTGTGTTTATGTTATATTATAACAATTGCGCTGACCGCCGAATTTTGCGCGTTTTCTTCGCGTGAAGCCAGCAAAGCATGGCCTTAACCTTGCAATAGATCAGGCTTCAGGTTTCAATACGCTACCGGGCGGAAACCTGAAGCCCGGTTATCTTTTTTGTTATCACGCACACCACGGAATCTCCCGATGCTAAAGATTTTTAATACCCTGAGTCGTCAAAAAGAGGAATTCAAACCCATTCATGCCGGGAAAGTGGGCATGTACGTGTGCGGGGTAACCATTTATGACCTGTGTCACATCGGCCACGGTCGTACTTTTGTCGCTTTCGACGTGGTGGCGCGTTACCTGCGCTATATCGGCTATTCGCTGAACTACGTGCGCAACGTCACCGACGTAGACGACAAAATCATCCGCCGCGCGGCGGAAAATCATGAGACCTGCGACCAGCTGACCGAACGCATGCTGGCGGAAATGCACGCCGACTTCGACGCGCTGCTGATCGATCGTCCGGATCAAGAGCCGCGCGCGACCCAGCATATCGCCGAGATCATCGAGATCACGCAGCGCTTGATCGATCGCGATCACGCCTATGTGGCCAGCAACGGCGACGTGATGTTCTCCATCGACAGCGATCCGCAGTACGGGCTGCTGTCGCGCCAGGATCTGGATCAGCTGCAGGCCGGCGCGCGCGTGGAAATCGACGACGTGAAGCGCAACCCGATGGACTTCGTGCTGTGGAAAATGTCCAAGCCAGGCGAGCCGAGCTGGCAGTCACCGTGGGGGCCGGGCCGTCCGGGCTGGCATATCGAATGCTCCGCCATGAACTGCAAACAGCTGGGCACCCACTTCGACATCCACGGCGGCGGTTCCGATCTGATGTTCCCGCACCACGAGAACGAGATCGCGCAGTCGAGCTGCGCCCACGACGGCCCGTACGTCAATTACTGGATGCACTCCGGCATGGTGATGATCGACAAAGAGAAGATGTCCAAATCGCTGGATAACTTCTTCACCATCCGCGACGTGCTCGGCCATTACGATGCGGAAACGGTGCGTTACTTCCTGATGTCCGGCCACTATCGCAGCCAGCTGAACTACAGCGAAGAGAACCTCAAGCAGGCGCGCACCGCGCTGGAGCGCCTCTATACCGCGCTGCGCGGCACCGATGCCGACGCCGCACCGGCCGGCGGCGAAGCGTTCGAAGCCCGCTTCCGCGAAGCGATGGACGACGACTTCAATACCCCGGAAGCCTACTCGGCGCTGTTCGATCTGGCGCGCGAGGTTAACCGCCTCAAGGGTGAAGACATGGCGGCGGCCAACGGCATGGCGGCGGAACTGCGCAAGCTGGCGAAAGTGCTCGGCCTGCTGCAGCAGGAGCCGGAGCAGTTCCTGCAAGGGGGCGCTCAGGTTGATGACGGCGAAGTAGCGGAGATTGAAGCGCTGATCAAACAGCGTAACGAAGCGCGTGCCGCCAAAGACTGGGCGCTGGCGGATGCCGCTCGCGATCGGTTAAACGAGATGAACATCGTGCTGGAAGACGGCCCGCAGGGCACCACCTGGCGCCGTAAGTAATCCGGCCGCAGGGAAAAACAAAAAAGGCGCTGAATTCAGCGCCTTTTTCTATGGCAGCGGGTTAGGGTTTAACCATGACCTTGCCGCCGTTGAACTCCACCACCTGATCGGCGACGATCTTGCAGCGCTTGCGGGTTTCGACCTTGCCGTCGACTTTCACCTGCCCTTCAGCGATCACTTCTTTGGCGGCGCCGCCGCTTTCACACCAGCCCTGGAACTTCAGCAGATCGCACAGTTCGACGTGGGGATGATTGTCCAGATTGAAAATTTCCATACTGCCTTACTTATTTAGGTTGAACGTCGTGATATTCCTCGCAGGCCTGCAAGGTATTTTGGATCAGTGTAGCAACGGTCATCGGGCCAACGCCACCCGGCACCGGGGTGATGTAGGCGGCGCGCTCGCTGGCGGCGTCGAAATCGACGTCGCCCACCACTTTACCGCTTTCCAAGCGGTTGATGCCGACGTCCACCACGATGGCGCCCGGTTTGATCCAGTCGCCCGGAATGAAGCCCGGTTTGCCGACCGCCACCACCAGCAGATCGGCGTTTTCGACGTGATGACGCAGATTCTTGGTGAAGCGGTGGGTGACGGTGGTGGTGCAGCCGGCCAGCAGCAGCTCCATGCTCATCGGGCGGCCGACGATGTTGGACGCGCCGACCACCACGGCATTCAGGCCGTAGGTATCGATGTTATAACGCTCCAGCAGGGTAACGATGCCGCGCGGCGTGCACGGGCGCAGCTTAGGCGCGCGCTGGCACAGGCGGCCGACGTTGTACGGGTGGAAGCCGTCGACGTCTTTGTCCGGGTGGATGCGTTCCAGCACCTTGACGTTATCGATACCGGCCGGCAGCGGCAGCTGCACCAGAATGCCGTCGATTTCTGCGTCGGCGTTCAGCTGGTCGATCAACGCCAGCAGCTCGGCTTCACTGGTGGCAGCGGGCAGGTCGTAGGAGCGGGAAAGGAAGCCGACTTCATCGCAGGCGCGGCGCTTGCTGGCGACGTAAATTTGCGAAGCCGGATTCTCGCCGACCAACACAACCGCCAGCCCTGGGGCGCGCTTGCCGGCCGCCAGACGTTGTTTCACTTGCTCAGCCACTTCGTTTCTAACCTGCTGCGCAATCGTTTTACCATCAATAATCTTTGCTGACATCAGTGTGGAAATCCATCAATTAAGAAAAGCGGGGATGCCGCTATTCTGGCAGAAGCTGAGCGCGCTGTCAGGCGCAGAATCACCCTCGCCGCCGTTGCCGACGGCGATTTACGCTTTTTTTATATCGGCCTCAGGATCCCCTACGCCATTTTTACCTGCATTTGCATACGCTGGGGCCATACACAGGGCGAAAGAGGGCAGGATCATGAGAGCGATAACCCGGCTTTATCCGTTGCATCATCAACCTGATCAGCAACCGGCGGAGCCTAAACACGTAGGGGAGACGGTGTTCGATTCTTCACGGCATCCGGCGGGCAGTGCGCAACTCACCGCGCTGCATCAGCTCGGCCAGCACCAGGCAGCGCCGTCGTGGCGGGCGCGCCTGAGCGCGCTGTGGCGGAAGCTGTGCGCATGAACGGCAGCGCATGGGGAGGTTGCGCGCTATTGCTGGCTTGGGCGCCGTGGAGCCAGGCATCCTTAAACAGCGCACGCCCTGACTCCGCATTGGGGGAAAGGGGGGAAGCGACCTGCAATATGCAGGTGGTTGAGCATGCCGATTGGGGGGATATTGCCGCAGTGGTACAGTCTACGCGCCTTTGTCTGCGGCGGGGCGGTGGGCGGCAAGAGGCTGAGCGCACACCAGGCGATACCGCGGTCGGCCTGGCGCACCGTAACATAGCGCGGGCGCTGGCGGAAAAAACGCCATAAAGCGCCGTCGCCGCCGTAACGTCATGAAAAGGCATTGACTCGCTAACCTCTGACCGTATAATCGCAACCCGCAACCACAGGTTGCCGCATCTCAATGCGCCCTTAGCTCAGTTGGATAGAGCAACGGCCTTCTAAGCCGTAGGTCATAGGTTCGAATCCTATAGGGCGTGCCATTACTTCCTTGATTTTCTTCCCCCCGACTTGTTCCCTCAAAAATTCGACTGTGTAATCCATACTCTCGTTGGCTCGCCATTGAGCGCCATGCTATGTTCGTTCGCTAACTTTTAGTCAGTGGCAGAGAGCAACATGCAAAGCTTATTCGTTTACGGCACCCTGGGGCCGGGCAGACCCAACGCGCACATTATGGAAGCCATCGGCGGCAGCTGGGAAGAAGGCAGCGTCGGCGGATCGCTGCTTAACGAAGGCTGGGGCGCCGAGATGGGCTACCCAGGCATCGTGTTGGATAACAGCGGCAATCGGGTGAACGGTTTTCTGTTCCGTTCAGCTAATCTCGTCAACCACTGGCCGACTCTCGATGCGTTCGAAGGTGAGGGGTATGAACGGGTGGCGGTCAGCGTCTCCACCGCCGGCGGCGAAACCGTCGATTCGTTTATCTACATGTTGAAGAAATGAGATGAAGCCGCCTCGCCGAGTGAGTGCGAGGCGCTTGACCCGCCGGCAATTGAACTTTCGTTTATTTTGCCGCGCTACAATAGGCGAAAATTTCCCCATGGAGCCTATCGTGCGCAAATCCAGATTCCTGCTCGTGACCTTGCTGTGCCTGTGCGCCGCCGCCGTGCTGTACGTCATGGCTTACCGGGCGCTGGGGCATTACCTCAGCGATGGCGAGAAAGCCTACCCGGATATCACCGTTGAAATCCGCTGAGAGCCACGCGGCGCCGCGGTGATTGCGTCGACTTTTTCGCACTGATTTACCCGCTATTTACCCGCCGTCGGCAATGATGACGCTGCGTCTCCACACGGTGTGGTTCTCTTGGGCGGAATGCCGTTATGTCACTGCAGCAGGTATCGAATGTTTCTTTGAGCAACAACGGCTTAAAGGGCATCGGTTACAAACATTACGCGTTGGCGATCGTGGCGTTTTCGGCGATCGTGCGATTTATTTCCTTATCAGATCGGTATTTTTGGTGCGATGAAGCCTCCAGCGTACTGACCAGCCGCTATGACGTGGGCGCTTTGCTGTACCACGCTTCTTTCGATGTTCACCCGCCGCTTTATTACCTGTTGCTGCATGGCTGGATGGCGCTGTTTGGCGACGGCATCGTGGCGGCCCGCTCGCTGAGCCTGGTGTTCGGCGTGATGACGGTGGCGTTGGCGATGCGTTTTACCCGTTGGTTGACCAATGAGCGGGCGGCGCTGATAGCGGGGTGGCTGATGGCAATCATGCCGATGGCGGTGCGTTACAGCCAGGAGGCGCGCATGTACGCGCTGATGGGGATGCTGGCGATCGCCGCCGCCATGGCGTTGGCGAAGTGGCTGAAAACGCCGGATAACCACCGTTACCTGGCGCTGTATGCGTTATTGATGACGCTGAGCTTTTATACCCACTACTTCACGATTTTTACGCTGATCGCTCACTGGCTGGTGCTGCTGGCGCTGTCGTGCCGCCGCGAAGGCGTACGTTACATCAAGCAGCCGGCGTGGTGGCTGGCCAATGTGGCGATCGGGGTGGCCTACATTCCCTGGCTGCTGGTGCTGTTCAATCTGCTGGCGCATATCGCCGAGCTGCGGGTCGGCGGCGACGTCGGTTGGATCCCTCAGGTTTCCTGGGGCGATCTGCCGGCGATGTATTGGCGTTTTCTCACTGGGCATGATGGCAGCAATTATCCGACGGTCATTCTCTGGCTGCTGCCGGCGATGTTTATCGCCTTATGTTCATTGCTACTGTGGCGGCGGGAGACGCCGAGAACATTCTCGCTGCTGCTGCTCGGCGGCATTCTGATCCCGGTGACGTTGGTATTCGCCATTTCCTGGCGCTCGCCGCTGTTTGTCGATCGCTACCTCTATTCGGCCGCGCTGGGCATTCCGCTGGTGTTGGGCGTGCTGATCGCCGGCACGAAAAGCCGGGTGCGCGATTTCTTTGCTGCTGTTCTTCAGTTTGCTGTTCGGCTGCGGCGTGCGTAACGATTACCCGGTCGAGAAAGATGAGTTCAAAGTGATGGTGCACTACATCAACAGTCTCTATCAGCCTAACGATGCAGTGGTGGTCAGCAACATGTTCAACTACCTGAGCTATGTGTATTACAACAAGCAGGGCTATCGCGCCCTGTTGTATACCCCGGCCAGGCCCAACGGCATTTCGGGCAAGCCCAATGCCTATGGTTTCGGCACCTTTTTCCACGATCGGGCGGCGCAGACTTACGTCGATAATCTCAGCGCGTTAGCGAAAGGCCATCGCCGGGTCTGGCTGGTCAGCGGCGGCGATTTCAATCAGGACTTCGGCCGTTCGCCGCCCGGGTGGGTCAATACCGGCACCTTCAAGAGCGGCGGCTTTGAGTCGCGCCTGTTCGTGGTGCGTTGAGCAAAATGTCATATTTCCCATTCGGCGTTACATCTGGCCGAGCAAACTTACGCGGGGATGACAGTTCTATACATTGGGATTGGTACTGTAGCTCTACCCGATGATGTTGTGTGTTATCCATTCCCTGTAGTGTATTACCCCATCCCTGTTAAGTTTATCCCGCCTTGTGCGGGATTTTTTTTATCTGCGCATACCCGGCGGTGCGTAACGCGATTTTTTTGAATATCACCGTCAGTTTTATTCGGTATTCAGCCGCTGCGCGCTTGATTAGATTGAACGCGAGAGGGGGCGCCGTCGGTGCCTTTGTGCAATGAGTGGAGAATTTCTATGGCGAAGACAGTAGTGGTGTTTCATTCCGGCTACGGCCATACCGAGCGTTTGGCGAAAGTCGTGGCGGAAGGTGCGGGGGCGGAACTGATCGCCATCGATCAGAACGGTGACATCAGCGACGAAGCCTGGCAGACGTTGGATGAGGCGGACGCCATCATCTTTGGCTCGCCGACCTATATGGGCGGCCCATCCTGGCAGTTCAAGAAATTCGCCGACGCGAGCTCCAAAGCCTGGTTCGGCCGCAAGTGGCAGGACAAAGTGTTCGGCGGCTTTACCAACAGCGCCAGCCTGAACGGCGATAAGCAGGTCACGTTGATCGCACTGCAGACGCTGGCTTCGCAACATGGCGGCCTGTGGGTCAGTCTGGGGCTGCTGCCGGCCAACACCAAATCGGCGCAGCGTACCGACGTCAATAACCTGGGCGGTTCGGTGGGGCTGCTGGTGCAGACCCCGGCGGATGCCGGCGTGGATGAGATGTTGTCGGGCGATCTGGCGACCGCCAAGCTCTATGGCCAGCGCGTAGCGGGCTTTGCCGCCAAACTGGCGTAAGGCCTTACCGTGTAGATGGGGTGGCGGTGCGGTTGAACGGATGCCGCGTTCATTTTCTCTGCACAATTGGCGTGTAGGCTGCGAAATGTTATTAGCCTGCTTGGGCTAACACTGCATTTCGTACAAATATTCCCGGTTCCTAGGCCGGGTTTTTTGTTGCTAAGGTCTGCTTAAGCTTTCACCGCTATACTGCGTGGCAACACGGGCATGCAAGGCATGGCCGTGTTGTAACTGTCGATTTGCTGTTGTTCAAGCAAGCCCGCTTCATGCGGGCTTTTTTTGAGTTGTTATTGCACGGGCGGCCCAGTTGCAGGAAAATAATCGCGCAGTTATTCAAACATCATTCAACGACCAATAACCACAAGCTTATTAATGTAATTGACGCCGTCGGCGACCTATTACGCTATGCGCTATGCTGACAGCAGAGTAGCCATTATTTGCTGACGCTACGCGGGTGTGCCCGCCGCAGCCGAACGGGGCTAAGAAAAGTCTGTTAATTAAATGTTAACGTTTTTTATTATTGATTTGTCTGGCTTTTTTGGTTGAAATCCGGGTTGACTATCCCTCACTGGCCGGGCGAGAGAGTATGCACATTATTATTCTGGTTATTAGCAAAATATGGGCAAGGCGATGAACGCCAGAATAAACGCCAGGCATGGCCTGCCGCTAACGGTTCAGCTGATCAATCTTTTCATGCTGGCTTTTTTGCTTTCCCTGGTGGGTATTCTTAGCCGGCCGATTGGCTCGCTTTCCTTATTTTGGCCAGTGAATGCGATTCTGCTCGGTTTGCTGCTGCGCAAACCCATTTACGGCACGCCGCTCGGCTGGCTTACCACCTATCTGGGCATGGTCGCCGCCGATCTCAGCACCGGCGAAGGTTGGTCTCTGGCGCTGTGGCTGAACGCCTGCAACATGTCGCTGATCGCCGTCGGTTACGGCATCATGCTGATGCTGCCACAATCTCAACGGCGCATGGGCAAGCCCCAGGCGATACTCTATATGTTCAGCGCCAGTTTGGCCGGCGCGGCGGTGGCGTCGACGCTGTCGGTGCTGCGTAATGATAGCCTCTATAACAACACGGTGGTGATCGCCTGGCTGGCTTGGTTCAGTGAGCAATTCTCGACGACCTTGCTGCTGTTGCCGGTGCTGATGGCGGCGCCGCGGCTGAAGCAACTGCTGCGCATGCAGGTACGTTGGCGCCTGAAAGGCTGCCTGCCGTTGCTGGCGTTGCTGCTGTCGCTGGCGTTCAGCGTCTATATCGGCGGGCCGGGAGCCATCGCCTTCCCGATCCCGGCGCTGCTGTGGTGCGCGGTACGCTACCCGCTGTTCCCCGTGACGTTGCTGACGCTGTTGACCGGCATGACCGAGATCAGCAGCATTTCTGCCAACCTGGTGCTTTATGAAACGCCGAACAACCACAACGCCTTCCTCGATACCCTGATGTCCGCCCGATTGGGCATCGCCATGCTGGTGATGGGGCCGCTGATCCTCGCCAGCTCCATCGCCGCCAACCGCAAGCTGATGCGACGTCTGGAGCACAGTGCCAACCACGATTTTCTGACCGGGGTGCTGGCGCGCAGCGCGATGACCCGCAAAGCGGGCGAGTTGCTGGAGCATAAACACCGTTCCAAAGAGGCGGTGTCGTTGCTGCTGATCGACATTGATCATTTCAAGCAGATCAACGATACGCACGGCCACAGCGCCGGCGATCAGGTTTTGGCGTCGTTCGCGCACATCGTGCGGCGCGAGCTGCGTCACGATCAGCTGTTCGGCCGCTTGGGCGGGGAAGAGTTTGCTATCATGCTGCCGCGCGCGCTGGCGGCGCAGGGCGTGGCGCTGGGGGAACATTTGCGCCGGCTGGTGGAGCAGACGGAGCTGCAGGCGGAAGGCAAGCAGACGTTGAAAATCACCATCAGCGTCGGCGTTGCCAGCCTGGCGATGAATGAGGTGAAATCGTTGGAACAGCTGATGAATATGGCGGATATCGCGCTGTATCGCGCCAAATCGCAGGGGCGTAATCGGGTGGAGTCGTTCAACGTGATCAACGGCAACAGCGTCGAGCATATCCTGTTCCGTTAACCGTTTTCAGCCTTGCCTGGGCTCGAAGCGGGTTTCGCAATTAGGGCAAATCAGTATCACATCTTGCAGCATTGCTGCGCATTTTTGCCGGGTAACATAGCCGCATTTAGGGCAGACGATTTGGGTGGAGCGGTTGATAAAACCTTTGACGCTACTGGAATCGGACATATCAATGGCCTGTGTCAGGTGAAAACTCACGCTAACACAGGCAACGACACATTTCGTTGGTTATTTTCCGTACGCAGATACTTACAGGCTTTTCAGCGCCTTGATGGTTTCATCCATATCGATCTCGTGCTCGGAGAAGGTATGGGTGGTGTTCTGGAAGGTGGTAATAGTCAGCATGCGCAGCGTTTGCATGGTCTGCGCCTGATCTTCGGACTGTGGGCGAATGCGGTTCATCAGCAGGCCGACCGACAGCACGGTGTTCTCTTTATCCACGTCGGCTTTGACCGGCACTTCCTTGGTGAAGGTATTAAAAGACTTGATGCTGGTGATCTTGATTCTTTCATTGGCGATGATGATGTATTTGCTGGGCGCCAACACTTTTACCGCATAAGCCGACGGGCCTTTGGTGTTGTTGGTTGGCTCGAAGGTGACCGCCGCGTTTTTCTTAATCAGCTCCGGGTTCTGCACTTTAATCACGTGAAAATAACGATTTTCTCCGTTCTCGTCGGTAATAAAGCCGAAGCCTTTGTCTTCAAAAAAAGTCGTTATCTTGCCGTTCATCGCTATTCTCACAAAAGGGTTCAATACAGCGCTTATGATAGCGCGGAATGCCTTGCAGCGACAGATTGCGCGGGCGGCATTTAGTCATGCGATAACGGCATTTAGCGGCTTTCCCACCACATGCTATGTTCATGCTGACTTCATTCAATGCGAAAAAGGAATATCGATGGGCATTAAACGTCTCAATCACGCCGTGCTGTATGTCAGCGACGTGCGGCAGAGCGCCGACTTTTATCATCAGGTGTTGGGGTTCAAGCTCAAGCCGTCCGACAGCCCCGATCGGGCGGTGTTTACCCAGGCCGCCGATTCGGACAACGATCACGATTTGGCGCTGTTCAGCAAGAACCTGGGTCAGCAGCGCGCGGGGGTCTTTCGCGCCAACAACGAGCCGCCGGCGGAGCATGAGCCACCGGCCGGGCTGTACCATCTGGCCTGGGAAGTCGACAGCCTGGAAGAGCTGGAGCGTATTCGTCACCAGCTGGCCGAACGCGGCATTCTCGGGCTGGAAGAGGATCATGGCGTGCACAAAAGTATTTACGGCCACGATCCGGACGGGCTGCTGTTCGAGGTGACCTGGTTTATTCCCCCGGCGCTGTTGACCGACGAGGACAAAAACCAGCAGGGGATCCGCCCGCTGGATTTTGCCGCCGAAAAACGGCGTTTCGCCGGCCGGTAAGCGGCTCGGGTACGGGGCGCCGCAGCGCCCCGACGATCACAGCACTTTGTTGAGGAAATTGACGGTGCGCGGGTGCTGCGGCTGAGCCAACACTTGCCTGGCGTCGCCCTGTTCGACGATCTGCCCGTCGACCATAAACACCACCCGATCCGCCGCTTCGCGCGCAAAGCCGATTTCATGCGTGACCACCACCAGCGTGACGCCCAGATCCGCCAACCCCTTAATCACGTCCAGCACTTCGCCGACCAGCTCGGGATCGAGCGCGGAGGTCGGTTCATCGAACAGGATCACCTTCGGGTTCAGCGCCAGCGCGCGCGCGATGGCGATGCGTTGCTGTTGGCCGCCGGAGAGGTGGCGCGGGTAGGCGTCCGCCTTGTGGCGCAGCCCGACGGTATCCAGCAGCTCATAGGCTACCGTCTTCGCCCGCTCGCGGGAGTGAATTTTGTGCACCACCGGCGCTTCGATGATGTTTTCCAGCACCGTCAGGTGCGGGAACAGGTTGAAATTTTGGAACACATAGCCGACGTTGATGCGTTGCCGGAGGATGGCCTTTTCCTTCAGCTCATACAGCCGGTTGCCCTTGCGGCGGTAGCCGACGTAGTCGCCGTCGATGCGGATAAAGCCTTCGTCCACGCGCTCCAGGTGGTTGATCGCCCGCAGCAGCGTCGATTTTCCGGAGCCGGAAGGGCCGAGGATCACGGTGACGGTGCCCGGCTGCAGCGTCAGGCTGACGTCGTCCAGCGCCTTGTGTTTGCCGAAGAATTTGCTGACGTTGCTGATTTCGATCAGACCGCGTGCCGGCACCGGGGTGAGATTGCGTACCGGCTGCTCGGGCAAGGCGTAATAATCAATGGCTTCAGACATGCGGGTCTCCTAACGTTTTAGCCAGCCGGCCAGTTTCTGCCAGGGCGTCGGCGGCAGTTCGCGTACCGCGCCCCGGGCGAAATAGCGCTCGATGTAGTATTGGATCACCGACAGCGCGGTGGTGATGAACAGATACCAGAGGGTGGCGACCATCAGCAGCGGTATCACCTGCTGGGTGCGGTTATAGATAACCTGAATGGTGTAAAACAGCTCCGGCAGCGCCAGCACATAAACGATTGAGGTGCCTTTCGCCAGGCTGATGATCTCGTTGAAGCCGGTCGGAATAATGGAGCGCAGCGCCTGCGGCAGAATGATGCGGAAGGTGCGGCGATAGCCCGGCAGGCCCAGCGCCGCCGCCGCTTCGTGCTGGCCGTAATCCACGCCCAAAATGCCGCCGCGGATGATCTCGGCGGTGTAGGCAGACTGCACCAGCGTCAGGCCCATCACCGCCACGGCGAACTGGCCGAGAATGTCGATGGTGGGAAAGCTGGCGAACACCACGGAGGTGAAAGGAATGCCCAGCGAGATGGCGTCGTACAGGTAGGAAAAGTTGTACAGGATGATCAGCACCAGGATCAGCGGCAGCGAGCGAAACAGCCAGATATAGCCCCAGGCCAGCGACGCCAGCAGGTAGGAGCGCGACAGCCGCGCCAGCGCCAGCAGGGTGCCGAACAGGATGCTGAACAGCGTGCCGAGCAGCGTCAGCAGCAGGGTTTGCCCCAGCCCCGCCAGCACCGCCGGCGCGAAGAACCACTCGGCGAACACGCCCCATTCCCAGCGCGCGTTGCCCGCCACCGATTGCACGATGGCGGCCAGAATAAACAGCGAAAACAGCGCGCCGATCAGCCGCAGCGGATAGCGGGCGGGCACGACTTTCAAGACTTCTTGTTTGGACATGTCATGTCTCCTGATACAGATAAGGGGGCCTTAGGCGATTTTCCTTTCCGACGCGCAACAACACGCGTCCTCTGCAATCAGGCTTTTGCGGAACGGCAGGCGGCCATCGTAGGGCGGGCGGCTGTAAACCTCGCTGTCGACGGTGGGATCGAACTGCGGCTGATACCCGTTGTTCAGATACAGGCCCACCGCTTCGGGCTGGCGAAAGCCGGTGGTCAGATAGAGCCGGCGATATCCCTGCGCCAGCGCCAGCGTTTCCAACTGTTGCAACACCCGCTGCGCCAGGCCCTGGCGGCGCAGGTCGCCCCGCGTCCAGATGCGCTTCAGCTCGGCGGTCTGTGCGTCATAGCGTTTGAAGGCGCCCATGGCGATCGGCGCACCGGCGCGCAGCAGCACGATGAAGGCCCCTTGCGGCGGCGCGTACAGATCCAGCGCTTCCGGTTCCTGGTCACCAAAATAGTCGCCGTAACGCTGGCGATATTCGCCGAACAGCCCCTCGATCACCGGGGCGATCAGCGGGTCGGTCGGCAGCGTCTGAATGAAAGTGTCTTGCGTCATCGCGCGCTCCTAATCGCCCAGGCCGGGCGGGTTGATTTCCGACTGCGCAAGGCGTTCGACGCTCTCGCCCCAGCGGTTGAGCACCCGATCGTACTGCCCGCCGCGGATCGCGCCGTTCAGCGCTTCGTTCACCGCCTGCACCAGGCCGTTGCCTTTACGGGTGGTGACGGCGATGTGTGCCGCCTTGGGCCAACCGCCTTCCACCGTGCCCGCCAGCCGGGTGCGGCCGTTCAGCGCCGCTTTATAGGCGCCCAGCACGTTCGGCCCGAAGTAGGCGTCGGCCCGGCCGGACTGGATAGCCAGCGTGGCGGCCGCATCGTCGGTCACGTAGATCGGCTGGAAAGGTTTGAGCCCCTGCTGCCGATTCTGCTTGTCCCACGCCAGCAGGATGGCTTCCTGATTGGTGCCGGAGCCGACGATAATTTTTAATCCGGCGATATCGGCAGGTTGTTTGATCGTCGCGATCTTGCCGCCGGTTTTGACATAAAAGCCGAGCGAATCGATGCGGTAGGTGGCGAAGTCGAAGCGGGTTTTGCGCTCTTTGGTCACGGTGACGTTGGTGATGGCCGCGTCATACTTGCCGGAGACCACCCCCAACGGCCAGTCTTCCCACGAGGTTTGCACCACGTTAAGCGTTAGGCTCAGGCTGTCGGCCACCAGCTGTGCGATATCCACTTCGCTGCCGATCAGCCGCCGGTTGTCGGCGGCGAACAGCGCCAGCGGCGGCGTATTGAGCGCGGCGATCGCGACGGTGAATTGGCCCGGCTTCACGAAGTGGAAATCGGCCGGCAGTTTGGCGATCGCCTGCGGGTTTTTCGGCGCGTGGATCGGGGTTTCATTGGCCTGCAAATCGATGCCGGTGCCCGCCTGCGCGGCGCCGGTCAGGCTCAGCAAGGCCGCCACGAGGGCGGCGGTAACGGTTTTCTGCATAGCGGGTATCCCTGAAAACGATCTTATTATTGGGTGAATCTGTTCAACGGGCGCTTCAGACCCAGGTGCTCGCGCAGCGTGTCGCCGTGGTACGCCTGGCGGAACAGGCCGCGTTGTTGCAGGATGGGCACCACCCGATCGACGAAGTGGCCGAAGGCGTTGGGCGTACCGCCGCTGATGATGAAGCCGTCGGCGGCTTCGCCGTCGAACCAGCGTTGCAGGCCATCCGCCACCGCTTCCGGCGTGCCGCTGAACACCGGTCGCGGCGAGGCGGCTTCCAGCGCGACCTGGCGCAACGTAAGGTTACGCTCGCGGGCGCTGTGCTTGATGGCGTCGGTGGTGCTGCGGAAGCTGTTTTGCCCTAGATCGCCGATGTCCGGGAAGGGCGCGTCCAGCGGATGACGGGCGAAGTCGTAATGCTCGAAGTAGCGGCCAAGATAGTTGAGGGCGTTCTCGATGCTGACCAGGCGGGCGGTCTCCTGGTACTGGCGCTCGACGTCCGCGTCGTCGTCGCCGACGATCACGCTGACGCCCTGGAAGATGCGCAGGTCGTCCGGTTCGCGCCCCTGTTCCACCAGCTGCCGCTTCACGTCCTGATAGAAATCCTGCGCCTGCTCCAGCGTGTCGTGATGGGTGAAGATCGCATCGGCGTGTTGGGCCGCCAGCCGTTTGCCGTCTTCGGAGGCGCCGGCCTGGAACAAGATCGGGCGGCCCTGCGGCGTGCGGCCGATGTTCAGCGGCCCCTGCACCGAGAAGAACTCTCCCTGGTGATTGAGGGTGTGTAGCTTGCCGGTGCGGAAGAATTCGCCGCTAGCCTTGTTGCGCACAAAGGCATCGTCTTCCCAGGAGTCCCACAGCCCTTTGGCGACGTCGAGAAATTCGCCGGCGATGCGGTAACGCAGGCTGTGTTCCGGGTGTTCGGCGCGCGAGAAGTTTTTGGCCGAGCCTTCCAGCGGCGACGTCACCACGTTCCAGCCGGCGCGGCCGTTGCTCAGGTGGTCGAGGCTGGCGAACTGGCGGGCGACGGTGAACGGATCGCTGTAAGAGGTGGAAAGGGTGCCTACCAGGCCGATTTTATCGGTGGCGGCGGCCAGCGCGGCCAGCAGGGTGAGCGGTTCGAAACGATTAAGAAAATGCGGAATGGATTTTTCGTTGATATATAACCCATCGGCGACAAACACGAAATCGAATTTCCCCTGTTCGGCTTTTTTCGCCGAGGCGATATTAAATTCGAGGTTGATGCTGGCGTCGGCGGTGGCATCCGGGTGGCGCCAGGCGGACATATTTCCCGATGCGCCGTGCAGAATGGCGCCCAGCCGTAATTGCCGTTGATTATTCGCGTTGTCGCTCATCGTGATTATCCTGTCATGCGCCGCAAAGGCGCGCGGTGTCTGATGTGTCCACTATTGATGAGCGGCAACGGGATGTAAAACAACAAAACAGCATATTCAAATGTTGAAAACTGCAAATATCACGGCGAGCGAAAATAATAATCCCCGGCGCGGTATCTGCGGCGTCGGGGAAATACTATTTCACGTTATTCAGGCGTTGCTGAGGGCTTTTTCTGGCGCGGTAGTTAATTGTTGCAGCGTGCGTTCCGCCAGCAGCGTAAAATATTGTGCCGCGGGGAACAGGGCGCGTTCATCGGGATTGAAACGCGGATGATGCAGGCCGAACTCGCTGGCGGAGCCGATGCTGACGAAGACGCCCGGCACGTGATGCAGATACAGCGCGAAATCTTCACCCCCCATTTGCAGCTCCGCCTCTTCGACCCGGTAGCCGGCCTCGGCGGCGACGGTTTTGCTGAACGCCGCCCAATGGGCGTCGTTGATCACCGCCGGCGGCCCCGGCTGCCAGTGGAGTTCGGCCTGCGCGCCGAGCGCGGCGGCAACGCCGTCGATCACCTGGCGAATTTTATCAGGCACCTGGCGGCGCACCGCGTCGCTGTGGGTACGCACCGTGCCTTCCAGCTCCACGGTTTGCGGCAGCACGTTCCAGGTATTGCCGCCTTCGATGCGCGTCACGCTCACCACCAGCGATTCCAGCGAGCTGAAGCTGCGGCTGGGCAGCGTCTGCAGCGCGCCGACGATCTGGCTGGCGGTGACGATGGTATCGACGCCCTGTTCCGGTTTGGCGGCGTGGGCGCCTTTGCCGGTGATGAGGATCTGGAAACGATCGACGTTGGCGTAGAACGGCCCGGCGCGGGTGGCGAAGGTGCCGGTGGGCAGCTCCGGCGCGTTATGCAGGCCAAATACCGCCGCAACGTTATCCAGCGCGCCGGCGTCGATCAGGTGCCGGGCGCCGTTGAAGGTCTCTTCCGCCGGCTGGAAGAAGATGCGCACCGTGCCGGGCAGCTCGGCCTCACGCGCTTTGAGCAGGTGCGCGGCGCCGAGCATCACCGAGGTGTGAAAGTCGTGGCCGCAGGCGTGCATTACGCCGCTGTTTTGCGAGCTGAAGGGCACGTCGGCGATTTCGTCGATCGGCAGGGCATCAATGTCGCCGCGCAGCGCGATAATCGGCCCCTTGCCGCTGCCGATCTCCGCCACGGCGCCGGTTTTCAGCGCCAGCGGCAGCAGACGGATGCCTGCCTCTTCCAGCCAGCGGGTCAGCCGGGCGGTGGTGGCGAATTCGTGATTGGAAAGTTCCGGGTTTTGGTGCAGCTCACGCCGATAGGCGATGATTTTGTCTGCCAATTGGCTGGTCATAGGCTTGGCTCACAGTGGGAAATAAACCCTAACCCTAGTGCAGGGACCGCCGAAGCAAAAAGACCATCTGGTTATATTTCATAGCGATTGCGTCTGCATGGGGGCGTCAACGCTGGGGGAAGCGGGCGAGTTTGGGCGTTCGCTCGTTGTTCGCCGGCGCAGGGAGAGGTTTGGCCTGGAACGGTAACGTATCGCAACCGGTGCAATCCATTTACACCGGACAACACGGATTTTTTCACTCTTTATCGGATTTCTGTGATCGCGGTGGTGGACAAAATCCTGCCTGCTTGCTGTACTGTAATCGACACAGGTTTTGTGTCTTTCATTCACGTTAAAGGTAAGTTTGATGTCTAAGATTAAAGGTAGCGTTAAGTGGTTTAATGAATCCAAAGGCTTCGGTTTCATTACTCCGGAAGATGGTAGCAAGGACGTTTTCGTCCACTTCTCTGCCATCGTTAGCAACGGTTTCAAAACGCTTGCTGAAGGCCAGCGTGTAGAATTTGAAATCACGAACGGTGCCAAGGGCCCATCTGCCGCTAACGTTACTGCTATCTAAGCTGCGTAGCTGAATTTCTTAAAACCCGCTCATTGAGCGGGTTTTTTATTGGGCGCGTTATGCGTCGTTGCGGCGGGCCAACAGGCCGAACAGCAGGATGGCGATGGCGTAACAGCCGACGATGGTCAGCGCCATCGACAGGCCCGAGGTGCCGCCCAGCCCGGTGAGCGGCACGGCGCAGGCGCCGAGGGCGAACATGCACACGCCGATCAAGGCCGAGGCGCTGCCCGCTTTGTCTCCCTGGCTTTGCATCGCCAGCGAAGAGGCGGTCGGGCCGACGATGCCGATCACCGCTACCGAGAAGAACAGCGGCACCAGCAACACGACCAGCGGCGCATGCAGCGCGGCGGCCAACAGCAGCAACAGCGACGCGACGGCCGCCAGCGTTAACCCGCCCCTCAATACCCGGCGTTCCCCCCAACGCGAACTGAGACGGCTGGCCAGCTGTGCCGCAATGATCAAGCCGACGCCGTTAATGGCGAAGCATAGGCTGAACATCTGCGGGCTGAGGCCGTAGATCTGCTGCAAGACGAAAGGCGAGGCGCCGATATAGGCGAACATGCCGGCCATCACGAAGCCCTGTGTCAGGCACAGGCCCATGAAATAGCGCTGGGTCAGCAACCCGCCGAGCGACATCAGCATCGCCAGGATACCGCCCTGGCTGCGGCGCTCGACCGGCAGGGATTCGCGCAGCTTCAGCGCCGACAGGCTGAACAGCAGCACGGCGATGGCCGCCAGCACGCCGAAGATGCCGCGCCAATTCATTACCTGCAGCATCACGCCGCCCAGCACCGGTGCGACGATCGGCGCCAGGCCGTTGACCAGCATCAGCAGGGCGAAGAAGCGGGTCAGCTCATGGCCGGCATACAGATCGCGGGCGATGGCGCGGGAAATCACCGCGCCGCCGGCACCGGCGATGCCTTGCAGCAGGCGGGCGATCAGCAGTTGGTCGATGGTGGGCGCCAGCGCACACCACAGCGAAGCGCCCAGCAGCAGGATCAGCGACAGCAGCAGCGGGCGCATACGGCCCAATTTGTCGCTGTAAGGGCCGAAAATCAGCTGGCCGACGCCCAGACCGAGCAGCCCGGTGGTCAGGCTGAGCTGCGCGGCGGCGGTGGAGGTATTCAGCTCACCCGCCATTTCCGGCAGGGCGGGCAGGTAGAGATCGGTGCACAGCGGCCCCAGCGCGGCCAGCAGGCCAAGCACGACGGCGTACACCAGACGCTGTCTGGCTAAGTGTTTGGTCATGGGAGATTAGAGTTTCCTGAACA
This sequence comes from Serratia sp. PF-27, assembly GCF_030053255.1. Taxonomy (NCBI): domain Bacteria; kingdom Pseudomonadati; phylum Pseudomonadota; class Gammaproteobacteria; order Enterobacterales; family Yersiniaceae; genus Serratia; species Serratia sp. PF-27. Next base: position 257,333 of record NZ_JASGBT010000021.1, read on the forward strand.
GGTGAGAAATGGCCTGCTGATACAGATCGCGCAGCAGGGACGCATCGGCTTTTTGCGTGGTAAGGATACGGTAACCGGTGCCTTCGCTCATGACGGCGATAAATTCCACCCGCGCGGCGATCTCTTCCGCGCTGAAATGGGGATACAGCCGCTGCAGATTGTGGCACACGTGGCGAAACAGCCGCGCTTCCGCATCGCTGAGCAGTTTGGCCACCACCGGGTTGCGCGTGGCCTCGGCGGTCACTTCCAGCATCAGCATGTGATCGGTTTCGCTCTCGCCCGGCTGCTGAAACAGCGTGCGCGCCGCCAACGTGCCGGCGATCAGGTTGATGTGATCGCCAAGGTTTTCCAGCCGCTGCATCTTGCTGGCGATGATGCGGTTGACGATCTCCTCGATAATCGCGTCTTTATTGGCGAAATAGCGATAGATTTGGCCGACGCTGAGCTGTGAGCCCTGGGCGATTTCCGCCATGCTGGCGGCGTGGAAGCCGTGGCGGCGGAAGCTGATTTTCGCCGCTTCGACGATCTGATCGCGGCGGGCCTGCACCTTAGCCTGTTTACTGTCGTTGGGGGAGAGCATCTGCCCGATCCTTTGCTACGCGTGAGCCGGGTTCACATTTTGGGTGTGAACGTTCATTCTCAATTGTAGTGTAATCGGCCGGAAAGGCGCAAGATGAATGCGTGCTGCGGGGAAAAAGGCGCTTATGCGAACAGGTAGGATTTGATAAAGGCGGCGACGATCAGCACGCACAGCGCAACGGCAATCGCTTCGGCGGCGGTTTTCGGCAGGCTAAACATAGCGGTTTCTCATCCAGTCAGGAGTACTGGATGAGATTATGCGCATGCAAGATTAAGGAAACATTAAGGGCTTAGCGTCCGTTGACCCACATCACCAGCATAAAGGCCAGCAGCGTCATCGCCAGCGAACCGGCCAGGTTGAGCAGCATGTTGGCCAGTGCCCAACCGAAGCGGCCATCCTGCATCAGGTACACCACCTCCAGCGAAAAGGTGGAGAAGGTAGTCAGGCCGCCGCAGAATCCGGTGGTGATCAGTAATTTCCAGGTGGGATCCAGATGCGTCATGCGGGTGAAAATCGCCATCGCCAGACCGATGATAAAACCGCCGATCAGATTGACCATCAGCGTACCGAGCGGGATGTGGGCGTTCAGCGGATTCATTTTCATGCTTACCGCCCAGCGTAAAACGCTGCCGACGCCGCCGCCGATAAATACGGCCAGTAAAGAACTCAACATGGGGCAACTACCTTTCAATCAGAGAAATTCACGGGACTCGGAAAGGGACAGACGTAACGCTACGCGCCTCTCTCCGAGAGGTTACGTAGACATCATCAGCCTGTGAAGGCGGTTAGGGAGGAATGTCATCTCCAGCGTGCCGCACGGCCTTTTTTGCCGTACCCGATGGATGTTACACCTAACGCCGCCTATTTTGTAGTATCGACACTCTGCGAGGTAAAACGGATGGAAATCAGAACGGCGCGTCTGAGCGACCGGCACGCTATCGCCGAATTAATGACGGCGCTGGATTATCCCGGCACCGAGGCGTTTCTGACGCAGCGAATGCAGCAATTGTTGGCGCATCCGGATGAGGCGCTGCTGGTGGCGATTGAGGAGGAGCAAGTGCTGGGCGTGTTGTCGCTGCATTTTCTGCCTCAGCTGGCGTTGGCCGGCGATATTGCCCGCATCAGCTATTTTTGCGTCGACGATCGGGCGCGCGGCGCGGGCGTAGGGCGGTTGCTGTTGGCGGAGGGCGAGGCGCTGGCGCACCGTCGCGACTGCGATCGGTTGGAAGTTCATTGCCACAGCCGCCGCGAGCGGGCCCATGCGTTTTATCGGCGCGAAGGTTTTGTCGAAGCGCCAAAGTATTTTGCCAAGTTATTAAGTCAGTAAGCTAGTCACTCGTCGGCGTCGCCGTTTCCAGCCGGTTGCGGCCATTATGCTTCGCCCGGTAGAGCGCGCCGTCGGCGGCTTTGAGCCAGTCCAGATAACCGCCTAGCGCGGGGTGGTAGTTGGCGATGCCGGCGCTGATCTGCAGCCGCAGCTGCGGCGCCTCCTTGAAAATGACCGCGTCCAGCCGCTGCTGGATACGGCGCAGAACGATTTCCGCCTGTTCGGCACTGGTGTTCGGCAGCACCGCGCCAAATTCGTCGCCGCCGTAACGCCCGACGATATCCACGTTGCGCAAGCCGATCAACAGCTCTTCCGCCAATGCCGCCAGGGCTTCATCCCCCAGCGCGTGGCCGAAGGTGTCGTTGATGGTTTTGAAGCGATCGATATCCATCAGGATCAGCGTGGCGTTGTCCTGGTAGCGGCGGCAGCTGTCGAACTGGCGATGCAGCAGGTGCTCCCAGTGGCGGCGATTATACAGGCCGGTTAGTCCATCGCGGGTGCTGATGCGCTGCAGCTCCTGTTTCTTTTCCGCCAGCCGCTTGGCGGTGCGGTAGGTCACCAGCCCCAGCAACGTCGGATAAAGGTAGATCATCGGCAGGCACAGATAGATTTGCAGCGGCGTGCTGTGCGGGTGGAACGGGAAGCCGAGCAGCGCGCCGGTGAGCATCGCCGTGGCCAACTGAATCGCCAAGCCTTTGACAAACAGTGCCTTACCGGCCGAAGCGATGTTGTTCATGCTCATCATCGACAGGATGACGATCGCCGGCAGCGCGTTGAATGCCATCATCGCCGCCCAGAAGCCGCCGAAGGCGGAGTCGATCAGCAGGTTGCGGATCTCGGCTTTGAACGGATCTTTGGCGCGGCAGGCCCGATGGTAGGCGAGATGCGGCCAGACAAAGCCGTGAAAGGCCAGCAAGAGCCAGACCGCCGTGGGCGGAGCCAGCGGGTAGAGCGCGGCGCAGACGCAGATAAAGCCGAGCCCCAGACCGGCGACGCGGGGCAGATAGGTGCGTTTGGCGAAGCTGAGGCCGGATTTTCGGGCATCGAAAATGGGTGGAGCAATATACATCCGGCATCTCCCTGATAAGTATCACGGCAGCGTATCATGCGGATGATAAACTAAGAATAGTCTGGGATTCACGCCGTGAGGCCGCGTGGCATTCCTGCGACGGATCTCACTCTGTTACATGTTGCGGTTGTGCGAACTGGGGGAAAGTCGCTAAATATTCGCAGGCAAGGTCAGTTTTTCTCGCTGTTCACACAGCGCTCTATGATAAGAAGGTGAGTATGGAAGGTATCAGCATTACCAAACTTCTGGTGATTGCGGTGTTGGTGATTTTACTGTTCGGCACCAGCAAACTGCGCACGCTCGGCGCCGATCTTGGCGCGGCGCTGAAAGGCTTTAAAAAAGCGGTGGGCGACGACAGCACGCCGCCGGCCGCCGGCAACAGCACCGCCGAGAGCCAGTCCGCTCAGCAGAGCGTCGAAAAGAAAGACGTTTAATTCCGTCTGACTGCGCGCAATAAAAAACGGATGCCTTGCGGACATCCGTTTTTTGGCGTCTCCGCCGTCTTTAGCGTAACAAACTATTACGCGTTATTTCACTTCCATCCCTTTGGCCTGCAGATCGGCGTGGTAAGACGAACGCACGAACGGGCCGCAGGCGGCGTGGGTGAAGCCCATCGCCATCGCTTCTTCTTTCATCTCGTCAAACTCGGCCGGGCTGACGTAGCGCTGCACCGGCAGGTGGTGACGGCTCGGCTGCAGGTACTGGCCCAGCGTCAGCATGGTCACGCCGTGGCGACGCAGATCGCGCATCACTTCAACGATTTCCGCGTTGGTTTCGCCCAGGCCGACCATCAGGCCGGATTTGGTCGGGATATCCGGGTGAGCTTCTTTAAAGCGCTCCAGCAGCTTCAGCGACCACTCATAGTTGGCGCCCGGGCGCACCTGGCGGTAGACGCGTGGCACGTTTTCCAGGTTGTGGTTAAACACGTCCGGCGGCGTGGCGGTGAGGATCTCCAGCGCGCGATCCATACGGCCGCGGAAGTCCGGCACCAGCGTTTCAATTTTGATGTTCGGACTCTTGGCGCGGATGGCCGAGATGCAGTCGGCAAAGTGCTGAGCACCGCCGTCGCGCAGGTCGTCGCGGTCAACCGAGGTGATCACCACGTAACGCAGCGCCATGTCGGCGATGGTTTGCGCCAGCTTTTCCGGCTCGTTGGCGTCCGGCGCGATCGGGCGGCCGTGGGCCACGTCGCAGAACGGGCAGCGGCGGGTGCAGATAGCGCCGAGGATCATAAAGGTGGCGGTACCGTGGTTGAAACACTCGGACAGGTTAGGGCACGAGGCTTCCTCACAGACGGAGTGCAGGCCGTTTTTACGCATCGCGGCTTTGATGCCCTGAATGCGCGTTGAGTCGGCAGGCAGTTTGATCTTCATCCACTCGGGTTTACGCAACAGCTCCTGCCGTTCGGTGACCACCGTTTTGACCGGGATCAGCGCCATTTTGTCAGCATCGCGGTATTTGACGCCGCGTTCCATCTGAATTGGTTTACTCATAATCGTGCAGGTTCCAGTTACGAAGCTCGACCGTCTGGTAGCCGAGTAAATGAACAAATTCCTGTACCAGGATTGGGTGTATGTCTTCAATGCCAACGCCGGGCGCCAGCGCGCTGACCTGCGTCATCTGCATGCCGGCGTAACCGCAAGGGTTGATGCGTTGGAAGGGGCTGAGATCCATCGCCACATTCAGGGCCAGGCCGTGGAATGAGCTGCCTTTGCGGATCCGCAAACCCAACGAACAGATTTTCTGCTCCCCCACATACACGCCAGGCGCATCCGGACGGGCGCGCGATGCGAGGCGAAAGTGGGCGAGGGTGTTGATAACCGTATCTTCTATCGCCGTGACCAATTGACGCACGCCGACCTTGTTGCGTTTCAGATCGACCATCACGTACATCACCTGCTGACCCGGGCCGTGGTAGGTCACCTGGCCGCCGCGATCGCTCTGGACCACCGGGATATCACCGGGCATCAGCACATGCTCGGCTTTGCCGGCCTGGCCTTGGGTGAACACCGGGTGATGCTGTACCAGCCACAGTTCGTCCGGCGTAGTCTCGGTACGACTGTCGGTGAAGTTATGCATGGCTTGGGATACAGGCGCGTAGGGCTGCAACCCCAGCTGACGCAAAATGATCTTGTCTGGTTGCAAAAGAGTCATCGTCAGGTTACAGAAGTGGTAAAGCCATTATACCGGGCGCTCCGGCTTGCGGCCAGCCTTTCGCTGACCAAAAATGCGCAACCCGGGAAGACGCTGCGCCATCCCGGGTTGATAAGCAGGGTTTTATGCTGGAATTACAGCACCATGCGAACAATTTCAATGTTGCCCAACTCTTCGTACAGGGTTTCGACCTGCTCGATATGAGTGGCGTTGATGGTGATGGAAACGGAGTGGTAGTTGCCTTTGCTGCTCGGCTTAACCTGCGGGTTGTAATCGCCCGGTGCATGGCGCTGCACCACTTCAACTACCTGGTCAACCAGCTCAGGCTGCGCCAGGCCCATCACCTTGTAGGTAAACGAGCAAGGGAATTCGAGCAGTTCGTTCAGTTTAGTTTTTTGCATGTGCGTGCGCTCCAGAGTGCTAGCTAATCTATAAATTATAACTCCCGCCGGGGCGGGAGTTAATGTTATTCAGTATATGGGGGCAATTTCGCCCGTTTCAACCGTTAACCGAACCAGTGGTGGAACATCAGTTTGATGTAGTCCACGATGCGGCTGAAGAAACCGCCTTCTTTCACTTCGTTCATCACCACCAGCGGGCGCTGATCGATGGTTTTGCCGTCCAGCTGGAAGTTGATGCTGCCCACCACCTGGTTTTTCGCCAGCGGCGCGTGAATTTCCGGCGTGTTCAGCACGTAGCTGGCCTTCAGATCTTTCATGCGGCCGCGCGGAATGGTCAGGTAGACGTCTTTGTCCACGCCGAGCTCAACGCGGTCGGCATCGCCGAACCAGACAGGCTCGGAGGCGAACTCTTTACCGACTTTCAGCGGCGCCACGGTTTCGAAGAAGCGGAAGCCCCAGGTCAGCAGTTTCTTGCTTTCGGCTTCACGGCCTTTGTAGGTGCGGCCGCCCATCACGGCGGAGATCAGGCGCATTTGGCCTTCGGTCGCCGAAGCCACCAGGTTGTAACCCGCCGCGTCGGTATGGCCGGTTTTGATGCCGTCGACGTTCAGGCTGTTATCCCACAGCAGACCGTTGCGGTTCATCTGGCGGATATTGTTGAAGGTGAACTCTTTTTCTTTGTAGATCGCGTACTCTTCCGGCACGTCGCGGATCAGCGCCTGGCCGATCAGCGCCATGTCGCGCGCCGAACTGTACTGGCCCTGGGCATCCAGGCCGTGTACCGTCTGGAAGTGAGTGTTCTGCAGGCCCAGCTTGCTGACGTAGGTGTTCATCAGGTTAACGAACGCGTCCTGGCTGCCGGCGACGTAGTCGGCCATCGCCACGCAGGCGTCGTTACCGGACTGCAGGTTGATGCCGCGGGTCAGTTTGGAGACCGGCACGCGATCGCCCGGCTTCAGGAACATCAGCGAGGAGCCTTTGAACACCGGGTTGCCGGTCGCCCAGGCGTCCTGGCCGACGGTCACCAGATCGTCCTGGCCGATTTTACCCGCTTTCAGCGCCTGGCCGATGACGTAGCTGGTCATCATTTTGGTCAGGCTGGCCGGATCGCGACGCGCATCGGCGTTCATCTCGGCCAGCACCTTGCCGGAGTTGTAATCAATCAGGATGTACGCTTCCGCATCGATCTGCGGGACACCTGGGATCATGGTTTTGATGTTAACGTCATCGGCGTGCGCAACGGAGGCTGCGCTCATTGCGATAACGGTGCCGAGGGCGATGCTTTTGATTAAGCGAAAAGAAGTTACTTGTTTCATGATCGGGACTACAACATCCGTGAAAGTAAAGTTAAAAAACGAGCCACACTATAGCAGATGCGATCCCGGCAGGCATTACCCATTCATCTGACTAATTGCGGTTAGTGCCCTTTTAGCTGCAAGAAAATGTTTCAGCTAAATAACCGCTTATCGGCCGTGAATGCCCACCGGGCTTAATGCTCAGGGTGCAGCAGTAACGAAAGACTGTTGTTGCGCTTCGCTCGCCAGGCGTTGCTGCAGCTGGGCCGCCTGCTGACGGCTGCTGAACGGGCCGAGCTGGACGCGATAAACGTTGCCGTTGGCCGCCACTTTGCCCGGGACGCCAAACTGTTGGCTCAGGCTTTGCTGCCAGCTCTGGGCACGCTCGGCGCTGCTCAGCGCACCGACCTGCACCACGTAACCGCCGGAGGACGAAGCGGCAGCCATGCCGGCAGCTGCGGCGCTGGCCGCGACCGGTGCAGCCACGGCGGCGGCTTCAGGCTCCGAACCTTCCAGCACGCCGGCCGGCAATGCGCTTGGCGCGCCGAGGAAACCGCTGCGGCCGCTACCGGCGTTGCCGCCGGTTGCTGGGGTGTTGTCGTCGTCGGTGCGCAGGGTGCTGTTATCGATCGGGCGCACCGCCGCGCCGCTGGCGACCGGCACGTCCTGTTGGATGGGGGTGCCCATGCCGCTGGCGCCGAGATCCGGGCGCGACGGCAGGGCGTAGCTCTGCTTCGCCACGATGGTACCGATGGTGCCTGGGCCGCTCAGCGTGCCGTCCGGCGCCACATTGATGAAATCGACTTTGACCTTGGTGTTGTTGGACAGGTTGAGGCGATCGGCGGCGGCTTTCGACAGATCGATGATGCGGCCCTTGGTGTATGGCCCGCGATCGTTGACGCGCACCACCAGCTGACGGCCGTTGGCCAGGTTGGTGACGCGCACATAGCTTGGGATCGGTAAGGTCGGGTGCGCCGCAGTCAGACCGTTGGGGTCGAACTGCTCGCCCAGCGCCGTGGTGTTGCCGTTGGCTTCTTCGCCATACCAGGCCGCCAGGCCGGTCTGCGAGAAGTTCTGCGGATCTTTTACGATGCGGTAAGTATCGCCATTAACCTTATAATCCTGCATGTTATTAGGGTTATAGGGTTCATATTGAGGCTCGACGCCGCCGATTTCCACCACCGGGCCGTTGTACGGCTGCTGTGGTGCCTGCTGTTCCGTGGTCGGGGCGGTACAGGCGGAGAGCAACACCGCCGCGACGCCGATCCAAAGCCATTCCTTACGCATTACTCACCTCTTATAAACTTTTAGACAGCATTTTCCGATGCGTGTGGATCGACATGATGATGCCGAAACCGGCCATCAATACTATCAGCGCCGAACCCCCGTAACTGACCAGAGGCAAAGGTACGCCAACTACCGGCAAAATGCCACTGACCATACCGATGTTAACAAAGACATAAACGAACAAAATCAGCATCAAGCCGCCGACCATGACGCGGCCGAAGGTGGTTTGCGCCTTGGCGGCGATCATCAGCCCGCGAATGATCACCAGCAGGTAGAGCGCCAGCAGCACCAATACCCCGATCAGCCCCAGCTCTTCGGCCAGGACGGCGAAGATAAAGTCGGTATGGCGCTCCGGCAGAAACTCCAGCTGCGACTGGGTGCCGTGCAGCCAGCCCTTGCCGGACAGGCCGCCGGAGCCGATGGCTATCTTGGATTGAATGATGTGATAGCCGGCGCCGAGTGGGTCGCTCTCCGGATCGAGCAGCATCATGACGCGGTCGCGCTGATAGCCGTGCATCAGGAAGAACCACAGCACCGGGATAAAGGCCGCCAGTGCGACGGCGGCGACGGCGATCAATTTCCAGCTCATGCCCGACAGGAACAGCACGAACAGGCCGGAGGCGGCGATCAGGATCGAGGTGCCCAGATCTGGCTGCGCGGCCACCAGCAGCGTTGGCAGGAAGATCAGCACCAGCGCGATGGCGGTGTTTTTCAGCGAAGGCGGGCAGACATCGCGGTTCATAAAGCGCGCCACCATCAGTGGCACGGCGATCTTGGCGATTTCCGACGGCTGGAAGCGCACTACGCCGAGATCCAGCCAGCGCTGCGCGCCTTTACTTATCTGGCCGAAGGCGTCCACCAGGATCAGCAAAATTACGCAGAAAATATACAGATAGGGCGCCCAGCTTTCGTACACGCGCGGCGGGATTTGCGCCATGACGGCCATCACGATCAGCCCCATGACGATCTGCCCGATCTTGCGCTCCATCATGCCGATGTCCTGGCCGCTGGCGCTCCACATCACGAAGGCGCTGTAGACCAACAGGGCCAGGATCAGCAGCAGGAACGTCGGGTCGATGTGGATTTTGGTCCAGATCGAGCCTTTTTGTTGGCTTTCAGTCATGTTCTACCTTAGTCACCTTCTACGCCAGGCGGCAGCGGGGCCTCGCTTGGCAATTGCGTATTGTTGTCGCCCAGCAGAATGTGGTCGAGGATCTGGCGGGTGATGGTTCCCACCGCCGGACCGGAGCCGCCGTTTTCCAGAATGATGGCGACCGACACCGTCGGATTGTTGAACGGTGCGAAGGCGGTCATCAGTTTGTGATCGCGCAGGTGCTCCGCCAGTTTGTGGGCGTTGTAGGTTTCATAGCCGAATACCTGTGCGGTACCCGATTTCGCCGCGGCTTTATAAGGTGCGTCCGCAAAGTATTTGCGCGCCGTCCCGTTCGGACGGTTGGCCACACCATACATGCCGTCTTTGGCGATTTCCCAGAAGCCGGAGTGAATATCGCCGATCTGCGTGCTCTCTTCCTGTTTGAACGGCACCAGCGCGCCGTTGACGCGGGTACTCTGCAGCAGGTGCGGCGTTTTGACGGTGCCGTCGTTGATCAGGGTGTTCAGCGCTTTGGCCATCTGGATCGGCGTGGCGGTCCAGTAACCCTGGCCGATACCCACCGGAATGGTGTCGCCCTGATACCACGGCTTTTTATAGCGTTTCAGCTTCCACTCGCGCGTCGGCATTAGGCCGGATCGTTCTTCGGACAGATCGATGCCGGTGTACTGGCCGTAACCGAATTTGGTCAGCCAGGTCGACAGCCGATCGATCCCCATGTCATAGGCGACCTGATAGAAATAGGTATCTGCGGACTCTTCCAGCGCCTTGGTGACGTTCAGGCGGCCGTGGCCCCATTTTTTCCAGTCGCGGAAGCGTTTTTCCGAGCCGGGCAGTTGCCACCAACCGGGATCGAACACCACGGTGTTTTTGGTGATCACTCCGGCGCTCAGCGCCGACACCGCGATGTAAGGCTTCACCGTTGATGCAGGCGGATAGACCCCTTGCGTGGCGCGGTTGATCAGCGGGCGATTCGGATCGTTCAACAGCCCCTGGTAGTCCTTGCTGGAAATGCCGTCGACGAACAGGTTTGGATCGTAACTCGGGTTGGACACCATCGCCAGGATGGCGCCGGTGCGTGGATCGCTCACCACCACCGCGGCGCGGCTGCCGACCAGCAGCTGCTCGATATAGCGCTGCAAATCAAGATCGAGCGTCAGGTAAACGTCCTGACCGGCGGAAGGCGGCTGTTCGTGCAATTGGCGGATCACCCGGCCACGGTTGTTGACCTCGACCTCTTCATAGCCGGTTTTGCCGTGCAGCGTGTCTTCGTAATAGCGTTCGATACCCAGCTTGCCGATATCGTGGGTGGCGGCGTAGTTGGCCAGCTTGCCGTCTTTATCCAGGCGTTCGACGTCGCGGTCGTTGATCTTCGACACATAGCCGGTGACGTGGGTGAGGGCGGAACCGTAGGGGTAGTAGCGGCGCTGGTAGCCTTTTACTTCCACGCCGGGGAAGCGGAACTGATTGACCGCAAAGCGGGCGACCTGCACCTCGGTTAGCGCGGTTTTCACCGGAATGGAGACGAAACGACGTGAACGCTTGCGCTCTTTTTCGAAATTGGTGATGTCGTCGTCGGTCAGATCGACCACCGTGCGCAGCGCCTGCAGCGTGGCTTTGAGATCGTCAACCTTCTCCGGCATCAGCTCCAGCTGATAAATGGTGCGGTTGAGTGCCAGCGGGGTGCCGTTGCGATCGTAGATAATGCCGCGGCTGGGCGCGATGGGCACCAGCTTGATGCGGTTTTCGTTGGAGCGGGTGCGGTAATCCTCGACGCGGACCACTTGCAGATTATACAGGTTGGCGATCAGGATGCCGGACAGCACCAGGATGACCAGGAACGCCACCAGGGCGCGGCGTACAAACAGGGCGGATTCAGCCGTATAGTCGCGAAAAGGGTTACGTTCTATTTTCATCCCGCTGCTTTATTTCACTCTGTCACGGTCACCACCGGCTATTCCCGGTGGTAAGGATGATTTGTTGTAATACTCCAGGCGCGGTAGAGGCTTTCGGCCACCAGGACGCGCACCAAAGGATGCGGCAGCGTCAACGGAGAAAGCGACCAGCTCTGCTCGGCAGCGGCTTTGCAGGCGGGCGCCAGCCCTTCCGGGCCGCCGATCAGCAAGCTGACGTTGCGGCCATCCTGCTTCCAGCGCTCAAGCTGCTGCGCCAGCTGCGGCGTTTCCCACGGCGTGCCTGGGATATCCAGCGTAACGATGCGGTTGCCTTTGCCCACCGCCGCCAGCATCTGTTCGCCTTCCTTGTCCAGAATGCGTTTGATGTCGGCGTTTTTGCCGCGTTTGCCCGCCGGGATCTCGGTCAGCTCAAACGGCATATCTTTGGGAAAGCGGTGCAGGTAATCCATAAAGCCGGTTTGCACCCAGTCTGGCATTTTGGTGCCGACCGCCACCAATTGCAGTTTCACCGCTTAGCTCCAGAGTTTTTCCAGCTCGTACAGGCGACGGCTCTCTTCCTGCATCACGTGCACGATCACTTCGCCCAGATCGACCACGATCCAGTCGGAGGCTTCCTGGCCTTTCATGCCAAACAGCTCCATGCCCACGGCGCGGGATTCCTGTACCACGTGGTTGGCGATCGACATCACGTGGCGAGTCGACGTGCCGGTGCAGATGATCATGCAATCGGTGATGCTGGATTTGCCCTGTACGTCCAGAGCGATAATGTCTTGGCCTTTCAGGTCATCGATTTTATCGATGACGAAATCTTGGAGCGCTTTACCTTGCAAAGGTTCCCCCTCGGGTGTGTTCTGTTCAGTCGACTGCAGCGGGCAACATGCGCACGCTGCGGCGTAACCGGATAATGGTTTCGGCAGGCTGCCGCTGAAAGCCAGCTAACTGGTGACTGCCCGGCCAGCTAAGGTTTCCGGGGTTTTCAGCGGATACCTGAAAAATAGCGGCGCAGTATATCACGCACCTTTCGCTAGCGATATAAACCCTGCAACTCGATATAGCGCTGCACCGGGCGCGGCAGCAGGTCGTCGCAGTTGAGGCCCTGATGGCGGCGCTGGCGGATCTCGGTGGCGGAAATTTCCAGCTCCGGCGTATCGGCCAGATAGATATGGCCGTGCGGGCGGCGGCTGAGCAGCGCCGGATCGGCGGTGCGATGACGTTCCAGCCACTGCTGCAGTTCCGGTGTGTCCATGCGATCGTTATAGCCCGGGCGCGCCAGCACCAGCAGGTGGCAGACGTCCAACAGCGCCTGCCAGCGATGCCATTTATGCAATGTCAGCAGCGAGTCCTGGCCAATAATAAACGCCAGTGGCTGGGCGGCGCCACGCTCTTTACGAATCGTTTCCAACGTCTCGATGGTGTAGGAGGGGGTGGTGCGGTGCAGTTCGCGATCGTCGACCGCAAACAGCGGGTTGCCGGCGATCGCCAGCTCGACCATCTTCAGGCGTTGCTGCGCATTGGCCTCCGGCTGCGGGCGGTGCGGCGGCACGTGGTTAGGCAGCAGCGTGACGCGATTCAGGCCCACTTCGGCGGCCAACGCCTCCACCGGCCGCAGGTGGCCATAGTGGATCGGATCAAAGGTGCCGCCGAACAGCGCGTGCAAAACGGTGGGGTGTTCCGGATTAGTGGGCATCGGTAAAACTCGTGGCCAGGGGTTTGCCGCACAGCAGCATCGACAGGGTTTCCAGTTCCGGCCAGACCGACTGGCCATAGTCCTGCTTGAGGGTCAGCTCGATTTGCGTCAGCAGCTGTACCGCTTGCTGCAGCTGGGGACCGGACAGGCGTTGCAGCGCCTGGGTCACCAGCGGGCGGCGGTTCTGCCAAACCTTGTGCTGATCGAACAGCGTGCGCAGCGGCGCGGACGCCATGCGGCGCTGCAGCGTCAGCAACAGCAGCAGTTCGCGCTGTAAGGTGCGCAGCAGGATCACCGGCTCCACGTCCTCTTGCTGCAGCTGCTGCAAGATATGCCAGGCGCGCTTGCTTTTGCCGGCCAGCAGGGCATCCAGCCAGTGGAACTGCGTGAAGTGGGCGGCGTCGTTCACCGCCTGTTCGACGCGCGGCAGCGTGAGTTTGCCGTCCGGGTGCAGCAGCGACAGCCGCTCCAGCGCCTGCGACAGCGCCAGCAGGTTGCCTTCGTAGCAGTAGCACAACAGCTGATTGGCCGCGTCGTCCAATTCCAGCTTCATCGCCTTGGCGCGCGTGGCGACCCAGCGCGGCAGCTGTGCCTGTTCCGGCGTCTGGCAACTGACGAGGGCGCCGTGTGGGCTGAGCGCCTTGAACCAGGCGCTGTTTTCCTGCGCTTTGGTGAGGCGCGGGCCGCGCAGGATCAGCAGAATATCCTCGTGCAGCAGCGTGGCAAGCTTGGTCAGCTGTTCGCCGATCGGCGCCGTCGGGCCGTTTTCCGGGAAGATCAGCAGCAGCGTCTGGCGGCTGGCGAACAGGCTCATCGCCTGGCAGATGCCGAAGATGGCGTCCCAGCCGGTATGGGCGTCGAGGGAAATGCTGTAGTGCTCGCTGAACTGCTGCTGTTGCGCAGCCTGCCGGAGCAGATCCTGGCTTTCCTGCAGCAGTAGCGGTTCATTGCCGCTCAATAAATAACAAGCGCGCAGCCCCTCTCGGAGCTGCGCGGCAAGTTGTTCCGGATAAATGCGGATCATTGTGCGGTTTGGCTTGCCGCTCGTTCGCCGACGGCAGCGGCTTTCTGCCGGTTTTCTTCTTCCGCCGCGTGCACGGTCAGCAGTTTGCGCACCAGCTGTTGCGCCGCCTGCTCACGCATTTCCTGGCGAATGATCTCCTGCTCGGAGTCTTTGGCCAGCGCGGTCAGCGGGTTGTCGAAGAACGAACGGAACACTTTCACCGACAGCGGATACAGGTCGTGGCCCGGGAGCAGCACCTGCGCCTGCACGGTCAGCACCAGCTGGTACTCGGCGGTTTTACCGTCCTGGAAGATCGAGGCGGTATCCTGGCTTTCCGTCGCGCCGAGGATGCGCAGGGAAGGCACGTCTTTACGCTTCGGATCGCTGACGATGGTCACGGCGTTCAGACGCAGCTGCTCACGCACCGCGCGCGTCAACGGACCATAAGGGTCGGCGCTGTCCAGGATCAGCGTTTTCATTTCATTAGGCACCTGCGTGGTGCCACGCAGGTGAAAACCGCAGCCGGCGGTGACCAGCACCGCCAACCCCAGCAACAGCGTCAGAATACGTTGTCGCACAACTCCTCCTTGTGTTAACCCACAACCAGGTTAAGCAGTTTGCCCGGAACGTAGATCACTTTGCGAATCGTGACGCCGTCCAGATATTTAGCCACCAGATGCTCTTCGGCAGCGCGCGCGCGCACTTGCTCTTCGGTCGCATCGGCAGATACGGTGATTTTAGCGCGAACCTTGCCGTTCACCTGCACCACCACCAGCTTGGAGTCCTCGACCATCGCCTGTTCGTCGGCAACCGGCCATGGCGCGGTGTCCACGTCGCCTTCGCCGCCCAGCGACTGCCACAGGGTGAAGCACACGTGCGGGGTGAACGGATACAGCATGCGAACCACGGCCAGCAGCGCTTCCTGCAGCAGCGCGCGATCCTGCTCGCTCTCCTGCGGCGCGCGGGCCAGCTTGTTCATCAGCTCCATCACGGCGGCGATCGCGGTGTTGAAGGTCTGACGGCGGCCGATATCGTCGGTCACCTTGGCGATGGTTTTGTGCAGATCGCGGCGCAGCGCTTTCTGATCTTCGTTCAGCGCCGCCACGTCCAGCGGCTGTACCGCGCCTTTTGCCACGTGATCGTAGGCCAGTTTCCATACGCGTTTCAGGAAGCGGTTAGCCCCTTCTACGCCGGATTCCTGCCACTCCAGCGTCATTTCTGCCGGTGAAGCGAACATCATGAACAGACGCACGGTGTCCGCGCCGTATTTTTCCACCATTTCCTGCGGGTCGATGCCGTTGTTCTTCGACTTCGACATTTTGCTCATGCCAGCATAGACCAGTTCACGGCCTTGCGGATCGGTGGCCTTGATGATGCGGCCCTTGTCGTCGCGCTCGACCGTGGCGTCAACCGGAGATACCCAGACGCGCTCGCCGCTGTTGCCGGTGTAGTAGAAGGCGTCGGCCAGCACCATGCCCTGACACAGCAGGCGCTTGGCCGGCTCGTCGGAATCCACCAGGCCCGCATCGCGCATCAGCTTGTGGAAGAAGCGGAAGTACATCAGGTGCATGATGGCGTGTTCGATACCGCCGATATATTGATCGACCGGCAGCCAGTAGTTGGCGGCGGCCGGATCCAGCATGCCCTGGTCGTACTGCGGGCAGGTATAGCGCGCGTAGTACCAGGAAGACTCCATAAAGGTGTCGAAGGTGTCGGTTTCACGCAGCGCCGGCTGGCCGTCAACGGTGGTCTTCGCCCACTCAGGGTCGGCCTTGATCGGGCTGGTGATGCCGTCCATGACCACGTCTTCCGGCAAGATCACCGGCAGCTGATCTTCCGGCGTCGGCATCACGGTGCCGTCTTCCAGCGTCACCATCGGGATTGGCGCGCCCCAGTAACGCTGACGGGAGACGCCCCAGTCGCGCAGACGGTAGTTGACCTTGCGCTGGCCCACGCCCTTGGCGACCAGTTTGTCGGCGATGGCGTTAAAGCCGGCTTCGTTGTCCAGACCGTCAAACTCGCCGGAGTTGAACAGCGCGCCTTTGTCGGTCATCGCTTCGGCGCTCACGTCAGGTTGGCTGCCGTCGAGGTTCAGGATCACCGGTTTGATCGGCAAATCGTATTTGGTGGCGAATTCCCAGTCGCGCTGGTCGTGCGCCGGTACCGCCATCACGGCGCCGGTGCCGTATTCCATCAGCACGAAGTTGGCGACCCACACCGGCAGCTTCTCGCCGCTCAGCGGGTGGACAACGAACAGGCCGGTTGGCATGCCTTTCTTCTCCATCGTCGCCATTTCGGCTTCGGCCACTTTGGTGTTGCGGCATTCGTCGATGAAGTCGGTCAGCGCCGGATTGTTGCGCGCGCCCTGTTGCGCCAGCGGGTGGCCCGCGGCGACCGCCACGTAGGTGGCGCCCATGAAGGTGTCGGGACGGGTGGTGTAAACCGTCAGCTTCTCTTCGCTGTCCGCCACGTCGAAGGTGATTTCCACGCCTTCGGAGCGGCCAATCCAGTTGCGCTGCATGGTTTTCACCTGCTCCGGCCAGCTTTCCAGCGTGTCCAGATCGTTCAGCAACTGATCGGCGTAAGCGGTGATTTTGATGAACCACTGCGGGATCTCTTTACGCTCGACCTTGGTGTCGCAGCGCCAGCAGCAGCCGTCGATAACCTGTTCGTTGGCCAGCACGGTCAGATCGTGCGGACACCAGTTCACCGCCGAGGTCTTCTTGTAGACCAGGCCTTTTTCATACAGCTTGGTGAAGAACCACTGTTCCCAGCGGTAGTATTCCGGCTGGCAGGTAGTGATTTCGCGATCCCAGTCGTATCCGAAGCCCAGCAGTTTCAGCTGGTTCTTCATGTATTCGATGTTGTCGTAGGTCCACGGGGCCGGTGCGGTGTTGTTTTTCACCGCCGCACCTTCCGCCGGCAGGCCGAACGCATCCCAGCCGATCGGCTGCAGTACGTTTTTACCCAGCATGCGCTGATAGCGCGAGATCACGTCGCCGATAGTGTAGTTACGAACGTGGCCCATGTGCAGTCGGCCGGACGGGTAAGGCAGCATGGATAGGCAGTAGTACTTTTCCTTGCTGTCGTCTTCGGTAACTTTGAAAGTCTGCTTCTCTTGCCAGTGAAGCTGTACGTTCGATTCTATGTCTTCTGGACGGTATTGCTCTTGCATGGCGGCCGGTGGTCCTGTAGGTGTAAACCGTTGCCCCGGTCAGAGGCAACGCAATGAACATTTAGTATTCGTAGATCCGCATAGCATAGCTGATAAGACCTCTCGGCAACAACTCCAAGCGCCTGACTCGGCGCATTTAAAAAAAACGCCGCCATGACGCGGCTCACAACCTGCGGATCCCGCGTCTTGCCAAGTGACATCAGTCATTTACGGCTAAAATAAGAACAAGTAGCTTAGGGGTATCCCTACAGCCAAGCCCGGCGCAGCGTTTATCGAGGAGAGTCTATGAACAAGGTTGCTCAGTATTACCGCGAATTGGTGGCATCACTGACCGAACGCCTGAAAAACGGTGAACGCGATATCGACGAACTGGTGGCCAGCGCGGAGCGGCGGTTGAACGAGGCCGAAGATCTGACCCGCGACGAGGTGCGGCAGGTGACGCAGGCGGTGCGGCGCGATCTGGAAGAGTTCGCTCGCAGCTATCAGGAAAGCCGGGACGAGTTTACCGACAGCGTGTTTATGCGGGTGATCAAAGAGAGCCTGTGGCAGGAACTGGCGGATATCACCGATAAAACCCAGCTGGAGTGGCGCGAGGTGTTCAAGGATGTCAGCCACCACGGCGTTTACCACAGCGGTGAAGTGGTGGGGTTGGGCAATCTGGTGTGCGAGCAGTGTCACTACCATCTGGCGTTCTACACGCCGGAGGTGCTGCCACTTTGCCCGAAATGCGGTCACGACCAGTTCCAGCGTCGGCCGTTTGAGCCTTGATAACGTTCCCCGCCAGGGCGGGGAACACTAAGGCCGGCGTTTAACGGAACAGTTTCTTTAGCAAGTTGCTCAGGAAACCGCCGCTGACGGCTGCCGGGGCGGCTTGCGCCTGCGCCGGTGCGCTGGCCGGTACGGCGACGCCGGCCGGGATTTTCTGCGCGACCGCGATGCGGCTGTCCTGGGCGGCTTTCTCCGCCGCTTCCGGGCCGTAGGCGAAGCCCTCCGCCAGCACGAATTCAACGTCGGTGATGCCGATAAAGCCCAGGAACAGCTTCACGTACGGCGTGATCAGATCCGTCGGCGTGTCGGCGTGGATGCCGCCGCGGCTGGAGATGACGATCGCTTTCTTGCCTGTCACCAGCCCTTCGGCACCGGCGGAGGTGTAGCGGAACGTCTGACCGGCGCGGGCGATCAGATCGAAGTAGATTTTCAGCTGCGTCGGGATGTTGAAGTTGTACATCGGGGCGCTGATGATCAGCGTGTCGTGCGACTTCAGCTCGGCAATCAGCTCATCGGAAAGCGCCAGGGTGCTCTGCTGATGCGGCGTCAGCGGGTTGTCGCCGGCGGTAAAGCCAGCCATCACTTCGCCATCCAGCTCCGGCAGCGTTGGGTTAGCCAAGTCGCGCACGGTGAACGTGTCTTCTGGGTGAGCTTCACGCCATTGTTCAACAAAAAAATCGACTAATTTTCCAGACTGGGAATATTCACCCAGAATACTTGATTTCAGGACCAGTACGCGGCTCATTGGCTTATCTCCAGGCGAAGTTTAATCGGTGACGATGTCAGTCGGTGTAAACGCATGGTAGAGGCAAGCCATCAACAGTGATAGCGCAAAAATTCGCTGAGTTAAATCAAAAAAGTTGAAGGAGGGGCGCGAGCGCGCCCCGATGGGATCAATAACGCGCCAGGCGCTCGGCCAGCAGATCGATAAAACCCTCGCGGTTGATGCTGGTCAGCACTTCCACGTTGGCCGCGTTGCCGGTTTGCTGGAAATAGTCCACCACCGTCATGCCGACGGTGTATTCCCCTTTGGTCTCCACACCGACCCAGCGTTCTACGCCGGTGAACAGCTGCGGCGCCAGCAGCCAGGCGATGGTGCAGGGATCGTGCATCGCAGCGCCGGGCAGGCCGCGCGGATGGCTGAGGTACAGCGGCAGGTAAAAATCGAGCATCTCCGCGACCGCCTGCGCGACCGGATTGTCTATCTGGCGAATGCGCTCGATATCCTGCGGCAACACCAGCGCTTGATGGGTGACGTTCAGCCCGGCCATGGTCAGCGGCACCCCGGATTTCAGCACCATTTCGGCGGCTTCGGGATCGACGAAGATGTTGAACTCCGCGACAGGCGTAGTATTGCCGGCGTTCATACCGCCGCCCATGAATACGATGCGTTCGATATGGCTTTTCAGCTCGGCATGCTGGGCCAGCAGCAGGGCGATATTGGTCATCGGGCCGGTCACCACCAGGGTTATCGGCTGCGGGCTGGCGCGCAGCAAGTCGGCGATCAGCTCGACGGCGCCGCGGGGATCGGGTTTGATTGTCGGCGTCGGCAGGTGGGTGTTGCCCATGCCGGTTTTGCCGTGGACATAGTCGGCGATCACCAGTTCGCGCATCAGCGGGCCGCTGGCGCCGGCGGCGACCGGGATGTCCTCGCGCTGCATCAGGGTCAACAGGCCCAGCGCGTTATGCAGGGTTTTCTCCGGCGTCTGGTTGCCGGCGGAGGTGGTGATGGCTTTGATGTCCAGTTCTGACGAACGCAGCGCCATAGCCAGCGCGATGGCGTCGTCGAGGCCGGGATCGCAATCGATGATAATAGGGCGGGGCATGTTCTTTCTCCTCTGTTTGTTATCCAGCGAGCATCGGATCAAAACCGGGGAGAAACAAGCGCTTTTAGTGCCGGGGGAAAAGATGCGCCCCTGGCGGGGCGCATAGGCAGAGCGTTTAGTGCAGGATCTTGGCCAGAAAATCCTTGGCGCGATCGGACTCGGGGTTGTTGAAGAAATCGTCTTTGTTGCGGTCTTCGACGATTTTGCCTTCGTCCATAAAGATCACTCGATTCGCCACCTTGCGGGCGAAGCCCATTTCGTGGGTTACCACCATCATGGTCATGCCTTCGTTCGCCAGTTCGACCATCACGTCCAGCACTTCGTTGATCATTTCCGGATCGAGCGCCGAGGTCGGCTCATCGAACAGCATGGCGATAGGATCCATGCACAGCGCGCGGGCGATGGCGACGCGCTGCTGCTGGCCGCCGGACAGCTGACCGGGGAACTTGTTGGCATGGGCGGAGAGGCCGACGCGCTCCAGCAGCTTCAGGCCCTTCTCGCGTGAAGCGGACTTGTCGCGCTTGAGCACTTTCACCTGCGCCAGCGTCAGGTTGTCGATGATAGACAGGTGCGGGAACAGCTCAAAGTGTTGGAACACCATGCCAACCTTGGCACGCAGCTGCGCCAGGTTGGTTTTCTTGTCGTTGACCGGCGTGCCGTTCACCAGGATATCGCCCTGCTGGATCGGCTCGAGGCCGTTGACGGTTTTGATCAGGGTGGACTTGCCGGAACCTGAAGGACCGCAGACGACGACCACTTCGCCTTTTTTCACTTCGGTGGTGCAATCGGTCAACACCTGAAAGTGACCGTACCACTTAGAAACATTTTTCAGGGATATCATCAAACAGTCCTTTTCTTCAAATAGCTTACCAGCGCCGAGGCGGCGAGACTGATAACAAAATAGACAAAGCCGGCGAACAGGATCATTTCAACCTGGGTGCCGTCGCGTTCGCCGATGGTCGACGCGGTGCGGAAGAAGTCGGCCAGGCTCAGTACGTAAACCAGCGAGGTATCCTGGAACAGGACGATACCCTGAGTCAGCAGCAGCGGCACCATGGCACGGAACGCCTGCGGCAGGATCACCAGCCGCATGGATTGCCAATGGGTCATGCCCAGCGCCAGCGCGGCGGAGGATTGGCCGCGCGAGATGCTGATGATGCCGGCGCGGATGATTTCCGAGTAATAGGCCGCTTCAAACAGGGAAAAGGCTACCATAGCCGAGATCAGGCGAATATCGGTTTTCGGCGATAAGCCTAGAACCTGTTGTAATAAGCTTGGAACCACCAGGTAGAACCACAGCAGCACCATCACCAGCGGCACCGAGCGGAACAGGTTGACGTACAGGGTGGCGAACCAGCTGATCGGTTTGAACGGCGACAGGCGCATCACCGCCAGCACGGTACCCCACAGAATGCCGACCACGATGGCGGTCACGGTGATCTTCAGCGTGATTACCATGCCCTGCAGCAGAAACGGGAAGCTTGGGACGATCGACGCCCAGTCAAATTCGTACATTATTTACTCCCCAGGTTGCCAGGCAACTGCACTTTCTTTTCGACCAGACGCATAAACAGCATGATAACGGCGTTGATGCCGATATAAGCCAGCGTGATGGCGGTAAAGGATTCATAGGCGTGTGCGGAGTAATCCAACAGCTTGCCGGCCTGCGCGGCCATGTCCACCAGCCCGATGGTAGAGGCGATGGCGGAGTTTTTGACCAGGTTGAGCATCTCCGAGGTCATGGGCGGCACGATCACCCGGTAGGCGTTCGGCAGCAACACGTAGCGGTAGGTTTGCGGCAGCGTCAGGCCCATCGCCAGCCCGGCCGCTTTCTGGCCGCGCGGCAGGGACTGGATGGCGGCGCGCACCTGTTCGCAAACGCGGGCGGCGGTAAACAACCCCAGGCAAAGCATGGAAGAGACGAAGAACTGCACGTTGGGATCCAGCTCGCTTTTAAACCAGGTGCCGATATTGGCCGGCAGCAGCTCGGGGATCACCAGATACCAGGTAAAGAATTGCACGATCAGCGGCACGTTGCGGAACAGTTCGACGTAACAGGTGCCGAGGGCGGAAAGAAAGCGGTTGGGTACGGTACGCAAGATACCGAACAGCGAACCGACGAAGAAAGCGATAATCCATGCACAGACGGAGAGGGCCACCGTGACCTGAAAGCCGGACCAGATCCAGCCGAGGTAAGTGGTGTTCCCAAACGGGGCCTGCTGCAGGAAGATACCCCAGTTCCAATCTATTGACATAACAAACTCCGGTAAACGGGCGCAGAGCGCCGAAGATTGATGACTTGATGAGCGCCGATCGCCGCGCGGCCAGTCTGGCTGGCTTATTGTGTGCGGATGTCGGTGATGCGCCTTGGGGAAAATGAGGGAGGGGAACGGCCCCCCTCATACCTGTCTGTCCCAGTCATCAACTGGGCCGGTTTGGCCTGGCGGCCGCCCCGGCTGTCATTCTATTTAGTTCAATGCCTTGTCGTTAGGTTCTTTGAACAGCTGCTTCATGTCGTCCGACAGTTCGAAGTTCATGTTGAGGTTTTTCGGTGGAATCGGCTGCTTGAACCATTTATCAAACCACTTGGCCGCTTCGCCGGAGGTTTGCGCCTGGGCGATGGTGTCATCGACCAGTTTCTTGAACGCAGGATCGTCTTTACGCAGCATGCAGCCGTAGGCTTCTTTCGACTGCGGTGTGCCGATGATTTCCCACTGATCCGGCTTCTTGGCCTTGGCGCGCTCGCCCGCCAGCAGGGCGTCGTCCATCATGAAGGCCACCGCGCGGCCGCTTTCCAGAGTGCGGAAGGAGTCGCCGTGGTCTTTGGCGCTGATGATGCGCATGTTCATCTTGCCGCTGTCGTTCAGCTTGTTCAGCAGCACTTCGGAGGTGGTGCCGGAGGTGACCACCACCGGTTTGCCGGCCAGGTCTTTAAAGTCTTTGATGTCGGAGCCTTTTTTCACCAGCAAGCGGGTGCCGACCACGAAAATGGTGTCGGAGAAGGCGGCCTGTTTCTGGCGCTCGAGGTTATTGGTGGTGGAGCCGCACTCGAAATCATAGGTGCCGTTTTGCAGCAGCGGGATGCGGTTCTGCGAGGTAATCGGCAGCATTTTCACCTGCAGATTCGGTGCATTCAGCTTTTTCTTAACGGCTTCAACGATTTGGTTGGAGTAGTCCTGAGAGTAGCCCACAACTTTTTGTTGGTTGTCGTAGTAGGAGAACGGCACTGACGATTCGCGGTGGCCGACAACGATCACGCCATTGTCTTTGATTTTCTTCAGCGTACCGGTCAGGTCTTCCGCGTGCGCCACGCTACCTGCCGCACCGAGCAGCAGTAACGATAACGCCAATTTACGCATTTGCATGGTCCAACTCCTTTACTGTTGTTGTGGCTCTGACTAAAGAGCGTCAGGTTAAATCGACTGTTTATTGCTCAAGTTATAAAGATAGTCTTATGAACTGAACGCTGTTAAAAAATAACCGATTGTGAACACCTTGAAACTAAAATGTTTCATTTTTTGAGACGCCGCGCGCACCAAATCAATGCAACAAAACGCCGGCGCACCCGTGCGGTGCGTTCAATGCACCCAAAATGTGCGCAGGTGCGACAAAACGTCAGCAAAAGTAAACCGGCGCGCGATGTCGCCATAGATAAAAGCAAGGAGTGTGCCAGCCGCGTTGATTTAACGGCGTTTTCTGACTGAGGGAAGATTTGACGGGAAAGCGGGGCGCAGCGGGTGCGCCCCGACGAAGAGGGCTATTTGCGGCGCAGGCCCAACATCAGCGCCCAGCCGCCCAGCAACAGGGTCATCACCCACAGCGGCGTGGCGCCGAAGCGCGCATAAGGCGTGAGGCCGGTGGTCGGCGTGACTTTCACTTCGAGTACCTGACGGGTGAACTGCGGGATCTCGGCGATCACCTCGCCATTCGCGTCCACCGCGGCGGTGACGCCGTTATTGGTGCTGCGCAGCAGCGGTCGGCCGAGCTCCAGCGCCCGCATGCGTGCCATCTGGAAGTGCTGCCACGGGCCGATGGAGTGGCCGAACCAGGCATCGTTGGAGATGGTCAGCAGGAAGTTGGTGTCCGGGCGGAAGTTATCGCGCACCTGCTGGCCCAACACGATTTCGTAGCAGATGGCCGCCGTCAGGTTGTAGCCGCGTACGCTGAGCTGCGGTTGTACGTAATCGCCGCGGCTGAAGGAGGACATCGGCAGGTCGAAGAACGGCGCCAGGGGCCGCAGCAGCGTCTCGAGCGGCACGAACTCGCCGAACGGTACCAGGTGGTGCTTGTTGTAGCGATCGTTGGCCGGGTAACTGTACGGCGTCGGTTCACCGAGCACGATGGCACTGTTGTAGATTTGCTGGCCCTGCGGCGTGGCACGCACGTCGACGATGCCGGTGATCAGGCTGCTGTTCTTCGCCCGCATCAGGTCGTCCATCATCGTCAGGAAGCCGTTCTGATTGGCTTCATAATCCGGAATGGCGGATTCCGGCCAGATGACGATCGGCGCCTTGCCCATGTAGGGACGGGTTTCGTCCAGATAGGTTTGCAGCGTGCTGACCAGCGCTTTCGGATCCCATTTCATCGATTGAGCGATGTTGCCTTGCACCATGGCGACGTTCACCGCTTTCTCCGGCTGCGGGGTAAACCACTGCAGCTGGCGCAGCGGCCACGGCAACAGCAGCAGCGCGGCGGCAATCACGGCTGCCGAGAGACGGCGCTGATTGACGGCGTACACCAGCAGGCCGGCGATGGCCATCAGCACAAAGGTGATGGCGTCGACGCCCAGCAGCGGCGCGATGCCCTTCAGCGGGCCGTTGATCTGGCTATAGCCGAACTGCAGCCACGGGAAGCCGGTCAGCACCCAGCCGCGCAGGAATTCGGTCACCTGCCACAGCACCGGCGCGGCGATGGCCAGCCGCCACCAGCGGGTGGCCGGCCACAGGCGCGTCAGCAGCCCGGCGAACAGCCCGGTATACAGCGACAGGTAAGCGGCGAGCAGCGCCACCAGGAAGATGTTGACGGCGAAGGGCATGCCGCCGAAATCGGCGATGCTGACATACACCCAGTTGATCCCGCTGCCGAACAACCCGAAGCCCCAGACAAAGCCGAGCAGGGCAGACTGTTTGGTGGTGCGATTGAGGGTAACAGCCAGCAGGCCGAACAGGGAAACGATGGCCGCGGGCCAGAAATCGTAGGGCGAGAACGCCAGCGTCCCGCCGGCACCTGACAACAGCGCCAGCAGGGCGCGAACCCACTGGCGTTCAAGTAATGAGGCTTTAGCCATGTTGGATTTAATCTTCCAGTTTCGGTGGTGGAGAGTCGTCCGGAATTTTTACATGAACCTGGATGATACGTCGACTGTCTGCCATGGCAACTTTAAATAGGTAACCTTCGATTTCAATGGTTTCCCCGCGCGCCGGCAGGTGGCCGAAGGCCTGCATCACCAGACCGCCGATGGTATCGACCTCGTCGTCGCTGAAATGGGTGCCGAAGGCGTCGTTGAAGTCTTCGATCGGCGCCAGCGCGCGCACGGTGTACATGTGGCGGCTGAGCTGGCGGATATCCAGATCGTCTTCGTCGTCGTATTCGTCTTCGATCTCGCCGACGATCAGCTCCAGGATATCTTCGATGGTGACCAGGCCGGACACGCCGCCGAATTCGTCAATGACAATCGCCATGTGATAGCGCTGGGAACGAAACTCTTTCAGCATCCGGTCGACGCGCTTGCTTTCCGGCACCACCACCGCGGTACGCAGCACTTTGTCGATGCTGAACGGCTCGGAATCTGCGCGCATGAACGGCAGCAGATCCTTGGCCATCAGGATGCCTTCGATGTGATCTTTATCTTCGCTGATCACCGGGAAGCGCGAGTGGGCGGAGTCGATAATCACGTCCAGGCACTCTTCCAGCGTCTGGTTGCGCTTGAGCGTCACCATCTGGGAGCGGGGGATCATGATGTCGCGCACGCGCTGTTCGGCGATATCCATCACGCCTTCCAGCATGTCGCGGGTATCGGGATCGATCAGGTCGTTTTGTTCGGAATCACGGATCAGCTCGACCAGATCGCCACGGTTTTTGGGCTCGCCGTGGAACAGCTGGTTAAGGATAAGAGTAAAGAACCCCTTCTTGGGACTGGGGGTGTCATTGCTTTGTGAATGGTCGTCGCTCATGGCGTTTTCGTTACTGTCACTCATGTCAGAGTTAAGGGGCGTCAGCGACAGCCCCGCATGGGGGCTGTGGGGTAAACGGCTGACGTCAGACGGGGTCTTTTTCCGCCAGGTACGGATCAGGATAACCCAGTCCGTGCATGATTTCGGTTTCCAAAGACTCCATTTCTTCGGCTTCATCGTCTTCGATGTGGTCATACCCTAGCAGATGAAGACTGCCGTGGACAACCATATGCGCCCAGTGGGCCTCCAGCGTTTTGCCTTGCTCAATCGCTTCCTGCTCAACCACCTGGCGGCAGATGATCAGATCGCCGAGCAGCGGCAGCTCGATGCCCGGCGGGGCTTCGAACGGGAAAGAGAGCACGTTGGTCGGCTTGTCTTTGCCGCGGTAGGTCAGGTTCAGCTCGTGGCTTTCCGCTTCGTCCACCAGACGCACGGTGACCTCGGCCTCTTCCTGAAATTGCGGCAGCACGCCTTCCAGCCAGCGCTGGAAGATGGCCTCATCCGGCAGGCCGTCGCTGCTTTCACAGGCAATCTGCAGATCCAAAATCACCTGACTCATGGTGTCTCCTGCTCGGAGGCGGCGAGCGCCTCGCGCTTACGTTGCTCGGCAATCGCGTCTTTGCGTTTCTGTTCGGCGGCTTCCCAGGCCTCATAGGCGATGACCACGCGGGCCACCACCGGGTGGCGCACCACGTCTTCGCTGTGGAAGAAGTTGAAGCTCAGCTCCTCCACGTCCGACAGCACTTCCACCGCATGGCGCAGGCCGGATTTCTGGTTGCGCGGCAGGTCGATCTGGGTGACGTCGCCGGTGATGACCGCCTTCGAGTTGAAGCCGATGCGTGTCAGGAACATCTTCATCTGCTCGATGGTGGTGTTCTGGCTCTCATCCAGGATGATAAAGGCGTCGTTCAGCGTGCGGCCGCGCATATAGGCCAGCGGCGCGACTTCGATCACATTGCGTTCGATGAGCTTCTCCACGCGCTCGAAGCCCAGCATTTCGAACAGGGCGTCGTACAACGGGCGCAGATAAGGATCGACCTTCTGGCTCAGATCGCCGGGCAGGAAGCCCAGCTTTTCGCCGGCTTCGACCGCAGGGCGGGTCAGCAGTATGCGGCGAATTTCCTGGCGTTCCAGCGCATCCACCGCAGCGGCGACCGCCAGGTAGGTTTTGCCGGTGCCCGCCGGGCCGATGCCGAAGGTGATGTCGTGATCGAGAATATTGGCGATGTACTGCGCCTGGTTAGGCGTGCGCGGTTTCACCATACCGCGCTTGGTTTTGATGGTGACCGCCTTGCCGTAATCCGGCACGCTGTCCGCCACCTGTTCCAGCACCCGACTCTCTTTGATCGCCAGATGGATTTGCTCCGGATCGATATCCGGGATCACGCCGCGAATCGGCGCGGTATCCACGTACAGATGGCGCAGGATATCGGCGGCGGCAACCACGCACAGGTTTTTGCCAACCAGCTTGAAACGGTTGTCGCGGCGATTGATTTCGATGCCCAATCGGCGCTCGAGTTGCTTGATGTTGTCATCAAACGGGCCGCACAGGCTGAGCAAACGCTTATTGTCTGCGGGCTCTAACAAAATTTCTTGTGTTGCGACGTTCAAACTATTCCTCTAGGTCACATCGGGCCTGGTTGATGTCACATAGCGCGTCCGGGACGCGCGCGTTCAGGGCGAGCCTGAATACTCTCTTTCTTGAATTATTCATGGTGCGCCGCAACGGCGCAAGTTTACCGCTGATCTATCTGTGCGCCGTCGGCGGAATTCAAGGGAAGATAAGGAAAAAACGCGGCGGGGCGCAAAGCCCGCCGCGTCATCACAGAACAAGGCCGCTGGGAATCAGTTCTTTTTCACGAACTCGGATTTCAGCTTCATCGGGCCGAAACCGTCGATTTTGCAGTCGATGTTGTGATCGCCTTCCACCAGGCGAATGTTTTTCACCTTGGTGCCAATCTTCAGCATCGAGGAGCTGCCTTTGACCTTCAGATCCTTGATCACGGTGACCGCGTCGCCGTCCGCCAGCAGGTTGCCGTTGGCGTCTTTGACGATCAGCGCGTCCTGATCTTCCGCCGGGGCGCTGTCGCTCCACTCGTGGGCGCACTCAGGGCAGATGAACAGGGCATTGTCCTGGTAGGTGTATTCGGAGTTGCACTTCGGGCAGTGTGGGAGTTGCATGTTATGTCGCCTCTTCAACAATAAAAAAATAAAAAAAGAACATCACCGGGCGCGGACGCCCGGCGGAGAAACGGTAAGGAGTAGCGCGAACGGGCGGCGATAAGGCGGCCGCCGCGGCGTCAGGGCTGGTAAATGCCGACGCCCAGCGCGTTTTCTTTGCGGGTACGGGCGATCACCGACTGCGGGGATTCATGTACGCGCAGATCCATCTGCTGTTCGGTGCGCACCACTGCGCCACGCAGGGTGTTGGTCAGCACCTCGGTAATTTCCACGTCGACAAATTGGCCGATCATGTCGGGCGTGCCTTCGAAGTTTACCACACGGTTGCACTCCGTGCGCCCGGCCAGCTCCATCACGCTTTTACGCGAGGTGCCCTCCACCAGAATGCGCTGGACGGTGCCGAGCATGCGACGGCTGAACTGCAGCGCCTGCTGGTTGATGCGATCCTGCAGAATGTACAGCCGCTGCTTTTTCTCTTCTTCGCTGACGTCGTCGACCATGTCCGCCGCCGGCGTACCGGGGCGCGACGAATAGATGAAGCTGAAGCTGACGTCGAAGTTGACGTCGGCGATCAGGTTCATGGTCTGTTCGAAGTCGGCCTGGCTTTCGCCCGGGAAACCGACGATGAAATCGGAGCTGAGCTGGATGGCCGGCCGCGCCTTGCGCAGCTTGCGGATAATCGCCTTATACTCCAGCGCGGTGTGCGCGCGTTTCATCATGGTCAGGATGCGGTCCGAACCGCTCTGCACCGGCAGATGCAGGAAGCTGACCAGCTCCGGCGTGTCTTCGTACACCGCGATAATGTCGTCGGTGAACTCGATCGGGTGGCTGGTGGTGAAGCGAATGCGATCGATGCCGTCGATGGCCGCCACCAGGCGCAGCAGTTCGGCGAATGAGCAGATATCGCCGTCATGCGTCGCGCCGCGGTAAGCGTTGACGTTTTGGCCGAGCAGGTTGACCTCGCGCACGCCCTGCGCCGCCAGCTGGGCGATTTCGAACAGCACGTCGTCGCTCGGGCGGCTCACTTCCTCGCCGCGGGTGTAAGGCACCACGCAGAAAGTGCAGTATTTGTTGCAGCCTTCCATGATCGACACGAAGGCGGTCGGGCCTTCGGCGCGCGGCTCCGGCAGGCGGTCGAATTTTTCGATCTCCGGGAAGCTGATATCGACCACCGGGCTGCGGGTGCCCTGAACGTGATTGATCATTTCCGGCAGGCGGTGCAGGGTCTGCGGGCCGAATACCACGTCGACGCAAGGCGCGCGGCTGCGGATCAGTTCGCCTTCTTGCGAGGCCACGCAACCGCCGACGCCGATGATGACAGACGGGTTCTTCTCTTTCAGCAAGCGCCAGCGCCCCAGCATGGCGAAAACTTTCTCCTGCGCTTTTTCACGGATCGAGCAGGTGTTCAGCAACAGCACGTCCGCTTCCTCGGCGTTGTCGGTCCACTCGAAGCCGTGCGTGCTGTTCAACAGGTCGGCCATTTTCGATGAATCGTACTCATTCATCTGGCAGCCCCAGGTTTTGATATGTAGTTTTTTCGTCATTGACTTGCCATTACTCAGTGCGGAGCGAAAGTTGCGTTACGCGACATGCAGGGCGCGTATTGTAATCATTTGCCGCCGTTGTGACCAGCGCGGGGGAAAATGGCACGCAACCTGAAGCCGAAGCGAAAATCCGGTACACTGCGCAAAACGCCATGTCGGGTGGGATGGCGAGCATTCACATAGAAAACATAGCCAATATGAAGACATCTCAAAATCGGTATGACGCGGTGGTGGTGGGTGGCGGCATGGTCGGCGCGGCGGCGGCCCTGGGGCTGGCGCAGGCGGGCTGGTCGGTGGCGTTGCTGGAACATCAGGCGCCGCAGGCGTTCGAGGCGCAAAGCCCGCCGGACCTGCGCATTTCCGCGATCGGCTGCACCTCGGTGGGGCTGCTGAAACAGCTCGGCACCTGGCAGGCCGTGACGGCGATGCGTACGGCGCCGTATCGCCGGCTGGAGACCTGGGAGTGGGCGTCGTCGCGCGTGGCGTTCGACGCGGTGTCCCTGGGGCTGCCCGAGCTGGGCTTTATGGTGGAAAACCGCATTCTGCAGCTGGGGCTGTGGCAACAGTTCGCGCAGTGCGCCAACCTGACGCTGCTGTGCCCCGCCAGGCTGCAATCGCTGCAGCGGGCGGACAATGCCTGGCAGCTGACGCTGGACAGCGGCGAGACGCTGCAAGCGCGGCTGGTTGTCGGTGCCGACGGGGCCAACTCGCAGGTGCGCAAGCTGGCGGCGATCGGCACCAACGGCTGGCAATATCGTCAGGCGTGCATGTTGATCACCGTCGATACCGGCGCGCCGCAGCAGGATGTGACCTGGCAGCGCTTCTTCCCGTCCGGGCCCCGCGCCTTCCTGCCGCTGTACGACAGCTGGGCGTCGCTGGTGTGGTATGACAGCCCGCAGCGCATTCGCCAACTGCAGGCGATGCCGCCGGCGCAGCTGGAGCGCGAAATCGCTACCGCTTTTCCGACGCGACTGGGCCCGGTCAAGGTGCACGCTGCCGGATCGTTCCCGCTGACGCGGCGTCATGCGCAGCGCTACGTGCTGCCGGGGCTGGCGCTGGTGGGCGATGCGGCGCATACCATCAACCCGCTGGCCGGGCAGGGCGTCAATCTGGGGTATCGCGATGTGGATGCCTTGTTGAATGTGTTGAGCGAGGCGCGGGATCAGGGAGAAGACTGGAGCGGCGAGGCGGTACTGTTGCGTTATCAGCGTCGCCGTCGCACCGACAATCTGCTGATGCAGAGCGGCATGGATCTGTTTTATACCGCCTTCAGCAATAACCTGGCGCCGCTGAACGTCGCGCGCAATCTGGCGCTGATGGCCGCGCAGCGGGCGGGCAAGCTGAAAGAGCATGCGTTGAAGTACGCCTTGGGATTGTAACCGACAGGGCTCAGCGGTGGCTGGGCCCGTTAGGATTGGCCGAACGCCAGACAGCAAAAAGCCCGCCGAAGCGGGCTTTTCTAAATATGGCTGGGGTGCCAGGATTCGAACCTGGGTATGCTGGTATCAGAAACCAGAGCCTTACCGCTTGGCGACACCCCAATTATGGTGGCTACGACGGGATTTGAACCTGTGACCCCATCATTATGAGTGATGTGCTCTAACCAGCTGAGCTACGTAGCCGATGTTACTTTTTACTTCTTTGATTTGCAAGCAGTTTGTTATGGCTGGGGTACCTGGATTCGAACCAGGGAATGCCGGTATCAAAAACCGGTGCCTTACCGCTTGGCGATACCCCACCTGCAAACAAATCTTATGTTGAAACCCTATTCCCGAAAAAATATGGCTGGGGTACCTGGATTCGAACCAGGGAATGCCGGTATCAAAAACCGGTGCCTTACCGCT
>NZ_JASGBT010000021.1:288683-489832 GCF_030053255.1 Serratia sp. PF-27
TCAACATACTGCGCCGACGATGAAGAGAAATGGTGCGGGAGGCGAGACTTGAACTCGCACACCTTGCGGCGCCAGAACCTAAATCTGGTGCGTCTACCAATTTCGCCACTCCCGCAAATACAAAAAAGAGATGGTGGCTACGACGGGATTCGAACCTGTGACCCCATCATTATGAGTGATGTGCTCTAACCAGCTGAGCTACGTAGCCCTCTTTTTTTGCTTTGCCTTCATCGGCGTTGCGGGGCGCATTATGCGTATATGACCGATTTGCGTCAACAAGTTTTTTCCCGAAAAAGCGCCCGGAAGCGCCGTTTGTCTGGGTTGTGAACATTATGGCGATAAAATCGGCAATTCAGGCAGTTGGCGGGGGGAAAAGGCAACAAAAAGGCGGGCCAAAAGGCCCGCCCTGAGGGAAATGCCGCGCAATTATTTATAGGCGGCCTGGTGCACGCCAACGGCGCGGCCGGAAGGATCGTCCATCTTCTTGAACGATTCATCCCACTCGATGGCCTTGGCGGACGAGCAGGCGACGGACGGGCCGCCCGGTACGCATTCGGCGGCGCTCGGCAGCGGGAACAGCTCTTCGAAGATTTCGCGGTACAGGTAGCCTTCTTTCGACGTTGGCGTGTTGTACGGGAAGCGGAAACGCGCGGTTTCGAGCTGTTGATCGCTAATTTGCTGCGCAGCCACCTCTTTTAACGTGTCGATCCAGCTATAGCCGACGCCGTCGGAGAACTGCTCTTTCTGGCGCCAGGCCACGCTGGCGGGCAAATAGGACTCGAA
Organism: Serratia sp. PF-27; assembly: GCF_030053255.1. NCBI lineage: Bacteria > Pseudomonadati > Pseudomonadota > Gammaproteobacteria > Enterobacterales > Yersiniaceae > Serratia > Serratia sp. PF-27. The sequence goes on from NZ_JASGBT010000021.1 coordinate 289,467, forward strand.
ACATTCGCGAACGATGTGTTTTTCCATTTTGCCGTTGCCGCACATTTTATCTTTCGGGTTGACGCGCATCGCCACGTCGAGGAATTTCTTGTCCAGGAACGGCACGCGGGCTTCGACGCCCCAGGCGGACATCGCCTTGTTGGCGCGCGCGCAGTCGAACATGTGCAGCGCCAGCAGTTTGCGCACGGTCTCTTCGTGGAATTCGCGGGCGTCCGGCGCCTTATGGAAGTACAGGTAGCCGCCGAACACTTCATCCGCGCCTTCGCCGGAAAGCACCATCTTGATGCCCATCGCCTTGATTTTGCGCGACATCAGGTACATCGGCGTCGAGGCGCGAATGGTGGTGACGTCGTAGGTTTCGATGTGATAAATCACGTCGCGGATGGCGTCCAGCCCTTCCTGCACGGTGAAGTGGATCTCATGGTGCACGGTGCCCAGGTGGTTAGCCACCTCTTGCGCGGCGCGCAGATCCGGCGAGCCTTCCAGCCCGACGGCGAAGGAGTGCAGCTGCGGCCACCAGGCCTCGCTGCGTTCCTGATCTTCCACGCGGCGCGCAGCGTACTTCTTGGTGATCGCCGAGATGACCGAGGAATCCAGCCCGCCCGACAGCAGCACGCCGTAAGGCACGTCGGACATCAGGTGGCTTTTCACCGACTCTTCCAGCGCGGTGCGCAGGGCGGCGGCGTCGGTCACGTTGTCCTTGACGCTGTCGTAATCGAACCAGTCGCGGCGATAATATTCGCGGATCTCACCGTCCTGGCTCCACAGGTAGCTGCCGGCCGGGAATTCCTTGATGGTGCGGCACACCGGCACCAGCGCTTTCATTTCCGAGGCAACGTACAGGTTGCCGTGTTCGTCATGGCCCATGTACAGCGGGATGATGCCCAGGTGATCGCGGCCGATCAGGTAGGCGTCTTTTTCAGTGTCATACAGGGCAAAAGCGAACATGCCTTGCAGATCGTCGAGGAAGTCCGGTCCTTTCTCCTGATACAGCGCCAGGATTACTTCACAGTCGGAGCCGGTCTGGAACGCATAGCGGTCGCTCAGCTGTTGGCGCAGCGCCTGGTGGTTGTAAATTTCGCCGTTGACCGCCAAAACGTGGGTGTGCGCAGCGTTGTACAGCGGTTGAGCGCCGTTGTTGACGTCGACGATCGACAGGCGTTCGTGGGCCAAAATGGCTTTGTCGCTGGCGTAAACGCCGGACCAATCCGGGCCGCGGTGGCGCATCAGACGTGACAGCTCCAGCGCTTTCTTACGCAGTTCAACGGGATCGGACTTCAGATCGAGCACACCGAAAATAGAACACATACAACTCTCCTAACGGGCTTTTATGACTGTGATGTTGTTTTTACTGTTATGGGCAGCATTGCCGATTTATCAGCGATAACGCGGTTCTACTGCGCTGTGGTTATGAAAATGCGCCAAAAGCTGCGGAGGATGCAAGCGTTTTAGCCATGCGCTGAGAAATAGTTGTTTGCGTGGCTGAGGTTTTTAACGGATTTTCAGTTATCGGCGTAAAAAATTGTCGATTATGCAATTTTTAGCGTGATGGCGGGATTGCCGGCCAGTTTGACCGGCAATCGATTAGCGATTAGGCGATGAGCTGCCAGAGGGTGAACGCGGCATCCGGCGTCCAGCCGGCATTGGAGGTGTGCGCCTGAATACAGGTGTATTTCTTGCCTTTATAACTCACGACGTCGCCGGCTTTGTAGCTGTGGTTGTTCTGCCATTCGGGCGCGCCCGGATCGGGCGGCGTGCCGTCGTTGGCGGTTTTGACCGCCAGCGCACTGCTCGGCAGGGAGGTATTGCCCAGGGTGTCGGTCGCGGTAACGAAGTAGCTGTACTGGGTTGCCGGCGTCAGACCGCTGTCGGCCAGCGACAGACCGGCGGTTTGGCCGATCGGGTTGCCGTTGCGGTAGACGGTGTAGCTGGCGATCGGTGAGGCGCCGGTGGCGGCGGCCCAGCTCAGTTTCAGCGAGGTGGCGCCCAGCTCGGAGACCGTCAGCGCCGTCGGCGCATTAGGCTTTCCCGGCGGCGGGGTGACGCCGCCCTGAATCAGCGGCGCATAGCGGGTTTTGAACTCCCAATTGTAGGCGACGCCGGCTTTGCTCTTGCCGTTATCCCAGTTGATTGACCAGGTCATCAGGCCCTTGATCGACAGGTTTTTGGCGTCGAGACGCGAGAAAGCGTTATACACCGCCTGTTTGTTGACCACGTAGCCGGTGGCGGCGGCATCGTTGTTGCTCGGCAGGCCGATGACGAATTTCGCCGCCGGGATCTTCGCATAGCCGCGGGTGCCGGTAACCAGGCTTTCCGTCAGGTAGTAGAGGAAGTCCTCTTTCATGGCGTCGTTATTCTGCGTGATCCAGGCGTTGAGTTCATCCACCCAAATACCGTCGCCGCCCTGGTTATAATATTGCGGCGCGATAAAGTCGTAATAGCCTTCGAGGGCGTTAATATAATCCAGGTAGGTGCCGTTGGTGCGTAAATACGGGAATTCCGGCGCCATGCTGATAATAAAGTTTTTCCCCTGGGCGGCGTAATGGTCTTTTACTTTTTTCAGCGCCGCAGGCAAGACGGTTTTATTATTGGCGGCACCGATCGCCGCCTGTTCCAGATCGATATCCAGGCCGTCGAAGCCATAGACTTCCACCAGGCGAATAATCTCGTCTTTCAGCTTGTCTTCGTCGCCGGTTTTCAGCTCGATATGCGCGTCTGCGCCGCCGAGGGAGATCAGCACCGCGCGGCCCTGGCTGTTCAGCACGCCCACCTGGCGGCGGAACTCGGCGTCGGACAGGTTGTAAGGCTTGAAGGTCGGGATGCCCTGGCCTTTCATAAAGGCGACGGCCACCACGTTGTACTCGGCGGGAATGTCGGTCAGGTTCATATTGGTGAACTGGCCTTGCTGATAGCCGTCACTGACGCCGGCGGCCCAGTTGTGCCAGAAACCCATCAGGATCTTTTTATTGGCGATAGACGGCATAATGGCCGCATCATCGACGGCGACGGCATTAATAATGTTATTTGTGCTCATGGTAGCCTCATTGATAAGGGGTAAGGGTTTTCCGCTCGCCGGCAATATCAGCTATTGGCGGGGCGTAAAGTTATAATGAGGATTTTTAATGCAGGCAGGCTGAAACCTTTTGCTGCCATGAACGAATTAAATTCAAACTGACGCTGAGGGAGAAGGAAATAATGGCGGCCGGACGGCCGCCATGGCCGCATCAGAAGATAGTGATATCGGCGACGGAAGGGTAGACATAGCTCGGGCGGAACGGCATGGTTTCGATGTCGCTCAGCGTGGAGACACCGGACAGCACCAGAACGGTTTCCAGGCCGGCCTGGAAGCCCGCCAAGATGTCGGTACGCAGGTTGTCGCCGACGATCACCGTTTCTTCCGAGTGCGCCTGCATTTTGTTCAGTGCGGCGCGAATGATCCACGGGCTGGGCTTGCCGACGTAAAACGGCTTGCGGCCGGTGATCTTCTCGATGGGGGCACACAGTGCGCCGCAGGCCGGCGAGAAGCCGTGGCCGTGGCTATCCGGGTTGGTGGCGATAAAGCGCGCCCCATTGCTCACGAAATAGGCGGCTTTGTGCATCATGTCCCAGTTGTAAGAGCGGGTTTCACCGACGATCACGAAATCCGGGTTGATGTCGGTGATGGTGAAACCGGCTTTGTACAGCTCATGGATAAGGGCGCCTTCACCGACCACGTAGGCCTTTTTGCCTTCCTGGCGGCGCAGGAAATCGGCGGTGGCCATCGCCGAGGTATAGAACGCGCTCTCCGGCACTTCCAGCCCGGCGGCGGCGAAGCGGTTCGCCAGATCCTGCGCGGTCTGTGACGGGTAGTTGGTCAGCACCACCAGCGGCATGCCTTGTTCCTGGATGCGCGCCAGGAACAGATCGGCGCCGGGCACCGGCGTATTGTCATGCAGCAGCACGCCGTCGATATCGCATATAACGTTTTTGATTTTCATTTGTCGCTGTTTCTCATGATTACGGCAGGCAAGAGGTGACGATAACACACCTGCCAGAAGCGGCGGATCAGCTTTCCAGCAATCGCTGCAAGAGCACGCCGTTGAGCATCGCGCGTTTGGCCAGGGCGAAAGCGCCGATCGCCGAGCGATGATTGAGTTCGGAGGTCACCACCGGCAGATTTTTGCGGAAGTCCTTCAGTACCTGGGTATTGATGCAGCTCTGGATCGCCGGCAGCAGCACCTTGTCCGCTTCGGTGATCTCACCGGCGATCACCACCTTCTGCGGATTGAACAGGTTGATGGCGATGGCCACCGCTTTGCCCAGATAGCGGCCGACGTGTTCGATCACTTCGCTGGCCAGCAGATCGCCGCGGTTGGCGGCCTTGCAGATGGCGTTGATACCGCAGTCTTCCAGCGTCAGTTTGCTCGGGTAGCCCTGGCTCAGCAGCTGGCGCACGCGCTGTTCGATCGCGGCGTTGGCGGCCACGGTTTCCAGGCAGCCGAAGTTGCCGCAGTGGCAGCGTTCACCCAGCGGATCGATCTGGATATGGCCGATCTCGCCGACGTTGCCGTTGTTGCCGAGAAAAATCTGCCCGTTGACGATGATGCCGGCGCCGGTGCCGCGGTGCAGGCGCACCAGAATCGAGTCTTCGCAGTCGCGGGTGGCGCCGAAGTAGTGCTCCGCCAGGGCCAGGCTGCGGATGTCGTGGCCGACGAAGCTGGTGACGTTGAAGCGCTGCTGCAGGTTGTCCACCAGCGCCCAATTGCTGACGCTGATGTGTGGCATGTAGCGCACCACGCCCAGCGCCGGATCCACCAGGCCGGGCAGGATCACCGCGATGGCGATCAGCTCGCGCAGGCGGCGCTGGTTCGCTTCGATGAATTGGGCGATGGCGGCGAACAGCGCATTCTCCAGCGTTTCCTGGGTGCGTTCCGGCAGCGGATAGTGTTCTTCGCTGAGCGACTTGCCGCTCATGTCATACAGGGTGATGGTGGCGTCGTGGCGGCCGAGACGCACCGCGACGGTATGGAAATGACGGGTTTCCGACACGATGGAGATCGCGCGGCGGCCGCCGGTGGAGGCCTGCTGATCGACTTCTTTGATCAGCCCGCGCTCCAGCAGCTGGCGAGTAATTTTGGTGACGCTGGCGGGGGCGAGCTGGCTGAGTTCGGCAATCTGAATGCGCGAGATCGGGCCCTGCTGGTCGATCAGGCGGTAAACTGCCGCGCCGTTAAGTTGTTTGACTAAGTCAACGTTCCCTATTTGTGCTTGTCCGCCAGTGCTCATCAATAATTTTACTCGCTGTTCATTGAATTAAACCTCGTTACCGTTAACGAGCGTTTTGGTGATCTTGAAATCACGGGTGAAGGCGGTCAGGTTAGCCACCTTGCCGGCTTCGAGGGTGCCCAGACGGTGATCGACGCCGATGGCGCGCGCCGGATACAGCGTCGCCATGCGCAGCGCTTCGTCCAGCGCTATGCCGATATGCTCGACGCTGTTTCGCACCGCTTCGATCATGGTCAGCGCGGAACCGCTCAGGGTGCCGTTCTCATCCACGCACAGTCCATCCCGATAGTATATTGTTTTACCGGCGAAAATAAATTGGTCAATATCTGCACCCGCCGGTGCGGTCGCGTCGGTGACCAAGACCAATTTATCACCTTTCAGGCGTTTGGCGTTACGGATACTCGCCCAGGCTACGTGATGGCCGTCGGCGATGATGCCGGTATAGACCTCTGGCGTATCGAAGATCGCCCCCATCAGCCCCGGTTCGCGGCCGGTGATATACGGCATGGCGTTGTACAGGTGGGTGGCGAAGCTGATGCCGGCGGCGAAGCCGGTGCGCGCCTGATCGTAGGTGGCATTCGAGTGGCCGGCGGAGACCACGATGCCGGCCTCGGTCAGCTGTTTAATAACGTGCGGCTCAACCATTTCCGGTGCCAGCGTCACCTTGGTGATCACGTCGGCGTTGGCGCACAGGTAATCGATCATGTCCTGCGTTGGCTTGCGAATGAACGCCGGGTTGTGAGTGCCTTTTTTTACCGGGCTGAGGTACGGCCCCTCCAGGTGCAGGCCCAACGCCTGGTTTTGGTGCTTTTTCAGATAAGCGCGCATCACGTCGACGCTGTGCTTCATGAATTCGTCGCTGCTGGTGATCAGCGTCGGCAGATAGCTGGTGCAGCCGGATTTCTCGTTGGCGCGCTGCATGATCTCCAGCGTTTCTTCCGAGATTGCTTCCAGCGAATCGTTGAACTGGACGCCGCCGCAGCCGTTCAGCTGCACGTCAATAAGCCCGGGGGCCAGGATGGCGCCACCCAGGTCGCGCGTTTCGATGCCGGCGGGCAATTCAGCCACCGGGCAGACTCTCTCGATCAGCCCATCAGCGATAATGACTGCATGGTCATCAAGTACGTCGTGGCCGGTATAGATTCGGCCGTGGGTTAAAGCGAACATCGTAGCCCCCTGCAAAGATTAAAGACTTTTCACGCTTTCCGCTTCTAACTCGCGGAAATATTTGACGGTTTTGACTTTCAGTTCCATGGTGGCCGGTTCGTCGCACACCACCACCGCTTTGGCGTGCAGCTGCAGGCAGCTGATGGTCCACATGTGGTTGATATTGCCTTCCACAGCGGCTTCCAGCGCCTGCGCCTTGGCGTGGCCGGTCACCAGGATCATCACTTCTTCGGCATCCAGCAGCGTGCCCACGCCGACGGTCAACGCATATTTCGGCACCAGGCTGACGTCGCCGCCGAAGAAGCGCGAGTTGGCGATGCGGGTGTCTTCGGTCAGCGTTTTGATGCGGGTGCGCGAAGCCAGGGACGAAGCCGGCTCGTTGAACGCGATATGGCCGTCGATACCCACGCCGCCCATGAACAGGTTAATTTTGCCGTAAGACTTGATCTTCTCTTCGTACTGGCGGCACTCGGCGTCGACATCCGCGGCGTTGCCGTTCAGCAGGTTGATATTTTCACGAGGGATATCAACGTGGTCAAAGAAGTTGCGGTACATGAAGGTGTGGTAGCTTTCCGGGTGTTCCTGCGGCAGGCCAACGTACTCGTCCATGTTGAAAGTCACAACATGCTTAAAGCTTACTTCACCTGCTTTGTGCATCGCAATCAGATGTTTGTAGGCTTCCAGCGGCGTGCCGCCGGTAGGCAGGCCGAGCACAAACGGGCGCTCTGCGGTTGGCTTGAATGCGTTGATGCGTTGAACGATATGACGCGCGGCCCATTTGCCGACTTGTGCGGTATCTTTCAGTGGGATAAGTCTCATCTAACACCTCTTGGGATAAGTAAACTAAAGCTATACTGTACGGGCCTGCGGGAGTCCTAAGCGTAACCCAGCTTTATGATTCTCGCGTGAATCGTCCGTCCGGTTGATTTTTTGAATGATAAAATAAGTTTTGTGTGATGGCCAGCAATCTGGGAGGGAAAGACTACTTTTTGGTGATATTTATCACAAAAAAGGAGGTTTTAATTTGCGATACAAAATAAATTTTTTACACTCGGCATGAGTGATACGTGCCAAGCATTGTTTCTAAAAAGGTAGTGAGAGCTCCAAATAAACTACTAATAGGGTCCGTCCGCGGACAACATAGGGGGAAAAGGTGAACATTCTTAGTTATTTGCAAAAGGTGGGACGGGCGCTGATGGTGCCGGTCGCCACGCTGCCCGCCGCCGCTATCTTGATGGGCGTCGGGTACTGGATTGACCCTGTTGGTTGGGGCGGCGACAACGCTTTCGCTGCCTTATTGATTAAGTCTGGCTCTGCGATTATCGATCATATGGCGGTGTTGTTCGCCGTTGGTGTCGCCTACGGCATGTCCAAAGATAAGGACGGCTCTGCCGCACTGACCGGTTTCGTCGGTTTCCTGGTGCTGACGACCCTCTGTTCACCGGCCGCCGTGTCGATGATTCAGAAGATCCCGCTCGATCAGGTGCCTGCCGCGTTCGGCAAGATTGAGAACCAGTTCGTTGGTATTCTGGTGGGTATCATCTCCGCCGAAGTGTACAACCGCTTCAGCGGTGTCGAGTTGCCTAAGGCGCTGTCGTTCTTCAGCGGCCGCCGTTTGGTGCCGATCCTCATTTCCTTCCTGATGATCCTGGTCGCTTACATCCTGATGTTCGTTTGGCCGGTCGTGTTCGGCGCTCTGGTGAGCTTCGGCGAACACATCCAAAAATTGGGCTCCGTCGGCGCGGGTATCTATGCCTTCTTCAACCGCCTGCTGATCCCGGTCGGCTTGCACCACGCGCTGAACTCGGTGTTCTGGTTCGACGTGGCCGGCATCAACGATATCCCTAACTTCCTCGGCGGCCAGCAGTCGATTGACGCGGGTAAAGCGGTTGTTGGCATCACCGGCCGTTATCAGGCGGGCTTCTTCCCGATCATGATGTTCGGTCTGCCGGGCGCGGCGCTGGCCATCTATCACTGCGCGCGTCCTGAGAATAAGGCGAAGGTGCTGGGGATCATGATGGCAGGGGCATTCGCTGCCTTCTTTACCGGCATCACCGAACCGCTGGAGTTCTCCTTCATGTTCGTGGCACCGGTGCTGTACGTGATCCACGCCGTACTGACCGGTATCTCGGTGTTCATCGCCGCTAACATGCATTGGATTTCAGGCTTCGGTTTCAGCGCCGGCCTGGTGGATATGATGCTGTGGGTGCGTAACCCGCTGGCGACCCACTGGTACATGCTGATCCCGCAGGGCCTGGTGTTCTTCGTTATCTACTATGTGGTGTTCCGCTTCACCATCAACAAGTTCAACCTGATGACCCCGGGCCGCGAGCTGGCGGTTGCCGGTGACGAAACCGACGGTTATGACGTCAACGTCAACAGCAGCGCCGGTAAAGACGAGAACGAAACCACCACGCTGGCCCGTCGCTACGTTGGCGCGATCGGCGGCTCCGACAACCTGACCGGCATCGACGCCTGCATCACCCGCCTGCGTTTGAACGTGAAGGACTCTGCGCTGGTGAACGACGCATTGGCGAAACGCCTTGGTGCGTCGGGCGTTATTCGTCTGAACAAGCAGAGCGTACAAGTGATCGTCGGCACCCGTGCCGAGCTGATTGCCAGCGCAATGCGCAACGTAATTGCGGCCGGCCCGGTAGCGGCTGCGGCGGCTCCGGCGGCGGCCCCTGCCGCGGAAGTCAAACCGCAGGCGGTGCCGAACGCACCGAAAGTCGCGTTTGAAACGCTGGTGGCGCCGGTGACGGGTGAAGTCGTGGCGCTCGATCAGGTGCCGGACGAAGCTTTCGCCAGCAAGGCGGTCGGTGACGGCCTGGCGATTCGCCCGACCGACAAGATCGTGGTGGCGCCGGCGGATGGCACCGTGGTGAAAATCTTCAATACCAACCACGCGTTCTGCCTGGAAACCGACAAGGGCGCTGAGGTCGTGGTACACATGGGGATCGACACCGTCGCGCTGGAAGGCCAGGGCTTCAAACGCCTGGTGGAAGAGGGCGCGGAAGTGAAAGCCGGTCAACCGATTCTGGAACTGGATCTGGATTACCTGAACGCTAACGCGCGCTCGATGATAAGCCCGGTGGTGGTCAGCAACGCTGACGACTACGCCGGCCTGGCGGCGCTGGCCAGCGGCTCGGTGGTCGCCGGTCAGACCAAGCTGTACGAGATCCAAAAGTAAGGCCGTTTTTACCTGAGTAGTATCCGGGGCCGGTCACGCATCATGGCGGAGCTTGCCCCGACTTGGCGGGAAGAGAGCGATCTCTTCCCGCTTTTTTTATTCCGTTTCGCCCCATGGCGGTGCGCTGCGCGCCGATGGTGCAACGCGCCGCATTTTTCGTGAAACAAACGGTTGTTTCCAGACGTGGCTTGTTGGATCATAGGCGGTTATGTGTAGCGCTTTGCATTGAGGAACAGTGAAATGAGTGAGGCTGAAGCCCGCCCAACCAATTTTATCCGTCAGATCGTCGATGAAGATCTGGCGTCGGGGAAACACACGTCGGTACATACCCGCTTCCCGCCGGAGCCTAACGGCTATCTGCATATAGGCCACGCCAAGTCCATCTGCCTGAACTTCGGCATCGCCAAGGACTATCAGGGCCAGTGCAACCTGCGTTTCGATGACACCAACCCGGTGAAAGAAGACATCGAGTTCGTGGAGTCAATCAAGCACGACGTGGAGTGGCTGGGCTTTGAGTGGAGCGGCAACGTTCGTTACTCCTCAGACTATTTCGATCAGCTGCATCAGTATGCGGTTGAGCTGATCTCCAAGGGCCTGGCCTACGTCGATGAGCTGTCGCCGGAGCAGATCCGTGAATATCGCGGCACGCTGACCGCGCCGGGCAAAGACAGCCCGTACCGCGATCGCAGCGTGGAAGAGAACCTGGCGCTGTTCGAGAAGATGCGCAACGGCGAGTTTGCCGAAGGCGCCGCCTGCCTGCGCGCCAAGATCGATATGGCTTCGCCGTTTATCGTGATGCGCGATCCGGTGCTGTACCGCATCAAGTTCGCCGAACACCACCAGACCGGCAATAAATGGTGCATCTATCCGATGTACGATTTCACCCACTGCATTTCCGATGCGCTGGAAGGGATCACCCACTCGCTGTGTACTCTGGAATTCCAGGATAACCGCCGTCTGTATGACTGGGTGCTGGATAACATCACCATTCCTTGCCACCCGCGTCAGTACGAGTTTTCGCGCCTCAACCTTGAATACGCCATCATGTCGAAGCGCAAGCTGCACCAGTTGGTGGCCGAGAAGATCGTTGAGGGCTGGGACGATCCGCGTATGCCGACCGTTTCCGGTCTGCGCCGTCGCGGTTATACCGCCGCCTCTATCCGCGAGTTTTGCCTGCGCATCGGCGTGACCAAGCAAGACAACAACGTCGAGATGGTGGCGCTGGAATCCTGCATCCGTGACGATCTGAACGAGAACGCCCCGCGCGCCATGGCGGTGCTGGATCCGGTGAAAATCGTCATCGAGAACATGGGCGATGCGGTGGAAATGGTCACCATGCCTAACCACCCGAACAAACCGGAAATGGGCAGCCGCGATGTGCCGTTTAGCCGCGAAATCTATATCGATCGCGCCGACTTCCGGGAGGAAGCCAACAAGCAGTACAAGCGTCTGGTGCTGGGCAAAGAAGTGCGTCTGCGCAATGCGTACGTGATCAAGGCCGAGCGCGTCGAGAAGGACGAAGCGGGCGAGATCACCACCATCTTCTGCAGCTACGATGCGGAAACGCTGAGCAAAGATCCTGCCGACGGCCGCAAGGTGAAGGGCGTGATCCACTGGGTGTCTGCGGCGCACGCGCTGCCGGCGGAAATTCGCCTGTACGATCGCCTGTTCAGCGTGCCTAACCCGGGCGCGGCGGAGGACTTCCTCTCCACCATCAACCCGGAATCGCTGGTGATCAAGCACGGCTTCGTTGAGCCGAGCCTGGCGGCCGCACAGCCGGAGAAAGCCTACCAGTTCGAGCGTGAAGGCTACTTCTGCGCCGACAACCGTTACTCGTCGGCCGAGCATCTGGTGTTTAACCGCACCGTCGGCCTGCGTGACACCTGGGCGAAAATCGAAGGCTAATCTTATTCGCCTCGAAAATTAATGAATCAGCGCGGCTTAGGCCGCGCTTTTTTATACCTGCGATTTAGCGAATAATCTGTTCCTCTCACATTTATCTGGGCTGCGTTTAATTAATCGCAGCGCGTGAGGCCATAAGTTTTCTGATATTGGCCTTATTAATCTTAATTTTCACTTATATATTCGTGATGCGAATTAATTTCATTTAGAGAGCGCTCTCAATTTTTATCGTCTGCCTGACGAATTTAGTCAGGCTGAAACCATTAATCGTCTCTGGTTGACCTTGTATCTCAATTTATTCTGATTTAATTGAATTTTTTATTCGGCACCTTCCATGATCGCCGGCGTAACAAAATATCACTGATATGTGCTCCTTGTCATACTTTGACAAATCTTCCGCATTTTTCATTTGATAATTCGCGTCGCGAAAAATAGTCTGTCTGTAGCAATTAGTGCTGTGGGAATAACATCTCGTCGGCAATATTTTTTACCCGTTCGGGTTTTTTATTGGCAGTCGTGCAGGGCAGTGGTGAACACAGGCGGCTGCAACTTTTAAGTTAAGTCAAAGAGGAATTTCACTATGGGTACGCACGGTGCTCAGCGTAAAACGCTGGCGCTCGCAGTCGCGGGCGCGCTGTTGGGAACAGGGTTTGCCATGGCGCCTGAGGCGAAAGCCGCAGGGTTTATCGATGATTCCACGCTGACCGGCGGTATTTATTACTGGCAACGTGAGCGCGACCGTAAAGATCTCAATCCGGACAGCAAGGATTACAACCAATACACCACCAACCTGTCGCACTCCACCGCCAACCTGAGCCTGGATTTCGCGTCGGGCTACGCCTGGGACATGTTCGGTCTGGACGTCGGCGCCTTTACCGCCATCGAGCTGGCGGAATCCAGCGCCAGCGGCCACCCGAACGAGATCGCGTTCTCCTCTAAAAACCGTACCTACGACGAAGACTATTCCGGTGACAAAGGTGGCGTCAGCCTGTACAAAGCCGCCGCTAAATTCAAATACGGCCCGGTCTGGGCGCGCGCCGGTTACATTCAGCCGAGCGGCCAAACCCTGCTGGCGCCGCACTGGAGCTTTATGCCGGGCACCTATCAGGGGGCTGAAGCCGGTGCCAAGTTCGACTACGGCGATGCCGGCGCGTTGAGCTTCTCCTACATGTGGGCCGACAAATACAAAGCGCCGTGGCATATCGAGGTGGATGACTTCCGTCAGAACGACAAGAAAACCCGCGTCTCCTACCTGCACTCGCTGGGCGCCAAGTACGATTTCAAAAACGATCTGGTGCTGGAAGCCGCTTACGGCCAGGCCCAGGGGTACGTGAATCAGTACTTCACCAAGGCGTCTTACAAATTCGATCTGCTGGGCAACCCGCTGACCACCAGTTACCAGTTCTATGGCGCGGAAGACCGCATCAGCAACAAGAACGATCCGAACAGCATCTACGACGGCCTGGCCTGGCTGCAGGCGTTGACCTTCGGTTACACCACCGGCCAGTTCAACTGGCGTCTGGAAGGCACCATGGTCAAGGCGGAAGGCAATCAGGGCTTCTTCCTGCAACGTATGACCCCGACCTACGCCTCGTCAAACGGTCGCCTGGACGTGTGGTGGGATAACCGCTCCGACTTTAACGCCAACGGCGAAAAAGCGGTGTATGCCGGCGTGATGTATGACCTCAGCAACTGGAACCTGCCGGGCATGGCGGTCGGCGGCTCCTACGTTTACGCCTGGGACGCCAAGCCGAGCACCAACCCGATCTACGATCAGAGCCAGCGCCTGAAAGAGAGCGCCTGGAGCCTGGACGCGATGTATACCATCCAGGAAGGGCGCGCCAAGGGCACCCTGATCAAACTGCACTACACCCAGTATGACAACCACACCAACATCCCGAGCTGGGGCGGCGGTTACGGCAACATCTTCCAGGACGAGAAAGACGTCAAGTTCATGGTCATCGCGCCATTCACCATCTTCTGATGCGTTCCCCGGCCTCGCCGCCGGGGCAGTTAAGGGAATTCAACGATGAAAAAAATCATGCTGATGTTGGCGGCCGCTGCGGCCCTGAGCGCCTGCGCGCAACCCACCGCGCCGCCGGAAGACGCCAAGTTGAAGCAGGCTTACAGCGCCTGCATCAACACTGCCGAAGGCTCGCCGGAGCGTCTGCAGCCCTGTAAGGCGGTGCTGAACGTGCTGAAACAAGAGAAGCAGCACCAGCAGTTCGCCGCGCAGGAAACGGTGCGGGTGATGGATTATCAGAACTGCATTATGGCGGTGCACAGCGGTAACGGTCAGGCTTACGACGCCAAGTGCGGCAAGCTGTGGCAAGAAATTCGCGATAACAATAATTAAGAAGGATAAGAAGATGAACGCATTCAAACTGAGCGCGCTTGCCGCCTTGACGGCAACGATGGGATTCCTGGGCGGCATGGGGAGCGCCATGGCCGATCAACAGCTGGTGGATCAGCTTAGCCAGCTGAAGCTGAACGTGAAAATGCTGGATAACCGCGCCGGCGAAAACGGCGTGGATTGCGCGGCGCTGGGCGCTGACTGGGCCTCTTGCAACCGGGTGTTGTTCACCCTCAGCAACGACGGCCAGGCGATCGACGGCAAAGACTGGGTCATCTATTTCCACAGCCCGCGCCAGACCCTGCGGGTAGACAACGACCAGTTCAAGATCGCTCACCTCACCGGCGATCTGTACAAGCTGGAGCCGACCGCCAAATTCAGCGGCTTCCCGGCCGGTAAGGCGGTGGAAATCCCGGTGGTCGCCGAATATTGGCAGCTGTTCAGAAACGACTTCCTGCCGCGCTGGTATGCCACCTCCGGCGACGCTAAGCCGAAAATGCTGGCGAATACCGACACCGAAAACCTGGATCAGTTTGTGGCGCCGTTCACCGGCGACCAGTGGAAGCGCACCAAGGACGACAAAAACATTCTGATGACGCCGGCTTCGCGCTTTGTCAGCAATGCCGATCTGCAGACGCTGCCTGCCGGTGCGCTGCGCGGCCAGATCGTGCCGACGCCGATGCAGGTGAAGGTTCACGCGCAGGACGTCGATCTGCGCAAAGGGGTATCGCCGGATCTGAGCACGCTGGTTAAGCCGGCGGCGGACGTCGTCAACCAGCGCTTCGCGCTGCTGGGCGTGCCGGTTCAGGCCAACGGTTACCCGATCAAAACCGACATCCAGCCGGGCAAATTTAAAGGCGCGATGGCGGTGCCGGGTGCCTATGAGCTGAAAATTGGCAAGAAAGAGGCGCGGGTGATCGGCTTCGATCAGGCCGGGGTGTTCTACGGGCTGCAGTCGATCCTGTCGTTAGTGCCGAGCGACGGCAGCGGCAAGATCGCCACGCTGGACGCCAGCGACGCGCCGCGCTTCCAGTATCGCGGCATTTTCCTCGACGTGGCGCGCAACTTCCATAAGAAGGATGCGGTGCTGCGCCTGCTGGATCAGATGGCGGCCTACAAGCTCAACAAATTCCACTTCCACCTGAGCGATGACGAAGGCTGGCGCATCGAGATCCCCGGTTTGCCGGAGCTGACGGAAGTCGGCGGCCAGCGCTGCCACGATCTGAGCGAAACCACCTGCCTGCTGCCGCAGTACGGCCAGGGGCCGGACGTCTACAGCGGCTTCTTCAGCCGTCAGGACTATATCGACATCATCAAATACGCTCAGGCGCGCCAGATTGAGGTGATCCCGGAGATCGACATGCCGGCACACGCCCGCGCCGCGGTGGTCTCGATGGAAGCGCGCTATAAAAAGCTGCATGCCGCCGGGAAAGAGCAGGAGGCCAACGAATTCCGCCTGGTGGATCCGACCGATACCTCCAACACCACCTCCGTGCAGTTCTTTAACCGCCAGAGCTACCTGAACCCGTGCCTGGACTCTTCCCAGCGCTTTGTCGACAAGGTGATCGGCGAGATCGCCCAGATGCATAAAGAGGCCGGCCAGCCGATCAAGACCTGGCACTTCGGCGGCGACGAAGCGAAAAACATTCGCCTGGGCGCCGGCTATACCGACAAGGCGAAACCGGAGCCGGGCAAAGGCATCATCGATCAGAGCAACGAAGATAAGCCGTGGGCCAAGTCGCAGGTTTGCCAGACGATGATCAAAGAGGGC
This sequence comes from Serratia sp. PF-27, assembly GCF_030053255.1. Taxonomy (NCBI): domain Bacteria; kingdom Pseudomonadati; phylum Pseudomonadota; class Gammaproteobacteria; order Enterobacterales; family Yersiniaceae; genus Serratia; species Serratia sp. PF-27. Next base: position 305,115 of record NZ_JASGBT010000021.1, read on the forward strand.
AAGGTGGCCGACATGGAGCACCTGCCGAGCTACTTTGGCCAAGAGGTCAGCAAGTTGGTGAAAGCGCACGGCATCGACAGAATGCAGGCCTGGCAAGACGGCCTGAAAGACGCCGAGAGTTCGAAGGCGTTCGCCACCTCGCGCGTGGGCGTCAACTTCTGGGACACCCTGTACTGGGGCGGTTTCGACAGTGTCAACGACTGGGCCAATAAAGGGTATGAAGTGGTGGTCTCCAACCCGGACTACGTCTATATGGACTTCCCTTACGAGGTGAACCCGGACGAGCGCGGTTACTACTGGGGTACCCGCTTCAGCGACGAACGCAAGGTGTTCAGCTTCGCGCCGGACAACATGCCGCAGAACGCGGAAACCTCGGTTGACCGAGACGGCAACCACTTCAACGCCAAGAGCGACAAGCCGTGGCCGGGCGCCTACGGGCTGTCCGCTCAGCTGTGGAGCGAAACCCAGCGCACCGACCCGCAGATGGAATACATGATCTTCCCACGCGCGCTCTCGGTGGCAGAACGTGCCTGGCACCGCGCCGGTTGGGAGCAGGACTATCGCGCCGGCCGCGAATACAAAGGCGGGGAAACCCACTTTGTCGATACCAAGACGCTGGAGAAAGACTGGCTGCGCTTTGCCAATATCCTGGGCCAGCGTGAACTGGCCAAGCTGGACAAGGGCGGCGTCGCTTACCGTCTGCCGGTACCGGGCGCACGCGTAGCGGGCGGCAAGCTGGAGGCGAATATCGCGCTGCCGGGGTTGGGCATCGAGTACTCCACCGACGGTGGCAAGCAGTGGCAGCGCTATGATGCCAAGGCCAAGCCGGCGATCTCCGGTGAAGTGCAGGTGCGTTCGGTCAGCCCGGACGGCAAACGCTACAGCCGCGCCGAGAAGGTCTAAGCCCGGTGCAACGGCCCGCTGCCCTGGCGGCGGCCGTATAACGAAGGGGGAATGCGTTCGCCCACGCGTGTCGGCGTAGGGCGGACGTTGTAGTGAGAGTAGTACGTGGAGTCGCTGTGCCGCTGCAATTGTGATATTTCATGACATGATTTTCCCCCGGCTTGTCCGGGGATTTTTTTGTCTGCTGTACGGCGGGCATAAAAAAACCGCCTCGGTGTGAGGCGGTTTTTCATAGCCGGTCAGGGCTTACTTCTTGTCGTGCAGCGTTTCGTCTTCGCGGCAGTCACCGGTTTCACAGTGGCCGTACAGGTACAGGCTGTGGTTGGTGAGCTTGATACCGTGTTGCTTGGCGATATCACGCTGGCGCACTTCGATGGATTCGTCGCTGAATTCGATCACTTTGCCGCAGTCCAGGCAAATCAGGTGATCGTGGTGATGCTGTTGGGTCAGCTCGAACACGGACTTGCCGCCTTCGAAATTGTGACGTGTCACAATGCCCGCATCGTCAAACTGGTTCAGTACGCGATAAACCGTTGCCAGCCCGATCTCTTCGCCCATATCAATCAGTTTTTTGTACAAATCTTCCGCACTGACGTGATGGCATTCCGGATTTTGCAGTACTTCCAGGATTTTGAGTCGCGGAAGCGTGACTTTTAAGCCGGCCTTCTTCAATGCGATGTTGTTGTCGGTCATGCGAATTCAGTCCTGTTACTATGCTAATCAAGTTGAGGCGTACTCGCCTGTGGCATCGGTCGGCACAAAGAGTTAATGCGTCTCATTATAGAACCGGTTGTACTAAATGGAAACCGCCGGTTGTTAACAAAGATATAATTGCACTATTGCATGTTTTGCATGCAACGCCTTGATGGATGGGATAAACCGATATCTCAGTCTACCGTGACGGGGTGGGAAGTTACAAATCTGTAGCTTCTATCGCAGCAATCCCTGTTGCCGATGACGGCCCTGTCGGCACACTATGCACTTTACAGGGCCTTTGTTCAACCTTTCGCCAGTGCCGGGGTTTAGCCGACGATATCGGCCAGGCTCAGCTCTTCGACAATCTGTTTGACCCAAGCGTCCACGCGCTCGTTGGTCAGCTCCGGCTGACGGTCTTCGTCGATCGCCAGACCGATGAAGTGATCGTCGTCCGCCAGGCCTTTGGAGGCCTCGAAGTGGTAGCCTTTGGTCGGCCAGTGGCCCACGATGGCTGCGCCGCGCGGTTCGATGATGTCGCGGATGGTGCCCATCGCGTCACAGAAGTATTCCGCGTAGTCTTCCTGGTCGCCGCAGCCGAACAGCGCCACCAGTTTGCCGTTGAAGTCGACTTCTTCCAGCGTCGGGAAGAAATCATCCCAGTCACACTGCGCTTCACCGTAGTACCAGGTCGGGATACCCAGCAGCAGGATATCGAACCCTTCCAGGTCTTCTTTGCTGCTTTTAGCGATGTCATGCACTTCAGAGACGTCGTCGCCAAACTGTTTCTGGAGAATTTTCTGGATCATTTTGGCAATGTTTTCGGTATTGCCAGTGTCGCTGCCAAAGAAAATGCCTACAGTAGCCATATCGCGTATAACCTTTAAATTCAAGTAATTGCATTACTCGATGCCAGCACTGCCGCCGCTGACGCCGATTAAAATGATGCCATGGCAAGAGCCTTTCGCCTCCGGGGCGGGCGCCGACAGGCGCAGTCTCTTACCGGTAAATGCGTATCATGCCAGAAAGTGGCGCCGGGGTTTTATCGCATTTATGCGATGCCGGAGAATGAAGAAAAGCGGGGTCGATCCGGCGTTGTCCTTAACGCCGCGCCGCGCGTGCGGCCGAAGAGATCAATGTTCCGGCTGTTCTTCCGCCAGTTGTGCCAACAGCATCTGCTCGATGAGTTCGCTGCGGCTGATGTTGCGCTGTTCCGCCAGTTTGTTCAGGGCATCCACCGCGTCCGCGTTGATTTTCAGCTCTACGCGTCGCAATCCACGCACTTTATCGCGCCGTAACTGATTGCGCTTATTGATTCTAAGCTGTTCATCGCGGGAAAGCGGGTTGGTTTTCGGGCGCCCCGGACGGCGTTCATCTGCGAACAGATCCAGCGTCGTGCGATCCGTTTGTTCTTTTGCCATAGGTAGCGGTACTGCAAGGGAGTTTGCATCAAAAAGCGCTCGCACGCTTCCGGAGGCATCGGTTAACACACTTCGGGCCAATAAACCCTAACCCAAATTCACCTCCGAACCGGCGTTCGCGAACGCGCTGGCGCGGCGGCAAAATTATAGCGCGCCATATTACCCCAGCAGATGGAGCGGCGACAATGCCTAACTGCGGGCTAAACGCGCTAAGCCGTTATCTTTAGCGCGTTTTTTCGCCAGGTGAGTGCGTTTTTCAGGCTTCGCCGAGGAAACGGTGGATGGCGCGCAGCACCGCTTCCGGTTTTTCGGCGTGCACCCAATGGCCGGTGCCGGCGACGACGTGTGCGCGGGCCTGCGGGAACTGGCGGGCGATATCCGCACGGTAGCTGTCCTGCACGTACGGCGACAGGCCGCCGCGAATGAACAGAGTCGGATGCGGCCAGGCCGGGACTTCCTGCCAGCCGGTAATGTCTGCGTAGCGTTCGATCAGTACCGGCAGGTTGAAGCGCCATTCACCGTTATGGAAGGACTTCAGCAGGAACTGGATCACGCCTTCTTCCTGCAGGTAGTCGCGCATTAGCTGGGCAGCCGCCTGGCGCTGGGTAATGCCGGCGGCGCTGACGGCCTTCAGCGCGGCGAAGATCTCGTCGTGGCGGCGGGTTTGGTAATCCACGGGCGCGACGTCGATGACGATCAGCCTGGCGATGCGCTCGGGCGCGATGGCGGTCAGCGCCATCGCCGCTTTGCCACCCATCGAGTGGCCGATGACGATCGCTTTTTCCAGCTGCAGTTCGTCGAGCAGCGCCAGCAGATCCTGCGCCATGGCGGGGTAGTTCATGTCGTCGGCGCGCGGGGAGAGGCCGTGGTTGCGCAGATCGACCTTGATCACACTGTGCTGTTTATGCAGATCGCGCGCCAGCACGCCCAGGTTGTCCAGATTGCCGAACAGCCCGTGGATCAGCAGCACCGGCAGCGCGTCTGACTCGGCGGCCAGCAGTTGATAATGTAATTTCATGGCGAAGTTCATACTGAGAGAGATTCAGATTAGGGTATCATGATTGAATCGCACGATGAATCATGCGGAATTTTCGCGGCGCGGGCTTGGCAGTGCCGGCTATAGGTATTAGTCTGCATTTGCCGTCCGGAGGCACATTGTTGTGTTCGCCCCAGCGCTTTTAACCTTATAATCCCATGGCTTGAATGCAGGATCTGGCTTCAGGTTCTAAGTAGAAAAAACAGTATTGGATAAAGATGAAAACTATTGAAGTCGACGAAGAGCTTTACCGTTATATTGCCAGCCACACGCAACACATCGGTGAAAGCGCGTCCGATATTTTACGCCGCATGTTGAAATTCACCGCCGGGCAACCGGTGCGCGCGTTGCCTGCCGCCAGTGCGTCACAGTCCGTCGAGCTGGAAAAAGCGGTGCCGGCTCAGCGTCCGCGCGATCGCGTACGCGCCGTGCGTGAACTGCTGCTGTCGGATGAATACGCCGAGCAGAACAAAGCGGTCAACCGTTTCATGCTGGTGCTGTCCACGCTGTACACCCTCGATGCCGCCGGTTTCGCCGCCGCTACCGAGGCGTTGACCGGCCGTACCCGCACCTATTTCGCCGGCGATCAGCAGACTCTGCTGGCCAACGGCACGCACACCAAGCCGAAGCATGTACCGGGCACCCCTTACTGGGTGATCACCAATACCAATACCGGCCGCAAGCGCAGCATGATCGAACACATCATGCAGGCGATGCAGTTCCCGGCGGAACTGATCGAGAAAGTTTGCGGTACCGTCTAATTTAGCGAACAGCCCGTCATGATGGCCGTGCGCGACGTATTTGCCCGGTCACCGACAGGGATGAGGGAGATATGTCGATGGCGAATAATCCACGTGCCGGGCAGCCCGCCCGCCAAAGCGATCTGATCAACGTAGCCCAGCTGACGTCGCAGTACTATGTGCTGCAACCGGAAGCCGGCAATGCCGCACATGCGGTGAAGTTTGGTACCTCCGGCCACCGCGGCAGCGCGCAGCGCCACAGCTTCAACGAAGCGCACATCCTCGCCATCGCTCAGGCGATCGCCGAAGTTCGTCATCAGCAAGGCACTACCGGCCCGTGCTACGTGGGCAAAGACACCCATGCACTGTCCGAGCCGGCCTTCATTTCCGTGCTGGAAGTGCTGACCGCCAACGGCGTCGATGTGATCGTGCAGGAAAACAACGGCTTCACGCCAACGCCGGCGGTATCGCACGCCATTCTGTGCCACAACCGCCGCGGCGGCGCTCAGGCCGACGGCATCGTCATTACGCCGTCCCATAACCCGCCGGAAGATGGCGGTATCAAATACAATCCGCCGAACGGCGGCCCGGCTGACACCAACCTGACGTCGGTGATCGAGAAGCGCGCCAACGAACTGCTGGCGCAGCAGTTGAAAGGCGTTCAGCGTCAGTCGCTGGATAAGGCCTGGAACAGCGGCCACCTGCATGCCAAAGATCTGGTGCAGCCTTATGTCGAAGGCCTGGTTGACGTGGTCGACATGCCGGCCATTCAACGCGCCGGCCTGAAGCTGGGCGTGGATCCGCTCGGCGGCTCCGGCATCGCCTATTGGCAGCGGGTGGCGGAACACTACAAGCTGGATCTGACGCTGGTGAACGACTCCATCGATCAGACCTTCCGCTTTATGCACCTGGACCATGACGGCATCATCCGCATGGACTGCTCGTCCGAGTCGGCGATGGCCGGCCTGCTGGCGCTGCGCGACAAATTCGATCTGGCGTTCGCCAACGATCCGGATTACGACCGTCACGGCATCGTCACGCCGAAGGGCCTAATGAACCCGAACCACTATCTGGCGGTAGCCATCAACTACCTGTTCCAACATCGCCCGCAGTGGGGCGCCGATGTGGCGGTAGGTAAAACGCTGGTATCCAGCGCGATGATCGACCGCGTGGTGGCTGACCTGGGGCGCAAGCTGGTGGAAGTGCCGGTCGGCTTCAAGTGGTTCGTGGACGGCCTGTTCGACGGCAGCCTGGGCTTCGGCGGCGAAGAAAGCGCCGGGGCCTCGTTCCTGCGCTTCAACGGCCAGCCGTGGTCGACCGACAAAGACGGTATCATCATGTGCCTGCTGGCGGCTGAAATCACCGCGGTAACCGGTGAGAACCCGCAGCATCATTATGACGATCTGGCCAAGCGCTTCGGCGCGCCGAGCTACAACCGCATCCAGGCGCCGGCAACCCATGCGCAGAAAGCGGCGCTGTCCAAACTGTCGCCGGAGATGGTCAAGGCCAGTACGCTGGGCGGGGATCCGATCACCGCACGTCTGACCTCGGCGCCGGGCAACGGCGCGTCGATCGGCGGCTTGAAAGTGATGACTGACAATGGCTGGTTCGCGGCCCGTCCTTCCGGTACTGAAGAGGCTTACAAGATCTACTGCGAGAGCTTCCTCGGGGCGGAACACCGCGAGAAGATTGAGCACGAAGCGGTCGAGATCGTCAGCGAAGTGCTGGCTTCCGCCAAGTAATCGCTTTTCTTGATGGATAAAAAGCGCTGTTTTTACAGCGCTTTTTTTATGCCTGTAATTTAGATATATCTTTTTTACGGTACGTGCTTGCGCATTTAGATATATCGATCTAGATTAGCGCTATCGACGCTGTTTAGATATATCTAAACAACCTCGTATTGATGTTCACTGTTAAAGCGAGGTATCACCCTATGTTTCATCGATTAGGTTTACACCGGCATCACCACCACCATCATGAGTGCGAAGAGGGCCGCCGTCATCGCGGCGGACGCCATCACTTCGGCGGCGAAGGCGAAGAGCACGGCCGAGGTGGGCGCGGTGGCCGGGGCGGGCGTCATCGTCTGTTCGAACACGGCGATCTGCGCCTGGTGTTGCTGGCGCTGGTGGCGCGCAAGCCCAGCCACGGGTACGAATTGATCAAGGCGATCGAGGAAGCGTCATCCGGCCTGTACGTGCCGAGCCCGGGGGTGATTTACCCCACGCTGACGCTGCTGGAAGAGCAGGATTTCCTTGAGCCGCTCACCACCGGCAACGGCCGCAAAAGCTACCGTATCACCGTGGCGGGCGAGGGCGAGCTGCAAAAGCATCAACAGGTGGTTGACGTCATTCTGGCGCGCCTGGCGGGCGCCGGCCGCGAGCATCATCGGCACGGCAACCTGGCGGAAGGCATCTACGACGCCATGAACCGTCTGCGCAGCCTGCTGCGCGGCAACGTGATGCGCGCCGATCTCACGCCGCAGCAGGTGGAGCGCATCAACGCCGCGTTGCTGACCGCCGTGGCGGCGATCGAAAGCGAAATGCATATTCAACCCACGCAGCAGGAGAAGAACTGATGCCCGGCCACCGTTTTAACATTACCGTTGAAGCCCTGAGCGATCGCCAGGGCAACCCCGTCGAGAAAGCACCGCTGAGTTTTGAGGTGACCAACCACGACGATATTCTCGAGATCGTCGAGCGCATTCGGGCGCGTGACGATCTGAACTTCGGCCCCGAGCAGAGCGCGGCCTTCGCCGTAGGATTGAAGCTGTTCTCCGAAGTGATGATCGAAAACCGCAAACACCCGGTGTTCGCTCCGCTGCGCGAGGCGTTTAAGGAATTTATGGTCGGATTGAAGAAGGGCCCGGCGGCGTAAAGGCGCGGCAAACCGCGCCCACCGGAGTTAAGGCATGAAGCGATAGCCGACGCCGGTTTCGGTCAGCAGGTGTTTGGGCCGGGCCGGATCGGCTTCGAGCTTCTGCCGCAAATGGCCCATGTAGATGCGCAGATAGTGGCTGTGCTCCACGTAGTTCGGCCCCCAGACGTGGCTCAACAGCTGGCGTTGGGTGATCACCTTGCCGGCGTTGGCCAGCAGCTCCGCCAGCAGGCGAAACTCGATCGGCGTCAGATGCAGATCTTCGTCGTTGCGCAGCACCCGGCGATTCACCAGATCGACGGTAATCGCCGAAAAGCTCACCAGCGGGCTTTCCTGTTGGTTAGCTGAGTGGCGGCGCAGTGCGACCCGCACCCGCGCCAGCAGCTCGCCGATGCCGAACGGTTTGCTGAGGTAGTCGTCGGCGCCGGCATCCAGCGCGGCGATCTTGTCCTCTTCGGCGTTGCGCGCCGAGAGCACGATCACCGGAATGGCGCTCCACTGCCGCAGATCGCGGATGTAGCTCAGCCCGTCGCCGTCCGGCAAGCCCAAATCAAGAATGATCAGATCCGGTTTGCGCGTGCCGGCTTCAATCAACCCGCGCTGCAGCGTTTCACTTTCAAATACCCGCAGGCCTTCGCTCTCCAGCGCGGTGCGCACGAAGCGGCGGATCTCTTTTTCATCTTCAACAATCAGAATGTTGGTTGGCGTTATGCTCACGTTTCCTCTGCGTTGATTACAGATCGAAGGCGTCGCCGTCGATCTCGGGCGGTTTTTCCAGCGGCAGCACGAAGCGGAAGCTGGCGCCGCCGTTGGCGCCGTTTTCCGCCCAGATGCGGCCGTCATGCACTTCAATAATGGCACGACAAATCGCTAACCCCAAGCCGACGCCGGGGATCGCCGACTCTTTATTGCCGCGTGAAAACTTGTCGAAAATTAGCTGCAGCTGATCGGCGGGGATGCCGGGGCCGTTATCCCAGACCTCGACTTCCAGCCACTCGGGCAGCGTGCGGGCGCGAATGCCGATGGTGGCCTCGGCGCCGGCGTATTTATTGGCGTTTTCCAACAGGTTGGTGAACACCCGTTCCAGCAGGCTACCGTCGCAGTTGACCAGGATCTGTTCCGGCGGCAGCTCGACCTCGATCGGATGCTGGCTGAGCAGCGGCTCCAGCATGTGCAGCGAAGCGCCGACGATCTCTTCCAGCGACTGCCACTCTTTGCGCAGGCTGAAACCGCCGGACTGGATGCGCGCCATATCCAGCAGGTTGTTCACCAGCCGGGTGGTGCTCAGCACCTGCTGGCGGATCTGGCTGGCCTGGGTGGCGTGATTGGAGCCTTCGGCCGCCAGGTCCAGCGTGAGGATTTCCGCCTGGCCGAACAGTACCGTCAGCGGCGTGCGCAGATCGTGCGACAGCGCCGCCAGCAGCGAGTTGCGCAGCTGTTCGCGTTCGGCGTCCAGCTTGGCTTCTTCGGCGCTGCGCGCCAGGTGCAGTCGTTCCAGCGCGCTGGCGATCAGCACTGCGAAGGTTTGCAGCAACCGCTGCTGTTCCGGCACCATCAGCTGGCGCAGGTTATTGGGCTCGATCGCCAACAGGCCGAAGGTCTGCTTGGGGGTATTGAGCGGTAGAAGTTGGTAAGGCACGCCGGGCAGGGTGTCGGTGCCGGCGCCGGCCGGCAAGCCTTTATCGAAACTCCAGCGCGCGATGGCTTCGTCTACCGACAGCAGCCCGCCTTCCTCGCCGACCATTTGCTGCAGCCGGCCGCCTTCCTGCGGCAGCAGCAGCACGGTTTTCGCCTGGAAGCTGCTGGAGAGGAAATGACGGCTGGTGTTGGCGATGTCGGCCACGGTCAGCGCGCGGCTCAGCCCGCGTGACATTTCGTACAGATGGCGCGCCCGCTGCTCGCGGTAGCGCGCCACCCGGGCCTGATAACGCACCCCGGCGGTCAGGTTGCCGATGATGATGCCGACGGCGAGCATCACGCCGAAGGTCAGCAGATACTGCATATCGCTGACGGCGAACGACCATTCGGGCTGAACGAAGAACAGATCGAAACTGGCGACGTTGATCACCGCCGCCAGCACCGATGGCCAGCGGCCGAAGAACAGTGCGACGATCGCCACGCCGAGCAGGTAGACCATCACCAGGTTGGCCTGATCGAAGCCCGGCAGCAGCCACTGCGAGAGCAGGGTGATCAGCGCGCACAGCGCCACCGCCACCGCGCAGCCGCGCAGCTGCATGCGCCATTTCTCATTGAAGCTGCGGCCGTCGTGCTCCTTGCCCGGCGGCGGCTGTGCGGCGTCGCTCTCCAGCGCGACGATCACCAGATCGAGATCCGGGCCCAGCCGGCCGAGGCGATCGGCGAAGCTGCCGCGCAGCTTCCAGCGCTGCTCGCTGCGGCGGCCGATGATGATTTTGCCGAGGTTATGTTCGCGGGCGTAGCGCAGCACCGCACGCTCTTCGGACGGATCGGCTAGGGTAGCGGTTTCGGCACCCAGTTCCTGCGCCAGCCGCAGCGCGCGCAGAATGGCGCGGCGCTGGTTTTCCGGCAGCCGGTGCAGCTTGGGGGTTTCCACGTAGACCGCATGCCAGTGGCAGCCAAGCCGCGCCGCCAGCCGGGCGGCGATGCGCACCAGCTTTTCGTTGCCGCTATTGTGGCCGACGCACAGCAGAATGCTGTCGCGGGTGTGCCACACTTTCTCGCGCCCCTGAGTGTCACGAAATTCGCGCATCTGGTCATCGACCCGATCGGCGGTGCGGCGCAGCGCCAGCTCGCGCAGGGCGATCAGGTTACCTTTGCGGAAGAAGTGCTCGATGGCGCGCTCGGCTTGGCCGGGAATATACACTTTGCCTTCGTGCAGCCGTCGGCGCAGATCGTCCGGCGGCAGATCGACCAGCACCACTTCGCTGGCCTCGTCAAACACGTGGTCGGGCACCGTTTCGCGCACCCGCACGCCGGTCACGCCGCCCACCACGTCGTTCAGACTTTCCAAATGTTGCACGTTGACGGTCGTCAGCACGTCGATGCCGGCGTCCAGCAGCTCTTCCACATCCTGCCAGCGTTTGGGGTGGCGCGAACCGTGGGCGTTGCTGTGCGCCAGTTCGTCCATCAAGATCAGCGCTGGGTGGCGCGCCAACGCGGCGTCGAGGTCGAATTCCTGCACCAGTCGCCCACGATGCTGGATGCGCTTTTGCGGCAGCAGCGCCAGGCCGTCGAGCAGGGCGGCGGTCTCGCTGCGGCCGTGGGTTTCCACCACGCCGACCAACACGTCCAGCCCCTGAGCGCGCAAGCGCTGGGCCTCCTGCAGCATGGCGTAGGTCTTGCCGACGCCGGCGCAGGCGCCGAAGAATACCTTCAACCGGCCGCGCGGTTTTTCATTGGCCAGCGCCAGCAGGCTGTCGGGATCGGGACGCTGCTGTTCTTCTTCGACCATGACAATTCCTTGTGTTACCAAGCAAAAAGGGGTTCGGCATGCCGAACCCTATCACTATGCTGAATACGGCGCGTTACTTCAACGCATCCAGCGCCAGGTTCAGCTTCAACACGTTCACCACCGATTCGCCCATGAAGTTGGGCGTGGCCCGATCGGTGTTGTCTTCGATCAGTTTGGCGACCTGTTTCGGCGGCAAATGACGCGCCGCCGCGACCCGCGCCAGCTGATACCGCGCCGCGGCGATCGAGATCTGCGGATCCAACCCACTGCCGGAGGCGGTCAGCAGATCGACCGGGATCGGGCCGCTCATCGCAGGGTTGGCCTGGCGCAGCAGCGCTGCGCGCTCGGCGATAGCCTTATCCAACGCCGGGTTGGTGGCCGCCAGGTTGCTGCCGGCAGAGGCCAGTGGATTATAGGCCGAATCACCGGTGGCCGATGGGCGGCCCCAGAAATAGTCGGCGCGCGTGAAGTTCTGGCCGATCAGTGCGGAGCCGACCGCCTTGTCGCCCTGGTACAGCATCGAACCGTTGGCCGCGCCCGAAAACAGCAGCTGCGCCAGCCCGGTGGTCAGCAGCGGATAGGCGATGCCGGTGATCAGCGTCAGCAGGATCAGCATCACCAGCGCAGGTCGTAAATACGTCATGTTCATTTCCCTCAATGGTTAACCGGCGACGTGCAGCGCGACCAGGATCAGGTCGATCAGTTTGATGCCGACGAACGGCACCAGCAGACCGCCGACCCCGTACAGCCACAGGTTGCGGCGCAGCAGGGCCGCGGCGCTCATCGGTTTGTAACTCACCCCTTTCAACGCCAGCGGGATCAGGAACACGATCACCAGGGCGTTGAAGATCACCGCCGACATGATGGCGGAGGCCGGGGAGTGCAGGTGCATCACGTTCAGCGCGTTCAGCTGCGGATAGGTGGCCGCGAACGCCGCCGGAATAATGGCGAAGTATTTGGCCACGTCGTTGGCGATGCTGAAGGTGGTCAGCGAGCCGCGCGTCATCAGCATCTGTTTGCCGATGTGTACCACTTCGATCAGCTTGGTCGGGTTGGAATCCAAATCGACCATGTTGCCCGCCTCTTTGGCGGCCTGGGTGCCGGAGTTCATCGCCACCGCCACATCGGCCTGCGCCAGCGCCGGGGCATCGTTGGTGCCGTCGCCGGTCATCGCCACCAGGCGGCCTTCCGCCTGATACTGGCGGATCAGCGCCAGCTTGGCTTCCGGCGTGGCTTCCGACAGGAAGTCGTCCACCCCGGCTTCGGCGGCGATCGCCGCCGCGGTCAGCGGGTTATCGCCGGTGATCATCACCGTTTTGATGCCCATCTTGCGCAGCTCATTGAAGCGTTCCTTGATGCCGCCCTTGACGATATCCTTCAGCGCCACCACGCCCAGCACCCGGGCGCCTTCCGCCACCACCAACGGCGTGCCGCCGGTGCGCGCCACGCTTTCCACCAGATCGTCCACCGCCCGCGGGAAGTGCCCCTGATTGGATTCGACGTGACGGCGAATGGCATCCACTGCGCCTTTGCGGATCATGCGCTCCTGCACGTTGACGCCGCTCATGCGGGTTTGGGCCGAGAAGGGCACGAAGGTGGCGTTCAGCGCCTGCAGATCGCGTTCGCGCAGGTTGAAGCGCTGTTTGGCCAACACCACGATGCTGCGGCCTTCCGGCGTTTCGTCCGCCAGCGAGGCCAGCTGCGCGGCGTCCGCCAGCTCTTGCTCTTTCACGCCCGGCGCCGGCAGGAACTCTGAAGCCTGGCGGTTGCCCAGCGTGATGGTGCCGGTTTTATCCAGCAGAAGCACGTCCACGTCGCCGGCGGCTTCCACCGCGCGGCCGCTGGTGGCGATCACGTTGGCGCCGAGCATGCGGCTCATCCCGGCCACGCCGATGGCGGACAGCAGGCCACCGATGGTGGTGGGGATCAGGCAAACCAGCAAGGCGACCAGCACGGTGATGGTGACCACGCTGCCGCTGCCGGCCGCTTCCACGCTGTATTGCGAGAACGGGAACAGGGTGGCGGTGGCCAGGACGAACACGATGGTCAGCGCCACCAGCAGGATGGTCAGCGCGATCTCGTTCGGCGTTTTGCGGCGCTTGGCGCCTTCCACCATGGCGATCATGCGATCGAGGAAGGTTTCCCCCGGGTTGACGCTGCACTGTACCACCAGCCAGTCGGACAGCACGCGGGTGCCGCCGGTGACCGAGGAGAAGTCCCCGCCGGATTCGCGGATCACCGGGGCGGATTCGCCGGTGATGGCGCTTTCATCTACCGAGGCGCCGCCTTCCAGCACTTCGCCGTCGCACGGGACGGTATCGCCGGCTTCCACCAGTACGATATCGCCTTTGCGCAGGCTTTCGGCGGCCACTTTCTCCGTGGCGCCGTCGCGGCGCGGGCCGGCCAGCTTTTTCGCCCAGCTGGTTTTCTTGGTGCCTTTCAGGCTTTCCGCCTGGGCCTTGCTGCGGCCTTCGGCCAGCGCCTCGGCGAAGTTGGCGAACAGCACGGTGAACCACAACCACAGGGCGACGCTGCCGGTAAAGGCGGCGGCACCGTCGGTTTGGCCGGCGAGGATCGCCAGCCAGATGGCGGTGGTCAGCAGGCTGCCGATATACACAACGAACATCACCGGGTTGCGCCATTGAACGCGAGGATCCAGTTTTTTCACCGCATCGATCAGCGCGGTGCGCACCAGGGCCGGTTCAAACAGCGCGCGTTGTTTGCGAGTCATCTCTTATTCTCTCTCTGTGACGTCGGTTAGTTTGCCAACCAAAGCTGCAAATGCTCGGCCACCGGGCCTAGCGCCAGCGCCGGCACGAAGGTCAGTGCACCCACCAGCAATACGGTGCCGATCAGCAGACCGATAAACAGCGGCCCATAGGTCGGCAGGGTGCCGTTGCCCGCCGGCTGGCGTTGTTTAGCGCTCAGCGAACCGGCGATCGCCAGCACCGGCAGGATCACCCCGAAGCGGCCGACGAACATGGCGAAGGCCAGCAGCAGGTTGTAGAACGGCGTATTGACGCTCAACCCGGCGAAGGCGCTGCCGTTGTTGTTGGCGGCGGAGGACAGGGCGTACAGCACTTCGCTGAAGCCGTGAGCGCCCGGGTTGAGGATGCCGGCGCGGCCCGCGTCGGTGCCGATGGCCAGCGCGCTGCCCAGCAACACCAGCGTCGGCGTGACCAGGATCGCTAGCGCGGTCATCTTCATGTCGTAAACGTCGATCTTTTTGCCCAGGTATTCCGGGGTGCGGCCGATCATCAGACCGGCGATAAATACCGTCAGCAGTACGAACAGCAGCATGCCGTACAGGCCGGAGCCTACGCCGCCGAACACCACCTCACCGATCTGCATCAGCCACATCGGTACCATGCCGCCCAGCGCGGTGAAGGAGTCGTGCATGGCGTTGACCGCCCCGCAGGACGCGGCGGTGGTCACCACCGAGAACAGGCTGGTGGCGAGAATGCCAAAGCGCGACTCTTTGCCTTCCATATTGATGTTGCTGTCGGCGCCCAGCGTGCTCAGGTGCGGGTTGCCCGCCAGCTCGGCGACCATCACCACCCCCACCGCCACCACGAAGATCAGCGCCATCGCCCAGATCAGCGCGTGGCCCTGACGGTTTTCACCGGCCAACTGGCCGAAGGAGAAGCACAGCGCGCAGGGGATCAGGAAGATGGCCAGCATCTGCACGAAGTTGGTCAGCACGGTTGGGTTCTCGAACGGGTGCGCCGAGTTGGCGCCGAAGAAGCCGCCGCCGTTGGTGCCGAGCATCTTGATCGCTTCCTGCGAGGCCACTGGTCCCATCGGCAGCGTCTGCTGCGCACCTTCGAGCGTGGTGACGTGCAGGTAAGGCAGGAAGTTTTGCAGCGTGCCCTGGCTGACGAAGAACAGAGCGATCAGCAGCGCGATCGGCAGCAGCACATACAGCGTGATGCGGAACAGATCGGCCCAGGCGTTGCCGACGGTCTTGCCGGCGCGGCGGGTAAAGGCGCGGATCAGCGCAAAGGCCACGGCGATGCCGGTGGAGGCGGAGACGAAGTTCTGCACCGCCAGCCCGGCCATCTGGCTGAAATAGCTGAGAGCGCTTTCACCGCTGTAGGCCTGCCAGTTGGTGTTGGTGACGAAGCTGACGGCGGTGTTGAGCGCCAGATCCCAGGAGAGGCCCGGGAAGCCTTGCGGGTTGAGCGGCAGCGAGCCCTGCGTCATCAGCAGGGCGAACAGCAACGCCAGGCCGAGCAGGTTGAACGCCAGGATCGCCAGCGCGTACTGCCACCAGTTCATCTCGGTGGCGCGGATGCCGCAGGCGCGCCAGACGCCGGCTTCCACCCCGCGCAGCGCAGGCAGCGGCTCACCTTCGATCAGGCGCGCCATAAAGCCGCCCAGCGGCCGGGCCAGCAGCAGAAGCACCAGCAGGAAACTGGCGATCAGTAAAAAGGCTGAAGCCGCCATCAGAAATCCTCCGCGTTAAACAGGGCGTAGACCAGATAGGCCAACAGCAGCAGGACCAACAGCGCACCACCAATAACGCTGAAACTCACGGGACACCTCCAGAGGTGTTGTTTTTGATAGAGGCAGTGTAGGGAGCGGGGTAGAAAGAAGATGAAAAAATCGCGCGGGCGGGTGTAAAAAAAGTATAAAAATGGCTGAAATTTCAGCGGAAATTGAGCATTTCAAGCAGCAGGTTGGCGGCGAGATTGCGCCTGATGAGTGAATAAGCAAGGGCAGAGGCGTGGAAGCAGGAACCGGATAATAACCACAATGTAACCCATGATAAGTTAAAAATTAACCTGACTGTAACAAAATTACGAATCGCTGCGGTGATTAGCGATTTTTTGTGCGATTTAGTGGTCGGATGAGTAGTAAACTTTCATCAAGTGCGCTAAAATTTTGCTCAGTTACCAAATTACCGATTGTTCATTTGATACGCCCACGCCGTTTTCCCTGACAAATCAACGGCAGGCGTTTTTAAGGAGGTTCGCATGTCTACGACCTATCACGCTTATTCACTGCATCGGATTCTCCTGCGCCGCAGCGCAGTGGTTATCGCGGGCATTTTGGCCCTGCCGGTGATGCTGTTCCGCAGCGATCGCGGGCGTTTTTACAGCTACCTGCACCGCGTCTGGTCAAAAACCAGCGATAAGCCGGTCTGGCTGCAGCAGGCGGAACTGGCGTCCTGCGATTTCTACTGAGTCGCTGCCGATTCACGAAAAAACCCTCGCCCTGTGGCGGGGGTTTTTTTATGCCTCTGGCCACCCCTATCAAGCGCAAGGTCGTATTTGGCAAGCCATTCTTCTACACTTTCCCCATCGGTCAACAACATGGGAGAGCGGTATGAGCGACAAGATCCCTATCGGCATCAGCGCCTGTTTACTGGGCGACGCGGTGCGTTTCGACGGTGGCCACAAGCGGCTGGCTTTTGCGGTGGAACAGTTGGCGCCCTATGTGCGCTTTGAGCCCGTTTGCCCGGAAATGGCGATCGGCCTGCCCACGCCGCGCCCGGCGCTGCGCCTGGTGAAACAGGCGCAGCCGTGGCCGGCGATGCGCTACAGCAACGACGCCGGCGTGGATCTGACCGAGGAGATGCGCAGTTTCTCCGCGCAGCGCGTGGCCGCGTTGCAGCACCTGTGCGGCTATATCGTCTGCGCCAAGTCGCCGAGCTGCGGCCTGGAACGGGTGCGGGTCTACAGCGAGAACGGCAAGGACTCGCGTAAAAACGGCGTTGGGCTGTTTACCGCCGAGCTGCTGCGTCAGATGCCGTGGCTGCCGGTGGAAGAAGATGGACGATTGCAGGATGCGGCGCTGCGGGAAAACTTTATCGAGCGAGTGTACGCGCTGTATGAGTTGAACATGCTGTGGCGTCAGGGGCTGACCCGCGGCGGGCTGATCGCGTTTCACAGCCGCTACAAGCTGTCGCTGCTGGCGCATTCGCAGCCGGCGTACCGCGAGCTGGGGCGCTTCGTCGCCGATATTCACCGCTGGGACTCGCTGGAGGCCTTCGCCGTGGAATACCGCAGCCGCCTGATGGCGCTGTTGGCGCACAAAGCGACGCGGCGCAACCACACCAACGTGTTAATGCACGTGCAGGGCTACTTCCGTCGTCAGCTTAGCGCGGCGCAGCGCCAGGAGCTGGCGCACCTGATCGATCGCTACCGGCAGGGCATGCAGCCGCTGCTGGCGCCGATCGCGCTGCTCAAGCATTACATGGCGGAATACCCCGATCGCTATCTGGCGGAACAACGCTATTTCGAACCTTACCCGGAGGCGCTGCGTTTGCGTTACGGCCATTGATTGACAAGGAGTTTTATGACCACGCATCTGGTCTGGTTGCGTAACGATCTGCGTATCACCGACAACAAAGCCCTGCACGCCGCCTGCAGCGATCCGAAAGCCCGGGTGCTGGCGGTGTTTATCGCCACACCGGAGCAGTGGCGGCAACATGAGATGGCGCCGCGGCAGGCGGCGCTGATCCACGCCAGCCTGCAGGCGGTGCAACAGGCGCTGGCGCAAAAGGGCATTGCGCTGCATTGCCATGCCTGTGCGGACTTTGCCGCGTCGATCGACTGGCTGGCGGACTATTGCGAGCGAGAGCAGGTAGATGCGCTGTTTTACAACCGCCAGTATGAACTGAATGAACGGCGCCGCGATGAGCAGTTGGAACAGCGATTGAGCGACCGGGTAACGTGCCACGGTTTTGATGACAGCCTGCTGTTGCCGCCGGGCAGCGTGCTCACCGGCGGCGGCGAGATGTACAAGGTTTATACGCCGTTTCGCAACGCCTTTATTCAGCGCCTGACCGAGTCCGACGTGAGCTGCCTGCCGGCGCCGAAGATCCGTGCCGATGGCGCGTTGCCTGCGCCTGAGGCGCCGGCGGCGTTCGATTATCCCGCGGCGGAAATTGGGGATGACTATCCCGCCGGCGAGGAGGCCGCGCTGCAGCGGCTGCGCGCCTTTTGTCGTGAGCAGGTGCAGGATTACCTTCGGCAGCGCGATCTGCCCGCCATCGCCGGCACCAGCAGCCTGTCGCCCTATCTGGCGATCGGTGCGCTGTCGCCGCGCCAGTGCTTCAACCGCCTGCGCGCCGAATGCCCGCAGCTGCTGGAAGATCGCGAGAGCGGCGCTTTCGCCTGGCTGAACGAGCTGATTTGGCGCGAGTTCTACCGCCATCTGCTGGTGGCCTATCCCGAGCTGTGTCGCCATCGGCCGTTTATCGCCTGGACGGACAAGGTGCGCTGGTGCGATGACGCGGCGAAGCTGCAGGCCTGGCAGCGGGGCGAAACCGGTTATCCGATCGTCGATGCCGCCATGCGCCAACTGAATGCCACCGGCTGGATGCACAACCGGCTGCGCATGATCAGCGCCAGTTTTCTGGTGAAAGATCTGCTGATCGACTGGCGCGCCGGGGAGCGCTATTTCATGTCGCAACTGCTGGACGGGGATCTGGCGGCCAACAACGGCGGCTGGCAGTGGGCGGCCTCCACCGGCACCGACGCCGCGCCGTATTTCCGCATCTTCAACCCGACCACCCAGGGTGAACGTTTTGATCCACAAGGCACTTTTATCCGTAAATGGTTGCCGGAACTGGCGGATGTGCCCGACAATGACATCCATCATCCCCATCGCTGGGCGGAAAAGCAGCGATGCACGCTGAACTACCCGCTGCCGATCGTCGATCACAAACAAGCCCGCATGGAGACGTTGGCGGCGTTCGAGGCGGCGAAACGGGGAGAGTCTTGAGGCAACTGCAAGGAGCGACGCAATGATGAAAAAGGTGCTGGCCCTGTGCCTGAGCGGCTATTCGGCGCTGGCGATAGCCGGCTTTGACGTGGTGGCGCTGGGCGTCGACGGCGGCGTTAGCGACGGCAACCTGACCTCTTATCTGATCCGCAGCGATAATCAGCCGCAGTATGTGGCGCTGGACGCCGGCTCGCTGCTACCGGGCATCGCCAAAGGGTTGGAGAAGGGCAGCTTCCCGCAGGTGACGTCAGAGCTGGCCGCGCCTTACACGCCGCAGGGCTATGTGTTCCGGCAGTTGATCGGCAGTTACTTTATCAGCCACGGCCATCTGGACCACGTGGCGGGGCTGATCGTCGGCTCGCCCGAGGACAATAAAAAAACCGTTTACGCCCAGGCGGACACCGTGCTGACCCTGCGTAATCACTACTTCAACTGGAAGGCCTGGCCGAACTTTACCGACGCCGGCAACGGTTCGCGGCTGGGCACTTACCGGCTGCAAACGGTGCGGCCGCAGCAGCGCTTTACCCTCGGCCTGACCGGGTTGA
Source organism: Serratia sp. PF-27 (assembly GCF_030053255.1). Taxonomy (NCBI): domain Bacteria; kingdom Pseudomonadati; phylum Pseudomonadota; class Gammaproteobacteria; order Enterobacterales; family Yersiniaceae; genus Serratia; species Serratia sp. PF-27. Next base: position 324,488 of record NZ_JASGBT010000021.1, read on the forward strand.
CCGGCGTGATGTACCCGCTTAGCCACGATCGCTACCCGTCGTCGATGCTGCTGATTTCCAACGGCAGCGAGTTCTTCGCCTACTTCGGCGATACCGGGCCGGATAAGGTGGAGCAATCACGCGATCTCGATACCGTCTGGCGCACGCTGGGGCCGCTTGTCGAGCAGAAAAAGCTCAAAGGCATGATTATCGAAACCTCGTACCCCAATGGGATGGAGGATAAACATCTGTACGGCCATTTGACGCCGGCCTGGCTGCTGAAGGAGTTGAAGAACCTGACGCAGTACAGCGGCGGTGAAGGTTCGCTGAACGGTCTGCCGGTGGTGATCAGCCACATCAAGCCCAGCCTGAAGCAGGGCGAAGACACGCGCGCCGCCATTGCGCAGCAGCTGGCGCAGGGCAACGATCTGGGCGTGAAATTCATCCTGATGGCGCAGGGCGACCGGCAGACATTTTGACTATGAAGAGAGAAGAGAATGCGTAACCTCGATCTGGAACAACTGATCAATACGGAACTGAACGCCGCGGCGTTTCAGGACTACGCCCCTAACGGATTGCAGGTAGAAGGCCGCCCGCACGTGCAGCGCATCGTGACCGGCGTCACCGCCTGTCAGGCGCTGCTGGATGCCGCGGTGGCGCATCAGGCCGACGCGATTATCGTGCACCACGGCTATTTCTGGAAAAATGAGGCGCCGGCGGTGCGCGGCATGAAGCGCAATCGTCTGAAAACGCTGTTGACTCACGATATTAACCTGTACGGCTACCACCTGCCGCTGGACGCGCATCCGGTGCTGGGTAACAACGCGCAGCTGGCGCAGGCGCTGGGCATTCGGGTGATTGGCGACGTCGAGCCGCTGGTGCCACACGGCGAATTTGAACAGCCGCTGACCGGCGAGGCGCTGCAGCAGCGTATCGAAAGCCGGCTGGGGCGCGCGGTGCTGCACTGCGGCGATAACGCGCCTGAGCACATTCGCCGGGTGGCCTGGTGCACCGGCGGTGGCCAGGGCTTTATCGACAGCGCAGCGCGCTTCGGCGTCGATGCGTTCATCAGCGGTGAAGTGTCTGAGCAGACCATTCATAGCGCGCGCGAAATGGGCGTGCATTTCTTCGCCGCCGGTCACCATGCGACCGAGCGCGGTGGCGTGAAAGCGTTGGGGGACTGGCTGGCCCAGCACCACGGCTTTGATGTGACCTTTATCGATATCCCGAATCCCGCCTGATTTTTTTCTTCCCCGGATCCAGCCCGGCCTGTGCGCCGGCTGAATCCTTTTATCGCGCTATTTCCTTATTTTCCTTATGGTTGCGTTCTATTGACAGCCGGGGCCGCGTCACGCATAACTGGTGTGTTTTTCATCGCGATAATAATAAGGAGAATAAGGGTGCAACAAGCACGTTATTACCTGTTGGGTGAAAGAGCGGTAGTGCTTGAACTGTCGCCGCCGGTGACCTTACCGAGCCAGCAGCGCATCTGGGCGCTGGCGGAAAAGCTGAATCACCACCCCGACGTGCGGGAAGTGGTGCCGGGGATGAACAACCTGACGCTGTTGCTGCATACGCCGCAGGCCGACGCCGAAGCGATGCTTGCGTTGCTGCAGCAGGGTTGGGAAAGCAAAGAGCGCCTGACGCCGGAGTCGCGCCAGGTGGATATTCCGGTGGTCTACGGCGGGGAGCAAGGCCCCGATCTGGATGACGTGGCGCGCCATACCGGCATGACCCCGCGGCAGGTGGTGGAATGCCACGCGGCGGCGGCCTATGTGGTCTATTTCCTCGGCTTTCAGCCGGGCTTCTCCTATTTGGGCGGCATGCCGGAGCAACTGGCGACGCCGCGCCGCGCCGAACCGCGTCTGGCGGTGGCGGCCGGCTCCGTCGGCATCGGCGGCGGCCAGACCGGCATCTATCCGCTGGTGACGCCCGGCGGCTGGCAACTGATTGGCCGCACGCCGCTGGCGCTGTTCAATCCGCATGAAATGCCGCCGACGCTGCTGCGCCCGGGCGATAGCGTGCGCTTCGTGCCGCAGAAGGAGGGCGTATGCTGATTATTCTGCGTGCCGGCATCTATACCACGGTGCAGGATTTGGGCCGCGAGGGATTCCGCCGCCTGGGCATCAGCACCGGCGGGGCGTTGGATCAACCGGCGCTGAAGATCGCCAACCTGCTGGTGGGCAACGCGCCGGAGGCCGCCGGGCTGGAGATCACGCTCGGCCAGTTCAGCGCCGAGTTTACCCGCTCTGGCTGGATTGCCCTGACCGGCGCCGGCTGCGACGCGCAGCTGGACGGCAAGCCGCTGTGGACCGGCTGGCGCTACCCGGTGAAAAAGGGGCAGCGGCTGGCGCTGGGCACGCCGAAACGCGGCATGCGCAGCTACCTGGCGATCTCGGGCGGTATCGCCGTGCCGGAAATGCTGGGCTCGTGCAGCACCGACATGAAAGCCGCCTTTGGCGGCCACGAAGGCCGTAACCTGAAGGACGGCGATCGGCTGCCGCTGGGCAAATCAGCCGCTCAACCGCAACATCGATGCGGCGTGAAACAGCTGCTGTTCACCAACCGCATCCGCGCGCTGCCGGGGCCGGAGTACGCCGAATTCAGCGAAGAGGCGCAGGATACGTTTTGGCGCACCGCCTGGCAGCTCAGCCCGCAGAGCAACCGCATGGGCTACCGCCTGCACGGCGGTACGCCGCTGGAGCGCACCACCGACCGCGAGATGCTGTCGCATGGCCTGATGCCCGGCGTGGTGCAGGTGCCGCATAACGGCCAGCCGATCGTGCTGATGGCCGATGCGCAAACCACCGGCGGTTACCCGCGTATCGCCTGCGTGATCGAAGCCGATCTCTACCACTTGGCGCAGATCCGTCTCGGCGAACCGATCCACTTCGTTCTCTGCTCACTGACGGAGGCGCAGCGCGCCAAAGCCGAGCAGGATCTCTTCCTTCGACAGATTGCCTGGGGGTTACATGATCGTTGATTTGAACGCCGATCTCGGCGAAGGCTGCGCCAACGATCAGGCGCTGTTGCAATTGGTGAGCTCGGCCAACATCGCCTGCGGCTTCCACGCCGGCGATGCGCAGACCATGCGTCAATCGGTGCGCTGGGCATTGCAGTACGGCGTGGCGATCGGCGCCCATCCGAGTTTTCCCGATCGGGAGAACTTCGGCCGCACCCGCATGCAGCTGCCGGCGGAAACGGTGTACGCGCAGGTGGTGTATCAGCTCGGGGCGCTGGCGGCGATCGCCCGCGCTGAGGGGGGAGTGATGGTACATGTTAAGCCGCATGGCATGCTGTATAACCAGGCGGCGGTTGAACCGGCGCTGGCGGAAGCGATCGCCCGGGCGGTGCAGGCGGTCGATCCGGCGCTGCGGCTGGTGGGGCTGGCCGGCAGCGAGCTGATCCGCGCCGGGCAACGGCTCGGTCTGACCACCCGGCAGGAGGTGTTCGCCGATCGCGGTTATCAGGCCGACGGCACGCTGGTGCCGCGCGGTTTGCCGGGGGCATTGATCGAGGATGACGAACAGGCGCTGGCGCAAACGCTGGAGATGGTGCGCCATCACCGGGTGCGCAGCGTGGATGGCGTCTGGGCCGCCGTTCAGGCGGAAACTGTCTGCCTGCACGGGGACGGCGAGCATGCGCTGGCGTATGCGCGCAAGCTGCGGGACAGTTTTGTTCAACAGGGTATTCGCGTCAGCGCGGAGCAATAAAGCCGTAAAGCAAGACACAACATCACAAGCAAAAAACTATTAGAAAATATCGAGGGAAGACTATGGAACAGGCTGTGAATCTCTGGCCACTGATCGGCATCGCCGCCATCGTGGTCGGGTTTGTATTGCGTTTCAACCCGGTGCTGGTGGTGATCGCCGCCGGTATCATCACCGGTTTGGCGGCGCTGATGCCGCTGGACGTCATTCTGGAAAAGCTCGGCGAGGGCTTTCTCAACACCCGCAACCTGCCGCTGATCCTGCTGCTGCCGCTGGCGGTGATCGGCCTGCTGGAGCGCCACGGGCTGAAAGAGCGGGCGCAGGCGTGGATCGCCAAGATCAAAAGCGCCACCGCCGGCCGTTTGCTGATCGTGTACCTGTTCGTGCGCGAGATCACCGCGGCGATGGGGCTGACCAGCCTGGGCGGGCACCCGCAAATGGTGCGGCCGCTGCTGGCGCCGATGGCGGAAGGGGCAACGGAAAACCGCTATGGCGAACTGCCGGAGCGTACGCGCCACCGCCTGCGCGCCATGTCGGCCGCGACCGACAACGTCGGGCTGTTTTTCGGTGAGGATATCTTCGTGGCCTTCGGCGCGATCATCTTCATGCACAACTTTATGCTGGAGTCCGGCGGCATCCAGACCGAGCCGCTGCATATCGCGCTGTGGGGCATTCCGACCGCCATTTTCGCTTTCCTGATCCACGCATTCCGGCTGTATCGAATGGATAAACAGCTGGGCGCCGAGCTGGCGCAGCTGAATCAGTCGGCGCTGCAGGCGAAGGGGGAGGCACGATGAATTTCCAGCAACAATATCTCTACTGGCTGGCCGGCGCGGTGCTGCTGATTGTGGCGGTGATGTCCTTCCGCGATCGCGCCAACCCGCGCCGCATCACCACCGGGCTGTTTTGGGGGTTGTACGGCCTGGTATTCCTGGTCGGCGACTGGACTTACCGCCTGCTGGGCGACGTGCTCGGCGAAGGCAGCAACGAGAAACGCATGCTGCACATCATCGTTGGCGGGGTGGTGGTGGTGATGGCCCTGATCGCCGGCTTCGGCGGTGTGCGCCTCGGCAGCTATCATCAGCGAACGCCGCAGGAGCGCGAGACCAGCGCCAAGCGTTTGGGCAACAAGCTGTTTATCCCCGCGTTGGCGATCCCGGTGGTGACGGTGATCGGCGTGCTGCTGTTCAACAACATTCCGGCGTTGCAAAGCGCGGTGTTCGGCAGCGGTAACCACGCGACGCTGATCACGCTGTTCTCGATGACCGTCGGCTGCCTGATCGGTCTGGCGATCGCGGTGAAAATGACCCATGAGAAGGCGTTGCAGCCGGTGCAGGAAGCGCGGCGCCTGCTGGATTCGATCGGCTGGGCGTTCATTCTGCCGCAGATCCTCGCCACGCTGGGGCTGCTGTTTACCGTCGCTGGCGTTGGTACTGCGATCTCGCATTTGACCCAGGAGTATCTGGCGGTCGATAACCGCTTTATCGCCGTGGCGGTCTACGCTATCGGTATGGCGGTGCTGACCATGGTGATGGGCAACGCCTTCGCCGCTTTCCCGATCGTCACCGCAGGCATCGGCATTCCGATCCTGGTGCTGCAACACGGCGGCAACCCGGCGGTGATGGCGGCGATCGGCATGTTCTCCGGCTATTGCGGCACCCTGATGACGCCGATGGCGGCGAACTTCAACATTGTGCCGGCGGCGCTGCTGGAGTTGCCGGACAAGAATGCGGTGATCAAGGCGCAGGTGCCGACCGGCGTGCTGCTGCTGTTGGTTAACGTGTTCCTGCTGTATTTCCTGATGTTCCTGTAGGAGTAAGGATGCAAAAAGTATTGATTACCGGCTTTGAGCCGTTTGGCGGCGAACGCCTTAACCCCTCCTGGGAAGTGGTGAAGCAGCTCAATGATATGGAGCTGGTCGGCACGCGCATCGTGGCGCGCCAGCTGCCGTGCGTGTTCGGCGCGGCGCTGGAGGCGCTCAATGCGGCGATCGATGAGGTGCAGCCGGTGATGGTGCTGGCTATCGGCCAGGCCGGCGGCCGCACCGATATCACGATTGAACGGGTGGCGATCAACGTCGACGATGCGCGCATTCCCGACAATCAGGGGCAGCAGCCGGTGGACGAGCCGATCGTCGCCGGCGGTCCGGCGGCCTATTTCAGCACCTTGCCGATCAAAGCGATGGTCAGTTCGATGCGCGAAGCTGGCATTCCGGCTGCCGTTTCGCAGACTGCCGGCACCTACGTGTGCAACCATGTCATGTATGGGCTGCTGCACCGTTTGAGCGGCCAGCGTGAGGTGAAGGGCGGCTTTATCCATATTCCGTACCTGCCGGAACAGGCGGCGGCCCACCCCGGTGCGCCGAGCATGGCGGCTTCGACGGTGCTGTTTGCGCTGGAGCTGGCCGTTTCCATTGCTTTGCAGGTGGAACACGATCTGAAAGTGGTGGGCGGCGCGACGCATTAATCAAGAACACTCCCGGCGCACCGGGCTGCGCCGGGTCTACGCAAGGAGTGGTCTATGCCGGAAGGACCGGAGATTCGCCGGGCGGCGGACAAACTGGCGGCGGCGGTGATCGATCAGCCGTTGACCGCCGTCGATTTCGCTTTTCCTCAGTTGAAACACTATCGCCAGCGTCTGATCGGCGAGCGTATCGTCGCCATCGAGCCGCGCGGCAAGGCGCTGCTGACCCATTTCTCCAATGGGCTGACGATGTACAGCCATAACCAGCTGTATGGCGTGTGGAAAGTGGCGGCGGCAGGAGAGACGCCGGAGACCAAACGCGATCTGCGGGTGCGACTGGAAACCGCCCGCAGCGCGATATTGCTCTACAGCGCTTCCGACATTACCGTCGGGCCGCGCGAGGAAATAGAACAGCACCCGTTTTTGCAACGCATCGGCCCTGACGTGTTGGACATGTCGCTGACGGTAGACGCCGTGGCGGAGCGGTTGCTGACGCCGCGTTTTCGCCGCAGGCAGCTGAGCGGCATGCTGCTCGACCAGGCATTTCTTGCCGGATTGGGCAATTATCTGCGTGCCGAAATCCTGTGGCAGGCCGAACTGGCGCCGCAGCATAAACCGCAGGATTTGACGCCAGAGGCGCTGCGCCGTCTGGCGGAGGCGTTGCTGGCAGTGCCGCGCCTTTCCTACCAGACGCGCGGGCAGGCGGATGACAACCGGCATCACGGCGCGCTGTTTCGCTTCAAGGTATTTCATCGCAGCGGTGAGCCTTGCGAACGCTGCGGCGCGATGATTGTGCGCACCGAGCTGTCATCGCGGCCGTTTTATTGGTGCCCGGGTTGCCAGAAATAACCAAAAAAAACGCCGCCCGAAGGGGCGGCGCTGTGCGGTTTCAGCCAGGAAAGCGGCTTACTTGTTTTTCAGCTGGGATTTGAAATCACGCTCGGCATAGCCGGTGTACAGCTGACGCGGACGGGCAATTTTGATGCCTTCGTCGTGCATTTCGTTCCAGTGGGCGATCCAGCCGATGGTGCGTGCGATGGCGAAGATCACGGTGAACATGGAAGAAGGAATGCCCATCGCCTTCAGGATGATGCCTGAGTAGAAGTCGACGTTCGGGTACAGTTTCTTCTCGATGAAGTACGGGTCGTTCAGCGCGATGTGTTCCAGCTCCATCGCTACCTGCAGCAGGTTGTCGTCCTTCTTGTTCAGCTCTTTCAGCACTTCGTGACAGGTTTCGCGCATCACGGTGGCGCGCGGATCGTAGTTCTTGTACACGCGGTGGCCGAAGCCCATCAGGCGGAAGGAGTCGTTCTTGTCCTTGGCGCGCTTGATGAACTCTGGAATGTGCTCGACGGTCTTGATCTCTTCCAGCATTTTCAGCGCCGCTTCGTTGGCGCCGCCGTGTGCCGGCCCCCACAGGGAGGCGATACCGGCCGCGATGCAGGCGAACGGGTTGGCGCCGGAAGAGCCGGCGGTGCGCACGGTCGAGGTAGAGGCGTTCTGCTCATGGTCGGCGTGTAGGATCAGGATGCGGTCCATGGCGCGTTCCAGCACCGGGTTCACCACGTACTCTTCGCACGGGGTGGCGAACATCATGTGCAGGAAGTTGCCGGCATAGGACAGATCGTTGCGCGGGTAAACGAACGGCTGGCCCAGGGAGTATTTGTAGCACATCGCGGCCACGGTCGGCATTTTGGACAGCAGACGGAACGCGGTGATTTCGCGGTGACGTTCGTTGTTGACGTCCAGCGCATCGTGGTAGAACGCCGCCAGCGCACCGGTCACGCCGCACAGCACCGCCATCGGGTGCGAGTCGCGACGGAAGCCACGGAACAGATGGGTGATCTGGTCGTGGATCATGGTGTGACGGGTTACGGTCGTCTTGAAGGTTTCGAACTCTTCCGGCGTTGGGGTCTCGCCGTACAGCAGGATGTAGCACACTTCCAGGTAGGAAGATTCTTTCGCCAGCTGCTCGATAGGGAAGCCGCGGTGCAGCAGCACGCCTTTGTCGCCGTCGATGAAGGTAATCTTGGATTCGCAAGAAGCGGTGGAGGTAAAGCCGGGATCAAATGTGAAATAACCTTTGGAACCCAGAGCGCGGACATCGAGGACATCAGGGCCCAGTGTCGGTGTCAATACGCCCAGTTCGATCGGAGCTTCGCTGTCGTTAATGGTTAGCGTCGCTTTCTTATCAGTCATTTACTGTCTCCTTAGCGCCTTATTTTAAAAAACCACTAACAACTGAAATACCTTAAATCTCTGCAGGTTGCCCGCAAAAAATGGTGCGGACGCTAACTCTGTGAGCGACTGCGCAACTGTGCGCGGGTAGGGTACAGAGTGCTGACCAGGCGAACGAGACGGGTGACCAGTTGTTAACGATTCAGAGTAATTCGTTATAGTCTGTTAATCTTACCTATGAGCTGTTCGAAGAGATGTGAACCTATCCCAATAATCTGTTTTTATGTGCTTTATTTGCTTTTGACGCCGGCAAACTCGAGCGGGAAACAACGTCTATTGGGATAGGTTCGCCAAATACACTGTTGCATAACTCGAACCCGGGAGGAAGTGTATCTGCTGACCCATAGCGCATCATAGGACCGTTTGTGCCCCTATATGTAATGGAAATGTTGATCTCTTGTCAAATCAGATAATTAATTTTGCACTAATTGTGAAATCCGTGATCTGAATCACTGTTCGGGGGAAATGTTATCAAAGCGGTTGTATGAGAATTGTAATCAGAATGTGATCCTCCTATACTGCCGCCAGGTCTCCGGATTACCCTGAAGTAGGAGCACCCAGCGTTATAAATGCGCGCCGTTTGAGCACAGAGGATGTTGATGTTTGAGCGCGTGACGTGTAAGGGTTTTAGGCTCTTAACGCTGTCTGATCCCCGCCCAGGCCCGGAGGAAGGAAAATAATAAGAGCTGTGTGGGCAAATACGTGAAAAAACAACGACCTGTCAACTTGGATCTGCAAACGATCCGGTTCCCCGTAACTGCGATAGCGTCTATCTTACACCGAGTCTCTGGCGTAATTACCTTCGTTGCCGTGGGTATCCTCCTCTGGCTGCTGGGCCTGTCACTCTCTTCCCAAGAGGGGTTCCTGCAGGCGGCCGCCATCATGAATAGCTTCATCGTCAAATTCATATTCTGGGGCATCCTCACGGCGCTGGCCTATCACATTTGCGGTGGCATCCGTCACTTGTTAATGGATTTTGGCTACATCGAAGAGAGTTTGGCCGCCGGTACCCGTTCCGCCCAGGTGGCGATCGGTCTGACCGTCGTGCTGTCAGTTCTGGCTGGAGTCCTCGTATGGTAAACAACGTTTCTGCATTAGGGCGCAACGGCGTGCACGATTGGCTGCTGCTGCGTGCTTCCGCGATCATCATCACCCTGTACGTCCTGTATATCCTGGGCTTTTTCGTCACGGCTCCGGAACTCACTTATGACATTTGGCGCGGTTTCTTCGCCACTTCCATTACGAAAGTGTTCACTCTGCTGACCTTGCTGTCGATTCTGGTGCACGCCTGGATCGGGCTGTGGCAGGTGCTGACGGACTACGTCAAGCCGCTGGCGGTTCGCCTGGTGTTGCAGCTGGCTGTCGTGGTCGCGTTGCTGGTCTATTTACTGTACGGAACAATCGTAGTGTGGGGTGCTTAAATGAAACTGCCAGTCAGAGAGTTTGATGCCGTCGTAATCGGCGCCGGCGGTGCGGGCATGCGTGCCGCGCTGCAAATTTCCCAAGCGGGCTCGACCTGTGCCCTGCTGTCCAAAGTTTTCCCGACCCGTTCCCATACCGTGTCTGCACAGGGCGGCATTACCGTCGCGCTGGGCAACAGCCACGAGGACAACTGGGAATGGCATATGTACGACACGGTGAAAGGGTCCGACTATATCGGTGACCAGGACGCCATCGAATATATGTGTAAAACCGGCCCGGAAGCAATTCTGGAACTGGAACACATGGGCCTGCCGTTCTCTCGTCTGGACGACGGCCGCATTTATCAGCGCCCGTTCGGCGGTCAGTCGCTGAACTTCGGCGGCGAGCAGGCGGCGCGTACCGCAGCTGCAGCCGACCGTACCGGTCACGCGCTGTTGCACACCCTGTACCAACAGAACCTGAAAAACCACACCACCATCTTCTCCGAGTGGTATGCGCTCGATCTGGTGAAAAACCAGGATGGCGCGGTGGTCGGCACCACGGCTATCTGCATCGAAACCGGTGAAGTGGTTTACTTCAAAGCCAAGGCCACCGTGCTGGCGACCGGCGGCGCAGGCCGTATTTATCAGTCCACCACCAACGCCCACATCAACACCGGCGACGGTGTCGGCATGGCGCTGCGCGCTGGCGTGCCGGTGCAGGACATGGAAATGTGGCAGTTCCACCCGACCGGCATCGCTGGCGCGGGCGTACTGGTGACTGAAGGCTGCCGCGGCGAAGGCGGTTACCTGCTGAACAAACACGGCGAGCGCTTCATGGAGCGTTATGCGCCGAATGCCAAAGATCTGGCGGGCCGCGACGTGGTTGCCCGTTCGATCATGATCGAAATCCGCGAAGGCCGCGGTTGCGACGGTCCTTGGGGCCCGCACGCCAAGCTGAAGCTGGATCACCTGGGCAAAGAGGTACTGGAATCCCGTCTGCCGGGCATTCTGGAGCTGTCCCGCACCTTCGCGCACGTCGATCCGGTGAAAGAGCCGATCCCGGTTATCCCAACCTGTCACTATATGATGGGCGGGATTCCGACCAAGGTGACCGGCCAGGCGCTGACCGTGAACGAGAAGGGCGAAGACGTGGTGATCCCGGGGCTGTTCGCCGTGGGCGAAATCGCCTGCGTATCGGTGCACGGCGCCAACCGCCTGGGCGGCAACTCGCTGCTCGACCTGGTGGTGTTCGGCCGTTCCGCCGGCATGCACCTGCAGGAATCGCTGGAAGAGCAGGGCGTGAGCCGTGACGCCAGCGACTCCGACGTGGAAGCCTCGTTGGACCGTCTGAACCGTTGGAACAACACCCGTTCCGGTGAAGACCCGGTCGAAATTCGCAAAGCGCTGCAGTCTTGCATGCAGCACAACTTCTCGGTATTCCGTGAAGGCGATGCGATGGCCAAGGGCCTGGAAGAACTGAAAGTGATCCGTGAACGTCTGAAGAACGCACGCCTGGACGATACCTCCAGCGAGTTCAACACCCAGCGCATCGAGTGCCTGGAGTTGGATAACCTGATGGAGACCGCGTATTCCACCGCCGTGTCGGCCAACTTCCGTACCGAGAGCCGTGGCGCACACAGCCGCTTCGACTACCCGGAACGCGATGACGCCAACTGGCTGTGCCATTCGCTGTATCTGCCGCAATCGGAAAGCATGACGCGTCGTGAAGTGAACATGCAACCGAAGCTGCGCCCGGCATTCCCGCCGAAAGTGCGTTCTTACTAATTGCGGAGATCGACAGATGAAACTCGAATTTTCCATTTATCGCTACAACCCGGATGTCGATGACGCGCCGCACATGCAGGATTACACCCTGGAAGCGGAAGAAGGTCGCGACATGATGCTGCTGGATGCGTTGATCCAGTTGAAAGAAAAAGACCCGACCCTGTCGTTCCGTCGCTCATGCCGTGAAGGCGTATGCGGTTCCGATGGCCTGAACATGAACGGTAAAAACGGCCTGGCGTGCATCACCCCGATTTCGTCGCTGCGCAAAGGCAACGGCAAGATCGTGATCCGTCCGCTGCCGGGCCTGCCGGTGGTGCGCGATCTGGTGGTGGATATGGGCCAGTTCTATACCCAGTATGAAAAGATCAAGCCATACCTGCTGAACGACGGCAAGAACCCGCCGGCGCGCGAGCACCTGCAGTCGCCGGACCAACGCGCCAAGCTGGACGGTCTGTACGAGTGCATCCTGTGCGCCTGTTGCTCGACCTCTTGCCCATCGTTCTGGTGGAACCCGGACAAGTTCATTGGCCCAGCCGGTCTGTTGGCGGCGTATCGCTTCCTGATCGACAGCCGTGACACGGAAACGCAAGAACGTTTAGATGATCTGGACGACGCTTTTAGTGTTTTCCGCTGCCATAGCATTATGAATTGTGTCAGTGTATGTCCTAAAGGCTTGAACCCGACGCGTGCGATCGGGCATATCAAGTCCATGCTGCTGCAACGCGGCGCATAAACGGAATGAGATGCTGCGCCGGGCTCTTTTCCGGCGCACATCCCATAGGGGAGGGAACCTCTAAAAACTGACCCGCGGCTGCGGCGCTATGCAGCCTGGTTCTTCCGCCGGTTTTTAGAGGTTCCTTGTAAGGGACCGCAAGGTCCATAACAGAACGTATCGGGCCGTCATGGCCGCAAGTACGTCGAGTGAACCGTTTTACGGCAAACCGTATTCATCACGGTAATTATGTTAACCACGGCGAAAACTAAAGCTTCAAAGCTTAAGGGATCATGATGCAGAACGGCGCAATGAAGGCCTGGCTGGATTCCTCCTATCTGGCGGGCGCGAACCAGTCTTACATAGAGCAGCTCTATGAAGACTTCTTAACCGATCCGGGTTCCGTTGAAGATAGCTGGCGTTCCATTTTTCAACAGCTACCAACCGCGGGTGTCAAACCCGATCAGCTTCACTCTCAAACGCGCGATTACTTCCGCCGCCTGGCGAAAGACTCCGCGCGCTACAATACCACCATCACCGATCCGGAAACCGACGCCAAACAGGTCAAGGTACTGCAGCTGATCAACGCCTTCCGCTTCCGCGGGCATCAGCATGCCAACCTCGATCCGCTCGGCCTGTGGCAGCGCGAGCAAGTTCCTGACCTTGATCCCGCTTACCACAACCTGACCGAAGCCGATTTCCAGGAAACCTTCAACGTGGGCTCTTTCGCCATCGGCAAAGAAACCATGAAGCTGGGCGATCTGTACGCCGCGCTGAAGCAGACCTATTGCGGGTCGATCGGCGCTGAGTACATGCACATCACCAACACCGAAGAGAAACGCTGGATCCAACAGCGCATCGAGTCGGTGGTGGGGCGCGCCAGCTTTACCGCCGACGAAAAACGCCGTTTCCTGAACGAGCTGACCGCGGCGGAAGGCCTGGAACGTTACCTGGGCGCCAAATTCCCGGGTGCCAAACGCTTCTCGCTGGAAGGCGGCGACGCGCTGGTGCCGATGCTGAAAGAGATGGTGCGCCACGCCGGTAAGAACGGCACGCGCGAAGTGGTGTTGGGCATGGCCCACCGCGGCCGTCTGAACGTGCTGATCAACGTGCTGGGCAAAAAGCCGGCCGATCTGTTCGACGAATTCGCCGGCAAGCATAAAGAACACCTCGGCACGGGTGACGTGAAATATCACCAGGGCTTCTCTTCCGACGTGGAAACCGAAGGCGGCATGGTTCACCTGGCGCTGGCGTTCAACCCGTCGCACCTGGAGATCGTCAGCCCGGTGGTCATGGGCTCGGTACGCGCCCGTCGCGATCGTCTGGACGAAGCGCGCAGCAACATGGTGCTGCCGATCACCATCCACGGCGACGCCGCCATCACCGGCCAGGGCGTGGTTCAGGAAACCCTGAACATGTCTCAGGCTCGCGGCTACGAAGTGGGCGGCACCGTGCGTATCGTCATCAACAACCAGGTTGGTTTCACCACCTCCAACCCGCTGGATGCGCGCTCTACCGAATATTGCACCGACATCGCCAAAATGGTTCAGTCGCCGATCTTCCACGTTAACGCGGACGATCCGGAGGCCGTGGCCTTCGTCACCCGCCTGGCGTTGGATTTCCGTAACACCTTTAAGCGTGACGTGATGATCGATCTGGTCTGCTACCGTCGCCATGGGCACAACGAGGCCGACGAGCCGAGCGCTACCCAGCCGGTGATGTATCAGAAGATCAAGAAACACCCTACGCCGCGCAAAATCTACGCTGACGTGCTGACCGAGCAGAAAGTGGCCAGTCTGGAAGATGCCACGGAAATGGTCAACCTGTACCGCGACGCGCTCGACCGCGGCGATTGCGTGGTTGAAGAGTGGCGTCCGATGAATCTGCACTCCTTCACCTGGTCACCGTACCTGAACCACGAGTGGGACGAAGAGTACCCGAGCAAGGTTGAGATGAAGCGCCTGCAGGAGCTGGCACGCCGCATCAGCACCGTGCCGGAAGCGATCGAAATGCAGTCGCGCGTAGCGAAAATCTACGCTGACCGCGCCGAGATGGCGGCGGGCAACAAGCCGTTCGACTGGGGCGCTGCCGAAACGCTGGCTTACGCGACCATGGCGGATGAAGGCATCCCGATCCGCATCTCCGGTGAAGACGCCGGCCGCGGCACCTTCTTCCACCGTCACGCGGTGGTGCACAACCAGAAAAACGGTTCCGTCTATGTTCCGCTGGCGAATATTCACAGCGGCCAGGGCGAATTCAAGGTCTGGGACTCCGTGCTGTCTGAAGAGGCGGTGCTGGCGTTCGAATACGGCTACGCCACGGCGGAACCGCGCACGCTGACCATCTGGGAAGCGCAGTTCGGTGACTTCGCCAACGGCGCACAGGTCGTTATCGACCAGTTCATCAGCTCCGGCGAGCAAAAATGGGGCCGTATGTGCGGCCTGGTGATGCTGCTGCCGCACGGCTATGAAGGCCAGGGCCCTGAGCACTCTTCCGCGCGTCTGGAACGCTATCTGCAGCTGTGCGCAGAGCAGAACATGCAGGTGTGCGTCCCGTCTACGCCGGCGCAGGTTTACCATATGCTGCGTCGTCAGGCGCTGCGCGGTATGCGCCGTCCGCTGGTGGTGATGTCGCCGAAGTCGCTGCTGCGTCACCCGCTGGCGATTTCTTCGCTGGACGAGCTGGCCAACGGCACCTTCCTGCCGGCGATCGGCGAGATCGACGACTTGGATCCGAAAGCGGTCAAGCGCGTCGTGCTGTGCTCCGGCAAGGTCTACTACGACCTGCTGGAACAGCGTCGCAAGAACGAGCAGAAAGACGTGGCCATCGTGCGTATCGAGCAGCTGTATCCGTTCCCGCATCAGGCCGTGCAGGCCGTGCTGGAACAATACTCGCACGTGCATGATTTCGTCTGGTGTCAGGAAGAGCCGCTGAACCAGGGCGCCTGGTACTGCAGCCAACACAACTTCCGTGAAGTGGTGCCGTTCGGGGCTTCTTTACGTTACGCAGGACGTCCGGCCTCCGCCTCTCCGGCGGTGGGCTATATGTCCGTACACCAGAAGCAGCAGCAGGCTCTGGTGAACGACGCGCTGAATATTGACTAATGTTCGCTCGCTTGCCGGCCGAGGGCCGGCAAGCAGATGATAAAAAACTTAAGGGAAAGCTAAATGAGTAGCGTAGATATTCTGGTTCCTGACCTTCCTGAATCGGTTGCCGATGCGACCGTAGCCACCTGGCACAAAAAACCGGGCGACAGCGTGCAGCGTGATGAAGTCCTGGTTGAAATCGAAACCGACAAAGTGGTGTTGGAAGTGCCGGCCAGTGAAGCGGGTATTCTCGATGCTATCGTGGAAGAAGAGGGCGCGACCGTGCTGTCTCGCCAGCTGCTCGGCCGCATCCGTCCGGGCGACAGCTCCGGCAAGCCGACCGCTGAGAAGAGCCAAGAGAAAGAAGCCACGCCTGCACAGCGCGCTACCGCGAGCCTGGAAGAAGAAAGCAATGACGCGCTCAGCCCGGCGATTCGCCGCCTGATCGCCGAACACGATCTCGATGCTGGCGCCATCAAAGGCACCGGCGTGGGTGGCCGCATCACGCGTGAAGACGTGGAAGCGCACCTGGCCAAAGGCGGCGCCGCTGCCAAACCGGCCGCCGCCGCTGAAACCGCACCGCAGCCTGTTCTGGCCGGCCGCAGCGAAAAACGCGTACCGATGACCCGCCTGCGCAAACGCGTTGCCGAGCGTCTGCTGGAAGCGAAGAACAGCACCGCGATGCTGACCACCTTCAACGAAATCAACATGCAGCCGATCATGGACCTGCGCAAGCAGTACGGCGAAGCCTTCGAGAAGCGCCACGGCGTGCGTCTGGGCTTCATGTCCTTCTACATCAAGGCCGTGGTTGAAGCGCTGAAGCGCTTCCCGGAAGTGAACGCGTCGATCGACGGTTCCGACGTGGTTTACCACAACTACTTCGACATCAGCATCGCGGTTTCTACCCCGCGCGGCCTGGTGACGCCGGTACTGCGCGATGTAGACGCCATGAGCATGGCTGACATCGAGAAGAAAATCAAAGAGCTGGCCGTTAAGGGCCGCGACGGCAAACTGACCGTTGAAGAGCTGACCGGCGGTAACTTCACCATTACCAACGGCGGCGTATTCGGCTCCCTGATGTCCACTCCGATCATCAACCCGCCGCAGAGCGCCATCCTGGGCATGCACGCCATCAAAGATCGCCCAATGGCGGTCAATGGTCAGGTGGTGATCCAGCCGATGATGTATCTGGCGCTGTCTTATGACCACCGCCTGATCGACGGTAAAGAATCCGTCGGTTATCTGGTGACGGTCAAAGAGATGCTGGAAGATCCGGCTCGTCTGCTGCTGGACGTCTAGTAACCCTTGCCGGGCGCGGCGTGCCGCGCCCGCACTCTGTGCTATGTGGCCGGAAAACCATGCGGTTTACCGCGTAATAATGGTCCGGCTAAAAACCTTCAGAACTGAATGGATAGAACATCATGAATTTACACGAATATCAGGCAAAACAGCTGTTTGCTCGGTATGGCATGCCGGCACCAACCGGTTACGCCTGTACCACTCCGCGTGAAGCAGAAGAAGCCGCATCCAAAATCGGCTCCGGCCCGTGGGTGGTGAAATGTCAGGTTCATGCTGGCGGCCGCGGTAAAGCGGGCGGCGTTAAAGTCGTCAACAGCAAAGAAGATATCCGTGCTTTCGCGGAAGCCTGGTTGGGCAAGCGTCTGGTGACTTACCAGACTGACGCGCTGGGCCAGCCGGTTCACCAGATCCTGGTAGAAGCGGCGACCGACATCGATAAAGAGCTGTACCTGGGCGCGGTAGTGGATCGTTCTACCCGTCGCGTGGTGTTCATGGCGTCTACCGAAGGCGGCGTGGAAATCGAGAAGGTGGCGGAAGAAACCCCAGAACTGATCCACAAAATGACCATCGATCCGCTGGCGGGTCCACAGCCTTATCAGGGCCGTGAGCTGGCCTTCAAACTGGGTCTGACCGGTAAGCAAGTCAGCCAGTTCGCCAAGATCTTCATGGGCCTGGCGACGCTGTTCCTGGAGCGCGATCTGGCGATGGTTGAGATCAACCCGCTGGTGATCACCAAGCAGGGCGATCTGGTGTGCCTGGACGGCAAACTGGGCGCCGACGGTAACGCCCTGTTCCGCCAGCCGGAACTGCGTGAAATGCGTGACCCTTCGCAGGAAGACGAGCGCGAATCCCGTGCGGCTCAGTGGGAGCTGAACTACGTTGCCCTCGACGGCAACATCGGCTGCATGGTTAACGGCGCCGGTCTGGCGATGGGCACCATGGACATCGTTAAACTGCACGGCGGCGAACCGGCCAACTTCCTGGACGTTGGCGGCGGCGCGACCAAAGAGCGCGTGACCGAAGCGTTCAAAATCATCCTGTCCGATGACAAGGTGAAAGCGGTTCTGGTTAACATCTTCGGTGGTATCGTACGTTGCGATCTGATCGCCGACGGCATCATCGGCGCAGTGGCCGAAGTGGGCGTTAACGTCCCGGTCGTGGTGCGCCTGGAAGGGAACAATGCCGAACTGGGCGCCAAGAAACTGGCGGACAGCGGCCTGAATATCATTGCTGCGACCAGCCTGACTGATGCGGCTCAGCAAGTTGTTGCAGCAGTGGAGGGTAAATAATGTCCATCTTAATCGATAAGAACACCAAAGTAATTTGCCAGGGCTTCACCGGTAGCCAGGGGACTTTCCACTCCGAACAAGCTATCGCTTACGGCACCAAAATGGTTGGCGGCGTCACCCCGGGCAAAGGCGGCACTCAGCATCTGGGTCTGCCGGTGTTCAACACCGTGCGCGAAGCGGTTGAAGCGACCGGCGCGACTGCCTCGGTCATCTACGTTCCAGCGCCGTTCTGCAAAGACTCCATCCTGGAAGCGATCGATGCCGGCATCAAACTGATCATCACCATCACCGAAGGCATCCCGACCCTGGATATGCTGACCGTGAAAGTGAAGCTGGACGAAGCCGGTGTGCGCATGATCGGGCCGAACTGCCCTGGCGTGATCACCCCGGGCGAGTGCAAAATCGGCATCATGCCTGGCCACATCCACCTGCCGGGCAAAGTGGGCATCGTTTCCCGCTCCGGTACCCTGACCTATGAAGCGGTGAAACAAACCACCGATGCCGGTCTGGGCCAGTCCACCTGCGTGGGTATCGGCGGCGACCCGATCCCGGGCTCCAACTTCATCGATATCCTGAAGATGTTCCAACAGGATCCGCAGACCGAAGCGATCGTGATGATCGGTGAGATCGGCGGCAGCGCTGAAGAAGAAGCGGCAGCTTACATCAAAGAACACGTCACTAAACCGGTTGTCGGCTACATCGCCGGCGTAACCGCGCCGAAAGGCAAGCGTATGGGCCACGCGGGCGCCATCATCGCAGGCGGCAAAGGCACGGCGGACGAGAAGTTTGCTGCGCTGGAAGCGGCGGGCGTGAAAACCGTTCGCAGCCTGGCGGACATCGGCGACGCGGTAAAAGCGGTGCTGAAGCGCTAAGATCTTAGTACGAAATAATAATATCTCGACATGTTTGGCCACCCATTGGGTGGCCTTTTTTATGGGCGAAGATCAGAAATCGTTGAGTGCTTTGATCAGCGCGATCCGATCCTGCAGGCGGCGCTGTTGTACCGGATCCACGGTAGTTTGCCGCTGTTTTTCCAGCGAGGTGAGGGCGGTGCGGTAATCGTCGGCGTTGCGGAACAGCGCGTCTTTGACGTTGATCGAGGTGACGTTGGTGTAGCGGCCATCGTCGGTGGTCGGCACCTGGATAACGCCTTCATTGAGCAGCCGTTTGACGATCGCCCGCTGCGGTTCGTACCCCTCCAGGCCGACCAGCTTCCAGCGCTGCGGCGTCACGCCTTGGTACTGGCCGTGTTTCACTTCCGCCAGGTAGCGCAGAGCCAGGTGGCGAATGGTGCCTTCTTCTTCACCGTATTGCGCTTTGCTGTCAAACAGCACCGGGAAGGATTGCCCCTCCAACGCGCCGCCCTTTTGCGTCAGGTGGCCCATGCGGTAACTGTTCATGCCCAGGCGGATCGGCATGTCGTCGGTGACCGGTGTGCCGTCCGCCAGGCGCAGATCGACGATGCGCGAACCGGCGGGCTGGCGCAGATCGATGGTGTAAGTGACGCCGTCGAAGAAATCGTTGGTGGAATATTTGGACGATCGCCGCGCCGGGTTAAAGCTGTAGGTGACGTCGCCCGGCTGCAGCTGATTGAAATAGTCGGCGGACCACTCCATGTAGCGTTTAAGCGCTTTGCCGTTGAGCTGATAAACGGTGATCTCGCCGCCGGCGTATTGGTAGTTAAAGGCGATGTCCTTGGCCTTGATGTCGCCGACGTCCAATTTGGCGCGATCGTTGTCGATCTGCAGGGCAATCACCTGCGCCAGCGGCGCATAGTGGCGGGCGGCCTGCTGGAACAGCGCGCTGATGCCGGTATCCTGCACGTGTACCTGAGGAATGCCGCGGAACTCGTCGGCGGGCACCAGATCGCTGCCGCTCAGCTTCGCCACGACCCGGTTGGCGTTGGCGCGCAAAATGTCATGGTACGGCTGGTAGAGCGCTTGCATGGCGCTGTCCGGCGCCAGCCCTTTGATCGGGTAGGTGTAGCTGTTTTTGTCGATCAGCGTGAATTTGCCGTCGCGGTGTTCAAACTGCAGGTCGATGCGCGACAGTGCGCGGCCGTATTTATCCGGCTCGGTGATGATGACGCCATTAACCACCGCTTTATCGATCTTCACATGCATGTGGCCGGCGACGATCGCCGCCAGCTCCGGGTTGGCGTTGGCGATGTCGGCCACGCCGGTGCCGGGGCGCTGGTTCTCGTTGTCGATGCCCATATGCGCCACCAGCACGATCGCGTCGACCTGGCTGTCGATTTGCCTGATGACCTGTTTCACTGCTTGCACCGGATCGGTGAAGTTCAGCCCTTTGATGCGATCGGTGCCCTTGGCGAATTCCGCGGTCATCGGCGTATCCATACCGATAATGCCAATTTTCACGCCCTGGCGTTCGACGATGGTGTAGGCCGGCAGGTAGGGCTTGCCGTTGTCCCAGACGATATTGCCCGCCAGCGCCGCGCCTTTGAACTGCTTGAGCGGCGTAGCCAGCACCGGTAGGCCGAAGTCGAACTCGTGGTTACCCATCACCCAGACATCATAATTGAGCGCGTTGAGGCCCAGCATCATCGGGCTGACGGCCTCATGCTTGAAGGTTTCGACGAAATTGCCCTGAATGGTGTCGCCGGCGTCCACCAGGATCAGGTTGGGCTGCTCGGCCCGCACCTGTTTGACCTGAGTGGCTATCTGGCTCAGGCTGCCCGCCAGATTTTCCGTGTCGCTGGCGTAGTCCCAGGGCACGAAAGTGCCGTGCAGATCGGAAGTACCCAGCAAGGTGATATTTACCGTTTCGGCGGCCATGACGTTTCCCGAGAGTCCCAATACAGAGGCAAAGATGATTTTTTTCATAAGTTATTGTCACTCAATGTAATTTTAACATTAGTGGTCATTTTGCTACAAAATCGCAACCTTTACGATCCCATCGCGAGAAATAGACTAATATTGGAGAGAGATTTGTTGTTTTGTGACTGCTATCACTGTCACGGCTTATTGGAAATAAAAGGTTAATTATGTCGCATAATAAGCGCGTAATAATACAATGGCGGCTCTTTTAAATTACATTTATTTAACACAAAAATATCATTAAAAAACAATTAAACCATTGCGCAACATGACCCTAAGAAAATTATGCGAAATGTGCTGATGAATATGGAAATAAGATGCGGATAGGCTTAAATTGTCTCAGATCAAATTAGCCCGAAGTACCTCTTTCGGCTAAGATTTGACCTGTAACCAAAAGTCTAACCCACGTCACGTAAAAACCTATTTATTGTGTGGGATTGGGCGAGTATCATCCATGTTGTGATTATGGATGGTTGATCTTGTTGCATTTGTTACCCGTTGTCGGTTTTCAGTGGCGTGCTTGTCGAGGGCCCGAGGGGCTATTGGCCGAGTGTGCGGTTGAAAGCGGAGAAGCTGGATCAAATTTGTTGTGTTTAAGGGCATTCACTGCGGGGCGTTACTGGCAGCTTTGAAAGAAGCGTGCCGATAACCGCGTGTCGGAGTCTTCCTGCGAGGAGCAAGGAGTCAAGATGTTTGATATTGTCGAACTGTCGCGCTTACAGTTTGCTTTAACGGCGATGTACCATTTCTTATTTGTCCCATTAACGCTCGGTATGGCGTTCTTGCTGGCAATTATGGAAACGGTATATGTCCTGTCTGGCAAACAAATTTATAAAGACATGACCAAATTCTGGGGAAAGTTATTTGCGATTAACTTTGCTCTGGGTGTGGCCACCGGTTTGACCATGGAGTTCCAGTTCGGGACTAACTGGTCGTATTTCTCTCACTACGTCGGCGATATCTTCGGGGCCCCTCTGGCTATCGAAGGTCTGATGGCGTTCTTCCTTGAATCGACGCTGGTCGGCCTGTTCTTCTTCGGCTGGGATCGTCTGAGCAAGGTACAGCACATGGCGGTAACCTGGTTCGTGGCCCTCGGCTCCAACCTGTCCGCGCTGTGGATCCTGGTCGCCAACGGCTGGATGCAGAACCCGATCGCTTCGGATTTCAACTTCGAAACCATGCGCATGGAGATGGTCAGCTTCTCCGAACTGGTGCTTAACCCGGTTGCGCAGGTGAAATTCGTTCACACCGTGGCTTCCGGCTACACCTGCGGCGCGATGTTCGTTCTGGGCATCAGCTCCTACTACCTGCTGAAAGGCCGCGACATCGCCTTTGCCAAGCGCTCCTTCGCCATCGCTGCCAGCTTCGGTATGGCTGCCATTCTGTCCGTTATCGTTCTGGGTGATGAATCCGGCTACGAAATGGGCGACGTGCAGAAAACCAAACTGGCCGCTATCGAAGCGGAATGGGACACCCAGCCGGCACCGGCGTCCTTCACCCTGTTCGGCATTCCCGATCAGGACAAGATGGAAAACTCCTTCTCTATTCAGATCCCGTATGCGCTTGGCCTGATCGCCACCCGCTCCACGGACACTCAGGTCACCGGCCTGAAAGATCTGATGGCGCAGCATGAAGTGCGTATCCGCAACGGGATGAAAGCCTACCAGCTGCTGGAAGAGCTGCGCGGTGGCAATACCGATCCTGCGGTGCGTGCTGAATTCAACAAAACCAAGCAAGACCTGGGCTACGGCATGCTGCTGAAGCGCTATACCCCGAACGTCACCGACGCGACGGAAGCGCAAATCCAGCTGGCGACCAAGGACTCCATTCCGCGCGTGGCGCCGCTGTACTTCGCCTTCCGCATCATGGTGGCCTGTGGCGTGATCATGCTGTTGATCATCGGCCTGTCGTTCTGGAACGTGATCCGCGGCCGCATCGGCCAGAAAAAATGGCTGCACCGCGCGGCGCTGTACGGTTTGCCGCTGCCTTGGATCGCGATCGAGTCGGGTTGGTTCGTGGCGGAATACGGCCGTCAACCGTGGGCGATTGGTGAGGTGCTGCCGACGGCGGTCGCCAACTCTTCGCTGACCGCGGGCGACATTCTGTTCTCAATGGGGCTGATCTGCGGCTTGTACACCCTGTTCCTGGTGGCTGAATTGTACCTGATGTTCAAGTTTGCGCGTCTGGGTCCAAGCAGCCTGAAAACCGGCCGCTATCACTTTGAACAACCGACTGCCGCCGTGCAGGAAGCGCGCTAAACAGGAGTCCACGTATGTTTGACTATGAAGTACTGCGATTTATTTGGTGGGTCCTGGTTGGCGTTCTGCTGATCGGCTTCGCCGTCACCGACGGTTTCGACATGGGCGTCGGCATTCTGGTGCGCATCATCGGCAAAACCGACACCGAGCGCCGGGTGATGATCAACTCCATCGCTCCGCACTGGGACGGTAACCAGGTGTGGCTGATCACCGCCGGCGGCGCGCTGTTCGCCGCCTGGCCGATGGTCTACGCAGCGGCCTTCTCCGGCTTCTACGTCGCCATGATCCTGGTGCTGGCCGCCTTGTTCTTCCGCCCGGTCGGTTTTGACTACCGTTCCAAGCTGGAGAGCAGCCGCTGGCGCAACATGTGGGACTGGGGCATCTTCATCGGCTCCTTCGTGCCTGCAGTGGTATTCGGCGTGGCGTTCGGTAACCTGCTGCAGGGCGTGCCGTTCCACATGGACGAGTACATGCGCCTGTTCTACACCGGCAACTTCTTCCAACTGCTGAACCCGTTCGGTCTGTTGGCGGGCGTGGTCAGCCTGACCATGCTGGTCACCCAGGGCGCGACCTACCTGCAAATGCGCACCACCGGCGAGATCCACCTGCGTTCACGCGCTGCGGCACAGATCGCGACGCTGATCATGGCGGTGTGCTTCCTGTTGGCGGGCGTATGGCTGGTGAAAGGCATCGACGGCTTCGTCGTGACGTCGGCGCTGGACACCCTGGCGGAATCCAACCCGATGCGTAAAGAAGTGGCGCATCAGGCCGGTGCCTGGCTGATCAACTTCAACAAGTATCCGCTGCTGTGGGCCTTGCCTGCGCTGGGCGTGGTGCTGCCGTTGTTCACCATCCTGTTCTCGCGTCTGGAGAAGGGCGCGCTGGCGTTCGTCACCTCGTCGTTGACCATCGCCTGCGTCATCCTCACCGCCGGGGTCACCATGTTCCCGTTCGTGATGCCGTCGAGCACCGTGCCTAACGTCAGCCTGACCATGTGGGACGCGACCTCGAGCCTGTTGACGCTGAAAGTGATGACCGTCGTGGCGGCGATCTTCGTGCCTATCGTTTTGGCGTACACCAGCTGGTCGTACTACAAAATGTTCGGTCGCCTCGACAAGAACTACATCGAAAACAACAAGCACTCGCTGTACTAAGGATAAGGAGCTAAACCATGTGGTATTTTGCCTGGATTCTCGGAACGCTTCTTGCCTGCGCCTTCGGCATCATCACGGCGCTGGCGCTTGAGCAGAGCGAAGCGACCAAAGCTCAGCAAGACGGTAAGTGATGAGCTCGTCCGTGATTGACAAGCTGTACGCTGTCACCGACAAGGGCCCGATCCGGGCCCTTTCCCTGGTGCTGGCGTTGATTTTGGCGGGGTGCGTGTTCTGGGATCCGACGCGTTTCGCCGCCAAAACCAGCTCGCTGGAGATTTGGGAAGGGCTGTTGCTGATTTGGGCGGTGTGCGCCGGGGTGATCCACGGTTTCGGATTCCGTCCGCAGCGCAGCGTCTGGCGCGCTTTTTTCGCGCCGCTTCCCGCCATTGTGATCTTGTGCGCAGGATTACTTTACGTTTCTTTATAATCTCCCCGATGTCCCCTTGTTATGGGCCCTCACGGCCCATAATTATTTTCATTCCCATCTTGTAACCCATTCCCAACCCGATCCGTCTTGCGTATAGTAGCAGCGTTAAATTGCATTGCTGGGAAGTAGAGTGAGTAATACGTTGTTTCGATGGCCGGTTCGCGTTTACTACGAGGATACCGATGCCAGTGGTGTGGTCTATCACGCCCGCTACGTCGCCTTTTTTGAAAGAGCGCGCACAGAGATGCTGCGTCAGCACAACTTTCATCAACAGCAGCTGCTCAGTGAACAAGTCGCTTTTGTCGTCCGGCGCATGACGGTGGATTATCTGGCTCCGGCTCGTCTCGACGAGCAACTGGAGGTCCAGAGTGAAATCACCTCTCTGCGCGGGGCTTCTCTCACGTTTGCTCAACGCATTGTCAATTCTGACGGGGCCCTACTGAGCCAGGCAGATGTCCTGATTGCCTGTATTGATCCACACCAAATGAAGCCAAGAGCGCTTCCTAAGTCTATTGTCGCGGAGTTTAAGCAGTGACTGACATGAACATCCTAGATTTATTCTTGAAGGCGAGCCTGCTGGTTAAGCTTATCATGTTGATTTTGATATGCTTCTCGGTAGCCTCTTGGGCGATCATCATTCAGCGCACCCGCATCCTCAATGCGGCGACGCGTGACGCCGAAGCCTTTGAAGACAAATTCTGGTCCGGTATCGAGCTTTCCCGTCTGTACCAGGAAAGTCAGGCGCGTCGCGATAGCCTGACCGGTTCCGAGCAGATCTTCCATTCCGGCTTCAAAGAGTTCGCCCGCCTGCACCGCGCCAACAACCATGCGCCGGAGTCGGTGATCGAAGGGGCGTCGCGCGCGATGCGCATTTCGATGAACCGCGAGCTGGAAACGCTGGAAACCCATATTCCGTTCCTCGGCACCGTCGGTTCGATCAGCCCGTACATCGGCCTGTTCGGCACCGTGTGGGGGATCATGCACGCCTTTATCGCGCTGGGCGCGGTGAAACAAGCCACGCTGCAGATGGTAGCGCCGGGTATCGCCGAAGCGCTGATCGCCACCGCGATCGGTCTGTTCGCCGCTATCCCGGCGGTAATGGCCTACAACCGCCTCAACCAGCGCGTCAACAAGCTTGAGCAGAATTACGACAACTTTATGGAAGAGTTCACCGCTATTCTGCATCGTCAGGCCTTCTCCAGCGACAGCAAATAAGTAGGAGGTAGCATGGCGAGAGTACGTGGACGTAGTCGGCGCGAGCTGAAGTCCGAAATTAACATCGTTCCGCTGCTCGACGTGTTGCTGGTGCTGCTGCTGATCTTTATGGCAACCGCGCCAATCATCACGCAGAGCGTGGAGGTTGACCTGCCGGACGCCACCGATTCCAAAACGGTGTCCAGCGATGACAATCCGCCGGTGATCCTTGAGGTTTCCGGCGTAGGTCAATACACCCTGGTGGTGGACCATAACCGTATGGAGCTGCTGCCGCCTGAGCAAGTCGCGGCCGAAGCCAAGTCGCGTTTGGCGGCTAACCCGAAAACGGTCTTTTTGATCGGCGGTGCGAAGGAAGTCCCTTACGATGAGATTATTAAGGCATTGAATATTCTCCATC
Source organism: Serratia sp. PF-27 (assembly GCF_030053255.1). Lineage (NCBI taxonomy): Bacteria > Pseudomonadati > Pseudomonadota > Gammaproteobacteria > Enterobacterales > Yersiniaceae > Serratia > Serratia sp. PF-27. The sequence continues at coordinate 350,740 of NZ_JASGBT010000021.1, forward strand.
AGGCGGGCGTGGCTTCCGTGGGGCTGATGACCCAGCCGATCTGACCGTGAGGCGAACGGCAACCCGGTTCCTGCGCTGCGGCCCAGGAACCCCGTATAAGCAACACCAGTTTTTGGGAATCTATTTTGGTAAAGGCAACTGAGCAAAACGATAAGCTGAACCGCGCCGTTATTGTTTCGGTCGTTCTGCACTTCATATTGATTGCCCTGCTGATTTGGGGATCGCTGCAGGAAAAGGTCGACATGGGCGCCGGCGGTGGCGGTGATGGCACCGTGGTGGGCGCAGTGATGGTCGATCCTGGCGCGGTGGTGGAGCAATACAACCGCCAGCAGCAGCAGAGCAACGATGCGCAGCGTGCCGAGAAGCAGCGCCAGAAAAAGGCGGAGCAACAGGCCGAAGAGCTTCAGCAGAAGCAGGCGGAGCAGCAGCAGCGCCTGAAGGAGCTGGAGAAAGAGCGTTTGGCGGCGCAGGAGAAAGCTGCGCAGGACGCCAAGGCGCAGGCTGAGCAACAGCAGAAGGCAGCGGAGCAGCAGAAACAGGCCGCCGAGCAGCAAAAAGCGGCGGAAGCCGCCGCAGCCAAGGCCAAAGAGCAACAGAAGGTCGCCGAAGCCGCCGCCGCCAAGGCGAAGGCCGAAGCGGAAAAGGTCGCCAAGGCACAGGCGGACGCGCAGAAGAAAGCCGAAGCGGAAGCCAAGAAAGAAGCGGCCGCCGCTGCCGCCGCCAAGAAACAGGCGGAAGAGGCGAAGAAAGCCGCAGCTGCCGCCGCAGAGCAAAAAGCCGCAGAGGCCGCGGAGAAGAAAGCGGCCGCTGAAGCCGAGAAAAAAGCCGCAGCGGAAGCCGAGAAGAAGGCTGCCGCTGAGGCAGAGAAGAAAGCGGCCGCCGCTGAGAAAGCTGCGGCAGCCAAGAAAGCCGCTGCGGACGCCAAGAAGAAGGCCGCCGCTGAGGCTGCGAAACAATCGGATGAAGTGAGCGATCTGTTTGGCGGCCTGGCGGACGGCAAGAACGCGCCGAAGGGCGGCGGTGCCAAATCGAAAGGTGATGGTAAACCGGCCGGGCAGGGCAATGCCAAGGCGGCAGGCGCCAGCGGGGCGGATATCAATGGTTATATTGGGCAGGTTAAAAACGCGATTGAAAGCAAGTTCTATGACGCCAGTTCGTTCGCCGGAAAAACCTGTGACCTGCGTATCAAGCTGGCGCCGGACGGCCTGCTGATAAGTGTACAACCGGCGGGAGGCGATCCGGCATTGTGCCAGGCCGCGGTATCTGCCGCCAAGTTGGCGCATATACCGAAGCCGCCGAGCGATGCCGTTTATCAGCATGTTAAGAATGCTACCCTTGAATTCAAACCTTAATAATGGTTGTTTGAGCTGAGTAAGATCACAGGGATGTACTAAGGTAACCAACAGGGATTATGTAGTTTTACGTAAGTTGGTTTGTTAAAATTCTGCTAATTTATCGCAGGCATCCCGCCTGGATAAGGGAGATGAGATGAAGCAGGCATTTCGAGTAGCGCTAGGTTTTTTAATTCTGTGGGCGTCCGTGCTGCACGCGGAAGTTCGCATTGAAATCACCCAAGGGGTCGACTCCGCTCGCCCGATTGGCGTGGTGCCGTTTAAGTGGGCGGGCCTAGGCACGCCGCCGGAAGATATCGGCAAGATTGTCGGCGCGGATCTGCGTAACAGCGGCAAATTCAACCCGATCGACGTGGCGCGCATGCCGCAGCAACCGACCTCCGCGTCTGAAGTGACGCCGGCGGCCTGGACTGCATTGGGCATCGACGCCGTGGTTGTCGGTCAGGTTCAACCTGGCGCCGACGGCAGCTACCTGATCTCCTACCAGCTGGTGGACACCTCGGGTTCGCCGGGCACCGTATTGGCGCAGAACCAGTATAAAGTGACCAAACAGTGGTTGCGTTATTCTGCCCATACCGCCAGCGACGAAGTGTTCGAAAAGCTGACCGGCATCAAGGGCGCGTTCCGTACCCGTATCGCCTACGTCGTGCAGACCAACGGCGGGAAATTCCCGTATGAGCTGCGCGTAGCGGATTACGACGGTTACAACCAGTTCACGGTGCACCGTTCGCCTGAGCCGCTGATGTCGCCGGCCTGGTCGCCGGACGGCAGCAAACTGGCTTACGTGACCTTCGAGAGCGGCCGTTCCGCGCTGGTGGTGCAAACCCTGGCTAACGGCGCAATCCGCCAGATCGCCTCGTTCCCGCGCCACAACGGTGCGCCGGCGTTCTCGCCGGACGGCAGCAAGCTGGCCTTCGCGCTGTCCAAGAGCGGGAGCCTGAACCTGTACGTGATGAACCTCGGCTCCGGCCAGATCACGCAGCTGACCGATGGTCGCAACAACAACACCGAACCGACCTGGTTCCCGGATGGCCAGTCGCTGGCGTTTACTTCCGACCAGGGCGGGCGTCCGCAGATTTATAAAATCAGCGCCAGCGGCGGTGCCGCACAGCGTCTGACGTGGGAAGGCTCTCAGAACCAGGATTCTGAAGTCAGCTCCGACGGTAAATTCCTGGTGATGGTGAGCACCAACAGTGGTGCACAACACATCGCCAAACAAGATCTTGGATCGGGCGCCGTTCAGGTTTTGACCGGCACCTTCCTGGATGAAACGCCTAGTATTGCGCCAAACGGCACCATGGTGATCTATAGCTCCACGCAAGGTATGGGCTCCGTGCTGCAGTTGGTATCAACTGATGGGCGTTTCAAAGCGCGTCTTCCGGCAACTGATGGACAGGTCAAATTCCCTGCCTGGTCGCCGTATCTGTGATGCATGTGTAAATATGTATGGCAAACTATAAAAGGATCAAAGAAATGCAACTGAACAAAGTGCTGAAAGGGCTTCTGCTGGCACTGCCAGTTCTGGCTGTAGCAGCTTGTAGTTCTAACAAAAGCGCGAACAACGACCAATCTGGTATGGGCGCTGGCACTGGTATGGAAAACGGCAGCAGCAACCTGTCTTCCGAAGAACAAGCTCGTCTGCAGATGCAAGAACTGCAGAAGAACAACATCGTTTACTTCGGCCTGGACAAGTATGACGTTAGCTCCGAATTCGCTCAGATGCTGGACGCGCACGCTGCATTCCTGCGTAACAACCCGTCTTACAAAGTGACCGTTGAAGGCCACGCTGACGAACGCGGCACGCCGGAATACAACATCGCTCTGGGTGAGCGCCGTGCTAACGCCGTTAAAATGTACCTGCAGGGTAAAGGCGTTTCCGCTGACCAGATCTCTATTGTTTCTTACGGTAAAGAAAAACCAGCAGTACTGGGCCACGACGAAGCGGCTTATGCTAAAAACCGTCGTGCCGTTCTGGTTTACTAAGAGAATCGCATGAACAGTAACTTCAGACGTCACCTGTTGAGTCTGTCGTTACTGGTTGGCGTAGCGGCCCCCTGGGCCGCTACTGCCCAAGCGCCAATCAGTAATGTCGGCTCCGGCTCGGTCGAAGACCGCGTCACCTCGCTTGAGCGCATCAGCAATGCTCAAGGCCAGCTTTTAAACCAACTCCAGCAACAACTCTCTGATAACCAACGCGACATTGATTCTCTCCGTGGGCAAATCCAGGAAAGTCAGTACCAGTTGAATCAGGTGGTTGAACGCCAGAAGCAAATCTATCAGCAGATGGATAGCCTCAGCCAGGGTGGCGCTCAGAGCGCCTCTGCGGCCGCGGGCGCTGCCGGTGGGGCAGCCGCAGGCGCATCTTCCGATGCGGGCAGCAGCGCGCCTGCAGCCGCGTCTGCAACGCCGAGCGGCGGTGATGAGAACAGCGACTACAACGCCGCTGTTTCTCTGGCGCTGGAAAAAAAACAGTATGACCAGGCGATTTCTGCCTTTCAGTCCTTCGTAAAACAGTACCCGAAGTCTACCTATCAGCCCAACGCCAACTATTGGCTGGGTCAGTTGTTCTACAACAAGGGTAAAAAAGATGATGCGGCCTACTATTTTGCGGTGGTGGTGAAGAATTACGCTAAATCACCGAAGGCGCCGGACGCCATGTACAAGGTGGGTATCATCATGCAGGAGAAAGGGCAGGCCGATAAAGCCAAAGCCGTGTTCCAGCAGGTGATTAAACAATACCCAACCAGTGCGGCGGCCAAACAGGCGAAAAGTCGCGTAGGCGGTTAACAGTCAGAAAAATGAGCCCAGAAGTTAGTCGATTTGACCGATTTCTGGGCTCATTCGCGCGAAGAACAAGCAGTTGAACGTATCAGTAAAAAATTTAGGTTGCGCTGCCAAGATAAATTAGTAATATATGCCGCCGTTGCCAAGACATCTTGCAAGATGTTAAAGCGGCAGGGAAATTGGGTCGTTAGCTCAGTTGGTAGAGCAGTTGACTTTTAATCAATTGGTCGCAGGTTCGAATCCTGCACGACCCACCACTCTTTAATAGAGCAAGGTGTTAAATCGTCAGGATGAGAACCGTAAAGGTTCGAGTCTCGCAAAGCGAGACAACATCACTCAGGTGATGGCCCGAAGGGCGAGGCCAAAGGCCGAGTTATCCTGCACGACCCACCACTCTTTAATAGAGCAAGGTGTTAAAAATAGCAGTACCACAGCAGTGGGTGATTAGCTCAGTTGGTAGAGCATCTCCTTTACACGGAGGGGGTCGGCGGTTCGAGCCCGTCATCACCCACCACGCTGCGGGTCGTTAGCTCAGTTGGTAGAGCAGTTGACTTTTAATCAATTGGTCGCAGGTTCGAATCCTGCACGACCCACCAATTCAGAAAAAGCGCCTTTTGGCGCTTTTTTCGTTTCTGCGCCACCTGACTCTACCTTTATCTTCTTACTGACATGGCCCACTGAGTCGTGCGGGTGAGATCCTGCGTTCAGGTTCGAGCATCGCGCAGCGATACGACAACGCGCAGCGTTGCCCGTAGGGTGAGGCCACAGGCCGAATCAATCCTGCACGACCCACCCATTCAGAAAAAAGCGCCTTTTGGCGCTTTTTCCGTTTCTGTCTCACCCACTTCCCTTTTCTTCGTATTCTTTCTTTATTCACCACGCGCTGAGATACGAATGGTTATCATTTTGGCGGCTTGAATGGTAAATTAGCGGGCATCCACCACGCAGCCAATCCACCGCCGGATTGATACGCCTTAGTTCAAGGAAAGAAAGAGCCCGCTCATGACCCTATCCTTACGCCAGCTGTTCATTGCATTCATCGCCACTTCCAGCCTGTTGCTCAGCGGCTGTGGCCCGGACGACAAGAGCGACGGGAAGAAACCGTCCGCCCCCGCGGCCGACAGCAGTTGGCCGCGCACCATCGATAGCGCCAAAGGGAAGTTCACGCTGGAAAAACCGCCGTTGCGCATCGTGTCCACCAGCGTCACCATCACCGGTACGCTGCTGGCGATCGACGCCCCGGTGGTCGCCAGCGCCGCCACCAGCCCAAATCCCCTGGTGGCCGATAAACAAGGCTTCTTTACCCAGTGGAGCGACGTGGCCAAACAGCGCCACGTCGAACGGCTGTATCAGGTGGAGCCCAATGCCGAAGCCGTCGCCGCCGCCGCGCCGGATTTGATCGTCGTCGCCGCCACCGGCGGGGATTCAGCGCTGAAGCTGTACGATCAGCTGTCCGCCATTGCGCCGACGTTAGTACTCGATTATGGCGACAAAAGCTGGCAACAGCTGGCCAGCGAGCTCGGTGAGATCACCGGTCACGAAGCCGGCGCCAAACAGGCGGAAGATCGTTTCGAACAGCGCGTGGAGCAAGTGAAGCAGGCGATCGCGCTGCCGCCACAGCCGACCACGCCGCTGGTGTATGCCGACAACGGCCGCGAGGCCATGCTGTGGACACCGGGCTCCGCCCAGGGCAAGCTGCTCACCCAGCTTGGCTTCCAATTGGCCATCCCGCCGGAAAGCGCCAAAGGCAACGCCAGCATGGGTAAACGCCATGACATCATCCAGATCTCCGGCGAAAAAATGGCCGAAGGCCTGAACGGCAAAACCCTGATCCTGTTCGCCACCAATGAGCGCAAAGTGCAAGAGGTGCTGACCAACCCGTTCCTTAAACATCTGGAGCCGGTGGAACAGCGGCACGTCTACGCCGTCGGCAACGACACCTTCCGCCTCGATTATTACAGTGCCACCAACATGCTGAACCAAATCGAACGGCTGTTCAAAAAGCCCTGAACCACGCCGTCGGCAGGCCAGACGCCTGCCGACGCTTTCCGCAAGCGGGGCGATCGTTCACATTCAATCAATTGAAATATCAATAGTTATTAACATCGTCAACGCACCTTTGCCACCAACCGGCGGGTGCATGCGGGCATAAACTCGTGCTACTATTGCCACCCCGCATGAACGCAAATAACAATGAGAATAAAAATCATACAGGAGTTACCGGTGTGAACGTACCCACTCCGACTGAGCGGACGCTTTCGTCCGCACCGCACGCAGCTTACGCCAGTGGCTTCAAACGCCTCGCCGGGTTCGGTATCGGTTTGGTGCTGTTGCTGCTGTGCATCATTGCCAGCCTGATGCTGGGTTCCAAGGCCATCCCCTTCCATACCGTCTGGCTCAGCCTGCAGGGCGCCGCGAGCGGTTCCGACAGCACCATCATTCTCAACGCCCGGGTGCCCCGTACGCTGGCGGGCATTTTAGCCGGCATGGCGCTCGGCGCCGCCGGCGCACTGATTCAGGCGTTGACGCGCAATCCGCTGGCCGATCCTGGCGTGCTCGGCATCAACGCCGGCGCCAGCTTCGCCGTGGTCATCGGCATCATGTTTTTCGGCGCCGCCACCACTGAAAGCTATATGGCCTATGCCTTCGTCGGCGCTGCCCTCACCACCCTGCTGGTCTACCTGATCGGCACGCTGGCGGGCGGGCGCATCAACCCGGTGCGGCTGACGCTGGCCGGCGTGGCGATCGGCGCGGTTTTGATCGGCATCACCACCGGGCTGTCGCTGATCGATCCGCAAACCTTCGACCAACTGCGCTTCTGGCAGGCCGGCACGCTGGATATCCGCACGCTGTCCACGCTGCCGGTCACCGCCCCCGCCATTTTGCTCGGCTGCCTGCTGACGCTGCTCATCGCCCGGCCGCTGAATACCATCGGTATGGGGGAAGATTTGGCTATCGCGCTCGGCGCGCGCGTAGTGCTGACTCAGATTGTCGCGGTGATCGCCATCACGCTGCTGTGCGGCGCGGCGACCGCCACCGTCGGCCCAATCAGTTTCATCGGCCTGATGGTGCCGCATATCGCCCGCTGGTGGGTCGGCCCCGACCAGCGCTGGATCCTGCCCTACTCCATGCTGCTGGCGCCGATTTTACTGCTGTGCGCCGACGTGGTCGGCCGCTTGCTGGCGGCCGGTGAACTGCGGGTTTCCATCGTGGCGGCCTTCATCGGCGCGCCGGTGCTGATCTGGCTGGTGCGCCGCAAGAAAACGCTGGGGGGTCTGTGATGAGTCTGCCCCACACGTTGCATATCGGCCGCCCGGACGGCGTCATCAACTGGCGCATGCCGCTGCGCCTGCTGCTGGTCAACCTTTCACTGTTGGCACTGTGTCTGGCGATGGCCGTCGCCGCGCTGTGCTACGGCACACTGCAACTTTCGCTGGAACAGGTCTTTGCCGCGCTCAGCGGCGAGGCGCCGAAAAATCTGGTCACCGTGGTCACCCAATGGCGTTTGCCGCGTATTGCCATGGCGCTGTTGTTAGGCGGCGCGCTCGGCATGAGCGGCGCCATCTTCCAGTCGATTATCCGCAACCCGCTCGGCAGCCCGGACGTGATTGGCTTTAACATGGGGGCTTACACCGGCGCGCTGATCGCCATCACCCTGTTCAACGGCGGCTATTACTACATCGCCGGCGGCGCGCTGGCCGGCGGCATTCTCGCCGCGCTGGCCATCTACCTGCTGGCCTGGCGGCAAGGCATCGCCGGCTTCCGGCTGATCATCGTCGGCATCGCCATCAGCGCGGTCTTGGTCTCCACCAATACCTGGCTGATCATCACCGCTTCGCTGGAGCGCGCCATGGACGCCGCCATGTGGCAGGCCGGTTCGCTCAACGGCATGACCTGGCAGAAAGCCCAGCCCGCCACGGCGTTCATCCTGCTGGCGGCCGCGGCCGCGCTGCTGATGGGCAAACGGCTGCAGCTATTGGAAATGGGCGACGACACGGCGCGCGCGCTGGGCGTGAACGCCGAAGGCAGCCGGCTGTGGCTGATGCTGTTCGGCGTTACCCTCACCGCCGCCGTCACCGCCACCGCCGGGCCGATTTCCTTTATCGCGCTGGCGGCGCCGCAGATCGCCCGCCGCCTGGCCGGACAATCCTCGGTCACCCTGACGTCATCGGCGCTGATGGGCGCAGCGCTGCTGCTCAGCGCTGACGTGGTGTCCCAACATCTTTTCGCGCCGATCCAACTGCCGGTCGGGGTCGTGACCGTCTGCATCGGCGGCCTGTACCTGATTTGGCTGCTCATCCGTGAGGCCCGCAGATAATGAAGAGTGATAATGCCATGAGCCACCGCCTGCACGCCTCGCACCTGAAGCTGGGCTACGACAATAAAATCATCGCTAACGATCTGAGCGTGGCGATCCCCGACGGCGCCTTCACGGTGATCGTCGGGCCGAACGCCTGCGGCAAATCGACGCTGTTGCGCGCCCTGTGCCGCCTGCTGAAACCCAGCGCCGGCGAAGTGATGCTGGACGGCAAGAACATCAGCAGTTTCGCCACCAAGGCGCTGGCGCGCGAGCTTGGCCTGCTACCGCAAACCTCGATCGCACCGGACAGCATTACCGTGGCGGACCTGGTGTCGCGCGGCCGCTATCCGCACCAGAGCCTGCTGAAACAGTGGACGCAGGCCGACAAACAGGCGGTGGAAGCCGCCATGGCGGCCACCAACGTCAGCCAGCTGGCGGATCGCAGCGTCGACGAGCTGTCCGGCGGACAGCGACAGCGCGTCTGGGTGGCGATGGCGTTGGCGCAGCAAACGCCGCTGCTGCTGCTGGATGAACCGACCACCTACCTCGACATCGCGCACCAAATAGAGCTGCTGGATCTGTTCCGCCAGCTCAACCGCGAGCGCGGCCAAACCCTCATCGCGGTGCTGCACGATCTCAACCACGCCTGCCGCTATGCCGATCACATCATCGCCATGCGCGACGGCAAGATCGTAGCTGAGGGGAAACCGTCGGAGATCATTACCGCCGAGCTGGTGGAACGGGTGTTCGGCATGCCGTGCATGATCATCGACGATCCGCTGTCCCACACGCCGCTGGTGATCCCGCGCGGCCGCTACCACTGCGACGCGCCGCAGGCATGAAAAAGGCCGGGTTACCCCGGCCTTCGCTTAGCCATGACAGGGGGCCAACAGCACCCGCAGCCCATCGATCAAACCGCCGCGCCAGCAGACGGCGTCATGTCCGCCGGCGAACACGCGATAATCGACCCGATGTCCCGCCTCCACCAGCGCCCGATGCATTTGGCGATTGACCTGATGGATGTCCCTCTCCCCTTCACCAGCCTCTTGAAAGACGCGCAGCGGCGTTGCGGCGCACAAGCCCCCACGCACCTGCTCAGTCAGCCAACCGACGTCCGCGGTATATTCCTCGGCAGGGTTCATCATCGCTTCGATATGCGGCCACCAAAAAGAGCCTGACTGGGTCAATACGCAGCCGAAACGCTGCGGCCAATGCAACCCGGCATACAATGCCGCCAACCCGCCGTAACTCTGCCCCACCACCACCGTACGCTGCGGATCGTCGCTGTAAGACTCACGCGTCGCCACCTGCGGCAGCAGCTCCTCTTGCACCGCCCGCCAAAAAGCCGCATTGCAGGCCAATTCTTCCGCACGCCGCGCCATGTCTATCACGTCGATAAACAGATAAAGCGCAGGCGGCAGCCTTCCGTTGAGTGTCTCGGCGTCCAGTGCGGAAAAAATCGGTATGCCATGCAGCCAAAATTGCCCGTCCAGCAGTACGACTAACGGGCGATCTTCCCCTGCGCCGGTGGCGTACAGCCAGATGTTGCGTCGGTTAGCCAATCGTTCGCTGTGCCAAAAGAAGTGCTGCAAACGCTCAGACGCGGCGGGCAATACTTGCCCGGCGTCCAACGCCCGCCACGCTGATTGATCCGGCGCCGCCGGCAAATGTATCGCAGACAACGGGAAACCGCGGCTGCTGCAGTGCGGCGCCACTGGATTGAGCGGATCATGGCGCATCAACGGAAACAACGAACACCACCACTGACGCTGTTGCTGCCGGCGCTGAGCTGCATCGCCGGTAAAAGCGGGCGGCAGTTGCGCCGTCTCAATGGGTATAAAACTGTAACTGCCTCGCCAATCTCCGCGAATAGTGAACTGCCACCACCAAATATCGCTACCCGGCCAGCGTTCCAGACTCTGTGGCGAGGGGCTGTGATGGTCGGTCACGCAGTTGATATCGACATACACCTTTTTAATCGGCGAGCGCCGTTCATCGCCCCATGGGTCGCGCCAGAAAAAGGTAACGCGCACCTGAGCTGCAGGCAGCGGTTCAACGAGCGGTGTTCCCAACTCCGCGACCTGACGCCACCAATCTTCCCCGCCGAGATCGGGCCTTTGCAGCAGGTTGAGCACCAGGCCATCAGCATGAAGCGAATGCATTTTTCCTTTTTCCCTGTTTACCGCACCCGGCGGTTTTTGCTTTCTTGACAATGCAAATGGCATTGAGAATCATTTGTATTTTCAATAAAATGTAACCAATTATAAATCAACGCGCCTGAGGTCAACAAGGCCACTTCGAAGCGTGGCTCTGCAAAACGGTAAGCCATTCGCCCACCGTTCATTATGGCAAGGAACTGCGCAGCCCTTCTCGGCGGCGCCAAATGAGAAAAAGACAGCAATAGCTTGATATAAAATTGTTTTTTAAGGGATGAAAAATGTCAGAACAACCCAAAAATACCGCTAATCAACCTCTGCGTCACCCAGCCAAGGCACATGCATCCACACTCTTGCTGACCTCAGCCATGCTGTTGGTGCCGGGCGCACAGGCCGAAACCGACAACGTTGAGCGTGATATCACCGTCGTCGCCGGCGTACAGGAAAGCGTCACCGCGCCGCTGCAGGGCATCGTCGCCAAAGAAAGCGCGGCGGGAACCAAAAGCGCCGCGCCGTTGGTAAAAACGCCGCAGGCCATCACCGTCGTCACGCGCGATCAAATGGATCAACAGGATGCGGCTTCCGTTGCTCAGGCGCTGCGATACTCCAGCGGCGTCGTGGCGGAATACCGCGGCACCTCTAACCGCAGCGACGAAGTGATCGTACGCGGCTTTCGTTACGCCCCAAAATATCTGGACGGCCTGAGCTATCAAAGCGGCCAGATCGATCCCTGGTTGCTTGAACGCGTTGAGGTGGTGCGCGGCCCGGCTTCTGTGCTGTACGGCCAGGCCAACCCGGGTGGGCTGGTGGCGATGACCAGCAAGCGCCCCGTCGTCCAGGCTATTCGCAAACTTCAATTGAGCGCGGGCAATCTGCATCAAGGAGAGGCCGCTTTCGACTTCGGCGGCGCATTGGACGAGGACGCCAAACTGCTGTACCGCCTTAACGGCATCGCCGGCACCAAAGAGACCGGTATCAAAGATCACAAGGAAAAACGCTTCGCCATCGCACCGGCGCTGACCTATATCGCCAATGAAGATACGACGTTCACCCTGTTGACCAGCTACCAGAAAGAACCGGAGAACGGCTACCGCAACTTCCTGCCGACCTCCGGCGTGGCGATCAAAAGCAGCGCCGGCTATCTGCCGTATGATTTCAACGTCAGCGATCCCGGTTTCAATCAGGCTCGCCGCGAACAAACCTCGTTCGGCTATATCTTCGAGCACTATATCAACGACGTTTTCTCTTTCCAGCAGAACATGCGTTACACCACGGTGGATGAACGTTACAAATATCTGGTGTTCATGTCGCAAACCAAAAACAGCACGCTGCTGCAGCGCCGTCCGCAAAAAGATATCGTCAAATCCCATGAGCTGGGGTTGGATAACCAACTGAAAGCGCAATTCAGCACCGGCGACGTCGAGCACAGCGTGTTGACCGGCCTTGACTACAAGTGGAGCAAGGTCAATACCCAAAACTGGCGCGGCGACAGCGCTGGCTATTTCCTCGACTGGACTCGGCCGGTTTACGGCATGCCGGTCAACGAAAGCGCATTGCCGAAGGTCACCGATAACCGCAAGGTGCTGGATCAACTCGGCGTTTATCTGCAGGATCAGATGAGCTACGGCGGTTGGAATTTATTGTTGTCGCTGCGCAATGATTGGACCGAGCTACGCACTCAGGACATGTTGAGATCCAGCGACAGTCAGCAAAACGACACCAAGCTGACTGGCCGCAGCGGCCTGCTGTACGCCTTTGACAACGGCATTGCCCCGTACATCAGCTACAGCACATCGTTTGAACCCAACCTCGATACCGGCGCGCCGGGCACCGATCCGTTCAAGCCCACCACCGGTGAACAAACCGAAATCGGCGTGAAATTCCAGCCGAAAAACGGCAACACGCTGGTGACACTGGCGCTGTTCGATCTGACGCAGAAAAACGTCAGCTCCACCAACCCGGTCACCAAGTATAAGGAGCAGATCGGCAAGGTGCGCTCCAAAGGACTGGAAGCCGAAGTACATTCACAGCTCACCCCGGCCATTGAGCTCATGGCGGCCTATACCTATACCGACATCGTTACCAAAGAAACCTATGTCGACGATCAGCGCGGCAAGACGCTGGTGATGGTGCCGACGCACGCCGCCTCCGCCTGGGGAACCTACAGCTTCCTGCAAGGGCCGCTGAAAGGCCTCTCCACCGGCGCTGGGGTACGCTACAGCGGCGCCAGCCAAGGCGATGCGACCAACACCTACAAAGTGCCGGCCTTTACGCTGTATGACTGGATGGCGCGATACGAATTGGGAGAAGTGGCTCCGAGCCTGGCAGGCGCCGCGCTGCAGGTTAACGTCAACAACCTGACCGACAAGCATTACGTTTCGTCCTGTGGCGGCGTGGACGCTTGTTTCTACGGCAGTGGCCGTACCGTCACCGCGACGGTCAGCTACAGCTGGTAACGTTTTGGGCGCCGCGGCAATGCGGCGCCCCGCTTTATTTCTCCAGCGACACCTGCTTGAAGATGTGTTTGCCGAACGGGTCTATTTCGTAGCCTTTCACTTCCTTGCGCACCGGTTCGAAAATGGTCGAGTGCGCGATCATCAGCGCCGGCATCTGATCGTGCATCATCACCTGCGCCTGCTGGTACATCGCCACCCGCTTGGCATGATCGTTCTCTTCACGCGCCTGCAGGATCAGCTGGTCGAACGGTTTGTAGCACCATTTCGCCGAGTTGGAGCCGCCGAGCGAAGCGCAGGTGAACAGCGGGCCGAAGAAGTTGTCCGGATCGCCGTTGGCGGTGGTCCAGCCCATTAGCGCCGTCTGGTGTTCGCCGTTTTTAATCCGCTGCAAATATTCGCCCCATTCGAAGGTGACGATTTTGGCGCGCACGCCGATCTTGGCCCAGTCGGCCTGGATCATCTCCGCCATGCGCTTGGCGTTGGGATTGTAGGGCCGCTGCACCGGCATCGCCCACAGATCGATGTCAAACCCCTGCCCCAGCCCGGCCTCCTGCAACAGCTGCTTCGCCCGCTCCGGCGAATACGGGTAGTCTTCAAGCTGCGCGTTGCTGCCCCATTGGGCCGGCGGCAGCAGGTTCTTGGCCGGCTGGCCGGCGCCGTGGAACACCGCCTCGATGATCGCCGGCTTGTTGACCGCCAGCGCCAACGCCTGGCGTACCTTGACGTTATCCAACGGTTTCTTCTGGGTGTTGAACGCCAGGAAGCCGATATTTAGGCCGGATTTTTCCATCACCTGAAGGTTGCCGTCCTGCCGCATGCGCGCCAGATCCGCCGGGTTAGGGAACGGCATCACCTGACACTCGTTCTTTTGCAGCTTGGCGTAACGCACCGTCGCATCCGGCGTGATCGAAAACACCAGCCGGTCGATCTTCGGTTTGCCTTCCCAGTAACGATCGAACGCCTTGTAGAGGATTTTCGCGTCTTTCTGGTACTGCACCAGCTGGAATGGCCCGGTGCCGATCGGATCGTTGTCCACCCGCTGCGGCGTGCCGGCCTTCAGCATCGCGTCGGCATATTCCGCCGATAATAGGGTGGCGAAGTACATGCCCAGATCGGCGACGAACGGCGCCTCGGCGCGGGAGAGCTCAAAGCGCACGGTGTGCTCGTCCACCTTGACGATCCGGTCAATCAGCGTGCCGAACTCCATCGACTCGAAGTTGGTGTAGGCGCCGTTGGAGACCTTGTGATACGGGTTGTTGGCGTCCTTCTGGCGCATAAACGAGAAGATGACGTCATCGGCGTTGAAATCGCGGGTGGGCGTGAAATATTTATTGCTCTGGAATGCCACGCCCTTGCGCAAGTGGAAGGTATAGCGCTTGCCGTCTTCGCTCACTTCCCAGCTTTCCGCCAGGCTGGGTTGCAGCTCGACGGTGCCGGGTTTGAAGTCCACCAGCCGGTTGTAGATCGCCGCCGAACTGGCGTCCACCGTGGTGCCGGAGGTGAACAGCTGCGGGTTGAAGCCTTCCGGCGATCCTTCGGAACAGTAGACCAGCGTATTGGCTCGCGCGCCGCCGGCAATCGCCAACGCCAGCAGCCCGATCGTTATTGCTTTTCTTTTCATTGCGCTATCCCCAGTGGTGAAAAAACAGCCCAACGGATAGCAATAAATCATGCAGTTAGCGAAGTAAAGGACAAATTCCGCGCATAAAAACGGGCAGGCGCGCAAGCGGCCTGCCCCGGTGAAACGGCACGATGATGATGAAATTAAATCATCTGGCTGAAGTTCATCTGCGCCATCAGCTTATAGTTGTCGGCATAGTCGACCGGGATGGCCACCACTACCGGCCCCTGGATCGCCATCGCCTTGCGCAGCATCGGCCGCAGATCTTCCACCGACTGCACGGCGAAACCGACCGCGCCGCAGGATTCCGCGTAGGCCTTGAAGTCAATCGGCCCGAACTCCACGCCGGACTTGCGCTGGTATTTGTTCACTTCCTGCATTTCCACCATGTTGTAGGCGTTATCGACCCAGATGACGTGCACGATGTTGTTTTTCAGCCGCACCGCGGTCTCCAGCTCCATGCTCGACTGCATGAAGCCACCGTCACCGGAGATAGACACCACCTTGTCGCCGGGGCGCACCAGCGCCGCACCGATGGCCCACGGCAATGCCACCCCCATGGTTTGCTGGCCGTTGGAGATCAACAGCTGACGGGCACGGAAGCTGTAAAGATAGCGGGCGATCCAGATATGGAAACTGCCCATGTCCACGCACAGCGTCACGTCGTCGCTGACGATGTCCTGCAGCTCCTTGACGATGCGCAGCGGGTGGATCGGCATGCCGCCGCGGCGGGCGGCGCGCTCCGCCAGCTCAGTGCGCTGGCGGCCGAGCTCGGAGAGGATCAGCTCCACCTCCGGCGGCACACAGACCGCCTCATTGAATGCTTCGGTCATCATGTTCAGCGTGGCGCTGATATTGCCCACCAGCTCGACGTCCGGCCGATAGCAGGTATCGATATCCGCCGGCAGCACGTCGATGTGCACCAACTTCAGTCGCCCGTGGCTGTTCCACATGCAGGGATCGTATTCGATCGGATCATAGCCGACGCTCACCACCAGATCGGCCTTCTGCAGCAGCTGATCGGCCGGCTGGTTGTTGAACAGGCCGACGCGGCCGGCGAAACGGGCGAAGTGGTTGACGTCGATCACCCCCGCCGCCTGATAGGTGCCGACCACCGGCATATGGGTGCGGTACAGCAGATGGCGCACCGCCTCGCTGTTCTCCGGCCGGCTGGCCTGCAGGCCGAGCAGCAATACCGGGCATTTGGCCTGGCGGATCAGTTTCACCGCCGCCTGAATGTCGTCTGCCGCGGCGGCCCCCATGCGCGGCAAGCGGCAGCCGGCCAGCACCGGCGCGCTGACCGGTTCATTGACGATATCCATCGGCAGGCTGACGAACGACGCCCCCGGCCGGCCGAACTCGGCGCGGCGAAAGGCGTTGGCGATCACCTCGGAAATCGCCGAACCGGCATGCACTTCGGCGCAATACTTGGTCACCGGCCGGAACATACTGACGGTATCCATGCTCTGGTGCGTCTGCTTCAGGCTGTCGGCGCGCTTCACCGCCCCGCCGAAGGCCACCACCGCGTCCCCTTCCGAGGTGGCGGTAGCCAGCCCGGTGATCAGGTTGGAGCTGCCCGGCCCGGAGGTGACCAGCGCCACCCCTGCCTTGCCGGTCAGGCGGCCGACCGCCGCCGCCATAAAGGCCGCGTTGGCCTCATGCCGCACCACCACCGTTTCGATCGATGGCGCGTCCTCCAGCGAGTCGAACACCCGGTCGATCTTGGCGCCCGGAATGCCGAAAACGTGTTTGACGCCCTGCGCTTCCAGGTTTTTCACCACCAAATCGGCGCCGCATTGCCAGTCATTGCCTGTTTTTTCCTGTGCCATGGTTCCACCTCCTAAGAAAACAATCGCCGGGGTTAGCCCTCGGCGGAACGAATCGCGCGGTCCAAATCCTCTGGGCAGAGGTTGGCGCGCAAGAAATCCGCATCGTGCGGCAACTGAAGATTGAGACGCGTGATGACGCCGAACTGCAAATGGCCATGATCGAGCTGGTAGTCCAGTACGTGGCCGCCGCCGCTGCGGTCGTCAGTAACGAAGTGTTCGTGATAGCCGGCCACGCCGATGCCCTGCATGTAATCCGGCGAGCGGAAGCCGACCAGCGTGCCGCGCCGCTGGTGGAACGAGAAGGTCGGCTGCTCTTCTATCGCTTCCAGCATCGGGCGGTAAGGCCGCTCCTGGCGCGGCACGGTGCGGGTTTCCACGTGGCTGAACTCGCCGTCGACCCGCACCGCACAAAACAGGTTCGGCGAGGCGACCTGTTCGTCGATGCACTGGTGCAGCTGCGCCTTGGTGATCGGCCGATCGAATTGCTGGCTGACGCTGGGCTGGAAAAAGGTGACGACGGCGAAAGGGGTTTTCTGTTGCAGGCCGGCCGGCCGGGCGCTGCCGTCGGCGCGCAGCTGGTGTATTTCCTGGTCGAAAGCGATCAGTTCACCGTCCAGATGATTGAAGGTGCCGAGGCCGAAGTTGCCGTGTTTGAGCAACTCGGCAATGGTGGTTTCCCCCTCGTAGACCCCGTCGATGAGCGCGCTCATCAGCGAGATTTGATAGATTTCGCCCTCCCCGGCGTTGATCGACTGCCTGGCAAAACCCTGCGCCAAATGGCGCGCACAGGAACACCCGTGTTTTTCGTTCATGCTGACTCCTCCACCAGCGCGGAACTGCGGTTCCACGCGTTCAAAAGACCCGCCGACGGCGGGCCAAGATGCCCCTCAGGCGCGTTCATCAGTTGGAACGATTCAGCCTGAGGCGACAAAAAAACCGGCACGGCTGGCCGGCCGATATCCAGAGTCAACAGCATGATGAGTGAAAGTAAAGGCTCACTAATCATTAATGCTGGATCGGATATCAAATTGAACGGTTAATCTGGTGTTGGAGCGACTATCAACTCCGCAGGCGGCTCGCGCAGCCTGGGAAAAACATCTGTTATTTAGTGCTAAGCACCGCGAGGTTTATGCGTTTTCTCTCTATACGGCCGGGATAAGGCGGCGTTGAAGCCCGTCGTCAACCCGCAGCCAGAGTAGCCGCCGCGCCGCCGGCAGAGAAGCGGGTATTCATAAGAAACGCTTTTGCATATAATGCAAAAATGAATGACGCCCGCTATGTAGAACATCTGCCAATTTTTCTCGACGTGGCCCACCTGGGCAGCTTTTCCGCCGCTGCGCGCCAGCTGGGTATGGTGCCTTCTTCGCTGGTGCGCCATATCGATGCGCTGGAAAGCGCGCTCGGCGCGACGCTGTTCGTGCGCTCCACCCGCGGCCTGTTGCTGACCGACGCCGGCGAGCTGCTGCTGACACGCGCCGCCGCGCTGATGACGGACATTACCGGCCTTCGCGCCGAGCTGAACGCGCTGAACGAAACGCCGCAGGGCACGCTGCGCATCAGCTGCCTGCCGACCTTCGGCAAAACCTATGTGCTACCGCTGCTGCCGACGCTGGCGGAACGGTACCCTCAGCTGTGGGTCGATCTCGATCTGACCGAACGCCAGACCGATCCGACCCAGGAACGGCTGGACGCCGCCATCCGCATCGGCGAGCAGAAGGACAGCGCGCTGTACGCCAGCCGCATCGCCACCCAACGCTGGGTCATGTGCGCCAGCCCCGGCTACGTCGCCCGCTATGGCCTGCCGAGCGATCTGGAGGCGCTGCCGCAGCACCGGCTGATCGCCCGCTACCACAAACAACAGCCGGCCTGCTGGGCGCAGATCCTCGACGCGGCGCTGATGAGCCGCTGCACCATGGCGCTGCGCTGCGACGACTTCACCGCGCAGCGTCAGGCCGCACTGCTCGGGCTCGGCATTGCCTTTCTGCCCAACTGGGTGGTGGGGCCGGACGTGCAGCACGGGCAACTGGTGCAAATGCTGGAAGATCCGCGCCATGAGCAGCAAGGCATCTATCTGCTGCGGCCGATGGCGAAGGTGTCCGCCCGGCTGGCGGCCTTCACTGCCCTGCTGCAGCAAACCCTCGGTCAGCCGCCCAGCTGGGGGTAAAGCGGCGTCACTCGTCCATGCAGGGCCGGGTTGTCGCTCTCGTCCTTCAGCTCGATGCCGCTCAGCCGCCGCTGGAACGCCTGCTCCAGCAGCCAGGCCAGGCGGAACGCCGCCTGCGGGTAATCCAGCCCCTCGGGCCGTACGTTGGAAATACAGTTGCGCTCGGCGTCCGTTCTGCGCGCGCTCGGTCCCCAGGTCAAATAGATGCCCAGACTGTCCGGCGACGACAGCCCCGGCCGTTCGCCGATCAGCATCGCCACCGCCCGAGCCTGCAGGCATTCACCGATCTCATCCCCCAGCGCCACCCGCGCCTGATGCGCCAGCACCACCGGTGCCACGGTCAGCCCCAGCGTATCGAGATAGGGCCGCAGCGCTTGCAGCAACGGCAGCGCCTGGCGGTGCACCGCCTTGGAGGAGAGGCCGTCCGCCACCGCCAGCAGCAGATCGACGCGGCGCGGCGGTAAACCAAGCAGCAGGCTGCGGCTATCCGGCGCCAATCGCCGCCCCAGATCCGGACGGCGCAGGTAGGCGGCGCGGTCGCCAGCCTGGCTGTGCACCGCCAGCGTGGGCCAACCGGCATCGTGCAGATCCGCCGCCAGCCGCTCGCTGTCGAAAGGCTGATGCACCGCGTCGCGCGCCTGGGCATGGGCCAGGCCGAAGCGCAGCAGCTCGTCGGTCGGCAGACTGGCGCCGGTGCGCCCCAGCGCGATGCGCGCGTCGGTAAAGGCGCGCAGCGCATCCCAACTGTTGACGTGAACCGGTTTGCTCATGTCCGTTCTCCCTGCAGCGCCAGCAACAGCGGGTGATTGGCGGCGGCGTCGCGCAGCCGCCCGCGTTCGTCGGTGATGTTCATCGCCGCCAGCCAGGCGGCGAACTCCGGCGCGTGCTTCAGCCCCAGCAGCTCTCGGATATAGAGCGCGTCGTGGAACGAGGTGCTTTGGTAGTTGAGCATGATGTCATCCGCGCCCGGTACGCCGATCAGGAACGTCAACCCGGCGGCGGCCAATAGCGTCAGCAGCGTGTCCATGTCGTCCTGATCGGCTTCGGCATGGTTGGTGTAGCAGACGTCGCAACCCAGCGGCAGGCCGAGCAGCTTGCCGCAGAAGTGGTCCTCCAGCCCGGCGCGGATAATTTGTTTGCCGTCATACAGGTATTCGGGGCCGATAAACCCCACCACGGTGTTGATCAGCAGCGGTGAGAAATGGCGCGCCACCGCATAGGCACGCGCCTCACAGGTCTGCTGATCGACGCCGTGATGCGCGTTAGCCGACAGGCAACTGCCCTGCCCGGTTTCGAAGTACATCACGTTATCGCCCAACGTGCCGCGCTTGAGGCTCAGCGCCGCCTGCTGCGCCTCCGCCAGCAGCGCCAGACTGATGCCGAAACCGCGATTGGCCGCTTCGGTACCGGCGATCGACTGAAACACCAGATCCACCGGCGCGCCGCGCTCCATCAGCCGCAGCGTGTTGGTCACATGGGTCAGCACGCAGGATTGGGTGGGAATGGCGAAGCGCTGGATCACGTCGTCCAGCATGTAGTTGAGCTTTTCCAGCAGCGGCAGGCTGTCGCTGGCCGGATTGATGCCAACCACCGCATCACCGCTGCCGTACAGCAGGCCGTCCAGCATGCTGGCGGCGATGCCCTGCAGGCTGTCGGTCGGGTGATTGGGCTGCAACCGCACGCTGAGGTGGCCCGGCAGGCCAATCGTATTGCGAAAGCGCGTCACCACCCGGCACTTTTTCGCCACCAGGATCAGATCCTGATTGCGCATGATCTTGCTCACTGCCGCCGCCATCTCCGGCGTAATGCCGGTGGCCACCTGCGCCAGCATGGCGCTGTCCGCCTGCTCGCTCAGCAACCAGTCGCGAAAATCGCCGACCGTGAGGTGCGAGATGGGCTCAAAGGCGGCGGCATCGTGGCTATCGATAATCAGGCGCGTCACCTCGTCCTGCTCGTACGGCACCAGCGTCTGCTGCAGGAATGCCTTGAGCGGCACATCCGCCAGCGCGATGCGCGCCGCCATGCGCTCTTCGGCGCTTTCCGCCGCCACCTCCGCCAGATAATCGCCGGAGCGTGCAGGCGAAGCCTTCGCCATCAGCTGGCGCAGATCGCCAAAGCGATAGCCGCGTTGACCCACCGTTGCCTGATACATAGCCCCCTCCCTTGCCCCGAGTGACGAGATAACAGCCCTGCACCAAGTGTAGTCAGTGGGAAAAGAAAATTATTTTGCACGCGATCGCCGCCATCACGCCTCTCCCCATTTCACCCGCCGTCGCTTCAGGTTACAGTAGCCGCGAAAACAGGAGGGGTGATGGATCCGCAACGGCAAATTATCGACTGGCTGCAACAAGATAGCGCGCGCATGGCCGCCCTGCGCACCGTGCGCCGGCTCGGCCTGAATGACTGGTGCCTCGGCGCCGGCTTTGTGCGCAACCTGGTGTGGGATCGGCGCCACGGCTATAGGGAGCCCACGCCGCTCAACGATATCGACGTGATCCACTTCGATGCGCAGCGTGCGGACGCCGAACGCGATCGCATGCTGGAGGCGCGGCTGCAACAGTGGCTGCCGCAGCCGTGGTCGGTCAAGAACCAGGCGCGCATGCACCTGCGCGGCGGCCGGGCGCCCTACCGCAACAGCGAAGAGGCCATCAGCTTCTGGACCGAAGTGGAAACGGCGATCGGCGCGCGCCTGAACGCCGACGACAGCATCACCCTGGTGGCCCCCTTCGGGCTCGCGGCGCTGTTCGACGACACCATTACCTTCAACGTGAAAAACGGCGATCGCGCGGCCTATGCCCAGCGCGTGCTCGACAAAGGCTGGCTGTTGCACTGGCCGCGTCTGCGGCAGGTAAAGATTTAGCCGCCGCTGCCGATACCCTGATCAGCGATATACCGACTCAGGGAGAGCATCCATGTCGACCACCATCACCATGATCGTACCGATCAAAAATACCGTTCCCGGCGTCAGCAACGTCTTTAGCGCGCCGGGCCATCAGGGCGAATTGCTGATGGCCAAACCGGTCAACAACCAGCCGCAAGGCGGCAAGATGGAGAAAAACGAACGCGCCAACGGCAATGAAGAACCGGCTAACCTCAACGAAAGCCGCGCCTCGGTGCGCATCAAGGCGCTGAACCGGCAGATCCAGGCGCTGCAGCAAAAGCTGGTGGAGCTGAAGGACTCCAGCGCCGACCCCAAAGAGATCGAAAAACAGAAACAGCTGATCGAAGCGCAGATCAAGATGTTGCAGGCCGAGATCGCGCGCATCCAGAAAGAAGAAATGGAAAAGCAGCAGCAGGAGCAGATGGCAAAAGCCGCAGCGCAAGCCGGCGACGGCGTAAACCGCCCAACGCCGCTCAACGCAGTGGACGTCTATATCTGACTCAATATTCCGCGTTTTCCTGCCGGCGCTGTTGCAGCAGCGCCGCCTGCTGACGCGCCACCTGCCAGATGGCCTCCGCCGCCGGCGTCAGCGAACGGTTCTTGCGCCGTACCAGCATCAGTGCACGGTTGATCTCCGGCACCAGCCGCCGCACCCGGAGCCGCCCCCCTTCCGGCAACGGCAGCGCCAACGCCGGGAAAATGCTGATGCCGATCCCCTCCGCCACCATCGGGAACAGCGTCGCCGGATGGCCGATTTCCTGCACCACCTGCGCCTCCACGCCCTGCTGCCTCAGCGCACTGTCGATCAGCGGCCGGCTGCCCGACGCGTAATCCTGCAACACCAGGCGGCAGCCGTTTAACGCCGACCAACGCACCTCTTGCTGCGCAGCAAACGGGTGATCGTCGCGGCACAGCAACAGGAAAGGCTCATGCAGCACCGCTTCGCACTCCAGATCCACCGCCTGCACCGGATCGACCACGATGCCGAAATCCACCTCGGCGTTACGCACGCTGTGCAGCACCTGCTGCTGCGCCTGATCGCGCAGCATGATGCGGATCTCTGGATATTCACGCTCGCCGGCGGCGATGCACTGCGGCATCAGATGGGCGGAAATGGTCTGGCTCGTCGCCACCCGCACCGTGCCGCTGCGCTGTACGCCAAAGCTGCGCGCATCCAGCAACGCGGCCTGCAGCTCGTCCAGCAGCCGTTCGACCCGGTTGGCTAGCCGCAGGCCGGCGTCGGTCAACGCCACCTCACGCGTGGTGCGATCCAGCAGGCGCACGCCGACCTCCGCCTCCAGCTCTTTCACGCTGTGGCTGACCGCCGATTGCGTCAGGCCGATCGCCTCCCCGGCGCGGCTGAAGCTGCCGTGGCGGGCGATGGCGACGAACACCCGCAGCTGTTTGAGTGAGTAATTCATGTGTTTTATTCATGGATGAATTAAATAAATCAATTTTATTATTATATGCCCGCGCGGGAGAATAGCCCCATCGATTTTCTACCCGAGCGCATCGCCATGAGATTCCTGCCCGATCGTTTTACCCTGACGCTGATCGCCACCGTGCTGCTGGCGTCGTTCCTGCCGGCGCGCGGCGAGTTCGTCGGCTGGCTCAACGCCCTGACCATCGCCGCCATCGCCCTGCTGTTTTTCATGCACGGCGCCAAGCTGTCGCGCGAGGCCATCCTGGCCGGCAGCAATAACTGGCGGCTGCATCTGTGGGTGATGTTCAGCACCTTCATCATTTTTCCGGCGCTGGGGATGCTGTTCGCCTGGTGGGCGCCGATCGACGTCAGCCCCGAACTGTACGCCGGTTTCATCTACCTGTGCATTCTGCCCGCCACCGTGCAGTCGGCCATCGCCTTCACCTCGCTGGCGGGCGGCAACGTCGCGGCGGCAGTGTGCAGCGCTTCCGCCTCCAGCCTGCTCGGGATCTTCGTATCGCCGCTGCTGGTCGGCCTGTTGATGAACGTGCACGGCGATACCGGCGGCCTGCGGCAGGTCGGTTCGATCGTGCTGCAGCTGCTGGTGCCGTTTGTCGCCGGCCACCTGCTGCGACCGCTGATCGGCGGCTGGATCGAGCGCCATCGGCCGCTTATCGGTAAAACCGACCAGACCTCGATTCTGCTGGTAGTGTACGCCGCCTTCAGCGAGGCGGTGACGCACGGTATCTGGCATCAGGTGGGGATCGGTTCACTGGCGTTTATCGTCGGCGGCAGCATCGTGCTGCTGGCGATCGTGCTGGTGGTGAACACCTACATGGCGCGCTGGCTGGGGTTCAGCAAGGCGGACGAGATCACCATCGTGTTCTGCGGTTCGAAGAAAAGCCTGGCGAACGGCATTCCGATGGCCAATATCCTGTTCCCGGCGGCGACGGTAGGGATCATGGTGCTGCCGCTGATGGTGTTCCATCAGGTGCAACTGATGACCTGTGCGGTGCTGGCGAAAAGGTATCAGCGTAAGCAGCGGGCGCAACAGGCGGTGCCCAACGCCAACGCGCAGGCGTCGCGCGGGTAAAAAAAAGACGGGCCAAGGCCCGTCAGTTCAGCTTTTCTTCAGCGGCTTGACCAGGTGGTCAAGCCCTTCGATTTTAATCGCCAGCGTCATCTCCATCAGCATGCCGAGCTTGCCTTTGGGGAATTCGCCCTTGCGGGCGAACCACAGCAGGTACTCTTCGGGCAGATCGATCAGCACCCGCCCCTGGTACTTGCCGAACGGCATCACGGTATTGGCGATCTCCAGCAGGTTTTCTTTTTCCATCACTCACCCAGCAAGCGGATCATCTCCGCTTCGTCGATCACGGCGATACCCAGCTCCTGCGCCTTCGCCAGCTTGGAACCGGCCGCCTCACCGGCGATCACCAGATCGGTTTTCTTCGACACGCTGCCGCTGACCTTGGCGCCCAGCGCCGTCAGGCGATCTTTGGCCTCGTCGCGCGACAGCTGGCTCAGCGAGCCGGTCAGCACCACGGTTTTGCCGGCGAACGGGCTGTCTATCTCTTCCGCCGCCACCACCACCGGCGCCGGCCAGTGGATGCCGATCTCGGCGCCCACCAGCTCGTTGATCACCTGCTGATTGAGCGCTTCATCGAGGAAATTGCGGGTGTGTTTGGCCACCACTTCGCCGACGTCCGGCACCTCTTTCAGCGCCTCGATGTCAGCGGCGAACAACTTCTCGAGCGATCCGAAATGCGCCGCCAGGTTGGCGGCGGTCGCTTCGCCGACCTCGCGAATGCCGAGCGCATACAGGAAGCGGGCGAAGGTGGTCTGTTTGGATTTCTCCAGCGCATTGACCAGGTTCTGCGCCGATTTCGGCCCCATGCGATCCAGACCGGTCAGAATGCCGGCGGACAGCCGGAACAGATCGGCCGGGTTCTTCACGTACTCCTTGTCCACCAGTTGCTCGATGATCTTGTCGCCCATGCCTTCAACGTCCAGCGCGCGGCGGGAAACGAAATGCTTCAACGCCTCTTTGCGCTGCGCGCCGCAGATAAGACCGCCGGTGCAGCGCGCCACGGCTTCGCCTTCCACGCGCTCAACGTCGGAGCCGCACACCGGGCAGTGCAGCGGGAACACCACTTCGCGCGCATCCTGCGGCCGGCGGTCTTCCAGCACCCCCACCACCTGCGGGATCACGTCGCCGGCGCGGCGCACGATCACCGTATCGCCGATGCGCAGCCCCAACCGCTCAATTTCATCGGCATTGTGCAAGGTGGCATTGCTGACGGTCACCCCGGCCACCAACACCGGCTCAAGGCGGGCCACCGGCGTAATCGCGCCGGTGCGGCCAACCTGAAACTCCACTTCGCGCACCACGGTGATCTGCTCCTGGGCCGGGAATTTGAACGCCGTCGCCCAACGCGGTGCTCGCGCCACAAAGCCCAGCGTTTCCTGCAGATCGATGTCGTCAATCTTGATCACCACGCCGTCGATGTCGAAACCGAGCTGTGCGCGGTCCTGCTCGACCTGACGATAAAACGCCAGCACTTCCTCGCTGCCGGTGCGGCGCTGGGCGCGATCGCTAACCGGCAGGCCCCAGGCCTTGAACTGCATCAGGCGCTCAAAGTGGCTGCGCGGCAGCTCGCCGCCTTCCAGCAGGCCGACGCCGTAGCAGAAGAAGGTCAGCGGGCGTTTAGCGGTAATGCGCGGATCGAGCTGGCGCAGCGAACCGGCGGCGGCGTTGCGCGGATTGGCAAACACCTTGCCGTCTTTGCGCCGCGCCTCTTCGTTCATCTGTTCAAAACCGGCCTGCGGCATGAACACTTCGCCGCGCACTTCCAGCCGGCGCGGGATGTTGTCGCCGGTCAGGCGCAGCGGGATGGCGCGAATAGTGCGCACGTTGGTGGTGATGTTCTCCCCGGTGGTGCCATCGCCGCGCGTCGCCGCGCGCACCAGTTCGCCGTCTTCATACAGCAGGCTGACCGCCAGGCCATCCAGCTTCAGTTCGCAGCAGAAGGTCAGCGGATCGCTGCTTTTGAGCCTGTCCTGCACGCGCTTGTAAAACGCCAGGAAGCTTTCTTCGTCGAACACGTTGTCCAGCGACAGCATCGGCACTTCGTGACGCACCTGGTCGAACGCCGCAAGCGGCGCCGCGCCCACGCGCTGGGTCGGCGAATCGGCGGTGATCAGCTCCGGATGCGCGCTCTCGAGCTCGCGCAGCTCACGCATCAGGCGGTCATATTCCGCATCCGGCACTTCGGGCGCATCCAGCACATGATACTGGTATTCATGATGGCGCAATGTGGCTCGTAGTTGATTGATTTGTTGGATTATCGATTCCATGGCTCACCATCAAAGATAAAAAACCCCCGGCTAGCGGGGGCTTTGTTGTTACGGATGTTCAGTGCGCGCGGCAACCCGGTCAGGCGTTGTTTTCCAACACTTCACGGATACGCGCTTTGTAGGTTTCCAGCTTCTGCGGCGTCATCATGCGGCGCTCGTCGTCCAGCACCACGCCGCCCACGTCGTCGGCGATGCGCTGCGCCGACTGCAGCATCAGCTTGAAGTTCTGATTGGCGTCGCCGTAAGACGGCACCATCATGAACATCGACACGCCCGGCGTGGAGAAATCGGACATCATGTCAGGATCGAACGACCCCGGCTTGACCATGTTCGCCAGGCTGAACAGTACCGGGCCGCTGCCGGCCGGGCTGATATGGCGGTGGAAGATGCCCATCTCGCCAAACTGGAAGCCCGCCTGCAACACGCTCTGCAGCAGCACTTCGCCGCCGATCACGCCGCCCTGATGGGCCGCGACGTGCAGCACCAGCACGGTCTCTTTCAGCTTAGCCTGAATTGGCGCAGCCGCAGGCTGCGGTGCAGGTTCCGGCGCAGGCTTCACTTCCGGCGCTTGCTGCACAGGAGCCGGTTCGGCATGGAATGCCGGTTCTGCCCCCTGCGGCGCCTCATGTTCATGCGGCAGATCGTCGACGCGCGGCTCACGGCGCACGGCCGGTTGCGGTTGCTGCGGTTCGGCCTGTTCTTCGTCCGGCGCGTAGTTGTTCAGCAGGATATCATCATATTCCGGCCGCTGAGACAGCGGAGGCGGCGTCTGATGGGCAGCCGGCTGAACGGCGTGGGGCGCTGGCGCAGCCGCCGGAGCGGGCTTCGGCGCGGCCACGGGTTCTTCGCGTGCGGCATCGAAATGGCCGAATGACGGCTCGTCTTGCGGGTGAGCGGCGCGTACGCGCACCTCACCGACGCCTTCTTCGAGATCGTCGATCGGAGTTTGTTCACGTTCCTTTTGGGAACGTTTGGCTGGGCGATCGCGGAAGAGCGCTGACCGTTCTTTGCGACTGGTCCACAGACCGTGCAATAACAGCGCTATTATGGCGATCGCGCCAACAACGATTAATATCAGACGCAAATCCTGCATCATTGCTATCTCTGTTGTTCCAATACATTGCCACCGCGGCAAACATTCACTCTTTAACTCTATTTGCCCGCGCACACAAGTGCAAGTCCGTGCTGAACTTTATGCCAATAAAGATGATTATACTGCCTTTTTCTGCTGGTTTTTCAGCCAACCCTACCCTAGCCAGTGGAAAATCATCCCTATATGATAATGATGCCTGTTCAGACAACGAGATAACTTAAGATATGTCCTATACGCAGCTCCCTTCCCGCTCGACCAGCGGCATTCACTATTTCGCCGAAGGCTGGCGCCTGATTTCGCGCCCGGGGATTAAACGCTATGTGGTCCTGCCGTTGCTGGTCAACGTGCTGCTGATGGGCTCCGCTTTCTGGTGGCTGTTCAGCCGGCTTGGCGATTGGATCCCGGCGATGATGAGCCACGTTCCCGACTGGCTGCAATGGTTGAGCTACCTGCTGTGGCCGCTGGCGGTCATTTCGGTGCTGCTGGTGTTCAGCTATCTATTCAGCACTATCACCAATCTGATCGCCGCGCCGTTCTGCGGCCTGCTGGCCGAGCAGCTCGAAGGCAGCCTGACCGGCAAACCGCTGCCGGACACCGGCCTGCTCGGCATCGCCAAAGATCTGCCGCGCATCATGGCGCGCGAATGGCGCAAGCTAATGTATTACCTGCCGCGCGCGCTGCTGCTGTTGGCGCTGTACTTCGTGCCCGGCATCGGCCAGACGGTGGCGCCGGTGCTGTGGTTCCTGTTCAGCGCCTGGATGCTGGCGATCCAGTATTGCGACTACCCGTTCGACAACCACAAGGTGAGCTTTGCCGACATGCGCCGCGCTTTGCGCCAGCACAAAACCGACAATCTGCAGTTCGGCGCGCTGGTCAGCCTGTTCACCATGATCCCGATCCTCAATCTGGTGATCCTGCCGGTCGCCGTCTGCGGCGCCACCGCGATGTGGGTCGATCGCTACCGCTCGCAATTCGTCCGATAACCGCCGTTTTTTACCGCCGATAGCGCGGGAATTTTCGACAGGGCGCGCATTTCGCGCCCTTATCATTGTGCTTAAAACTTATTTCCTAATAACATATAGATATACCAATTCTTTACTTCCCTGCCGGTACTGTTAGCGTATGCTTTCGATGTTCCCCACATTTTCATAGAGTTAAAGGACGGGCTATGAGCAAGATATATGAAGACAACTCATTAACAATCGGCCATACGCCGCTGGTTCGTCTGAACCGTATCGGCAACGGACGCATTCTGGCCAAGGTTGAATCACGTAACCCGAGCTTCAGCGTCAAATGCCGCATCGGTGCCAATATGATTTGGGATGCGGAACAACGCGGCGTGCTGACCGCCGGCAAGGAACTGGTGGAGCCGACCAGCGGCAACACCGGCATCGCGCTGGCCTTCGTCGCCGCTGCGCGCGGTTACAAGCTGACGCTGACCATGCCGGAAACCATGAGCATCGAGCGCCGCAAGCTGCTCAAGGCGCTGGGCGCCAATCTGGTGCTGACCGAAGGGGCGAAAGGCATGAAAGGCGCCATCGCCAAAGCCGAAGAGATCGTCGCGACCGATCCGAACCGCTACCTGATCCTGCAGCAGTTCAGCAACCCGGCCAACCCGGCCATCCATGAAAAAACCACCGGCCCAGAAATCTGGGAAGACACCGATGGGGAAGTCGACGTGTTCATCTCCGGCGTCGGCACCGGCGGCACATTGACCGGCGTCAGCCGCTACATCAAGAACACCAAAGGCAAGGCCATCACCACCGTGGCGGTCGAGCCGACCGACTCGCCGGTCATCAGCCAGGCGCTGGCCGGTGAAGAGCTGAAACCGGGCCCGCACAAGATCCAGGGCATCGGCGCCGGCTTCATTCCGGGCAACCTCGATCTTGACCTGGTGGATCGCGTCGAGAAAGTCTCCAACGACGAAGCCATCAGCATGGCGCGTCGTCTGATGGACGAAGAAGGCATCCTGGCAGGCATCTCCTCCGGCGCAGCGGTCGCGGCGGCGGTGAAACTGGCCGAAGAACCGGCGTTCGCCGACAAGACTATCGTGGTCATCCTGCCCTCTTCCGGCGAACGTTATCTCAGCACCGCGCTGTTCGCCGATCTGTTCACCGAGCAGGAATTGCAGCAGTAATTCCGCAACTGCACAAATCGCTAAAAAAGCACCCTGCGGGGTGCTTTTTTGTGGACTGGATCAAACTTTATAGCAGTCCAAGATTGCTTTTGCCCGTCGCCTTTAGTATTTAACGTTGCATTATTTCGATGCGCAAAATTAATCACTCTCCGAGCACGGTCAAGGCTGAATCGATTTACTCATCTGTCGCCGACGCGGCGAATCGGGCATAATGGGGAGCGGATTGGAACGACGTCTAAAGCCGAGTTTTTTGATCTGAAGTGCCTAACGCGTCGTTTTCTGTTGCATCAACGTTCGCCCCTGTCCATAGTCAGGCGCTATAACCAGACAAGTTAAAGTCAGGCCCCTGGGCTAAACTTTAACTCCACAACATTAATCCAATAAGTTGGGGAAACATCAATGTTCCAGCAAGAAGTTACTATTACCGCTCCGAATGGTCTGCATACTCGCCCTGCCGCTCAGTTCGTTAAAGAAGCCAAAGGCTTCACGTCTGACATCACCGTGACCTCCAACGGCAAAAGCGCCAGCGCTAAAAGCCTGTTCAAACTGCAAACTCTGGGGCTGACTCAAGGGACCGTAGTGACCATCTCAGCTGAAGGTGAAGACGAGCAGAAAGCCGTTGAGCACTTGGTAAAACTGATGGCAGAGCTTGAGTAATCGGCCCGTCTTTTTAGTTAACACCAGTCAAGAGTAAGGTAGGGTTATGATTTCAGGCATTTTAGTATCACCGGGCATCGCTTTTGGTAAGGCTCTCTTGCTGAAAGAAGACGACATCGTCATCAACCGGAAAAAAATCTCTGCTGATCAAGTAGAGCAGGAAGTCTCGCGTTTTCTGGCCGGCCGCGCAAAAGCGTCCGAACAGCTGGAAGCGATCAAGACCAAAGCTGGCGAAACCTTCGGCGAAGAGAAGGAAGCTATCTTCGAAGGCCACATCATGTTGCTGGAAGACGAAGAGCTTGAGCAGGAAATCATAGCCCTAATCAAAGACGATCTGGCCTCCGCAGACGCCGCCGCCTACACCGTGATCGAAGGTCAGGCAAAAGCGTTGGAAGAGCTGGACGACGAATACCTGAAAGAACGCGCCGCCGACGTGCGCGACATCGGCAAACGCCTGCTGCAAAACATTCTGGGCATGCCGATCGTCGATCTGGGCTCCATTCAGGACGAAGTGATCCTGGTGGCCACCGATCTGACCCCGTCCGAGACCGCGCAGCTGAACCTGGACAAAGTGCTGGGCTTCATTACCGATCTCGGCGGCCGCACCTCCCACACCTCTATCATGGCGCGCTCCCTGGAGCTGCCGGCGATCGTCGGTACCAGCGACGTGACCAAGCAGGTGAAAAACGACGACTACCTGATTCTGGATGCGGTTAACAACAAAATTTACGTTAACCCGACCGCTGACGTTATCGATCAACTGAAAGCCGCCCAGAACCAATACATCACCGAGAAAAACGATCTGGCCAAGCTGAAGGACCTGCCGGCGATTACGCTGGACGGCCATCAGGTTGAAGTCTGCGCCAACATCGGCACCGTGCGCGACGTCGCGGGTGCAGAGCGCAACGGCGCGGAAGGCGTCGGCCTGTATCGTACCGAATTCCTGTTCATGGACCGCGACTCGCTGCCGACCGAAGACGAGCAGTTCCAGGCTTATAAAGCCGTGGCGGAAGCCATGGGCTCGCAGGCCGTGATCGTCCGCACCATGGACATCGGCGGCGACAAAGACCTGCCGTACATGAACCTGCCGAAGGAAGAGAACCCGTTCCTCGGCTGGCGCGCCATCCGCATCGCGATGGACCGCCGTGAAATCCTGCACGCCCAGCTGCGCGCCATCCTGCGCGCCTCGGCGTTCGGCAAACTGCGCATCATGTTCCCGATGATCATCTCCGTGGAAGAAGTGCGCGATCTGAAAGGCGAAATCGAGACGCTGAAGGCGCAGCTGCGCGAAGAAGGCAAGGCGTTTGACGAGAGCATCGAGGTGGGCGTGATGGTGGAAACACCGGCTGCGGCGGTCATCGCTCACCACCTGGCGAAAGAAGTCGACTTCTTTAGTATTGGGACAAACGATCTAACCCAGTATACTCTGGCGGTAGATCGCGGCAACGAGCTGATTTCTCATCTCTATAACCCGATGTCCCCATCAGTACTTAGCCTGATCAAACAGGTTATTGATGCATCTCACGCAGAAGGCAAGTGGACCGGCATGTGCGGCGAACTGGCTGGCGATGAGCGTGCTACACTGTTGTTATTGGGCATGGGGCTGGATGAGTTCAGCATGAGTGCGATTTCAATCCCGCGCATCAAGAAAATTATTCGTAACACGAATTTCGAAGATGTGAAGGCGTTGGCAGCGCAGGCCTTGGCACAGCCAACGGCACAAGACCTGATGAATTGCGTCAATAAATTCATCGAAGAAAAAACGCTCTGCTAAACTTCCACGACACTGGAACGCCGCCCAATTTAATGCTTAGGAGAAGATCATGGGTTTGTTCGATAAACTGAAATCTCTGGTTTCTGATGACAAGAAAGACACGGGCACTATCGAGATCGTCGCTCCCCTTTCTGGCGAAATCGTCAATATCGAAGATGTGCCGGACGTAGTGTTCGCTGAAAAAATCGTTGGCGACGGTATCGCCATCAAACCGGCCGGTAACAAAATGGTTGCTCCGGTTGACGGCACCATCGGTAAGATTTTCGAAACCAACCATGCATTCTCTATCGAATCCGACAGCGGCATTGAGCTGTTCGTCCACTTCGGCATCGATACCGTAGAACTGAAAGGCGAAGGCTTCAAACGCATCGCCGAAGAAGGTCAGCGCGTCAAGAAAGGTGACGTGGTTATCGAGTTCAACCTGCCACTGCTGGAAGAGAAAGCCAAGTCTACCCTGACGCCGGTCGTTATCTCCAACATGGACGAGATCAAAGAGCTGATCAAACTGTCCGGCAGCGTGACCGTTGGCGAAACCCCGATCATCCGCATCAAGAAGTAAGCGCGGATGAGCAAGAAAAACGGCGCCCTCGGCGCCGTTTTTTTATCCCCTTCGTCGTATCCCAATCTCGCTACGTTATGACGACCAGCGCGGGATACGCAGGGTAATGACCAGCCCCTCTTTGTCGCCGTTGCGCGCCTCAACCTGGCCGCCGTGCGCCAATACCACCTTGCGGGTAATCGCCAGCCCCAAGCCGTAACCCTTGCCCGACTGCGCCGACTTCACACGCACGAACGGATCGAAGATGCTCGACAGCTTCGCCTCTTCGACCCCCGGCCCCTGATCGCTGACGGCGATCTGGAACTGGTTATCGACGCGCGACAGCGCCACCGTCACCCGCTGGCCGTGGCTGGAAAAGCGCAGCGCATTGCGCACGATGTTGTCCACCGCTCGCCGCATCAGCTCCGCATTGCCTTTGACGGTATACTCCACGTCCGACTCGGCCTGCAGCACGATATCCACGCCGGGCACCTGCGCCTCGTAGCGTGCATCGCTCACCACCGCGTCCACCAGGCCGTACAGATCGAAGTACTCCTCGTCCGGCAGGCTACTGTGTTCGGTACGCGACAACGCCAGCAGCTCGCCGATCATTTTGTCCAGCCGCCCCGACTCGTGTTCGATACGTTTGAGCGAGGCTTCGACGTTACCGGCATTCTGCCGCGCCAGGCCAATCGCCAGCTGCAGGCGCGCCAGCGGTGAACGCAGCTCGTGCGAAACGTCATGAAGTAACTGCTCGCGGGCGCTAACCAGCAGTTCCAGCCGCTCGGCCATGGTGTCGAAATCGCGCGCCACGTCGGACAGCTCGTCATGGCGGCGTCGCATGTTCGGGAACAGCCGCACCGACAGATCGCCCTGCGCCACCCGATCCAGGCCGCCGCGCAGCTGACGCATCGGCCGGGTCAGGTTCCAGGCCAGCACGGCGCTGAACAGCAAACCGCCCAGCCCGCCGACCCACAGCATCGGCGCAGGAATGTTGAAGAAGTGGGAACGCCGCTCCGGCCGATACTCTTCCCGCAGCCCGCGCACGTCATAGCTCAGCCAGTAACCTTGCCCTTCCCCGGTCTGCACCCAGGCGGAAATCGCTTTCGGCATACGACGCCCTTCAAACACCGGTTCTTCCGGCGCGGGCGGCGGCGGTTGGGTCATCGGCGTAACCGACAGCAGACGCCTGTCGTCCTCGGGCCAGTCGCGCATCAGGGATTCCAGCGCCGGCATACCGCCGCTGCGCAACTGGGTGGCGGCGGAGGTCAGTTGCAGGCCAATGACCCGCCGCGCCATGGCGTTCTCCGGCGGCACATAACGATCGCCATAAAGAGAAAACGCCACCCACAGCGCCTGCGTCATGATGAGGAAGGTCAACCAAAAGCCGAGTAAAATTTTCCAGAACAGTCTTCCGCGCATATCAGGTTACCGGATGCGATAGCCGATGCTGCGCACCGTCTCGATGCTGAGCTTACTGCCGGCCAACGCGCTCAGCTTCTGGCGAATATTGCTGATGTGCACGTCCACGCTGCGGTCATAGGCCTCACGCGGGCGCCCCAGCCCCTTCTCGGACAGCTCGTCCTTCGACACCACGCGATCCGGCGCGCGCAGCAACAGCTCCAACAGATTGAATTCCGAAGCGGTCAGATCAAACGCCTTACCGCGCCATTCGCTGCTGCGGGTTGAAGGGTTCAACGTCAGCTCGCCGAAGCTGATGGCGGCTTCGTCGTCCGCCTCTTGCGGCCGCTCTTCGAAACGGCGCAGCACCGCGCGCAGACGCGCCACCAATTCGCGCGGGTAGCACGGTTTGGGCATGTAATCGTCGGCGCCCATCTCCAGGCCAATCACCCGATCGATGTTGTCACCTTTGGCGGTCAGCATGATGATCGGCAGCCGGCTCTTTTTACGTACGTCCCGCAGCACGTCAATGCCGCTCATGTCCGGCAGCATGATGTCGAGGATCATCGCGGTATAGTCGCCCGACAGCGCGCCCTCTACCCCCGCCTTGCCCGTCAGCACTAGCGTGGCATCGAAGCCTTCGCCGGTCAGGTATTCGCTCAGCATGGTGCCAAGCTCCAGGTCATCGTCGACCAGTAAAATTTTCATGCCTTGCTCCTTCACCGATTTTCGTTATTTTCCCGCCAATTCCGCCGGCCCGCAGCCGGTTTTACTCAATCCTTACACATCGCTCTTTGCGTCTCGCCACCGTTATTGTGGCCGCTGCCGCGCAATTTCTCTACTTCAGTCATGGCATTGGCGCACGAGCAAGCGGCAGCTATCACGCAAGCGGGGCTGCCGTCTGTCGAAAGGAAAGGGGGAAAGATTCTCCCGACGGAATACACCGCCGGGAAGGAGCGATCAGTCGAACACGCCGGTAGAGAGGTAACGGTCGCCGCGATCGCAGACGATCGCCACCACGACGCTGCCAGGGTGGGCCGCCGCGATGCGCAAGGCGCCGGCTACCGCACCGCCGGAGCTGACGCCGCAGAAAATGCCTTCACGCTGCGCCAACTGGCGCATGGTCTGCTCGGCATCGCTCTGTTCGATATCCAACACCTGATCCACCAGCTCCGGGCGGAAAATCCCCGGCAGGTAAGCAGGCGACCAACGGCGAATGCCGGGGATGCTGCTGCCCTCCGCCGGCTGCAGGCCGACGATCTGCACCTGCGGATTCTGGCTCTTCAGGTAACCGCCCACGCCGGTAATGGTGCCGGTGGTGCCCATGCTGGAAACGAAGTGCGTGATGCGCCCTTCGGTCTGGCGCCAGATCTCCGGGCCAGTGGTGGTGAAGTGGGCATAAGGATTGTCGAGATTGTTAAACTGATCCAGCACCTTGCCCTGCCCCTGGCGCTGCATCTCCAACGCCAGATCGCGCGCCCCTTCCATCCCCTGCTCACGGCTGACCAGGATCAGTTCCGCACCGTAGGCGCGCATCGCCGCCTGCCGTTCCAGGCTCATGTTCTCCGGCATCAGCAGCTTCAGCGTATAGCCTTTCAATGCAGCGATCATCGCCAGTGCAATGCCGGTGTTGCCGCTGGTAGCCTCGATCAGCACGTCGCCGGGCTTGATCTCCCCGCGCAGCTCCGCCTGCTGGATCATCGCCAACGCGGCGCGATCCTTCACCGATCCCGCCGGGTTATTGCCTTCCAGTTTGACCCATACTTCGCTGCCCGCCTGGGCGGCCAGCCGTTGCAGTTTTACCAGCGGGGTATTCCCGATGCATTGTTCGAGCGTTGTCACGATCTTTGCCTGTGTGTTGGTGTGCGTAAAGTAAAAAGGCAACCCTGGGGTTGCCTTGAAAAAAAGGGCTGTTAAAACCTATCAGGCGCTTTTGGCTAACGCAACAGGTTGCAGCAGTTGATCGCCGGCATACAGCCGCGCATTGAGGCTGCCGACGTAATAACGGCCGCCGCGCACCGGCGTGGCGTTGCCTTCCGGCAGCACTATGCTTATCGGTTCCTGATGCCAGCCGATCGGCTGCACCGTCAGCTGCCAGAAATGGCCGCGCGGGCTGACTTCCAGCACCTGAACCGGCAGCGGGCAACGTTCGCTGCTTTCGGTCGCCACTTCCATTTCCCACGGGCGCAGGAACAGATCGACGCTGCCCTGGTGCATCGGCTGGAACGACAGCGGCCACTGGTGCGCGCCGACGAACAGCTGGGAGCCGCGAATTTCGCCGTTCAGGCGGTTCACTTCCCCCATGAATTCCAGCACGAAGCGGCTGGCCGGCTCGCGCATAATCTCCTCCGGCGAGCCAACCTGTTCGATATTACCCTGGCTCATCACCACGATGCGGTCGGCCACTTCCATCGCCTCTTCCTGATCGTGGGTGACGAATACGCTGGTGAACTTCAGCTCTTCGTGCAGTTGGCGCAGCCAGCGACGCAGCTCTTTACGCACCTGCGCATCCAGCGCGCCAAACGGCTCGTCCAGCAGCAGAATCTGCGGTTCCACCGCCAGTGCGCGCGCCAGCGCCACGCGCTGTTTCTGGCCGCCGGACAGCTGCGACGGGTAGCGATTGGCCAAATGGCCAAGCTGCACCATGTCCAGCAACTGAGTGACTTTCTGTTTGATCGCCGCGGCGTTCGGCCGCTCGCGGCGCGGCAGCACGGTCAGGCCGAAGGCGATGTTGTCGAACACCGTCATGTGGCGGAACAGCGCATAGTGCTGAAACACGAAACCCACGCGCCTGTCGCGTGCATGCATGTGGCTGACGTCGGTGCCGTGGAAGCCCAGCTTGCCGCCGCTCTGGCTTTCCAGCCCGGCGATGATGCGCAGCAGCGTGGTCTTGCCGGAACCGGACGGCCCGAGCAGCGCCACCATCTCGCCGGAAGCAATATCGAGCGAGATATCGTTCAATACCTTGGTGCGACCGAAGTACTTGTTGATGCCGTTAATCTCAATGCTCATGATTTTCCTCCCGCTCGAGACGCGCGTTTTGACGTTCCAGACGCCACTGCAGCGCACTCTTCAAAAATAGGGTAACGATCGCCATCAGGGTCAACAGCGCGGCAGCGGTAAAGGAACCGACGGTGTTGTAATCCTGCTGCAACAGCTCGACCTGCAGCGGCAGACTGTAGGTTTCTCCGCGAATCGAACCGGACACCACCGACACCGCGCCGAACTCGCCGATGGCGCGTGCGTTGGTCAGCACCACGCCATACAGCAGCGCCCAGCGAATGTTGGGCAGCGTCACGCGGCGGAACATCTGCCAGCCGGACGCCCCCAGCAGAATGGCGGCCTCGTCTTCCTGGCTGCCCTGGCTGAGCATCATCGGCACCAGCTCGCGCACCACGAAGGGACAGGTGACGAAAATAGTCACCAACACCATGCCCGGCCAGGAGAACATGATCTGGATGTTATGCGCATCCAGCCAGCCGCCCAGCAGGCCGTTGCTGCCGTAAAACAGCAGGTAAATCAGCCCCGCCACCACCGGTGAAACGGCGAACGGGATATCGATCAGCGTCAGCAGCAGCTGGCGGCCGGGGAAGGTGAAACGCGTCACCAGCCACGCCAGCAACGTGCCGAACACCAGGTTAAACGGCACGGTAATCAGCGCGATCAAGACCGTCAGCCAAATGGCGTGCAGCATGTCCGGATCGAGCAAGTTGCTCCACATCGCGCCGAATCCTTTGGAAAAGGCCTCGGCGAAAATCGACATCATCGGCACCACCAGCAGCAGCACCGAGAACAGCGTTCCGATGGCGATCAGCGTCCACTTGCCCCAGTTAACGCGTGGGCGCTCGGCGCCGTTGAAGGCGGAAACATCAGCCATCAGTGCCCTCCTCCCAAACGTCTGCCGAAGCGGCTTTGCAATACGTTAATGCTGAACAGCAGCAGCAGCGACGCCGCCAGGATCACCGAGGCGATGGCGCTGGCCGCCGGGTAATCGAACTCCTGCAAACGCACAAAAATCATCAGCGAGGTCACTTCCGTCTTCCAGGCGATGTTGCCGGCGATGAAAATCACCGCGCCGAACTCGCCCAGGCTACGGGTAAAGGAGATGGCGGTGCCGGCCAGCAATGCCGGCGCCACCTCGGGCAGCACCACGCGGCGAAAACTCTGCCAGCGCGTGGCGCCCAGCGTCTCGGCCGCCTCTTCGTATTCCGGCCCCAGCTCTTCCAGCACCGGCTGCACGGTGCGCACCACAAACGGCAGGCTGGTGAACGCCATCGCTACCGCGATCCCGAGCCAGGTAAAGGTAACCTTGATGTCGAAGTGCGCCAGCCACTGACCGTACCAGCCGGTGGTAGAAAACAGCCCCGCCAGCGTCAGGCCGGCCACCGCCGTCGGCAGCGCGAACGGCAGATCGATCAGGCCATCCAGCAGCGAACGGCCGGGAAAACGGTAGCGCGTCAGGATCCAGGCCATCAGCATGCCGAACACCGCATTGAACAGGCTGGCAACGCCGGCCGCCAGCAGCGTCACTTTATACGCCGCCACCACCTGCGGGTTGGATATCACTTCCCAATATTGCGCCAGGCTCATCTGCGCCAGCTGCATCACCAACGCACTGAGCGGCAGCAGCAGGATCAAACAGGTATAAAACAGACTGCTGCCGAGGCTGAGGCCAAATCCGGGCAGCACCCGCTTACTGGACGACAACGCCAACATTTACTTGCGCCCTGCCGCTAACAGCTGATCCAGCTCGCCGCCGGTGGCGAAATGGGTTTTCATCACCTGCGGCCAGCCGCCAAATTGATCTTCCACCCGGAACAGTTGGGTGTCCGGGAATTGCCCCTTGGCCGCCGCCATCGCTTTCTGGTCATACACGCGGTAGTAGAAGCTGGTGATCACCTGCTGCGCCGCCGGGCTGTAGAGATAGTTCAGATAGGCTTTGGCCGCCTGTTCGGTGCCGTTGCGCTCGACGTTTTTGTCGACCCAGGCCACCGGGAACTCCGCCAGAATATCGACCGGCGGCACGATCACTTCGTACTTGTCTTCACCGTATTGCTTGCGGATGTTGTTCACTTCGGACTCGAAGCTGATCAGCACGTCGCCCAAACCGCGCTCGACGAAGGTGGTGGTCGCGCCGCGGCCGCCGGTATCGAACACCAGCACGTTCTTCAGGAAACGGGTCATGAAGGCGCGAGTCTTGGCCGTATCATTGCCGTCGGCCTGGCTGGCGGCGCCCCAGGCAGCCAGATAGGTATAACGGCCGTTGCCGGAGGTTTTCGGATTCGGGAACACCAGTTTCACGTCGTCACGCACCAGATCGTTCCAGGTGTGGATGCCCTTCGGGTTGTCCTTGCGCACCAGAAACGCCATGGTGGAATAGAACGGCGAGCTGTTGTTCGGCAGGCGCGACTGCCAGTCCGCCGGGATCAGCTGCCCGCGATCGTGCAGGATCTGTACGTCGGTGACCTGGTTGTAAGTCACCACGTCGGCACGCAGGCCCTGCAGGATCGCCAGCGCCTGCTTCGACGAGCCGGCGTGCGATTGTTTGATGGTCAGCTTGTCGTTCGGATGCTGTTGATTCCACTGCTGTTCAAAGCCGGGATTCAGCGCGACGAACAATTCACGGGAAACGTCATAAGAGCTGTTCAGCAATTCCGCCGCCGACGCAGCACCGCTCGCCAACAGCGCAGCCGCCAGCCAACCTTTCAGCACGAGATTTTTAACCCGGTTTTGTTTCATTCTGCACCTTATCACTGAGTCATTCCTTCAGGCTTTCGCCTTATTGACGACCAGTGTATTTATAACTAGGTGCGGAGCTGTAACGCTTTTATATACCGTTTGGTGATTTACAAGCATCAAACGCTATAAGGCAGGGAATGCGAGGCGTTTTCGGGACGGAAAAACGGGCCGAAGCCGGGCGCACCGGCTTCGGCAACGGCGTCAAAGTGACAGCAGGCGCGTTAGCGATGGCGCAAAGTAGTAGCTGCCGGTGACCGCACGGCTGAAACGCAGCATCGCGTCGCGTTTGCCGTCCAGATCGCCGAACATGCTTAGCAGCTGCTGCTCGATATTGTGCAGGCGCGCGCAATAGGCAATGAAGAACAGGCCGTGCTTGCCGCTGGCGGTGCCGTAAGGCAAGCTCTGGCGCAGAATTTTCAGGCCCTTGCCATTCTCTTTCAGATCGACGCGGCTGACATGGGAGGTATCCGGGCGCTGATCCGCAGGCAGTTCTTCGCTGTCGTGCTTGGTGCGGCCGATGATCTGCTCCTGCTGCTCGGTGGTAAAGCGCTGCCACTGGCGCAGGTTGTGCTCGTAACGTTGCACCAGCACGTAGCTGCCGCCTGCGTCCTCTTCGCCTTCGGCGATCGTCGCCACTACCGGGCGCTGATCGCCCTGCGGGTTTTCGGTGCCGTCGATGAAGCCGCTCAGATCGCGCTCTTCCACCCAACGGAAACCGTGGGTTTCTTCTTCAATCTTGATGACGTTGCCGAACGCCGCCAGCGCGGCCTGCGCCAGCGTGAAGTTGACGTCGTGACGCAGCGACTGGATGTGGATCAGCATATCGCGTTGGGTGGCCGGCGCCAGCCCTTTGCCGAGCGGCGTGAACGGCTTCAGCTCTTTCGCCCCCTGGCCGCTGGAGAGATCGTGCCAAACGTCGTAGCCGAAAGCGATCACCGCGCCAAGGCGCGCATCGGGGAACTGCTGCTGCAGCTCGCTCAGCGTCTGACAAAACTGCTTGCAGCCCTGGCGCAAGTCGGCGAATTCGCCCTGTACGCTGGCTTCCATAAAAATGGCGAAACGGCAGTGCTCCAGCAAAATGCCGCTCTGAACCTGTGTCATGTTGTTATCCTCGATACCAGAATCCGGCAACAGGTAAGGTATGGCGGTTGACGCGCGGGTTCCCTGTTACAAACGCGCGCTATCATACCGCAAGCACGGGCGATTGCCTTGCAGCAGCGCAAAGAAAATAGGGGTAATGGCTTGAAAAGGCAGGCGCCGTGAACCGGCGCCCGTTGAACGCATTACTGCTGCGGCTTGGCGTGCCAGATGATTTTGCTGACCGTCCAACTTTTCAGGGTGTCGTCCGGCGGAATGATATCCTGCGCCCCGGCCCACTTGCCGCTGAAGATGTAGGTGACGTACTTGCTCTGCTCCGCCACGCACTCCACTTTACCGGCGTCTTCGCCGCTGCCCGGTTTACAGGAGCCGAACGCCTTGCTGTACATATCGCCGAACGGCGTGCCGAGCTTGTTGCCCCACTCCGTCGCCACTTTCGGATCCAGCACGTCCACCCGCTGCAGGCGCCCCTTCGGTTCGCCGGTGATCACCAGCTTCACCTCGTCGCCGGACAGCGCCTGGTAGTAAGAGACGATCTGGCCGTTGTTGGTCGCCATGCCGCCGCGCAGACGGTAGTTGCCGTCCAGCCCGTCGTTGATGGCGCTTTCCGACATCGGCGTGCCGGCGTTGAGCTTGCCGACGCCCTTGGCGCCGACCTCCAGGCTGCTGCCGAACCAGTTGAACGGCGACAGGCTGGACCAGGAGAAATTGGACATGCTCGAACAGCCGGTCAATAACAGCGGAAGCCCTAACAGCAGGGGGCGAATATTCATCTCTAGCTCCTTAAACATCAATGGCACGGGGCGGTAACCCGCCCCTGCCGCACTCGGCGTTTTGCTGCGTGCCAGCCTCTCACAACGGCCCGCACTACGCCAACGGTTGCCAGCTTGGAGTGCGGAAAATGCGAAAAGTGCCGCACTTCTCGGCAATTAGTCGGCGTGCTCCGCCGGCGCGAAACAGGCTTTCAGACGCGCATTCAACAGCAGATAGCTCAGCGCGAGCGCATCGAGCAGCGCCAGCGTCAGTTCCAGCCCCGGCGCATCACCGTCCTGGCGCCACAGGCTGAACAACGCGCCGCAGAGCGACGCCAGCACGGAGATAACCAGCCCCCAGCGCCAGCCGCGCCACAGCCGCGGCCATTGATGGCGACGGCCGCTCAGCAAAAACGCCAGCGCTGCCGGCAAGCCGAGCAACATGCCGTACCAAAAACGTTGGGTATCCGGATAAAACAGCGCCAGCAAGCTTTCGCCCTGTTCACGCGAAACGCCGGCCATCACGAACAGCAGCCAGGTGCGCGCCTGCAAAATCAGCACGGCCCAAAATCCCAGCGGCAGCCGCAGCGCGCCGTGCTGGTCGTAATCGTCCGGGGAAAACCGGGGTGAGAATGGCTTCAACGATCGTTCCTTGCCAACAGAATAAAGACTATGGCTACAGATGGGCGCCGGCGATGCGAATTTCAATGTGTCGGCTTAAGAAGCTCTTAAGATCGGCGTGTTTTAATCTTTATCACTAAGCAAGCAACCCGATATCAGCGGGATGTGATTTTCGATAACGATAAGGAAGCGCAACATGAAAAAACTGACTCTGGCCGCTCTGATCGCGCTGTGCAGCGCACCGGTACTGGCGCAACAAGG
Source organism: Serratia sp. PF-27 (assembly GCF_030053255.1). Classification (NCBI taxonomy): domain Bacteria; kingdom Pseudomonadati; phylum Pseudomonadota; class Gammaproteobacteria; order Enterobacterales; family Yersiniaceae; genus Serratia; species Serratia sp. PF-27. Next base: position 393,134 of record NZ_JASGBT010000021.1, read on the forward strand.
CGGGTTCCTCGATCCGGCCGCGCCGCAGGCCCAAACGCAAATCACCGCACAGGGCGGTTTCTCCGGCCCCAGCGCGGCGCTGACCACCGTGGACAAGGTGAAATCGCTGAGCGACGACGCCTGGGTGATGCTGCAGGGCAACATCGAGCAGCGCATCGGCGACGAAACCTATACCTTCCGCGATGCCACCGGCACCCTGACGGTCGATATCGATCGCAAACGCTGGAACGGCCAGACCGTTACGCCGAAAGACAAGGTGCAGTTGGAAGGCAAAGTGGATAAAGACTGGAACAGCCTCGAAGTGGACGTGAAAACCGTCAAAAAGCTGCCGTAATGCGCTGCGGCGGGCGGTGCAACGCCGCCGCCCGCCGCTCGATCAATATTCCTGATCTTCGATCAGCCGCTTGCCCAGGCTGGTGATGCCCTGGATCTCGTAGCCGAGCTTCTCGTACATCTCGACCACCGTGTCGTTGTCTTCGCGCACCATAATCTGGATCTTCGGGCAGCCGCGGGCGATCAGCTTCTTCTCCAGACGGTTGATCAACGCATTGGCGATGCCGCGCCCGCGATAGTCGGGATGCACCCCGAGGTAATACGCCGACCCGCGGTGGCCGTCATAGCCGCCCATCACCGAACCGACCACTTCGCCGCCGACTTCCGCCACCAGGAACAGCTCCGGGTCGTGGTTCAGCTTGCGCTCGATGTCCATTTCCGGATCGTTCCACGGCCGCAGCAGATCGCAGCGCTCCCACAGGGTAATGACTTCTTCAAAGTCGTCTTGTCGAAATACGCGAATTTCCATCGATGTTGGCCGCTGTTAATTAAGGTGTTTATCTGATTATCGCGTGATTATTCACTTACGCAATATCAAACTGCGATTTACCGCGCTATTTGCCCAGAAATCGCCGGTAACAGGCGTAATAAATGGAAATAGTTATCGGGTCGATTAATGATTATCAATACGATATAACGTCGCAAAATAGAAACGTCGATGGAGCGTTGCGTAATGAAAAAGCAGGGTAAACAATTCCTCAATTTTAAACCGCTTGCCGTTTCCCCGACGCGACGCCAACTTTTGCTTTCCGGCCTGGCGGTCGCGCTGTTCGGCGTGAAAAGCCACAGCGCCAAGGCGGAAGGCATGCTGCGCAATCAGCACAGCAAACCGGCGGCGAAACCGGCCGGCGGCAAAAAGCGGGTGATGATCGATCCCGGCCACGGCGGCATTGACTCGGGCGCGGTCGGCCACGAAGGTTCGCAGGAAAAACACATCGTGCTGGAAATCGCCAACCACGTGCGCCGTTTCCTGCATGAGCACGATCACGTCGAGGCGCGCCTGACGCGCGAAGAAGACGAGTTCATTCCGCTGTTCCAGCGGGTGGAGATCGCCCACCAGCACCAGGCCGACCTGTTTATTTCGATTCACGCCGACGGCTTCACCAGCCCGTCAGCCTCCGGCGCTTCGGTGTTCGCCCTCTCCAACCGCGGCGCCAGCAGCGCCATGGCGCGCTACCTGTCCAACCGTGAAAACGCCGCCGACGACGTGGCGGGCGGCAAATACAAGGATCAGGACAACTACCTGCAGCAGGTGCTGTTCGATCTGGTGCAAACCGACACCATCAACAACAGCCTGACGCTCGGCCGCCACGTGCTCGGCCAAATTCGCCCGGTCCACCACCTGCACAGCGACAGCACCGAACAGGCGGCGTTCGCGGTGTTAAAATCCCCGTCCATTCCCTCGGTGCTGGTGGAAACCTCGTTCATCACCAACCCGAACGAAGAGCGGCTGCTGGGCACTACCGCGTTTCGCGAGAAAATAGCCCGCGCCATCGCGGACGGCATCATCAATTTCTTCAATTACTTCGATACCCACCAGCGCAAACCCCGCTGATGCCGCGGGCGGCGAATAAGAGTATACTCAGCGCCTTGTTCAGCCAGACGCTATAAAGACCCCGCATGAGTTTACCTAACATCGCTGAAGTAAAATCCTTCCTGCTGGCGCTGCAGGATCATATCTGCGCGCAGCTCGCCCAGGCCGACGGCGGCGCCGTGTTCACCGAAGACCAATGGACGCGTGAAGAAGGCGGCGGTGGCCGCAGCCGCGTGCTGACCAACGGCGCGGTGTTCGAACAGGCGGGGGTTAACTTCTCGCACGTCTCCGGCGCCACCCTGCCGGCCTCGGCGACCGCGCACCGTCCGGAACTGGCCGGGCGCAGCTTCCAGGCGATGGGCGTCTCATTGGTTATCCATCCGCTCAGCCCCTACGTGCCCACCAGCCACGCCAACGTGCGTTTCTTCATCGCCGAAAAACCGGGCGAAGCGCCGGTATGGTGGTTCGGCGGCGGCTTTGATCTGACGCCGTTCTACGGCTTCGAAGAGGATGCCGTGCACTGGCACCGCACCGCGGCCGATCTGTGCGCGCCGTTCGGCGACGAGGTCTACCCGAAATATAAACAGTGGTGCGACGATTACTTCTTCATCAAGCACCGCAACGAAGCGCGCGGCATCGGCGGCCTGTTCTACGACGATCTGAACACCCCGGACTTCGACCACTGCTTCGCCTTCACCCGCGCGGTGGGCCAGGGCTTCCTCGACGCCTACCTGCCGATCGTCGAAAAACGTAAGGCCTTGACCTGGGGCGAGCGCGAGCGCCAGTTCCAGCTGTACCGCCGCGGCCGCTACGTGGAGTTCAACCTGGTGTGGGATCGCGGCACGCTATTCGGGCTGCAAACCGGCGGGCGCACCGAGTCCATTCTGATGTCGATGCCGCCGCTGGTGCGTTGGGAGTATAACTACCAGCCGGAAGGCGACAGCCCGGAAGCGGCGCTGGAGCGCGATTTCCTGCCGGTGCGCGACTGGCTGCAGGAGGCGAAATGATGCAGGTTTGGATCGATGCAGACGCCTGTCCGAACGTAATCAAAGAGGTACTGTTCCGCGCCGCCGATCGTACCGCCATCACCGTGACGCTGGTGGCGAACCAACCGCTGCGCACGCCGCCGTCGAAGTACATCCGTTCGCTGCAGGTGGCGGCCGGCTTCGACGTAGCCGACAACGAGATCGTGCGCCGCTGCGAAGCGGGCGATCTGGTGATCACCGCCGATATCCCGCTGGCGGCGGAGGTGATAGAGAAAGGCGCGGTGGCGCTGAACCCGCGCGGCGAACGCTATACGCCGGACACCATCCGCGAGCGTCTCAACATGCGCGATTTTATGGATACCCTGCGCGCCAGCGGCATTCAGACCGGCGGCCCGAACGCCCTGAACCAGCGCGACCGCCAGCAGTTCGCCAACGAGCTGGACAAATGGCTGCTGCAGGCGAAACGGGCGCAGTGACTGCGCCCTGCTCCGCTGCGGTTTAGAAGCGCACCTCCCCGCCGAAGATATAAGTCCGCCCACGGGCGGTGTTGGTCGGCGTCTCATACTGCGACTGCGACGGCAGCGAGTTCATCTTGTTCAGCGCGTCCGAGTAGTCTTTGTCCATCAGGTTTTGCACGCTGAGCTTCAGCAGCAGATTGCGATTCACCTGATAGGTGCCGTACAGATCGATAATTGTCGGAATATGCGGCGCCGGCTCTTTCAACAACTGCTCATTCTCATCGTAATCAGAGTCCGGCGACAGGCGCACCGCTTTGCCGGTGTATTTCACTACCCCGCCCAGCGTCAGTTTCTCGTCCAGCAGGCGTACCCCGCTGTCCAGCGTGAAGTAGAACTCCGGCAGTTCGCTGACATCGCCCGCGCCGAATACGTTGCTGGCCTGGTTGGTCGGCTGGGAGGTATGCTCCTTGCTTAACGACAGCTTGGTGAAGGCGAAACCGGCGTCGTACAGCGCTTCGATCTCCACCCCGCGCATTTTGACCGGTTCGGGGGCGTTGCTGTACATGGTCATGCTGACGTTGACGTCCGCGTCATCCCACTCTTCCTGCGTCGCCTGCGAACGGTTGCACTTCTGACGGTTTTTACACACCAGGTAGGTTTGACTGGATATGTAGTTTTTGATCCTGGTTTCGAAATAGACCGCTTTCAGCTGGAAGCTGTCCTGCTTGAACAACAGATCGTGGGCATTGGCGTTGAACCCGCCCTGCCAGATCTCCGCTTTTTCCCCCTTCAGGAACGGGTTCATCGACTGGCCGCCGCTGTTGGCGAAGAACACTTCCTGGATATTCGGCCCGCGCATCGACTTGCTGTAGCTGACGAACGGCTGCAGCCACGGCGTCACCTGCGCCGACAGCATGACCGACGGGTTGAAGCCGTGTTCGTTGCGGGTGATATTGCCGGCGCCCTGCGGGAAGCACTCTACGCGCTCGTCACAGGCCGGCTTATAACCGGAGAGGCGATAGGCGGTGTAGTTCAGATCGAAATTCCCCTGCCAGATACCGTAGTTAGCTTGCAACCCGCTGTACAGGCTGGAGATATCTTGTTTGCCGGCAATGCCCACCGGCATGCTTTCCGCCTGATTGTCATCCGTCACCAAGCCAGAGGCCTTTTTCTTATACTCGTTGCGCACCAGCTTGCCGCCGTAGCTGAAGGCGAAATCGACGTCCTGCAGGCTGAAACGGCTGGTGTTGTTGATATCCAGCGCATCGGAGATGTTTTTCGCCGTGCTGTCGCTGAACCCCGCCATGTTGTCGGACATGAACTTTTGCTCGCCGCGGCTGGTGCTGGCGGTCAGGTTGAAATCGATCAGCTCCGAGAACGGCGCGTAGTGGTATTTAAGGTAGAAATCGTCGCTGTCGATGTGCCGGCGAGTGATTTTATTCTGGTAGCTGCGCGCCGACAGTTCGATGCTGTTGAAGGCATCCGGCTTGATGTCCACCTTGAACAGCTGGGATTTCGGGTTCTGGCGGTAGGTCTTATCGACGTTGAACATCTCGCTGTCGAAACCGGCGCCGTTTTTGTAGTTGGAGGTGATGGAACTGCCGCTGATCGCCGCCATCGCCCCCAGGCTGCCGCCGTCGGCAAAGGCGGCGGTTTTGGCACCCACGGCGATCATGCCGCTGCGGCCGATGCCGTTATTGCCCACCGAGAATTTGGTGCGCACGCCGAACGGGTTGTCGGAAAATACCACGTCATCCACGCCGATGGTGCGGAAATTGGCGCTGCCCGCCAGGGCATTCACCCCAGCGGATCCGGTGGCGTTGCCGCGCGCCACGTCGACGCCGACGATAAAGTTAGGATCGATCAGCGCTCCGAACTGGCTGGTGGGCAATCCCCCGTGCGCTGCATCGCTCGGCGAGTTGCCGTAGTAGTTTTGGGTGATGCCGTCGACCATGGTGTTGACCCGGCCGAAACCGCTCAGGCCGCGGATATTGACGCTGACCGATCCCTGGCCGGGATCGATCTGGGTATAGGTGCCCGGCATGCTGCGTAGAATGCTGTCCACCGACTCCAGATTTTTGTTTTCATCGCGCGAGCTGAACGCGCCCGGCCGGGCCAACGCCTCTTTTTCGCTGCTCTTGCCGCTGTCGGCGGCCGAGACGTTGAGCGGGCTGAACGCCACGCTGCCTTTATTATTTTCCGCCTGTTCCTGCGCGGCCGCAGCCGGCCCGTACAGCGCCAGTCCCGCGCCGATCAGGCTCGCTATCATTTTGATTTTCATATATCCCCAGAAATAGCCAATAAGGTTTGATGGCCGACAATGCCCAGCAAAAAGCCCGCCGAAAGCGCGGTAAAAGGTTGTTATTGTTTTATTGCGCCGCAGCGTGCTGCGGCGCTAAAGGTTATTTCTGCGCCTGCCGGTCCGCCGCCAGAATAAAGGCGTACTCCAGCGCGCCGTTTTCCAGCCGCGCCAGGCGGCCTGATTTGCCGCCGTGGCCGGCGGTCATGTCGGTGGAGAGCAGCAGCAGCGAATCGCCCTGCTTGAAACGCCGCAGCTTCGCCACCCATTTGGCCGGCTCCCAATACTGCACCTGCGAGTCGTACAGACCGCTGGTGACCAGCAGGTTCGGGTAATGCTGCCGGCGCACGTTGTCGTACGGGCTGTAGGATTTCATCAGCGCATAGGCGGCCGGCTGGTGCGGGTTGCCCCACTCCTCGTATTCGCCGGTGGTCAGCGGAATGCTGTCGTCCAGCATGGTGGTCACCACGTCGACGAACGGCACCTGCGCCACCACCGCGTTGTACAGCTGCGGCGCCTGATTGATCACCGCCCCCATCAGCAAGCCGCCGGCGCTGCCGCCCATGGCGTAGATGCGCCCCGGTTGACCGTAGCCGTCTTTGATCAGCGCCTGGGTGGCGTCGATGAAGTCGTTGAAACTGTTCGGTTTCTGCGTCAGCTTGCCCTGTTTGTACCAGCTCTGCCCCAGCTCGCCGCCGCCGCGCACGTGGATCAGCGCATAGACGAAGCCGCGATCCAGCAGGCTGATGCGGTTGGCGCTGAACGCCGGATCCATGCTCATGCCGTAAGCGCCATAGCCGTACACCAGCAGCGGGTTATGCCCGTTTTTGAACAGCGATGTGCGGTACACCAGCGAGACAGGCACCTTCACGCCGTCGCGCGCCGTGACCCAGATGCGCTCGCTGTGATACAGGCTGGGATCGACGCCTTTCACCTCCTGCTGCTTCAGCAAGGTGCGCTCGCCCTTATTCAGATCCCACTCATAGGTGCGGGTCGGCGTGGTCATCGCCGAATAGCCGTAGCGCAAGCGATCGCTGTCCGGCTCGGGGTTATAGCCCAGCCAGGCCATGTAGCTGGCATCGTCGAACGGGATGGCGCGCTCGGTTTTGCCGTCCCAGCTGATTTGCCGCAGCTGCACCAGCCCGTTGGCGCGCTCCTGCACCACCAGCCAGTCGCGGAACAGGCTGAAGCTTTCCACCTCGTGCTGCGCCTGCGGCGCGATCAGCGTCTGCCACGGTTTGCCCGCCGCCGCCGTGCGGTACAGGCCGAAGTTCGGATCCTGATGGTTGGAACGCAGGTAGAACTCGCCGCGGTAGTGATCGAGGTAATACTCGCGGCCGTTCTGCCGGGCAGCGAACAGCTGCGGCTCGCGCTGCGGCTGGTTGGCGTCGATCAGGCGCACTTCGGAGGTGGTGTTGCCGCTGATGGTCAGAATCAGGTAATCGCGCGAGGACGAGCGGCCGAGGCTGAGGTAGAACGCCGGATCGTTCTCCTGGTACACCAGCTTATCTTCCGCCGTCGGCGTCCCGTACCGATGCCGGTAGACCTGGTACGGCAACAGCGTTTGCGGGTGGTTGCGCACGTAGAACAGGGTTTGGTTGTCGTTGGCCCACACCATATTGCCGGAGGTGTTTTCCAGCGTTTCCGGCGACCAACGCTCACTGTCTATCTCGCGCAGGGAGATGCGGTATTGGCGACGGCCCTGCAGATCTTCGGCTACCGCCAGGCGGCGGTTGTCCAGGCTGACGTCCATCGCCCCCAGGCGGTAATAGGCGTGGCCGGCCGCGCGCTGATTGGCGTCCAGCAAGGTTTGCCACGGCGCGTCGGCGGTGAGCGCCTGGCGCTGATACAGTGCGAAATCTTTACCGGCGGCGTAGCTTTCCTGGTAGCGATAGCCGTTGAGCTGATACGGCACCGAACGATCGTCAGGGTTCATGCGGCCCAGCATCTCCTGATACAGCGTGGCGCGCAGCTTCTGGTACGGCGCCATCATCTGCTCGGTATAACGGTTCTCCGCCTTCAGGTAGTCCAGCACCTTCGGTTCTTTTCGGCTGTCGTCGCGCAGCCAGTAGTAATCGTCGGTGCGCGTCTCGCCGTGGGCCGTCAGCGCTTTCGGCGCGCGTTCCGCCAACGGCGGCTGCGGTTGCGCTAACGCACCGCCGGCGACGCCTAAATAAAGCCAAAGCGCGGCCGCGATACGACGGCGCGAGGTAGATAACAGCGGATTCATAATCCCTCACGAAGTTTGAAGAGGCGCACGACGACGATGCGGCGCCTGCGGGCATTAACGGCGGGCATTCAGCTCCGCCAGATTGAAATCGATCGGCATCGTCACCTTGACGGCTCCCTGCTGCAGCATCTCCGGCGGCGGCGGCGGCAACGGCTGGGCGCGCGACACCACCGCCACCGCTTCCCGATCCAGCGACGCGGTGCCGGAACGCACCTGCAGCACGACGTTCGAGACCCGCCCCTGCGCGTCAACGCTGAAACTGACCTGCGGCATGCCGCTGCGCCGGCGGCTGCGGGCATCCAAAGGGTAATCCTTGATGCGGTTCAGTTTGCCTTTTACCAGGCTCTCCCACGACAGTTTGGCCTGCGCATTGCTGTTGGCGTCGCTGTTGATCGGGGCGGCGGTCTGGTGGGAGATCGTCTGCGCCTGCGGCGCGGCGGCGCTGGACGCGGCGGCATTGCGCGTCTCTTTGGCCTGTTCTTGCGGCTTCGGCTGCGCTTTTTGCGGGGGACGGTGTTCGGCGCGCTTCTTCTGCGCCGTCACGATTTTTGCTTTATCGGCGCGCGCCAGCTTGGGCAGATCCGGCTGTTGCTGCTGCTCCGCGGGCTGCGCCGCGGCGGATTCCGCCTGCTGCACGCCCAGCGGCAGCGGCTTGCTTTCCGGCGCTTCAATCTGCGCCGCCCAGCTCATCATCACCGCCGGCGGCGGCAACACCACCGGCTCCAGCGCCGTCTGCGGCCAGTAAAACAGCAGCACCAACGCCGCGTGCGCCGCCAGGGCGAGCAGCAGGCCGCGCGCCCAGCGCGGCTGCGGCAGTTCAAAGGCCGGGAGGGAGTAAGACTGACTTAACATAGGGGCATTAGCTTGCTTAATTGCGAATGATTGCAGATCACATTTACTAATGATAATCATTTGCAAATATAATTAACACCCCTTTTCACTCTCTTAACGTATTCATTTCACTGATGGTGTGATCCACAGATAGTCTGCGGTGTTCGCATCGACCTGTACGCTCGGTTCCGCCAGCATCAGCACCGTCGGCGCCGCCGCCGGTTGCAGATCCCGCACGTGCAGCGGCACCCCCACCGATTTAGCGGCGTGATAGCCACCGGCGATCAACAGCGCGGGCGTCGGCGCCGCCAGCAGACGTTCCGCCATGCGCCGGTCGCGCTGCTGCTGGATCGCCAACATCGCATGCAGCTGGTCGGCCTCAATCTTGCCGCCGTGCGAAGTGCGGATGGTCTCTTCCAGCGCCTTGCGCACCGCCGGCTGCGCCGATAGCTGCCCCGCCGGGAACTGCGGCTGCTGATAGAACGCCGTAATCTCGCTGCGATCCAGGTTGGCCGACCACAGCGGGTAAGGCGCACGCATCGCCGCCATCGTCACCCCGCCATACAGCTCCCACTTCCAGCCCGGCTGCCAGGCGATCAGCTCCGCTACGCGGCCGTCACGCACCGTGGGATCGCTCTGCAGCCACTGCTTCACCTTGTCGACCTGCGCCTGCTGGTTCGGGTTGATCATCTCCATCAGCACGCTGCCCTGCGGCCGCCTTTGCGGCAGCTGCTGCACCAGCCATTGCTCAATCTGATGGTGGTAAGGATTGTCATGCTTTTCCCCCAGGATCACCCGCGGCTGCTGCGCCAATCGCGTCAACAGCTGCTCCGGCGTCAGGGTCGAGCCGCTGTGCAGATCGGTAATGTTACCCAGCTTGTCGATGTTGCCGGCCGACGTTTTCACCGGCGTTTGGCTGCAGGCGCCGAGCGCCAACGCCGCCAATAAAATCAGATATCTCATCATGTTGCCCCATTATCGAAAATGGCGACATTATAGATAATAATTATCATTTGCATATAGATTTGGCTTAACGATTTTTTTACGCGGCGATCGCCGGCTGCGCATTGCGTTGAAAAAGCATTGCGGGTATAACCAATAGCCATTCAGATATTTAGACGTCTATACGGATAGATTATTATGCAACCATCGGCACCCGCCGCAGGACAGTTCAAACGCAGCATGAAGGCCCGGCACCTGGTGATGCTGTCGCTGGGCGGCGTGATCGGCACCGGGCTGTTTTTCAACACCGGCTACATCATCTCCACCACCGGCGCGCTCGGCACGCTGCTGGCCTACCTGATCGGCGCGCTGGTGGTGTATCTGGTGATGCTGTGCCTGGGCGAACTGTCGGTGGCGATGCCGGAAACCGGCGCCTTTCACGTCTATGCTTCACGCTATCTGGGGCCGGCCACCGGCTATGCCGTCGCCTGGCTATATTGGCTCACCTGGACGGTGGCGCTCGGCTCCAGCCTCACCGCCGCCGGATTCTGCATGCAGTACTGGTTCCCGCAGTCGCCGGTGTGGCTGTGGTGCCTGATCTTCTGCGCGGCCATTTTCCTGCTTAACGTGGTGACCACCCGCTTTTTCGCCGAAAGCGAATTCTGGTTTTCGCTGATCAAAGTGGTGACCATTCTGGCGTTCATCATACTGGGCGGTGCCGCCATGTTCGGTCTTCTGCCGATGAAAGACGGCACGCCGGCGCCGTTCCTGCATAACCTGACCGCTTCCGGCTGGCTGCCGCACGGCACGCTGCCGATCCTGATGACCATGGTGGCGGTGAACTTCGCTTTCTCCGGCACGGAGCTGATCGGCATTGCCGCCGGTGAAACCGAGAACCCGGAAAAAGTCGTACCGCTGGCGATCCGTACCACGGTGATCCGCCTGATGCTGTTCTTTATCGGCACGGTCTTCGTGCTGGCGGCGTTGATCCCGATGGATCAGGCGGGGATCGTCAAAAGCCCGTTCGTGTTGGTGTTTGAACGCATCGGCGTGCCTTACGCCGCCGATATCTTCAACTTCGTGATCCTGACCGCCATCCTCTCGGCGGCCAACTCCGGCCTGTACGCTTCAGGGCGCATGCTGTGGTCGCTGGCCCACCAGCGCACCCTGCCGGCCTACTTTGCGCGCGTCAATGCGCGCGGCATTCCGATCAACGCCCTGACCTTCAGCATGCTCGGCGGCGTGCTGGCGCTGCTGACCAGCGTGATCGCGCCAGACACGGTGTTTGTCGCCCTGTCGGCGATCTCCGGTTTTGCGGTGGTGGCGGTGTGGCTGAGCATCTGCGCGGCCCACTTTGCTTTCCGCCGCGCCTACCTGCGCAGCGGCCAGCCGATAAGCGGCCTGAAATACCGTGCGCCCGGCTACCCATTGACACCGATCCTCGGCTTCGCACTATGCCTGCTGGCCTGCATCGGGCTGGCGTTCGATCCGGAACAGCGCATTGCGCTCTACTGCGGGCTGCCGTTCGTCGCCTTGTGCTACCTCACCTATTTCCTGACCCGGCGCGCCGGGCAAAAAACCGCTTTGGGAGAACAACATGTCGGTTAATAATCCCGTCGCCCGCCTGCTGGCCGAACACCCCACGCTGATCCTGGACGGTGCGCTGGCTACCGAACTGGAAGCGCGCGGCTGCGATCTGACCGATCCGCTGTGGTCGGCCAAGGTGCTGATTGAAAATCCCGAGCTTATCTATCAGGTGCATCTCGATTATTTCAACGCCGGCGCCCACTGCGCCATCACCGCCAGCTATCAGGCCACGCCGCAGGGCTTCTTGCGCCGCGGCCTGGATCAGGAGCAATCGCTGGCGTTGATCGCCAAAAGCGTGCAGCTGGCGCAACGCGCGCGCCGCGATTATCTGGCCGCGCACCCGCAGGCGGCGCCGCTGCTGATCGCCGGTTCGGTGGGCCCTTACGGCGCCTATCTGGCCGACGGCTCGGAATACCGCGGCGACTACCGGCTGGCGCAGGATGACATGATTGCCTTCCACCGGCCGCGCCTCGCAGCCCTGGCCGCCGCCGGCGTCGATCTGCTGGCCTGCGAAACGCTGCCGTCGTTCACCGAACTGCAGGCGCTGCTGACGCTGCTGCAGGAGTTCCCGACGCTCGGCGCCTGGTTTGCCTTCACCCTGCGCGACAGCCAACATCTCAGCGACGGCACGCCGCTGACGGAGGTCCTGTCCGCGCTGCGCGGCAACCCGCAGGTGTTGGCGATCGGCATCAACTGCATCGCGCTGGACAAGGTCGCTCCGGCGCTGCGTCAGTTGAGCGCGCTGGCCGACAAACCGCTGCTGGTCTACCCCAACTCCGGCGAGCACTACGATGCGGTGAGCAAAACCTGGCACGCCTGCGGCGGCGAGCACGGCAGCCTGGCGGATCAGGCGACGGAGTGGAGCACGCTCGGCGCACAATTGATCGGCGGCTGTTGTCGCACTACGCCGCAGGATATTCGCGCCATCGCCGCGCGCTGTAAGGTATAAAAAAGCCCCCGGCGCCAACGGCGCAGGGGGCCAGTTACTCAACCCGGGCTTACAGTGGTTCGGTCTGGGCTTCCACTACCGCCAGCGCCACCATGTTGACGATGCGGCGCACCGAGGCGATCGGCGTCAGGATGTGCACCGGCTTGGCGACCCCCATCAGCACCGGCCCGACGGTCACCCCTTCCGAGCAGGAGACGCGCAGCAGGTTGTAGCTGATGCGCGCCGCTTCCATGTTCGGCATGATCAGCAGGTTGGCTGAGCCTTTCAGCGGGCTGTCCGGCATCAAATCGTGACGGATGCTTTCCACCAGCGCGGCGTCGCCGTGCATTTCGCCGTCGATCTCCAGCTCCGGCGCCAGCTCATTCACCAGCTCCAACGTTTTACGCATCTTGCGCGCCGCCGGGCAATCAGACGAACCGAAGCTGGAGTGAGACAGCAGCGCCACCTTAGGTTCGATGCCGAAGCGGCGCACGGTTTCCGCCGCCATCAGGGTGATCTCCGCCAGCTGTTCCGGCGTTGGATCGTCGTTGACGTAGGTGTCGGCGATGAAAGTGTTGCCGCTCGGCAGCAGCAGCGCGTTCATCGCGCCGGCGACGTGCGCGCCTTCACGGAAGCCGAACACGTTCTTCACCACGTCGTAATGCTCGTGGTAGCTGCCGATGGTGCCGCAGATCATCGCATCCGCTTCGCCGCGGTGCAGCATGATGGCGGCGATCAGCGTCGGGTTGCCGATCACCGCGCGGCGCGCCTGTTCCTGCGAAACGCCGCGGCGTTTCATGATCTGGTAGTACTCGCCCCAGTATTCGTTGAAGCGCGGGTCCGACTCGTTGTTCACCACTTCGAAATCTTTACCCGGCGTCAGCTGCAGACCCAGCTTTTTCAGGCGCATCTCGATCACGCTCGGGCGGCCGACCAGGATCGGGAAAGCCAGCCCCTGCGACACCAGCTCTTGCGTGGCGTGCAGCACGCGCTCTTCCTCGCCTTCCGCCAGCACCACCCGCTTCACCTCTTTGCGCGCCTGCGAGAAGATCGGCTTCATGAACAGGTTGGTTTTGTAGACGAACTCCGCCAGCTTCTCGACGTAGGCGTCGAAGTCTTCGATCGGGCGCGTCGCCACGCCGGAATCCATCGCCGCCTTGGCCACCGCCGGCGCGATCTTGACGATCAGGCGCGGATCGAACGGTTTCGGAATGATGTATTCCGGGCCGAAGGAGAGATCCTGGTCATCATAGGCGGAAGCCACCACGTCGCTCTGCTCCGCCAGCGCCAGATCGGCGATGGCATGCACGCAGGCCAGTTTCATCTCTTCGTTGATGGTGGTGGCGCCCACGTCCAGCGCGCCGCGGAAAATGAACGGGAAGCACAGGACGTTGTTCACCTGGTTCGGGTAGTCGGAACGGCCGGTACAGATGATGGCGTCCGGGCGCACCGCTTTGGCCAGCGGCGGCAGAATTTCCGGTTCCGGGTTGGCCAGCGCCATGATCAGCGGATCGCGCGCCATGGTTTTCACCATATCCTGCGTCAGGACGCCCGGGCCGGAGCAGCCGAGGAAGATGTCGGCGTTCGGGATGGCGTCGCCCAGCGTGCGCTGACCGTTATCCTCGATGGCATAGGCGGCTTTGGTCTGCTCCATGTTGGGGTCGCGGCCTTTATAGATGACGCCTTTGGAATCGCAGACGGTGATGTTCTGTTGACGCAGCCCCAGCGCCACCAGCAGGTTCAGACAGGCGATAGAGGCCGCACCGGCGCCGGACACCACCAGCCGTACGTCGGAGATGTTCTTCTTCACCACGCGCAGGCCGTTGAGCACCGCCGCAGTGGTGATGATCGCCGTGCCGTGCTGGTCGTCGTGGAACACCGGGATCTTCATGCGCTCACGCAGTTTCTGTTCGATGTAGAAACACTCCGGCGCCTTGATATCTTCCAGGTTGATGCCGCCGAAGGTCGGTTCCAGCGCGGCGATAATGTCGATTAATTTGTCAGGGTTATGCTCATCCACTTCGATATCAAACACGTCGATACCGGAAAACTTCTTGAACAAAACGCCCTTGCCTTCCATCACCGGCTTACCGGCCAACGCGCCGATATTGCCCAGACCCAGTACCGCCGTGCCGTTGGAAATCACCGCCACCAGGTTGCCGCGCGCGGTGTATTTGTAGGCCGCCAGCGGATCTTCGGCGATCTCGAGGCAAGGCGCGGCGACGCCCGGCGAATAGGCCAACGCCAGATCGCGCTGGGTCGCCAACGGTTTGGTAGGGGAAACCTGGATCTTCCCTGGGACAGGAAACTGATGGAAATCAAGGGCACTCTGTTTGAGCTGTTCGTCCATTATGGATTCCTTTGTTTTTTGCTTTTATGTTGAGGTAAGGCTTTGAGGCTGCGCCCTGCCGTGGGCCATGGCGCCCAAGTACAATGACAGGGCACAGCCTTGAAGTATAGTGAGAGAAACATCACAAACTTTGAAGCGGACCATAACCTTGGCCGAAAGACCGTTTTAAAAGTAAAAAAAGGATCGCAAGACGAGTCGGAGAAGCGCCGCCATCAGTATGGCGGCAACGTGGCGCGCCAGGCGTTGAGCGTCTCTACCTGACCGGCGCAAATGTGTAACGAGGTTTGTAACGCCAGGGTATAGCTTACCGCATCGCCCCAGGTCTCCCCTTGCAGCTGCGGTTGCTCACAAGGCGCAAACACCGACTCAGGGGGCAACAGCGGCACGGCCTGCGGCGGCGGCGGCCGGGCGCAGGAGCTCAAGCACAGCGCCAGGCAGAGGCTGAGCAGCGCAGGGATCGTTTTTAATCGCTTCACGGTATTTCCTCTGATAAGCCTCGTGTTGTTGGCGCAGCTGCTGTTCCTGCCGCTGCTGCGCCGCCATCAGCGCACGGTTTTGCGCATCCTGAGTCTGCAGGGTGGCGATCAGCCCCGCCTGCTGCGCCAGGCTTTTCTGCAGCTCTGCCGCCTGTTGCCGCGCAGACGCCAACTGGTGCGACAGCAGCGAGCTATAGCCACCCAGGCAGATTGCCGCCAGCAACAACAGCAGCAAGCCGCCCTGCATCAGTTTTTGCAGCCAACCGCTCATGCCGGGTAGTCCCGGAACGGCAGTTGGAAGTGCGGGCCATCCTTGAGGGTTTTCCATTCGCCGCCCCATTCGACGTTGATGCCGCATTCACGCGCCGCGCGCCGCACCGCCACCGCGATCTGCGCGTAGTAATCCCACTCCCAGGAGACCACGCCCGCCGGCATCGCCACCACGTCCACCGCGTGGCCGGTCAGGTGGCGGCTGCGCAGCGTTTGGCTGCTGCCGGCGCGCACCATTTCCCGCTGGCGCGCCATGCTGCGCAGCCCCTCGCTGACGGAAAACGGCACCAGCGAATAACGCAGCGCCAGACGAATCACGCGCACCAGATCCGGGTGCACGCCGCGCAGGTTATCTTCGCTGCGGGCGGTAAAGCGAATCTCTTCGATGTCATTTAACATTTTTAAACCCCGTCTTTTTGCCGATGAATTTTTTAATTAAGGCGTTGATGTAATCCGCCCCCATAAAACCAATCAGTACGCTGGCCAAATTCGCCCAATTTAATTCCAGGCCCATCAACGCCAGCGCATCGCGCACCGTCCAGGCCAATAACGCACACATCGCCGCATTCAATAAACGGCGCCGAATACCCACGTTGCGATAGGCACCGTGCAATAGCGCCATCACGCCGGCCAAAATGGCGTTCAATACCGGCTGAAGATATTCACATACTCGCTGGACTATTAAGCCAACAGCGTCAGGCTCTATGCTGGACATAGCTCATCTCCTTTTTTATTTTTAATTAAATGCCAATCACGGCCGGTGGGACATCGGATAATCAGAATCTAGTTAAGGATGCTATTACAAAGCAAATGAATAAATACAGGCCCTATGGTCGAATTCATTCATGTTGAGCGCTGACACAACTCATCAGCGCCAATTTATGCGGCAGTGAATAAAAATTCACTGTTATCGTGATTTATTTCGACTTTCGTTTTCACGAAAAATAAACATTAATGGCAACGGGAAATATTTCCCCATCGAAAAACATCCACTCTGGAGAAATGCCATGTCCACACGTAAAGCGGTTATTGGGTATTATTTTATTCCGACCAACCAAATCAATAATTACACCGAGACCGATACGTCTGTCGTGCCGTTCCCGGTTTCCAACATCACGCCGGCCAAAGCCAAACAGCTGACGCACATCAACTTCTCGTTCCTGGATATCAACAGCAATCTGGAATGCGCCTGGGATCCGGCCACCAACGACGCCAAGGCGCGCGATGTGGTCAATCGTCTGACCGCGCTCAAAGCGCACAACCCCAGCCTGCGCATCATGTTCTCCATCGGCGGCTGGTACTACTCCAACGATTTGGGTGTGTCGCACGCCAACTACGTCAACGCGGTGAAGACCCCGGCGTCGCGCACCAAGTTTGCCCAATCCTGCGTGCGCATCATGAAGGATTACGGCTTCGACGGCGTGGACATCGACTGGGAGTATCCGCAGGCGGCGGAAGTAGACGGTTTCATCGCCGCGCTGCAGGAGATCCGCACCCTGCTGAACCAGCAAACCGTCACCGACGGCCGCCAGGTGCTGCCGTATCAATTGACCATCGCCGGCGCCGGCGGCGCTTTCTTCCTGTCGCGCTATTACAGCAAGCTGGCGCAGATCGTCGCGCCGCTCGATTACATTAACCTGATGACCTACGATCTGGCCGGCCCTTGGGAGAAGGTAACCAACCACCAGGCGGCGCTGTTCGGCGACGCGGCCGGGCCGACCTTCTACAACGCGCTGCGCGAAGCCAATCTGGGCTGGAGCTGGGAAGAGCTGACCCGCGCCTTCCCCAGCCCGTTCAGCCTGACGGTCGACGCTGCGGTGCAGCAACACCTGATGATGGAAGGCGTGCCGAGCGCCAAAATCGTGATGGGCGTCCCCTTCTACGGCCGCGCCTTCAAGGGCGTCAGCGGCAGCAACGGCGGCCAGTACAGCAGCCACAGCACGCCGGGTGAAGATCCGTATCCGAATACCGATTACTGGCTGGTGGGTTGCGAAGAGTGCGTACGCGACAAGGATCCGCGTATCGCTTCCTATCGCCAGCTGGAGCAGATGCTGCTGGGCAACTACGGCTATCAGCGGCTGTGGAACGACAAGACCAAAACCCCTTACCTATATCATGCGCAGAAAGGGCTGTTCGTCACCTATGACGATGCCGAGAGCTTCAAATACAAAGCGAAATACATCAAGCAGCAGCAGTTGGGCGGCGTGATGTTCTGGCATCTGGGGCAAGACAACCGCAATGGCGATCTGCTGGCCGCACTGGATCGCTATTTCAACGCCGCGGACTACGACGACAGCCAGCTGGATATGGGCACCGGGCTGCGCTACACCGGCGTCGGCCCCGGCAACCTGCCGATCATGACCGCGCCGGCCTACGTGCCGGGCACCACTTACGCGCAGGGTGCACTGGTGTCCTATCAGGGTTACGTCTGGCAGACCAAGTGGGGTTACATCACCTCGGCGCCGGGCTCAGACAGCGCCTGGCTGAAGGTGGGCCGCGTGGCGTAAGCCGTAAAAAAACCCCGTAGCCGAATGCTGCGGGGTTTTCATTGAGTTAACCGTTTGATTTTCGCGTCCCTTCGTCTCTATTCCATCAGTTGTGGCACCACGGATAGCCGCCATCCCGTACCACTTCGCGGCCCATCAGGCTGTAGACATCGCTTTTGCGCGTCAGCCGCTCATGCCACCAGTTAAACCCGGCGCCCTTGCTGGCCGGGTGCCACGCCAGCCAAATCATTTCGTCGCCCTTTTGCATTTCCACCGGCACCGTCACCAGTTCGCCGCTGGCCAATTCCTTTTCGATCAAAGCAGGCGGCAGAAAAGCGTGGCCGATGCCGCGTTTGAGCAGCGCCAGGTTGCTTTCCACGTCGCATACCACCAACTGACGCTGCAAGGGCAGCGTGCCGTGATTGCGCTTGGGCAGCTCGTGGCTGCTGTCGGCGATCACCACCACGATGTCGTTCAACCGCTGTTTCTTGCACACCGGTTTTCTCTGCGCCGCGAACGGGTGCGAAGGCGACACGCATAGCACAAAGTTGAGCTTGCCGAGCATCAGGGTTTTGGCCTGTACGCTGTCGGGAATTTGGCCGATGGCGATGATCAGATCCGCCCGGTTGTTCTTCAGCGCATCCCAGGTACCGTTCAACGCTTCCCGCTGCACCGAGATACTGGCGTTCGGGCAATGCTGAATATAGTCGCGGATATCCTGCGTCAGGGTTTCCAACGGGAAGAAGGTGTCTACCGCCAAGCGGATATTATTGTCCAGCTTGGGGATGTTGCGCACCCGGCTTTCCAGATCCTGCACCGCATTTAATATCCAGCTGCCCTCCTGCAGGAGAAACTCCCCTTCATCCGTCAGGGTAATCATGGGGCCATTGCGATGAAAAAGTTTCACGCAGAGTTTGCTTTCAATATTGGAAACCCGATAAGAAATCGCCGAAGGCGTTTTATGCAGTGCCTCCGCCGCCATAGAGAAAGATCCGGTGCTCTTGATGGTGCTGATTATTTTAATCGCGTCCAGGGATAATCTAGTCATACAAATTCCTCTTTAAAATAAAATAAGAAAAATGACACTAAATTCCCAAGGTGGTGGCGCACAAAAATCGATCAAATCGAACAAGGGTACTCATAGCAACAAGCAATATACTTCATAAATGAGAGCGCTATCTTAAATACTATTCATCACGACCTGATATAAAATTCATCATAGCGCCCTACTTTTACACAGCGACAGTTAAATAAATTCAGCCTAACGATCAAAGATCGTCATCATAATAATTTTCGTTAATAGCCGTTAAAACATTCCGCTCTATCGCATGACCAGAATGATAAAAATAAAACAAGCCGACAAGAAGGGTTATTTCCAATTGCGTTATTACTCTCTCATTTTGTCGGTGAAATACGCTCAACTTACAACATTATTTCAGTCAGGAGTGACTTATGAACAAAACTTCCCGTACCCTGCTCTCTCTGGGCCTGCTGAGCGCGGCCATGTTCGGCGTTTCGCAACAGGCGAATGCTCACGGTTATGTCGAGTCGCCAGCCAGCCGCGCCTACCAGTGCAAACTGCAGCTCAACACGCAGTGCGGCAGCGTGCAGTACGAACCGCAGAGCGTCGAAGGCCTGAAAGGCTTCCCGCAGGCCGGTCCGGCTGACGGCCACATCGCCAGCGCCGACAAGTCCACCTTCTTCGAACTGGATCAGCAAACGCCGACGCGCTGGAACAAGCTCAACCTGAAAACCGGCCCGAACTCCTTTACCTGGAAGCTGACCGCGCGTCACAGCACCACCAGCTGGCGCTATTTCATCACCAAGCCGAACTGGGACGCTTCGCAGCCGCTGACCCGCGCTTCCTTTGACCTGACGCCGTTCTGCCAGTTCAACGACGGCGGTGCCATCCCTGCCGCGCAGGTCACCCACCAGTGCAACATACCGGCAGATCGCAGCGGTTCGCACGTGATCCTTGCCGTGTGGGACATAGCCGACACCGCCAACGCCTTCTATCAGGCGATCGACGTCAACCTGAGCAAATAATCGGTCAAATGAGGAGATCGTTGAGGGTTCAGCCTGGCGCTGAACCCTTTATTTTTGCAGGTGCCGCTATTGCGACATGTTGAGGATAGTGCGCACATTGAGCGCGCTGGTGGCGATAATGTCGATGGCACCGGTACGCAAAGCGCCCAAAATCGCCAACGCCTTGGTATTCTCGGAAGCAATGGCGATCACACAAGGGATTTTGCGCAGCTCATCGATGCTTAGCCCGATCACTCTGTCATTCATTACCGTGTCGACATGCTGCCCCTGGGCATTGAAAAAGTCATAGCCGGCGATGTCGCCGATCACGCCCTGATTAAGGCTGGCGTCGATAATCTCGTGCGGCGTGAACCATCCCAATTTCACCATATAGCTGTTTTCATTCATGTCGCCAATGCCGACTAACGCCACATCGGCCTTACGCGCGCGATCCAGGGTTTCCTTAATCGTGCCGTTCTGCATGAAGGCGTCTTTCAGCGCGCGATTTTCGACGTAGGCCGGCGCGTAAAGCGTCTCGCTGCTGCCGCCGAACTTCTTCGCCAAGCGCCGGCTGATATGGTCGGCATTGATCGCATCGCCCGGACGGTGAGTACCGCCGATGCCGCAGATGAACTTGCAGTTGCGCTCCGTCACGTTGCCGACGTGATCGGCAATCGCCGCCACGTTGCGTCCCTGGCCAACCGCCAACACCATATCGTCTTTCAGCGACATCGCCAGATAGTTGGACACCAGCGCCGCCACTTGCCGACGCTGTTCCTCTTCGTCCTGATGGTCGAGCGCGATCAGCGCGCGGCTGATGGGAAAACGTTCCATCATCTGCTGTTCCAGCCGGGTGCTGAATACCGGGTGATAACGCACGTTGATCTCGACGATGCCTTCTTCCTTGGCGCGCTTGAGCAAACGACCGACTTTGATCCGTGAAATGCCGAATTTTTTGGCGATCTCTTCCTGCGTGATCTCATCCTGATAATAAGCAACGGCGATTTCGGTCAGCAGTTCGTTATCCTGGGACACAGTTTGTTTTTCCATCCGTTAGACGTTTCCCCACGGCAGGCCGGTTAATCATGGCGGAGGGACGATACACGCCCCTCCGACAATGCTGAATGCCCGCTAGTATAACGCGATCAGGCGGCAACGGTATTCAGTCGTTGCTTCACCTCGTCCGCCAATCGGGTCAAGAGCAGACAGCAAGATACCGCGCCGGCATCCAATACGCCGCGCGAACGCTCGCCCAGACGGCTGGCGCGGCCGATTTTCGCCACCAGCTCGCGCGTGGAATCGCGCCCGCGCGCCGCGGCGCTCCTCATCTGTTCCAGCGCAGCGGCGAAGTCGTCACCGCGCCCCGCCGCCTGCTCAAACGCCGCTACCGCCGGTATCAGCGTATCCATCAGACACTTGTCCCCCACGCCCGCGCTGCTGATGTCCTGCAGTTCGCGCAATCCGCCGTGCAACATCGCCAAAAATGCCTGCTTATCCAGCACGCTGCGCTCGCGCACGCTCTCCGCCATGCCCATGAACAGGCTGCCGTACAACGGCCCCATCGAACCGCCGATGCCCTCCATCAGCGCATCGGAAACCGCATCGAACGCCTGCGCCAGCGTGAGCGTGCGGCCGCGAATGGCATCGCCGCACATCGCGAATCCCTTCGACATGTTAATGCCGTGGTCACCGTCGCCGATGGCGCCGTCTATTTCGCTCAGGTATTCGCGGTTGCTGACAATGGTGTCTATCAGCCCCGTAACGATCTCACTGCCGTACCGGGTTGAAATTTGTTCCGTCATGATTCACTCCACCTGGGTTAAGCCTAAAGATTGCGCCGGCATGTCCAGCAGCGTTTTCAGTTCGTCATCCAGCGTCATCAGCGTCAGCGTCACGCCCATCATTTCCAGCGACGTGAAGTAATTGCCGACGTAGCGCCGATGCACCCGCACGCCTTTCGCCGTCAATCGGCGCTCTATTTCGGCATAATAGATATACAGCTCCATCACCGGCGTGGCGCCAAGCCCGGAGATCAGCAACGCCACCTCCTGCCCCTGTTCCAGCGACATGTCGTTGAGCACGAAATCGAGCATGGTGCCGGCCATCGCCGACGCCGACTGGATCGGCGACACCTCAATGCCCGGTTCGCCGTGATGGCCAATGCCGATCTCCATCTTGCCGTCTTCGATATGAAAATTGGGTTTGCCGACCGCGGGAATGGTGCAGGAACTGAGGCCGACGCCGATCGAACGACACCGGTCGATGGCTTTTTGCGCCGCGCCGATCACGCCGTCCAGATCGTATCCCTTGGCCGCCGCCGCCGCGCCGACCTTCCACATCAGAATTTCGCCGGCCACGCCGCGCCGTTTATCGATCTCACTGGCTGGCGCCGAGGCGACGTCATCGTTGGCCACCACGGTTTTCACCCGTATGCCGGCCGCCGTGGCCTTCTTGATCGCCATCTTGACGTTCATGTTGTCGCCGGCGTAGTTGCCGTACAGGCAAGCGACGCCCGCACCGCTGTCCGCCGCCTTGAAAGCGTCGAGAAAAGCCCCCGCCGTAGGGGATGAAAAAATCTCGCCAATCGCGACGGCATCCAGCATGTTTTTGCCGACATAGCCCAGGAACGCCGGCTCATGGCCGGAACCGCCGCCGGTGACGATGCCGACTTTGCCGGCGATCGGCGCCGGCGGATATTTCAACACCCGCGCATTGTCGGTGGCGGCGTAATAGTCTGGGTGGGCCAGCCTATAGCCCTGAATGGCGTCTTCCACTACGTGATCGGGATCGTTAATGATTCTGTTCATCGCGGCCTCTCTGTCGCCTGAATAAGAAATTATTGAATGGTGTAACCGCCGTCGACCACCAGGTTGGCGCCGGTGATCATCGCCGCCGCGTCGCCGGCCAAAAACAGGGCGCTGGCGGCGATATCTTGCGGCTCAGCAAAGCGCCGCAGCGGGATTTTCTGCTTCATCTGCTCAGCCACCTCGCCAGACCAGGCCTTACGGCCCAGCTCCGTCAAAACGACGGTGGGTGAAATGGCGTTGACCCGCACGTTGTGCGGCCCCCACTCCAGCGCCAGCACCTGAGTCAACCCGATCACGCCCGCTTTGCTGGCGCAATAGGCCAGGTGATTCGGCAATGCCACCACCCCCGCCTGCGAGGCGAGATTGATGATGCTGCCGCCGCGCTGACTAATGAAACGGCGCCCTACCGCCTGGCAGGTAAGAAACACGCCTTTCAGATTGACCGCCAGGGTTGCATCCCACGCCGTTTCCGGCAGTTCCTCAGCAGGATGCAGCGCGACGATGCCGGCGCTGTTGACCAGCACGTCCAGCCGCCCGAAATGCGCCTCAATCTGCGCCACCGCCCGCTCCACCGACGCGGCATCGGTGACGTCGGCCACGACGCCCAACGCCGCCTCGGCGTCCAGCTGTCGCGCCACTTCCGCAACCTGTGGCGCCCGATCGAGCAGCGCCACGCACGCGCCGTTTTGCAGATAGCGTTCGGCGATAGCGAGGCCGATCCCCGCAGCGCCGCCGGTAATCAGCGCCACCTTGCCCTGCAGCGAGAGCTCGCGCGGCGCCGTAGTTTGATGATTAATCATATATTTCCCCTTAAAACTGTGAACTTCACCCTCGGTCAGGATATTTTCGCCAAACTCGCGCCGCGTTCTTCCGACGCCGTCGCGCTTTCCTTCGGCAGCGTGACAAATTTCATCAGCACGCCGCTGAACAGGTACAAGCCGGTAAAGATCCAGATCACGCCAACGGTGCCGAGACTGCCGATAAACAGCCCCACCACCGCCGGGCCGACAAAGGTGCTCAGGCCGGCGCCCAGATTGAGAATCGACATCGCCGCGCCCTTATTGTCCGGCGCCAGCGACGGCATGATGGCCGACAGCGGCACGAACGCCGCCAGGCAGGCGCCGAACAAACCGGCGGCACAAACGGTCAGCAGGTAGTTGGCGCCAAAGAATTGCGGCACGTAGTAGAACATCAGCGTGGTCAAGGCGCAGCCGACGCAGCCGAACCACATCACCACATTGCGCCAGCCGAGACCGTCGCTGATCACGCCGAAAATCAGGTTGAAAATGATGTTGACCGTCCACAGCGCGGCGTACATCTGCAGCCAATGCGTGCGGGTGAACCCCATATCCATCATGTACATGGGCATGAATACGACGAAGCCGTAAGCCGCAGAGGTATTAATGGTGCGCACGATGCCGCCCAGGCCGATCTTCGGGTTTTCAAACGCGATGGTGATGCCTTTCAAGACGTAACCCAGCGACGCTTTTTCCCGGTTGCCGCTCTGTGCCGCGCCGTCGTCGCGATTGAGCATCAGCGCAATCACCGCGCCCAGCACGACGAAAATCAGCGCGCTCCACAGCGTGTGGATCTCGCCGAGATAAGGCAGCATGATGCTGGAATACAGCACGCCCAGCACGCTGAGCCCGCCGCTGTAGACGAACCAGAAAATCCCCACCGCCGACCCCAGCCTTTCCGGCGGCGCCTCATACGCCACCCACACCAGAAAACCGTAGGCAAATAGCGGATAGCCCAAGCCGCGCAGCGCATAGGTCGGCACCATGATCGCCAGGTTGTTGCTCGGCAGGCCAAACGTCAAAAAGCACACCGAACCGAACAAGAACAGCAGCAGGCCGGCCAACATCACCCGCCGGGCGGTAAAGATTTCCGCCAGCACGCCGGAAAACCAGGCGGCGATCGCGGCCGCAAAGCCATAAACGCTGAACAGCAGCGCCGATTCCTGAATGCTCAGCCCTTTGCCAATCAAATAAGGCGACAGCCATCCTTGTTCCAGCCCTTCGCCCATCATGAACACCAACACGCCGGCATAGCCCAGCAGCAGTTTCGGTGACAGACCAATGCGATGAATCAGTCCATGCAACATAGAACACCCCAGCACATGTGATTATGGAGGCGCAGGCTCGCCCGCACCCGAAGAACGATGCAGGTTTCAGAGGTTTGGATTAAGCACCACTTTGATTGAACCGATGCCGCGCTTCATCAGCTCGAAGCCCTCGGCGAACTGTTCCAGCGGCAGCGTATGCGTCACCACGCCTTCGGTCGGCAGATCGCCATTGGCGATGCCTTCGATCACCAGCGGGTAGCAGTAAGGGCCGAGGTGCGAACCGAGCACGTCCAGCTCCTTGCGGTCGCTGATGATGCTCCAGTCGACGGTCACCGGATCCTTGAACACGGAAAATTCGACGAAGGTGCCGAGTTTGCGGATCAACGTCAGGCCCTGTTCCACGGACTTTTGGGCGCCGGTCGCCTCTATGTAGATGTCGCAGCCGTAGCCGTCGGTCATCGCTTTAACCGCCGCGGGCACGTCGTCACGGGTCGGGTTCAGCGTCACATCCGCGCCGAAGCGCTTCGCCAGCGCCAGACGCTCGTCGGACAGATCCAGCACCACCAGCTTCGAGGGCCCGGACTTTTTGATCGCCCCGATCATGCCCAGCCCCAGGGTGCCGGCGCCGGCCAGCACCACGACATCGCCCAGTTTGATATTGGCGCGTTGCACCGCATGGAAGGAGCAAGCATAGGGTTCGATCAGAATGGCTTTTTCGATCGGCAAGTCGGCCGGCACGTGATAGTTAATCGCCTCTTTGGTGAACTTCATGTACTCGGCCATGCCGCCATTGACGTTTTTCTGGAAACCGTACAGGTCATGCTTTTCGCACATCCAATACTGACCGCGGTTGCAGAAGCGGCATTGCCAGCAGGGAACGATTTGTTCTGATATCACGCGATCGCCGAGATTGAAGCCCTCGACGCCTTCGCCGTATCCCACCACGTGGCCGATAAATTCATGGCCGGGGATCATCGGCGCCTTGATGTATGCCGGTTGTTTTTCATCGCCCCAGAAGCTGGGCGCCCCTTCGAACGCTTTAACATCGCCGGCGCAGATGCCGCAGGCCTCGATCTTCACCAGGATCTCTTTCGGGCCAATCTTCGGTACCGGCACCTGTTCCAGGCGGTAATCTTTCGGGGCGTACGCCACAACCGCCTTCATGATCTCGGGGATAGCGGCCGCCATTTTCGCCTCTGTCATGCAGGTCTGACACATAGCACTCTCCTCTGGTAGGGGAACTTATTTTGATCATTAACACACACAAAGAACAAATGAACACTAACGCCACGCGTTCAATTTGCCCACAGTGAACTTATCAAAGTGTGATATCGCTCAAAAACCCGTCTACATGAGGATGAATAACGATTAAAACCTCTTTTTTAGTGACGAAAGTCACCTTTTACAGGCGCAAACAGAAAACACGACGAAAAAACAAAAGAACACATATTGAACATTTGATTAAACAGAGATACGGTAATGAACGTGGCGCCACCGAGGATCGCCGCCCTTTTCGTTACCAATCAGGAGACCGCTATGCTGCCTATCGCCATCGGCGCCGACGATGCCGCCATTGAACTGAAGGATCTGATCGTCGCCCACCTGCAACAACGGGACATTCCCGTCATTGACTACACGACGGATCGCACCGCAGAAACGGGGATCTATCCCGATATCGCCTATCGCGTCGCACAGGCGATACGGGAGGAAAAACATCGGCGGGGCATCCTGCTGTGCGGCACCGGCATCGGTATGAGCATCGTGGCCAATAAAGTGCCCGGCATTCGCGCGGCGCAATGTCACGATACCTACTCCGCCCAACGGGCGCGCAAAAGCAATGATGCGCAGATCATCACGCTGGGCGCGCGGGTCATCGGCGCCGAACTGGCGAAAACCATCGTCGATGCCTGGCTGGAATCGGAGTTTGAAGGGGGAGGATCGGCGCCGAAAGTCGAGCGGATCGGCTATTACGAAAACGCGGTCGGACGGCGTTAAATCGCCTGCAGTCTCGATGGCGGTCGTGCATAAGCCGCGCTCCGCCTGGGTTTACTCGGCATTCATTGTTATTATCCATCGCAACAATCAGAAAAAGCGCATTTTCATTCTCGACCCGATGATGCAGTGTGTTCCCCCTATGATGAAAAAGGTTCTCATTTCCCTACGTTGAGCTTGGTCAAGGAGCTTATCAATGAATCAATTAGACGCACTCAAGCAGCTGACCACGGTGGTCGCCGACAGCGGCGATATCGAATCCATCCGCCAGTTCGAACCCCAGGACGCCACCACCAACCCTTCGCTGATCCTGAAAGCCGCCGCGCTGCCGCAGTACAAAGCGCTGATCACCGAAGCGCTGGAGTATGCCCGCCGCCAGGGCGGCAGCAAGGAAACCCAGCTGATCAACGCCAGCGATAAACTGGCGGTCAACATCGGCGTCGAGATCCTCAAAAGCGTGCCGGGCCGCATCTCCACCGAAGTGGACGCCCGCCTGTCGTTCGACCGCGGCATGTGCGTCGCCAAAGCGCGCAAACTGATCGGCATGTATCAGGAACAGGGCATCGACAAATCGCGCATCCTGATCAAGCTGGCCTCCACCTGGGAAGGCATCAAAGCCGCCGAAGAGCTGGAAAAAGAAGGCATCAACACCAACCTGACGCTGCTGTTCTCCTTCGCACAGGCCCGCGCCTGCGCCGAAGCCGGCGTGTATCTGATCTCGCCGTTCGTCGGCCGCATCTATGACTGGTACCAGGCCAAACAGCCTGCCGCCGACTATGACGCCGATCAGGATCCGGGCGTGAAATCGGTGCGCACCATCTATGAATACTACAAGCGTCATCGTTACCAGACGGTGATCATGGGCGCCAGCTTCCGCAAAGTTGAGCAGATCCTGGCGCTGGCCGGCTGCGATCGCCTGACCATCGCGCCGAACCTGCTGGAGCAGCTGAAAAACAGCGAACAGCCGGTCGAGCGCAAGCTGACCCCGTCGACCGAGGGCTTCCACCAACCCGCTCCGCTGGCCGAAGCGGAATTCCGCTGGCTGCACAATCAGGACGCCATGGCGGTAGAAAAACTCGCCGAAGGCATCCGCCTGTTCGCCGTCGACCAGCAGAAGCTGGAAGACATGTTGGCCGCTCAACTGTAACCGCACTGGAGTTTCGTTATGTCTTCTCGTAAAGAGCTTGCCAACGCCATCCGCGCACTCAGCATGGACGCCGTACAAAAAGCAAATTCCGGCCACCCGGGGGCCCCTATGGGCATGGCGGACATCGCCGAAGTCCTGTGGCGTGACTACCTCAACCACAACCCGACTAACCCGCACTGGGCTGACCGCGACCGTTTCGTGCTCTCCAACGGCCACGGCTCCATGTTGATTTACAGCCTCCTGCACCTCACCGGCTACGACCTGCCGATGCGCGAGCTGGAGAACTTCCGTCAGCTGCATTCCAAAACCCCGGGGCACCCGGAGTACGGCTACACCCCAGGCGTTGAGACCACCACCGGTCCGCTGGGCCAGGGTATCGCCAACGCCGTTGGCTTCGCCATCGCCGAACGCACCCTGGCGGCGCAGTTCAACCGCCCTGGCCACGACATCGTCGACCACCACACCTACGCCTTCATGGGCGACGGCTGCATGATGGAAGGTATCTCGCACGAAGTCTGCTCCCTGGCCGGCACCCTCAAGCTCGGCAAGCTGACCGCCTTCTACGATGACAACGGCATCTCCATCGACGGCCACGTCGACGGCTGGTTCACCGACGACACCGCCCTGCGTTTCGAAGCCTACGGCTGGCACGTGGTGCGCAACGTTGACGGCCACAACCCGGACGCCATCAAGGCCGCGATTGAAGAAGCCCGCAAGGTGACCGACAAGCCGTCGCTGCTGATGTGCAAGACCGTTATCGGCTTCGGTTCGCCGAACAAGGCCGGCACCCATGACGTGCACGGTGCCGCGCTGGGCGCCGCCGAAGTGGCCGCCACCCGCGAAGCGCTGGGCTGGAAATACGCCGCCTTTGAAATCCCGCAGGACATCTACGCCCAGTGGGACGCCAAAGAAGCCGGTCAGGCCAAAGAAGCGGCCTGGAACGACAAGTTCGCCGCCTACGCCAAGGCCTTCCCGGAACTGGCTGCCGAGTTCAAGCGCCGCATGAACGGCGAGCTGCCGGCCGACTGGAAAGCCGACGCCAAAGCGTTCGTGGAAAAACTGCAGGCCAACCCGGCCAACATCGCCAGCCGCAAGGCGTCGCAGAACGCGCTGGAAGCGTTCGGCAAGGTGCTGCCGGAGTTCCTGGGCGGCTCTGCCGACCTGGCGCCGAGCAACCTGACCATGTGGTCCGGCTCGAAAGCGCTGAACGTTGACCCGGCGGGCAACTACATTCATTACGGCGTGCGCGAGTTCGGCATGACCGCCATCACCAACGGCATCGCGCTGCACGGCGGCTTCCTGCCGTACTCGGCGACCTTCCTGATGTTCGTGGAATACGCCCGCAACGCGGTGCGCATGGCGGCACTGATGAAGCTGCGCAACGTGTTCGTCTACACCCACGACTCCATCGGTCTGGGCGAAGACGGCCCGACCCACCAGCCGGTGGAGCAGCTGGCGAGCCTGCGCGTGACCCCGAACATGAGCACCTGGCGCCCGTGTGACCAGGTGGAATCGGCGGTGGCGTGGCAGTACGGTATCGAGCGCAACGACGGCCCGACCACCCTGGTGTTCTCGCGCCAGAACCTGACCCAGCAGCCGCGCACCGCAGAGCAGCTGGCGAACGTGTACCGCGGCGGCTACGTGCTGAAAGACTGCGCGGGCACGCCGGACGTCATCCTGATTGCCACCGGCTCCGAAGTGGGTATCACGGTGGAAGCGGCGGACACGCTGACCGCAGCGGGCCGCAAGGTGCGCGTGGTGTCGATGCCGTCGACCGACGCGTTCGACAAGCAGGATGCGGCGTACCGCGAGTCGGTGCTGCCGGCGGCGGTAACGGCGCGCGTGGCGGTGGAAGCGGGTATCGCGGACTACTGGTACAAGTACGTGGGCCTGAACGGCGCCATCGTGGGCATGACCACCTTCGGTGAGTCGGCGCCGGCGGAGCAGCTGTTCGCCGAGTTCGGCTTCACCGTGGACAACGTGGTGGCCAAGGCGCAGGCGCTGCTGAAGTAAGCGGCCGGGCGCAAGCCGATAAAAAAGCCGGTCATCGTGACCTAATGCCGATCGTTTAAGAACACTTGAACGATCCACTCAGTAAGAGACAATCCGGATTCAGCCCTCTGATTCCGGATTTTTTATGTCTGAACACGATATGGATTTCGTTGTTGATGTTTGCCCTTCTGAGCTTGATGCCTTTTCTCGTTCGCTCGATCCTGCCTGGATACATCAGGCCCTTACCGCATGCAACAAGGCCAGTATCCGCCGACGTCGCCTTCCCGCTGAGCAGGCTGTCTGACTCATTCTGATGATGGGCGTGCTGCGCGATTTGTCCATTAAAGATGTTTGCCACCATCTCGACATTGTTCTTACCCGATGACGGCTACCAGGCCCAGCCCCCAGTGTCCTTACGGCGGCGCGTCAGCGCCTAGGGGAAGCTTCCCTCCGGTATCTTTTTCATGCCTGTAATGAAGCATGGTTGCCTGCAGCACTGGGTAAGGAGGCGTTTCATGGATTACATATGTTGAGCGTCGACGGAACGCTGTTTCGTGCTCCAGACTCCCCGGAGAACGCCGCGGCTACGATCGCTACGACCGCGGTGAGCATGTCGACGGTGGACGAATAGCGGCTGAGATTGAGGAAGGTGAGGTGATCCACCTGACCTACGCCGACCAGGATTCTATTCCCATGTCACCGAATGCAGCAGCCGGCTATCACCGTTTTTTGCTGAAGCACTAACCTATGGCCACCGGTATGCCGGTGGCTTTTTTTCCCGTGGGGGAGGGGGATCCCGCCCCGGTCCGCGACAGGGTAGCAAAAGCGCCGTACCAGGCACAGGGGCGTGGCCGCTAACGCCCCGTGCGGTCAGTTTTCGCGCGTTTCGGTAGAATGGGCGTTTTACCGAAGAGTCTGGAGTGTTGCGGTAAACTTTACTTCTTTGCGCTATAAAACGATAATGATAATCACTTGTATTACAGTTGGAGCAAGGTAACAATGACTTGGGGATATTACCTAAAAAAAATGGTTTGGGGTGTAATCCCCATATTGCTCGTTTATTTAGATTGGCAAATCAACCAAGAAAACCAAAAATTAACATGCATGTTAATTTTCTCCATCACAAGTGGATTATTGTATCCATTTTCTAATAAAATAATGACGAAAATTGGTTTATTATTTGCCAGGAAGGAATTTTGGGAAAAAGATTTTTTTACAAGTGCCACAGGTGGAAGTTTACAGGCCATACTCTTTATATTTTGTTTCGTGTTCGCAATTCCAATGGTTCTGGGATTTTCAGCATATAAATTAGCAAAACACCTAGCCCGAATTGGCTAGGTGTTTGTTTATTCAGATTTTAAGTGCACTATTTATCTTCTCCACAAATTTTTCATCAACGAAGACACTGACCAGTGTCATCATGATGGCAAAACCGAAGATACCTAATGGTGTGCCAAGAATAATACTATATGCAAATGCAGTAATGGCAGTGGCGGCACGTCCAGCGGCTAAGGATTCCAATTTAACAAAAAATGGCCGCCAGTTATCTGTTTCTACAGCCTTTTTTAATTCCATGGCTGTATCATATACATCGATTGTATTTCCAATATATTTAAATGCTTTGCTGAACTTGGCGAAATTCCTCGCCATTTCATCACGTTTAAGCGACTCTAGCGCATGAGAGATAGCTTCTCGATCTTTAACACTGAATTTTTTATTCAACACATCCTTGTACTTCTCAAATGCTTTTAATGCTTCATCCGCGTTTTTGATGGTTTTGCCCTTTGCGGCATCAGCCAGTTCTTTGGCTACCTTGGCAGATTGTTCACCAAATTTTTCCGTTGTCTCTTTATAGAAATCAGCGGTGGCTTTTAATGCATCCTTAACCCGATCCTCTTCGGCTTTAGCTTCGGCATCTTTTTTAGCCTTCGCATTAGCCTCTTTTTTAGCCTGAACATCTGCAAGCGTTTTCCGCGCATTGTTAAGCGCATTCTCCGCATTGATCTTATCTCGCTCGGCCTGTTCAAGGCGGCTGGCAGCCTGATTTGCTGAGTCTCTTGCCGCATTCATCGCATTTGTTGCTGTATTTCTTTCATTTTCCAAACTGGAGATCAGGTCACTTGCGCCATTAAATTCTTTCCACCATGCTTCTTTACCATAATCAACTTCTGTGTTCCATTTTACGAATTCATCAAGAAGATCTTGATGCTTTTTTCTCTTTGCTTCAGCTTGTGCCGCTTTGTTTTCGTTATCTCGTGCTACACTCTCCGCTGTTACCCTATCGTTGTTGGCCTGATTAATACGATTTTGCGCATCATTAATCGCTTGTTGTGCGTTACTTTCGTTTTGATGAGCTTCACTCTCAGCATGATTTAAACCGACTTCGGTAGACAAGTCTAAATATTTAAGTCTATTTACCTCACTTTCCTTTTCACGCTGCTCATTTTCCAAACGTTCAACATTTTGTTTGGCCGTGTCAATTTCTGATTGGATTTTCTTCACTTCTTCCTGTTTTTTACCCATTTCATTTCTATTTAATGATTGTTGTTCCCTAACCCAGGATGTGGGTTTTTCTCTGGAGAAGAACCAATCTTCATTATTCAGTTTTAAATATTCTTGCTGCATTTTTCTTTTATTAGCTTCATTTCTCAGAACAGTGAGACGTTCTTTACTTACCTTTAACTTACTAATAATAGCATTGAGGTTTGCTTTTTCGAATTCAGTCTGTTGATTATTTTCGGCTTTCTTGCTTAATGCATCAATATCCTTTTGCATTTCCTTGATTTGGTTATCAAGGTCATTTTCTTTTTTAGCAGCAAAATCGATGGCTTTATCTGAATCTTCACGAAAACTATTTTTGGCTTCATTACTGAATGGCGTGACATCATCATCTTCAGGATCAAAAGCACTTATCGGTTTATTAATATCGGAAATTTTTTGATCCCAAATATGGGTAATATTACTCAATTCCTTCTGTCTATCAGGCAAACCGTCACCAACCCATCCTTCAACAACCATGTTGCCATCTGAGAGATCAAAACCTCGCTGCCATCCATGCCCATTCCAATAGTACCCCATTGAAGTCATTACATCGCGTTCATATTGAGTTGTATCTTCATATCGAGCCACAGTACAGTTCCCCTTTAAATGATAGTTGAAATCAAAATAGCTGTATATGCATACAGCTATGGCGTACTTTATGGTGTCCCTGTTTGCCAGTCAAGATAATGATTATCACTCTCATTTGTGTGAGGCATCACACACAACAAGCTATTGATGGTTATTTTCGGCTGTCTTTACGAAGGAAACGAGGGCAAGCTAAATGAAGGCAACCCTTCCAATATAAGCACAACGTATTGTTTATACTGTGCTTTAATAGGAAATTCGGTGGAGCGCTGATACTGGCTGCCTGATCAGCGTTTCTATGTTTACAGGCAGAGAGCTTGATTGGTTGACAAACGAGGCAAAATATTAATTGGTTCTCATTTCCCTCTGGATGGTGTCATCTCTAAGCGGCAATTCGGTAAAAAGGGATCCTGTACACCATTACTGTGTAAATGCCTTTGCTTAGAAGTGACCGTCCAGGCGGTCACCGAACTCGATAATAAAGCGGCTTATTGCCATACGCCAGTCCTTCAACGGCATGATCCATTTTTGCGAGGCTGCCTGGATCGCCAGCCACACCACCTTTTTGACAGCGTCATCCGTCGGGAACACTTTGCGCTTTTTCAGCGCGTGCCTGATTATGCTATTTAGCGACTTGATGGCGTTCGCTGTGTAGATAATCTTAATAATATCAGCTGGATATGTGAAAACCGTGGCAAGGTTGGCCCAGTTTGCCTGCCAGCTGCGGCTTATTTGTGGGTAACGGCTGTCCCAGGCGCTGGAGAACGCTTCCAACGCCTGCAAGCCAGCTTCTTCTGTCGCAGCCTGATAGATGGCTTTCAGGTCGCGGGTGACGGCCTTATAGTCCTTCCAGGAGACGAACCGCAAGCTGTTGCGTACCATATGCACGATGCACAGCTGAATGCGTGTCTGCGGATACACCGCGTTGATGGCGTCCGGGAAGCCTTTCAGCCCGTCAACACAGGCACTGAGAATGTCGTTCAGACCACGGTTTTTCAGCTCTGTCAGCTCTGTCAGCTCTGTCAGCACATTCAGCCAGAATTTTGCCCCCACGTTTTCAGCCAACCACATACCCAGAAACTCTTTATGGCCATCAATATTGATACCCAACGCCAGGAACACGGATTTGTTGATGACGCGACTATCTTGCTGCACTTTTAGAACGATATAATCAAGATAAACAATGGGATAGACAGCATTCAGTGGCCGATTTTGCCATTCGACAACCTGCTCAATGACGGCATCCGTCACCTTTGAGCTCAGAGCCGGCGAGACATCAGCATCATACAGCTCTTTAAACATGGCGGCGATCTCGCGGGTGGTCATCCCTTTGGCATATAAGGATAAAATCTGGTTATCCATCCCCGTGATCCGGGTCTGGTTCTTTTTAACCAGTTGAGGTTCGAAGGCGCTATCACGATCGCGTGGCGTACGTAGCTCCAGCGGACCATCGCCAGTGATAACGGTCTTTTGGGTATAGCCGTTGCGGGCGTTGGTCGCTGGTTTAGGCTGATTTTTATCGTAGCCGAGGTGATGGGTCATTCCGGCATTGAGCGCCGCCTCGACGCTGATTTTCTTCAGCAGGCGATCGAACTGGTTGAGATCCTCAGGGATTTTAAGGTTTCTGGCCAGTTCGTTAGCCAGAGCCTGCAACTGTTTTCGTCCGTAAATCAACCTTCTTTTGATGTTGAGTTGAACATATCAAAATCAGGCAATTACACAAATTATGTACAGGCTCAAGTTTAGGGTGTGTTTTGGCGAATACAAATCTAAACGTTCTGACTGCGGTTTTCTATTGGTTCACGCTAAAGCGCGATGAACCTAATGAGATGGTCACCCCCACCCTGTGAGCGGTACGCTGACAGGGTGTTTTTCTTTCCGGAGGGGATCATCATGCAAAACATTACGCTCATCGGTATCGACCTCGGCAAACATACTTTCCATGTCCACGCGCAGGATAAAGACGGCCATGCCTTGCTGCGCAAGAAGTTTTCTCGTACCCAGCTCACCGCTTTTCTCTCCACCTGCAGCGCGGCCACCGTCGTCATGGAGTCCTGCGCCGGCGCTCACTTTATGGCGCGCCATATCAGCCAGCTCGGCCATCAGGTTAAGCTCATCTCGCCCCAGTTTGTCCGGCCATTCGTCAAGAGCAACAAAAACGACTTCATCGACGCCGAAGCCATCTGCGAAGCCGCCTCACGCCCTTCCATGCGCTTCGTGACGCCAAGAACCGAAGACCAACAGGCAATGGCGGCGCTGCATCGTGTCCGAGATGCGTTCGTCAAAGAACGGGTAAAAACCACCAACCAGATGCACGGCTTTCTGTTGGAGTTTGGTATCAGCATGCCACGCGGTAGAGCCGTTATCCGACGCCTGACCGCCGTGCTCGAAGAGCATCCGTTACCGCCGTATTTAACCCGGCTGCTGCTGCAGGTCCGTCAACATTACGTCTATCTCAGCGAACAGATTGAGGGCGTCGAACAAGAGTTAAAAACGCATATGGCGGATGACGAGGCCACGCAGCGCCTGCTGAGCATTCCCGGCGTCGGCATGATAACCGCCAGCCTGTTGGCCACGAAGTTGGGCGATGGGAAAAATTATGCCGGCAGCCGGGACTTCGCCGCCTCGACGGGGCTGGTGCCGCGGCAATACAGCACTGGCGGGAAAAACACGCTGATGGGCATCAGCAAGCGGGGAGATAAAAATTTGCGTCGCCTGCTGGTCCAATGTGCCCGGGCCTTTATGCAGCGGCTGGAGCATAACCCGGGGCGTCTGGCTGAGTGGGTGAAGATTCAGTTGACGCGGCATCACTCGAACGTGGTGGCCTGTGGACTGGCCAATAAACTGGCCAGGATAGCCTGGGCTATCACGGCGCATCGCACCGTTTTTAGCCAATAAAAAGCGCTGGCAGTTAGAGCTGTCAGCGCTTTGGATACCCAGTTACGACCTGGTTTTGCGACGACTGATTATGATGACATGAACGGCACAGCGACCTGCTGATGAACCTGACATAAAAAATGGCTCTTTGAAGCCGAGACCCTTTTCAGGTTCAACAGGTGCGGACTTCATCGTGGCGCGGGTAACGCAGTGTTCCCCATCAGACGCCGTATAGATTTAAGCAAGCCCATCATAAATCAAAATCGGTGTTGCAAAAACGGGGATGACCATAGATTTTTATGGGCGGAAACCGCGTTTACGACGCGGTCTTGATGCTTTCGGCGCTGCGCAACCGGTCGTAAGCCGCCGCCAGCAACAGCACCAGCAGCGTAGGCTGCAGCCAGACCAGACCCTGTTCGGCCAGCGGCAGCTTATCGAACCAGACGGGCAGCAGGCTGCTGAAGCTGGAGGCCTTCAGGCCGTCGGCGAGGCCAAACACCAGGCTGGTAGCGATCACCGGCGCGAAGACGCGCTTGGCGCTGCGCCAGCGGTTCTGGCTGAAGCTGAGCAATACCAGCGCGATGCAGGGCGGGTAGATCGCCGTCAGCACCGGCAGCGAGACGCGGATCAGATTGGCCAGCCCCATGTTGGAAACCAGCATGGCGAAGAGGGCGAGGATAACCACCAGCGTGCGGTAAGAGAGCGGCAGGTAGCGGGAGAAGAAGTCCGCGCAGGCACAGGTCATGCCGACCGCCGTCACCAGGCAAGCGATGAACATCAGCACCGCCATAAAGACGCTGCCCAGATCGCCGAAGGTGTGCTGCACATAGGCGTGCAGGATTGCCGCGCCATCCTGAGCATCGTTCCCGACCAGGCTGCCGCTGCCGGCGCCGAGCTTGAACATGCAGATATAGACCAGAGTCAGGCCGACGCCGGCGATCAGGCTGGCCCAGAGGGTGTAGCGCAGCAGCAGGCCGCTGTCGCTGACGCCGCGCGAGCGGGCGGCGGTGACGATAATCGAGCCGAACATCAACGCCGACAGCGTGTCCATGGTTTGATAACCCTGAACGAAGCCGGTGGAAAACGCCGCGGCCTGATAGCTGCCGACGGCGGAGACCGGCGCACCGGCGGGCCAGACCAGGGCGGCGATGCCGAGCGCTGCCAGCGCCAGAATTTTCAGCGGCGCCAGAATGTGGCCGACGTTATCGAGCAAGCGGCCAGGATACAACGACACGACCATCGCTAGGGTAAAGAACAGCAGGCTGTAGATGAACTGCGGCAGGGCGCCGTCGCCGGTGAAGGGCGCGATGCCGAGGGCGAAAGAAACATTGGCGGTTCGCGGGGTGGCGAACAGTGGGCCGAGCGCCAGATAGCAGACGGTCGCCAACAGCAGGCCGGCTGTGCGGCCGATGGGGCCAGTCAGCAGGCTGATGCTGCCGCCGACGCGCGCCAGCGCGATCACGGCAATCACCGGCAGGGCGACGGCGGTCACCATAAAACCGAGGGCGGCCGGCCACAGATGCTCACCGGACTGCAGCCCCACCAGCGGGGGGAAAATGATGTTGCCGGCGCCGACAAATAGGGCGAAGGTCATAAAGCCCAGGGCGATAATGTCTTTCGGGGATAAACTCTTGGTCATAACGGTATGGCACTGCCTGTATTCATGAAATAAACGGCCTGGCTGCGGAATGAAGCACTGCAGGAGGAGGCGCGTGGGGCAGCGTAAGCCCGCAAAAATTTTCGTCCGGCAGGATATAATAATTCGGCGACAAAAACCTGATTAATCCCGCGCTGTTTACCCCGGCGTGAACCGGCCGCACAGAGGGATCCTGGCGGCCGGCCCGGCAGCGCGTTAGCTCGCGCGCGCCACCATGTCTATCGACAGCGGGATTTCGATATGCGGTTTAAAAGAGTCATACGCGAAGGAGACGTGGCCGTCTTCGACCGGTTTACGGGTGAAAAAGATCAGCATATCACGGGTCGAATGCCGGCGTTTGTCCTGCGCTTCCACCGGTGAGAGGCTGTGTTTGCGCTCATGGTCGACAATCAGCAGGGTATCGAGGAAATGCCGATGCTGTATTTCGCCCAAAATCCATTCCGGCCGGGCGCGATCGAATTTGATCCCGCTGGTTTCGCGCATATCGTGAATAAAGGTCTTGGCGCTGTCGTCGGTCATGTTGTCGCAGCCGAGGAAGGTCGTCATGGTGTGGTCGACGCCGTCGCTGTGTACGCCTTCCAGCGCCGGTTCGCCCAACATCTGCGGCGTGGTGACGGTGCGCAGGTTGAACACCGTGCAGACGAATTTGTTGATCTCCTGATTAAGCCGGGGGCGCGGCGTCACGCTCACGCCATCGATCACGTAGGCTTTGAATTTCATCAGTGCCTGAAATGCCGTATTCAACTGCAGATCGTCGTTGATGCCGCGGAAATGGCGCACCTTTCCCGAATCGTAGCGGATGAAGTCTTCCTCGACCGAGAGCACGAAAGGCTGGAACTCCAGCCGCTCAATCTGGGCGCGATCGAAGTCGAAGCAGAAGCGGCCGTTTCTGGACTTGCGGAAAGGCAGTGTGGGATCGTCCGCCAGATTGGCGCTGACCTGCTGCAGCCTGGCAAAATCTTCCGGCCGCGCGCCCAGCGCCAGCAGGATCGCTTGCATGGTGGCGCCGGGGATAAAGGCTGAACGGTGTTCCTGGTACGCCTTCTTAACTTCATCAAGCAGGGATAACTGTCGCATTTCTCGGTGGCCTCACGAATGATGTGGCGATTATAAAATCTTGCTGCCGATCTCCACGTCGACATCGGGTTTCAGCAAGACAGTGCCTTGATCCCGGGTGACCGCGGCAAGTACCAGCACTTCAGATTTAAATCCGGCAACCCGCCTGGCGGGGAAATTAACGACGGAGATGACTTTTTTTCCAAGCAGATCATCTTCCTGATAGTTTTCGCATAATTGCGCCGAGCTGTTTTTAATGCCAATTTCTTCGCCGAAATCAATGCGCAGCTTATAGGCGGGTTTTAATGCCTTGTCGTTATATTCCACGGAAATAATTTCGCCAATACGCATATCCAGTTTCATAAAATCAGTGATTTCGGCCATGAGTCAGTCCAGTTAATTAAGTGGCTTCAGGAAGGCTAGCAAAGGGGAATTATTCCGACAATGCCGCCAGGAGGGGAATAGTTATACCGGATGTAGCAATTAATTTACATTATCGTAACGTGGTGGAATTAATTATAAGCTTGGTGAATTATATAAGATTGAAACTTCATTATTTCCCGCAATTATGTTCACCACGCCTGCTTGGTGCCAGCGTCGATACTGTTAAGCCCGTGTTAAATTGGTTAGTATGCTCTGCATTAATTCATCAACGGCATTTTTTAGGTAGTGATATGGAAATAACCCAGCGCGAAAAACGCGATCGGCGAAAGGCATTTATTGCGCCGTTTTTCCTGATATTAATTTGGTCGACCGGTTTTATTGCCGCGCGGGCGGTGGCGGATCATGCCGATCCCAACCTTTTCCTGACCTTTCGCTTTTTGATCGCCGCGGCAGTATTCGCTCTGCTGGCGCTGCATTGCGCCTGGCCCAAGGGGCGACAGTTCGTAATGCACCTGCTGACCGGCATGTTGATGAACGGTGTTTACCTTGCCGCAAGCTGGTGGGCGGTGGCGAACGGCCTGGCGGCCGGAGTGATGTCGCTGATCGGCGGATTGCAGCCGCTGTTTACCGCGCTGATTTTCGCGCTGGTGCTGCGTAAGCCGATCGGGTTACGTTCCTGGGCCGGGCTGGCGGTCGGTTTTATCGGCGTTGCGCTGGTGCTCTCCCCGCGGCTGACCGGCATCGACGTCGGCAATATGGCGCTGCTGCCGATCCTGATGGGGTTTGGCAGCATCGTTGCGCTGACGATAGGCATCATGGTGCAGAAGTCTTCGCTGGCGGCGGCCGATCTGCGGGCGGCAGGCGCCATTCAGCACCTCGGCGCGGCGATCGTGACCGGCGTACTGGCGGCCGTAATGGGCTCAGGCGCCTGGGACAATTCGCCAACGCTGTGGTTCTCGCTGCTGTGGTCGGCCGGCGTGTTGTCGCTGGGCGGCACCGCGCTGTTCATTTGGATGGTGCGCCACGGCGATTTGACTCGCATTACCGCGCTGATGCTGCTGGTGCCGCCGGCGGCGGCGCTGCAGGCTTACGCGCTGTTTGGTGAGGCGTTGTCGCTGGTGCAGCTGGCGGGATTTGTTCTGACGCTGCTGGGGGTTGCCATCGTACAGCGAATTCGCCTGCTGCGGCGCTCTCACCTGGCCGAATAGTCTGCGATAGGAAGTGCTGTAAAGCCCGCGCTGCCGGGCTTTTTATTGGCTGAAAAACGTCCAACCTCACAAAACCGAAAGATAACAAGCAACGCCGTTGCCTCGTCATAAATATTAACTGTATGTTAATTTTTGGTTTATTAAATGTGATCAGGGGATGGATGATGATGAAAAAAATCAGCGCGACCGTAGCTGCTATCACCTTACTGGGCTCCGTTTCCGCCTATGCGGCCTTCCCGGCGGGCTACCCCGCCGACTATCAGAAACTGGTCGACGGCGCGAAGAAAGAAGGCAAGGTGGTGATTTATTCAACCACCGACACCAAGGCGGCGGCGCCGCTGATCCAGGGGTTCGAGGCGTTGTATCCGGGCATCAAGGTCGAATACAACGACATGAACAGCACCGAACTGTATAACCGCTTTATCAGCGAGCAGGCGGCCGGCGGCACCAGCGGCGACCTGGTCTGGAGCTCGTCGATGGACACCATTTTGAAACTGGCGGGCGATTACGCGCAGGAGTATGCCTCTCCGGAGCGGGCTCAGCTGCCAAAATGGGCGGTATGGCAAGATAAAGTGTATGGCACCACCTATGAGCCGGTGGTGTTTATCTATAACAAACGGCTGATCCCGCAGGGCGATGTGCCGGATTCACACGCGGCGCTGGCTAAACTGATCGCCGGCCAGACGGACAAATTCAAGAAGAAAGTCACCACCTACGACATCGAAAAATCCGGCGTCGGCTTCATGCTGTCGGTGCAGGACTTCAAGGCCGATCCTAACTACTTCAAAACGCTGGCCGACGTGGCCAAGGGCGGGCTGGCGGTGCAATCTTCCACCGGCACCATGATGGAGCGCGTCTCCTCCGGTGAAAACCTGATCGGCTTCAATATCCTCGGTTCATACGCCGAGGCCCGCGCCAAGAG
This sequence comes from Serratia sp. PF-27, assembly GCF_030053255.1. Classification (NCBI taxonomy): domain Bacteria; kingdom Pseudomonadati; phylum Pseudomonadota; class Gammaproteobacteria; order Enterobacterales; family Yersiniaceae; genus Serratia; species Serratia sp. PF-27. The sequence continues at coordinate 434,102 of NZ_JASGBT010000021.1, forward strand.
CGATCCGTCGCTCGGCATCGTCTATCCGAAAGACTATACCCTGGTGCTGTCGCGCGTGAGCTTCATCAGCAAAGAGGCCGGCAACCCTAATGCCGCCAAGCTGTGGTTCGACTACGTGCTGTCGGAGAAAGGGCAAAATATTCTCGCCAATCAGGCGGATATCCCCTCGATCCGCAACGACATCGAAGGCAAGAACGACATCGATGGCATGACCAAGCTGTTGGGTAACGCGCTCAAGCCGATCCCGGTCGATGACAGCCTGCTGGAATATCTGCAGCCGGCCAAACGTCTCGACTACATCAAACAATGGCGCGCCGCCGCGGCGAAATAACAGGGACTGCATTCGGACGCGCGCCTGCCGCACGGGCGCGCGCCCTTTGGTCGTCGTTTACAACCATAGGGAGCATTTATGCAAGCATGGCGCAGAAAGTGGCAGAGCCTGCCGCGCGGCCTGGTGGTGTTGATAACCGCGCTGGTTATCTATGTCCCCCTGTCGTTTATCATCATTCAAAGCTTCCTCTCGGCTCCGTTTTTCTCTCCCTCCAAGGTCTTCAGCCTGGAGGCCTTCGAGTTCATCTTTACCGATCCGGATTTCTACAAGGCGCTGAAAAGCGGCTTTATTCTGGCATTCGGCCTGGTGATTATCGCCATCCCGCTCGGCGGCATTTTGGCCTTTCTGATGGTGCGCACCGATCTGCCGGGGCGGCGGATCATCGAACCGCTGATTCTGGTACCGATCTTCGTGTCGCCGATGGTGCTGGGTTTCGGTTACGTTGTGGCGGCAGGGCCGGTCGGCTTCTTCTCGCTGTGGGCGGAAGCGTTGCTGGGTTTCGTGCCGTGGAACATCTATTCGATGGCCAGCATCGTGGTGATAGCCGGGTTGACGCACGTGCCCCACGCGTATCTGTACATCTCCTCGGCGCTGCGCAGCGTGGGCTCCGACGTTGAAGAAGCGGCGCGCACCGCCGGCGCTACGCCGCTGCAGGTGATGACCGCCGTCAGCCTGCCGATGGTGCGGCCGTCTATCTTGTACGCCGGGGTGCTGCTGTTCTTCCTCGGGCTGGAGGTTTTCGGCCTGATGCTGGTGCTGGGCGATCCGGAAGGCAACCTGGTGCTGGCGACCTACCTGTATCAGTTGACCAACAAGCTGGGCACGCCTTCTTACCACCTGATGGCGGCGGTAGCGGTGGTGCTGATCTGCATCACCATTCCATTGGTGATGCTGCAGCGCAGGCTGATGCGTACCGCCAACCGTTTCGTCACCGTCAAGGGCAAAGCCTCGCAGGCGCGCGCGCTGCCGCTGGGCAAATGGCGCTGGGTGGCCGGCGCGGTGGTGATGTTCTGGCTGACCGTGACCATCGGCGTGCCGCTGATCGGCGTAGTGCTGCGCGCCTTTATCTCCAACTGGGGCGTGGGCGTGTCTGTCTGGGACGAACTGTCGATCAACACCTTCCGCACCATCTGGGCGCAACCCAACCTGCTGCGCGCCATCGTCAACTCGATGGCGATCGGGGTGATCGGCGGGGCGCTGGCGGTGGCGTGCTATCTGTTTATCGGCATTGCCATGCACCGCAAGCCGGATGGCGCCACGCGCTTCCTCGACTACAGCGTGCTGGTGCCGCGCGCGGTGCCGGGGCTGTTGGCCGGCCTGGCGTTCCTGTGGGTGTTTCTGTTCCTGCCGATGTGGTTGGACAAATCGCTTAAGGAAGGCTGGCTGTCAGTGCTGCCGATGGCCGAGTGGCTGCGCGAGAACGTGATCGTCTGGTTGCGTTCGCTGCGCAGCACCATCTTCAGCGTCTGGCTGGCCTACACCGTGGTGTGGATGGCTTACGGCCTGCGGCTGATCTCTTCTACGCTGCTGCAGGTGGGACCGGAGCTGGAGGAGGCGGCGCGCAGCGCCGGCGCCAGCCGCGGTCAGATCACCCGCCACGTCACCATTCCGCTGTCGCGCTACGGCCTGATCGGCTCCTGGTTGCTGATGTTCCTGATCTTTGAACGCGAATATTCCACCGGGGTGTATCTGCTGTCTCCGGGCACAGAAACCATCGGCTCGATGCTGGTTTCCCTGTGGGCCGCGGGCGCTATCGATATCGTCGCCGCGCTGTCGTTCATCAATATCCTGCTGGTGGTGTTGGGGCTGGGGATCGCCTTGCGCTTTGGAGCGAAATTACATGATTGAACTTTCGGTAGAGAATCTGCATTTGACCTATGGCGACAACCCGGTGTTGAAAGGGGTGTCGATGGATCTGAAACGGGGCGAAGTGGTCTCGCTGCTGGGCCCGTCGGGCAGCGGCAAAACCACGCTGCTGCGGGCGGTAGCCGGGCTGGAGAAACCGAGCCAGGGGCGGATCGTCATCGGCAACAGCGCGGTGTACAACGGCAGCGCACGCAGTGAAATTCCCGCCGAAGAGCGCAATCTGGGGCTGGTGTTTCAGTCCTACGCCCTGTGGCCGCATAAAACGGTGTTTGAGAACGTCGCTTACCCGCTGAAACTGCGTAAGACTGCCTCGGCGGAAATCGCCCAGCGGGTGCAGGCGGTGCTGGATCAGCTCGGGCTGGGGCATTTGGCCAAACGCCATCCGCACCAACTCTCCGGCGGCCAACAGCAGCGCGTGGCGATCGGGCGCGCGCTGGTCTACAACCCGCCGGTGATCCTGCTGGATGAGCCGCTGTCCAACCTTGACGCCAAGCTGCGCGAAGAGGCGCGAGTATTCCTGCGCGAGTTGATCATCAAGCTGGGTCTGTCGGCGCTGATGGTGACCCACGATCAGAACGAGGCGATGGCCATTTCCGATCGCATCCTGCTGCTCAATAACGGCAAAATCGAACAGCAGGGCACGCCGCAGGAGATGTACGGTTCGCCCACCACGCTGTTCACCGCCGAGTTCATGGGCAGCAACAACCGGTTGCCGGGCAAGGTCGTCGCGCTGGAAGGCGATCGGGCGCGCATCGAAGGTAAGGATTGGGCGCTGTGGGGCAAAGCGGGCGAAGGCGTGCAGGTCGGGCAGGAGGGCACGGCGGTGATCCGCGTCGAGCGCGTGCGGTTGGGTGAAGATCCGCAGGGCAACCAGCTTGAGCTGCCGTTGCTGACCAGCATGTATCTCGGCGATCGCTGGGAATACCTGTTCCGCACCGTGGCCGAAGATTTCGTGGTGCGTGCCTATGGCCACGAGGCGCGCGATCAAACGCTGTGCCGGCTCTCCCTGCCGGCCGAGCATTTGTGGATATTCCCGAAAGCCTAATCAGGACGCCCGCCGATGCGGGCGTTCCTTTTACAAATCCAGCACCAGCCGGCTGCCTTTGGCGCGCGAGCAGCAGATCAACAGGGTCTGCTGCGCCGTGCGTTCTTCCTCGCTGAGATATTGATCGCGGTGATCGGCTTCCCCTTCGATGATGCGGGTTTCGCAGGTGCCGCAAATGCCTTCGCGGCACAGGCACTCGACCTTGGCCGCCTTGCTGTTTTCCAGCGCCTGCAGGATGGTCATGTCTTGCGCGACTTCAAGCTCAATACCCGATCGAGCCAGCACCAGTGTAAAGGCGCCCCCCGCCGTGTCTTCGGCGGCAAAGGCTTCGCTGTGCAAGCGACCGGCATCGATACCCCGTTCGGCGGCGATCCGGTAGACCGCTTCGTTCAGCGCCGCCGGGCCGCAGACGTAGATATGGGCGCCGGGTTCCACATCGGCCAGCGTGCGCGCCAGATCCAACCGGCCGCCAAGGCTGGAGACATGGCAACTGACGTTGTCGGCGAACGGCGCTTGCATCAGCTGTTGCTGGAAGGCGTTGTGCTCTTCACTGTGGAAGCAGTAGTGCAGATGGTAGCGTTGGCCGCTGCGTTGCAGCTCATGCAGATGGGCCATAAACGGCGTGATGCCGATGCCGCCGGCGATCAGCACGTGATGTTGCGCTTCCGGCGCCAGCGCGAACAGGTTATTCGGGGTGCTGATGGTCAGCGTATCGCCGACCGCCAGCCGGTCATGCATGAAGTCGGAACCGCCTTTGGAAGGAGACTCGCGCCGAATGGCGATCTGGTAATGCTCGAGTTCGAACGGTGAGCTGAGCAGCGAATAGGCGTTGCTGTAGCGCTGCTCGCCGTCCTGCATTTGCACGATGATGTGGCTGCCGCCGCTGAAGGCGGGCAGCGGCCGGCCTTGCGGATCCGCAAGGGTAAAGCGCTTGACCCGTGCGGTGACGGTTTCGATGTCGACGATGCGGACATCAAGCATCTGATAGCTGGTCATTCATTGGCTCCAAAGCGCGGGCGTCCCCGCGCATGAAAAAGTTATACCGCCTGGCACAGGTATTTGAGCTCCAGATAGTCTTCGATGCCGTATTCGGAGCCTTCACGCCCCAGCCCCGACTGTTTCACCCCGCCGAACGGCGCCACCTCGTTGGAGATAAGCCCGGTATTGATGCCGACCATGCCGTACTCCAGCCGTTCCGAAACGCGCCAGATGCGCGCCGCATCGCGGGTGTAGAAGTAGGCGGCCAAGCCGTAGATGGTGTCGTTGGCCTGACGGATCGCCTCGGCTTCGTCATCGAACACCACCAGCGGCGCGACCGGGCCGAAGATTTCCTCTTCCAGCAGCAGCGAGCCGGGCTGAACGTCCCCCAGCACCGTCGGCGTGAAGAAATTGCCGCCCAGCGCGTGCGGCGTGGCGCCGGTCAGCATCTGAGCACCTTTGCTCAGCGCGTCATCGAGCAGCTCCAGCACCTTGTCGCACGCCTTGCGGTTGATCAGCGGGCCGATCTGCACGCCGGGTTCGAAACCATTGCCGACCTGCAGTGCCGCCACGCGGGCGACAAACTTCTCGGCGAACTGCGGGTAAACGCCGCGCTGCACGTAGAACCGATTGACGCAGACGCAGGTCTGCCCGGCGTTACGGTATTTGGCGATCAGTGCGCCTTCCACCGCGGCATCGATGTCCGCATCGTCAAACACGATGAACGGCGCGTTGCCGCCCAGCTCCAGCGACACTTTCTTGATGGTGTCCGCGCTCTGGCGCATCAGCAGCCTGCCCACCGGCGTGGAGCCGGTAAAGCTGAGTTTGCGCACCTGCGGGTGGCGAGTCAGCTCGGCGCCGATCGCCTGCGAGTTGCCGGTCACCACGTTGAATACCCCGGCGGGAATGCCGGCGCGCTCGGCCAGTTCGGCCATCGCCAGCGCTGAATAAGGGGTTTCGTTGGCGGGTTTGACCACCAGCGTACAGCCGGCCGCCAGCGCCGGCGCGGCCTTGCGGGTGATCATCGCCGCCGGAAAGTTCCAGGGCGTGATCGCCGCGCACACGCCGATGCCCTGTTTCAGCACCATCAGGCGTTTATCGCTGCTCGGCGACGGAATGATGTCGCCGTTGGCGCGCTTGGCCTGTTCGGCGAACCATTCGATAAAGGAGGCTGCGTAGCGGATCTCACCCAGCGATTCCGCCAGCGGTTTGCCTTGCTCCAGCGTCATCAGGTTGGCCAGATCCTGCTGGTGCTCCAGCATCAGTTCGAACCAGCGGCGCAACAGCTGCGCGCGCTGTTGCGCCGGCAGCGCGCGCCAGCCTTCCAGCGCCTGCTGGGCGGCGTCGATCGCCTGTTCGGTTTCGGCCGTCGCCATGTTGGGCACGCTGCCGATTGGCCGGCCGGTGGCGGGATCGCTCACCGGCAGGGTTTCCTGGTTGTCGGCGTCGCGCCATTGGCCGTTGATATATGCCTGTTGGCGGAATAGCGCCCGATCGGAAATTTTCACAAGAACCTCACAAGTCAGGGGAAAGGGGCCCGCGGGCCCCGTCGCATCAAGGTTGATAAACCTGCGCCAGCAGGTTGTGGAAGTGGGCGATGCCGTGTTCGCTGACGCCGCTGCCGGCGCCGTCGGCCATGATGCGCCCCTGGCCGCGATAGCCGCGCGACTTCAGGCCTTTTTGCACGCTTTCCACCAGCCGCAAATCTTCCGGGCGGAACACGTCGCGGTACCAGTCGATCAGTTTGAGCTGTTCGTCGCTCAAATCGGTGTTGGTGAAGTAGATGTCGTAGTGCTGCAGGGTGGTTTCCGCATCGACCGGGAACTCATAGATCACCGTCATCATGCCTTCCAGCGGCGGCATGTTGAACATGGTGCACGGCCACAGCCAGATGCCGTGGAAGCTGGATTCTTTTCCCTCTTCAAACTTGAACGACTGCTCGGAAGGGCGGGCGTAGCCGAACTGCAGCGTCCAGTTGCCGTGCAGGGTGTGCCAGTAGCGATCGACCTGCACCGAGTCGGCGAAGCCGGGGTGTGCCGGGCCGCAGTGGTAGCACTCGAGGTAGTTGTCGACGATGTTCTTCCAGTTGGCCGGAGTGCGGGTGACGAAGCGTGCCGCCAGCTTGAGATCGTCGACCTGCGGGCAGGCCTCGCGCACTTTGGCGCCGAGGCCCGGCAGTTGGTCTTCCACCGTGCCGGCCTGCGAGTCCAGATTGACGTAAATAAACCCGGCGTACTCTTCGACCCGCACCGGCATCAGGTGCGAGTTTTCCTTATCAAAGTTCTGCACGTTTTCGCAGTTGCGCGCGTGCGCCAGTTCGCCGTCCAGCTTGAACGCCCAAGCGTGATAAGGGCAGGTGATGACGTTCTTCGCCCGGCCGTCGCCCGCCAGCAGTTGGTGGCCGCGGTGCGGGCAGACGTTGTAAAAGGCGCGCAGCACGTTGTCGCGGCCGCGCACCACCAGAATGTTTTCACCGATGATCTCGCGGGTGATGTAGTCGTTCGGTTGGGCAAGCTCGCTGCGGTGCGCCACACAAATCCAGCTGGTGGCGAACACCTGCTCTTTTTCGTGCTCGAACGCCGCCTGGTGGGTATAGAACCGGGCTGGAATGGTGTAAGCCTCGCGGGCGTCGGCGCAGAAATCTTTCGGTAAGGTAAATTCAGGGATCAGAGTGCTCATAAGTTAACCTTCCTCTTTTCTTATTGTCATTTCGCCATAGGGCGCGGTTGATACGACGATGGAGCGGGGAGTTCGGCGGCCGCCGGTGCTTCGGGCAGCGCCGGCGGGCTGCTTTCGATCAGGTGCGCCGGGATGGCCGCGTAGTCCTGCTTTAGCCAGCGGGCAAAGCCGTAGGTTTTCACCAGCAGCACCAGCAGGAACGGCAGCGCGGTCAGGATCACCGTGGTTTTCATGGTGTCCAGCGAGGCGCCGGTAAACAGGATCGACAGCGGGATCAGGGTGATCACCACGCACCAGAACAGGCGCAGCATCGGACTGGGATCTTGCCCCTCCTGCAGGTTGCGGGTGCTGGTGGCGGCCATGGTGTAGGCCACCGCGTCCATGTGCGAGGCCAGGAAAATGATCATGATGAACAGATAGGCGGCCAGGAACAGCTTGCCGAGCGGCAGCGCCGTCAGCAGCATCTGCACGGCGGTTTCGCCACCCTGGATGCTGAGGATCTCCGGCACGTTGAGCTGCCCGCTGATGAACTGGTGCATGGCGTAGCTTTCCAGCGAGCCGAAGAAGAACCAGCAACCGAGGGTGCTGCCGAGCAACAAGGCCCAGATCACCTCTTTAATCTTGCGGCCGCGCGAGACGCGGGTGACGAACATCGCCACGCCCGGGGTATAGGAGATCCACCACAGCCAGTAGAACACCGTCCAGCTGCGGCTGAAGCTGCCGTCGCCCATCGGATCGGTGAACAGGCTCATCTGCAGGAAGTTTTGCGCCGTCAGGCCGATGGCGTTGATGGTGTTGTTGATGGTGAACTCGGTCGGGCCGACCAGCAGCACCAGCCCGGCGAAGGCGAAGGCGCCCCAGCCGACCATTTTGCTCAGGCGCTGCATGCCGCCGTCGATGCCGATGTAAGAGCTGAGACAGAAGATCACCGCGGCCAGCAGGATCACCGTCGCCTGCACCACGAAATTGTCCGGGATGCCGGTCAGTGCCGTCAGCCCACGGGTAAAGGTAGAGGCCGTCAGCACCAGTGAAATGGTGAGGGCGCCGACGGTGGCGACCAGGAAGATCAGATCCACCAACCGCCCGATCGGGCCGTTGGCGCGCACACCGGTGATGGCGGAAATGATCCCCGATAGGCTGAGCCCTTTGTTCTTACGCACGTGGAAGTGGTAGGCCATGATCAGCGAGGCGAGGGCATAGGTCGCCCAGGCGCTCAGGCCCCAGTGGAAGAAGGAGTAGCTGATGCTGTATTCCAGCGCCTTCGGGGTGCGCGGCGCGATGTTCAGCCCCGGCGTCTGGTAATAATACGCCCATTCCATCACCCCCCAGTACAGGGTGGACGAGCCCAGGCCAGCGCAGATGAACATGAACAGCCAGGCTAACGTGGAGTACTGCGGTTTGCCTTCGCCGAGGCGGATGTTGCCGTATTTGCTCAACGCCAGATACAGCACCACCAGCAGGGCGATCAGCACCAGGATTTGAATGGTTGAGCCGAACAGCCGGGTGACGCCGTTGAAAATGGTGTTGGCGATAAGCGCGGATTGAGCTGGAAAGAGCATCAGGCAAATGGCGATCAGCGCAATACTGCACAGGCTGATGGCGATGAGCGTGACATCCTTTTTAGGGGTGCTCTGCATGGGAGTGAACTCCTGTTATCGGTGGTGGGCCGGTGCGCGAAGCGTAGGGTGCGCCCGGGCCTTATTGGTTTGAACCCTTTGTTTTGTTACACCGCGAGGAGCAACCGCCCCGGCAGAACGCCACCGGAAATGTTTACTCTTCATTAACATTTTTGAGTGTGCACAAATTACGGGAGGGCCACAATTGGGGCATCTGTAAAAGGATAAAACACAGTATGTAAACAATTTGTTGTGATCTTGGCCGGGGTATTGGCGTGCTTTCTGCGGTGGTTTTCAACGGATTTGCGGCGGCGATCGAAGCGGAAAAGCGGACATGGCAAAGCAGGGCGCGAAAACGCGCCCTGCGCAGGAAAATCAGCGGTGTTTAGCGTTGCAGCAGGGCGGCGATCGCCTGGCCGACTTGCTGAGTGGAGGCATCGCCGCGCATATCCGGCGTGCGCGGCCCGTCGGCGATGATGCGCTCGATCGCCTGCAGGATGCCGTCGTGTGCCTGGCGGTAACGGGCATCGCCGTCGCCGAGGAAGTCCAGCATCATCGCGCCGCTCCAGATCATGGCGATCGGGTTGGCGATGTTTTTGCCGAAAATGTCCGGCGCCGAGCCGTGCACCGGCTCGAACAGCGACGGGAAGTTGCGCTCCGGGTTCAGGTTGGCCGACGGCGCAATGCCGATAGTGCCGGTGCAGGCCGGGCCGAGATCAGACAAAATATCGCCGAACAGGTTGGAGGCCACCACCACGTCGAAGCGTTCGGGGTTCAGCACGAAGCGCGCGCATAGAATATCTATGTGCTGCTTGTCCCAGGCGATGTCCGGATACCGGCGCGCCATCTCCGCCACGCGCTCATCCCAGTACGGCATGCTGATGGCCATGCCGTTGGACTTGGTGGCTGCGGTCAGGCGCTTGCGCGGGCGCTGTTGCGCCAGCTCAAAGGCGTACTTGAGGATGCGGTCCACGCCCTGACGGGTGAAGACCGATTCCTGGATCACCATCTCGCGTTCAGTGCCTTCGAACATCCGTCCGCCGAGCGAGGAGTATTCCCCTTCGGTATTTTCGCGCACCACGTAGAAATCGATATCGCCCGGCTGTTTGTTCGCGAGCGGGCAGGGCACGCCGGGAAACAGCCGTACTGGGCGCAGGTTGACGTACTGCTCGAAGTCGCGGCGGAATTTCAACAGCGACCCCCACAGCGAAATGTGATCGGGCACCGTATCCGGCCAGCCGACGGCGCCGAAGTAGATGGCATCGAAGCCCTTGAGCTGCTCAAACCAATCGTCCGGCATCATCTGGCCGTGGTGCTGGTAGTAGTCGCAGCTGGCCCACTCGAAAGTGTCGAATTCCAGCGACAGATCCCAGCGCGCCGCCGCCGCTTGCAACACTCGTATGCCTTCCGGCAACACTTCCCGCCCGATACCGTCCCCGGGGATGGCGGCAATTTTATAGGTTTTGCTCATACAGAGGTCTCATTTGTAGGTAGGGGAGATTGACAACACTCTTATCCTATAATTGACTAACTGTTAATCAACCCTGAAAACGGTGAAACATAAAACACGAATCATGAACAATATGCCGATCCTGAGTGACCTGCGGGTGTTCGTGCTGGTGGCGCGCCGCGCCGGGTTTGCCGCCGCCGCCGAAGAGCTGGGCGTGTCGCCGGCCTTTATCAGCAAACGCATTGCGTTGCTGGAAAAAGCGCTGGACGTGTCGTTGCTGCACCGCACCACGCGGCGAGTGGCGATCACCGAAGACGGCGAACGCATCTACGAATGGGCGCAGCGCATTCTCAACGACGTCGATCAGATGATGGACGAGCTGTCCGAGGTGCGTCAGGCGCCGCAGGGCATGCTGCGCGTGGTCAGCAGCTTCGGCTTCGGCCGGCGTTTCGTGGCGCCGGCGCTGTCGGCGCTGGCGCGGCAGTACCCGCAGCTGGAGCTGCGGCTCGACGTGTCCGATAGGCTGGTGGATCTGGTCAGCGAAGGGTTCGATCTGGATATCCGCATCGGCGACGATATCGCTCCCAATCTGATTGCGCGCAAGCTGGCGGACAATCAGCGCATCTTGTGCGCTTCGCCGGCGTACCTGCAGCGCCACGGCGTGCCGAAAAACCCGGCGGAGCTGGCGGGCCGCACCTGTTTGGTGATCAAGGAACGCGATCACCCGTTCGGGCTGTGGCGGCTGCAGGGGCCGGGCGGCGAAGAGACGGTGAAGGTGACGGGGGCGCTGGCGTCGAACCACGGCGAGATCGTGCACCAGTGGTGTCTGGACGGGCAGGGCGTTGCGCTGCGTTCCGCCTGGGACGTAAAAGAGAACATCGACAGCGGCAGATTGGTGCACATCCTGCCGGAGTATTATCAGCCGGCCAACATCTGGGCGGTGTACGTTTCCCGGCTGGCAACGTCGGCGAAAGTGCGGGTGACGGTCGAATTTTTGCGCGACTATTTTCGTGAGCACTACGGCGAAACGGGGCCGGCGAGCGAAAATTCGTCGCGGTCTTGAGGCCAAAAATGTGCGCCAGATCATCTTATGCTCGTAAAACTCCCCTCCGTTACCTGAGGAACTGTCGCACCTGTTCCTTTTGCCAAAACTTTGGTTTATGCTCAGCTGAAGCGTTTCAGTTGAAGCACTCTTCAACAGAAATGCCGATGTGACGGCGGTGAAAAACCGCTGAAGCGCGGGAATAATGCAAACTCGGCGATTCACAGCGGGCGGTACGATCCACTACTCTATGCGGGTTAGTGAGACAACCAGTCAGCGCCGGGCGGCGCCGGTGAGTCACCCGGCGTGGACGGCCCTTTTTCAGGAGCAGCATGACCATCCGCATAGCGATAAACGGCTTTGGCCGCATCGGCCGCAGCGTATTGCGCGCACTGTACGAATCGGGACGACGGGCGGAAATCTCCGTGGTGGCGATCAACGAGCTGGCGAACGCCGAAGGCATGGCCCATCTGCTGAAGTACGATTCCAGCCACGGCCGCTTTGCGTGGGATGTGCGGCAAGAGTGCGACACGCTGAGCGTCGGAGACGACGCGATTCGCCTGTTGCACCAGCCGGCGGTGGAGCAGTTGCCCTGGGGCGAGCTGGGCGTCGACGTGGTGCTGGACTGCAGCGGCGTGTACGGCAGCCGGGCGGATGGCGAAGCCCATCTGGCGGCGGGGGCGAAGAAAGTGCTGTTCGCCCATCCGGGCGGCAACGATCTGGACGCCACCATCGTGTTTGGCGTCAACCATCAGACGCTGCTGGCGGAACACCGCATCGTGTCCAACGCCTCGTGCACCACCAACTGCATTATTCCGGTGATCAAGCTGCTGGACGACGCCTACAGCATCGAGTCCGGCACCGTGACCACCATTCACTCGGCGATGAACGATCAGCCGGTGATCGACGCGTATCACGCGGATTTGCGGCGCACCCGCGCGGCGAGCCAGTCGATCATTCCGGTCGATACCAAGCTGGCCGCGGGCATCACCCGCATCTTCCCGCAGTTTTGCGATCGCTTCGAGGCTATCTCGGTGCGCGTGCCGACCATCAACGTGACGGCTATCGATCTTAGCGTCAGCGTGAGCGCCGCGGTGAAGGTGGCGGAGGTCAACCAGCTGTTGCAAAAGGCCGCACGGGAATCATTTCGTGGTATAGTTGACTACACGGAATTACCATTGGTCTCGATCGATTTTAACCATGACCCGCACAGCGCTATCGTCGACGGTACGCAGACCCGGGTCAGCGGGCAGCACCTGATAAAGACCTTGGTCTGGTGCGACAATGAATGGGGCTTTGCCAATCGGATGTTGGATACAACACGGGCAATGGCCGCCAGCGGTTTCTAGTACGGCGGCGCCGGCGTGATGGGCGCGCTGCTCAGGCAATTTTATAGAGATTCAATAAAGAGGGTTCACCATGTCTGTAATTAAGATGACCGATCTGGATCTGGCGGGTAAACGCGTACTGATCCGCTCCGATCTGAACGTGCCGGTAAAAGACGGTAAAGTGACTTCCGACGCGCGTATCCGCGCTTCCCTGCCGACTATCGAAGCTGCGCTGAAGCAAGGCGCCCGCGTGATGGTAACCTCCCACCTGGGTCGTCCTACCGAAGGCGAGTACAACGAAGAATTCTCCCTGCTGCCTGTGGTCAACTACCTGAAAGATCATCTGAAATCCCCAGTGCGTCTGGCGAAGGATTATCTGGATGGCGTCGACGTCGCCGAAGGCGAACTGGTGGTGCTGGAAAACGTTCGCTTCAACAAGGGCGAGAAGAAAGACGACGAAACCCTGTCCAAGAAATACGCGGCGCTGTGCGACGTGTACGTGATGGACGCGTTCGGCACCGCGCACCGCGCGCAGGCTTCCACCCACGGCGTGGGCAAGTTCGCGCCTGTCGCCTGTGCCGGCCCGCTGCTGTCCGCCGAGCTGGAAGCGCTGGGCAAGGCCCTGGGCAACCCGGCCCGTCCGATGGTCGCCATCGTGGGCGGCTCTAAAGTCTCCACCAAACTGACCGTGCTGGATTCCCTGTCCAAAATCGCCGATCAGCTGATCGTCGGCGGCGGCATCGCCAACACCTTCGTGGCGGCGCAGGGCAACAACGTGGGCCAGTCCCTGTACGAACCGGATCTGATCCCGAACGCGCAGAAACTGCTGGAAACCTGCGACATCCCGGTTCCGACCGACGTGCGCGTGGCGACCGAGTTCTCTGAAACCGCGACCGCGACCGTGAAGCAGGCCAACGAGATCCAGGACAACGAGCAAATTCTGGATATGGGCGACGTCTCTGCCGAGCGTCTGGCCGTTATCCTGAAGAACGCCAAGACCATTCTGTGGAATGGCCCGGTTGGCGTATTCGAGTTCCCTAACTTCCGTAAGGGCACCGAAATTGTCGCCCGCGCGATCGCCGATAGCGACGCTTTCTCTATCGCTGGCGGCGGCGACACTCTGGCAGCCATCGATCTGTTCGGTATCGCTGACAAAATTTCCTACATCTCCACCGGCGGTGGCGCATTCCTGGAATTCGTTGAAGGGAAACCGCTGCCTGCAGTCGTGATGCTGGAAGAGCGCGCTAAGCAGTAATTCAGACAACGGGAGGCGAAAGCCGCCCGTTTGTTTTATACCGCGCGGCTCACGCTGCGCGGCGTGAAAACATCGATTTACATCCATCTACGGCCGACGAAACAGGACAAAGTAACATGTCTAAAATTTTTGATTTCGTAAAACCGGGTGTCATCACGGGTGATGACGTTCAGAAAGTCTTCGCAGTTGCTAAAGAGAACAACTTTGCGCTGCCAGCGGTAAACTGCGTGGGTACCGACTCCATCAACGCAGTGCTGGAAGCCGCGGCTAAAGTGCGCGCGCCGGTTATCGTTCAGTTCTCCAACGGCGGCGCCGCATTCATCGCCGGCAAAGGCGTGAAGACCGATGTGCCTCAGGGCGCAGCGATTCTGGGCGCTATCTCTGGCGCACACCACGTTCACCAGATGGCTGAACACTACGGCGTGCCGGTGATCCTGCACACCGACCACTGCGCGAAGAAACTGCTGCCATGGCTGGACGGCCTGCTGGACGCCGGCGAGAAGCACTTCGCCGCTACCGGCAAACCGCTGTTCTCTTCCCATATGATCGATCTGTCTGAAGAATCTCTGGAAGAAAACATCGAGATCTGCAGCGCCTACCTGAAGCGCATGGCCAAAATCGGCATGACGCTGGAAATCGAACTGGGCTGCACCGGCGGTGAAGAAGATGGCGTGGACAACAGCCATATGGACGCTTCCGCTCTGTACACCCAGCCGGAAGACGTGGCTTACGCGTACGAAAAACTGAACGCCATCAGCCCGCGCTTCACCATCGCTGCTTCCTTCGGTAACGTGCACGGCGTGTACAAGCCAGGCAACGTTAAGCTGACTCCGACCATCCTGCGTGATTCTCAGGACTACGTGTCCAAGAAATTCAACCTGCCGCACAACAGCCTGAACTTCGTGTTCCACGGCGGTTCCGGTTCTACCGACGCAGAGATCAAAGAGTCTGTGGGTTACGGCGTGATCAAAATGAACATCGACACCGACACCCAATGGGCGACCTGGGATGGCATCCTGCAGTACTACAAAGCGAACGAAGCTTACCTGCAGGGCCAGCTGGGCAACCCGAAAGGCGCCGATCAGCCGAACAAGAAATACTATGATCCACGCGTATGGCTGCGCGCAGCGCAGACCAGCATGGTGACGCGTCTGGAGCAGGCTTTCAAAGATCTGAACGCGGTAGACGTTCTGTAATCTTCGGCACCTGTTGCACGTGCATAAGGCTCCCTGCGGGGAGCCTTTTTCGTTTTCAGCCCAGCAGGCCGGCACCGACGTTGATCGACAGGCCCAGGATCAGCATGTTGAACACGAACGAAATAACCGACTGCACGAGCGCGATTTTACGCACCTCCGCGGCGCCGACCGCCACGTCGGCCGTTTGCGACGCGACCGCGATGGTGAAGGAGAAGTAGGCGAAGTCCAGATAGGTCGGCTCGGTGAGATTGCCGGGAAACAGCAGCGGCAAAGGATCCTGCTGCGCGCCCTGACGGTAAAACTGATGGGCATAGTGCATGGTGAAGGCGGTCGGCAGCAGCAGCCAGGAGACTGCCAGCGTTGCGCCGGTTAACGCCAGATGTAGCGTTTTCAGCGAGTCGCTGGCCTGTTTGGCGCTGCTCAATTCGAACAGGATCGCCAGAATGCTTACCAGACAACCGAAACTGACCAGCGCCAACACCGTGCTGGCGCTTTCATCCTGTCGCCGAGCGATCTGGCGAATGTGCTGCGGTGTGCTGACCAGCATCAGCCGCCAGAGAAACAGCAGATAGAGCCAGGCCAGCGTATTCCAGCCGATCATTAGGCGCTGCAGCAACGAGAGCTGGGCGGGCAGCAGCAGAAAGCACAGCAGCCCGGCGCCGACGGAAAACAGCAGCCTGGGCCGCACTTGCCAATAGTGTTTGAGCGAAGAGCGAATGTGCATGAAGAACGGATCCCTTGTCGTGAAATAGCCAACGCGCTGTTTTCAGCATAGAAGACGCGGCGGGCGGTTTCGGCTATTTTTAACGCTGACGGTTGGCATGAGCCTTTAATGTTGGTTACCCTTAGGCGGTGGTTTCCTACTGGCTGCCGAGGCCAGTGTATTTTTGCGAGTTTCTCCCGTTAGGGACTGAGTTAGGACGACACGAATGAAAGATTTGAATGTAGTAGACGGCATCAACGGTGCCGGCAACTGGTTGGTGAAGAACCAGGATCTGTTGATCCAGTACGCGGTGAATATCGTCGCCGCCATCGTTATCCTGATCATCGGTTCGATCGTGGCCCGCGTGGTCGGCAATGCGCTGAACCGCGTGATGAAACTGCGCGGCATCGACGCCACGGTGGCAGACTTCCTGTCGGCGATCGTACGTTACGGCGTGCTGGCGTTCACCTTCATCGCGGTGCTGGGGCGCGTCGGCGTGCAGACCACCTCGGTGATCGCCGTGCTGGGTGCCGCCGGTTTGGCCGTCGGTCTGGCGCTGCAAGGCTCGCTGTCTAACTTCGCCGCCGGCGTGCTGCTGGTGATCTTCCGCCCGCTGCGCGTGGGTGAATATGTCGATCTGGGCGGCGTGGCCGGTACCGTCGATCAGGTGCAGATTTTCTCCACCACCCTGCGCACCGCAGACAACAAAACCATCGTGGTGCCAAACGGTAAAATCATCGCCGGCAACATCATCAACTACTCCCGCGAGCCGAACCGCCGTGTGGATATCGTGGTAGGCGTGGCCTACAACGCCGATATCGACGTGGTGAAGAAGGTGCTGGGCGATGTGATCGCCGCCGACAAGCGCATCATGCACGCTAAAGGCGTGACTGTGCGTCTGAACGAGATGGCGCCATCTTCCCTGAACTTTGTGACCCGTTCCTGGACCACCAATGCGGAATACTGGAACGTGTACTTCGATCTGATGGAAAACTTCAAGCGCGCGCTGGATGCCCACAACATCGGCATTCCGTTCCCGCAGATGGACGTGCACCTGTATCGCACTGAAGACGCTTCCGCCAAGGCGGAATAACACAGAAGGGGGCCTTGGCCCCCTTTTTTTACTGCAGGCCGAGACGCTACCGATGGCGTCTCGGCCTTTTCTTTTAGGGCGGTCAGATGTCCGCTGCCGGCTCCGTGAGCGGCACGCGGCGGCGCAGGCTGAGGCGATAAAGCAGGAAGATGGCGGCGGCGCCCAACAGCGCCGGCAGCGCCAGCCAGAGGAAGAACACCTCCGTCGAGCCGGCGGCGGTCATCATCCAGGCGCCGAGCATCGAGCCGACGATCGAACCAAAGCGGCCATTGGCCATGGCCCAACTGACGCCGGTCACGCGGGCTGCGGTCGGGTAAAGGGTGGCGGAAACCAGGTTCAGGCCGTTCTGCGCGCCGGCCACGCCGAAGCCGATAAGGAACACGACGGCGGCCAGCGTGTAGACGTCGCCCATCAGATACCCGGTGGCGCCAATCACCAGCGCGGCACCCAGGTAGGAGACGGCCAGCACGCGGTAGGGCCCGACCCGATCCATCAGCAGCGCCATCAGAATGGCGCCCAGGGTGCCGCCGAGCGGCACCATCGCGCCGATGCGCGAGGCGTGGGCGATATCGAAACCGGCGTCTTTGAGTATCGTCGGCAACCAGCTGGTGAGCAGGTAGAACACGAACAGCGAACAGAAGAACGCCGCCCACAGCAGCAGGGTGCGCACGGCGCGCCCTTCGATAAACAGATGCGAGATCGGTGATTTGATCTGCGCCGGACGCTCGTCATCGACAATCGTCACACCGGCCCAACGCTGGCCGGTGATACGCTCGACCACCCGGCGCAGCCGATCGGCATGTTTGGCGCTGGCGGCCATAAAGCGTACTGATTCGGGCATCTGCCAGGCCAACAGCGGCAGCAGCGCCAACGGCGCGATGCCACCGACCAGCAGCAGGCCGCGCCAGCCGAACGCCGGGATAATCTGCCCGGCCAGCAGGCCGCCCAGGGCTAACCCAGCGGTAAAGCCGCTCCAGCTCAAGGTGACCATCAGCATGCGGCGGCGCGCCGGTGAGTACTCCGAGCTGAGGGTGATGCAAGTTGGTATTGCGCCCCCGAGGCCAATGCCGGTGATGAAGCGCAGCAGGGTCAGGGATTCGATCGAATGCGTGTAGGCCGAAGCCAGGGTGCAGCCGCCAAACACCAGCACCGCGACGAGCAGCACGCGTTTGCGGCCGAAGGCGTCGGCGATCGGCCCGAACAGCAGGCTGCCGATCAGCAGGCCGAACAGCCCCGCACCGAAGGCGGGAGAGAGCTGAGCGGGCAGCAGATCCCACTCTTCGCGCAGCGCCGGGGCGATATAGCCGATGATGGCGGTATCGAAACCGTCCAGCAGGGCAATGAGGAAACACAGGGTGAGGATCAGGATTTGGTAGGGGGAGATCCTGGCGCGATCGATGATTTCGCTGATGCGAGCGGTATTTGGGCTCATGGTTATTCCACTGTTATTCGGCTGGTGTGGGCTGGCTGAGGGCTGTTCAGGCCAGGCCTGAACCAAAACCGCTGTGGCTGGCATCGCGTAGAAATCCGAGTATACACCAGAGCGGGGACGTTGCGGGGAGGGGGAATTGATGATAATCGCCCGCCACAGGAGGTGCCTGTGGCGGGCGCTGGCAAGGTTATTTGGCTAACAGCTCTCGGCGCACGATCTCGGCACCTGCGCTTAACGCATTCAGCTTGCCGCGGGCGACCTGACGGGGCAGGGGGGCCATGCCGCAGTTGGTCGACGGATAGAGCTTGTCGGCATCGACAAACTGCAGCGCTTTGCGCAGCGTAGCGGCCACTTCCTCTGGCGTCTCAATGGCATGATTCGCTACGTCGATGGCGCCGACCATCACCTTTTTGCCGCGGATCAGTTCAAGCAGGTCCATCGGCACGTGCGAGTTATGGCACTCCAGGGAGATGATATCGATGTTGGACGTTTGCAGTTTCGGAAACGCCTCTTCATATTGCCGCCATTCCGAGCCCAGCGTCTTTTTCCAGTCGGTATTGGCTTTAATCCCATATCCATAGCAGATATGTACGGCGGTTTCACACTTAAGCCCTTCAATGGCTCTTTCCAGGGCGGCAATGCCCCAGTCATTCACCTCGTCAAAGAACACGTTAAATGCGGGCTCATCAAACTGAATAATGTCGACGCCGGCGGCCTCGAGCTCTTTAGCTTCCTGATTGAGGATCTTGGCGAACTCCCAGGCCAATTTCTCGCGGCTTTTATAGTGGTTGTCATAAAGCGTGTCGATCATGGTCATCGGCCCCGGCAGGGCCCATTTAATCGGCTGCTTGGTCAGCTGGCGTAAAAATTTGGCGTCTTCAACGAAAACGGGTTTTTGGCGCGAGACCGCCCCCACAACGGTTGGCACGCTCGCCTCGTAGCGATTGCGGATTTTAACCACTTCGCGTTTCTCGAAATCGACGCCGCTGAGGTGTTCGATAAACGTCGTGACGAAGTGCTGGCGCGTTTGCTCGCCATCGCTGACGATATCAATGCCGGCCTGTTGTTGCTCTGCCAGCGACAAACGCAAGGCGTCCTGTTTCCCTTCGATTAATTCTTCATTCTGCAATTTCCAAGGCGACCACAGGGTTTCCGGTTGGGCCAGCCAGACAGGTTTGGGCAAGCTGCCGGCGGTCGACGTAGGGAGCAATATTTTCATAATAGATGACCTGTATTTGAGTGAATCAAAGCGCGTAGTGAGCAGACCATTGCTCAAGAAGAGGTTTGTAGGGTTTGATAAATTGCTCTTCCGTAAATTTCCCCTGCTCAATCGCTAACTGGCTACGCTCTTCGCGATCGTAAACAATCTTGGTTAATGAATGATCCTGGTTATTCAGGCTTGGCTGATAGCATTGCCCCGCCGCCGAGTTGGCATTGTAAATTTCAGGCCGATAAATTTTCTGGAAGGTCTCCATCGTGCTGATGGTGCCGATCAGTTCCAGATCGGTGTAATCGCTCAGCAAATCCCCGGGGAAATAAAACGCCAGGGGCGCGACGCTATTTTTCGGCATGAAGTAGCGCACCTGCAGGCCCATTTTTTTAAAATACCGGTCGGTCAGCGAAGCGCCGTCTTGCCGATACTCGTCGCCCAACACCGGGTGTTGATTGCCCGTCCGATGGTAGGTGTCTTTGCTGGACACGCTGAGGCAGATCACCGGCGGTTTGCTGAAATTTTCATGGTATTCGTTTGAATTGACGAAGTGCTTAAAGATATTGCCGTGCAAATCGCCGAAATCATCCGGAATGGTAAATTCCGCCGTGTTTTTATTGTGCGCCGGCAGCAAGACGCTAAAGTCGTAGTCGCGCACGTAAGAGGAGAAATTGTTCCCAACGATGCCCTCGATACGCTTTTGCGTTTTTTTATCAATGATGTTGGTTTTCAGGATTTCGATCACCGGGAAGCTGGCACCCCGATCTTCAACGCGCATCTCAACCGAAATGATTTCAAGTTCGACCGAATAGCGGTCGGCCTTGGGGTTATCCCAATGCGCCAACGAATTGAAGCGGTTGTTAATCATCACCAGCGTGTTGCGCAGGTTCTCCCGGCGGTTTTCCCCTCTGGCCAAATTGGCGAAGTTGGTGGTGATACGCGTACTTTCAGAAGGGTTATAATCTTCATTGAAAGAACTGCTCTTAATCGTAAAGGTAAAGTCTCTATTCATCGTCTTATAGCATCCTGTTATATGATATGAAGGCTGGATTTATCCATTTCTTTCAATGGGTTGTTTTTCTCTTTTTTCATTCAGCCGATTTCATATTGTCTGTCTTTAATGAGGTCTATTTTTGCCAGAGTCCCGCAGGGAGTGAAAGAGACTTAATTTCATTACCACATGAGCGCTATTCATGATCTGGCGTTCGGGTCGGTTTATCGCCGTTGCCCTGCAGCGCAAACCGCCAACGTACCGGGCCGGCAACCTGGTGCAGCCTGAAAAATTACGGGTATAATCCCCCCATGATCCCACGGCTTCAGACACGAACATGACAAAACTCACCTTACAAGAGCAGATGCTCAAAGCGGGCTTGGTAACCAGCAAGAAAATGGCCAAAGTCCAAAGAACGGCTAAAAAATCACGCGTTCAGGCCCGTGAGGCCAGAGAGGCGGTGGAAGAGAATAAAAAGGCGCAGCTTGAGCGCGATAAAGCGCTGAACGAGCAGCAAAAGCAAGCCGCGCTGTCCAAAGAATACAAGGCGCAGGTGAAGCAACTGATCGAGATGAACCGCATCGTTCTGGCGAAAGGTGATATCGGTTTCAACTTCACCGACGGCAACCTGATCAAGAAAATCCTGGTGGATAAGGCGACGCAGACTCAGCTGATCAATGGCCGTCTCGCCATTGCCCGCTTGGTGGTCGAGAACCGGGAAGAGTGTGAATACGCGATTATCCCCGCGAGCGTCGCCGATAAAATCGCGCAGCGCGATGCGGCCAGCATTGTGTTGCACAGCGCGCTGAGTCAGGAAGAGCAGGATGAAGACGATCCGTACGCCGACTTTAAAGTGCCCGACGATTTGATGTGGTAAGCCGCGTTCAGAACGGCGCGGCGTGACGAGCGGCGATCCGCTCTCCGCTGATGGGGTGCATAAAGTCCAGCTCGCTGGCGTGCAGCATCAGCCGCGGCGTCTGCTCGGTCCCCGGCAGCAGGCGCCCGCCGTACAGATCACAGCCTAAAATAGGGTGGCCCAACTGCCGGCTGTGAATACGCAGCTGGTGGGTGCGCCCGGTCTCTGGGGTGAGCTGCACCCGCGTCAGCGGCAGCGAGATCCCGCCTTCCGTTTCACGATAAAAACGCTCGACGACCCGATAGCGGGAGCGGGCGGGCTTGCCGTGAAGGGCGCAAATCGACATCAGCGGGAACAGCGCCGGATCTTTGGCGATCGCCGCGTCTATGACCCCTTCGTTATCCGCCAGATGGCCGCAAAGCAGCGCGCTGTACACTTTGCTGACGGTGCGCTCGCTGAACTGCCGGCAGAGCGCGGCGTTGGCGGCCTTGTTGCGGGCCACCACCATCAACCCGGACGTGCCGAAATCCAGGCGGTGCACCAGGGCGCAGCCGGGGAAGATCTGTACCAGCCGGTGGTGTACCGAATCGAGATTCTGCGGATTCTTGCCCGAGAGGCTGAGCAGCCCGGCCGGTTTATTGATCAGCGCCAGATGATCGTCCTGATAGAGGATCTCTATTTGGTCATGGCATGGCGGGGCGATAAAGGTATCGGTGATCGTAGACATCGGGCGGCCGGCTGGAGGGGGGGTGCGGATGATAGCGAATTTCGCGTCGATGAGCGAATGCGGTTTTCGTTACACTGCGCCTCATGCCCGTTGGCACCCGATGCGGCAAAGCATCGGGTGCCACGGTTAAGTCCCCGGCGCTCTACTGCCCGTAGTAGGCATTTTGGCCGTGTTTGCGCAGGTAGTGTTTGTCCAACAGCTCGCGCTGCATGCTGTGAATGCCCGGCGTCAGCTGGCGCGAGAAAATGCCCATGTAGGCAATTTCTTCCAGCACCACCGCATTATGCACCGCGTTGTGGGCGTCTTTGCCCCAGGCGAAGGGGCCGTGGGCATTGACCAGTACCGCCGGGATCGCGTTGGGATTGATATCGCGCTGGCGGAAGGTTTCGATAATCACCTTGCCGGTTTCCAGTTCGTAATCGTGCTCAATTTCATCCTGGGTCATCAGGCGAGTGCAGGGGATAGCGCCATAAAAATAGTCGGCGTGGGTGGTTCCCCAGGCGGGGATGTCCAGCCCGGCCTGCGCCCAGATGGTAGCGTGGCGCGAATGGGTGTGGACGATGCCGCCGATATCGGCAAATTCGCGGTACAGCGCCAGATGGGTGGCGGTGTCCGACGACGGTTTTTTTGCCCCCTCGACGGTGCGGCCGCTGGCCAGATCGACCACCACCATATCCTCCGCCGTCATATGCTCGTATTCAACGCCTGACGGCTTGATCACCACCAGACCGCGTTCGCGATCCACCGCGCTGACGTTGCCCCAGGTAAAGGTCACCAGCTTATGGCGCGGCAGATCGAGATTGGCCTCCAGCACCTGTTGTTTTAACTGAGTTAGCATGCCATGCCCCCTTGTTGCATTTTCTGTTCGATCCAGCGGCGGGCCTGAACGATCTCGGCCACCGGCTCCTCGGCTTTTTCTGTCCACATCTCAATCAGGAATGCGCCGCGGTAATTGAGGCGCTGCAGCGTGCGAAACACCTCGACGAAGTCGACGCAGCCTTCGCCAAACGGCACGTCACGGAATTGCCCCGGCGAAGCGGCGGTGACCGGGTAGGTGTCTTTCAGGTGAATGGCGGCGATGCGATCGATGCCCAGCTCCAATTCACGCGGCACGTCGTTGCCCCAGGCGCTGAGGTTGCCGACGTCCGGATACACCGTGAACCACGGCGAGGCCAGCAGGGCATCCCAGGCTTTCCATTTACCGATTGAGTTCATAAAGGCGGTGTCCATAATTTCCACCGCCAGCATCACCTGGGCGGCGGCGGCACGGTCTACCGCCCACTGCATGCCTTCGCTAAAGCGCGCCAGCGTCCCCTCGTCCTGCTCTTCGTAATACACGTCGTAGCCGGCCAGCTGGATGGTGCGGATACCGACGTCTTGGGCCAGCTGAATGGCCTGTTCCATCACGTCGAAGGCGCGCTGTCGCAGCGCCGGATCGTGGCTGCCAAACGGAAAGCGCCGGTGGCCGGAGAGGCACATCGACGGGATGCGAATGCCGGTTTCCAGCATGGCGTCCACCAGCGCCAGGCGCTGCGCCTTGCTCCAGCTCAGGCGCGCCAGACGTTCATCGCTTTCGTCCACCGACATTTCGACGAAGTCGAAGCCGCAGGCCTTGGCCAGCGCCAGGCGTTCGGGCCAGCTCAGGTGTTTCGGCAGCGCTTTCTCGTAAATTCCCAACGGGTGCTGACGCATATCATGATCTCCAGATGTCATCGATGGCGGTGCGGAACTGCCTGGCGGCCGCCGGCGGATCACCGACCTCGGCCAGCGCGCGGCCGGCGATAAAGGCGGTGACGGCGATTTCTTTAAACAGCTGCAGGTCGGCGGGCGTGATGCCGCCGGTCACCGACAGCTCGATGCCCAGATCGGACAGCGCCTTCATCCGATCCAGATCCTGCCGGCCCCAGGTTTGCCCGCTGGCCTGCGCGTCGCGGCCGCGGTGATAGATCGCCTGACGAATGCCGAGGCCGCGCCATTGCCGCGCATCCTCCAATGTCCAGCGGCCGAACAGTTCGATCTGGATTTCACCGCCGTGACGCTCGGCGACCTCCCGCGCGCTGGCCATGGTGGCCAACGGCGCGGCGCAGATCACCGTCATCCAGTCCGCGCCCTGGCCGAAGGCCTGATCGGCCAGCGTCGCACCGGCGTCGGCCACCTTGAGATCGGCCACCAGCGTGTGCTGCGGACAGCGTTCACGCAGCGCGCTAACCGCCTGAATACCGGCGCTGATGCACAAAATGGTACCGGCCTCGATGATGTCCACATGGGGGCTGAGGGTCTCGGCGGTGCGCAGCGCCGTATCCAAACGGGTTTGATCGAGCGCCAGCTGCAGGCGCGGTTTCGTGCTCATGGGGCCTCCTTGTTGGCGGGCTGCAGATTTTGCAATGCAGCAATCAGCGCCTGATAACGTTGGTGTTTGTGGTCGTAAGCTTCGGCGGCGGCCGCATCAGGCAGCAGCCGCTCGATACGCGGCGCCAGCCGGTGCTGGGCGGCGGTGAAATCGTTGAAGACGCCGCTGCCGACCATGGCCGCCATCGCCGCGCCCAGACAGCCGGTTTCTTCCACCTGCGGCAGCTCAACCGGCAGGCCGCTGACGTCGGCGAACATTTGCATCCAGGGGCGGGATTTGGCGGGGCCGCCGGTCACGCGCAGCGCCTGCGCCTCAGGGAAACGCCGGCGCATACGGTTAAGGTGCGTCATGTGGCAGAACACCACGCCTTCGTAGATCGCCTGCACCAGGTGCTCGCGCTGGTGGAAGGCCTGCAGGCCGTAGAAGCTGGCGCTCAGCCCCAGGCCGGCGTTGGAGCCATACAGGAAAGGGGCGAACAGCAGATCGCCGGCGGCTTTCGGCAGGGCGGCGACCCAGCGGTTAAGCTGGTCGTAGTCCTGCAGCCCCCATTGGTGACAGAACCACTCCAGGTTGGCGGCGGAAGTGGGGCTGGCTTCGTGCACGATGTATTGGCCGTTTTCGGCGTGGCGGCCATAGACAAAGGGATGATCGAAACCCTCGATGATGGCGTCGGTGATGCCGCTGGTGACCGACCAGGTCCCCATCACCGCGTTGAGCCGGGTTTCGTCCTGCAGGCCGGCGCACAACGCGGTGGACACCACGTCGAACAACCCGCCGACCACCGGAGTGCCGGTTTGCAGGCCGGTGATGGCCGCGGCGTTTGCCTCGACGCGCCCGGCGATCTCGGCCGAACCGACAATCGTCGGCAGGGCGGGCATGATGTCGCCGATACCCAGCAGCTGCGCCAGCGCCGGGTCATAGCGTCCGCTGCGCATCTGATACAGGTTGGATTCGGAGATATTGGTTTCTTCGCAGGCCAGCTCGCCGGTCAGGCAATAGCGCAGGTAGTCGTGCGCCATCAGCACGCTGCCGATGCGGGCGTAACGTTCCGGCTGATGCCGCTTCAGCCAGCGCAGCAGCGAAACCGGGTGCCCGGTCCACAGCGTTTGGCGCGTTTGCGGATACAGCGCCTGCGGCACGCCCTGTCGCTGCCATTCCTGCACCAGCGCCAGCGCGCGCTGATCGGAAGAGAGCATGGCGTTACCCAGCGGCTGCCCCTGCTTATCCAGCAGAAACGCCCCCTTACCCTGCGCCGAGATGCCGATGGCCTGGATGGCGCCGGCAGCGACGCCGCTGGCGGACAGCACTTCACGGATCACGTCGGCGGCGGTGCGCCACAGCGATGCCATATCGCGCTCGGCCCAGCTGGGCTGCGGCGCGACGATCGCCAGATTGCGCCGCGCAACGCCGTGTTCATGGCCCCTGCGGTCGTATAATCCCGCCTTGATGAAGGTGCCGCCGCAGTCGAGCCCCAGCCAATATTCCATCATTCGCTCCTCGCGCTGTGGTCGCATTTATTGGGCAGCATCAACGCCAGCACGGAGGCGATCGCCAACGAGGCCGCCAGGCTGTAGACGCCGACATCCTTGTTGAACAGGCTGATCAGGACGCCGACCATATACGGGCCGCAAAAGCCGCCGAGGTTGCCCAGCGCATTGATCACGCCGCGCGCGCCGCCGGCCACTTCGGCGTTGAACAATTTGGGCGGGATGGTCCAGAACACCCCGGCCGCCGCCTGAATGAATACGCCGCAGCCGACCAGCGCAGCGTAAGACCACCAGATGTGATCCTTCAGCAGCACCGACAGCGCCATGCAGGCGGCAAAGCAGGCCAGCGGCAGGGCGACGAAGACTTTGCGCTTACCGGTGCGATCGGAGAGGGTGGAGATGATCAGCATGCCGAAGATGGCGCCGATATAGGGCAAGATAGCCAGCAGGCCCACTTGCTCCATATCGCCGTGGGTCAGCCCTTTCAAAATGGTCGGCAGCCACAGGGTGTAACCGTAGATACCGGTCTGGTAGAAGAAATTCACCAGGATCAGCTGCCACATGATCCGATCGCCCAGCACCCGGCGCAGCGAGGCGTTGCGCACCGTTTTTCCTTTGATCAGCAGCTGTTCGTCGTGCAGGGTCTTCACCAGATACTCTTTCTCCGCCTGCGAGATCCATTTGGCTTCCTGCGGCCGGTTGCTGATGGTGAAGTACCACAGCGCCATCACCACCAGCGACAGAGCCCCCTCCACCAGAAACAGCATGCGCCAGTCCCAGGCGGTGATGATCCAACCCGACAGCGGGGCGGTGAGAATGCCGGCGATCGGCACGAACATGATGACGATGGCGTTGGCGCGGCCGCGCTCCTTATCCGGGAACCAGTTGCTGATCATGGTCAGCACCACCGGCAGCATGCCGCCTTCGGAAACGCCGAGGGCGAAGCGCAGGAACAGCAGCTGGTACTGGTTGGTGACCAGCCCGGTCAGCACCGAGATCACCGCCCAGGCCAACAGTGACCAGCCGATGAATTTCTTGCCGTTGCCGTATACCGCCAGCTTGCCGCCGGGCACCTGCAGAAACAGGTAACCGATAAAGAAGATGCCGCCGGCCAGCCCGGCCATCGAGGCGGTGATGCCGAGTTCGTCATCCATGCCGCCGGGCATGGCGAAGGCGATGTTGACCCGATCCATGTAAGAAATGATGCAGGTGATGAGGATCGGCGGCACGATCCTCAGCCAGCGGAGCTTGGGAATAGCCTGGCTTTGGCTGACGGAAACGGAGGCTGTATTCATAAGGACCTCTTTCGATGTTCACTTTTTTGTAGGGTCGGGCGTTATTGTTTTGCTTAATTTGGGCGCAAGGGCGCCCGCACAGGCCTCATGGACCGGTGTTGTTATCGTTACGGGTGCTGCGTCTATCGGGCGCTAAACGACGCCAGCGGTATCTTCACCACCACCTTGCGTATCGCGCAGGGGCGTTGGTTAATGCAGGCCGGGCGATGCACGTCCTGCGGAAAAAATACCGCGAAATTGCCGGGGCGCATCGTGAGCCAGGATTCGTCGGCCACGTCCTGATAAAACAGGATGTCGCGCTGCGCCAGCAGTTCCTGATGAATGACGTTGTCGCCGTTGTCCGCCGCTACGCCGATAAGCTCGGTACCGCTGACCAGAAACTGCACGTCGACGTTTTGCCGGTGGACTTCCGGGCGTAGCGCATCCGGTGGTTGGGTATGCAGATCCAGCACTTGCACCACGTAGCCGGTGGCGGGATCTTCATAGCGCCCTGCGGGCAAGACGCTGAAATCGGTGCGCTGCAAATAGGCGACGGCGTTGGCGACCGGCGTCGGGTACTGCTCGGGCGCGGTGTTGGCGATGTGGCCGAATATCATGATGATCCTCCCGTTACAGCGCCTGAATGCGCGCCCAGACTCGTTCGTCAACCGGAATGCCGTCGCGCAGGTTTTCTTCCAGAATGCGCGGGAACTTGTGGCCCGGCAGGCGAATGGCGACGTCGGGGTTGTCCCGTTCGGCGCTGGTGACGTAATCCATGATGCGCTGCAGTTTTTGATCGCGGCTGTCGCCGTCGATCAACCGGTCTATCTCAATTGCGATGAACACCTGCGAGACGCCGTATTCGTCGCGGTGATCTTCCGTCACTTCCGCCACCGAGGCGCCGCCGGACAGCAGGGTGGCGATCATGTCCAGCACGATCGACAGCGCCGATCCTTTCCAATACCCCATTGGCAAAATGCGCCGGTTCTCTTCGATGGTGGCCGGATCGCGGGTCAGGCGGCCGTCGTTGTCGAAGCCGCCGTCCACCGGCAGGGTTTTGCCCGCCAGCCGGTTCAGCTCCAGCGCGCCGTAGGAAAACATCGACATCGACATGTCCACCATGGTGATCGGGTTGCCGGGCACGGCGACGATCAGCGGGTTGGTGCCGATACGGCACGTTTTGGCGCCCCACGGTGGCATCACGGCGATCGAGTTGGTCCAGCAAATGCCGATATAGCCTTTCTCCGCCGCCTGCCAGCCGTAACCGCCGCCGCGCATCCAATGGTTGGCGTTGCGCAGCGCCACCAGGCCGATGCCATGCTCGTCGGCTAACTGCATGGCGCGATCCATCATGCGGCGGGCGGTAAGGTTGCCGATGCCCTGGTGCGCATCCCATTGCTCGATCGCCCCCAGAGACAACAGTTTGCTGGGTTCGGCGTCCGGCACGATATCGCCGGCGTCCAGCTGCTGAATAAAGCGCGGAAAGCGGTTAACGCCGTGGGAGTAAACGCCGCTGGCGGTGGTGTCGGCGAACATGCCGGCGCAGTCGTCGGCGATAGGTTCCGCCACGCCGCGCGCCAGCAGCACGCGTTTGAATTGCTGTTTTAACTCGCTGTAACTCACTCTCATGCCGGTTCTCCGCCTGTGCGAATCGTCTGTTTTTGGTTCGCTAAATTTCAATATGCGAAATTGCATTTCAAATAAATGCTATCCCGGTGATTCAGGGAAGTCAAAGCAAGGGGGAGTAAAATTATTCATGAAAAACATGACGTTAAAATTGAGTGGTGATTTTGTGATCGCCGCCACGTTTTGGTGGAGATGGCGTGCTTCAGACGTGACAAAGCAGGGCGGATCAAAACCCACCCTGCGTCTTGCGAGACCCCGGTTAACCGCGGGTGTTCAGCACCATGCGGTAGAGCGAGGTGGTGGCGGTGATATAGAGTTCATCGCCGTTCGGGCCGCCGAAGGTACAATTGGAGACGCGTTCCGGCACGCTGATTTTGTCGATCTGTCGCCCCTCTGGATCGAAGACCAGCACGCCGTCGGCGCAGCTGCAAAACAGATTGCCGGCCCGATCGACGCAGAAGCCGTCCGGGAAACCGGGTTCCACGGTTGCAAAACGGCGGCCGGCTTCCAGCTCGCGACCGTTGACCGCATAGACGCGCAGCTCGCGGCGGCCCAGCGTCGGAAAATCCACGATCGACATGTCCGCCACGTACAGCCATTTTTCATCCGGTGAAAACGCCAGGCCGTTCGGGCGCTGCAGGTCGCAGGCGGCGATGGTCAGCGAACCGTCGCGCGGATCGAAGCTGTAGAGATAGCAGCCGATCACCTGGCTTTCCGATTTGTAACCCTCTTCGTCGCCGATGATGCCGTAGGGCGGATCGGTGAACCACAGGGTGCCGTCGGAACACACCGCCACGTCGTTCGGCGAGTTAAAGCGCTTGCCGTCGACGCGGTCGATCAACAGGCGCACTTCGCCATCGCTTTCGGTGCGGCTGATGCCGCGCCGCCCGTGTTCACAGCTGACCACACGCCCCTCGCCGTCGCGCGCATTGCCGTTGGCGTAGTGCGACGGCGAGCGGTATAGGCTTAGCTCACCCCGGCGCGACCAGCGGAACATGCGATTGCCTTTCACGTCGCTGAACACCACCGCATCCTCTTGCGGCAGCCAGACCGGCCCTTCGGCCCAAATCGCCGGTGAGCACAAGCGCTCGAGCTGAGCGTGCGTGCGCAATGAATGCCGAATGCCGCCGTTCACTTCACGCCCCAGATCGCTTTGTAGTGGCCCTGGTAATCGTTTTGCGGGTCATACAGGTTATTGGCGCCGCCGTCGGCGGCGATATTGTCGCGGGTGACCAGATGCGCCGGGGTCACGTAGCCGGAAGGCGGCTGCTTGGCGAAGGCGCGGTTGAATTCGTCCAGCAGTTGCCAACCGTGCAGCTTCAAGGGCTCCGGCACCGTCGCCGACTGGCTGTCGCCCGAGCGGATACGCTGGTAAGCGGAGATTGAACCGTCGCCGGCCGACACGTTGTAAGGCGCGTTCTTGCCGCCTTTGCCGGCGGTCTTCAGCGCCGGCGCCATAAAGTCGAAGTACAGATCGTTGATCGCCAGCGCATATTGGAATTTGTCGCCGTACTTCTGCAGCAGGCTGAAGGTCATCGCCGGCATGCGGTTGGCGGTATCGGCTAGCGGCGTGTCGATGAATTCCAGCAGCGTACAGCCGCTGCATTTGGCGATCTCTTCTTTCATGACGTTGGCCTTGTCCAAGGCGATTTGGTACAGCGAGTCGGTGAAGATCAACACGCTCGCCTTGCCGCCGGACTGCACCACCGCGTATTGCGCGGCGATGCGCGCCACTTCGTTGGAATCCGACGTGACGTTATAGAACACGTTGTATTTGGCGATGGGGCCCGGTTCCGGCACCGCATGCCAGGCGGTCAGCACGATGCCCTGCTGTACGGCCTTTTTCAGCGGGATCTTGGCGACGTTAGGGTTCCAGCCGCCGATCACGATGCCGTCCGGTTTCTGGGCGATGGCCTGATTGAGCGATGCCAGCTGATCTTTCACCGAGCCGCCGCCGTCGAGCGTTTCCAGCTTCCAGCCGGCGGCTTTTGCCGCTTCGCTCAGCCCCTGTTGCACCCCTTGCACGCCGCCGTTCTTCATGTCGGAGGCGATAAAAATGATCTTCTTGTTGGCCTGCAGCTGCGGGCCGCTGGTGGGGCCGTCCCACTGGGTGGCGCTGGCGGTAGCCTTCGCGACGGCGGCGGTGGCCTGATCGAGATAGGCGTCGGCCCAGGCCGGCGATGCGGTGAGCAAGAATGTGGTGAACCCCGGTAACAGCCAAATGCGTTTCATGGTGTGCTCCTGGTTTAAGGGTGGGTCGCTGTCTGATTGTTGTTGTCAGCCGGCGTCGCCTGGCTGCGTTGTACCGCTTTCTGATTGAGCAGCCGACGGCGTTGGGCATAGCCGGCCAGAGTGATCGACAGCAACAGCGTCGCGCCGTTGAACAGCGGCTCAACCCAGAATTCGCCGCCGAACTGCTGAATGCCGGCGATGCCGATAGCCAGAATGGCGATGCCGACCACGGTGCCCCAGACGTTGACGCGCCCTGGGCGAATGGTGGTGCTGCCGAGGAAGGCGCCGACCAGCGCCGGCAGCAGATAGTCCATGCCGACGCTGGCCTGGCCGACGCCCTGTTCGGCGGCGATCAACACGCCGCTGAAACCGGTGAGCACGCTGGAGGCGATGAAGGCGCCGATGGTAAAGCGGTTGACCGAGATGCCGTTCAGGCGCGCCGCCGCCGGGTTGCCGCCCACCGCATACATGCAGCGGCCGAGCGGGGTGTGTTCGGTGATGAGCCACAGCACCACCGCGACGATCAGCACGTAAAATGCCACGATCGGAATGCCGGCGATCTCGGTGTGGTGCAGCGCGATGAAGGCATCCGGCAAGTCGCCGACGATCTGCCGCCCACCGGAGTGCCACAGGGCAATGGCGTACAGTACGGTGCCGGAGCCGAGGGTGGCGACGAAGCTGTCGATATCGGCCAGCGCCACCAGAATGCCGTTCAGCAACCCGTACAGCGCCGAGATCGCCAGCACCGTCAGCACCGCCATCTGCCAGGAGAAGCCGTATTCCACCTGCAGCGTGATCGCCAGAATGTGCCACAGCACAATGCCGAAACCGACGTTAAGATCGATCTTGCCCACGATCATCGGGATGGTCGCCGCCAGCGCCAACAGGGCGATTTTGGCCTTGCTCGACAAGATAGCCTGCAGCGTCAGCATCGATGCGAAGGAGGGGGTGAGCAGTGAGAACAGCACGACCAGCGCGATGCACAGCAGCAGCAGGCCATAGCGGGTGAGAACCTGCATCAGCCACGGGCCGGCACCGTCCTGCGCCAGACTGACGCGCTGCTCCAGCGCGGTTGATTTAACGGATGTTTTAGACATGGCCTACCTCGGATTCTGACGTGATTGCGACGCTTTCCCCGGTGCTGGCAGAGGCCAGCTCCAATAAATTGGCGAATGACACCTGCTGATTTTTCAGCTCGCCGACCACTTTCCCGCGGTTGAATACCAGTGCGCGGTTGCAAATATGGGCGATCTCCTCGAAATCGTTGGAGATAACCAGCACCGCCACGCCTTCCGCCAGGGATTTATTCAGCAGATGGTAGATTTCCGCGCGCGCGCCGACGTCCACGCCGGCGGTGGGATCTTCCAGGATCAGCAGCGGCGCCCCCAGATGCATCCAGCGCGCCATCACCACCTTTTGCTGGTTGCCGCCGGACAGTGCGCTGATATCGATATTGACGTCCTTGGGGCGTACGTCGAACAGCTGCACCTTCCACCAACTGGCGCCGATCTCCGCTCGCCGCCCGTAGCGGGAGAGCAGCCGGTGGCCGCTGGCGCAGGGGTTGATAAACAGGTTTTCACGCACGGTCATCGACATCACCAGGCTTTCGCCGGTGCGATCGCCCGCCACCAGCGAAACGCCGCAGGCCATCGCCTGCTGCGGGGTGCTCGCCAGATAGGGCCGATCGCGAAACCGAATCGCGCCGCCGTCGGCCTGGCGCAACCCGAACAGCAGCCGGCCAATCTCTTCTTGCCCGGCCCCGCGCAGGCCGGCCAGCGCCAGCATCTCGCCCGGCTGCAAGTCGAAGCTCACCGGGCCGATGTCGCCCACCGTGACGCTATCGAGCTGCAGCACCGGCGGACGATGTTCCGGCAGCGGTTCGCGCTGATCGTCCGCCATCGCTTCGCCGACGATGGTTTGCACCAGATCGCGCAGCGAGTAGTCGGCGGTGCGACCGCCGGCGACATAGCGCCCGTCGCGCATCACGCAGATCCGATCGGCGATTTCGATCACTTCGTCCAGACGGTGGGTGACATAAATCATGCCGACCTTTTTGGTGCGCAGCCGGTTGATCACGGCGAACAGATGACGCACGTCGTTGGCGGGCAGGGAGGCGGTCGGTTCATCCAGCACCAGCAGCTCGGCGTTGACCGCCACCGCGCGAGCGATCGCCAGCAGCGATTTTTCGGTGCGCGACAGTTCGAAGACGCGCGCATCGGGATCGAGCGCGATGCCGACGTCTTGCAGCGCCTGCGCCGCCCGGCGGCGAATGGCGCGCCAGTCGATCAGCCCAAAGCGGCGGGGAAACCCCATCACCAGCGCCATGTTCTCCGCCACCGTCATCCATTCGATCAGGCCGAGATCCTGATGAATAAAGGCGATCGGCTGGCGGCTGGTGCTTTTTATCGCGGCGGCGGAGGCGATGCTTGCGCCCTGAAAGCGAATATCGCCGCCGTCGCGCGGGTAGACGCCCGCCAGCACTTTGATCAGCGTCGATTTGCCGGCGCCATTTTCGCCCAGCAACGCCAGAACTTCGCCCGGCATCACCTGCAGGCTGACGTCGTTGACCGCCACGTTGCCGCCAAATCGTTTGACGATGTGGCTGAGGGTAAGGATGGGTTGTGCCGCATTATCCATAGTCATGTGATGCGCCCCTGGTGTCGTGCCCGTGCGAAGATGTCGGGCAAATTAGCCAAACTACTGGTGAGTATCTGGTCTTTAAATTTCAATATGCGAAATTCAATTTCAAAAATAATATGACGTTCGTTGCGCTAAATCAAAGGCGGCGAGGTTTTAATTATTGTTATTAAACAATGAGTTATTTTTTACTTTACGGAAGTGTGACCGATGGCTCACTTCAACACGGGGGAAATATTGCGGATTTTTATCCCGCTGCGGACAATGAAACGGCGTTCCGTCTTCACCTGATGCGGGCCTTGGGGTAACATGCCCGGCAAAGAGCCTGCTGACTTTGCCGCAGCGCCGGTTGGCGGTTCGACACTGGAGAGATTTTCGCTATGAGCCTGAAAGCCGTCGACGAGAAAGATGACAAGAAAGACAAACCGCTGGGCAGCCAAAGCCTGTTCCGCGGTTTGCAGTTGATTGAGATCCTGAGTAATTTCCCCAACGGATGTCCGCTGGCGCATTTGTCCGAACTGGCCGGCATGAACAAGAGCACGGTGCACCGCCTGCTGCAGGGGTTGCACACCAGCGGCTATGTGACCCAGGCGCCGTCGCCGGGCAGCTACCGCCTGACCACCAAGTTCATTTCCATCGGCCAGAAGGCGCTGTCGTCACTCAACATCATTCACGTGGCCGCGCCGCATTTGGAACAGCTGAATCTGGAAGTGGGGGAGACGGTCAACTTCTCCAGCCGCGAAGACGACCACGTCATCCTGATCTACAAGCTGGAGCCGACCACCGGCATGATGCGCACCCGCGCCTATATCGGCCAGCATATGCCGCTGTACTGTTCGGCGATGGGTAAAATCTTCATGGCTTACGGCAACGATGATTACCCGGCTCACTACTGGCAGACTCACCAGCAAGAGATTCAGACGCTGACGCGCAATACCATTACCGAGCTGCCGAAGATGTATGAGGAACTGGCCGATATTCGCCAGCGCGGCATGGCGATGGATCGCGAGGAAAACGAGCTGGGGGTCTCCTGCGTGGCAGCACCGGTGTTCGATATTCAACAGCGCGTGCCTTATGCGGTGTCGGTTTCTCTGCCGACCGCCAAGCTGCAGCAGATCGGCGTCAAAAGCTTGATTAAACCGGTGCTGGCCACCGCGCAACGCATCTCTCAGGAGCTGGGGTTCGTCACGCCGATTTAAGTATTAGCATCTCTGATACTGGATTAGAAACATCAATTTCACCTAATGATCGCTTCCTCGTATGATGCGCGTGTTGACCGACACGCGCCCTCGTCCGGCGCCTTTTATCATTCGAGGAATCCCCATGTTAGCCGTCTTCCTGCAGGGCTTTGCCCTGAGCGCCGCCATGATCCTGCCGCTGGGCCCGCAGAACGTATTCGTGATGAACCAGGGCATTCGCCGCCAGTATCATTTGATGATTGCCTCGTTGTGCGCGTTGAGCGATATCGTGCTGATCTGCGCCGGTATTTTCGGCGGCAGCGCATTGCTGACCCGCTCGCCGTTGCTGCTGGCGCTGGTCACCTGGGGCGGGGTGGCGTTTCTGCTGTGGTACGGCTGGGGCGCGTTCCGTTCCGCCTTCAGCCCGCAACCTGCGCAGGCCGCGGCGCAGGAGCTGGCGCAGAGCCGCTGGCGCCTCGTGGTCACCATGCTGGCGGTCACCTGGCTGAACCCGCACGTCTATCTGGATACCTTTGTGGTGCTCGGCAGCCTGGGCGGGCAGCTGACGGCGGACGTGCGTTCCTGGTTCGCGCTTGGCGCGGTCAGCGCGTCGGCGTTGTGGTTCTTCGGGTTGGCGCTGCTGGCCTCCTGGCTGGCGCCGTGGCTGAACACGCAGCGGGCGCAGCGCATCATCAACGCGCTGGTCGGGCTGGTGATGTGGGGCATCGCGCTGCAGCTGGCCTGGCAGGGGGCAAATTTATAAGAATTTGTCACTAATCCGAATTCAAAACGCCGTGCGATATGCTACGTTTGATGCCAGGAATCCGGCGGTTCTCACAGGGAAAAGCCGGCGATCAGAGACAGCCTGTCATTAAGGAGACACTGTGAAGCTAAAAGCATTGGCTATGGCCGCAATGGTCGGATTAGGGACGTTACCGATGGCGCTGCAGGCGGCTGAAGTGCCTGAAGGGCCGCACGTCGTCACCTCCGGCACCGCCAGCGTGGACGCCACGCCGGATATCGCCACCCTGGCGATCGAAGTGAGCGTTTCCTCCAAAGACGCCGCCCAGGCGAAGAAGCAGGTGGACGAGCGCGTGGCGCAGTACTTTGATTTCCTGCAGAAAAACAACATCGAGAAGAAAGACATCAGTGCCGCCAACCTGCGCACCCAGCCGGAATACGATTACCTGAAAACCGGCGAGTCGGTGTTGAAGGGCTACCGGGCGGTGCGCCAGGTGCAGGTGACCCTGCGTCAGCTGGACAAGCTGAACGAGCTGCTGGACGGTGCGCTGAAATCCGGCCTGAACGAGATCCGCGCGGTGGAGCTGGGCGTCGCCAAGCCGGACGTGTATCGCGAGCAGGCGCGGCAAAAAGCTATCGAGAACGCGACTCAGCAGGCCGAATCCCTGGCCAAAGGCTTCCACGCCAAGCTGGGACCGGTGTACAGCATTCGCTACCGGGTCGCCAACTACCAGCCGATGCCGGTGGCGCGGATGTATAAGGCGGCCGGTGCGGCGGCGGAAAGCGACGCGGCGCAAACCTATGAACAGCAAAGCATTCACTTCGACGATCAGGTGGACGTGGTGTTCGAGCTGCAGCGTAACGCCGCGCAGTAAGGTTATCGTATTGAAGAAAAGGTTCGCTGCGGCGAACCTTTTTTCGTTTTAATCCTGACGCAGCACCAGATGACCGTGTTCCAGCAGCGCGTCGGTCACTTTGCGCATCATGCGGCTTTCCGGCGCGAAACGGTGCCAGTACAGCATGCGGCGCTGGTATAGCCCGGGCGTCAGATCGATCAGTTCACCGGATGCCAGCTCCTTTTCGATCTGCAGATGCGGGATCATACAGCAGGTGGTGCCCTGACGCGCCAGCTGCACGAAGGCTTCCGATGAGTTCACGATGTGGCAGGGCACGCTGCCCGGCGACAGATCGAAGTTCTGCTGCAGGAATGCCTGATGCATGTCGTCGAGATGATCGAAGGCCACCGCCGGCGCTTTCAGCAGCGCGGAGCGGGTGACGCCGTTCGGGAAATAGCGCTCGGCGAAGCCGCGGGAGGCCACGAACAGGTAGTCCAGCGCCCCCAGCCGATCCACCAGGCAGCTCGGCAGCGGCTGCGGCTGAATACTCACCGCGCCCACCACCTCACCGCGGCGCAGCCGCTCCTGGGTGCGGGTTTCATCTTCCACCTGCAGATTCAGGCGAATGGGGGAGTCCGCCAGCACCGGCTTCAGCGCCGGCAGCAGCCAGGTTGCCAGACTGTCGGCGTTGACCGCCAGCGACAGCAGCAGCGGCGTATCGACGCCGGTGTCATTGCCGAGCCACTCTTCCTCCAGCAGCTCCACCTGATGCAGCAGCGCCAGCAGCTTTTGCCCTTGTTCGGTCGGGCGCGGCGGCACGGTACGAACCAGCAGCGGTTGGCCGAACAGGTTTTCCAGCTGTTTGATGCGTTGGGATACCGCCGATTGCGTGATACAGAGTTTTTGCGCGGCGCGCTCGAAGCCGCGCTCACGGATCACCGCGTCCAGCGCTTGCAGCGTACGATAGTCTGGGCGTTTCATCGGAAAGATATCCCTTAAATTAGAATGATACCGGCACTATGCCACATTTTGCGCACGGCGCAGGTGGAAAAATCACGCCCCCAGCTCGCCGCCAAGCGGGTAAAAATGCGGGCTGCGGTAAATAAGTGTGATCCTGCCGGCGTGAAAAATAGCGTTTTACCCTATAATACGCACACGTTTTCGTACAGAGGCAAGGGACATATTATGACGCAGGATGAACTGAAAAAAGCGGTGGGCTGGGCGGCGCTGGAATACGTGACGCCGGGCACCATCGTCGGGGTCGGCACCGGTTCTACCGCCGCCCACTTTATTGACGCGCTGGGCTCCATCAAGCACCAGATCGAAGGCGCGGTGTCCAGCTCAGACGCCTCCACCGCCAAGTTGAAAAGCCTCGGCATCCACGTGTTCGACAGCAACGAAGTGGACTCGCTCGATATCTACGTGGACGGCGCGGACGAAATCAACGGCCATATGCAGATGATCAAGGGCGGCGGCGCTGCGCTGACGCGCGAGAAGATCATCGCCGCCATCGCCAAGAAATTTATCTGCATTGTCGACGCCAGCAAGCAGGTGGACGTGCTGGGCAAGTTCCCGCTGCCGGTGGAAGTGATCCCGATGGCTCGCTCTTACGTGGCGCGCGAGCTGGTGAAACTCGGCGGCCTGCCGGAGTATCGCCAGAACGTGGTGACCGACAACGGCAACGTGATCCTCGATGTGCATAACCTGAGCATCACCGACGCCATCGCGCTGGAGAACAAGATCAACGGCATCGCCGGCGTGGTGACCGTGGGGCTGTTCGCCAACCGCGGCGCGGACGTGGCGCTGGTCGGCACCCCGGAAGGCGTGAAAGTAGTCAAATAAGCCTCTGCCGTCTGTGGCCCGGTAGTGCCGGGCCGCATAATTCTTCGGTTAAAATATCTTTTCTGAAAAACGGCAAATTTGGTGACTTATGTCACATTGTGAAAGCTGACTCCCCAAAGCTTCTGCTGAAAACTTTCCCTATGGCATTTTCTGCCGTAAACCGCCATCAACGCTGCGCCTTGTCCTGCCGGGCAGGCAATCGTTTGTATTGCCGCCCGCGTTATTTTTGTTATGTTGGATGGGAGCTGTGTCGTCACAGCCGCTTCTGAAGTCTGAACATAGGGTCGGGTAAATGGCAAAAGTATCATTGGAGAAAGACAGGATTAAATTCCTGTTGGTGGAAGGGGTTCATCAGAGCACGGTCGATAATTTACGTGCCGCCGGTTATACCAACATCGAATACCACAAGGGTGCGTTAGACACCGAATCGCTGAAGGCATCCATCCGCGATGCACACTTCGTCGGCATCCGATCGCGTACGCATCTGACCGAAGAGGTGTTCGCCGCCGCAGAAAAACTGGTGGCGGTGGGCTGCTTCTGCATCGGCACCAACCAGGTTGATCTGAAAGCGGCGACCAAACGCGGTATTCCGGTCTTCAACGCCCCCTTCTCCAATACCCGATCCGTGGCCGAAATGGTGCTGGGCGAGCTGCTGTTGATGCTGCGCGGCATTCCGGCCGCCAACGCCAAGGCGCACCGCGGCGTGTGGCACAAATTGGCCGTGGGCTCTTATGAGGCGCGCGGCAAAAAGCTGGGCATCATCGGCTACGGCCACATCGGCACCCAGCTGGGCATTCTGGCCGAAGGGCTGGGCATGAAGGTGTTCTTCTACGATATCGAGAACAAACTGCCGTTAGGCAACGCGCAGCAGGTGCGTCATCTGTCCGATCTGCTCAATATGAGCGACGTGGTGACGCTGCACGTGCCGGAAACGCTGGCCACCAAGAACATGATGGGGGCGGAAGAGCTGGCGCTGATGAAGCCGGGCGCGATTCTGATCAACGCCTCGCGCGGCACCGTGGTGGATATTCCCGCGCTGTGCGACGCGCTGGCCAGCAATCACCTGGCGGGCGCGGCGATCGACGTCTTCCCGGAAGAGCCGGCGACCAACAGCGATCCGTTCAACTCGCCGCTGTGCGAGTTCGATAACGTGCTGCTGACGCCGCACATCGGCGGTTCCACGCAGGAAGCGCAGGAGAACATCGGCGACGAAGTGGCCGGCAAGCTGGCGAAATACTCCGACAACGGTTCGACTCTGTCCGCCGTCAACTTCCCGGAAGTGTCGCTGCCGGCGCATGGTCCGAACGCCAGCCGCCTGCTGCACATCCACGAAAACCGTCCGGGTGTGCTGACGCAGATTAACCAGATCTTCGCCGAAGAGGGGGTTAACATCGCCGCCCAGTATCTGCAAACCGGGCCGGAAATCGGCTACGTGGTGATCGACATCGAAGCGGAAATCGCACGCGCCGACGCTGCGCTGCAGCGCATGAAGGCCATCGACGGCACCATTCGCGCCCGTCTGCTGTTCTGATTCGGCGGCTCGCCGCAACGAAAAAGGCCGGAGCGATCCGGCCTTTTCTATTTGGGCTCGTGCCACGCCCAGCTGCAGAGCGGGGTGAGGATTTCCGGCAGCGGGATATCCCAGTGCTCGGTCGGCAGGTGCTCCACCTGCTGGCAATCATGGGCCAGGCCGATGGGATAGGGGCCGCCGCTGCGCCAGTTTTGCAGGGTGCGATCGTAAAAACCGCCGCCCATGCCCAGACGCTGTCCGGTATGATCGAATGCCACCAGCGGTGTCAGCACCACCTCCAGTTCGCCCAGCGGTAACACCTGGCGCACATCGAGCCGCGGCTCGAGAATATTGAAGCGGTTGCGCACCAGCGGTGTTTCCGGCGCATAGCGCAGAAACAGCAGGTGTCCTGAACTGAACGGATGCAGTACCGGCAGGTAAACCTGTTTGCCGAGCGTCCACAGACGCTCGATCAGCGGCCCGGTGTCGAGTTCGCCGTCAAACGACAAAAATACCGCGATGTTGTGCGCGGCCTGAATACGTGTGTGCGCGGCGAGGCGTTCGGTTATCTTGTCTGCGGCAAAGCGTTGCTGGCCCGGCGTAAGCTCGCGCCGACGTTGGCGAATGAGTTGACGAATGGCTTGGCGCTGCTGCGCGAATTGGGGTTGAAAAGACATCGTATCAGGCTTGCTCAGTGTGGCGTTCAGCACACATAAACCGCTGAGAAGGGGAATCTCCGAGATGCCGTCGCAGGCTGTAACCCTTGAACCCATGGTTCAAGGTGAACGTGCCGTCGCAATCTTAAGGCTTCTCGGCGCACCGAGCGTGCTCACCGATCGCGGAGCAACACATTCTGTTTGTACTAAATATCGGCTCAGGGGACTGGCCCGCTGGCGAACATCTCAGAGAAATTTTGTACTCGTTGCTGAAACTTTGATTTCAACAACTTAAGTTATTCGAATTGTGCATCCTGACGTTCAGAGATGCGACCTTGTTCAAGCAGCGCTTGTTCAATGGTCTGCTGCAGCATCCGTATGCGTTGTTCCATATTGGACGCATAGTCACGGGTTTTCAACCGTTCTTGAGCAAGTTCGTGACAGACGTTCAATGCCGCGATGAAAACCAGTTGCTCAGTATTGGAGACTCTAGTGCGAACTTTAAGATCTTGCAACCGTTGGTTAAGATCGTCCGCCGCCATATTCAACGCATCTTGTTGTTCTGGCGGGCAATTGACTCTTAACGAGCGGCCAAAAATTTGAATATCTACCGGTTGTGCAGACATGCCACCTTCCTGCCTAAATTTCGCGCCAGCCTTGTCCGCCCTGGCCGGGCCGTCAAAGCGGGCGCCACTATATATACCTCGGTACCAAGATACAACCCCTTTTTCAGTACCTGGTTGTAATCTACTGTGGCGCACATTGCCAGTCAAAAAAGGGTTTCAAAATGCGTATTTACCGCACTTTCGTCACCCGCCGGCGCAGTGTGAAACCTGCCACATCGCGATTATAACTAGCCACTGAGGTGTCGCGCTTATCTGGTATAGCGACGGACCTTGGTGGTAGCATAACACGAACTTATCCTGCCAACGATGACGAATGCGCATGTCTATACAGAATACATTTCCAAGTTACCAATCTTTGACCGTGGCCCTCAACCAGCAGTCGGTGGCGCTGACCGCGGCAGAAATGCACGGCCTGATCAGCGGCCTGCTGTGCGGCGGCAGCCGTGACGCCGGCTGGCAGGCGCTGGTGCACGATCTGACCAACGAAGGCGTCGCCTTCCCGCAGGCGCTTAGCCAACCGCTGCAGCAGCTGTATGAAGTGACGCGTGACACGCTGGAAGATGACGAATTCCTGTTCCAACTGATGCTGCCTGAAGGGGAGATCGTCAGCGTGTTCGATCGCGCCGACGCGCTGGGCGGTTGGGTCAACCACTTCCTGCTCGGGCTGGGCATGATGCAGCCGAAGCTGGCTCAGGTGAAAGACGAGGTCGGTGAAGCGATCGACGATCTGCGCAACATCGCGCAGCTGGGCTACGACGAAGACGAAGATCAGGAAGAATTGGAACAGTCGTTGGAAGAAGTAGCGGAGTATGTGCGGGTTGCCGCCATCATGTGCCACGGCGAATTCACCCGTCAAAAACCGACGGCGCCGGAAAATATCAAACCGACGCTGCACTAAACGTTCTATCGCCCCTCCGCCGGCGGTGCGGATGGCATGATTTCAGGAGAAGGTAATGACTCAGCAGGAATTCAACAACCGCC
Organism: Serratia sp. PF-27; assembly: GCF_030053255.1. Taxonomy (NCBI): domain Bacteria; kingdom Pseudomonadati; phylum Pseudomonadota; class Gammaproteobacteria; order Enterobacterales; family Yersiniaceae; genus Serratia; species Serratia sp. PF-27. The sequence continues at coordinate 475,876 of NZ_JASGBT010000021.1, forward strand.
GCCAGGCGCTGTTGGCGAAAATGGCGCCGGCCAGCGCGGCGGTTATTTTCTCTGCGCCGGAAACGACGCGCAGTGCAGATTCAGACTATCCCTATCGGCAGAACAGCGACTTTTGGTACCTGACCGGCTTCAATGAGCCGGAAGCGGTGCTGGTGCTGATTAAAAGCGACGAAACGCACAACCACAGCGTGTTGTTCAACCGGGTGCGCGATCTGACGGCGGAAATCTGGTTTGGCCGCCGCCTGGGGCAAGACGCCGCGCCGGCGAAGCTGGGCGTGGATCGCGCGCTGCCGTTCGATGAAATCAATGACCAGCTGCACCTGCTGCTCAACGGCCTGGACGTGGTCTACCACGCGCAGGGCGAATACGCCTATGCCGATCAGATCCTGTTCGGCGCGCTGGACAAGCTGCGCAAGGGGTTCCGCCAGAGCCTGCAGGCGCCGGCCACCGTTACCGACTGGCGGCCGTGGCTGCATGACATGCGGCTGTTCAAGTCGCCGGAAGAGCTGGCGGTGATGCGCCGCGCCGGTGAGATCAGCGCGTTGGCGCATACCCGCGCGATGGAAAAATGCCGCCCGGGCATGTTCGAATACCAGCTGGAAGCGGAAATTCATCATGAATTCACCCGCCTCGGCGCCCGTTACCCGTCTTACAACACCATCGTCGGCAGCGGCGAAAACGGCTGTATCCTGCACTACACCGAGAACGAGAGCCAGATGCGCGACGGCGATCTGGTGCTGATCGACGCCGGCTGCGAGTACCAGGGGTACGCCGGCGACATCACCCGCACCTTCCCGGTCAACGGCAAGTTCAGCCGGCCGCAGCGCGCGGTGTACGACATTGTGCTGGCGTCGCTGCAGCGCGCTTTGGAACTGTTCAAACCCGGCACCAGCATTCGCGAAGTCAATGACGAAGTGGTGCGCATCATGGTGGTCGGGCTGGTGGAGCTGGGCGTATTGAAAGGTGAAGTCGACTCGCTGATCGCCGAGCAGGCGCACCGTCAGTTCTTCATGCACGGGCTGAGCCACTGGCTGGGTCTCGATGTGCACGACGTTGGCCACTACGGCACGCCGAGCCGCGATCGGCTGCTGGAGCCGGGCATGGTGCTGACCGTGGAGCCGGGGCTGTACATTGCGCCGGATGCGGACGTGCCGGCGGAATACCGCGGCATCGGCATCCGCATCGAGGACGACATCGTGATCACCGCCGACGGCAACGAAAACCTGACCGCCACCGTGGTGAAAGACGCCGATGCCATCGAGGCTTTGATGGCGGCGGCAAGGTCATAAAATGAGCGTAATTATCGTTGGTGGCGGTATGGCGGGCGCGACGCTGGCGCTGGCCATTTCGTCGCTTACTCAGGGAAGAATGGCGGTAGATCTGGTCGAGGCGACTCGGCCGGATGACCGCAACCACCCAGGCTTTGACGCCCGCGCCATCGCATTGGCGCAGGGCACCTGCCAACAGCTGGCGCGCATCGGCGTTTGGCCGGCGCTGCGCGACTGCGCCACACCGATCACTCAGGTGCACGTCAGCGATCGCGGCCATGCCGGCTTCGTCAATCTGCAGGCGCAGGATTATCAGGTCGATGCGCTCGGCCAGGTGATCGAACTGCACGACGCCGGGCAGCGGCTGTTCGCGCTGCTGGCCAAGGCGCCGGGTGTCACGCTGCACTGCCCGGCGCGGGTGGTGGACGTGATCCGCACCGCAGAGCGGGCGGAAGTGCTGCTGGACAACGGCCAGCGTCTGCGCGGGCAGTTGCTGGTGGCGGCCGACGGTTCGCGCTCTGCGCTGGCGCAGGCCTGCAATGTGCAGTGGCGGCAGGAGGACTATCCGCAGTTCGCCACCATCGCCAACGTCACCACGGCGGAAGATCCGCAGGGGCGCGCCTTTGAGCGCTTTACCCGCTATGGGCCGCTGGCGCTGTTGCCGATGTCGCAGGGGCGCAGTTCACTGGTGTGGTGCCATGCGCGTGAAGATCGCGCCCAGGTGGATGCCTGGGACGACGAGCGCTTTATCGCCGAGCTGCAACAAGCTTTCGGCTGGCGGCTGGGGCGTATCCTCAAGGCCGGTAAACGGCACAGTTATCCACTCGGGCTGCTGACCGCCGATCGCCATGTCAGCCACCGGCTGGCGCTGGTGGGCAACGCGGCGCAAACGCTGCATCCTATCGCCGGGCAGGGGTTCAACCTTGGCCTGCGCGACGTGATGTCGCTGGCGGAAACGCTGGCGGAAGCGGCAGACAGCGGCGAAGACGCCGGCGGTTACGCACTGCTGAGCCGTTATCAGCAGCGGCGGCAAAACGATCAACAGGCGACGATCGGCGTGACCGACGGGTTGATTCATCTGTTCGCCAACCGTTATGGCCCGCTGGTGATTGGGCGCAATCTGGGGCTGATGGCGATGGCGCGTTTGCCGGCGATACGCGATGCCTTCGCCAAGCGTACGCTGGGCTGGGTGGAACGTTAGAGACATGGTCGGGCGCTTTAACGCGCCCAAAGCGCGGCGCGGCAAGGCGTCGCGCGTTATTTAAGGAAATCGAGCAGCATGCAATCATTTGACGTGATTATCGCCGGTGGCGGTATGGTGGGGCTGGCGTTGGCCTGCGGCCTGCAGGGCAGCGGGCTGCGCGTGGCGGTGCTGGAGCAGCGCCAGCCGGAGATGGCGCCGCCGTCGGAACAGCCGGCCCTGCGCGTCTCCGCCATCAATGCCGCCAGCGAGCGTTTGCTGCAGCACATCGGCGTGTGGGACGACATTCTCCAGCTGCGCGCCAGCTCCTACAATGCGATGGAAGTGTGGGATCGCGACAGCTTCGGCAAGATTGCTTTCCGCGGCGACGAGTGCGGCTTCAGCCATCTCGGCCACATCATCGAAAATTCGGTGATCCAGCAGGCGCTGTGGAAACGCGCCGAAAGCCTGTCGGACATCACGCTGATTACCCCGGCCGCGCTCAAGCAGGTAGCATGGGGCGAAAATGACGCCTTCGTCACGCTGGAGGACGGGCGCATGCTGACCGCCCGGTTGGTGATCGGCGCCGACGGCGCCCAGTCGTGGCTGCGCCAGCATGCCGATATCCCGCTCACCTTCTGGGATTACCGTCACCACGCGCTGGTGGCCACCGTTCGCACCGAAGAACCGCATCAGGCGACGGCGCGGCAAATTTTCCACGGCGACGGCATTCTGGCGTTCCTGCCGTTCAGCGATCCGCATTTGAGCTCTATCGTCTGGTCGGTGACGCCGGAAGAAGCCGAACGGCTCAAACGGCTGGAACCGGAGCAATTCAACCGCGAACTGGCGATGACCTTCGACATGCGCCTGGGGGCTTGCAGCCTGGAAAGCGAACGGCTGGCGTTCCCGTTGACCGGCCGCTATGCGCGCAGCTTCGCCGCGCACCGCCTGGCGCTGGTGGGCGATGCGGCGCATACCGTGCACCCGCTTGCCGGGCAGGGCGTGAACCTGGGCTTTATGGATGCCGCCGAGCTGATTTCCGAACTGCGCCGCCTGCAGCGGCAGGGCAAGGATATCGGCCAGCACCTCTATCTGCGCCGCTATGAGCGCCGCCGCAAACATGGCGCGGCGGTGATGCTGGCCAGCATGCAGGGTTTCCGCGAACTGTTTGACGGCAACCACCCGGCCAAAAAGCTGCTGCGCGACGTGGGCCTGCGGCTGGCGGACAGCCTGCCGGGCGTCAAGCCTAAGCTGGTGCGTCAGGCGATGGGCCTGAACGATCTGCCCGAGTGGCTTGCCTGATCCCTTCCTTCTGCGGGCCCGCACCGGGCTCGCGCTTCTCGCCTTATTCCATCGCTTTTCCTTATATAACCCTTCATTTGAAATAATCTAATTTCAGCCGCTTTTTATCATTACTTTTTCTAATTCCATGTTCGGTTATCAAAAGTCGGGATCCCATGCGCGGCCATCTGTTTGTTATATAACTTCGGCGTTTTACCGCTTTAATTGTTAATTTTGTGCCTTAAGGCGCATTTTTCCAGTGAAAAACTCTGCACACTACCCCGGCATTTTACCGCCCGGGAACGGCGATGAGCCTATTTTAACTTATGGTTAATGTGGTCGTTCGATGATAAGTTCGAGGGAAAGGTATCGTTTGCGTCACGGCGGTTACACGCAGTTTCCGCCCGTCCCGGCGCAGCATTTGTGTTGAGCAGTCAGTGCGCCATGGCGATCGGGCCGCGAGCCAGGCTCCGCCGCATTGCGTGGCAGCACCCTAACTTCTAGCGACGAGTGGAAAGAGGGAAAAGATGGCAAAGCAAACCCCACTGTACGACCAGCACGTGGCGTGCGGTGCGCGCATGGTAGACTTTCACGGCTGGATGATGCCGCTGCACTACGGCTCGCAGCTCGATGAGCACCACGCGGTGCGTCAGGATGCCGGCATGTTCGACGTGTCTCACATGACCATTGTAGATCTGCACGGCGCCCGCACCCGCGAGTTCCTGCGCTACCTGCTGGCGAACGACGTCGCCAAACTGACCCAACCCGGCAAAGCGCTGTACACCGGCATGCTGAATGCCTCCGGCGGCGTGATCGACGACCTGATCGTTTATTTCCTCACTGAAGACTATTTCCGCCTGGTGGTGAACTCCGCCACCCGCGACAAAGACCTGGCCTGGATCGAAGAGCACGCCGCGCCGTATGGCGTCGCGCTGACGGTGCGCGACGATCTGGCGCTGATCGCAGTGCAGGGCCCGCAGGCCAAAGAGCGTGCCGGCACCCTGTTCACCCCGGAACAAAAAAGCGCGGTCGAAGGCATGAAGCCATTCTTCGGCGTGCAGGCCGGCGAGCTGTTCATCGCCACCACCGGTTACACCGGCGAGGCCGGCTATGAGATCGCGCTGCCGAAAGAGCAGGCGGCGGATTTCTGGCAAAAATTGCTGGCCGCGGGCGTCAAGCCGGCCGGTCTGGGCGCGCGCGACACGCTGCGTCTGGAAGCGGGCATGAACCTCTACGGGCAAGAGATGGATGAAGGCGTTTCGCCGCTGGCCGCCAACATGGGCTGGACCATCGCCTGGCAGCCGGAAGATCGCCGTTTCATCGGCCGCGAAGCGCTGGAGCAACAGCGCGAGCAGGGCACCGAGCAACTGGTCGGCTTGATCATGACGGAAAAAGGCGTATTACGTAATGAGCTGCCGGTGCGTTTCACCGACGCGGCGGGGCAAACCCACGAAGGCGTGATCACCAGCGGCTCGTTCTCTCCGACGCTGGGCTTCAGCATCGCGCTGGCGCGCGTGCCGGCAGGCATCGGCGAGCAGGCTATCGTGCAGATCCGCAACCGTGAAATGCCGGTCAAAGTGACCAAGCCCGGTTTCGTTCGCGCCGGCAAGCCGCTGACAAATTGATTTTTTATTGATTGATTCTTTTATTTCTTCGAAGGAGTAACCGGCGATGAGCAATGTGCCAACAGAATTGAAATACGCATCCTCCCACGAGTGGGTTCGTGCAGAAGGTAACGGCGTTTACACCGTAGGCATCACCGAACACGCGCAGGAACTGCTGGGCGATATGGTGTTTGTCGATCTGCCGGAATTGGGCCGCACAGTCGCCGCCGGTGAAGATTGCGCCGTGGCGGAATCCGTCAAGGCGGCGTCGGACATTTACGCGCCAATCAGCGGCGAAATCGTGGCGGTGAACGGCGAGCTGGAAAGCTCCCCGGAGCTGGCCAACAGCGAACCTTACGGTGACGGCTTCCTGTTCCAGATCAAAGCCTCCGACGAAGGCGAGCTGGCGAACCTGCTGGACGCCGCGGCTTATCAGGCCTCGATCGACGAGTAATCGTGACCACGCCCCAGGCTTCTCGGCCGGGGCGTTTTAGTTACCGTTCAAGCTATATCCCGTATCACGCAAGCATTCAGGAATTTGTAGCAATGACTCAGACACTCAGCCAACTCGAACACAGCGAAGCGTTCATCGAACGCCACATCGGCTCTTCTGCGGAACAACGCCAGGAGTTGCTGGCAGCGGTGGGCGCTCGCTCGCTCAGCGCGCTGATCCAACAGATCGTGCCGGCGGATATTCAGCTGCCGGGGCCGCCGCCGGTCGGCGACGCGGCGACCGAACACCAGGCGCTGGCTGAGCTGAAGGCGATCGCCTCGCAAAATCAGCGCTACAAATCCTATATCGGCATGGGCTACAGCGCCGTGCTGACGCCGCCGGTGATCCTGCGCAACATGCTAGAAAACCCGGGCTGGTACACCGCTTATACCCCTTATCAGCCGGAAGTGTCGCAGGGCCGCCTGGAAGCGCTGCTGAACTTCCAGACCGTGACCCTCGATCTCACCGGCCTGGATCTGGCTTCCGCGTCGCTGTTGGATGAAGCGACCGCCGCCGCCGAAGCGATGGCGTTGGCCAAACGCGCCAGCAAACTGAAAGATGCCAACCGCTTCTTCGTGGCTGACGACGTGCATCCGCAGACGCTGGACGTAGTGCGCACCCGCGCCGAAACCTTCGGCTTCGACGTCATCGTCGATAAAGCGGAAAAAGTGCTGGAGCTGGACGGCGTGTTCGGCGTGCTGTTGCAACAGGTGGGCACCACCGGCGAGCTGCACGACTACAGCGCGCTGCTGGCCGAATTGAAATCGCGCAAAATCATCACCAGCGTGGCCGCCGACATCATGGCCCTGGTGCTGCTGACCGCGCCGGGCAAGCAGGGCGCCGACGTGGTGTTCGGCTCCGCGCAGCGCTTCGGCGTGCCGATGGGCTACGGCGGCCCGCACGCCGCCTTCTTCGCCTGCCGCGACGAGTTCAAGCGTTCGATGCCGGGCCGCATCATCGGCGTTTCCCGCGATGCCGCCGGCAACACCGCGCTGCGTATGGCGATGCAGACCCGCGAGCAGCATATCCGCCGCGAGAAGGCCAACTCGAATATCTGTACCTCGCAGGTGCTGTTGGCCAACATCGCCAGCCTGTACGCGGTGTACCATGGCCCGCAAGGGCTGCAGCGCATCGCCGGGCGTATCCACCGCCTGACCGACATTCTGGCCGCCGGGCTGCAGAAGGCCGGCCTGACGCTGCGTCATAACACCTGGTTCGACACCCTGACCGTTGAAGTGAAAGACAAGGCTGCCGTGCTGGAACGTGCGCTGAGCTTCGGCATCAACCTGCGTACCGACATTCACGGCGCCGTGGGCATCACGCTGGATGAAGCCACCTCGCGTGAAGACGTGCAAACGCTGTTTGCACTGTTGGCCGGCGACAACCACGGCCAGGACATCGACGCGCTGGACGCGGCGGTGAGCAAGAACAGCGCATCGATCCCGGCCGCCATGTTGCGCCAGGACCCGATCCTGACCCACCCGGTATTCAACCGCTATCACAGCGAAACCGAGATGATGCGTTACATGCATCGTCTGGAGCGTAAGGATTTGGCGCTGAACCAGGCAATGATCCCGCTGGGCTCTTGCACCATGAAATTGAACGCTGCGGCGGAAATGATCCCGATCACCTGGCCTGAATTCTCCGAACTGCACCCGTTCTGCCCGCCGGAGCAGGCTGCCGGTTACCAACAGATGATCGGCCAACTGTCTCAGTGGCTGGTGCAGCTGACCGGCTATGACGCGGTGTGCATGCAGCCGAACTCCGGCGCGCAGGGCGAATACGCCGGCCTGCTGGCGATCCGTCGCTACCACGAAAGCCGCAACGAAGCGGGCCGCCACGTCTGCCTGATCCCGAGCTCGGCGCACGGCACCAACCCGGCCTCTGCCCAAATGGCGGGCATGAGCGTGGTGGTGGTCGCCTGCGACAAGAACGGCAACATCGATCTGCACGATCTGCGCGTCAAGGCGGAGCAGGCAGGTGAAGAACTCTCTTGCATCATGGTGACCTACCCGTCGACCCACGGCGTGTATGAAGAAACCATCCGTGAAGTGTGCCAGATAGTGCATCAGTTCGGCGGTCAGGTATATCTGGACGGCGCCAACATGAACGCCCAGGTGGGCATCACCACGCCGGGCTACATCGGTGCGGACGTTTCGCACCTCAACCTGCATAAAACCTTCTGCATCCCGCACGGCGGCGGCGGCCCGGGCATGGGCCCTATCGGCGTGAAAGCGCACCTGGCGCCGTTCGTACCGGGCCACAGTGTCGTGCAGATCGACGGCGTAACCACCCAGCAGGGCGCGGTCTCCGCGGCGCCGTTCGGCAGCGCCTCCATCCTGCCGATCAGCTGGATGTACATCCGCATGATGGGCGCGGAAGGCCTGAAGCAGGCCAGCCAGATGGCGATCCTGAATGCCAACTACATCGCAACTCGTCTGAAAGACGCGTATCCGATCCTGTATACCGGCCGCGATCACCGCGTGGCGCACGAATGTATCCTCGATATTCGTCCGCTGAAGGAAGAGACCGGCATCAGCGAAATGGACATCGCCAAGCGCCTGATCGACTTCGGCTTCCACGCGCCGACCATGTCGTTCCCGGTAGCGGGCACGCTGATGGTCGAGCCGACCGAGTCGGAAAGCAAAGTGGAACTGGATCGCTTTATCGATGCGATGCTGGCAATCCGCAGCGAGATCGACCGCGTCGCCAAAGGCGAATGGCCGCTGGAAGACAACCCGCTGGTGAATGCGCCGCACGTGCAGGCGGAGCTGGTCAACGACTGGCAGCACCCGTACAGCCGCGAGCTGGCGGTGTTCCCGGTGGCCGGCGTGCGCGAGAACAAGTACTGGCCGAGCGTTAAGCGTCTGGACGACGTGTACGGCGACCGTAACCTGTTCTGCTCTTGCGTGCCGATGAGCGATTACGAATAACACGTTCGGCAAAGTTTGTGTTTGGGGGACACCGCATCATGCGGTGTCCCTTTTTATTTTATAGCGGCCTATTCTTTCCTGTACGTTCCCACGATTTAAGGAGTCACCATGCAAGCGGCAATCGTAACAGCGCTGGGGCAAGCCCCGGTTTTCGGCACTTTTGAGGAGCCCCAGGCGCAGGCGAATGAAGTGCCGATCGACGTTCTGGCGGCCGGCATCAAACAGCTGGATCGCGCCACCGTCGCCGGCACCCACTATTCCAGCCCGAAGCAATTGCCAATTGTGCCCGGTACCGACGGCGTGGGCCGTACGGCGGACGGAAAACGGGTGTACTTTGCCTCCTTCCGCCGTCCTTACGGTGCGATGGCTGAGCGCAGCGTCGCGTCATGGACGGTGCCGGTACCGGAGGCGGTGGATGACGCCACGGCGGCAGCGCTGATCAATCCGGCCTTCGCCGCCTGGCTGCCGTTGCGCTGGCGAGCGGATCTGCAGCCCGGTGAAACGGTGCTGATCATCGGTGCCACCGGCACCTCAGGCAAACTGGCGGTTGCCGCGGCGCGTCAGGCAGGGGCTGGGCGTATCGTTGCCGCCGGCCGTCGGCTGAGCGTGCTGGAGGCATTGGGCGTGGATGCCACGGTGGATCTGAGCCTGCACGGCGAGGCGCTGACGCAGGCCTTCGCGGCAGCGGCGGGGCCGGGCGGTTATCAGGTGATCGTCGATTACATCTGGGGGCCGGCGACCGAAGCGCTGCTCGCAACGCTCAATAATCACGATCTCTCGTCTTACGCCGGCGGACGCGGCATTCGCCTGGTCAACGTCGGTTCGATGGCCGCGCCGGACATCCGGCTGCCGGCGGCGGTGCTGCGCAGCAACCAGCTGCAGATCCTCGGCAGCGGCACCGGCAACTTCCCGCCGATCCCGGAGATGCAGCGCTACGCGGCCGAGATTTTGGCGCTGGCGGCGACCGGAGCGCTCACTATCGAGACGCAGGAGCACGCGTTGGCGGAGATCGCCGAGGTGTGGGATCTGAACAAGAAAAGCGACGTGCGTTCGGTGATGCGCATCGCCCGTTAACCCCGGCCGCTAGCGGCACGGGCAGACCAGATGAATGTCTTCCGGCTCACGGGCGAACAATTCGGTATCCGGTTGTTCGATGAGCCGGCAACCCTGCGCCAGATAGAAGTCTACGGTGCTTTTGTTGGGAATGGAGGAGACATACAGCCCGGCGGCGCCGTCTTGCGCCGCCTGACGCAGGCAGAGCTGGAACAGCTGCTTGCCTAACCCCTGGCCGCGTTTGTGCGCGCTGACGTAAAAGAACAGCAGTTGGCGCAGATCCCGCTGTGGGCCGCGCGGTTCGGTGTCCAGCGCCGCCGCCGCCACGATCTCCTCGCCTTCGAACAGCGCGAAGAACGCGCCGCCGCGATCGAAGCAGGCTTCGTGGATCGGCGTATAGGTTTCCCGATCGTGCGGATCCCAGCCGCGCACGTCGTAGTAGTCCGGGTAGGCTTGCAGCTTGCCGTCGTGCAGGCGATACAGAGTGTCGATAATTTCGCTGCGGTCGATATCCCATAGCCGGTCGAGTTGCTGCCGTTGCAGCAGAACAGGGGCGATCATGGTCGTTGTTCCCTCTCAGTCTGCGGCCGATAACTTTCCGGCAAATCGATGATGAAGCCGATGCCGCGATCGTCAAGGCCTTCGGTGACGCGCAGCTGCGCGCCGATTTTGTCGGCCAGGTTTCGGGCGATGGCCAAGCCGAGCCCGCTGCCGGTTTGCTGCGTACCGGGCACGCGGTAAAAGCGCTCAAACAGGCGGGAACGGTGTTCTTCGCTCACCCCCGGGCCGTTGTCGCGCAACGTAATATAGCAGCCGAGCGGCGCCAGCGAGCGGATATTGGCTTCGATACGGCTGCCGGGGGGCGCGTACTTGAGCGCATTGTCCAGCAGGTTGGTGAAGATGGCGATCAGCGCATGGCGATCGGTACTCACCACCACGTCCTCGCTGCCGTCGAGCGAGAGTTCCACATCCTTTTCCAGCGCATAGGGGACGTGCTGCGCGATGCATTTGCCGATCTCTGCGTAGATGTCCACCGCCTCAATTTTCAGTGGAAAATCTTCCGCCTCCAGCTTGGCCAGGTTGATCAGCTGGCGCGACAGCGATGCCGCGCGATCTAGCCCTTGCTGCATGTCGCCGATGATCTCCCGGCGCTCCTGCTGCTCGCCGACCTGGGTCAGCAGGTGCAGCTGTGCCAGCACGGCGGCGATCGGCGTGCGCAGCTCGTGCGCCGCATCGGCCATAAAGCGCTTCTCGCGCTGATTGGCGGCGTCGATGCGCGCCATCAGCTTGTTGACCTCCACCACCACCGGCCGGATTTCCTGATACTGCTCGCTGACGTTGATCGGCGACAGGTTGCCAGGCTGGCGATCGGAGATGGTGCGGGCGATCTGGCGCAGCGGCCGCAGGCTGAAATAGGCGGTAAACAGCAAGGTAACGATGATGGCTGCCAGAATGCCCAGCAGCGGTACGGCGGTGCTCTCCGCCGGGTTGCCGAACAGCGTGGTGCGATCGTTGAACGATTCGCCGACGATCACCCGGTACTGGTGCTTTTCGCTCCAGCTGCCGGCGAGATGCCAGTTGGCACCGGCGTAATTGACGGAGCCGGACAGCACCGAAGGCGGCAGGCGCAGCGGTTCTCCCTGCGTTTGCGAACTGTAAAGCACCCGGCTGTCCCGATCGTAAACCACAAACAGCGGGTGATAGTCGATTTCATCCTGCATGCCGTTATTGATGGAATCAATGTACATGCCTTCAATGGTCTTGATGATGCCGCGGTAATCGATATTGTCAGTGCCGGTTTCGTCGAGAATATTGGCGATGCCTGCAGCGACGATGCGTTGCTGGTTATCGAAATATTTCTCCATGTCGGGGTAATACCAATATTTCACCCAGGCGACGAGGATCCCCCACAATAATAAAATGGCCAGCACCTGAAAAATAATGGTACGCATAAAGAAGGATTTGAAACCGATCATTCCGCTACTCTTTCTTCAGCAAATAGCCGATGCCGCGTACGGTAATCACTCTTTCTTTACCGATTTTGCGCCGTAAATTATGCATGTGCACTTCCAGCGAGTTACTTTCCACGCTGTCGCCGTGGCCGAACAGCCGCTGTTCCAACACCGCTTTGCGCACCACGGTGCCGGCGCAGCGCATCAGTTCGTGCAGCAGGTGATACTCTTTTTTCGACAGCATCAGCAGTTCGTTATCCAGCATGACCTGATGGTTGACCGGATCGAGATACAGCGCGCCGAGGCTCCAGGTTTGAGAAGCGAAGCCCGCCATGCGCCGGTTAACCGCTTTGACGCGCGAGATGAGTTCGGGCAGCGCAAAGGGTTTGGCCAGAAAGTCGTCCGCGCCGGAGTCGAGGCTGTTCACCAAGCTTTCGATGCGGTCGCGAGCGGTCAGGATGATGATCGGAATATTTTGCCCGGCGGCGCGCCAGGCGATCAGCTTCTGCAAACCGTCGCCGTCCGGCAGCGTGAGATCCAACAGCATCAAATCGAACCCGCCGGGTGAAAGTTTATTTTCCGCGTCGGTGAGCAGGCGCACCCAGCACAAATTAAAGCCGGCCAGCTCCAATGCGCGGCACAGCGCCTTGCCTAATTGCAGGTCGTCTTCCACCAACAGTATGTTCACGTTATTTCCGCTGAGAGCCTTGAGTCGCGCTTATCTAACTATAACGCTGACGGGAAGACAACGGGGAAAACCGCTCTGCCTGCGCGTTCTTAAGCAAACCTTAATCTGGCTTTAATCTCGCGTTAAGGGAGCGGGGGGGAATTTCAGTTATTTTGCTGCCATTCGAAATTATGGCTGGGGGAGCAAAACATGCAGACTGAAGGTTTCCCGAACGCGGGCGCCTCGCGGCGGCTGATGTATGTAGGCGTGGCGACGCTGCTCGTTCTGTTGCTGTTGTCTTTTCGCGGCGATGCGCAGAGCCATAGCCACGGCGGCCATCATGCTTCCGCTTTGCAGCGGGTGCATCAGGCGGCGGCGACGGATGCTTACGGCTGCGCCAAGTCGCGCATTAAAAAGCAGCTGCGCCGCCTGGCTCAGCTTTGAAGCGGTTTTTAGGGAGCCGTTCTATACTCTGACGGGCATACGGGGCGCCTGCGCGCAGGCCGCTGTGTTGATATCGCTAACCAGAGAAAAAACAGTATGACGAAAGTGGCATTGGTGACCGGCGCAAGCCGGGGGATTGGCCGCGCGACCGCCTTGCTGCTGGCCCGGCAGGGCTATGCGGTGGGTGTGAATTACCTGCGTGACGAAAATGCGGCGCGCCAAGTGGTGGCGGAGATCGAGGCGCAGGGCGGTAAGGCGCTGGCGCTGCAGGCCGATGTGGCCGATGAAGCGCAGGTGATGGCGATGTTCAGGGCGCTGGATGCCGGGCTGGGCACGCTCAGCGCGCTGGTCAACAACGCCGGCATTCTGTTCCAGCAGGCGAACATTGAACAGTTGACCGCCGAGCGCATCAATCAGGTGCTCGGCACCAACGTCACCGGTTACTTCCTGTGTTGCCGCGAGGCGGTGAAACGCATGGCGCAGCGTCATGGCGGGCAGGGCGGCGCTATCGTCAATGTGTCTTCCGCCGCGTCCCGGTTGGGGGCCGCGGGGGAATACGTCGATTACGCCGCCTCGAAAGGCGCCGTCGATACCCTGACCATCGGGTTATCGCGCGAGGTGGCGGCGCAGGGCATCCGCGTCAACGGCGTACGGCCCGGATTCATCTATACCGAGATGCACGCCAGCGGCGGCGAGCCCGGCCGAGTGGATCGCGTGAAGGACAGTTTACCGATGCAGCGCGGCGGGCAGCCGCAGGAAGTGGCGGAGGCGATCGCTTGGCTGCTGTCTGACGCTGCGTCTTACGTGACCGGTACTTTTATCGAGGCAGCAGGCGGGCGTTGAATGCATGAGGGGGTTTTGACATCCCGTCGTGCGGAGTGTATTTTGATTAAATAACAATCAAAATGTAGTTACAAAAATGTATGTTTATTTTGAATGGAATCAGGATAAAAATCACAGCAACCAGCGTAAACACCGTGTCAGTTTTGAGATAGCGCAACGGGTTTTTCTGGATCCCTGATCTTACCCGCCAATAGTGGACACGGGACTAAGTGAGTAAACTCTCAACCAGAGGTAGCTCA